>NZ_JBBOTZ010000009.1:0-5827 GCF_038005785.1 Niallia sp. FSL R7-0271 | reverse complement strand
GATGTGCTTCAAAAAGCCGAGAATGCCCTTAAAAACGCTTTTGTACGTCGGACTGCTTCTTTATATCCTGAACGTCCTGAAATGCGTTATATGAGCTTTAAAACGGCTGAGAGCATTGTAAGAATTAATTACCAGTACGATAAGTCTGGAACAAAAAAAGCCGTCCCAATTGAGGTAATTGAAAAAACCCTAAATAATCGAAAGCAAGAAATTCAAAGGCTCCAAGGAGAAATTTCTCGTGTAGAACAAACAAAGGGACGCTTGCAGCGTGCAGAAAGTTATTTAAAAGATTTCGAGAAATACCAAGCCATCACTGAAAAATATGAAAATAATCCATTCCTGAAAGGGAAAATGCTTGTTTCCAAATCAGCAAAACGAGAATACGACAATGCAGTAACCGCCCGTGATAGTTATAAGAACTACATGCAGAAGGAAGGCATTACTGGAAGAGCCGACTTTAAGAAACAGGTTGATCAATTAAGCAAAATAGAAACTAGAGTTCCTGAATTTAAAGGGCAAATTCAATCCCAAGAAAAAGGACTTGGCTTGTTAGACGCAATTATGAAAGGCATTGAACAGGCAGGACGAGAAATGACTAGGGAACAACAACGTCAGCAACAGCAACAACGAGCAAGAGGGAAAAGTAGAACAAGAACACGCTCTCAAGGAATGGAACTAGAAATGTAATTCCTCCTTAAAAACAAAAATGGTTGCCTTAATGGCAACCTCATAACCTTCAGGTTTTGCTTAGTTGTAGGAGTTCATTAATTTTTTCGTTTTACGGTTAATAATAAGCGTTGCGACATTACCGACAATTGCAAGTCCGCTAAAAATAAGACTAAGAGTTAACATTTTTCATCCACTCCAATCCTTTTATTGCTTATAAAAGGGGTAGCGTCAGGGAAATGCGGATTTACAACGGTAAGCATTTGATACAAGTCTTATGAGACAGTCAGAAGTCATTTAAAACGCTAATTTCATTATGTCTCAATAAACTCTACTCTATTGGAATTGTGAAGTGATACACTTAAACTAACGTACGCAGGTTTGTTGAATAAGGACTTCAAAAAATACCCTTAATTAAGCTAAAAAGTCCTTCTCTTTATTAAGAAGGACTTTTTTATGTGTTATTCCATTGTCTCATTCATTGTAATAGTTTCGCTTGCTTCATGACCAGATTCTCCATGTCCTGGTCCAAACAAATTCAATATTACAACTCCTACAAGAATCAGTGTTATTCCTGCAATGCTAGCCATGTTAAGTTTTTCCTTCCAAACTAAAACTGAAATTACTGTAGTCAAAACAAGTCCTAAACCTGCCCATAATGCATATGCAGTGTTTAAGGGGATTGTTTTTAGCGACAAGGATAAAAAGAAAAAACAACCAACGAAAGCTATTATTACCCCTATTGTAGGATAGAGTTTTGAAAAGCCTTCAGATGCTTTTAATAGGGAAGAGCCAATAATCTCCCCCACTATTGCAAGTGCTAAATATAGATATGACATTATTCGTCCTCCTGAATCATGTTTATTAGTTCATCAAAAACTTGTGTTTTTAGTTCTTCATTTAATGGTGCCATTCCAAATATTTCTGAAAACCAAAGACCATCTATGGATAATCTTGTAATTGTTATTTTGACAGGATCAATTCCATCAGTTATTAACTTTGTATGCAAAATATCGTATCTCTGCCGGAATTCATCTAATAAATCTGGATTAATAAACATAGCAGCCATTAGTGCGGAATTTAGATTATTGTTTTCTAAATCGGAAAATGTAGATTTAAGATAAGCCCTATTCCATTTTCCTATTGCGTTATCATCGTCGTTATTAACTAACGTATTAATGCATTCGAAATAATTATTTATCCAATCTTCCACCATTCCTTTAATTAATGCTTCCTTGCTAGGAAAATGGTATAATAATCCACCTTTACTCACGCCAGCTCTTTGGGCGACTGCCTCTAATGTGAGTTTGACAACTCCTTCTTCTTTTACAATTTCAGATGCAGCAATCAATATATTTTTTTTCTTATTAGCATGCTTTGAAATAGACATAATAACCTCCATAACTTAGATACATATAATATACCGTCTGGACGGTTTTTTTGTCAATCGAATTAAAGCTCTTATTTAATATCACTCTTTCACATAAAAATAATCCAATAAATTAATCTAAAGATTGTGAAGAAATGTACTTAAAGTAAAGGGAGCTTTAGTTCAACAGTCGATTTCTTAAAATCGGCTTTATTTATGGGTGAAAATTACATTACCGTTGTAAATCCGCATTTTCAGGACTCTACCCCTAAAATAACGTATATCGCAGTATATAGCAAACTAAAATAAAGGGGTCTTTCGCCCCCCTTACAGACAAGGTTTTTGGTTGCCTTAATGGCAACCTTTTTGCCTTTAGGCTAATAACGAAAAACACATAAAATCAGGAGTGGAAAATAAAGGCGAAATACTGCATAACATAGAGAGTGAGAAGGGACAAGTTTTTAAAAGTGGGTTAAACCCTTGATATATATAGTTTTTTGGGACTTTTCATAGTTGGTAATTTTACCAACATTAGTTGGTGATTTTACCAACTATGAAAATATAAAAAAGAGCCGATTATTTTCGGCTCTTGCTTTTTGTTAAACGAGGTAATAAATCAACTGGAAGAGCTTTTAATTGCTTAGGTGGTTTAGGAAACATCGTGTAAAGATGTTCACTAACATTGTCACGATCGCCACAATATAAAATATTTGGATTGATATAAATTGAGTGAGAAATAGCGTTATATTCTTCTGAACCAGTTTGCCCACGAAATATTACATATTTTTTCTCTAAACGCTTTAAAAGCTTAGAAACATCAGATTTATGCTTACCAGTCCGTAAAGCTAATCCTTCTTGTGTTAAAGGCATTTGTGCCTTTGCATTTATATCCTCAACCAAACAATTCGTTTTAAAACCGACATACGGCATTATATCTAATAAAAATGTTTTTTCTGCGGGTGTTAAATATTTTTCAGAGTTTAAATACTCCCAATTCTCTTGAATAAATTGAGCAAATTTAGCTTTGTTTTTTATCTTTCTTTCAGGCACAAGCTTCATTCCTCTAGCATTCGCTTTTGCTTGAAGTTCTTGAGCTATTGCCATTTCTTCATCAGTTAAAATTTTCTCATTCTCTAAATCTCTTAATCTCGCTTTTCTTTCAGCTTCTCTAAAATTCACAACATTTTTTCCCACTACTTTTTCTCTCCCTTATGTAGCAGGAATTAGTCCCGATATGCTAGAATATAAATATAACAAATCAAATAAAGGGACTAATCCCTATGTAGTATTTGAGAAACCGCCAGCCGTCCAAAGCTTTAGGCGGTTTTTCTTATGTCTAATTTCGACAATATCAATAAAACTCCTTTTTTACTACCCATTTTCAATCTTTCCTTGAAGGCTCACAAGTAATTTATCGTCAACTCGTTTCGGTTTATAACCCATCCTATCAATCAAGATACCCTCTATAACCCTCATACGAGCCGTATAAAGCCTATATTCGCTTTCAGCAAAGGCTAAAGTATCTGAATCTATTTCAATCAAATTTGAGCCCTTCTGAACGGTTCTCATGAGGTGGTAACATTTTGTTCTTTCTTCTCTGACCCTTTTTAGCAGCAGTAACAAGTGATATGTATGATAAGTCACCAGTACAGGAAACGGTTTCTCGTAATCTTCTTCAAATACTTCTTTGTTCAGTGAAGGTCGTTCCATCTTCAAGGGAGCTTGACAGAAATCGCATTCGCTTGCGGATTCACTATTTTTTGTTTGGCAATATGAACAAATCAAATTCCCACCTCCTAAAGAATAACCGTTGCCATGAAGGCAACGAAAAATGCCATAAAGGCATTAAGGTTGGTAAGGGGCTTTTTCGCCTTCTGGCATGATTAAGCATTCTTCCTGAACCTCATAAACTAGCTTGTTGTGTTCCTTCGATTTTTCCACATCAATATTTAATAATTTATCTTTGTGTTTCTCTACTGCATCTTTCATTCCGTAGGCTACTTTTTCAGCTTGATCCTCACCAACAATATCAAAATATTTTTCAAAAATGGCTCCTACCTGAATCAATCGACGTGTACGTTCTTTTCTTTCTTTTTGAGCAATTCGGCTCGCAACTTGTTGCTTTCTCGCCTTAATCTGCTCCATTTTTTCCTCTAATTCTTGTAAACGTTCTGCGTCCGTTTTACGTGCCAATTCTAAAACCCTCCTGCATTGCCATATTTTGCTTTTATTATACCTAATTTTCTGCTAGAATACTAGACAGAAGCAGGGAATCGCCCCAATGAGGTGTGGCAATGATTCCCGAAGAACGAAGGGCAAGGGCGCACTTACACATCGTACCGATGTTGTGCGGTTGCTTCGCAACAAAAAGAAAAAACCCTTTGCCGAAATCGGCAAGTTGCTAAAGCAACAAAAGACAAATCGCCTATCGGCGAAGCCAAAACAGAAAAGGAACCACCTTCGGTACTTCCTTTTCCGTTTCGGTCAAAATGGGATTCGCGTAGCGACGAAAGAGAGGTGAGAATCATGGCAATCTATCATTTTTCAGCACAGGTTATTTCAAGAGGGAAGGGACAATCGGCTGTTGCTTCTGCTTCTTATCGTTCAGGTGAACGTTTAACAGATGAACGCACCGGTGAAACCAAATACTATGTTCGAGAAGTGCAACCGGATACTATGATTCTTTCCCCTTCCAATTCTCCTGAATGGGTGCGTGATCGGGAGCGTCTTTGGAATGAAGTCGAGCAATCCGAAAAGAGAAAAGACGCACGATTAGCACGAGAAATAAATATTGCTTTACCTAGAGAGTTAAGCAATGACCAACAAAAAGAATTAATTAAAAACTATGTTCAAGAACAGTTCGTAAATAAAGGCATGATTGCTGATATTGCGATACATAGAGACGATAAAGAAAATCCTCATGCCCATGTCATGTTGACGACTAGAGAAATTACGGCTGATGGATTCGGTCCGAAAAATCGTGACTGGAACAAAAAAGAACTTTTGGAACAATGGCGAGAAGAATGGGCAAACCATGCCAATAAAGCCTTAGAAAGAGAAGGGATTCAAGAGCGAATTTCTCACCTTTCTCATGAAGCACGTGGACTAGAACAACTTCCAACTGTTCATCTTGGCCACGTTGCACATGAGATGGAAAAGCGTGGAGTTCAAACGGAAAAGGGAAATATCAACCGTGACCGTCAAGAATACAACGCTCTTGTCGTGGATCTACAAAAATACCGTGAAGAAAAACAAGCATTAGAGCAAGAGAAGGCTCGCCAGCAGGAACAAAAGCAAAAAGCTGAACGCTTTAATACGGATGCAGAACGTGTTGATTTACAAAATGCTTCTAAAGTTTTAAAGGCTGAACCAACTTTGTCGAAAATTGCCGAAAGACAAAAACAACTTGATAAGTGGGATGAACGATTAAATAAAAATGATAGCTATATCCGTTGGAAAGATGAAACTATCCGAGGAGCTTCCGAACATTTCAGATGGATTCACTCTTTCGAAAAACAAATTCAGGAAGCAGAAAAGCGAATTGAAAATATTAATTGGTTCAACCCATTGAAATTAAAGGAAAATCGACTCACAAAAGAAAGAGCCGAACAAAGCATTTCTAACGCTAAAAATGAAATCAAGTTCCACCATGAAAAGCTTGATTATCACCGTGAAAAGCTCAAATTTGGTACCGAAAAGGAATTTAACCAAGTCAAAAATCAGCATGAAGCAGAACGCCCAGGACTCCTGGAGAAAAACAGAAACAGTCGTCTCCATATCCGTTCTGAACGT
>NZ_JBBOTZ010000008.1:0-7458 GCF_038005785.1 Niallia sp. FSL R7-0271 | reverse complement strand
ACAAAAACCATTAGGCGCTTAAGAGCAACTTGGATTTGAATAAAAAATCAGGATATTAAGGAATCTAATTTAGGAAGATGACTTAGTAAGAAAGGAGCTGAGCTTGCATGAATAGTAACAGTAGCATTAATAAAAGCAATTTGAATTTATTAGCTGTAGTAGCCCTAGGGTTGACTACAATTTACACCGCAATATTAGCAACTCAACTAATGTCCACAAAACATAAAGTTGATTATTTATACTACAAAGAACATTTTCAAAAAAGTAATAAGGGTAATAATGATGATCTCCAGAATAACAAGAGGAATGGAGATGGATCGATAATGCATGAATTGGAAAGGTCAAGATAAATTATTGAAGGAACATTGGACTGTAATCGTACGTGGAATGTGACATTTGAATATAATCGAGATTATGAAAAAAAGCCTTTATCTTGGGAAGAAAATGAACAATTATTAAAGAATCTTATCGAGGTATTTGAAAAATATGAAATGAATTGGAAACTAAAATAAAAGATGAAACCTCCTTTGGAGGTTTCATTAGTCAATTGGTACAAAATTTATTTTTGGAAGAATATGTTTCTTTAAACTGTTATCGCTAAAAGATGTAACTGTTTGATCTTTAGTATCAATATGTATTCCTAAAGCTTTAAATATTACTTCTGTTTGTGTCGGAGACAAACTAAAGGAGATATCTTCATCATTTAAATAAATCGTTAATTCTAATCCTTCAATCATTATTTCATCCCCAATTTTTTCATTTCATTTTGTTGTATTTCTTCAGGTAGTGCTTTTTGTTTTCCTCTTAAAACTTCAATTGAATTTAATGGTTTTTCTTCTTCATAATAACTCAAAAGAATTTGTCTTTTTGTATCGTTACCTTTCATCATAATATTTGGATTTACAATATAAACACCATTTTGTTTTTTCTTAATGAAGTTGTTTTCTTGAAGTTTTTTCATTAGTTTTGCAATTGTTGGTTCAGATACACCAACATCTTTTGCAATTTGTTTATATGTCCCAATAAAAAGATTATTCGCTTGGTTTGTATTTTCTGCTATGTAAATAAAAATGTCTAATTGTTTATTATCTATAATTCCTAAGACTGTTAGAAAGTCCATTAAATACATTTTCCAAAAGTTTTTAGTTCCATAAACTCTTTTTGTTATTTGATCTACGTGAATTACTTCTCCAGTTTCAGTATCTACCAATTCTCTTTTTTTCTGACCTATTAAAGTTTGAGTTTCAGAATGATATTCCAAGTTTTTATCTGTCATAATTTCAATTCCTCACTTAAATTATAATTTAGTAATCACTTAATAATCCAAAATATAAACTAAGAAGAAAAATTAGTAAATACTTAATTTTAATTTAAGTGAGCACTAAACAAAAGTTAAGTAACTACTTAAAGAAAGTTAAGTGCCCAAAACGGCTATATCCCTTGGTATCAAAGGGTTTATAGCTGTTTTCTGAAAAAAATACTCTCTTCTTTAATCAAAAAGCTTTTCTACATACAAGGTTCGGGTAGTATTTTTTGAAAAGATCATTCAAAAAATCTCCACCCTTTACTCCTTGCATTACGAAATTTTACAGGCTCTATTGGCTACGCCGAACAACCAATATACTGATGAGACAGAAATTCCGGTCGTTCGTTGTTAAAAAAGTTTAGCCTGTAAAACCGCTGATCTTTCGTACTAAAACAGAGGTTTTATTAAAAATAGAAACGAAAAAGGGGGGCTAGCCCCCCTTGGCTTTCGCCAATTCACCCCAACCTTCACTGCTCAATACCTGATAAGAAGGACAAACCCCTCTCAAACCGTTTTAAAGGGCTTTAGAGATTGTTTGAGTTATTTGCTTGTTTAAATACATTTCGAAAAAAATAATAGCCTTAAAATCCAAATATGAGCTTCTAGAAGCTATTTATAGAAAAGTATCATTGCTGTAAGATACGTTTTTTTATTAAAAATAAAAAGACACCAATTAAGGTGTCTCGTGATTAATCTATTACAGGAGGATAAAATTAAATGTTTTTCTCCTCTACCCAAACTTTATAAACAATCGATTCTTTTACTTCGCTTTCTTTTGTATGAACTATGAAGTTAGGAATTGAAGCGAGGAAAAATGAAAGAGCATAAGCTATTTTATAATCAGGAGTTATATATCCGTCTATAGTTCTTCCGTATATTTCGTTTGATATTGAATCTGCCCATACTTCAGATTCCTTAAATGTGTCAAAAGTAACGTCTTCTTTTTTCCATTTAATTTCCATATAATGACCTCGTTAGTTTATTATAAAACAATTAACTGACTTTACATCTGACGTATCGATAAGCTCCTTTTGAAGGATCTGTAGATTTAGTTATATACCAATTAAGGTTAACTGTATCACCTTTTTTGAGAGTATAACTACCTCCCATATAGGAGTAATTTTTTAAGCTACCATGAAAATTATATGTAACTTCTCGTGTATGAGGTGAATAAGGAGGATTTATAGCCCGTCCATTTATTGTTGCAGAAGGCATAGAAACTATTACGATTGGACCAAGTAATCTTTTAGATGTAGTGGTTAAATTAAAGCCCCACGATAGAGCTCTATAGTCACCTGTAACTTTTGCAACTTGCATCGGTACAGTAGCGACGGTATGAGTAAAAACGTTGTTACAACTAGGTGTCGATGATGCTGAGATAGACATATCAGACTCAATGTTATTTGAAGATATGTTTGTTTCTGAATCTAAAAAATCACCACCATTATTATTATTATTATTATTGTCTTGTGCATTTGCTGGATTCAGAGTGGATAATAATAGGGTGAACACTATTGAAACTGAAAATATAGCTTTTTTCATAAAAGTCACTCCTTTTTTATTTTTATTCCAAAATATGTATTTGACACAAAAACCATTAGGCGCTTAAGAGCAACTTGGATTTGAATAAAAAATCAGGATATTAAGGAATCTAATTTAGGAAGATGACTTAGTAAGAAAGGAGCTGAGCTTGCATGAATAGTAACAGTAGCATTAATAAAAGCAATTTGAATTTATTAGCTGTAGTAGCCCTAGGGTTGACTACAATTTACACCGCAATATTAGCAACTCAACTAATGTCCACAAAACATAAAGTTGATTATTTATACTACAAAGAACATTTTCAAAAAAGTAATAAGGGTAATAATGATGATCTCCAGAATAACGAGAGACGCTCTTGAAGCGTCTTTTTTACTTTTCAGGGGAAGAACTAAGGGAAACACCAAAAGAAGGCGAGAGAGCCCCGTATGGCGTCTGTCAACGGTACCGGACCGAAGGGAGGATAAGGAGTTGACAGACTAACTTCACCAAGACCCTCTTGGTGTCTCAAAAGGCAACACCTTTTGAGCTGCCTACCGGCGAGGGAGCCCCTCAAGGAGTGAGGGGTTGGGGAGTTCGATTAACGGGGTCTGGGGAAGAGTTCCCCAGTGGGTTTGGGCAAAGCCCAAGGTGTGGATTTTAGCGTCGCAGACCACATGAAACTTTGCGTGCAAAGTGTAGTGTGCTACACTTCTCTTAAATCTTTCAATTTTAGAGAAGGAGCTGTACCCCCAAAAATGAGCTATGCAATTTTACATATGCAGAAACTAAAACAGCCTGCGATTAAGGGCATTCAAATACATAACCAAAGAGAAAAAGAGAGCCAAACAAATCCTGATATTGATGAATCAAAGCTTCACTTAAATTATGATTTGGTGAATATAAAGCCTGTAGATTATAACGAAAAAATTAACAAAATGATTGAGGAAGGTGTGACGACTGGAAAGGCAATTAGAAAAGATGCAGTAAGAGTAGCAGGGTTTATGATTACATCGGATAAAGAGTTCTTTGAAGGACTGTCTGAGAGTGAAGAAAGACGTTACTTTGAGAGTGCTTATGAATTTCTTTGTAATACATATGGTGAAAAGAATATGGCTTATGCAATGGTTCATAAAGACGAAAAGACACCTCATATGCATGTGGGTTTTGTACCAATTACGGATGATGGCCGTTTATCGGCTAAAGACTTTTTTGGTCAGAAAAAACAGTTAGTAGAACTTCAGGATAAGTTTCATGAACATCTAGTGAAGGATGGATTTGATTTAGAACGTGGAGTATCAAGTAGCCGAAAGCATGTAGAATCGGCTAAGTATAAAGCTTTAACTTTTAAAAATATGGAGCAAGAAGCTAAAGAGAAATATGAGCAAACCATGAGCAGAATTGAAGCGATACATGAGCATACAAAACCTATAGAAAAAATTGAAACCACTAAGATTTTAAAAAGGGTCACAATGAAGGAACAGGATTATCAAACTTTGATGGATTATGCTACAAGTGGTGTTGCTTATCAATTTCAGGTTGAAGATCTTCAAATGGAGTTAGAGAAAAGTAAAAAACAAATCACGCAGCTGAAAACTGAAATGCAAGTTGGACAAGATAAAATCCGTCAAAATTATAAAGATGTTGAAAATGAAAATGAAAAAATCGTAGAAAACCTGCATCAACTAGCAGAGCATAAAGCAGTTGAATTAGTAAGAGAATTGGATATTGTTAAGAATCAAAAGAAGGCTATAAGCTTGTTGAAACAAGAACGTGAGGAAAAGCAAGTTTTGCAAAATGAACTAGATGTGACAAAAATAGAAAATCTTTCTTATCAAAATGAAAATAGAGAATTGAAATCGGAAAATCAGTTTTTGAAAAAACAAGTTATTCAATTTAGCAATGAAATTAAAGTTTTGAAAGAAAGAGTTGGTAAAGCTTTAAGTTACCAATTTGACCGGATTAAATCGTTTCTCAATATAAGGAATGTCGATAAAGAAACGATAAAGATTTTAGATGAAAAAAAGGAAGAATTACAAAAAAATTCTTTAAGAAAGTTAAACCCTCCTCAACAACAAAGAGGGTCAGAAATGGAACGATAAAAGCCCCTAGAACTAGGGGCTTTTATTTTTCAGAAGTGCTTGCTACTTCTTCTCTGTATTCAAAATCTGCTTTTTGTTCTATTCCATTTTCACCAAAGACAATTTCAAAACGAATTTGTTTAATATCGTTCCAATCTCCTTTTCCAAAAAGAAAAGCATTTGCTCTAAAAGTTCCTCGACCAATCCGATCTAGTATCCCTTTTTTAACAAGTTTATTGATATTGTTATCAAGACTTTGAACGGTTTTAAAGCCTAAAGATTGAGCGATTTCCTTTTTTATATAGGAATTTAAAATGATTGTATTTTCATAACTCATATATTTGAGTAATTCCATAATTGTATCTGTTGTGCCTTTTGGAAGCCCGTTTAAAAGGATTAGATTGTCTATGTATAGTTTTACGTAGTTAGGTTCTTTATCTTGATAAACTTGTTGGACAAATCTTTCTTGTAGAACTTCACCAGTAGTTGAATCCATAATCTTTTCGACAGTTTCTTTTGATACTCTCTTTTTTTGAGTAGCTTGTATTATTTCTTTTTGCCACTGTGACATTTGTTTTCTATTCGCTTCCAGCATTACCAAAACTTCTCCTCCAATCAATTCTAATTAGCTAATTCTAATCTACCACAGATTAGAAAAGTAGCAATCTTTTTTATAATAAAGATTATAAATTCTAATCTGATACAGATTTATTTTAACGTAAGAACTGATTAGGAAAAACGTAAGAACTGATTAGGAAAAACGTAAGAACTGATTAGGAAAAACGTAAGAACTGATTAGGATTTTTTTTAAAAAAACCAGTCATATCAAGGGTTAAACCCTCCTCTCTCCTTCTCTTCTTTTATTTTATATTCTTGTTTTTCTTTCTCTTTTTTGGCTACCAATTACACTTTGATTAATCATATATTTTCTTTCAAAAGGCTTTTCTACATACAAGGTTCGGGTAGTATTTTTTGAAAAAGCCACTCAAAAAATCTCCACCCTTTTCTCCTTGTATTACGAAATTTTACAGGCTTCATTGGCTACGCCGAACAACCGATGTACTGATGAGACAGAAATTCCGGTCGTTCGTTGTTTAAAAAGTTTAGCCTGTAAAACCGCTGTTCTTCCGCTCATAGAGTGAGGATCAGCTAAAAAAGATACGCAATAGGGGGCTAACCCCCTTGGCTACCGCCAATTCCCCCCAGCCTACACTTCCCAATACCTGATAAGAAGGAAAACAGCTTTAAACTCATTTTAAAGCTGTTTTAAGGTTATTTAAGTCATTTACTAGTTTAGTTACATCTTTTAAAAAACAATGCCCTTAGAAGACGAATATGAGCTTCTAAAGGGCATCCAAAGGAAATATTATTGCTGAAACAGTTGAATTAATTCTATTGATGCATAGATTGATACTGGAACTAGGAAACCCAAAGCATATACAAACCTAGCACTAATCTTAATTTGCTTATTTTTATCTTTATACTCCAAAGTATTTCACTCCCTTCGTTTCTACTTTTTAAAAAAAGAAATCTAATCCTTTTATTGGTGGACGAAAAAAATATGTCCTAATAGATTGTTCGTTTTTGAAGACCACTTTTTGGCTTGTTTTTGAATTTTTAAGCTTTAACAGGCACGCTAGTGCCTAAATCTAAAAGGTGGTTCTTATATACAAGGTGAAACTCGTAGTTGAAAATTAAAGTATTTCTAAAAAAAAAATAAAAAAAATCCCTACATAGGGTAATACCTGCCAAAAATTGATTTCGCGCTTCCAGCAGAAAAAAAGATACCGAAAATGGAAAAATACAAAATTGGTATCTTTTAAATGAGTGTTATAAAATTAAAGGGAAATGACGTCCTATGAGCCGAACCATCGGACACAAAAAGGCTATTGATGCTGGAACATCAATAGCCTAAACAACTCTTTAAGAGTTGGCTCTTATATTTAGTCGGAAATAGACCTCCTACGTTCTCAACCGAAGGGAGGTCTATTTCATTTTCCATTGCATTCCATACTTTTCAAAGACCTGGATTAGATCATCAACCAGTTTTTCATTTTCCTCCAAAGATAAAGGTTTCTTTTCAAAATCTCTTTTGTATTCAAATCCTACATACCAAGGGCGGTTCATATCAAATTCCCCTTTTATAATTTTCTTTGAATCTTCAAATTCCATAGCCATCATCTCCTTTGTGATTATTATACAGTGTCTTAACAGCTACATAGGACACGAGTGTGTCATTGGATAGGTTTTATATGACTTTAATCTTTTAAAGGCTTTTCTCCACGCAAGGTTCGGGTAGTATTTTTCGGACAGACCACCGAAAAATCTCCACCCTTTACCCCTTGCATTCCGAAATTTTGGCGGTGCTGTACTTTCGCCAAGCCGACATACCTAAAACGAGGTTCTCCAGGAGTCGGCTTGCTCGTGCTAGTGTACCGTCAAAACCGCCAGTTCTTCCGTCTGAAAAATTTCTTTTACTCAACATTTAGCTACGCTATGCGGGGGCTTCCCCCACACCCCCTTGCCAGCCTCCACCCTAAAACAAGGGGAAAG
>NZ_JBBOTZ010000007.1:0-8068 GCF_038005785.1 Niallia sp. FSL R7-0271 | reverse complement strand
CCTTCAATTTTTTAAATTTTCTTTTTGCTAATCAAGTTTCTGTTGTTAAAAAAAAAACGTCTAATGAATCCAACAATTAATCCAAATCCTAATATTATTAGAACTATATAGCCATTAGACAATTTTCCTTGAAGTAGTAGAAGAAACAGCAATACCGAGATTACTACAACCACGAATAGTAAAACAACATCAATTCGCTTCATGAAATCATCTCCTTTTCTTAGTTGATACTTTACTCCCGTTGTGTTGGAAATCATAACTAATAATAACATTTTTTTCTTATTCTTATTTTGTAAGTGTTTAATAGAATTAGATAGTATTTTGCTAGTTAGTTAACATAATGCGTCTTATCCCAAGCAACCAACAAAACAAAAGACGGAATTCGGCCATATTTGGGCAAATTCCGTCTTTTTAGGTTTGGGAAATACATATAAACTTGGAACAATAATGATATCGGCGATCTTTCATTTTCTTTTAATTGCTGCGGATTGCTAGTTAGTTTCATGTTTGACAACAAAAATCAAAACAGAGACAACTCCCTCAGTTGTCTCTGTTAAGGATTACATAATAAGGAGGTATTACATGATCAATAATATGTTTGAAATGAAAGAAGTATGAATTGCTCACTCTCTTTATCAGTGTTAATCACCGTTCCAACTCATTTCTTTGCCCTTTTAAGCGTTGTTTTTGCTTCTCATTAGGATTTACCCCTCGAGTTTGGTTTCGGGCCTGTTCTAGGCCTCGGATGATGGCTGACAAGAATTCTGTGCTTGCTCCATAACCACCTTGATGCTTCCCTAACTGTAAATCTTCGATTTCTTTTATTGTTTTATCTTTCAAGTCCATATTACTTAGAATCTTATCTCGATTATGAATAAAGTGGTCTTTATCTCGAAATCCTTCTTTTTTTAAAGATTCTTGGCACTTACTCTGTATGTTTAAAAGGTCGTCATAGGCTTTCTTATTTGTTTCAGAATGAAGTACCTTTCCTTTTAACAAGGGATTACTATCAATTTTTTGCAAACGTTGTTCAATCTCTAATAATTGATCAAAATACTTTTCTACCCTTTGGATTCGCTGAATACCTACTTGGAACTTTTGTAAAAAGTTTTTATGTTCTTCAATATGTCTGTTCCGAGCACGAATAGTGGATTTAATACTATCTATACCGACAATCTTTTCAGCTTTTTTATTAAGGTTATTTAGCTTTTGCGCAGTCTCATACGATAAGAATTTTTCGGCATTTTGAAGTTCAGGATAGTGAGAAATGACTTTACGTATGACTTGCTGCTTTATTATTTCTTCGGTTTGCTTTAGAACTATTTTCTGTTCAATGGATGTCAGATTGTTTTCTTGAAGCTTTTGAGTAGCTACTTTCAGTTGTTTATTCAAATTCTTTTTAGCAAATGGAATCTCTTCCACTTTAGCCAAATTAGCTTCTTTTAAGCATTGAGCCAAATGCTGTTCTTGCTCTGGAATTTCACCTTGTACTTCTGTAATCTTATTGCGTAAAATTTCTTTTTCTTTTCGTTTAAACAATCCTGTCTTATCCAGTTTTCCCTTTAATTCTTCTAAGGTTTTTTCATAATGAGAAAGTTGCTTTTCGGCTTGTTCAGCTACGGAAACGACATGATTTTGTGTCTTTATAGATTCTATTTCTTGTTTTTGTTTTTTGGTCTGTATTTCTAATGATTTTCTATAGCTAGCAATGCTTGTCATAGTTGGTGTATCACCAATAATCTGTTTAGCTAGGATAACTATTTTTTGTTCTTCAGGAGTTAATTCTACTTTCTTCTTTTGCTCCTGCAGTTTTAACGCTGCTTCTCTTTGTTGCTTCTCTTGACGATACTTTTGAAGGTCATAAACAATCGCATTATGCTTTTGAACTTCACGATTAATAGCCCCTCGTTCGGTTTGTATGCCCTTTTTCTCCATATCAGAAGCAACATGCCCCATATGGACAGTAGGTAAGATTTCAAGTCCACGATCTGCATGGGATTTATGTGTGATTCGTTCGTTGATTTGTGCTTGTTCTAATGCTTTGTTTGCATACTCGGACCACTGCTCTCTCCATTGCTCCAGCAGGTCTTTTTTATTCCAATCACGATTCTTCGTAGTAAATCCATCTTCTGAAATTTCTCGTGTTGTCAGCATGACGTGAGCATGAGGATTGTTGGCATCATCCCGATGGATAGCGATATCAGCAACCATGCCTTTATCTACAAATTGATCCTGGATGTACCCTTTGATTAATTCTGTTTGTTGTTGTTGAGAAAGTTCTCTAGGTAGTGCTACATTGATTTCTCTGGCTAATTGAGAGTTCTTCCTTTTCTCGGAATGTTCCACTTCATTCCAAAGAATCTCACGATTCTGAATCCAAACTGGCGATTTTTCAGGGGCAAGAATATGGGTTTCTGGTTGCACTTCTCTTTTGTAAAACTTACTTTCATTTGTTTGCTCATCGACTAAACGCTGACCAGAACGATAGGCAGCAGCCGCAACTGCGGATTGCCCTTTTCCTCTGGAAATCATTTGAGCAGAGAAATGATAGATCGCCATATCCTTGTACCTCCTTTTTAAATTTAAATTGAATAACAAACTCCATAATGGAACAAAATATTAAAGCCAACTGTTGAAATTCATGTATCACACCAAAAAGGGAGTAGAAGGCTATCTACTCCTTTTTTATTTTTTAAAAATGAATTCGGAGAAATTATAAAGACAAGTTGAACAATTGCTGACATTGCCAACGAGTATTTATAAAAATCTTCCGAATCCTTTTTTGTATCCGCATTATGGCGGATACTCATTCGCCCACTAGCGAATGGAGGGTTTTGATTTTGTATTCGCACCAAGCGAATATGCTCTTTGTTTGCAACGCAAACCGCACACAAACGAAGTTTGTATAAGTGCGCCCTTCTTCACTTTGTTCATTGGGGTGATTATACCACATGCAGAGTGAAGATACTACTTTGTTATTCTAGTGTTATAGCTATAATTTGATTATAATGGAGGAAACAAGGTTATAAGGGGAGTGAGGGCTATGGCTCGAAAGACAGAAGAAGAGAGATTGCTAGATATGGATGAAAAGATTAAGAAGATGCAAGCTGAGAAGCAAAGGCTTGCGAATCAATTAAAGGAAAAAGAGCGTAAATCTAGAACAAAAAGACTCATTCAAATTGGGGCATTAATGGAGAAGCATTTAAAGATAGAAGGGGAGGAAGAAGCAATCAAGCTAATCGCTTCTTTCCAAAAGGCCATCTTGGAAAGAAAAGAACAAATTCAAGCAATGGATATACATTTAGCTAGAGAGATATTAGGAATTGAAAATAAAAAGTAACTCTCTTAAACTAGTGTTGACCACAGGGTCAAATAATGACCAATAGGTCAACGTTGATGTTTCTTTGAATAAAATAAAATGACCTCCTTCGATTTATTCGTAGGAGGTCATTTCATACTTTAGTATGGGAGCCAACCCTATAAAGAGTTGGTCAGGCTATAGATCTGAAGTATCTGTAGCCTTTTTTTATTATAATATGTAACCACATTCAAAAGATAGAATTTTTGCTTTTTGAAATTAGAAAACAGAATGATCCAATTCAAAAGAACAACCATTATTCTAAAGAACTATTGGCGACTAGTCTCTTTAAATCTTTCCTTCATAGCTTAATCTTTTTAGGAAAAACTAAAGTTACAGAAAGGAGAAATTTGATATGCGTGTTTTATTAACCATTGGTATCATGATTTTTTGCACCATCTCTAATGCTTATTTCACTCACTACATTCAAGAAAAAGCAAGAAAGCGCGGACTATACAGCGGTATTGTTTTGACTATCCTAGGTTTAGGTTACTCTACTTTTCAAACATTATTTATTATAAAAATGCAAAAAAAAGAATTTGAAAAAAAGAATTAGATATGAACCGCACTTGTTATTAGGATTTGAATACAAAAAGATTGTTAAAAAGCAGGCAATAGATAAAATCCCCCTGTATAAAGTTAATCCAAACTAATAAAATTTAATTAACCTACTGTAGAGTATGAACTTCGGCTAAATAGTCGGAGTTTTTTTGAGCTGATGATTAAAGGAAATACAAATACAAAAAAAGTGGTCATTTTTAGAGATAAAATTCCTCTCTAATGCTCACTAGACCTTCATAATCACTTTTTAAAGCGTTGCTTTTTAAATAAGAGTAGTTAAATAAGTAATTTAAATAAAATCGCTAAAATAAGGCTTAAAACAACTCTTGTTAAGTGTCCCAAAATTAATATACCCCTAAATCATTTACTTCTTCGATTGAATAAATGACCTCCCTTCGGTTTAAGTTGGCTTTACATTTAATGACCATCATGTTTATTTTTCACTAACTTCGTTTTATCCTTAGTTCCTGGTGGTTGTTCAAGCCAATTATTCTTTATCATAATGTCGGCTCCCGACTTTGCAAATGTAGCAATTTCAAGGGATAGGCGTTCATAACTAGTTGCTAGATCGTTGCGTTGACTAGCTGCGGCTGCAGTAGCATAGTTACCAGTTCCACTTGCACTTAGTAATGCCATATGGAACATGATTAATTTGTCTGAAAACGTTTGGGTCGTGGAATCAGAAATACCATGATCGGGTGACATGGGTGCTTCAATATCACAACCAAGCAAAGAATCCATAAAAATTTTCATATGTTTTTTGGATATCTCTTTACCAGTTAACAAAAAGTCCTGAACTTCTTTTAATGGCGAAGTCTGTGCAAAAGCAAGGCTAATTTTCATCCCTATATGATTGGTTTGAATATTTAAATATAAGTGAGAAATTTCAATTGCATTTAAAGGACGCTTGTCGCTTAATAGATTAAATCCACCTAAATACTTTTTACTGTCTATGTAATCCGTCTCAGTTGGAACAGGTATATAGGGTGCTCTTAAAAATATCCCTTTATTTAGCATTACTTGTGTGCTTTTATCATATAATTTAGTCGTTTCAGAGATTCCCTCTATAAAATAATCCCTTATATCTTTTCTAATACTCATGCCAAGAGAACCACCATAGGCTAATAATCCAGCTCTTGCCATATGATTGACATAGCTTATACAAAATAAATCTGTAAATAAACTCGGTGCATTCATATTAACATCTGCTTCAGAAAACCCATTCGGTATAATATAGTTTTCATGTTTAAATATAGTGATGAGTTTTTCTATATGACTAGCTGACAGATCATATGAAAACTGAATAATTGGTTTAATCTCTTTGTCCTCTATATGTTTTAGCATATAACCTAAAATACATTTACTCATGCTGTCATTCATATAGGCAGTCCAAAGAATTGCTATTTCAGAAGCTGTTAAATCTACATGGTTTCCTTTCATGTGAAACCCTCCTAAGTGGCTTAATAAAAAGCTCTGTTTAGGGTTTAGGAAAAAACAAAAAATGCTACTAATCCCCTTTTTTTAGGGTGTCTTATTCAAAGAAACTTATACAAAACGTAAAGTTAGCAGGCATAGTTCAATGAAGTTGGGATTATAAACTCAAAGTGTATATAATCGCTTTGAAATACGTTTTAAATGGCATTTTAATTTTCTAACCAATTGTAGAAAGGTACCTTTTTAACAGGTTCTTTTCCTAACATGCCTTTGACCTTCTCATATGATTCGTTATGTGCTTGCTGTTTAGCCTTAATTTGACGATTATTTTCAGCATAAAGAGCTTGCCATTCTAATTTTGTAACCAATGTATCTACGTAACTGGACATGTATGTGATTTTAGTGCCTTTTTTTATGGAATCAGTAACTCTATTAGTTACATATTGAATTATTTTATTAGCTTGCTTATATATATTATTTTCTTGTTTTTCAGGTACTAGATAGGTAGAAAAAGTTTCCCCTTCTTTTTCCCTACTGCCAGAAGGCTTTTCGCTGTTTTCTGTTTCGCAATCTGTTTGGAAATTAGTCCTATCAAGTCCTAATAAATTCACCCAATATTGGAAGTAAGGATGATTAACAAATAGATAGACTGGGTTCCCCCGACCGTTACACTTTCTGGCACGTCGATATACTTTTATAACTTGTCCCAGTTCTACTAGCTCTTTCAGGCGATATTGGATAGTTCGGTCACTGATCCCGTTCCTTTTTGCCAGGTATTCGTCACTCGCATAAAAGAATCCTAACTCCGTACTGAAGAAACAGACCATATCAAAAGCCTGTCTTGTTCCTTCTTTTAGTCGGTACCATTTATCCCCTATGGACTCTTGAATAGATTCTAATAAACTGTACTTAACTTTTTTCTTTTCTGTTTTTGTTTCTACATATGGTGTGTAAGATATCATTTGATTAAATTGGTGTGATTCCACAAATACTGTCATGTTCAATTTCTCCTTTTTCGGAACAAAAAAAGACACTATTATCCCATAAACCAATGGGAAACAGTGTCTTTTATCAAAAGTTATCGAAAAAAGGAAACTTTTTTTCCTTGAATAAACGTGTTTTATACACTAAAATGATTGGTATATAATACTTAACGTTATATGTTCAAAGGACTTCGACAAGTGTTTCCCTACCGAGAATAGGGAGACGGTTAAAGGGTGCGACCAACACCACTTTAACAGTTGGAGTTCTTTTTCATTATCCGGACTATTTAGTTATCTGTAATTTTATACCTATCAATCTATTCTAGCAATACTAATTTACTAGATTATATTTGAAATTAATAAAATAAAAAGCATAGGATCGTCTCCTATGCTTTTTTTCTTTTTATCCTAATACGAAATAAAAAGTTCATATTTTAAATGAAATGTAATTTTTTTCTATAAAAGGAGGTATTTTCTTTTTTAAAACCGAAATTAAATAGGACCGGTTACATAATACATAAATAGCAGTATAGAAGACAAAATCCCTATACTATTTAATATTTTCCCCATAAAAATATAATTGTTTTTTCTCTCTTTAATTTTTTTTGCCTGTTTATATCCTATAACTCCAAATATTATTGCAACTAAACAAAACCATAAAGAAAACACAGTCAAATAAGCAGCGATTAGAGTAACAAAACCTATTAAAATAGCTTTTACTTCCTCCTGCACAATATATACCCCCTAGAATATTCTTATTTTTTTCCATTTTTTTATTATCTATGTTATTAATCTGGAAATTATTCGGATTGATATAAAAAATTAAGGGGAAGGAAGATTGTTTCTATGAGTATGAAAAGAATTGTTTTTGTGTTAGGTTCACTTGTATTTTTATTAATTAGTAATTTTGGTTTAGATTTAAAATCAGCTAATGCAGAAAGTATCTCTACTGAAGATGGACTGAAGTATATTGAATCACCAGCTAATTATATTGAGTATTTAGAAAAGGAAAGCAAAATAGATGACTACGCAGCAGAAGGATTAGAAGCATTTAAAAATTTAAGTGAAGAAGAACAAAACACTTTTCTTTTAGCATTACAACCAGATAATTATATGAAATTAATCGGTACAGCAAATGCTAATCCTGGCGTATCAAACATTAACATAGAAGGAAATAAAGTACCTGTAGAACTACAAACAAATACTAACCCTTCAATAGGAGTATTAGCGACTGGGAAAAAAACTGTAACTGCTACCTATAAACTGTATGTTTTAGGTATTAAAACAACTACATTATATAGTACAGTTGTTTTTAACTATTCAGGTTCAACAGCTACAAAAGTTTTAGATAATTACGGAAGCCACAGTAACATAAATCCTTCTATGATATGGCAAAAAGGAATTGGAAAAGGTTATTTAAGTGGTGGAGATGCCTATGGAAGAGCTTCATGGACAGTATACTCAACTGGTAGTTTAGGTTTCATTAATGACTCTGTTGATTTTTATGCTCGTGGAGATGGAAAAAACAGATACTATAAAGTGGATTCTACACGGTCAGACTGGAAAACTGGTGGATGGATTTCTTTCTAAAAGTTGATTCCAATAAAAAAGCCTAAGATCTTAGGCTTTTTTATTTTTTCTTGAGAAATTTTATAAGTAAATATATTCCTCCTATGATAACTATAAGCCAAAAAACGAAAGGAATAATACCTAAAATATCCATAAAAACCAT
>NZ_JBBOTZ010000006.1:0-7500 GCF_038005785.1 Niallia sp. FSL R7-0271 | reverse complement strand
TTTAGCCGAAACAAGTTAAGTTAGAAAGGGCGCACGGTGGATGCCTTGGCACTAGGAGCCGATGAAGGACGGTACTAACACCGATATGCTTCGGGGAGCTGTAAGTAAGCTTTGATCCGGAGATTTCCGAATGGGGGAACCCACTATCCGTAATGGGATAGTATCGTTACTTGAATACATAGAGTAACAGAAGGCAGACCCGGGGAACTGAAACATCTAAGTACCCGGAGGAAGAGAAAGCAAACGCGATTCCCTGAGTAGCGGCGAGCGAAACGGGATTAGCCCAAACC
Source organism: Niallia sp. FSL R7-0271 (assembly GCF_038005785.1). Lineage (NCBI taxonomy): Bacteria > Bacillati > Bacillota > Bacilli > Caryophanales > Bacillaceae > Niallia > Niallia sp. FSL R7-0271. The sequence goes on along the minus strand of NZ_JBBOTZ010000006.1, from coordinate 7,210 downwards.
AAGAGGCTTGCCTCTTGGGGTTGTAGGACACTCTACATGGAGTTACAAAGGAACGGGGTAGATGAATAGGTCTGGAAAGGCCAGTCATAGAAGGTAAAAACCCTGTAGTCGAAACTTCGTTCCCTCCTGAGTGGATCCTGAGTACGGCGGGACACGTGAAATCCCGTCGGAAGCAGGGAGGACCATCTCCCAAGGCTAAATACTCCCTAGTGACCGATAGTGAACCAGTACCGTGAGGGAAAGGTGAAAAGCACCCCGGAAGGGGAGTGAAATAGATCCTGAAACCGTGTGCCTACAAGTAGTTAGAGCCCATTAATGGGTGATAGCGTGCCTTTTGTAGAATGAACCGGCGAGTTACGATTACATGCGAGGTTAAGTTGAAGAGACGGAGCCGCAGCGAAAGCGAGTCTGAATAGGGCGTAATAGTATGTGGTCGTAGACCCGAAACCAGGTGATCTACCCATGTCCAGGGTGAAGTCCAGGTAACACTGGATGGAGGCCCGAACCCACGCACGTTGAAAAGTGCGGGGATGAGGTGTGGGTAGCGGAGAAATTCCAATCGAACTTGGAGATAGCTGGTTCTCTCCGAAATAGCTTTAGGGCTAGCCTCAAGGTAAGAGTATTGGAGGTAGAGCACTGTTTGGACTAGGGGCCCCCATCGGGTTACCGAATTCAGACAAACTCCGAATGCCAAATACTTATCCTTGGGAGTCAGACTGCGAGTGATAAGATCCGTAGTCAAGAGGGAAACAGCCCAGACCACCAGCTAAGGTCCCAAAGTATACGTTAAGTGGAAAAGGATGTGGAGTTGCTTAGACAACCAGGATGTTGGCTTAGAAGCAGCCACCATTTAAAGAGTGCGTAATAGCTCACTGGTCGAGTGACTCTGCGCCGAAAATGTACCGGGGCTAAACGTATCACCGAAGCTGTGGATTGACATCTACGATGTCAGTGGTAGGAGAGCGTTCTAAGGGCGTTGAAGCTAGACCGTAAGGACTGGTGGAGCGCTTAGAAGTGAGAATGCCGGTATGAGTAGCGAAAGATGAGTGAGAATCTCATCCACCGAATGCCTAAGGTTTCCTGAGGAAGGCTCGTCCACTCAGGGTTAGTCGGGACCTAAGCCGAGGCTGAAGAGCGTAGGCGATGGACAACAGGTTGATATTCCTGTACCACCTTATGAATCGTTTGAGCGATGGGGGGACGCAGGAGGATAGGGTAAGCGTGCTGTTGGATTAGCACGTCCAAGCAGTTAGGCTGGTAATGAGGCAAATCCCATTACCGTGAAGGCGGAGCTGTGACGGCGAGGGAAATATAGTACCGAAGTTCCTGATTCCACACTGCCAAGAAAAGCCTCTAGCGAGATTCAAGGTGCCCGTACCGCAAACCGACACAGGTAGGCGAGGAGAGAATCCTAAGGTGAGCGAGAGAACTCTCGTTAAGGAACTCGGCAAAATGACCCCGTAACTTCGGGAGAAGGGGTGCTCTTTTGGGTGCAAGCCCGAGAGAGCCGCAGTGAATAGGCCCAGGCGACTGTTTAGCAAAAACACAGGTCTCTGCGAAGCCGTAAGGCGAAGTATAGGGGCTGACACCTGCCCGGTGCTGGAAGGTTAAGAGGAGGGGTTAGCGTTCGCGCGAAGCTCTGAATTGAAGCCCCAGTAAACGGCGGCCGTAACTATAACGGTCCTAAGGTAGCGAAATTCCTTGTCGGGTAAGTTCCGACCCGCACGAAAGGTGTAACGATCTGGGCACTGTCTCAACGAGAGACTCGGTGAAATTATAGTACCTGTGAAGATGCAGGTTACCCGCGACAGGACGGAAAGACCCCGTGGAGCTTTACTGTAGCCTGATATTGAATTTTGGTACAGCTTGTACAGGATAGGTAGGAGCCTTGGAAGCCGGAGCGCCAGCTTCGGTGGAGGCATTGGTGGGATACTACCCTGGCTGTATTGACATTCTAACCCGCACCCCTTATCGGGGTGGGAGACAGTGTCAGGTGGGCAGTTTGACTGGGGCGGTCGCCTCCTAAAAAGTAACGGAGGCGCCCAAAGGTTCCCTCAGAATGGTTGGAAATCATTCGTAGAGTGTAAAGGCACAAGGGAGCTTGACTGCGAGACCTACAAGTCGAGCAGGGACGAAAGTCGGGCTTAGTGATCCGGTGGTTCCGCATGGAAGGGCCATCGCTCAACGGATAAAAGCTACCCCGGGGATAACAGGCTTATCTCCCCCAAGAGTCCACATCGACGGGGAGGTTTGGCACCTCGATGTCGGCTCATCGCATCCTGGGGCTGTAGTCGGTCCCAAGGGTTGGGCTGTTCGCCCATTAAAGCGGTACGCGAGCTGGGTTCAGAACGTCGTGAGACAGTTCGGTCCCTATCCGTCGTGGGCGTAGGAAATTTGAGAGGAGCTGTCCTTAGTACGAGAGGACCGGGATGGACGCACCGCTGGTGTACCAGTTGTCTTGCCAAAGGCATAGCTGGGTAGCTATGTGCGGAAGGGATAAGTGCTGAAAGCATCTAAGCATGAAGCCCCCCTCAAGATGAGATTTCCCATAGCGTAAGCTAGTAAGATCCCTGAAAGATGATCAGGTTGATAGGTTTGAGGTGGAAGCGTGGTGACACGTGGAGCTGACAAATACTAATAGATCGAGGACTTAACTAATAAATGATTACTCATTCTTTCTTCTTACAACATAATCTAGTTTTGAGGGAATAACTCTCAAAATTACATAGTCTGGTGGCGATAGCGAGAAGGTCACACCCGTTCCCATACCGAACACGGAAGTTAAGCTTCTCAGCGCCGATGGTAGTTGGGGGTTCTCCCCCTGTGAGAGTAGGACGTCGCCAGGCACCAAAAGGGGATAGTAGTCGTTAGGCTACTATCCCCTTTTTTTTTGAAATTCATCGCGGAAGTTTACTTCTTTCTTTTTATGATTTAAGATATTAAGTAAGGTACCAAGTCTGAATTTAGGGGTGATAAAGTGCAAAAATCTAATGTAATTAGTCAATTTGCAGACTGGCTTGAAACAGAAGGCAAATCTGTTAACACCGTCACTACTTATCAACGTGAAATGAAAAAATTTCAAGACTGGCTCTACAAATATCCTACTTATTTAGAGAACATATCTCAGCAAGATGTTCAAAATTATCTCTCTTTTTTAGAGCAGCAGGGGAAAAGTCCAATAACTATTGATAAAATACTTGGTTCTATTAGAACCTTCGCTAAGTTCTTGAGACGTCCAGAAATAATTTTAGATATTAAAGTTATGCCTATAGAAAAAAAGGGAGAATTAGAAATTTTAACATCTTTTGAGTACAATCAGCTGCTTCAAAAAGTTAAAAAAGATGGGCATGGAAGAAATATAGCTATCGTTTATTTATTGCTCCATACAGGTATTAGAGTATCTGAATTATGTTCTTTAAATAAGTCGAATATTGATCTTATAAAAAAGCAGTTAATCGTTAAAAATGGAATAACTGGTGAAGAGAGATTTATTCCATTGTCAGAAGAAGCTAAGGAATATCTTCATAAATACTGTGATTCGTTTAACAGTGATGAAGCTTTATTTACTTCAAGATCTAATGAGCGGCTAACAGAAAGATCAATTCAATATATGTTGAAGAAGTATAATGTTCATCCACATAAATTAAGACATACTTTCTGTCAAAAGCTTATAGATAAAGGCGTAGGCTTGGAGATTGTTTCAAAATTAGCTGGTCATAAAGATATAAATGTAACTAAAAGATATGCAAAATCCAGGATGAAGCAATTAGAATTAGAAGAGGCGATACAAAAAACTTTTATTAGCGATACGCTAGGATGAGTTGTTTATTTAGTATTTACCCAAATTAATTTTTATAATACCAATGTCAAATGGACTATTAAATAGAATTCGTAAGAAAGATGAAGTAAATAAGAGATTGTTCTTATCAATTTTAGTCCTTTTTTTGATTATTTCCCGAAGGGAAAAAGACGGAATTTGCCCGAATATGGCCGGATTCCGTCTTTTGTTTGGGGTGCTGCTTTGGATAAGATGCATTATGTTAACTGCGGATAAAATAATTTTACGCACTCAAATATTGGATGCACAAAATTATTCTTTAATCTTATTTAGATATTTCTCTAATGCTTCTTCAATTAAAATATAGATGTTTTTTTCTTGCAATAAAGATTGCATTTTTAATTCTCTATGTAAGTCTGTTCTTAAATCAAAAGATACTCGTTTTCTTATTAACTTTTTTTCCTGCTTAAATGTTTTCTCTTCAATAATTTCTTCAGCTAAAGCTTGTGATGGCGTAATTTGCTTTTGAAGCCGCTTCAAATTTTTAATATCATTTACTTTGGACACGATCTATCAACTCCTTATAAAATTGCTCATATTGTAGTAAAGCCGGTTTTAACTCTGAGTTTTTATTGAATCCATATAAAGCTAAACGACCAATAGGAGCTCTTCTATTAATAACAGTTTTAAATACTTCGTTAGGATAATCTTCTGTAATCATTTCATTAAATGCTTTGGCATCACTTCTTCTTAAGTCATTTAATGTTCTTAAAATTCCTATTACCTCAGTACCTCTATTTCCATGTTTTTTAGCACTGGCGACGGATTCCATGAAGTTAGGAATTGCTGAGTAGCACCAGTTAGAACACTCAAACAACACTACTACATATTCACTAGCACATAATGCATTAGTTGTTTGTTCTGACAATGACGGTGGTGTATCAATAATAATGAAATCATACTCACTTCTTATATCATCTAAACTTTGATCTAGAATTAAACTAGGTATTCCTTTGAAAGGAATACTATCACCTTTATATGTTCTTCCCGTATAAATCCATCTTGGAAAAGTAGCTAAAAAATTAGTAGCAGGAAGTAAATCTAAATTTTTTCCTATAGGTAGGATGTAATCTTTCATATTTTGATTCTGCATTGCTTCTAGTATTGATTTTCCTACAAATTCATTAGAAGGTTGATTAGATATTAATTCAGTTAAATTACCTTGAGAATCCATATCTATGGCTAAAACCTTATAGCCATCTCTGCTTAATAAATATGCTAGTATTCCAGCAGTAGTGGATTTCCCGCAACCACCTTTTTGTATTCCCATTGTAATAGTAATAGCCAAAACCACGCCTCCTTCCAACGTTGTTTTCTTCTTTTATTTATATAAACCTTTCTAGAAAAATAATTGAAATCCTTTAATATATATAAAATATAACAACTTTATTAGCAGAACTATTAATTCATTATTTTAAATAGACAGAAATAATGAAAAATTAATCATTCACCAAGTATTGTTTTGATTGTTTTATCATATATTGTTTTTATTGTTTTTATTGTTTTTATTGTTTTCGGAGGCTTAAAACTCTTATGTACCAAGGGTTCAGAGACCTTAACTATAACAAAAACTGAGTAAACTATAACAAAAACTGAGTAAACTATAACAAAAACTGAGTAAACTATAACAAAAACTGAGTCTTAACTATAACAAAAACTGAGTAAACTATAACAAAAACTGAGTAAACTATAACAAAAACTGAGTAATTTCCGAAAACTGATTCTGAATTTTCGGAAATATAACCCGAAGTAGACGCTCCTTTGCATTCTTTGTTATATTTTAGAATGATCATTAAAAAGGAGTTTTGATATGGGATCCAAAATAAGCGCGGACAACTTAATTACAAAATCAAATCAGCTTATTGAAGCAGCATATAAATTAACTGAGATAGAACAAAAAATCATCTTAACACTTATTAGTTTAGTGCAACCGAATGATAAGGAGTTTCAATCTTACACTTTTACAATAAAAGATTTCATTAAATTGATTGGCGGTAATAGTAATACGAGATATAAGGAACTAGAAGAAATTACGAGAAATATGTTAGCTAAAATTTATGAAATTAGGTTCGAGGAAAGATTGGTACAAGTTCAATGGTTATCCCAAGCTGATTACAACTATAAAAAAGGGACCATTGAGCTTACACTCCATAAATTTCTTACCCCATATTTATTAGAATTGAAAAAGGAGTTTACATCTTATCATTTAAAAAATGTAAGTAAACTAAAGGGACATTATTCTATAAGGATATACGAGCTACTAAAGCAATATGAACGTTTAAAAGAAAGAACTTTCAATATGGAAGATCTTAGACATAAGTTAGGGGCAACAAATATATATCCTGCTTACGGGAATTTTAAGCAACGAGTATTACTGCCTTCTCAAAAACAGATAAACAAAAAATCAGATATTACATTTGAATTTCAAGAGATTAAACAAGGAAGAGCTGTTAAAGAAATTAAATTCTTTATAAAACCTAAAGATTCCATTATTCAACCTCTACCAGTTCCGATATCTAATTCCATTAAAACTGAAGTGTTAAATACAGAAGAACTTGAAAAAGATCTTTTTGTTGTTTCTAAAAATGATATTAATGATATCAAAAGTTTGGCGAATGATTTAGGTTTCAAAGTACCGAATAAAACTATACAAAACTGGTTGGAGTATGGGAAAAGAAATGTAATTCAAGTAATGGAGTCAATTAGAGATAATTATAAAATAGAAAATCCAATAGGATTTATCACATACAAGTTAAAGAATGAGATAAGTAACGAAATTATTGAAGTGGATCCTGTTAATGATGCTATTCAAGATTTTATAAAGAGCCATATACCAAAGCGTAAAATTAAAAGAGTAGAATTTTTAACAGACTGGATGATGAAGAATGAGGCTTTGCAAACATTTATTAAATATATGAATGAAGATGATGCTTTAAATTTATGGAATTCAAAGAAGGAAGCAATAATGAAGGAATTGAATGATCGTAGGGGAAAAATGATGTTAAATTAAAAAGAACAAAAACCATTATGGTTTTTGTTCTTTTTAATTATTAATACTTGTTTAATTAACTACTATTGCTATAAAAGAGTTTATTATGTAGAATAGAAACTCGCTTCATTGAAGAAATTAGTAAGAAGCTTTAAAAAGAAGTTGACTTCCACGAATAATGGTGATATATTAATAAATGTCGCTAAAACGAATAAAAACTTTCTTTTTATACAAAATAAAAAAGTTTGTTCGTAGAAGTTGACGACGATGAAATGATATGTTATTATATAAAAGTTGCTCCTAATAGCAACGAAAAATTGCTCTTTGAAAACTGAACAAACAAAACGTCAACAATAATCGTTTTTATAACTTGCGTTATAAAA
>NZ_JBBOTZ010000005.1:0-77723 GCF_038005785.1 Niallia sp. FSL R7-0271 | reverse complement strand
CATTTTTCTTTTGTCTTCCGGATGGAAGGCAGTTCCCAAAAGGGAATTATTTTTCCCGTTTTGACATGGAGTATGAATTGATCGCATAGGGAATGGGTCAAGGGTTAAAGACGAAAAGTTTTTCGCTTCCGGTTTTGCTCTTAAAGCGAAAAAGTTTTTGGCCCCTTGACCTGTTCCCTCGGCCACTTTGGCTGCAGCAGGAAAGGTTCGGGTGTCCTGCCTGCTGCAGCCTTAGTGGCCGTGCGAATCAATACCATACGGAAGGCAAAAGGGGAAAAATGCCATAATAAAAAGCAGGCGGTAGCCTGCTATCCTTTGGGTTTAAGGTTTTTTGTTTCTAACGGTCTTCGGCTCGTGCGGTGCGGCCTGAAAGGCAAAAAGATCTGGAACCTACGGAATGTAGGCGTAAGCCGTACAGTCCGTGGTTAGCGAGCTTTTTAGCGCCGTAGCGACACATACTCCTGGTTGGCTGCTGTGGACCGATAGGGGAAAAGCTGCTTACCAGGAGTCAGTGCTGCCGCCCACTCTATTTATGTAATTGCCATGATTCCCATATCCATTTAGTGTTAGGTAATTCTTCTTTTATTGTCTTTATAAATAACTCGGCACTTTCTTTACTACTAAATACTTTATATAAATCTAAAAACGAATCAGGTTGTTCAGGGTGAAGTTGAAATACACAATATAAATATCCCGAATGATTATCTTTCTTCTGACCAAGTAATTTAATTGCTTCACTTTTTCTACTTAGCTCATGTTTTAAAAACTTTATTTCTCTTTCTTGCTTGAATTTTTCTTCTCTTAACAACATTACATCTTCACTTAAACGGGCCAAATCATTTAGTTTGTTTCTTATTCGTTTAAACATTTAAACTCTCCATGGTTTCTTATAATTGGTGACTTACATGTTTCCCGCCGCCAGGATCTCTATTTATTCTCGGAATATTTTTCATCTTGTATTTCTTTATTATATTTTTAAGTTTTGCTTCTGGAAGTTCTTGAATACATTGGTTTTCTCCAAGAATTCCATTTTTTCTAAGTTCTTTTAGAGATAATTTAATTTCATCCTCAAATGAAATTACTGCTAATTTTACCCCTTTATCTTTAATACTAACTTTCAAATTCTTCATAAATCCTCCATTAAATGGTATACATGTATACTTAAGGTTTGTTAAAAAAACCTGAAAATTTATCAGGTTATTTGTTTTTTACACTTAGAACATTATATGAGAAAGAAATTTCAATTAAGTTAAATTCAAAGTCTGTACGATTATTAATAAAGTTAGCAATTGCTAATTCAATTACTTCACCTAATGTATCATCTGCATATGTTTGAATAAAATCTCTATAGTTCGGTAAAATTCGGAAATGAATATATTCTCTTACTCCATCCCATTCAAGTCCATTATCTATCATAGTTTGTTTTACTAATTTCATTCTAGGTGAAGAAAGCGATTCGATTAATTCGCTCTTAGGTTTATTAATATTTTGTAGTTCATCTAACATTTTTTCAACTAATATAGCCTTAGTGTAAGTTGGTAATTCTTCAATTTCATTTGATTCAAATAACCTATTAATAAGAGCATCTGATAAACCTGTTCTTTTACCAAAAACATCTACGCAAGACTCAAATAGAATTTTGTATAGACGATATATTCGATACGATTTAGGATCATGTAGATTCCTAGTCGACTTTTCAGTCATTATGTATTCTCCCCCTCAACCTCCAATCCCTTGATTCTCTTTGATTTTTAAGATACACCTTAAGTATACATGTATTCTTGCATGTCATTCAATAAAAATCGAGGAATTGTATAAAAAAAATAACACTTAATAGTAGATTAAATTATTTTCCATAATCATCATACAATATAATTATAACTTATCAATCATTATCATGTAAAAAGCCTAAATTTTACAATCAAAAGTTGACAAGTTAAAAAAGAAAAAGAAGGATAAAATTCCCTTCTTTTTCTTTATTCGATATTTATTGGGGAGAAACCTTCCAGTTTTTATCTTCTTTAGTTAAAGAAACTATATTATCTTTTTCAGAACCATCAGTATAAATTTCTTTATATTTTATTGTGGCCCCTTCGCCTTTAATTTCTTCACTTAAGACTTCTATAGATTCTATAGAACCATTATCAGTTATATCTGCTGCATAAGCATTCATTCCATAACCATTTGATTCCATAGCATTCAGTATATTTGTTGAGATATACTGTTCCATATTTGAATATTCATTATTAGAAGCATGTTCAAAAAGAGATGTTAATGAATCAGAAGGACTTTCGGACTCATTTTCTTTTTTGGAACTTTCCTTCCCACATGCAGTAAGAATAGTCATCACTAAAAAAAATAGTATTAGTTTTTTCAATTCTTTTTCCCTCCTTTTTCCTCATAACATAATATCATTTAGGTAAATATCATCTCTTATGAAGATCTAAAGAAGTCAAAAGCTCCATATATGTCGTCTATTATCTCAATAGGAACCTGATCTACTTTTGTGACACCATTTTTCCATTTTGCCACAAATATAAATTGAGCACTTCCATTTTGAAGCTTCCTTTTTGTATCGGACATACTAATATCATAAAATTCCCCTGTATAAATCGGGTGAGGATTCTGTAATAAATTAATCGTTTTATCTAAAATACTTCCGTTAATTTGAGAACCTATAAATTGAACTGTAACATAATCAATTGGATGATCCGTCACTGCTGCAGATAGTATAAACTTCTCGCCAGAGAAAAATTGATTTTCTGAGCTACCTAGTTGTTCATGAATTAATCTCCACTTATCTGTATGTTCAACCTTACCAGCGATTTTTAAAGGAGTTACTGAAAACTCTAAAGTAGATTGAGCACTTTCTCCATGTTCATCTGTTACTATTGCACGGAAGTTATATTCCCTTGGTTCTAAATTATCTAGTCCCTTATTTAAAGTAGTTCTAGCAATAACGTTAGATTTAGTATATATTTGCGTCCAATTGCTTCCGTTTTGCATTTCAAGGGTTACGGTAAGCCTGTCATTATCCTCATCCTCAGGATTCATTATAATGTTCACACTATCCCCTTCAAAAAGGCTATGTGGTGAATAATCTAAGGAAATACTCGGTATGGTGTTAACTAACATGCTTTTATCTACCTTATTATCATCTTCATTAGTTTCCTCAATATCATCTCCACTATCTACAAAAGCTTGAAAATCTCTAGAATCTCCTGAATGTGCAGCAGTAAAGTTTAAATAAACTGTTCTTGCCTTATTAGGTTCAATTGAGGTTGTTGTAACCTCAGCAATTGATTCCTTTTCTTCTGATAATAAAACCTTGTGTTCTGGAACAACTATTTCACTCTCATTTAAATAAGTTACTTTTGCCTTGTAGGTTTTTCCTTTTACTAAATGCTTTTGTTCCTTTTCGTTAGAATCAACAAAAACTATACTTTGTGCTTTTAAATTCACATAATTGATTGTCTTGTTAATACTAACTTCATTATCTAGTTCATTTGTTTCTTGAATTAAATTAGATGAATCAATTTTGGCTTTAAATACTTTTTTTCCTGTATTATCAGCTGTGAACGCTATGTTATGTGTCCTTTTATTGCCCTTTTCTAAACTATTTGCTTCCGTCTCTTTTAATAATTTATCATCTTCGTATAAAGCAATTTTATGCTTTTCTGCCCTTAGTTCCCCTGTATTAGAGTAAGTTATTTCAGCTTGATATTGTTTACCTTTAATCAAGGTATTTACTACATTACCTCTTAGATCTTTTATCACAATATCATCTGCAGTTAAGTTAGATGAATAAGAAGTACCTTCATATTCTACATATACCTTCCACTTATCTGAATATTGATAATCCACATAATCAGGTAAATCTACAGTAGCTTGGTAATCTTGTTTGTACTTATATAAGTTGATTCTAACCTCGTAATCAATCCAAACACCCCGACGATATTTGTTAAGTCTTCCACTTTCAGACCTCCACCAATACTCTCCATCACTTTTAACAAGTTTATTGGCATATGAAGTCCCTTTTTTGGCCCAATCATCAGCATTTACTACTTTCGATTCATCCCAGCCATAATCAACTAATTTCCAATCATACATACCTAACAGAAATGGATCACCATAAAAACTGTCTGGTGCATCACCAGGTTTTTTATCCGTCCATTTACCAGCATAATAAGTCTCACTATCATTGGACATAAATCCTAGATATCTATTATTATCTTTATCATAGTTATCAGCTCTACCTTCGGATCTATATTCAAACCAATCAACCTTATGGTCTGATTCTTTTAATCCACCTGATTTCTTCAATGTATAACTTACATTTTTTCCACTTGGTTCATCGAAATAACTTCCTTTCACGGAAGTTGGAGAACTCACTTCATCTTTATTGTTAACCCAATTACTTGTCCAATCATCCTTAAAAGTTTTGGTTCTATCTTTTACCCATTGATCCTTTTTATTTTGTGGAACTAGCTTAATTCTTGTTGCTTTTAGTGTTCCGCTATAACCATTTTCGTTATATGTAATTGTTTCAGGGTAATCACCATACTCTGGATTAGGGTAATCAGTCCAGATTTCATTTTGATACTTTATTTTATTATCAATTTCACCTTGGTATTGTAAAACTGTTACTTTTTGACTTGCAGAAGCAGTTTCTTGATAAGAAGGTATAGTATTTAACAAAATTAAAAGTATAAATACTAAAGAGACAATCTTTTTGAAAAGCTTCATATAATCCTCCTTTAACCGATTACCAAGTTACCATTACTTTGCTTCCATTTTTCATTGCCTGGACACCATTCACTTTAGCAACACCAGCATTTTCTAGAGCTTGATCTATAGCTGCTCTAATATTTGCTGCATTTCCACCTAAAGCTGCAGCCCCTTTAATTCCAGCTTCCTTATGTCCAATTGAATCTATAAGTAAACTTGAATGCGAGACAGATGCTACTTTAGAACCGCCACTCATGATAGCTACTGCACCACTAACATCTTTTACGTCATATCCACCTGGCAATGCTTTTAACACTTGTTGAGCTGTAGCACTAATTGAAGGTGTTGACGGTTTACTTTCAGTTGGTTTTTCTTCTGCTGGTTTTTCCGGCTTAGTTTCAGCTGGTTTACTTGGTTTAGTTTCAGCTGGTTTTTCTTCTGCTGGTTTTGATGTTGATGGAGTTGACGGCTTAGATGTTGAAGGCTTGCTGCTAGATGCATTATTTGAATTTGATGGTTTGTTTTGAGAACTTGAACTTGGTTTACTTGTTGATGTATTTGAACTTGTTTTATTACTATTGCTTGTTGAGCTTGTTTTGTTTGTTGAACTAGATTTATTACTACTTGATGAATCAGACTTAGAGCTACTAGTCGAATTTGATTTGTTAGAACTTGATGAATTACTGCTACTTGTTTTTACAGAACTTTTAGAATCTGCACTATTACTAGTTTGTGCTGCAGCTGTTTTTACTGTTTTTGAATCACTTGTTTTAGAATCATCCTCATTTTTAGTATTCTCATCTTTAGTCTCTTTTTCTTTGTCCTCCTTAGACTTTTCTTCTTCTTTTTCTTTGTTCTCCTTTTCCTCTTTTTCTTTTTCTTCTACTTTGGCTTTCTCTTCTTCATCTGTCTTCTTGGCTGCTACTTCACTTTCCGCATTACTCTTTGAAGAAGAATCATCCTCTGCAGCACCACAACCGCTTAAAATCAAAGATAAAATCCCTACACTTACTAAAATTTTCTTCATTAATGTTTCCCCCAGTCATTTTATTATCTATACACCAAGTATACATGTATACTTGGTGATAGTCAATCTCACTTTATATATCGTCCAACTAAAAAAAGCTTTTTAGAAAAATTTTCTAAAAAGCTTTAAAATAATTTATTGGGTCTACTGGCTCATTGTTTATTCTTATTTCAAAGTGAAGGTGTGCTCCTGTGGAATCCCCTGTACTCCCTATAGCTCCTACTACATCACCAGCGCTTACAGCTTGTCCAGTTTCCACATTAACTGAATTTAAATGTCCATATCTAGACTGAACACCATTTGAATGATTAATTATTACAACATTCCCATATCCATTCATTTCACCAGCATATAATACTTCTCCATCTAATGTACTAACGGCTGGTTTATTTTCAACACCGGCTGCTGCTATATCTATACCAGCATGTAGTTTTATTTCGCCAGTTATTGGGTGAGATCTAGTACCAAAGGTTGAAGTTATATTATTTGTAAACGGAACAGGCCAATACATACCATTTTCCGCTATCTTCTGTTCTATATCATCAGTCGCTAAAAGACTTGAAATACTAGAGTTTAAAGAACGGGTGTTAGTTGTCCCTTCCTTTAATTTATAAGTATAGGAACCTAGTTTCCGTATTGTCTTTTCTCCTGCATTAAAGTATTTATTTGACTTCGTTTCTACTATAGCAAATACAGAAGGTCCCAAAAATATATCTTCAACGTCATAAGTTGGATGTTTATACTTTAAAGGAAAAGTTGAATTAGAATCATCGAAAATCTCAAATGTTAATATTTTATAATCACCAGCTACCATTCCAGTATTCTTTTGAAAAGTATTATTAAAGGCTTCCTTCGCCTTATCCTTATCAATTACAAAATCACCATTAGACATTTCTTCCGGATCAATTTGTAATGCAGCATCATGCGCCGCTACCTCAATATCTTCTTTTAGATATTTACTGGATCTCGCATAAACAGATATATTAGCACTTTGTACCATTGAAAAAATCATCACTAAAATAATTGCGAATACACGTATAAAATCATACATATACTATCACCTATACTCGCTCATAATATATTTTTCTTTTGTAAAAGGTTTATCGTTACTAAATTGGAACATCTCTAAAACATTGGTTTGAGGTTTCGGTACTGTAATAGAAATCCTCATTTCTTCTCCCCTTGCTGTGAGTGTTTCCGTCCCTTTAACTTCTATGCTATCTCTATCATAGTGATGTAGTTCAACAAGATAATCCTTTATTTGATTATATATTTCATTATCGTACCTACCTTGAAGCGCTGCTTCTTTCTGACCTTCATATAAAGCTAAAGTAATAGTTTCTTCTACCATACTAGCATTCTGTATTAAAGGGCCTTGAAAAGTGGTTAACACGACTAAAGGCAAACACAATAGAAAAACTAGAAATTTTTCCATACAACCCTCCTGCTTCTCTATTACATTATTTCCTATAAAATAAGCCATTGAGGTAATCTTATCTCAATGGCTTATTTATGGGTTATTCTACATTTGTTCCGTCAATAACTTCCGTAGTTTGTTGTGTTTTACCACCGATTGAGTCAGTCATGTCGCCTTGGAACATGTTAACAAAGATAAAACAAGCAAGTACGATAAACAATAGTGCAGCTACGAACTTTTCCATGAGTACCACTCACCCCCTTAAAATGGATTTGTTGTTACTGAATCTTTAGTCATTTCTAACATTAAATAAAGTAGCCATATAAAAACCATGACCGATGCTAAAGCGTAATAAGTAAAATATGCTGTTTTTCTTTTCCCTGAATTTTGGAGTTGTTGCTCATAATATTGATAAGAGAATACTTCGGATTCTGCTTCAATGATTTTCAAAGCTTCCTCCTTACTTGTTTTATCTAGCCGGTATAAAATATCTCCTATCGCTTCTGCACTTTCTCCACCAATCATGGATGTAAAAACTTCCTTTGCTTGAAAAGGATCAGCTTTCCATAAACTAAGGAATTTATTAACAGGAACATTTATGTAATCAAACATTGAAGCTGAATCTTTCAATATTCCATAAACATTCACTTGTTGATTTGGACTAAGGGATACTAACTCGGCTTTTAACATGTCAAACAAGTTAAAAAGCTCAATGATTTTCTTTCGATTAGCCATATCAACTAGTTTATTTAGCATTATTGCTGCTGGCGCATATTTTATTGTTGTCATTGTTGCAAAGAAAGCTACTGCAGGAATGATTACCAGTGTATTTGAAAGCGTCCCGTTAATTAATGGGAACAAACAATAGTTAATCACTAATATAGTTATTATTACTGCTCTAATAGCTTCATATTTGGCTGCTGTTAATCCAATTGGATTTCCGGCTGCCTTAAGCTTCTTATCCAATTCCGAAGTATTGGCATGTTTAACAAACTTCTTTTTTTGTTCTGCGATTTGTTTTTGTATTTTCGTCCTATGTTTATCTCTTTCTTCTTGGGAACTTAGCCCCCGATAAACAATAAAAGATGCTGATAAAACTAGTAAGAGATAAACAGTATATTTAATGACTGAAAAGATTAAATCAAAAGTTATGTAAATCCCTCCTTTCTATTTCGAGTATACATGTATACCTTATATTTTTCAATACATTTAAGAACTTTTTTCCATTATAAATCTGATCTTGGTTTACTTAATAAAAAGGCTGTGAGTGCTGATGAAATGGCCATAACAAGACAAATGGCAAATAAAGTAATAGGTGTCTTTTGGAAAAAGTAATACCATACATCCCTTCCAGAAGAAAACTGCATCATCATGTAGAAACATATCGGTAACATTACAATAGGTAGATAACCCATAAATACCGTTTCCATTTTATCTGTCTTTTCTTTTTCCATATCTTGCTTTCTCTTTTTTATATCATCTTGAAGACTTCTCAATGAAATTGATATATCAGCATTTTCTAAATGTGCTTTTTCCAACAACTTAGAGAATCGCTTTGCTGGAGTTGAATTAATGGTATAGGCAAAAATTTTAACGGCTTTTTTAAATTCTTCTTCTGTGCGTTCTTTTTGTAAGGCGCTCAATAGCTTCATAAGGATCTTTTTCATGGTATTATTTTTAGTCTCTTTTGAAGTATTGAATACCGTATAATAAATGTCTCGATTAGATACCTGGTAGTTTTGTAATAAGACGTTAGACATTTCATAGAATGCAATAGATGTTCTTATCCTTAAGTTAATGAGTAAAAATCGCATTAACAAGTAAGGGATTATTGCAAAAATCACACTAAGCAATAGGGCTACAATTAGCTCTTGCAAGAAAACAAATAAGAATATAAACGAAACAACGAAAATGATACACGTTAGAAAGAAAAAGTTAAAAACTTGGTTTCTTCCATGTTTTTTTTGCAAACTAGATAAGGTTAACTCAATATGTTCATATAGTTTGGAATGTGACTCATCCTCGTATTCCGTATTATTTAAATCTTTTAACCTTTTTATTGCTCGTTTTCGTTTTAATTTCTTAATTTCTGTTTCAATATAATCTGATAAAAAGGGAACTCCTACAAGCAACCAGAGCCCATAAACAAATAAGGAATACCCTATTATTTTAAAGACTAATTCTATAATCACTTTATCCCTCCTTAAAAATACAAGGGAAGATAGTTTCGCCTGCTATGGGTGCTGCTTCACTTTGCTTCTTAAGATGCTCAATTACACATTCACCTAATTGTTTATCCACTGAAAATATACGTTCCTTCAATCCCTGCGATATTTCGGCATTGTACGTCCAGCTATCAGTATCAGGTTCATATTTCACCAGATAATTTATCCAAGCAGAATCAGTATTTACGTCATAACACAATTCATATATTGAGGTAAGCCGTTTTTTGTTATTTTCTTTCGATTCCATCGTAAAACCTAAATCTAATTGCTGTGCTATTCTTCTAACCTCATTCGCTTCCTTTCTAGCAGGAAACTCATCTGTAATATGTCTTGCTAATTGGATTGGGGTATTTTGAGGATCAGTAATATGATAAGTCATTAGTAATCCCCTAGTACCCCTTTCCGTACCGGAAATTGCTCCTTCGGCTTCGATTCCACGAACCTCTTGAACTATGACGAAATCATGATCTACACGCAAAGCAGTTCGGATTACATCCTGAATCCGGCCATTTGTAGTATAAAAATCATGTACTAACCTATCCGGAAACTCCAATTTTAAAAAGCTCTCTCTACTCGTCTCGATAAGTACAGCAACTTTTTTCGGATCTCTTTCTGCATATATAGTTTTTAGAAATGTTGATTTTCCTGATTCAACTGGCCCAGCTACAATGGTATTAAGATTAGCCTTTGATAAAGCTTTAAGCAACGGTATGTCTTCTTCTGCAATTGTTCCTCTTTCTGCCTGTTCAACAAATGAGAACTTATTGACTATGAATCTACGAAATATAATTGTTGGTCTTAAGGCCCTTGGCGGCACTAAAACTGTTACACGGCTGCCATCCTCCATATCAAATTCAGCATGTGGATGTGACTCATTTATTACTAATCCAGGATGGTACACTTGGAGTGCCCTTATAATCTCTTTAATATGGTTTTCATCTCGTAATTTTTCATCCTGTCTAATGAACTGGCCCTTAATCTTAAACCATTGTTCATCCCCCTGAATAACTGCAGAAGGTGAGTCAGGAAACATATTCCACTTATAAAAAGCTCCAAATCTATATATTTCTTGAAAACAACCATTAGCTAAATTTTTATAGTACTCAGGAAAATTTGTACCCGATAGATTTTCTTCTCTTAGGTATGCTTCAATTTCTCCTATCAATATTTTTTCAGCATCAACATTCCCTTGAATTGCTCGATGCTCTAATTCCTGTCGTTTTTCTTTCTCCTTTGATGTTAGTCGGTCACTATCATACATTGTGTTGAAATGTTCCCTTACTTTCATCCAAACTTCTTGAAAGGAGTTAGTGTTTTTTTCTTTTTTATGATTTAGCTGTTGCACACCGTTTTCTACTAAATAATCATTTATATCAAATACAGCAGCTGAACTCGTTTGTGTCATATTATCTCCCTCCTATCCCAAAAGGCCATTTCCTTTTCTTTTCAGTACTTTCTATAATTTCAATAGAGCAGTTGGCAGCTATTGTTCTTAGTAATGAGTCAATTGATTCATTATAAGAAATATCATGAAACTCATATAAAGTTTTCTGATTAACTTCTGCAGTTAAACCATTTTTTAGTTCTTCAATTGTTGTAATCAAAGGTACATTGATTTCATGAAATATATCCTTCGATGTCGGTAGCAGCATCTGCTCTCTATATTGATTCACGATCATAAGGAAGTCTGATTTCTTAAATCCTAATGGATACAGAATATCTTCGTTAACTTCTTGGAATTTTTTTAGACATTTCCTTTGTTGGTTGACGATTAAAAACTTCATATCACTTTCTTTAAGAGATTGAACCATACCAGCATTATCAAAATGGCTTCCAGCATCAATAAGAACAATGTCAAAAGCTTCCTTTGAAAGCTCAATTAAATAATAAATCTCGTCTTTTGTATAAAGTCTTTGCATCCTTGTATTTCTATTCCCACCTAAAATATAAAGACGTTCTTTGATTTCCATATGAAAGTTAGTTAAAAATTCCTGTTCACCTTTAGAATTTTTAGAAAACATATGGTTTTGCAACTTACTCTTTATATCATCTAAGTAGTTCCCTTTATACTCCAATTGGTCTGTCCCATCGTCCCAAGCATTTAAAACAAGGACTCCAACTTTCGCTTTTGTCTTACTTGCGATTGCTTTAGCAACACTTAGCGTTGTAGATGTAGTTCCGATGTTAGGCACTACAGAAAAAAACGAAACTACATTAGAATTAACACTAGTATTTACTGGTGAAACTGTTTTCTGAATTTCATCAATTACTTGGTTAGTAGTAAGTTTAGATGACACCATAACAAAACCATAACTATCACAAACTGCTTTTATTGCTTTTTCTAATCCTGGTTCATAATCATTTGTTAAGACGTAAAAGATGTAGTTATATTTATTTTTTGGCAGCGTACTAAGTTCTGTATATTCTAGAACATCATCCCCTACCACAAGTATGTCCTGGGTACTTTCTTCGATAGAATTAATTTGATTAACTACAAAACTTCTATCTCTAAATTGACTTATAAAATCAGCTTTGTTAGACAAGAAATCCACGTTCATTCTTGTTCCTCCTATCTTTCATATTTGTAAACGACATAGATTTTGTATCCCATTTCTGTATAGTCTCTTAAGCTTTGTAACATTTCACTAGTAGAGATAATTTCCAGATTTGAAATTACACCTGTGGAAGTTTTTCCACTTTCTTGATCTTCAACGTTTTTAACCTCGCTGTTTGAACTATCTTTTACAGAAGCAACACGAACATCTTTTAAAATTGGTTCTCCATCAATTACTTGTTTTAATACTGTATCTGTATCTTTATTTGTTTCTATTGGTTGTTCCTTATCTTCATCTTTATTTGAATCTTCGTTATTTGCTTCATTTACAATTTGTTTAAGCATTTGCTGGTCTTCATCCGGTATTGCATAAAAATCAGCCACAAAGGCCCTTCTAAGGCTTCCTGGGACTGCGAAAAGCCATTCGTCAGGAATAGGAGCTATAAACTCACCCTTCTTTTCATCCGGAACAAGACTATAAGAATCAATTAAAGCTTCGTACAGCTGAGTACCTTCCTTTATATCAATAGCAGCATAGTTATTTTTTATTTCGTTAATGTCTTGCGTTTGGTAAGCTCCATTGACTAGGTTGTCTTTTTTAACTTGAACTACCTTTAAAGCATCCTCACTAATTGGTTCTTTAAAATTTATATCACTCGCAGCGACTACAACCGGAACTGTATTTACCTTAGGTTCAATGTAATACTCATAAACAAATATAAATGCTACACCTACCATTAATATTAAGCCTGCAGTAAAAACAGCAATTGATTTCTTTTTCATTCTTTATTTATCCCTCACCTTTTTTTATTAAGTTTGAAAATATATTTTTTATACTTTTTTTTTGGTGCTTGTCCTGTTCTAGTAAATGAAATTCTAATGGCAATACTCTCTTGAAAATTGGCTTAAAAGCATATTCAAACATTTCTTTGTAGTAGGGATTATCATATAGAAATGTCGACTTCCATACACACCTCATATGATCTTCATATGGTATGTTGTCTAAAAGTACTAAGGACTCTTTAAAAATAAAATCTTCATGCCATTCTTTCATATCAATTGAATCATTGACCTTTGTAGTAATATATTGAAAACTAACTCCATTTAAATTTTCCATCTCTGTAAGATAATCAATAATCCTATTTTCCATCCTTTGAAAATCTGTTTTTTGCCCATTAATGCTGATTTGGGCCAACCAATCAACTTTTATAGGATCTGGCTCAACGCAAACAAATATTTCATCCGCCTGGTGTAATAAATCTCTTATAGTTGGGTCATTCCATTTAGTTGATATGTCAATTATTTTGATAGGAGTTGAAATAGAATATATAAGTTTAAGTAGTTCATCAAAGGAGAAATTCTTTACAGGTGGAAATCTAGAATCATTTACATACCATGATATTCCTTTCTCATTCCAATTACGGTCTCTTGTAAAATGACCATCACTTTTAATAAGTTGAGCATGGTCAAAGTATATTTTCCCCCTTTCCTCATCTTCTTTGTTATGGATATCTAGATAATCAAATAGATAAGGTTTTTGTGTCGGATACTCAACCAAAGACACTTGTAAACCCCTTGAAGCAATTGCCCTTGCTAGGTTCACTGATATTGTCGTAGATCCTGCCCCCGCCCAAAGAGAACCTATTACAATTAATTTGGGTGGAATAGAAGTAAAAGAAATTCGTTCTATTTCCTTTTCTACAATCTTTTCTCGATAAATAATTTTTTGCTCAGTTGGCTTCTCAACCTTCTTTTTTAGTTGTTCCATATACTTTACATGGTCGGGTATATATTTTTCGTATTCTTCTTCCTCATCACTAAAAAAAACTGATTGAGTTTTTATCTGTTCAATTACTGGTGCAAACTCCTTATCGAATTCAACAATATGAACATTAAATCGTAATAGGAGCTTTTCAGCATCTTCAAAAAAAGAAACTTCTTTATCCAGGACTACAATATCTGGTTTTGAATATTGAATTGCTTCTTTTACATCATCAAGAGATTTAAGGTGCTTTGCTTCATCTTTACCTAGCTCATTTGATAATCGTTGATATGCAAGCTCTGACTTCATTACAAAAGCTATTTTCATTAGCAACACCTCTAGAAACAATTATAAGGTATACATGTATATTTTACAATATACATGTATACCTTATTTGTGAATTAAATTATAATATTTTCATCTTTCGGTTCTTCCGCAATCAATGACTTTATGTAGTCATCATCGTTATCAAATAGTTCAAAATTCATTTCATTAGCATTATCCATCAAAGGTTCAGTCTCTTCTTTATAGCCTTCCTCTGGTTCCTCAGTAAGTATTTCACCTGTTTCTTTATCAACAACTATATTCCCAAGTGCTGCTGCAAGAAAGTCTGGTAAGCTTCCTTCCCTTTCCCCTTGGTTAAAAAACGCTACACCTGGAGGAGCTATAAACGATGGTTTAAAGACAGTAAAATCATTATTATTTCTTTCTTTTATATCATCATGCCAATTAGTCTTTTTTAATTTCTTCCATTGTTTTTGCTTATAGTACATATGCTTTTTTATCAACATTGGGTTTTTGCCACGTTGAAAAATGATAACTTGATTTTCTCCCATCCGTTCTAATTCATCAGCTGTCATCAATGGTCTTCCCATGAAATTGTGACTCATTGAAGTCCGATTTTGTCCTTCTGACATTGAGTTGATTAACAATGTAGTATTACCTAACTTATCAGAAAAGTACTTTGATGTTTCTCTATCATTGGTTCCTAAAAAAGCAATGGTATCAGTAGATGATAGAATTTCTGACCACCTATCATTGTCATATCTGTTTTTGAATTGGGTTAAGGATTGAAAAATTGGAACTACAGCAATCCCCCTTGACCTCATCGTAGATACCTTTCTTTCAAAACCGTTTATTCTGGCTATGTTTGCCAACTCATCCAATATACAAAGCACTTCTACATCTAGTCGTAAAGAGTCATTTCGGCCAGCTTGTTTATATAACCGATTAAACATTTGGTCAATCAATAATGCGGGAAGTAAATCATAAGTAGCTTCGCTATCTGGCATTAATAAGAATAAAGCTGTCTTCCTTTGTCCCAATTGATTTAAATCAAAATCACTAGTACTTGTTAGACCAGCTATATTTTTAGAAACCCATAATTTTAACCGAACCCCAAAGCCAATTAAAATACCTGCTCTTGTTTTGTCTTTTGCATTTTTAAAAATGTAGTACATCTCAAGTGCTTCGGAATCTTCCGGTAAAGCAAAAAACATTTCATCTAATACTTTTTCATCACTACCTATTTTAGTACCAAGTGCAAGAATACTTTTAACATGCTGCTCTTCTTTTGGTCTAGTTTCCTTTAAGTACATCATAAGTGCAGAAAAGTAAGCAATCTCAGCATTTGACCACATAGGATCTTTTGACATACCACCACTATTTGAGATAATCATTTCTGCTAATCCCATAGCATCCTCAATGGTATCTACAAAGTCCATGGAATTGTATCTCATAGATCGCTTTGTATCTAATAAGTTAAATACTAATATGTCATAACCATTTTCCCTTAATGTTGGAACAGTATTATTATATAGCTATAGCAATAGGTAAGGATTTGAAGTTATCTCCACCTTTTCCCCTGCTTCACACCGTACATGACCCTTTCGGTGTCATACGGCGTTCCATCAATTTCAACTGATGTTATAAGTTACATAATTATCGGTTCTTTACCAGATTTAATTCTAAGGCAATTTAGCTTCTCCACTTGCTTTTGATTAAGGTTAAAAGACCGGAGGACTTTAGTAATCTTTTGTATATCTGTCATGTGAATAAGCTTATGTATAAACCAATCAACAATTATTAAATTACTATATTTATCTGTTCCTCCAAGTTCTAGGGGAATAATATAATGACAATGAACTCTGTCAATCCCAATTAATTCTCCTGATACAAAACATTTACCATATTGATCTACATATTTAGATATTCTATTATCGTTGTACTCAATACTTCTACTCCTTGAGTAGGTTGCCATTACTTGTGCAAGTACATCACTTGGTATCGCCCTAAGGTTTGTATGAATTTTACTACGGCCTTTTTCAGTGAAATTGTTGATACCTTGTGAAAAATTACACGGATTCTTATGATGAATTCCTGTAATTGGCAACAGTGGAGTACCTTGAATAGTAAATATTTTAGTATTTGGTTGGATTCCTTTTGTCCTTTTCTTAAAAGCAGGAGGTGTTTCACTAAATTTGATGATTTTTGCATTATTTTTAAATCTGTTTTTCATAGTTTTTAAAAGAGAGTAATTTATCTCCGTTAAATCCATATAAATCGTGGTAGCATATCTATAGTAATTTTGTATTCCAATAAGGGTAATGTTAAAGTTCAATACGCTTTTTGGTAAAGGTTTTTCTTGGATTTCTTTGACCTTTTCTCTTAGTTTCTTCTTAGTTTTCAAGATAGCTTTGTCTGTCATTCCCGTTTTGGCTACATAGCCAAATTTTGATTTACCTTGTTTAACAAGTTTGACTTTAAACCCCAGAAAATTGGAAGAATTCTTTTTCAAATTGACGATTTTAGATTTTTCTTTACTTACTTCAAGCCCTAGTCGCTTATTCAAAAAGTCAACTGTTGCATGATAAAAGCGTTGTGCGTCCTCATATGATTCACACATAATTTTAAAATCGTCTGCGTATCGAATGATATAACCGCATTTCATATTTGTATATTTCCTTGCATAGCTACGGAAACCATAGTTTTCACTAGACATTCTTTGCGGTTTATACGTTTCCCATTGACTACTTATCCACCAATCTAATTCATTTAAAACGATATTAGATAATATAGGTGAAATTATTCCTCCTTGCGGAGTTCCTTTAGTCGGGATTCCTTCTCCTATTATTTCGGATTTCAGTATTTTAGAAATAATCGAGAGTAAGGATTTATCACGAATTCCCAATGCCCACATCTGTTTCAGCAGTTTTCCATGATTGACATTATCGAAGAATCCTTTGATATCAATGTCAACACAATAATGTTGCCTCCCAATATTCATAAGGCTAACCATTCGGCTAAACGCATGATGTGTACTTCTATTTGGTCTAAATCCATAACTATGGTTATGAAATTTAGCTTCACAAATAGGTTCAAGAACTTGTAAGATACATTGTTGTACTAATCTATCCCAAATTGTCGGAATACCTAATGGACGCTTTTTATCACTGCCCACTTTAGGAATGAGAACTCTTTTGACAGGTTGGGGATGGTATTTGTTTAACCTTTTTCTTACTTCGTTAATTATTTCTTTATCATTCAAATGCCAAATGTCTTTGATTGTCAAATCATCAACACCAGCAGTTTTGCTTCCCTTATTTGTTTTGATATTACGATATGCTAGTCGAATATTTTCTTCAGAATCGATTGTATTTACTAACTTATAGAAATTGTTACCGTTAAGACTTCTTGAATATAAGTCATCATATGTTTGTTGCATATTGTAATACTCATTATGTCTTAACTTGGTTTTCTTCAACATGGGCTGTAACCTCCTTCTGAAGGAGAAATTACATCTCTTAGTCTTACTCGAAACCATGTTAACCGTTTGTAACTATCAGTCTTCAATTGACTAGTGGCTATCCCTCCACATTCATTAGATGCTTCATAGGTACTGTGCCACCACTTTCACTATCATAAATCTAGGTTATATATCTGACTAATATCATCAGTACTTTCCCTAGAACCACTTCGTAGGAAGTAAGTCCTCCATGTTGACAGCTTACCACGTTCCATCATTCCTATCTGTACATACACTGTTAGGTTTCCCCTATGAGCCTGCTACTTTAATACTGCCTTTAACAATATACGGACTTTCATAAAGGAGAGTTTTACTCGCCCGCAGTAGCGACACTATTTGTGTCCACATATCTTTCGATATGCTCCCGATATAGACCCGTACATTCAGGGATTCGTCTACACTAACAAAGCTCGCCGATTGTATCGTTGTGAATTCTAACCATAAGTGTTTTATAGACTTCCGGCATATCATATACATATCCTACCTCTAGGACACTTTCGTTTATAAGTTTCTATAATTACGGTATATTTCTGCCGACTTCACCGAACTTCATACAGTTTAGCTCTTACCAACTAAATCGCATGTCGGAGGATTAAAGGAAGCCCTTCAAGGCGTTACCCTATCATTTGACTTCTCGGAATGACAGTTCATTGTTGAACTGTTAGGTTCGACAATGCCTAACCTTTTCAGTTAGGAACGTGTCGTACCACCTTTCGGGTCAGTAATAACAAGAGACTGTCCAACCTTCATAGCGTTATGAAGAATATTAGGAATACTAAAACCCGCAGACTTACCTGTACCAGCACCACCAAAAGCACAAACATTGTTATTTAGATTAGATTCTAAAGGATTTACAGCTAGTTTCCTTTTATACTCCCCTAATATAAATCCCTTTGTATTTTTTTGTAGAGAGTGTTTTATTTCTGAATCGGTAGCCCATCGTTGTGATCCATGGCTGCCATACTCAGATGCATCCCTTTTTTCTAAAGATTTTTTATTAGTAATTCCGAAGTATACAAGACTAAAATAAAACAGCCAGAAAAAACCCTGAATAGGTAAATCAGTATATAGCATATGGATTGTTTCATATATCTCGTTATTTTTCGTTTCACCAAGAAACAAAACAGAAAAGAAAACATCTGGCTTCATCAATAACTCATTAAATAGTTTTGGTGGCCCTTGGTCCCCATATTCTTTAATGAACAAAACATATCCTAAAATTACAACAGCAGCTAAATTAACAAATATCCCAAAGAATACAGCTGACAGAATTTGCGTACTGAGTTTTTTCTTGTTTATCTCCAATAACATCCCTCCCTAATAATATACAGTTTACTAAAAAATAGTATACATGTATATCTAAGGAGCAAAAAAAATCACCTTTCTCTATCATACTTATCACGTTCAGCTTGACGTTTAGCTTGTCTATCAGCCATATTTTTAGCTTGGTGCGTATCTCGCTCCCCTTCTTTTATAAGACGATCCATAGTATTTGATAATTCTTTTAGTAATCCCATATCCATCCTGTCATTCTCTAAAGCATTATTCCTTTCTAAATACTGATCTCTGCCGGTATATCTATCTATTTCATTCCTTAGAAAGTCTATATCCTCCTTATCAATATAAAGCCTTTTATTGCTGCCATTAGTTAGATCTTGGCCTATTGACTTTATAGCTAAATGAACATGTGGATGTCCTTCTTTTAAATGAACAGCCCCAACCCATTCCAGCTTCATTCCCTTTCTTTCCTCCAAGCCCTTCAAAGCATATCTAGCTATCTCTTTAAAATCCTTACCATATGTTTCATAGTCTTCCTGTTTAAGCGATATAATCATTTTATGAATTTTAACAGTGCTAGAATGTCTTAGACCTGGTTCATTTTCAATACTTTTGTAAAACTTCTTTAAAGAAGCTTGATCGCTTTTCTCATCAAATAAACCTTTAGTGTCCCTATCAAAATCTAACTCCCTACTTCTAAAACCTATATATTTTAGATGGGATAAAACCTTTCTAGTTGCTCCAGCTGATCCCTTTGCCATATGCATTCCTGAATCTCTAAGAGTTTTTACTTTTACAAATGCTCTACCTCTAAAACTCAATTCTTATTATTCTCCTTCATTTTATTATCTATCATGCTCATTAAGTCTTCTCTATTTTGCACATGTTTTACAGCCATACCTCTTGTCTTCTGGTATAAATCATTTGTCTGTATATTCCTTGACCTTGAAATTGAATCCAACAAAAGGAACATCGACATTGCACTATCCAATGAAGTTTTAGCTAATAGAGAAGCTATTCGATTTTCAAATGATTTGAAGTTTTCATCCATAAATTTATTAATAATCGGCGCATAAACTTTTTCCACTTCATTGGCATTATGTATCTGTAAATAAGCTTTACAGAACTCATTTACAACTTCACTTCTGGTAGCATTCTTCCCCCTTTGTTTTACTATTTTATCAATTTCTCTTAATACTGAAGGTTCAAATGAGATTGTTGTTTTTTCCTTCATGATATTCCTCCTAACTCTATATATCTCATACTCTATTATACTATAGAATCTATAATCTAGTTAAGCGGAATCCACCCAAGCCCACCAACGGTGGGCTTTTATGAGTTGCGGATGCAACTCTTTATCCTGCACTCCTTGATTCATTCCGCCAAAGGCTAGGAATGTGATCAAGGGAGCGCCCCCACAAAAAGCGAAGCTTTTGTCCGTGGGGGTAAGTTCCGCACATTTTTAAGTGGCCTGACTGAAAGGAAGATCACGCAAAAATGTTTGCTGAAAGCTGTGCTATTTTAGCTGCGTTTAGCAAGCTAAATAGCCGGATTGAAGCAACGCATTTTGGGGAGTAGAATTAAAATTCGGAATATACTTCCTGCCCTAAACTTGCATTATGAGCTATATTTTTTGGGAGTAGCCCACCCAAATTTGGTCAATGTGAATGAGCTAAAGATGATAGAAATGGAATGGTTATTTCAGTACTTATAGTGTCCCCTATTGATTGATTTATTCCGAAAAATGCTTTATTAATAGCAAGTCGCTTAATAACGACAATTAACATCTAAAAGTCATCATAAGACGTCAACTGATAATAAGATGACAGATTAATTCGTAGTACATATTAGTACAATTACATAAATAAAAATCTCAATTTCACTTTAAAAAACTCAGAAAAATAATACTAATTTGTAGTACATGTTAGTACATATTAACTGATAAATATAATTACTACTAAAACCCAAGCTGAAAAATTCAATGACAGCTAAAGTCTTCGGGTTTTAGTCTTTTGAATTAGGGTTTAAGGTTTTGGTCTTCGGCTCGTGCGGTGCGGCCTGAAAGGCAAAAAGATCTGGAACCTACGGAATGTAGGCGATAGCCGTACAGTCCGTGGTTAGCGAGCTTTTTAGTGCCGTAGCGACACCTACTCCTGGTTGGCTGCTGTGGATCGATAGAGGAACAGCTGCTTACCAGGAGTCAGTGCTGCCGCCCAAATAGGGGTCTAAATGAAGTTTATAACTAAAAGAAACTTGAATATTAATATTCAAAAAAACCAAAAAAAGAAAAAGACTAACCAGTTAAATTAGTCTAAGAAACACCAACGTTATAACGTTTTTAAATAAATTCATATATAATTATGCTCCCAAAAAGAAAGAATAAACCCATACAAAACAAAATAACCTGAACTGTAATTTTTTCATAAGAAAAATACCGATTTATTAAACTATAAATACTTATCAAGCAAATAATTAACCCTAATGTAGCAAGTGTAAACAAACTAATTTCTATAACCAACTATTTTCTACTCCAATTAATAATCATAAATGTTATGCTATCGTGCTTTTTAAAATAAAATTCATATAAATTATTCAATTGTTCTTTTTTTAAACTACCCGTTCCACAACCTAAATAAGGAATGGCAATTGTTTCGACTTTATATTCTTCTCCAAGCTTAATGATATTAAGGATACAGGTTTCTATAGATTTAATTGAAGACCAAGTACCAGGTAAAAACATAGTAACAGCATGAAAGATATAGTTGCATGGTAATTGTCCGGAATTAGTAACAAAAACATCCCCTTGCTTAATTAGATTCTTTCTACAAATTCTTTTCGCTTCTTTCTCAATGGAAGGATCTACATAGTGGATTGATTCAGCAACACCTTTTAATTTAATAAATCTACCTATTAAACCTCCCATATAGCCGATACCATTAGAAGCATTTACGATTACATCTGCTTTAACATTGGCGATATTTCCATCTATAAAAGTTATCATATGAATTTTCCCCTTAATAAACTCTATAAAAAAACTAAACAATGTCACTTCTACCCAAAAACGAACAACCCTTATAAATTAACAAGAAGTTTAACCCAACCAAAAAAGGAAATCCAAAGGGGTAAACTTAGGATTGTTCCCCAAAATAGACCTATTCTTAAATCACCTTCTCTACTGTCTATCATCTTTCTTCACCCTCCTTTATGGTCAAAGGTTTAAATTCTAGCTTGATATATTCTTAACACTTTAATAAAACACTTCCTTTTAGCTATCACATTATAAGTATACATGTATACTATTAATAAAACAAGTTGTTTTCTGCACGAATACTACACCTTAGTACAAAGTACTACTTTGTAGTACATTGTACTAAGGTGTAGTAAACCATAATAAAATTTATTAAAAAAAAGGATTTTTTTAATAGAATCTAGTATTATTTAATGATGACTAGAAATCCAAGTTAGACGACTACATAACTTAGTAGTTTCCCTTTAGGAAAACTACTTACGACTCCTTAATTCCAACGACTAACCGACGACGACTAGACGCCAATACAAGACAATCAAATGCGACTAGTTAACAACAAACGACAACCTGACGAATACAGACAACGTCTTGAAATAACCTTTATTCATTTAACTACAACTTGACGATGATTGACGACGACAAAGAATGACTAAAAGAAAGGGGAAACAGTTATGCATATTGATAAAACATATTCACTTCAAGATATAGCAGACATGTTAAAACGGCCACGCACTACTTTAAACAATTGGTATCAGACATTCAAAATCTATTTACCGGTAGTAGGGTCTGGACGTACTAAGCGATTCAAAGAAGAAGCAATTGACATATTTCGTTTAATTATGGAGCTAAAAGACCGTAATGAACCAAATGAGATAATCGAACAGTACTTAACTAATTCGGTGAAGGAAATAACAATTGAAGAAGAAGACTCATCCAATAACAATGTAGTTACATCTATTGTTAAAGGGTATGAGAATATTCTTACCGAAGTTTCAAACCAACGAGATTTTATGATTCAAATGTATCAAGAATCCCAAGCAAAGAATGAAGAATTAACTAACCTAATTCAAACTATGAGCAAAGAGCATGCTGCTGCGTTAGAGAAAATACAAACAACAATTGAAACTGATCGCCAGAAGAAAGGGGAAGACATAGAAAAATTACAAGAGATTATGCAAAAAGATAAAACAGAAAGAGAGCAAGAACGGAAGAAAATCGAGGATAGAGATAAGCAACTATTAGAAGGTTTGAGAAAGCTCAGAGAAGATAAAGAAGATAGAGAATCTATGCCTTGGTATAAGAAAATGTTCAAGTAAAGAATGAAAGGTTTTTTAGGGGTGGGGGGCGGGAAGTTAAAAAAAAGAAACGAAAACCGGCTGCCTTTTAGCCGGTTTTCGTTTCTTCCACGCCTTTATGCTTTTTTTCTATTTGTTCTAACATTTTTTTATTAATTAATGAATCTAACTCACGGCTTAACCTTAAGGTTTCATTGTCGTTGAAACCTTTGCTTAGTCCAGTTTCTATCATTTCTTTACGTTTATTTTCAATGAGTAAACTTAGCAATGTAATGACCACCTTTAGACAAAGTAATAACCAAAGACGACTAACATATCAATAAAGTATACATGTATACTCTATTGATATCAAGAAACTTACTAGTTATTAACTAGTAAGTTTCTTGATAAATTGTGATAAATCATGCTGTGCTCAACTGTTCCATGTCTCGTATATTCATTTGTTTACAAGGGATGCTTATTGAGCATCCCGCCGTTCTTCTTGCCATTCTTTGTATTTTAACTCCATGTGATTTTCAAGTGCTAACTCAGCTTGGATTTCTAATTCTTTTTTTAATTCTTGGTTTTGTTCTTCTAATTTCTTGATACGTTTTAAAAAACATTTAAATCACTCCATTTTTTTATTTTTTTTATTTTACTTTACGTTCTTATATTGAAAGAGTAGGGGAAGGATTTCTTCCCCGTTACTGTTCACTGTTCAAACTTTACTCCTAAAATATAATCGGCTGCTTTTTGTGCTTGTGCACCAGCTTGTACAATGAGCTTATGGTCATTTTTTAATTCCCTTAACCATGAATTGATATAACTAGCGCTATTCTCGATAGTATGATTATCAATTCCAGCTACACCACATAACATGGAAGCTCCTAACTCTGCAACTAGTTCCTCCTTTGAATAAGTCTCACTCCCAAATGCTACCCCTTGCGCTGTTACTCCAGGTCGTGCGAGCCTGCTTTTATGTCCTGTACTATGTACCATTTCGTGAAACATTGTACAGTAAAATTCTTCGGCTATTTCAAAATCTTTCATAGGCGGGCAATTTATTTTATCTAATAGTGGATAATAAACTGCTTGTCCTGAACGGAAAGTATAATCTGGGGAATTGATATAGCCTGCGATAACTCCCTCAGCCCTTTCAATTGGGTTATGTTCAAATGTCTGTTGTCCTTTTTTGCTCTTTAATCTTTCCACTTGTGTATTGATTTCCCAGACTTTATAGTATCTTAGAAATGGAATCTTCTCTGTTTTTCCTTCCTCGTTTTCTTTTTCTAGCCATTTCCAAAAGACCACTATATGACCAGGTTCTCCCTTTTTAATCCTTCCACCAGCATCATTAATCTGTTTAAAAGTGGCGTACTCACCTGAATCTAATAACATAGTATTAATTCCTCTATATGGCTTTTGTGTTAACCAATTTACAGCGTTAGCATTAGACCAAGGCTTACGCCATGGAATAACACCTTCTTCTAGTTTTTCAATAATTCTATTAGTTACCAATTCATAAATATCTATTTTAGTCATCTTATCCGACTCCCTTATTTTAGTTATGTATATGTAATTCCTTTAATGTCCCTATGTGCCAACTTGTTTCTCTGTCATCTTCAAATACAGCTAAAACATCACCGTTATAAGGATTAAATTTAATTAAGGTTTTCATTTCTAATTCTTTTTCATAACTTAAAAACTTAAAAACTCCCGTTTCATAACTCATAAACTCAAAACCTTCAAAATCAAAACGTTCCATTTTGAAGATGTAATCTTCAATGGTTTTTATTATTTGTTCTTCTAAGTTTTTAAGAATCATTTGACTTGCTCCTTTGATTTTGTTTTTGAATTTTCTTTTTGCCTTCCGGAGGGAAGGGTTCCCCAAAGGGAATTATTTTTGCCCTTTTGACATGGAGTATGAATTGATCGCATAGGGAACAGGTCAAGGGTTAAAGACGAAAAGTTTTTCGCTTCCGGTTTTGTTCTTAAAGCGAAAAAGTTTTTGGCCCCTTGACCTGTTCCCTCGGCCACTTTGGCTGCAGCAGGAAAGGTTCGGGTGTCCTGCCTGCTGCAGCCTTAGTGGCCGTGCGAATCAATACCATACGGAAGGCAAAAGGGAGAAAATAAATAAAAAAAGCAGGCGGCAGCCTGCTATCCTTTGGTTTTAAGGTTTTGGGTTTTTAACGGTCTTCGGCTCGTGCGGTACGGCCTGGAAGGCAAAAAGATCTGGAACCTACGGAATGTAGGCGGCAGCCGTACAGTCCGTGGTTAGCGAGCTTTTTAGTGCCGTAGCGACACCTACTCCTGGTTGGCCGCTGTGGACCGATAGGGGAACAGCTGCTTACCAGGAGTCAGTGCTGCCGCCCAAATAGGGGTTTAAGTCTTGAAAAGCTTTTAGGTTTTTAAAGAATACTAGTTATTAGCCGTTTCCATTTGGACAAGATTTAATAACCTGTATTAAGGGCAAATAATCGTCTCTATTCAACTCGCTTGTGAAACCTCCTCAACTAAACATAAGCGCAGGTGTACCATATAATCTGGTACACCTTTTTTTATAAAAAAAAGAAGGGTCAAAAACACCCTTCAAAAAAATATATATATAAACATGTCCACAATAGTTAGGTTATTCCTTCTTGCTAATATACTCTCTCACTGTAGAAGTAAGCCAGTAGGGTTTCCCCTCAATCAAAGCATCATTCTTAGGTAATTTACCACGTTCGTAATACACGCTGAGCTTTTTTCTATCAAATTTCAAACCTGATTCATTTAATCTCTTAGCAAAACTTGACTGATTAAGTAATGGGTCTTGGTCATTAATAGTCATTGAATAGTCTTTGGGTAATAAAAAGGTATCATCCTTAAAGAATGTTTCAAGACATTCAAAAGCAAAGCTCACCCAATCACCTTGTAAATGACTATAAACCAAGCCAATATCAAAAGTATTCTCCTTAGGATTTTGGAAAAACAATGCCATTTGGTGAAATACGGATTCTGTTTCACTCAAGTCTTTTTTAGTCGTAGTTTGGTCGTCATCATTCATCATGTCAGATAACATGGGAAAGTAATTCAAAATAAGTTCAGTCGCCTTTTTATTTACTGTCATAAATGATACTCCTTAATTCAAGTTGACATTGTCAACAAGTTCTTAATTTAAGGATATATCAATGTGTTGACATTGTCAACACATTGATTTGGTTTTTATCGAAATATTGGAAGCGAGGATTCGCTGGAAATATTTCGATTTTCCATAAAAGAAAAGGGGTATCCCTTTTCTTCCTTTTTAGGGCAACACACTTTTTAAAAGGATAAGGAGAATGCTAATCATTCCCCTCATGCTCTTTTTTAGATATAACCATGTTCTTTTAAGCTATAATACTTGCCCTCATCATTAACAATTAAGTGGTCTAATAACGGGATACCTAAAATATCTCCTGCTTGTACCATTCTTTTAGTGACTTCTATATCTTCTCTTGAAGGCTCAACCATACCTGACGGATGATTGTGTGCAATGATAATACTAGCTGAATTATTCAGTATGGCTGTTTTCATGACTTCTCTTGGATGGATTATGCTTGCGTCTAAAGAACCTATATGACAACGATGTACCGCATTTACTCTATTTTTCTGATTCAAACAGATTACGAATAGCACTTCTCTATCTTCATCACCAATAAACATAGTTGCGATTTTTGCTCCATCTTGTGGACTCTTAATAGAATATAGGTTTAGTCCTCGGTCATTCTCAATTGTAATTTGTTTGATTCTAACTACCTCATAAATTTTTTCTATTTCTGTGTGATTGGACATGTTTTTTCTCTCCTTGTTTTTGGGTTTCAGAGGGTTTTGATTTTGGGTTTTGTATTTTGAGATTTAGGTCTTATTTGTTGCCCTCTGTTCATCTGTAACGGCAGCGAAGGAGAATTGGAAGGCAAGGGAATAAGCGAAAAAATTTTTATTTCCGCCCTTTACCGTGTTTTGCTTTCGTTCTTGGGATGGGAGGACTGGAAGGACGCACCAGGTCATAGAACGAACAAAACCTTGACATGGTTGGGATGGGAGGATCGGAAAGGTGTGATATGCTTTTTTATCACACCTTGGAGAGACGCACCAGGTCATACCATGACATGAGGGGATTTAATCAGAAATAAAAAATTTTTCGCTCCCTTGCCTGGAATGACGACTGAGCTATAGTGAGGATGAACAGAGGGCCCCACTATCCCCAAATTTCCGGTTTTAGGGGTGGGAGGCGGGAAGTTAATAAAAAGAAACAAAACCGGCTGCCTTTTAGCCGGTTTTCGTTTCTTCCACGCCTTTATGCTTTTAAAAAATAAAAAGACAAGTGCTCCTTGTCTTTTCCATTGTCTATAAAAAATCTAATTAACTATTCTATAAACTTTTTTACATTCACCACATTCAAACTCATTAATATCAAGCTGATAAAGTCCTCTGTTTCCGCACTTACAACCTTCCATTTCTAATTCTTGTTCCGTCATTGTATATATCCATTCCTGTAAAGTTACATCGTATTCATTTGTTTCTAAAGCTTCTATAGCTTTAGACAGTGGTAATTCATGAAAATTAAAATTAGGGTCATTATGGTAGATATAACTAGCTAAATCAATTAGTTCACTAGCAGGTATATAAGTCCAAACCATTTTGTTAGTTTCGTCCTGTAGTGTATAGTAAACTACTTCGATATCATCTGAATAACACTCTGTACATTTATATCCCTTTAGCTCATTCAAGTAAGTTCTGCAAATCTTGCAGAAATGAGAATAATATTGTTTATCCAGTTTAGTTGTTCGCATATATCCAGTCATTCTCCTTCATTTTATTCTCATTGAAGTATTTCTTTAGCTCTTGTGAAGGAGTAGATTCCAATTGTTCTCTTTCTAAGCTGGTAAAATTATATTTCACTTGTACTTCAATAGGATTTATTTCTAAATCCATTTTCACAAACCATGCGAAATATTCTGCGTTAGTACTTTTAGTGATAAGGTCATTAAGGTAAGTTTGATATTTCTTCACTTTCGATACTCCTTGTAATAAATTATTCTATTAGTTCACATATGCTCATCTTGTAAATGGGCAAGTTGAGCAATTATCTTCCGAACATAGTGAACATGGTAATAAATAGTATTTACAGTTTGGGCATTCATGTTTATCGAAGGTTAAAGGTAACTCTGCTTCTTCTGTACAATTTGGACACCATTCCCAAAAATTCCCCATATTATTCTCCCTTGTAACCGTCATAAGGTCTTTTTAACTCTCCGGCTTCTTCTACTACTCTTAACATTTCCAATACTTCATCAATCTCTATATCTCCCCATGAGCCGTAACGGATACAATCACCTGATATGGATTTATCTAAATGATTCACATAAACGGTGAGCTCATGAGTAGACATAGGTCTTCTACCTACTATGAAATATCTATCTATATCATAGGCTTTCCCTTCATACGTCCCGTTCACCAATTCATAAGTAATGCTCTGTATTTTCATATACATCTTCCTCCCAGATTTTTAGGGTTGAGGGTTTGAAAGCTTTTGTTCTTTGCCCCCTGTTCATCTGCAACGGCAGTGAAGGAGGATTGGAAGGCAAGGGAATAAGCGAAAAAATTTTTATTTCCGCCCTTTACCGTGTTTTGCTTTCGTTCTTGGGATGGGAGGACTGGAAGGACGCACCAGGTCATAGAACGAACAAAACCTTGACATGGTTGGGATGGGAGGATAGGAAAGGTGTGATATGCTTTTTATCACACCTTGGAAAGACGCACCAGGTCATACCATGTCATGAGGGGATTTAATCAGAAATAAAAAATTTTTCGCTCCCTTGCCTGGAATGACGACTGAGCTATAGTGAGGATGAACAGGGGGCCCAATAGTTGCTTTTTGGGGTGGGGGGCGGGAAAGTTAAATAAAAAAAACGAAAAATGGCTGCCTTTTAGCCTTTTTTCGTTTTTTCCTTTTTAAAAGAGTTAGGATCTGTTTGCAGATCCACACAATATTAAAAAAAACATTTTAAAAAGAGACCTTTTCCGGTCTCTTTGATTTAAAGATATTCAACTTCATCTTTCAGACAATCTATACAGACGTACATAGGCTTTTTATGGTGAGAAACAAGGACGGTATTATGATGAATCATTGACCTAGGTTTTTCTAATAGAACACCGTATTTAGGTTCTCTAGAGCAACCATCGCAATCTGTTTTATTTAAAAAATCAGGATAGTCAGGATAGTCTTGTTTGCTATTTAGAAATTCAGGATTAACTTCTTTGGTTGTACTATTTTTAATTATCTCTCCTACTGATTTGTATTCACTTACCATCTGTTCAAGGTTTTCTATACCGTAACTTAATGGGTCTACTTGCATCCGTAACGTCGTGTCCATAAACGGGTCGAATACGGAAACACATTCTTCTTCATCAAACAGCGTAATTAAATTAGCATTACTTTGGTCTCCATCCACTTTATTTAGCTGCAGGTAGTTGTAATCAACTACCTCCTGCAATTCCTTTAAAAATTTTTCAGTCAACATGTCCATTTACCTCCATTTGAACTACCCAGTATTCAGATATGGCTAGAGCTTCCATAGCATCTAGAAGGTTAAAAACATCTCCATTATGGATATTACTTGCCTTTTCAATAACTTCTGACTCTGTGTGATTATAGGTTGTTACGTCGGTATGTAGGTCTGTAATGGAATATAAGTCTTTCATTTATGGCACTCCTTTAGGGCTTTTTCTAGGGAACTGCGAACTAAATCTGGTAGGTCTGATAGTGCTATTTGAGTCGGCTGTGTAGTTTCATTATCTAACCATAGCTCATCATAATCGAGCAGATACATGTATTCTTCATATCTTAAGGAATCACAATGTAACTCCCATTCTGGTGTGTCTAGGCTTCCTTCAAAACAAAATATAGCTATCGAATAGTCATGATTGAAGCGAAGCGAGTGTGTTTTATCCTGTAAGCATAAATGCTGCTTAGCTGATGGATATTTTTCATATGGTACGTATGCGATTAGTTTATTGGGTTCAGATGCTGGAACTAGTTCAAACCCTTTGGACTGAAAATATTGGACTGTCATGTTAATTTACCTTCTTTGTTTTGATTTTCATGTTCTTCAATGAAATCATGTATGTTGTATTCATCTAGGGAACGCCCAAAAAAGTTTAGGTTTTGCTTTGCATTCAGCTCCCACATAAGATTATTAAATTCCTCATCCTGTTCACTCAGTAATGACAACTCATCTATAATACTTTGTAACTTCCTAAGCATTTCTTTATGTTGTTTGTTCATTAGTCTTCTCCCCATTCTGGCGCTGCTGCTACGCAAGTAATATTTTCTTCCGGCGGTAATATTAGTCCCCTTTTAGTCAATCCATCAATTGCCACTTCTGCGATTTCCATTGCATCTACTTTGGTTGTTTCAACCATTATCATCGTTTCTACATCTCCATAATCAAAAATTACTCGATACCACATAAACTATTTCCTCCTAATTAAGCTGATTGTATTTATATGTATTTTTAACTAATCGGGGATAAGATTTATCCCCATGAGCAATGTTCTAGTAAAGCCTGGTTAATTTGAAATTCTGATTCTACCTGTTCTATATATTTTTCTATTTCTTTTAGTGTTTTATCTCTATCTATTTGAAATGAGTAATCACAACATTGATATTTAATATAATTTAGAGTGTTTAACATCTGTTCTGGACTTATTAATGGCTGAAAAGAAAGTTCCAGTGAATTGTATTCTGCCAGAGGTAATTCTACTTTTTCAGAGTATCTACGTTCATAGTTTTCACGATTATAAGATTCCCATTTAGATAGCCTTTCAGCTATCCTTTCATCTGATTCTCCTTTCCAAGCCTTAAAAAATTTACCTGCTCTTTCAAAAGTGTTTGGATGTATTAGAATAACGCTCATTTTATTTCCTCCGTTTTTTTCCTTTTTTCTTTTTTCTTTTACCTTCCGGATGGAAGGTACATTTTTCTTTTGTCTTCCGGATGGAAGGCAGTTCCCAAAAGGGAATTATTTTTCCCGTTTTGACATGGAGTATGAATTGATCGCATAGGGAATGGGTCAAGGGTTAAAGACGAAAAGTTTTTCGCTTCCGGTTTTGCTCTTAAAGCGAAAAAGTTTTTGGCCCCTTGACCTGTTCCCTCGGCCACTTTGGCTGCAGCAGGAAAGGTTCGGGTGTCCTGCCTGCTGCAGCCTTAGTGGCCGTGCGAATCAATACCATACGGAAGGCAAAAGGGGAAAAATGCCATAATAAAAAGCAGGCGGTAGCCTGCTATCCTTCGGGTTTAAGGTTTTGGGTTTTTAACGGTCTTCGGCTCGTGCGGTGCGGCCTGAAAGGCAAAAAGATCTGGAACCTACGGAATGTAGGCGATAGCCGTACAGTCCGTGGTTAGCGAGCTTTTTAGTGCCGTAGCGACACCTACTCCTGGTTAGCTGCTGTGGACCGATAGGGGAACAGCTGCTTATCAGGAGTCAGTGCTGCCGCCCAAATAGGATCACTTTAGTATTTCTTCAATCCCACCTATTAAGTGAAAGAAGGGATTAAAGGGATCGTTTTCAACAATAGCTTTCATGTGGTTAAAGTGTTCTTGTAAATCTCTTTTAGCCAACGGATGTAGTAAGTAGTGTGGATTTTCTTCTAATGTACTATGGATATAAATACTATCTGAAAGTAGTTCATCCAGTATGCCGTCTTTATATAAACTAGCAAGCAAAGGATCTTCCGCCTTCTTTTTAATTTCCCTTATAAGATTCTCTAGTGCATTTAAATTTAACTTGTTCATTTTCTGTTCCTCCATATGTTAAGTATTTTAGTAGTTTGATTAAATATCTCTCTACCAATAAAAGTGAAAGAAAGGCTGCTAAAGTAAACAGCTTTTCTGATTTTTTAGCGCATCTTTCTTATTACATGGGACACTTACAAACTAATATTGTTATAAGATTTTTAAATACCTTTTTTTATTTTCCAAAAAGTTCACTCCCTTCAACACCTTTAAAGTTCATTCCTACCTAAGTTAGATTAGACAGTTAAAAAAATCCCCTCACTTATATAAGTGAAATTAGTAGGTTAAAATTAAAAAAATTAAGAAATTAATAAAAAAATTCTATATAGGCGTAATCCCTTCTAATAGATATAACGCTTCAATTTAAAAAAATGGACATTCTATAGGCAAAAGAATATAAGGAGAAAAGACTAGTACAAAATCAATCACTAAAAATTATTGCTGATTTTCTCCTAAAAACCATATTCGATAACTGCTTAACTAAAATAAGTAAGGGTGGACATAATTTTCTCCTTAATTCAGTAATTTTTTTATTTAGAGAAGGTAGAGCGCCATGTAATTAAGCTGAGTATAAAAGAAAAAAACAGAAAAAATGTGTTGGAAAATGGGGTGTTTTTCTTTAAATTGTCTAGTAAACCTTTATTTATCAAGGGAATTTCCGTATGTGGGGACTTCATCGATTTGATGATTAACTTTTTTACAAAATAAGTAAAAAAATCCTTTTTCTATATAGAAAAAGGATTTTTTAAGCGTAAGGGTCATCCTCAAGATCCAAATGAGCCCATGCATTAAATTCTATTTTTTCGTTATCTTTTGTATCTTCTTGTTTTTCATCGTTTTTTATTTCATCATCATTTGCAAATATAGATTCATCGACTTCAACACTTAGGATTTCATTAACAGAATCTTCATCCTTTTGTACATTCTCCATCGGTAATTCTTCCCTAGTTATTGCCACTTCTTCTTGTGCTTGTTCCGGCTGGTTCACTCGATTACTTTTAGGGATTTTCTTTAAATCTTGTAAGAATCTATATTTTCTTGGAAGGATTTCTTCACAATCAGTTACTCCATACTCTTTATAAAATAACTCCATTGAATGCATAAAAAATAAAGTTAAATCAGATTGTTCATTAATAAGCTCCAAAAGTTCCTCTGGAACATCTTTTTTTAAATATATGGTGGGCCTATCGCCCACACCATATATTTTAGTTTGATTTTTTCTTCTGCTCATTAATTAGACACTCCTACTTTTTGTTCCTTCAATTGTTGGAAACGTGGAGAAGAAACATACACCAGAAGTCCTCTGGAGTTTACATACATAGGGTCATTTATAAACACTACATTCTTCAAACGGTCTTTATGCTTTAATATCTTTTCAAGATCAGACTTGATTAAAATAGCACCGCCGCCATAAATGAAAACAAACGGGTCATCTTTCATTTCATCAATCTTATTGATAACATCGCTTGAAAACTTAGTAGCTAATTGACGGATGAATTGTACTGCAAATTCTTTTAGTGTTGAATGTCTAGGATGCTCTGAGTCAAAGTAAATTTCATTAAACTCTACAATAGAATCAATCGTTTTACGAGGATAAACTAGGTTCCAACGTTTAACAATCTCTAGTATCGTTTGCTTTGTTCCATAACCACGTGGTTCGCTTAGATTTGGATTAAATGAAACCCCTTTAGTAACAACAATTTCAGTTGTACCGGCGCCGATATCAAAATGTAGAAGTGATTTGTCATCATAAGTAATTGTTTCAATCTTAGGCTCTTGGTCTTTCGCAACTTCTATCTCAATTTTACGTTTGATTGGCTTACCTTTTTCATCATATACAACGCCCCATGCAGCTGCCGCACCTTCTGGAAGACATTTACAAAATTCGATTGTAATTGTAACTGTAATAACTGTTCCATTTGGATGATGGAATTTAACTATATGAGTTCCAATAAAACGCTGTTCATATTTTGCTGCAGACTCTTTGTTGATTGATCCGATTGGTAAAGCAGCACCTACATCATAAGATTGTTTAATATCATCTTGACCTGGATTTCTACGAATTGCATCAGTCGCAAGACCAGCTAAAGCTGTAATTAATGGCACATCATCAGTTGCTTTATTAGACTTCTTTTCCATCTCAATTGCTTCTAATTTATCATCTAATACTTTTTGTCCAACTATAAATCTAGTGTTGCTTAAAAGAATAGATTCAGAAATAATCGTTACATCAAGGTTATTAGTTAATTTGTCTGCTTCTACTTCTTCTAAATCCATTTTGTTTATTAAATCACCTAAGTACTCTGAATATACTGCAGGGATCATGAAAGGTTCTTGTCCTTCTATATTAAATTTCGTACCGTTATTTCCTGCGTCTATTCCAGCTTTAATTGTTGTCATAAAAAAACCTCCTATTAATCTTATAAGTTA
This sequence comes from Niallia sp. FSL R7-0271, assembly GCF_038005785.1. Taxonomy (NCBI): domain Bacteria; kingdom Bacillati; phylum Bacillota; class Bacilli; order Caryophanales; family Bacillaceae; genus Niallia; species Niallia sp. FSL R7-0271. The sequence goes on along the minus strand of NZ_JBBOTZ010000005.1, from coordinate 43,377 downwards.
GTTTGCTATTGAATAAAACATTGTCATTAATGCAATTACTGCCATACCAGGAATTAGCATACCAAGTATTGTAGAACTTAAATGAAAGAATCCTAAAGTTATGTAATGATTTGTTGTTCGGTCTTCTTTTTTCTCAGGAACTTCAACTCTAAAAAGCTTAATTAATAATTTGTTAATCCATTGAAAATATGAATCAATGACTGCATTGAACAAATTTAAATCATCCTCCTGAACTACTTTATAGTTAAAGTATACATGTATACTCAAGAGAATGCAACAGAAATATGAAAAAGTACTACAATTTAATACAATATTAATTAAACCATTGATACGAAAGGATTTCAACAAAAAAGAGAACAACTATCATTACTTATTTTAATGATAATGTTCTCTTAATTTTTCGGTATTCTTATGCCTGTACTACAAAAGTTTTTAGTTGATTATATCTTGAATTTGAATCTTCAACAACATTAGCCCATTTTAGAGATTGTTCATCATAGGTTTTAACTTGTGTAAGAAGTACTTGCAATAAATAGAAATAATGAAAAATAGGATGCTGCATACTTGCTAAAGATTCCTCAGATTCTAGTATGTAAACGGGGCCCTCCGTTTTAATCTGGTTAGCAATCCCCCTGTTAAGCCTTAGAAAGTCATGGTGTTTGTTTTTACGTTGAAGGATAGAAAATAATCTATGATTTCCGTCTATTAAAACATATTGATATTCGGTTCCCGCATAAGGTTCATAATCTAACAATATACCTGGTGACTTATTCTTTTTAGCTTTTGCTAAATGCGCCCAATTTAGTTCTGCATAAAAGATATTCATTTTCGTTAATTGAAAGTTCTCCACTTTTAAATTTTTCTCTTTTATTAATTCTAATGCCTTATTTATTTGCCAATTAACAATTATACTCACACCTGGATATGGGATCATTTGCCTTCCATATATCTCTTTATCTCTTCCTATTTTCCCTGCAATAACATCTTTGTAGATTTCATTAACCCTAAATTCCTTAAAGTCTTCTTCTAATAAACGGTATCTATTATAAAGAAAGTTAACTTCTTCTATAAGTACGGGTTCTTCACTAAAAGTATCTTTAAGATAATTAACCCAAGGTTCTATATTATATGAATAGAATTTTTGGTCTCTTTCTCTTAAAATGGGCTTGATTATACTTTCTTTTAATTCTGGGTCATATTTCTTTAATTCACCTATTAGTTCATCTAGTTCGTTCTGGAACATAAATTACTCCTTTATTAGTTATATGTATTTTTCTTCTCCTTATATTATTGAATCGGCTAATTTAATTTTCTATTAATCATTTTTAAAACTTAATAGCCCCAAAATGGTTTTTTATCTACATTTATATGAAAAAGTATTTATTCCACCCATAACCCTAATCAACCCTGAGGGAAGCCTTTAAATATTTTACGGTTGACAGATAGGTAATATCCCATTAGTATTAAACCATAAACAACCCTAACGGCATCGTGAGGGTTAAGGAGGAATTTTAATGAATACTATTAATGTAAACATTTTTCAGATGAAGTCTAAACCTCACGGCACTGAAAGAATTAATGATTTTATGGGAATTGATGGCGGCGAGAATGCATTTGTCGCTATTGGTTGGCCAGGCATTGGGGATTTAACGAACGTAAGCAAGGATGAAATTCGCGAACGTTTAGAGAAGCGTTATAATTATAAAGGGCAACAGTTAGGGACATATTTAAGTGCAGTAAATACATTTGTAAATACAATGAAAAAAGATGATATAGTCCTAATAACCAACAAAATCGGTAATGTTTATATTTTTGAAGTTGGGGAATATTCGTACGAAAAAGATTATGACCATGATAGTTTCGGAATGTGTCATCAAAGAAAAGCTAAATTACTTAAAGTTCTCAATAAATCTGAATTGAATCTAGAACTCCAAGAATTACTTAGAAATAGGGGAACCATTACTCAATTTAAATATCCTTTTGAAAAATCTGGTTTAGATAAATGGTTTGAACCGGTGGAAGAACTTGACGTTAATTTAAATAAGTTAGTCAGTAGTGCTTTAAATGTCTTAGAAAAAGAGTTGCTTGCTGAAGATCCAGTTATTCGGATAAAAGCTGCTGCTGAGATTTTACGTTTTGCTAAAGAGAACTAAAAGTTAAAGGAGCAGAATATATTCTGCTCCTTTAACTTAACCCCTAATAAAACTTAATAGGGTCATAAGGTTTGTCATTAATTCTTATTTCAAAATGCAAATGCGGGCCAGTTGAATCACCAGTGCTTCCTAATAGTCCTACTTTGTCACCTTGCTTTACCTTTTGTCCTACTCTAACTGAAACAGAATCCATATGAGGATACCTTGTTTGCATGCCATTTCCATGATCTACAAATACAACATTCCCATACGTTCCTAATGCTCCGGCATAAGATACAACACCATCTGCAGCAGCAATTATTGGTGTTCTAAAACAAGTTTGACCATTTGCTATATCAATACCATTATGCATTTTAAGCACCCCTGTAGACGGATCTGTACGAACAGCAAAACCAGATGTTACTCTCTTTGTACATGGAACTGGCCAGGCTAAACCAGAGTCTCCAACATCAACCTCATAAGCTCCGTCTGGTGTCATATCTGCTTGTACTACATAAGACTGTGCATATTGCATAACTTCTTGAACATATTCGGTACTATGATTATAAGCATAAAGCGCATTTTCAACATTACCACTAGCTGCCCCATTAGCAGCTAAATATTTAGCTGCTGTAAATATAGCATCAGTTGGATTAAATGGATCGGCTCTCATATCACGGTCCCCATCCACTCCATATCCACCATATTTCTTAATAAGTATGACATTAGTATAGTTTATAGAAGGATCACAATTTCCTATACCGTCTCCTCCAGGACTTGACCAACCAACCCAGGTTTTACACATAAACTGCATGTGTCCCAACGCCCCAACTGGACTAATCATAGGTTTAATAGTTCCAAAGTTAGTCTCAATTCTATGAACAGCAGCTAAAACATACCATGGGACATTATAAGTTTTTTCAGCTGCTTGATATATTGGCATATACTCAGTAGGAATTTCTGTCTGACCAACACCAGAAACATCCCCGCCTGTTAAGGTATCATTATTAGAAAAGAACAACATAAAAGGAGCAATTAGAAAAATAATTAAAACAAATATCACAATGAGAAATACGTATGGCATCTTGGCTAGTGTGAAGATGGAAGATGCCAGTCCAGCTGCTTTGCTTTTAGTGCTCGTGGCCTGTGCCATCTTGTATATCTATCCCCTTTATAAGGTAATCATTCTTATATTTATCAAACACTAGCCAATACTCCTTATATTCTTCTATTTCTTTGTTATCAGTTGTGGTTTTTAATCTATGAACTTCTCCAAATACTGTTATTTCATCTGACAAACTAACACCTACATGTTCCGTCGATTCTGCTACAGAAATATGAAGTTCACCTATTCTATATGTTTTCACTTCTAAGGGCTCTCTTTTTGGATTTTGAACATGTCCTATAAAAAATTCTTCTGTTACATATGGCTTCATTTTATCAACGTAATCAGCTGGATTCTCGCTATCATAGTTTATATAAGCTTCTAAAAACTTTTCAGCAGTTTTTAGAGTTTTTTCTTTTATTTCATCGTCAATGCGTTGGATCGGCACGCTGTCTGTTTCTTCTTGTTCTTTTTGTATCTTACTATTTTCAAGGGATTTGTCATTATTGGTAAAACTTTTATATACATACATGCCGCCAACCAACACACCAAGGACTAATAATATAGTTAAATACTGCTTCATTTAAGCAATATCCAGCTCTTTAGCCTGCTTAGGATCTATGATAGCTAATTCATCAGGAGAAGCCTTTGTTTGCATCTCAATACGTTTAGAACTTGCCATATGAATACAACGGCCTTTGGATTTCTTCTGGCCAAGTATTTTCAATTCTTTTTCACTAAAGGACATAAAACGTTTCAATTCTTCAATGTCTTTTTCGTCAAGTCTCATAAATGTCTTGAAGTGTGCATTTTTAAATATTGCAGATCCATATTTTCCGATAGTTAAGAAGTCGTCCACATTTTGTGTTGCTGTTGTTAAGAAGCCACCATATTTACGAATCCTTTTAGCTATCTCTCGCAAGAAATACATGGTTTGTTGATTATTCTCATCAGCTAGTAGCCAAGCTTCATCCACATAAAGACCTTTTAATTCTTCTCTGTCTATCTTATGTTCTTCCCAAATATCCTTAAGCAATAAATCCATAAGTGGCTTTTTAACATCGTCACTAAGTTCATGGATATCCATTACTGTAATCTTAGAATTAAAATCCCAGTTAGTTTGACCATTGAACATTGAAGCATATGGCCCATCAATATAAGGGTACATGCTGTCAATTATCCATTGTCCACTATCACCAAATTGTTTTAGTGATTCCTTTAAGTCTGTTAGAGTTGGGAAGCTTTCTGGTAATTTTGTAGAGTTAAAGTTTAAATTACTAACTTTGTCGTAAGAATCTGTAATAGCTTGAATCAAATTTGCCTTTTCTTTTGGCATGTTATCTAGTGAGGGAATTATCCATATAAAGAATGACATCATATCCCCTATTTTTCTCCGGAGATATTGACCTACATCATTTTTCCCATCTTCTGAATCATTATCTGAGTCTACAATTGTTGATCTAATATGAAATGGATTAGTAGTAAATTCTGAACCAAGTTTAAAGATTACCCTATTGGCATTTGGCAAAAAGTACTCTCTTTCAGGGTCTATTACAAATAATCTTTTACTATGTCCACTAGTACTCTGTCTTAACATATCAGCTTTCAAATAAAAACTCTTTCCAGATCCAGATTCCCCCATAACCATTTCGTTAGGATTATTAAACGAATTACGGTTATAACGATTATAAATTATTGGAGCATCGTGATTAGCATGAAACCCTTTAAGTATTCCATCATTCTCCTGCAACTCACTAGAATCAAAAGGCAAAATAGAACCAATTGTCGAGGATTGCATAGGCCAACTTATTTTAGTTTCAAACTCAAGATTTGAGTAACAGATCGGTAAGGTGTACCACATTAAAAATTGGCCCTTATACTTCAATTTTCTACTTCTTAACTTAGAAGAACTTATTGCAGTTTTTAATCGCTTTTCAGCCGTCGCCAAATCTTCTTCTTTCTTTTCTCTAATAGCACAAATAAATGTTGTATCAAATATGTTTTCAGAATCATTTTGTAATTCTTCTAAGAGTTCTTCCAAGCTTTTTTGCTGTTTTTCATATTTTTTCTTAAGCTTTGGTGGAATGTTTTCTTCTAATCGAACACCAATATTAGTTAATCTTGTATTAGTAGCATTTATAATCTTAGTTTTATCTGCTGGCTGCATATTAATTGATAAATCAATATTTGCTCTTACATTCATTATTCTTTTTAGCCAACTAGGTTCAACTTCGTCCGGAAAAGAAGAAAATGTGTAAAAACTATAGTGCATATCGTCCATTTCTAAGGTTTGGCCTTTATCTCTAATAACATCAGGACAAATATTTTGAAGGTTCATATCTGCTGTATAAGGCTCAACTAAGGAAGTATTCGGGTTTAACTTTCCATAAAAAACCTTCATCGCTTCCTTTTTTGTCATTAGCTGCAAATGCATATCCCCCATTTGGAGATATTCTTGAAACGCCTTAGTTAAATCCTGTAATTCATCGTAAGCTTCCTGAATCTTTTTATATTGACTGCGAATAGAAAAATAGAAATTTAAAATTGTGTTGCTGCTTAGTGATCTTGATTCTAAGTAATCCATCTTTGCTTGAATACGGTCTAAGGTATAAGCATCAGTAGCTTGATTAGCTTTCTCCCTTAAATAATCTAAATATTTTTCTATATCTACTCTTTCAGAGCTGATTAATATTTGCGCCCTTTCCTGCAAAGTATTACAACAATCCTGGATAGCACTGATTGCCGGAACAATGTCATCCACTCCTAATAAGTCAGTATTTAACGGGTCAACAACCTTTAATACCGCAACATACTTCTTATCTTCCGTTTCTATTAAGTCATCAATACTCTTAATTGGTATAGTCTGTTTTTTAGGTTCATTCTTCTTTTTCCCCATAAACGGCAGGCTCAGTTTCATTAATTTCACCACTTTCATTTTCTTTATTTAGAAAAGCTTTATAAGAATCTAGGATTTCTTTATCTACAGTCTTATTTTTGATTTTTAGGGTGTGATATCTGTCAAAGGTTTCATCCCAAACAGGTTCAATTACTCTTTCGCCCCTAAACCATTTAATAAGTTCTGTAATAACCGTATAGTTCATAGAGCCAGTATTTTCATCTACCATAAAAGCAAAATAAGCTATCCCAACTGTTAGAATACAGAGCATTGCTTTTAGCTTTATATCAGGAATGAGTAATATTATTAATCCACCAAAAACAACGATTGTCGGCAAAAAAAGTAACCAACCTTTCACCTCTAACCCAATAAAAGAAAGACCGGATTTTACGTTACGTGGTATTTTATATTTCAATTACTTTCCAACGCCTTTCATTAGAAACTTATAAGATGCCATTCGCCCAGCACCTTGTAACATTCCACCAGAGCCACTTGTATATAAAAATTGTCTTAATACTTGTGGCCCTCGTAAGGCAACAACGGCTCCAGCTAAAGAGAAACAGAATCCTAAGAACGTCCCATCAGAAGCCCATTGAATTACAAAATAAGCAAGCAACATATGGATGCTTTGTGTAAATACAACCGCAACTACCTCAGTCCAATAAGTTGCATATACTTGGGATCTGTTCACATAAGAAGTTGCTACTAAAGGCCCCATAATCAATAAGACTGCTAAATCAACATAGCGAATAGCACCTGATATTGAAAATGCTATAAATACAAACGCCCATATCAAGAATAAAAACACAAAATGCAACCCTTGATCCCCTGTAGTCATCATATCTATAACGTCATCATAGATCTTCACGTCAATTCCAAGCTTTGAAATTGCCTTAACAACCTGATTATTAATCGGGATAATATAATTTAAAATAATATAAGGTGTAGCAAATATTAAGGCACAAGATACAGCAAAACTACCAATAATTTCAGCAATATTAGGTGTAGTTTCCCCTGTAAGTTCATCTCTTAACGCTTCCCCTAATCTCTTAACGAAGAATATACCTGCTATTACTCCCCCAGCTGCCTGAGACCACTGCATAAAGGTTTTAATCGATGGTATTTTATCAATTTCAGTGATTCCTATTACATAGTCAGATAGAAGCTCAAATGCTGCAGTAGCTATGTCAGAAGCAATCTCATTGAAGAAATCAACTATAGCTTCTTGCATCATCTTTCCTGGATTTAAGAAGTCAGGTAAAAAACCTTCTGCAGATGCAGGAGAAGCGACAGTGAGTATAGCCACCATCGCCCCCATAATTACAAATAACTTTGACTTCTTCATGAAAATAATCCCCAAACATAATTAGAGATCCATGTAGCTGAACCTATAATTCCTGTAATAATTACCCCACGAAAGCCTTTAGCCTTAATTTCCTTAACCTCATGCGGATCATTATTTTGATACATTTTAAATCCAGTAGAAATAACAATTACGACAATTGCAACTGGAACTAAATAAAGCATCCATCCAGCAGCATCATCTAATAAATTCCTAAGACCTGTAATAAACGGTGGCACTCCCCCACACATCCTTTCTTAATAAAAATAAGTGCAATGTAAGATATACACGTATACCCTAAGAAACATTATAAAGTATACATGTATATTTTAGCAATAACTTATTATTAATTTATTAAGATTATTAATTCTACGTACCCAATAGAGTATATAAAGCCATGGGTTAGAGTGGGAGGCCAAAGGGTAGTATAGATATGTATTGGCACACTGGCTTATTAATTTCTAAACAACAAGCTTGTCCGGTGGTGAAGCGCCGCCCCTGTATATCAGGTCGATTTCTTGTGTAATTATTACTTCATCTAGATATGGAATATCAAAAGAATGAATTACTACATCACTTTCTGGTAGCAGTTCTGAAAAACTAAGTTGTGCTTGTTTGATATACTGCTGGCGATTATGTAATAAATTACGAAACAGCATTGCTTTAGTGGTGATCATTGTTATAGCACTTCTTCCACGCCCTATTGTCTTTTTTACTAGCTTGCTAGAACGCTTTAAAACCTCTTTTAACGTAGATAAAGGTATATTAATAGTTTCAGAAAGCACACGAAGAGAACCCTCAAAAAACGGCTTTTCGGGGCTTATATGTTTGTCTAAAAACAGACTAATGTCATCTTCCCATTCTTGATAGTGGGAACGTACTCTTTCTTCTCTGGACTTTTTAAATTTATACCAGCCTTCTCTACCTTGGTATTTAACGCTGCCATCTGTCCACATCTCTAATAACCCCTCAACATACGTACGTTTTGGAGCATTGTATCTTCCTGAATAAGCTGATTTAACTGTTCGCTCAAACTCTCTAACAGATAAAGGAACGCTTAAATTACTATTAAATTGGTCTAAGGTATCATATGCGTCTTCATATGAGATACCACTAGCAAAATTCGCAACTGCAAGTGTAAATAAAGCGTTATTCCGGCTAGAACCATGAAACCCTTTTTGAATTTCTTTATTATTAAGTAAAGCTGAATACCATTCTGTAGAAGTTTGACAAGTTCCTGTTCCATTAGCAAAAACAACCTTGAATGTTGAACGCCTTTTTTCTTCTTCATATTGTTTTGACCATGAAATAAGAAGGCTAGTATTAGCCGGCTTATCATCAAAGTAAATCAAATTGAAGTCATTGGGTATACGATAAAAACCAAAGGGAGTACAATTTGTATCGACTGGCACATACTTTTTTAGTGATTCTAAAACATTACTTGCTACTTGTTCAGCCACTCGTAAAGCTTTAAAGTCATTATTTTTATTGATATAAAAAGGTGTTTCCAACACAAAGAAACCCTGAAACCCCTTAGGTGTTTCTAGAAGTACATTTGGTCTTGGTAACCCTAATTCGTCACAACCTAAAAACAAGGCGTACAAGTCAATCTCTTTAGTATCAATATCAAAACCAATAACATTTATTTGCTTTAAATTATCTCTAGTATGCCCCTTTATAACTCTGTTCTTGAAGTCATAGTAACTTCCACCTCTGAACGTATTTGGTGTCCAATGTGTAAGTGAATTTTTTTGCTGGTACAACGTCTCATAAGAAGTTACAATATGTCCAACTCCATTTGTTAGATCCTCTTTCGAAGAGGAAACAAAAACAATACCCTTTTTATCTTCACCCTTAAGCGATTGCTCATATTTAGTTCTCTTATGTAAAGGTGCTTTAGATCCCACCTTCTTATATAACTTCAAACTGCTGTGAGTCATGAACTGAATCACTTCAATAGAATGAATATCTTTCCTTTGCATAAAAATAACCTCCCTTTTGGCCAAACAAAAAGCGCAACTATTACCCTAAAGAAGTAATCTAGTTACGCCTGTTTGTCTCTAAAGACAGCCAAAAGAAAGGTCTACACCTATATAGAAATGGATACAATTATATTAAATATTAATATCACTAAAAAACTATACACTTGTTGTTGCAAGCATACAGAAAAACTGTTAATATAATGATATCTAAGTAATGATAATTGATGTGTTGTTGGTAGCAACACATTGGCTTTTAGAGCTAGTCGGCAAACTAGCTTACTTCTTCTGAGCGTGTTGGTAGCACGCTTTTTTATTTTGTATTTTTTTAGATTTATGTTGGTATTATTTATCTTCTTTATGTATGTATTTAAGTCCACAAAAAAAGCACATCCATTTTGGGGATATGCTTTAATTAGACATAAATAGTATTCAACTAACCTATTTGTATATAGATTACCTCAATACTAGATCTACGTCTTTTTCTCACCTATCGGGGGCCAGCCAACAAGTTTATCTAATAATCGACGAAATGGAGTAACGTGATTACTAGGTATATTTAATTTTCTTTATTCTACTATTAAAACTACCATAATTTTCTCCTTTTGTGTAGTATTATTTGAAGAAAAAAAACGAAAAATAATTTTTTCGACAAAAAGGTATACAAGTATACATTAAAAATGGTAGAATATTTTCTTATATGCTCTTGCAATCTTGCTATAAAATTTATATAATTAAATTACAAATTAGTAAATTCTCAAAGTAAAACAAATTGTATTATTCAATGGAGTAGAATGTTTATCATTCTATGATAATACTATTTGGGCCAATCGGACTGCCAATCTGATTGGCACTTTGTTTTTTTACGGCCTTTTTTTATTTACTCAATACTAAGGCTTCTAGACACTCACCGCAATTTATACTAATTCTCTCTTTTGTGGATCTCACACTTACACCACATCCCGGACATACCCACTTATAAGATTTTTTCTTTTTCCCTTCTGAGTTATTTTCTTTTTCTATTTCCTTTTCTTCTTCCGTAACTGGATCTCTACGAGCAATAATAAAAGCATCAGTACGAATGTCCAAACTTCCTATGATTGTTTTTGTTTCTTCCTTTAACTTAGGAAAAGCCCAACCATATTTTTTGTTAGGTTTAGCATCCGGAAAATAAAAACCTCTATTCTCACATTCAGCCTTAAACTTTTTATTATGATAGGTTCCGTTTCTCGAAGTGTCCTTAACCCCATTAACAGCATTGTATAAATGTATCATCTCGTGAAGCATTGTATCCATCGTTTCCATAAATTCAATATTTAAATACTCTGCTGAAATGTTTAATTCATATTTTCTTATCTTTCCTTCTTTATCTGACCAGACTTCTCTTGATGAACACCATCCCATTGAAAGACGTTTACCACTTGTTTGAATTGTAATTGCTGGTTCAGGTAACTGACTTTTAAAGAACTGTTTATTTAATAAACTAAAGGCTCTATGTAGTTCTTTTGTGGCTGCATTAATATTAGACATTTTCTCCCTCCGTTTTTTTGAATATTAATATTCAAAAATAAATTAAATGCTTATAGTGCTCTCTCACTTAAATATGATTCAATCCAGGATGTAGGCATTTTAGATAGTCTGTATCTCAACTCAAATTCCTCTGTAGTATTAGCTTGAATTAACCTTTTTTTAAACTCTGTTGGGCCATTGTGCGATGTGATTAATTCATTAATATCCATATCTTTTGGAAGCTCTATTACCTTATGATGAATTCCTTCTTGTTCAATAAGTTTACCTGAGCTAATTGCTCCCTCTTGTCCGGCTCCAGAATGATCTCCTGTGTCAAAACCATTAATTAACGATTTAACGCCCTTTCCTTTTAGTAATGAGATATGACGTTTTGAAAATTTAGATGCTCCTCCAACTGCAACTACATTGGAATAACCAACGCTAATAATAGATAAGGCGTTTATTATACTCTCTACATAAATAACTGGTCTTTTCTCATTAACGTTATCAATATTAAATAAGATAAAGTCTCCTTTTAAATAAACATGTTTTATTTTAGATTTACCAATATGTCTACCATAGATATCAACAATCACACCACTCTGAATAACAGGAAATATGACACACTGATAGAAGAAATCCATTAGCTTTCCATTTCTTTCTACAACTAATCCTGAGTCTAAAAGTTCCTTCTTTTCAAAGCCTTTATTACTTAAGTAATCTAACAAAACTGTATTCCCAGCTGCATATCCAATCTTAAAATCATCAGCTAGTTCTTTTTTTATACCACGTTCAACTAGGTAGCTAGTATCTTGCTTTTTATAAAATTCAACTGCATGATACATAATTCTTTCAGAAGCAGAAAAATTCCTTTTCTTTTTTGTTGTATTCTCTGGTAATTTAAAATTGCAGATGTGAGCCAATTTTTCTACTGCAGCAATAAACCCTAAACCCTCAACGGCCTGGACAAACTGAATAGTGTTACTACTAAAAGAGCAAACAAAACAATTAGCAAGATTTTTATAAGTATTAATCTTAAAATGGTCATGATCCTTCCCACATTTAGGACACTGACTTCCCCTATTTTTACCGTGGCCCTTAAATGGATATCCATAATAGTCTAAAACTTGTTCAAAAGAAACCGCACCTAACAATTCATCTATTACAACTCTGTCGTAAAATTTACCCATTATATAACATCCTCACTTTTATGTAATTTTGTAATCTGCTATAATAAAGGTATTAAACCTCTTGGTTTGATAGCCTACTAGTCATTCTGTTTTCAGAATGGCTTTTTATTTTATTATAAGGTATACATGTATATCTTTTCAATTTGTCTTTTAAATGGTCTTTTTCTTTTATTTTTCCCCTGCCTTCCGGATGGAAGGTAGTTCCCAAAAAGGGAATTATTTTTCCCGTTTTGACATGGAGTATGAATTGATCGTATAGGGAATGGGTCAAGGGTTAAAGACGAAAAGTTTTTCGCTTCCGGTTTTGCTCTTAAAGCGAAAAACTTTTTGGCCCCTTGACCTGTTCCCTCGGCCACTTTGGCTGCAGCAGGAAAGGTTCGGGTGTCCTGCCTGCTGCAGCCTTAGTGGCCGTGCGAATCAATACCATACGGAAGGCAAAAGGGGAAAAATGCCATAATAAAAAGCAGGCGGTAGCCTGCTATCCTTCGGGTTTAAGGTTTTGGGTTTTTAACGGTCTTCGGCTCGTGCGGTGCGGCCTGAAAGGCAAAAAGATCTGGAACCTACGGAATGTAGGCGATAGCCGTACAGTCCGTGGTTAGCGAGCTTTTTAGTGCCGTAGCGACACCTACTCCTGGTTGGCTGCTGTGGACCGATAGGGGAACAGCTGCTTATCAGGAGTGAGTGCTGCCGCCCTTAATATCTTAATTTCTATTTTAGATAATCTTTCAAGCTCGTTGCATCTGGATTCAAGTAGTACAAATATACAAAACCTAATATTGTTACAACTAACACTATACCCATACGTATAACTTGTATCCTATACTCTTTAAATGTAAAAAATAAAATAACAACAATTGCTAAAAGTATTAACCCAACCTGTATAAGTCCTATCATGATAGTTCCCCCATATTTCTCTTCATTTAACAAAATGATATTGTGATTCCCTAATTTCTCTTTTTAGCTCTGTTAATAATTTTGGGTGGCTGGTAAACTTTGTATCACCACAAAAACTACAAATTTGGATAGAAGTACTTAGTTTCTCTTTATCTCGATACAATTCAGGTTGATAAGTTACCGTACCACCCATATAAAAATTCAAATAACCAACAAACTCTAAAACTCCTTTTGTACAATTAGAACAGTTCATAATTAAATTTACTTCCTTTCATTTAGATACCAATTTTTAAATAACTCAAAATCCAATCTTTCCGCTAAAACAACTATTCTCACGTACCTTTGTACTGGAATCATTGGATGTTTTATTTTCTTTGCTTTAATAACCTGTTCTGGTTCATTAATATCAAAATAGTACTTCTGTATAGCCTGTTTACTTATACCTAATTCCGAACACATTTCAGTTGTGCTAATATGTTCGATTTGGTGCAAATACCCTAATCTTAAGGCGGTTATAATGTCTTTTATTACTGACTCTATTTCAAACGACTCTAAAAAAGGAACTATTCTTGAAGAAACTATTTCTATTTGTTCTACATTGTAAGGCGCTGCATTAAAGAAGATTTCTATTAGTAAAGAAATATCGTTTTCAAATTGGTTTTGTAAGTACTCATTGCTTTCTTTTATAGCTATATTAATATCTTCTTTTGTCTGTTGCAGTTCTTTATATATTTGTTCTTTAGTGATTAACTTTAAGTTCCTTTTCATAGGCTTAAAACCTCCCTATGATCTTCTAACTGTGAAAGATATTCGTACTCTAAATCACTATCAGAAATCCTCTCAAAGTACTCCTTCTTAATTCCAGTCTTCATTGCAAGTATCTCTATAAACATAACTCGTTCTTGGTTCTTAAGCTTCTTTTGTTCGGCCATGTCCTTTGACCTCCCTAATAAGCATCTTGATACCAATAAATCCAGATATAACTAAAAGCAAGTAAAAGAAATAAGTGATTGTCATTGGTGCTGACAAACTTTTGTAGATATCATGAAAATAAGTTCCAAACATATCAACCATTTGTGCTTGATGTTCATTCATCTTTACCTTAAGGGCAGGATCATAATTAGATAAAAGGTATATGCCCCCGTACATCAAAAATAACATGATAAAAGGCGAGAACTTCATACAGAAGAATCCTAATATAATTAGAAATAATATCTTCTTCATATTATCTCCCCCTGTTGCAGAATCGGATTTTCAGTTAAAGAAAAATTGGTTTTCATTTTAAAACCCCCTAATAATTTGATAGCCTACCTAAAGTATACATGTATACTTTATTAGCGTCAATAAAAAGTACTACAATTACCTACAAATAATCGCAATAATATTTTCGATGAAAATAGGAATAAATACCTATATAAAAATCATTTTTTTGTGTAACTTTCGATATTTTTCCACATTTTTAGTCACTATAACCTAGATTTAAGTGTTATAATTAAAATCTCATAATAATAATTCTCATAATAATTTAATTCAAGAGGTGAAATAAAACATGTTGGCTTTAGATACCAAACAAAGCCTTTTAGACAAATGGAACACTTATCTAAGGGATCAACAATTGGATAAGGCATTATCTATTCGTGCTCAATTCAAACAAGAATCCGCATTAACATACAGCGTTTCAGATTCAAAGAAAATTATACTCTTAAAGGCCCGAACTGCAATTCTGGAAAAAGACATGCCAAAGGCTGAAAAATACTTAATAAAGATGGAAAGATATTTGGATACTGCAGATCCTGCGTATTACTTCTATTTTCATTTCTTTAAAGGGATTTATAACTATTTGAATGATAAGTTTGAAGCAGCCATATACGAATACAAATTGGCAGGCAGAAAACTTAAAAATATTGAGGATTCCATTGAGGTAGCTGAGTATCATTATAATGTAGCAGCTGTCTATTATGAAGCAAATAAAATAACACTCTCTATCCAACATATTCATGCTGCATTGGAGTTATTCAAACAACACCAAAAGCTAAAAAGAATGGCTGATTGTCAATGTCTTTTAGGTAGTAATCATTATGAAATAAAACAATATAACGAAGCAGAAAGACACTATACAAAAGCTTTGAAATTAGGCGAATCTAACGGTTATCCGGAAATAAAGAAGATAGTTTATCATAACTTAGGCTTTCTTTATGGTGAACAAAATAAATCCGCCGAAGCTATTAAAAATTTAAAATTAGCCCTATCACTTCCTGGCAAATATGATTCCGAACATTTAATAAAAACTTACTTTTTATTATCACGTGAATCCTACCGCCTAGATGAAATACAAGAAGGTAATGAATGGTATGAAAAAGGGACAAGCCTTTCTCATGATGCGAATAACCAGTCTTACATATATCATTTTAGGGTTCTAAAAACAAACTACGATCCGGATTATAACAGCTACGGAGAGTTAGAAGATGAATATATTGAAATTATTAACTACTTCGTAGATTCAGAAATATGGTACTTTGTAGAGCAATATAGCAGTATTCTGGCACAATATTATAAAGATAACGGCGACTTTGAGTTAGCATGTGAATATTATGATCTCATGGTTACAGCTAAAGAGAAAATGGATTATAAAGGAGTGTTGCATTCGTGATTCGATTATTAATAGCTGGAATGCTACTATTTTCAATAGGAGCTATCAACAATACAGAAAATAAAGTTGCTAGTGAATCTATTGCTAAACATACTATTACACCATTTAGCACTGTTCAAGTTGTTAAAGTTGCCAAACATACTATTACACCTTAAATCTAGTCCAAAATTTAGACTGGATTTTTTTTGCACAAAAAAAAGCTAATTAAACAAATGTAATGTTTAATTAGCCGGTTGCACTACTAGCTACAAATTATCCAAGTGCCCACATACAGATAATTTATCATCGCTTCTAATTTAAGTTCACATAATACTTTATACCTATATTAAATCAAATATTTATTAAAATTGCAACAAATACTTTAATAGGTTAAAATAAGCAGCGTAAAGATCATGGGCGGTCTTTATACACTCCAAGAGCTATTGCCATAGGCAATAGCTTTTACTAAAAGGAACATTATGTATTTACTCAAGTATGTAGCAATTTGTTGGTCATAGATTACCCGAATAGTGGTGTGTTTATAAATTAATTGTTCATCTACTAAACATTGAACCTTCTATATCAAATGACATTAAATCCTCTGCTGCAACAAAATCCTTCCCTGTTCCTGCTAGATAAGGATGTAACATCATATGACTTGGTTTATCTAGCACGTATTTATATTCATAAAAAGGACTATAAATAACTTTAATTAATATAGGCCCAAGCTGTATTGTAATTTTATAAATGTCATGAAATCTGGTATCCTCCGATATGGAATTATTTATACCTGAATGCATAACCCCCTGACTTTGAACCCAATTTAAATCTACTATATTTTCCGTTATACCAAATAACACACACACATTTTCTGGAATTCGTCTATGTTTATAAAGATAACGAAAATGTCTTCTAGGAACTATATTTCGATAGTTACTTGCATTATTCAAAATAATAGCAGTTTTAAAAGCCCAAAGAGATAATTCCTTATGATATTCTTCTAATGGATACTGTGGGACTCCTTTAATTAAGGGTAACAAATAAGGCTTTATTTCGTCCTCCATTCGACTTAACCATTCGTTATTACATTTCCTACAAACTAATCCATTGATTAATGTATTTGGAGTTAACGGTCGTTCACTAATTGAGTTTCCTAATAGAGTAAGATGCGAAAGATCCATTTTCTTCTTACGAATACCCATTCCATCTAATAACCATTGAGGAAAAACATGTTCACTAGTTAAATTTTCAGTATTTCCGCAGAACAAGCAAGCTCTTTTCCTTTTAGCCATTACTTTCCCCCTTAATTTTTCATTTCTAGTAATAGTATTTAATGAATAATTGTCATTTCAATTTTTCTAATTAGTTCATTAGCATGCACTTCACTAATATTTTCTTTTTCTGCTAATAAATCATAATTACCCATTTCTATTATGAATCGAAATTCACTAGTTAGTTGGTCTATAGGTGTTTCTGTTATTTCAGCAGCCAGGACTTCATCTTCAACCATTACAGAGTTTGGATATAAAGTTTGTTTATTTACAGAATATATTTCTACTAAATTTCCGTCTGATTGAAAATGAGATTTTTTTTTATAGTAAATTACAGTTTTCTCACTACTATTATGTACTAACATGCTACCAATCCTTTAATCTATTTATTATATTATTCTACATTAAATAAGACTTTTGTACCATCTGGATAATCTTCTAGCCTATTTCCTACCCAAGATCCTGCTCCCCTATTATCAGAAGGAACAATATATTCTACAGATGCCCCATTCCCCCCTTCTTCACACATTGCCATTGGCCATTCATCACGGTCATATCCTTTTTTTGTCGGTATACCAGCTAATGATAATTCTCTATTTTCATCAGCTCCTTTTCTATCTATAGTACAAACTTGCGATTCACCATTATTTATAGCTTCTTTTATATGTGCTGCTGTTTCTGGATATTTTTCTTCTGGAAAATCAATGACATAATCATAACTATCTAATTTACCTGGAGTCTTTTTATTGAACCATTCAGTATCTTTTTCAACCAAATTTATAGCTAAAATAATAACAATAATTACAGCACCTAATATTTTCTTCAAAAACTTATACCTCACATTCTTATTTATATCTATAACAATTTCACAACTTTTTCGTGCAACACGGAGTATACTTGTATACTCCGTGTTTAAAAAAAATACTATGCAATTACTTTCGGCTTCTTCTTTTTAACTTCTCTCTTATCCTTTAGCTCTCCATATAGTTGATGAAATTTAGGATATATAACATAGCGAGTTGCATATAAAGTAGGGAAAAATATCTCTTTAAAATAGAATTTATCATTGCACCACTTGAAATCAGTTTCTACAGTAGCTTTAATATAGAGATCGTCTTCTATAATAATATTCTGATTATCCGGTCTTACTAGGATTCTCTCTTTATTAATATGAGCAGGTTCTATTATTACTTTATACTTTCTCGGTTGTAGCTCATGTAGATGATTAAATAAAAATGAATGTAATCCAGGTTCATTACAAATTTCTTCTTTATGGAACCATATAAAAGCATTCCTTTTCTCTTTAAATTTCATTATGTAATTTGATTTAGCTGAAATTCCAGCACTTAATTTAATCATTCCTGTTTGTTTATATAGTTCAAATTCCTGTTCATTAATCTTATTAGTATAATGGATTAATTTCTTTTCTTTTAATTTTTCATATTCTGCCTTAGTAATTCGATAGGCGTAGTATTTATTTTTACGTCTGATATAAATTTCAAATAAAACTGTACTCAATAATATAAATAACAAACCTGGTACAAAAAATGTTAGTCCATAAAACAATGTTAATAATAGAAATGCTGCAGTAGGAATGGCAAGCATTATAATGTTAATAAAATCTATTAATAACAATCTCTGTGTAACTATATCTCTTTTTTTAGTCATGTAATCTCCCTTCTTTCTCACTCTAGAAAACCACTTTAATCGGGCTCCAATTCTCTATCATCTTCTGTAATTTTAGAGTACTCTTTCTTCTTTGCTCTAATTAACGTACTTTTACTGATTCCTGTTACTTCTTCAACTTGCTTATAAGAATTAGTTGTGAGCAATTCTAAAGCATGTTTTATCTGTTTGCGACTAAACTTATTGGGTCTCCCCTCTCTATAGTCTTCTCGAAGCTTCGCAATCGCTTTTCCGGATTGTGTGCGCTCTACAATCATATTGCGTTCATATTCGGCAAAAGCAAAAAAAATCTGTCTCATTAATTTACTACTAGATGTGTTATCTAGAATCATTCCCATATTGTCAATAATCACCTTAACCCCTTTCTCAATTAATTCGGAAACTATTTTTTCCCCTTCAATTAAGGTTCTCGCAAAACGATCTAATTTAGTGACTATTAATGTATCACCGGAATTTAATTTCTTTAGTAATTCATTAAACGCTGGTCTATCCATCGTTTTTCCAGTAAATGACTCTTCCACAATTTCATTACAATTATAACCTTGTAATATATTTATTTGGTCTTTTAAACTATTTCCATCTTTAGCCTGACCGTATGTACTTACTCTTGCATAACCATAAATCATTAATTTTCCCCTTTATTTATGAATATAAGTTATGACACCGCCTTATATACTTGTCACTTTAAGAGTTATTTTTCATTTAATTTAAGCGATAATTTACACTAAAAAACTCTTATATTGAAACATCTTATTTTACTAACGCCCCCGTTAGCTTAAGTACATTTCTTCACAAACTCTTCCTTTTTTATTCATTTATTATGAGAATCCTTCTACTAAAGCGACTAATTAAAGAGACTTTTCTAAAAAATCCCTTTTTGTTAATATTGTTAAAGTTTAATTAATCATTCATGGCTTCAGATATTTTGAATTTGTCCCATTCATTTTCTGGAATGACCCTATTGAAGTAATCAATTGGTACAACTTTATGTCCTTTAACTTTAAATGTAATAATCTCTTGCAAGTAAGGAGGATTATGAGGACCTTCAAAGCTCACCACTTGAACTTTTACTACAACTGTCCCACCGTCATCTTGTTTTACTTCTAATATTTTTTCGTTTCCCCTAAACCAATCACTTCCAATCACTGAAAGGATTTGTTCATTTAACAAATTTATTAACTCTTCCTCCTTAATGGTCTCCGGTAACTCTATAGCAAGTGGATACGTGGGTGTATTTATTAATAACATTATAAAAACTATTAAGGATGTAATTTTCCTATTCATTGAACCACCTCAGTGGTATTATGTGTGCTGAATTACCTTTTTATTAGTTTTTTTACAGTCCCTTTGTGTCACTATTCTGCCCTGTTTGTACCAGAGCAATAAAGAAGCATTGATTCCCACGTTTGTAAAATAAAAACAGCTGCTCTTAGCAGCTGAATTCTGTTCACCTTATATTCGTATGACTTTAATACTATCCTTTTGGATATGTTTTTAAATGTTTAAATGAGATTAATTTACCCTCTGCACTGACCACTATTTCATCTTCACCATAAAAATTATGTGCACCATAATAAGACGATACTTTTAAAGTTACTTCATACGCTCCACCAATTCCGTTAGTTTGTTTTATTTTCAAGATTTTCGTTGTATACGGAGCCCAAATCAGACCTTCAGGAGCTTCCTTATCATCTTGATAAATTTTAGCAATTGCTACATCTATTGGTTTACTTAAGCTTATGATTAAAGCTAACCCTAGAGCATCACACAACTTTGAATCCGTCTCATTTACAGTAGCTGAGTAAGCCAAATTATTAAAGTTTAAACATATAAGGAAAACAATAAACAGAACTAATGATTTTTTCATATTATCACCTATAAATAGTATGCAAGTAAAAAGAATTGATATACTCGATTTTTTTGGTAAATATTTAAACTACTGCAACAAACCTGCCGCGTTTCTACCATAAGCAGGTTTCAATTATTACAGGAATGCTGCCCCGTTAGTAACAAAACCAAAAACGAGGATTAATCCTTATGGATCATCCCCTCCTATTGCCCGAAGAAACTAGTAAGATTTTTAGCCATATTGACTATAAAGCTCTTTTACATGAGAATCCATTCACTCTATTGATAAATTTAGTTGATCAGCCACTTCTCTAATATATGGTTTATAACTAGCTTCGTTGTATGCTTTAATAATTCTTTCTTGTGCTTCCTTATTATATCCATATACTTGGTACAAAATAGTTAGTTCTAGATCGCTATAAGAGTCTTGTGATTCTTCTCTTTTCATCTCTTGTATGACGTCCTCAATTGTTTGGAATTTCTCAAAGTATGGAAAAACCAAACTTTCTATATCACTGCTTACTTCCTGTTTAACTTTAGCTAAGTCACTTGATAAGTTAATTTTATACCAGTAATCCTGTTCATTTTTCAGTTTAGAAATTCGGTGTCTAAGAACCGAATTAATTTCTGTTGGAAATTTGGGTGGTTCCTCTCTATAACCTATTCCAAATAATTTATCAGTAAAAATACCAGTATTAATAGTAAACTCCACTTCTTCCTTTGTATTCCACTTAGATGATTGGATATTTACAGTCCATGCAAAGTCAGAGAGTGTCTTTGCAAAATTATTTCCTTTCTTTTTAAAACCATTTTCCTTAAATATAGGAGCAATTTCATCTTTTATAAGTTGTTTAAATACTTCCTGCATAATCATCTCTATTTCTCCATTCCGTTTACCCTAGATGAGTTATATTCTCCTTCTTTTAGTATAATTCCTTCATCCCCTTATTACAGTAACTTGCCCATTTTAGCAACATAAGAAAAGGCACCCTACATTTAAGGAAAGCACCCTTTAGTGTAAGTACACTTTTTCACAAATTAAGTAAATGCCCTTTTTCAAGAACATAGTTTTCATTTGAATTTTTTAAAACTATATCGAAATTCTTATGATAAGGATGCATAAATAACTCATATTGAATTCTACGCTCTTCATGAGATTTTCTTAAATAATTTATATCTATTCCCCTTTCAGAAACATCACGAATACCTCTTCTCATCAGCTCGGTTTCTCCATCAGTATATAAGTAAACTTTTAGATTATACAAATTGGGGTCAGTAAAGGCAACGGTCATCCCTTCTATAATATTCACTTTATTTCTTGAAGAAATTAACTCGCTCTCTGTATAATGCGTGCCTATTGTATAAAAGTCTAAAGCATCCCTTACCATTTGAAGGTCTCTCTCTAAAGCATTTATATTATGAGCAGAAGGATGACAAGCTGTCATTTTGTCTTGATGGTGTTGATTCTTATATTCATATTTCAATATAGTGTACTTTCTAAGATGAGAGCCAATGATATATGGGTCAGTATTGATATAATTCACATTTTCATGTCCCAGAAGTTTAATCAGATTATGGGCAAATGTTGTCTTTCCAGATGCACCATGACCCGAAATCCCAATAACCGTTTTTTCATCACTACTGTTAATCAAATTAGCTATCTTATGTAGAACCTTTTCCATATTTACCTCCCAATCGCTTATCGAATTATGTTCATTATCTTGTCTTTTATACTGGATTTAGCAATAGCTAAATTTTATCATTAAAATTTTATCATTAATCTTCTATTGCTTGTTTAACTAACCTGCCCTGTTTCTCCCATAAGAGTTTTTTGTTTTCTTTTCTTGATATTCAAAAAGTAAGTCTCAACGGACAAAACTCTTTAACTAAACCTCGATGATCACCTTTTATATATTTTTAGGATATTTGAAATTTAATTAATTTTTCTAAAAATATTGACACATGTGTTACACGTGTAATAAAATACTTACATATGAAAGAAGAATATTCTAAAGAAATATTATTGAAGTCTCTTGAAGCCATGGCCAATCCACACAGATTAAAAATTATTGCAATTTTAGCAACAGGAAGACAATATGTGAGTGAACTAGCTCGTAATTTAGAAATTAGCAGGCCTTTACTTTACTTACATTTGCAAAAATTAGAGGAGGTTAATTTAGTTAAAAGTAATTTAGAAATTTCAACATCAGGTAAGGCGTTAAAGTTTTATGAATTAAGTTCTTTTCAAATTCAGTTAGATAAAAATGTAATTTATAAACTATTTCAACAAGAATTGAAAGATAATTTAAAAGGAGATTTTTAACTTGACGAATGTAACTACTTATTTAGGTCTATTTTCATTAATGCAAATTTTTCTTCCAATTATTTTAATTCTAATTGTTCTTTTTTTCATTGTAAAAACTGTTAAAAAATATGAAAAAAGAGCTGATGAAAGATTAAGGTTAGAAAAGCAACACATTGAAAGTAACCAGAAACAATTAGACGAAATTCATCAAAAAATAGATAATATTGAAAAAATGTTAAAAGACATTGAATGAATTAAAAAAATCTCTTTAAAAATAAAGAGATTTTTTTTTATTTATTAGTAACTATAGTCAGTACTATATGAATCTTTTCCAACAAAAAGTTTAATCCAACAAGTGCTGCTTGTTGCGCCGTTAAAGGCAACCCATGTGAAATCAAGTTTAGCAGATGCTTTTCCGTTTAGATTTTCTGTTTTTCTTGTAATCTTAAGGTTGTCGTAAGAAGCTGTACCGCCTATTCCTACAATTTTATAGTCATATACTCGTGAAATATAGTCATTACCACCTTGCACAATGGTGAAATCAGCATAAAAATGTGCATTAGCTATTCCAGTATATACATATGCTTTAGCTTTTTTGAAATTTTTATAACCACTTCCACTTGTAACAGTTCCTGGACTAACTGCAAATGTTGAAAAACCACCAGTAGTTGGAGCCTTTTCTGTAAATTCTACAATAGTTGGTTCTAATGTTGTTACTGCAATAGAACCATCTTTAAAAGTGGATATTGTTTCAACTCCATTTTCTTCTGTTGTTTTTTCAACAGTATTAACTGGTTCTTGACCTTGTTTAATAGAATCCCATACTTCTCCATTCTTTAATTTTGTAATCAATTGGTCTTGAGTTGTCTCATCTACATTATAACTAGTTAAAAATTCTTTTAGGGATGCTATATCTTCAGCAGTTATTTGCTGAGATTGTTCCACTACATTATTTGAGGTTGGGCTATCTAACTCACTAGCAAAACTTGTGGTAGCTCCCAACCCAAGAGAAAGCGCTAAAACTGGAATAGTTAAACCTGTAATGAATTTCTTCAAAATGATACCCATCTTTTTTGTAATTTTTTAAATTTTCCCAAATAACAATTTGATTATATACCCATACAAGTTATAAATCTACTAATTTTGTATAAAATGTTATTTTTTTAAAAAAAAGGTAAAGAAAAACATTATCGATTGATAGAATTTTATTAAATTAACGTTAAATAATTACTAAAACTGAATAAAAAAGTGCCAATAACTAGAAAGACAAAAGAAGAGTAATACCATTTTAGGTATACTCTCCTTTTTTGATATAAACTACCAATCTATTAACGATTGTACGCTTATTTTTAAAAATAACCTCCAAATATGAAGGTTATCCTTATCTAGTATTCTTATTAAAAATCTTCAACTTTTATTAGAGAATGCCGGAAATGCGGTATTAATCCTTATTAGATCAAAGCCCTCGATATTTCACAACTATTTTCTTTTTCCGTATATTTCACTTACGAATTGTTCCTTATAGTCGGTGTATTCATCAATTCCACCATCTTTTTCTTTTACAAACTCAATTTTTATCCTTTTGTATTGTTCACGTGCTGTTTGGTTGGCATTTAAGTAATCCCTAAAGAAGATTAAATTTTTCCAGAGGTCTTTATTATATTCAACTAAATGAATAAAGTGGGTCTTTTCTTCGTAGGATTCATCAGTAAACTTTGCAAGTACGATTTCGTTTGGACGTTGTACTTGAAGTTTTAAAAATCCAGCTTTCTTTAGTCCTTGAAAAATAGTTTTTTCAACATTTTCAATATCATCTACACCCACAACTAAATCCAATATTGGTTTTGCAACCATATCCTTAATAGCTGTGCTTCCTATATGTTCAATTTGTTTTTCCTGAATAGGGGTTGAATTTAGAATATCCTGTTTCACCCTATGAAACTCTTTTTCCCATTCTACGGTATGTGTTTCTAATCTTAACTCATCACGTTTTAGTCCTAGTTTCATTTTAACCACCTCATTCTAAGGGTAACTTAAATGATTCGGCACTGTTACTTAAAATCCTTCTTCCATTAAACTTCCACTCTAATTCCATAAGTAAGGAACAAGCTAATTTCTTTTAACTTATCCTTACATAAATTTCCACACCAAAAGAATATAGAGCTATTTCCATTTTATAGGGTCTTTCCTAATTTATATTTTCCCTTATAAAAAAACATCTTTTTGTAACAAAAACGGTCATTTTTGTTACAAGAACAGTTTTATAAATAATTTAAAGTTAAAATAGCATTCTAGTTGTAACAAAAATATGTAACAAAATTAATATGTAACAATACTATTTTTATACCTTTTTTGATACAATTAATCTGAAAAGGAAGTGAATTTCATGAAATTTGGTTATATGAGAGTTTCCACTATGGATCAGAATTTAGATCGTCAGGAACAACAATTAGTAGAATTTGGATGCGAGAGAATTTTTTTCGAAAAAGTAACAGGTGCGAAACGAAATCGGCCAGAATTAAATCAATTGTTAGAATATTTACGTTCTGGGGATACAGTTGTAGTTACAGATCTTACTAGGCTATCTCGTTCTACTAAAGACTTAATAGAGATTGCTGAACTAATTGCAAAGAAGGGTGCAAATTTAAAAAGTTTGAAAGAATCCTGGCTTGATACTACAACAGCCCATGGAAAAATGCTCTTTACTGTTTTCGCAGGTATTTCACAGTTTGAGCGTGACTTAACTTCTGAGCGAACAAAAGAAGGAATTCTGGCTGCAAGAAAACGAGGGAAAGTACCAGGGAGGCCGCCTATTGATAATGAAAAAATAAATTTTGCTTTTTATTTAATGGAGCAAGGTATAACACTTTCTGAGGCAGCAGATAAAGCTGGAGTATCCAGAATGACTCTTTACCGCAAAATGAATAAAACCAATAATGATTAAAAATAGGAATAGATCAACTAGTAATTAGTTGCTTCCATTTCTGAAGGAGTTGTTTATATGAGTGAACTTCCCCCACTAACATCATTTTCAGAAGAACAAAGACAAAAGGCTATGGATAAATATTGGTTGATTGCTCCTTATCTTAATCAAGAAAAACCACTGAAAGCTATTGCTGAAGAAACTGGCATTACCAAACGAACACTTCATAATTGGATTAACAAGTATAACCATTTTGGACTAAGGGGTCTGATTCGTAAAGGTCGTACTGATTCAGGAGATTTTAAAGTTGAGAATAATGTATTGGAAGAGATAAAGAACCTTATATTCAATCATAGAAGGAATTCGGTCTCTTCTATCCATAGAAAAATATGTGAAGTATGTAAAAAGAAAAATTGGAAACAACCTAGTTATTATCAAGTCTATTCCATTTCGAAATCTCTTTCACCCAGTCTTAAGAAGTTAGCCTATGAAGGGAATAAAGAATATAAAAACAAATATGATTTGATATATCGACGTGAAGCAAACTACCCCAATGAAATTTGGCAAGCTGATCACACTCTACTAGATATTATCGTGTTAAATGAAAAAGGAAAACCAGAAAGGCCTTGGTTAACAATTATCTTAGATGATTATAGTCGAGCAATTGCTGGGTACTATTTATCCTTTGAATCCCCCACTGCAATAAACACATCATTAGTTTTACACCAAGCAATATGGAAGAAAGGAAATCGTGATTGGCCAATATGTGGCATCCCAGAAAAATTCTACACAGATCACGGAAGTGATTTTACCTCTAAACATTTAGAACAGGTAGCAATTGATTTGAAAATTAACTTAGTCTTTTCGACTGTAGGTGTTCCTAGAGGACGAGGGAAAATTGAAAGGTTTTTTCTAACGGTAAATCAATTGTTTTTGCAAGATTTACCTGGTTATTTAGGTAATCAAACCACCCAGTCCCTTCTCACAATTAAAGAACTTGATGAAAAATTTTCAACATTCCTTATATATAAGTATCACCATAGGATTCATGGCACAACAAAAAAGGAACCAATACATTCTTGGAATAGTTCAGGATTTCTACCTAATATGCCAGAAAGCTTAGAAACTTTGGATTTATTATTATTAAACGTAGCAAAACCAAGAAAAGTGCATTCTGATGGTATCCATTTTCAAGGCATGAGATATATAGATACTAATTTAGCTGCGTACGTTGGTGAAACTGTGATTATTCGTTACAATCCAAGAGATATTGCAGAAATTAGAGTATTTTATCAGGATAAATACATATGTACTGCCATTTCTCCTGAAATCTCTGATTATACCGTAGATCTTAAAGAAATTGTTTCTGCCCGAAATAAAGTAAGAAAAACTTTAAAGAAACAACTAGAACCTAGAAAATCTGTTATAGAAGAAGTTAGAGATTCCAAACAAGAAGAATATAAACGTTTTACAGAATTTTGCGATGCTTGTATCAAATATAAATATATAGGTATTTGTTATGGGGTTCCAGGTGTCGGAAAAACCTTATCTTCAAGGTATTATACAAATTGGGATAATATAGAGAAGCAAATAGCTTATAAAAAAGCAGATGAAATTCCTTTAAAAACGGATGGAGCAATTCTTGAGGCCAACACAATTTTTTATACAGCTCCAGCAGTCCGATCTACTAAAATGACTGACAATATCAATACTTTAGGATTTAGAATAAATATGTCAAAGGCGATGTATAAACTACATACTACGGGCGAAGAAGAATATTATTCAGATTCCTATAAAGATATAGATTTAATCATTGTCGATGAAATTGACCGATTAAAACTGCAAAGTTTAGAACAACTTAGGGATATTTATGATCAAAACAACGTAGCAATGATATTAATTGGAATGCCAGGAATTGAAAAACGATTAGCTCGTTATCCTCAACTATACTCTAGAATTGGTTTTGCTCATGAGTTTGACAAACTAAGTAAAGATGAAGCTCATCATATACTTGAGTATAAATGGGAAGAGCTTGGACTTTCTATAAAACTTGAAGATTTTTCTGATTATGAAGCCATAAGCAACATCATAAAGATAACAGGAGGGAACTTTAGGCTTATACAAAGACTATTTACACAGATAGAGAGAATTCTTGAAATTAATAAACTTACTACTATAACTACAGATGTTGTTGAAGCCGCAAGAGATAGTTTAGTTATTGGAATTAAATAATAGTAAAAAAGCTATCCTTTATTATGGATAGCTTTTTGTATTTAATGAAAAATAACTATTAAAATAAGTGAAAAATAAAACCAAAATTTACAACTAGGTTTTCTTTTTGGTGTCAATTCTTTTAAGTTATGAAACTTTAGATGAAATAAAAATATCAAGCAGATTTAATCTCTGCTTGATATTTTTATTTCATCTTTATTTTTGATTTTCTCAAAAGTGAATAATTTAAGGAATTATCGAATCTCTAAATTAGAATTCTTAATGCTTATACGAAGTATAACCTCCTAGACACCTAAATCTTCCGCGTGTTCCATCATTGCTTCATCTAATAGGTCAACTAATTCTTGAGTGCTGTACATATATAAAACTACATCTGGAGGATTTTCATCACTATGAACTTCGGCTTCAATTCTAATTTTAGTTTTTTTTTCATTATATACAACATTGAAAGTACCAATTTCTTTAACTTCATTGTGTATCATTAATTCAATTTCGGACTGAATATAATTTATATCCGACTGACTAAAACCAGAATCTAGCACCGAGGAATTAATACGATTTAATAATGGTTCTACCTGTTCAAAATCAAAATTCATTCCAGCTGCAAGTGGTGATTCTTCATAACTATTTGAAGTAGTATTTTTCTTAAACATGTAAAAACCTCCCCCAATTAAAAGTACAATAAAAAAGACAATTAATTTTTTAATAAAAAGTCCTCCTATTTTAATTGATTTAAGTACCGTAACTAATAAAATGATAAATCCCATATTTAAAAATTAAAATGGGATTTTATCATTTTCAAATTAATTCTATCTCTAATTAAGCACTGTACACCCAAAAACCTATACCTTTACTCTTTAAGTAATTTCTTAATGGTTCAGAAGCACCACACTTACCTGTTTTCTTACTTCTAAGGAAATGCCAATACGCATATACTACTTTTTTCTTTTCGTTTTTTAGTAACCAAGCATCTTTTCTAACTTGTAATTTATGCCTAGAGGATTTAGTAGCATATCCAACCTTGACTTCATGAGCAACTTTATTAGCATACACATCTATTATTCTACCACCCCCACCATCAACTTCAGTCCAAAAGTACTTGTGCGGATCCCCTCCAAAAATCATATGAATATAATCTTCGCCATCTTTACCAGTGGAGAATGAAGGATATATATACAGTCCTTTAGTCTTTGTCCTACTACCTCCGTATATTCTAATCCCTCTTCTTCCATCAATATCAATAAAATAATTAGGATTATTTTCAGCATATATATAACCATGTTGTGAGGTTAAGTCAGTAACTTGTCCAGCTTCTGGATCAAGTGTTAGAAAAACACCATCTATAGGATTGTAATACCTAGCTTTAAGATAATAATGTTTAGTCTCATTATCATAATAATAGTTGGCGTAACGAATAGAATTCTCTTCAGCAATTACTCCTTTTAAGCTAATAATATTACCGAATGCATCATACTCATATGAACCAACCTCAGCTCCTTTACTATCGATTATGCTAATAACATCCCCTCTTTGATTTCTTAAGAATAAATATTTATTAGTTTCCCAAGTGTTATCTTGTTTTTTATTATATATCAGCATGCCTGTGATTATTTCATCATTGCCATCCCATTGATAATATCGATAACTTATTATTTGATTATTTTCTTTCAAAATTTCTATTGCAAGTTTGTTATTATCATAGTAATATTCAATAGTTTTAGATCCAATTAACTTCTTTATTCTTAAACCATTTTCATCATATTCATATCTAGCTACTTCATTATTATTTAAGTTACTAACTTTAGTTAAAGATCCCATATCATTATATTCATACTTAAAAACATCATCTTTTATAAGTTTCCCATCAGTATCATATATATATGGTATTTTGTTTTTCTCAATGATCTGGTTACCCTCATTATAGGAATAAGCTATTTCTTTTCCCTTTACAATGGCTTTTACCCTATTACCAAGATTATCGTATTGATACTCATTAGTGGTACCATTTTGAAAATTTTCCTTTACTAATTGGTCATCACCATCATAAGAATAAGTTACACTATTATTCTTACTAATTTCCTTTAAAATATTACCTGAATTATCATACTCATAAGATAATGATTGTAAAAGAGTCGAATCATTAATTTTATATTGAATAGAATTCACTTTACTACTCTTATTAAATAGGGAAGTACTTTCAACTAAACCATCGTTATAATTTTGTACCACTTTATTTTGGTCTGAATCATAAGTATACACATTCTTAAATAAAGGGGTTGAACCTAAACTGGATATAGTACTACTTATTTTTCCTATTTCATCATACTCGAACTGTTGATTAATTTTTAAACTTTTCACTGTATCATTATAATTAATTATTTTGTTTTTTATCCGATCACTAGCATCATATTCATTGCTCGTAGAGTAATTGCCTTGATTATAATTACTAATTAAATTAGTTGCCGTATAACTAATTTGTTTTTCAATTATATTACTATTTGTAATAATATTTTTTAAAGTTACACTCGTAACATTTCCTAAATCATCATATCCATTAGTTATTAATAATGAGTCTTGTCCATTTTTATTTTTAAATGAAACATTCTTAATTTGATATAAATCATCATAATCATAATTCTTTGTAGTACCTGAATTCATTTTTACGGTCTTAAGATTTCCGGTCTCGTCATAGGTATTAATAACTTTATTTGTTAGATTAGCATTTATAGGATAAACAGATTCTAAAAGTTGATTATTTCCATTATATTTAAATGTTTTTCGATTATCATTAGGATTTATTACAGCAGTGATATTACCATTATTATCATATTCGTAAGTTGTGGTATTACCATTACCATCAGTTACCCCTGTTTTAATCTCTGGATATAATAAATCATACTTATAACCTGTTGCCCTATTCTCACCATCAAATTCTTTAACCACTTGACCAAAATCATCAAAAATAGTAGTTGTAGAATTACCATTGATATCTTTAATAATTGTTTTATTATTAGCATCATCGTAGGTTTGAATAATCGCTGTATTATTTTGATATATTTCTTTAGTTTGTCGCCCATATTTATCGTACTCATACTTTTTCAGTTCATCACCTATTTGAGTACTTATTAAATTATATCCCGAGTACTGATTGATTGTCTTTATGCCATCGGGACTTATCTCCTCAATGACCTGATTTTTATCGTTGTAAGTAAAAGCTGTAATGTTTCCTTCTTTATCAGTATTGGTTAGTATATTGCCATTACCATCATATTTATTTACGGATGAGTTACCTAATTCATCAGTTTCTGTTAACTCATTATAATTTTCGTCATATGTTACCTTACTTTGGGTTTCATCATCATTTATAACAGTTGCTACAGCAAATGTATTATTAACAGTATCACGTTCGTAAGTTGTTGTGTTGCCTTCAATATCAATCTGATAATATTTATTATTAGCTTTGTCATACTTGTAAGTGGTAAGTACAGATTCATTACCGTCACTTTGTGGTGTAAGTACTTCTAATTTGTTATCCTCATAACTGAAAGTGTTTATATTATTTTTAGCATCCGTATAAACTGTTAAATTGTTATCCTCATTATAATCAAATAAGTTAGTAATAGACTTTTCGGTCCCATTTGCGTTAATTGTTGTTTTAATCAATCGCTTCTCATCATCATACGTATAAATAACCGAACGGTTATTATAACTAGACATAGTTATAAGATCACCTGAATATGTGAATTTCAAACTACTTTTAAGAATAGGGTTATTATTTTCATCCACTTCTAAAACTTCTATTAATTTATTGTCCTCTGAGTACTTAAATCTAATTTGGTTATTATTATTATCTTTATAATAAGATAATCGATAACTATTTGGTAAAGTAGGATTGGCTTCAAAATATTTTGTAAAACCTTCTTTATCAGCCAATGCAAACCCTGCTTTGCTATTTACTGAAACATCTTTTAATTGAAGATACTTTCCTTTAGGCGATGTATATGTCCCAGTTTTAGGGTTATAAACAAACTCATGTCTTGTACCGTCTTCATCAAAATAATAAAAATCGGAAGAATTGGAGTCTTTCTTTACAAAGTATTCATTTCCGTTAAATGTCCATCCTTTACCTAATACAGAAGATTGATTAGATTTGGAATTATAGTATCTATTAAAATTAAATTCCTCAATTCTTCTTGTATAGATAGAATGATCTTTAAAATTAAGATTTAAATTTCCTGTTGTAACATTCACTGATGCTTCTGCATTTCCAATCTCATGTGTTCCGAAAGTGTAATAGTCTTCTATACCTGATAATTCATCATTGGGTACAAAGGAGGTATAAACACTAGTTGATGCTGCACTTAATCCTCTTGGCCCATCAATTTTATCTTTTTCACTAGGAGGTTCTATTTCATCATTAATTGTATAAGCTCTTACTCTTACTTCATATTCTTTTTTACTAAACAGTGATGAATCCGCCCCATTCTTTTTATAATAAGGAGTCGGATCCATTGGTAGATAATCTACATTCGGAAATAATCTAAATACTTCTCCATTTTCATCTTCTAATGTAGACCAAGACGTCACATTTCCAACATCATAACTTCGGTAGCCACTACCGTCATTGATTTCCACAATGTAGCCACCAGCAACATCTATCTTATCCCATTTAATATTTAGAATTCCTCGATTATTTACGTCATCCACAATCTCATTTGATACGGAGATATTCTTTACTGTTGGTAATTGTATGTATCCGTAATTTGAGACCGACCTTGGTGTTTCTCCTAAATCACTTACTGCAACTACTACAATAGAATACCTTTTAAATGATTGGTATCCATCATTAGCATTTGTATAAGTTTGTCTTGGGTCTATTGGAAGCTCTGAACCATTTTTATCGTGATGTAGAGCAAACTTACCAGCTGAAATTTCGGTACTAGTAGGCCATATCTTTTGTCCTTTAGTTGACCAACTTGTAACATTTCCTACATTAAAACTTTCATAATCTTTACCGTTATAAATTAATACCTTATAACCTTTTGCTCCAGCCACAGCATCCCATTTAATATCCAACCAACCTTTTTCTTTATTCGTAACGTCAGTTTCAGGATATGCATAACCTTTTACTGTAGGCATGTCTGGTGTATCTACCAAATTAGCAGGGATTGCTTTTTTTACTTCAGCAGATAAAGGACTTGATCCATTCTCATATATAGCCTTTACCTTAAAACCATATTCTTTTCTTGTAGTTGAAGTCCCACTCTTTGCCGAATAAAAAGCACTTGGATCAACTGGAAGTTCAACACCTGTACCGTCAAGTTTGTAACTGCTGCTTGTAGAGTAAGGAGATTTAGGGAACATTTTTTTATTTTTCGAAGACCAACTTGTCCCAGTCCCTGTATAAACAGTTTCAAAACTTTTCCCATTATACATTTGTAATTCGTAAGATTTAGCCCCATTCATAGAAGGCCAGGAAACATCTACATAGCCTGTTGTCGCTCCATCAGCAGTTTGTGTAGCTTTTACTGTAGGATTCTTCATCGTCGGATAATGATAAGAAATAACTAACTTAGCTACATTTTCGGTTTCAGCAGAACTTAACTTCTTCCAGTAGGTTTGTCCGTTTCCATTAGTATGGAATTTAAACCCATCATTTTGATAGTCTCCATTAATCCATCCTTGTACAGTTGCTTTAACTGGGAAAGTAGCCCACTCATCTCTAGCAACTGTAGTGCTGGTAATGGCAGCAGATCCTGGTTTATTATTCCAAGTCAATTCATTTGCATACCATGGTCCTGTTACACGATCCACCCAAAGTCCAGTTTTTTGTGTAGCATAATAAGCATGCGTTACATAGGTTTTTAAATCTGCAGAATCAACCACAGCACCTTTTAAATTCGTTAAGGAAAACTTTATAAAAGCATAGTTTGTTCCTGTTGTACTATCATACTTACCAACTTTTAAAACATATTCGCCCTGAACTGAATCCCATTCCTTATTATAGTTCGTATTTGGGTAAGCACTTGAGACAAAGGAGTCACCCATAGCATCTACAGAAACTGAAGGATCTATATATACTGGGAATACTCTTTCATCTGATTCCAACCACTTTTTATCAACAACTAATTTTATGGAATATTGATTAGTATCAATTGTTTCTATTTCATAGTGCAATTGATTAGATTTTACCCCGTTACCTAGACCATTATTAACATTGGAGTCCTCCATCATAGGTGAAGGTAGAATAAATACTTTTTCTTTTGAATCCTTATTTTCATAAAATCTAATTGATCCATCGTCTTCTAACTTAGGATACAAATCAGTATTAACTACATAGTTAAACTCATTTATTCCTTGATATTCGTTAATAATCCAGTCTTCTTTAACTTCTTTATTCAAAGAAACATGCCTTAAATCAATACCTGGCAATACATTTTTGTACGTTACTTTATTTTCATTTGTCTCAGCATTTTGTTGTTGCTGTAGAGTAAAACTTTCTTTCCCATCACTTGCTGTAATGTTGGAAAACTCTAAAGAATGTTCTCCAAAGGAATATTTAATTTGTTCTTTTGAAGAAATCTTAGTAGGATATGCAGCTTCTAGTTGAGTTATTTCGGTTTCAAGTAACTCATCTTTGCTATTTAGAATAATATCTGTAGATATTTCCTCCCATTTCCCATCTACTTTGGTATGAATAGGCTCTGCGTATATCTCTGTTGTAAGTTGTCCCTCATCATTTATGAATGTTTTAGAATATTCATCTCTCTCGTTTTCTATTTCTTCTGAATTTTCTATTATCTCATCAGTTGAAATATTTGTACTCTCATCTGTCGAATTTACTACCTCATTACCAGTATTAGCTTGAGCATAAGATGGTAATATGGAGATAACTAGAGTAATACTGAGTATTATTAATATAAACCTCTTAAACAAACGAATTCCCCCTATTATTTTAAAATACGCTTCATTATAACGATTATTCATAAAGTGGTATACTAATATCATTCTCCTTTTTTCTACATATTTCGACATTTTATAATTTATTATAGTAACTTGAATCATAATGTAATTTGAATCATAATGTAATAAGTACTTTGGGATACTCGTTAGACTGATTATACGTATGATATACTTTTCATGATGTAATATTTTTATAACTTGAAGAATGAGTCTCTGTATGGCAAACTACAAATCTTATTAATAAAGGAGTAATTCCATGGCTTCTATTGAAAGAAAGAAAATGGATAATGCTTTAAAACAAGTTGTAATATCTGCTTTAAGAGAACAAGGTTTTAAAGGGTCACTTCCTCATTTCAGAAGAATAAATGAAAATAACATTGATTTAATTACCTTTCAATTCAACAAATGGGGAGGCTCTTTTGTTGTTGAGTTAGCTAGTTGTTCTAAGGAAGATACTCCCGTCATTAGGGGAGAAAAGCTTCCACCAAATAAAGTAACTGCACATTTTATAAATGATCGGTTTAGATTAGGAGGTAAATCATTAGATGAAGGCGGTATATGGTTTAATTTTGAATCTGCAAAAAGCGACCAAGATTACATTGAAGTTGCAAATAGTGTTCTGAAACTTTTACATACCTCGGATAAAACATGGATTTCTTCTCTATATAAATAAGGAATTCCTCTATAGGAATTCCTTATTTATTAACTCAACTATTTTCTATATCACTAAAAGTAAAAATCAATTTAATTATCCTACTATTTAACAATTAAGCTCAATTACAGAATTAGAACATTAAATCTTAAGTTATGACACTTAGATGCAAATAAAATACCAATTATTATAAATATAGACTGGTGAATTTTGAATTCACCAGTCTATTTCTATATTTCTTCTTAAGATTATTGATAGTAATGAATACCATTTCTAATTACTGGCGTTTTAATATAACCAGCACCTTCAATTATAAGTTCACCTTGTCCAGATCTTGCACCAGCTAGTACACCTCTTAAAATTAGTGTACCATTATTAAGAAGACTTCCAAAAGCTTTCCCATTCGGCTCAACAATAAGTACACTATTATTTGAAATCATCATAGAACCGCTTAAGTTACCTATTACTATTATTTTTCCACCACTATCAACCGAAACAGACCCGCTTTGTTTGCCCTTTATGTATGCTGTAGCACCACTATGAACATGTAAACTTCCAGACAAACTCCCTAATAATTGAAATTCACCACTTTCTACTTGAACCGTTCCACTATGCTTTCCTGTTAGGGTATAATTTTCATTAATAACTAACGGGGGGACTTCTTCTCCGTTAATAATATCGTAAGGATAGTTACTCATCATTATTCCTCCTTCTAGGTTTTTACCATACTTTTAGTTTAAAAGAAGTTAGATACAAATACTTACTTTTTTTAAAATGGAACCTCTAAAAAAGAACACACCACAAAATTTAATGCTATTAGCAAGCTCCGCTAAATAGAAAAATAGGCATAGTTAGAAAAAGGAGTACTAAATTGGTACTCCTTTCAATGTACTCCTGCTACATTTGATAAATATCTATTCAAAATAAATATTGTAAATGATGTAATAATAGCGATTAAAATCAATAGAACTATTCATCCAACTTTACCTAAAATGCACGTTCAAATAATATGGATGCTTTTAATCGTATTTCTTTGAGGGATCTTGATAAGCCTTGGAGTCAGCAAGCGTGCTTCGTGTAACTTTAGCACTCCTTCTAAGTGTTGTACCCTCTTTATATTTTATTTCTCTGAATTTCTTAGTTTCTTTTTGAACAGGTAATTTTGGCGGATCATGCATAAGCCATTCAAAATTTTTCATTTCTTTAGCTGTTGGTGTATTCACTCTAAAAAGCTGCTGTATTACTTCGTACTGACCATCTGTTGTTGCAAGAAGATGAATTTGACCTCTTGACTCAAGCAACTCTTTACAAAGCTTTCTAAATCTATTGGCGGCTCTTACAGTTGGTAATGGCATCCCAATAACTTCTTTGTATGATGTTCTTAACTCAAGTTCTTTCCCTATTTCCTTTTCTTTAATAGCAAAGAAAGTATTACTGTCATATTGATTTGCAGTTCCAGCAAACTGTATAAATCGTCTGATACAATCTGAACCTACTTTTAATAAAGCCTTTGTATTAGCATTTTGTATTAACCAATTTTCAATATAGTTTTTATGGTTACAGAGTTGGCAGTTTTCAACAAATTCATCTGATTCATTTGAAATATGTGTAACTAATTCCCACTCTTTTTTTGCTTCCTCAAAATCGTTACTCAGACTATTTTCAATAATGATTTTAGTTACTAATGGTCCCGGAACAGTGGTTAATTCCTTTTGTGAATTTTCTTCTAAAACAGTTCGATTATTACGATGCCTCAACAACACACCTCCAAAGTTTTTCTTATGAATATTTTACCATAATTCTAGCCAAGAGACGAACAAATGTTTTGTAATAATTTTAGTGATACAAATGGTAAAATCAACATTATTTCAAACTTTAATTTACTGTTTTATTAAAACTATTAAAATATGTGAACTACAAATAGATTGGTTGATTCAAAGAAAAAACGTCTACTATAATAAGTAGACGTTTAGAAATTCATTGCGATTGCTAAGTAATAATTGTGCAGTTTTCTTTAAAACATACTAAACTTTAATATGCAACCCCAACTCCAGGTAATACCTTATACTCATCACCATCAAGAGAATAAGCTTTACCAGATAATGTTGCATATCCACCGTTGTTTTTATTCATTGATACAGCACCACTAACAGAAGAACCAGCAGCTCCCATACCTCCTATTGTTGCATCTCTTTTAAAACCAGAATAATATCTTAATTTTATTACGCCACTAAAATGGTAAGGCCATAATGTAGCTGGTCTAACAGTATAGTAAATCGTTCTTCCATTTGTAGCAGCAGTAACATTTGCACTCCCACCTGGTCCAACTGCTTGAATACCGATTCCAGTATTATTTGTATTAGCTGTTACACTATTTGGTTCTTCTTTGATAAGATTAGCAATGTCAGGATCATTACCAAAATCTCTTACAGTAATTTCTTCGTCCTGATAAATTATTTCTCCTTGCGTAGTTAAATCTTCTAATTGAATGTCATTTTCACTAGCAAAAGTTCGATCTGCAATAATAAAGGATACTAATAAAACAAATACCCCAACAAAAAATTTCCTCATATTTCTATTTCCTCCTATTTATTTTATATATGTATAATGTTACCATAAAAAAATAAAGGAGTGTTGTTTTTGGAAGAAAATATAAAAAATTCAGATATTTTTGAGCGTGTTTTAAAAGGACAATGCAAAATTAATAATATTTCAACTAGGAAACCTAAGGTTGAAAATATTAACAATTTAATTGTTGTTAGTGTTAAAAATCATCTAAAAGAAGGAGTAGACTTTGAATGTTTTAAAATTTTAAATTTAATTTATCAAATAATTTCACCTATCGGTGTAAAGTTCAACCAACAATTGTACCTTTATCCAGACTCAAAACGAGTTGATAGAGTAACAGTGTCATTTGAAGTTGAGGAATATAAAAGACTGAATAATGAATTGAATTTATTGTTAGGAATCGAAAATCATAATTAAACACAAAGTACCCACTAATAATACAAATAGTGGGTACTTTTATAATATTCAAGCGCAAAATTAGTGATATCAAATATGTCAGTGTTAAAGGGAATAAACTTTTACTTTATTTATACCTTATTATCATTTTGAAGCCCATTAGGTTTTGTACACTTCCAAAATCCAACTAACAACTTCCTTTTTTATTTTTTTCCGTTCTATATCGTTCTATTTGTTCTTTAATTCTTTCAATATCAATTCTTCCAGATTTTCTCTATCAAAAATAAAAAGGTTTGTTTTCTGCCTATCAGCATATGAAGGTCCATCTTCTGGAAATATGGCTGATTCATGTATGTATGAAAGTAATGTTTTCATTTTATCCATCTAATTGAATTCTCCTATTATGTATTAGAAAAAGAATAATTGTTAATAATGATAAAAGGTGCAAGAGAATGAAATATTAGTAACTGGATGAGTTAGCGCGCAACTCAGATATCTTTACTCTCCTTCGAGTATAAAGGAAGAATATCGAAAGTTAATAATAGATTAGTTTTCTCCAAACACAAATATTAAATGCCTTGATCGATCATATGGCATAAGAAACAATAACTATAGTGTGTACCTTGTAAGTTACTGATAAGGTAGGTACTCTTATTAAAAATACAAACATAATAGATTGCCCTAAAAGAAATACCTATTTCTTAGGGCTATTTGTGTTTAGTAAATATATCGGTTAATTCTTAACTTTATATAGTCGATTAAATATGGTTTATAATATGTATATAAAATCTTTGGTTGGTATTTAACTCATAATGAACTTCTTATAATTAGGGAGTAATATTAATTATGAGGTGAACTGCATTGTTTGTCAGTCCTATGTTATTAGAAAGAAGTGTTTTTTAGTTATTGTTATCCTTGTTTAAATAATAATCCAGAAGTAATTCTGATTTATTTCTGAGGTTAGCATTAAAATATCTATGTTTTTCATGATATCCTTTATAATAGAAATCATATTCTGTAAATACTCCATCATTATTACCTCTGATAGCTTTCATATTGAATTTACGCATATCATCATTAATCTTTTTAAGATCCTTTTGCACCTTTAACATTGTGTATTCAATTAGGTTTAGATAAACTAGCTTAATCTTAAAGGAAGATTTTTCGGTTGCTTTTCTGTCATGCTCCAATACTGACAATACTAAAGGTAAATAGATGGATTGCTCAATTATTCTTCTATGTTCGTCTGTTATCTTTGTCACTTATTCCACTTCCTTTAGCAGCTATATATTTATTAG
Source organism: Niallia sp. FSL R7-0271 (assembly GCF_038005785.1). Taxonomy (NCBI): domain Bacteria; kingdom Bacillati; phylum Bacillota; class Bacilli; order Caryophanales; family Bacillaceae; genus Niallia; species Niallia sp. FSL R7-0271. The sequence continues at coordinate 3,559 of NZ_JBBOTZ010000005.1, read as the reverse complement.
ATTCCATGCCTATAACAGGTTCATATATAACTCTTGGGATGTTCTCTATAATGTTAAGTATTTGTTCTATTCTTATTACTTCAATAGAGAATGGATTACTCAAGATTAGATATTCAATTTTTCCGTTAAATGTATATATCCACTCTAATAAATTTTTGTCTGCACTTATTCTATATGAGCTGTATATTTCTGCTAACTCATTTTCTTTGCAAATTGCAGTGTGAATATTAAAATCCGTATATTCAAGTAAAAAAATACCATGTTTAGGAGGAGATATTTTCTCATAACTTTTTATGTGTTTTTGCCAATTTTTCTTAACTGAATTTACAATATTAAGATGTGAGTGTTGTTCAAATGGGCGAAAAAATGATTTGCTTACTAGTGGTCTGTCTTCACTACTATCAAGTTCACTTAAAAAAGCTGTTTCGCTCTCCCTTCTTAAAATCATAGATTCTTGCTTCTGTTTTGCGCCTTTTCTTCCCTCTAACGATGAAGTAATTGCAAAATGTTCTATAAAACCATTTTCAAATACAAAATCAGGAAATTCATTACTACTCTGATTAGGCCTAGCATCCTTTAACCATTTTTGCAATTCAATATACTGTTGATCAGACATACCAAAACAATCTTTCTTATATAAATTATTTTTTACTAAATCCAAGCATTTTTGCTCTGCGTTATTTTGGTATTCTTGATTCTTACTCATATTGCACACCCTTTCTATTTATGGTTTATTATCTATACAATTAAATCATCTAAGAAAATCAAAGGAATATACGTTCTATTTTAAATGGTATAAAAATATATTCAATAAAAAAAGTGGAGAAACCCCACTTTTTTCAATCATTATTTCTTCTGTTTTTCCATTTTTCAAATAAGGATTTCACATTCTTGTAAAGCCGCTGATACCCTGGTAGTGTAAGATATTGAATTTCCATATTTACTTTAGAATGAGCCAATCCATAAAGCGTTGATAAAGTATTGGTTTTCCTAAAAATCCAACTTCCTAGTTCTTCTTTCGTAATATTATTTACTCCTATTTTTTCGTTATTAATATGATAATAAGATTCTATTAAGTAACCGGCAGTCTTCCCAAAATTTGCTCCCTTCATTTTATGGTATAAAATTAATCCATTTTGAAAGTAATCTCTTCCATATCGCTCAAAAGTTGGGGATGTTGTATTTCCTTCTATCTCTAGATTAATTGTTTGCAATTTTTCTATTTCTTTTTCAATATCACTCAAAACCTCTTCTCTACGCTTTAGAAGCAATTCATATGACTTTAATCTTAGTTGGCTTTTAAACGTTAAATAAGCAACTATAATCCCCGCTATCAGTGCAATATAAGGAGCTAATGATGTAATTGAAGGCATTTTATTTCCCCATTTCATTGTTCATATTTTTTTTGTAAACACTAAAAAAGAGATATCTATGTATCTCTTTTTCTAGTAATTATTTAACTACAAGGGCTTTTTTTCCCATTGCGTTGTAAATCTTAACAAACTTATCTTTTGCCATTCTAACATGTTGACCACTTTGTTTATTGGATTCAGGATCATTAAAATAAACATATTTTTTATCAACACCTGTTACTACAATAGCATGTAGTGGGCTAGGAGCCGTGATTTTTTTTCCTTTTGACGTCTTCCAATAACGGTTATACGGCATTTCATGTGAGATAGTAAACCATACTACAGTTGGCTTTCCATCCTTAACATAACCTTCAATTGTACTGAAATTTTTCCCATATAAAGCAAGACTTCCTTTTCTATACTTATCCACTACTTTTTTCAATGGTTTTGGATTAATTGTAAAGCCTGTCCCAAATGGGTCACCAACAAAACCTACCTCTGGATCTCCCCATGTTTTTATTGAACCGTCTTTATTTCTTTTTAATGCAGTCTTATCTTTTGGCATTTCTTTAGCTAAAACTGTTTTATCTACTTTCTTGCCATAATAAGCTAAAGCCATTGCTACCGAAGTAACTTCACAACCAGAAGGTAATTGTGGTCTTTGTTTAATTAGGGGTACGTTTAACACTTTTGTTTTAGATATATATTGTCCACTAACATATCCCTTTTTACTTTTATAATTGATTTGATACCAACCATTGGACATTGTTTTTTTAACGGAAACAATCTCATTTCTTTTTAAGGAACCAATTGTCTTATATTTAGTTCCTGCACCACTTCTTACATTAAGAGCAGAAGCATTGACTGAATAAATAGTAGTTGTTTTTGATGCTGCTTCCACCTTATGACTAAAAGATTCTCCCATCATAGTAAGAAGCATCACCATTACGGCAACCATTGCAAATAACTTTTTAGTGATTTTGTTTTTCTTATGTTTTGGTCTGTTCATAATAGTTTCCCCTATTTCTTTATTTTTTACAACTATATCCATATACCTAAGAAAGACAGATTATGTATGTATATAGTTGGATGATAACATGAAAGCACTTCACATATAAGAAGTTTTAATAATACTTAAGAACTATTTTGTATAATTTTCATAAAGTATACATGTATACTTTATGTTTTTAAGAAAAGAGATACCTTTTAGAGATATCTCTTTGATATCAACCTTACACTTTTGCTAAAACCTTATTAGGAGTTTTTTTAAAAGCTTCTGCTAGATCGTCTTGGGAAAGTTTTAATGCGGTGAAAACTTTTTGATAAGTCTTATCTGTAACCCCACCACTTCCACCTTCTATACGGTGGATTGTCTTAACAGCAACCCCAGATTTATCAGCTAACTCTTTTTGCGTAAGTTTCTTATCCATTCGAGCAGCAAAAACTAATTTACCCAAACTAGCTGAAAAGCTAAAAAATGTATCATGTAATTCTGGTATATTTTGTACAATATCATGTCCCATGTTAACTAAATCCAATATAATTACCTCCTATCTTACTTAAAATACTTTACATATTTAGACGGTTCTTGGTTCAAATTATAATAAATACTGTATGCTTTATCTCTAAATTGGTTTGTTAAATCAAATTGTACTTGTTCTTTCTTTACAAAAGGATAAATAAAGCAGTAGTACTGTACCCCTTTATAAGTATAAGGAAAGAAAATTGCTCTAAATCTCCATTCGGATTCTTCTATATTTATTCGGAGTTCATAAATATTTTCTTTGGCCAAAGGCTTTATCAACTCAAAACTTTTGCTATAAGTTTTACCTTCAACTGTAATTTCAAGTTCATGAAAAAAACGATTTGAGCCTGTAGGTAGGTTAGAAAAATCTACATATTGCATATAGTCTAGGGCTTTTAAAAGATATGCTAACTGAACCCGATATTTATGTTCACTTTCTGCCTTTTTTCCTAAGCTAACTAAATATGGTGCGAATATGTCTCTATTGTAATCATTGGGAAATGAGATTACTTTTGCTTTCTTATTTAACTTTACCATTATAATATCATATATGCAATAAAACGTTAAACAATTTATGTCATATATGACACATTCCCCTCCCTTGTCCATTGTTTTTATGTATTTAAGCCTTTTTTACTTATTTTAGCATATGTTTTTTCTTTTAATGTTTTGGGTTTCACCT
>NZ_JBBOTZ010000004.1:0-119872 GCF_038005785.1 Niallia sp. FSL R7-0271 | reverse complement strand
GGTACGACACGTTCCTAACTGAAAAGGTTAGGCATTGTCGAACCTAACAGTTCAACAATGAACTGTCATTCCGAGAAGTCAAATGATAGGGTAACGCCTTGAAGGGCTTCCTTTAATCCTCCGACATGCGATTTAGTTGGTAAGAGCTAAACTGTATGAAGTTCGGTGAAGTCGGCAGAAATATTCCGTAATTATAGAAACTTATAAACGAAAGTGTCCTAGAGGTAGGATATGAATATGATATGCCGGAAGTCTATAAAACTCTTATGGTTAGAATTCACAACGATACAATCAGCGAACTTTGTTAGTGTAGACGAATCCCTGAATGTACGGGTCTATATCGGGAACATATCGAAAGGTATGTGGACACAAATGGTGTCGCTACTGCGGGCGAGTAAAACTCTCCTTTATGAAAGTCCGTATATTGTTAAAGGCAGTATTAAAGTAGCAGGCTCATAGGGGAAACCTAATAGTGTATGTACAGATAGGAATGATGGAACGTGGTAAGCTGTCAACATGGAGGACTTACTTCCTACGAAGTGGTTCTAGGGAAAGTACTGATGATATTAGTCAGATATATAACCTAGATTTATGATAGTGAAAGTGGTGGCACAGTACCTATGAAGCATCTAATGAATGTGGAGGGATAGCCACTAGTCAATTGAAGACTGATAGTTACAAACGGTTAACATGGTTTCGAGTAAGACTAAGAGATGTAATTTCTCCTTCAGAAGGAGGTTACAGCCCATGTTGAAGAAAACCAAGTTAAGACATAATGAGTATTACAATATGCAACAAACATATGATGACTTATATTCAAGAAGTCTTAACGGTAACAATTTCTATAAGTTAGTAAATACAATCGATTCTGAAGAAAATATTCGACTAGCATATCGTAATATCAAAACAAATAAGGGAAGCAAAACTGCTGGTGTTGATGATTTGACAATCAAAGACATTTGGCATTTGAATGATAAAGAAATAATTAACGAAGTAAGAAAAAGGTTAAACAAATACCATCCCCAACCTGTCAAAAGAGTTCTCATTCCTAAAGTGGGCAGTGATAAAAAGCGTCCATTAGGTATTCCGACAATTTGGGATAGATTAGTACAACAATGTATCTTACAAGTTCTTGAACCTATTTGTGAAGCTAAATTTCATAACCATAGTTATGGATTTAGACCAAATAGAAGTACACATCATGCGTTTAGCCGAATGGTTAGTCTTATGAATATTGGGAGGCAACATTATTGTGTTGACATTGATATCAAAGGATTCTTCGATAATGTCAATCATGGAAAACTGCTGAAACAGATGTGGGCATTGGGAATTCGTGATAAATCCTTACTCTCGATTATTTCTAAAATACTGAAATCCGAAATAATAGGAGAAGGAATCCCGACTAAAGGAACTCCGCAAGGAGGAATAATTTCACCTATATTATCTAATATCGTTTTAAATGAATTAGATTGGTGGATAAGTAGTCAATGGGAAACGTATAAACCGCAAAGAATGTCTAGTGAAAACTATGGTTTTCGTAGCTATGCAAGGAAATATACAAATATGAAATGCGGTTATATCATTCGATACGCAGACGATTTTAAAATTATGTGTGAATCATATGAGGACGCACAACGCTTTTATCATGCAACAGTTGACTTTTTGAATAAGCGACTAGGGCTTGAAGTAAATAAAGAAAAATCTAAAATCGTCAACTTGAAAAAGAATTCTTCCAATTTTCTAGGATTTAAAGTCAAACTTGTTAAACAAGGTAAATCAAAATTTGGCTATGTAGCCAAAACAGGAATGACAGACAAAGCTATCTTGAAAACTAAGAAGAAACTAAGGGAAAAGGTCAAAGAAATCCAAGAAAAACCTTTACCAAAAAGCGTATTGAACTTTAACATTACCCTTATTGGAATACAAAATTACTATAGATATGCTACCACGATTTATATGGATTTAACGGAGATAAATTACTCTCTTTTAAAAACTATGAAAAACAGATTTAAAAATAATGCAAAAATCATTAAATTTAGTGAAACACCTCCTGCTTTTAAGAAAAGGACAAAAGGAATCCAACCAAATACTAAAATATTTACTATTCAAGGTACTCCACTGTTGCCAATTACAGGAATTCATCATAAGAATCCGTGTAATTTTTCACAAGGTATCAACAATTTCACTGAAAAAGGCCGTAGTAAAATTCATACAAACCTTAGGGCGATACCAAGTGATGTACTTGCACAAGTAATGGCAACCTACTCAAGGAGTAGAAGTATTGAGTACAACGATAATAGAATATCTAAATATGTAGCTCAATATGGTAAATGTTTTGTAACAGGAGAATTAATTGGGATTGACAGAGTTCATTGTCATCATATTATTCCCCTAGAACTTGGAGGAACAGATAAATATAGTAATTTAATAATTGTTGATTGGTTTATTCATAAGCTTATTCACATGACAGATATACAAAAGATTACTAAAGTCCTCCGGTCTTTTAACCTTAATCAAAAGCAAGTGGAGAAGCTAAATTGCCTTAGAATTAAATCTGGTAAAGAACCGATAATTATGTAACTTATAACATCAGTTGAAATTGATGGAACGCCGTATGACACCGAAAGGGTCATGTACGGTGTGAAGCAGGGGAAAAGGTGGAGATAACTTCAAATCCTTACCTATTGCTATAGGTTTATGAAAAGACCGCCAAAATTAAGGAAGCTCAGGGATATGAAGTTCGGGTTGTGAACTTTAAAAATATGGGGATATCTGACCATTATAATCCCTTTGGATACGTAAGAAAGGATCTTGATGCAACAACGGTTGCTAATACGATTGTAAGTGCCAAGAATGATCCTAAAAGAAAAGATATTTGGTTTAATGCTCAATTAGGCTTGTTAAAAGCTTTAATTCTATATGCAAAATCAGAGTTTCATCCAGATAAAAGGAATATGGAAGGGATTTTAGATTTTCTTCAAGAGTTTGACCCTGAGGCGAATGAAGATGGAGAAAGTGAACTAGATGAGAAGTTTATGGAGTTAGATAAACGACATCCAGCAAGAAGAAGTTATGAGTTAGGTTTTAAGAAATCTCAAGAAAAAACGAGAGCAAGTATTATCATAAGCTTACTCACAACAATAGGTGACTATGTAGATGATGAGGTTGCTGCATTTACAAGTGGAAACGATTTTTTCTTTGAGGACATAGGAACAAAAAAAGTTGCGCTTTATGTGTTAATACCAACAATGGATTCTACTTGGGAAGGACTTATTAATCTTTTCTTTACGCAAATGTTCCAAGAACTTTATCTGTTAGGAGATAAGAATGGTGCTAAGTTACCTGTACCTACAGTTTTCCTTTTAGATGAATTCCCTAACTTAGGAAAATTCAATAACTATGAAGAATTCTTAGCTACCTGTCGAGGATACAGAATTGCTTGTTGTACGATTTTACAGAATAACACTCAGTTAATGGATAAATACGGTAAGGATAAAGCAGAATCTATTTTAGGTAACTGTGCTATAAAAATTTGTTTGGGAAATGTCAATGATACCACTGCAGCGTATTTTAGTAATCTTATGGGGAAAGCAACTATCAAAGTAGAAACAGGTGGTAGCTCTATATCCAGAGGAAAGACAGGTAACGCATCCAGTAGTTCAAACTTTTCCTTTTCGCAACGCTCTCTGATGAATGCTGATGAAATATTAACCATGTCTGAAAAAGACAGCATTGTAATAATTGCTGGTAAGTATCCAATTAAAGCAAAGAAGGCAATTCAATTTCAATTGTATCCAGGATTAGTTGAGGAATTTGAAGTTTCTCAAATGGAATATAAAAGGAAAATCAGCGAAGCTGCTCAAGAATTATATGATAAAGAAGTTGCTGCATATGAGACTCGGATGGATGTCTTAGAAGAGTTTGATTATGAAGAAGAACAAGAAATGGAAGAACAATATTTAGCTGATATGGAGCAAGATCAGGTTCTGGATCATGCACGAGAAAATTTTAACGATATGTTTGAAAACTCATTGAATGTTTTGGATGCAATAGAAAAAGAACAAAAAAATTGAGGTGTACTTAAATGTTTGATTGGGTTGGCGATAAATTAAAAGGACTTTTAGAAGATACTATTAATTCATGGGTGGAAGAATTCATGAACTGGATTTTATCCATGATGAATAAAATAGTTTTTGATTTACCTAAGTCAAATTTTGTAGATGATACGATGTCCTTTTTTGCGTGGTTTACTGGTATTTTTGCCGTAATCATTGCCTTATATAAAATCATAGAGTATATCATTAATACTCAAAACGGAACACAACAATATCCCTTGGATGAAATCATTTTAAGGTTATTCAAAAGTGCAGGAGCTATGCTAGTGCTACCCTGGTTCATTAAAATCTTATTTATGCAAATTGCTCTTCCTATTGCTAACTATTTTGCAGCGGCTGGAACGGATTTTGATGGGAAAGCAGGATATACTTTAATGTCGGCAGCTCTTACTGGAAGTGTCCTCGGTTTTGGGGGATTTGTATTATCAGTAGCATTAATATTCTTTTTAGTTGTTTTTATTATGTTTTTATATTCTGTTTGTGTTTTCTATGCAGACTATATAATCATGCAAATTCTTATTGCACCTGTAGCACTATCTATGCTGGCAGATGATAATAACTACTTTCAGGTTTGGTGGAGAGAGTTGTTATCTATTGTAGTATCGCTATTAGTTAAATTATTCCTGGTAACTTTAATAGTAAATATACTTTTTACGGGTGGAAATATCTTTTTAGCAATTGGAGCAGGAGCATTAATTATAAAGTCACCTTCCGTACTCAAAAATATGTGGTATAGTTCGGGCAGTTCTCAAGCTGGTAGTCGTTCTCTTGGTAGAGGAGCAGGAAGCATAGGTTCTATGGGTTCCCGAATGTTACTTACTAAATTATTAAAGTAAGGAGGAACTTGTATGTATCTAATAATATATAAAAAGAAATTGAATGCAGAAAAAGGGAGGTTTGAATTCGAATCTCCTCAGACATTTTTAAAAGCAAATGAAATGCTAGTTGATTCTGTATCAAGATATAAACAAACAGGTCTTAGTATGAAGGTTGGCTATAAAATTGTAGAAGTACAATCAGGTGAAAGTATATTTAATTCAACTATTTCCATAGATAGAGATATTCCAAGTCTATATGAGGTTATTAGACAAAATTCAAATACTCCAAAGTCAGTAACTGAATATGTTAGGAAGATAGAAAATCGAGAAATCATTGAATCTGAAGAGGATTTTTCCTTTAATAATAATCATGTAGAAGAGAAAGCAAAACTTGAGCAATTGAGAGTTGAAAAGAATAGTATTCAACAACAATTGAAAAAGGATGAAAAGGAACGGCAGCAAAAAGAACTGGAACATCAAAAAAAGATGAAAGAGATCCAGGACGAAAAAGAAGCTTTGGAGAAATCTATTACACTAAAAGAAAAAGAAGCTGCTGTCAAAGAATCTCAACGCATTGAAGCTTTACGAATCTTGGAAGAAGAAACAATAAAAGCGCAACAAAGAATGGAAGAAAAAAAAGAGATTGATCGAAAGAAGAAAGAAGAGCATGAAAAGCGATTAAAACAAGTAGAGGAAGAAGCAAAAAAGGCAGAAATTGATTTAGCAAATACTGAAGTTGAATTCGAAAAACAGGAACTGGAAAGAAAAAAAGAACTACAAGAATTAGAAGAAAGGAAGCTCGAATCTACAAGAAAAGCAATTCTTTTGAAAGCTGAAAAAGATAAAGAGGAATTAGAACAACAAAAAGAATTATTAAGCTTTACTAGTTCAGAGTCAGAAATAGTTGCAACAAATGAAGTTTTACCATCTCCTAGCATTGTAGTACCAAAATTAACCTTAAAAGAACGTCTTCAGGAACTCGATTTTGAGGAAGCAAAGAGACTTTTCCTTCAATTTATTAAATATAGCGTTAGGTTCACCATTCGTAATTCTAAAAAGGGATATACGATGATTAAAGAATATCGTGTGAAACAATTAGCTACAAAGCAAGCTAAGAAGAAGGACGCTACTAAGAAATTGGAGATAGAAGAAAAAATAGCACTTGAAAAAATTAAGTTTATGGAAGAATTGAAAAAGGATCGAGATCAACAAGAAAAGGAAATTCAAAAGGCTGTAAGGCTAAAAGAAAAAGAAATGAATAAACAAAATAGAATAGAAAAAAGGTATGTAGCAGCAATGAAAAAGAGTCCGATTAAAAAACAATTTGGCCTTGTTGGATTTCTTTTGAAAACAGCTGCTTTTTTAGTAGTTATAGCTGCGATTATTTATATATTCCATCTGGGTGATACATTTCCAATACTTAAGGATATAGAAAACTATGTTGATAGTCTAATATCATCTTTCAAAAGAAGCTAGAACATTGTCTAGCTTCTTTTTATATAAACAAAAATTTAGATAGGGAGGGGTTTTGTTGAGTCAGGAAGTAAAAGAATTTGTTACTCAGGAAGAAAAGGAAAGAGCTAATAACGTTGATATTTTGGAATATTTATTATCAATAGGTGAGCCATTAAAAAGGGAAGGGAATCAATTTTATCGACACGAACAACATGATAGTTTAGTTGTTAATATAAAAAGAAATTACTTCAGTTGGAACAGTAAGAACGTTTCAGGCAATGCCGTAACCTATTTAATGAATGTACATAATTTTACTTTTCAAACTGCGGTAAAGAAGATAAATAGTGACTTGGGTGATAAAGAATTTATAGCTTTTAAGGCACCAGAACCTACCTATCCTGATAAGTTTCAATATGATGTAGATGAGAGCGCTACTACCGATAATGTTATTAAATACTTGGTAGATGAACGTAAAATAGATGCTGATTTAGTGGATATGTTGGTTGATATGGATTTTATTAAAGAGGACTCCTATAAAAATGTTGTATTCAAGTGGAAAGACAAAGGAGAGCTAATAGGAGCAAATCTTCAAGGAACACGGGAAATTCCTGTTGAAAAGAGAATACATGCTGACCGTGCCTACTTTAAAAAAGTATTGCCAACAACCAAGGAAGCTACTAATGACGGATTTTCCATAACAAGAGGATATCCAGAGAATTTATATTTTTTTGAGGCTCCAATTGACTCTTTAAGCTACCTTACTTTAAATAGATCTACACTGAGTAATTGCCAACTAAAAAGTATGGATGGGTTAAAATTCGAAACTTTTGTTCAAACAGTAAAGAATGCGGTGAAGAATCTTGAAAAGGCAGGGAAAAACTTAGAATCCATTACGTTATGTGTAGACAATGATAATGCTGGCAGAGAATTTATTGATAAGGTAAAAAGCTATGATTTTCATCGTAAAGACGGAAAAAAAATTATCATTAATTCCGATATTCCTGATTTACCGAAAGGTCAATCTAAGTGGGATTGGAATAATGAACTCAAAGCAAGAGTCCAATCACCAATAAAAAAAAACGTGTCTGAAGAGATAGAGATTTGAAATAAATTAAAAGCATCCTAACAGGGTGCTTTTTTTATTTAAAAAATAATTGGAGGGAAAAATAAATGAATCAACTTTTTGTTTGTGAAAAACCAAGTGTAGCAAGGGATTTAGCAACAGCATTATCTGGAGGGTATAAAGAAGGTGAAGGTCATTATATCGGCAATGATGGGAAGATTTATACATTTGCTTTTGGCCATCTTGTAAGTTGCGTAAGACCTGAGTCTATTAATGAGGAGTGGGGTTGGAAAGGGAATGTTAGTAAATTGCCTTTTTTCATTAAAGATATTCCTTTAACTGTTATAGAAAATCCAGGAGTAAAAAAACAATTTAAGACTGTCACAAGTCTGATGAAACAATCTGATCTCATTTATATTGCTACAGACGCTGCAAGGGAAGGGGAACACATCTTCCGTAAGATTTATAAGTTAAGTGGGGTAAATAAGCCTTTAAAGCGTCTTTGGATTCAAGATATGACCAAGGAAGGATTAACTAAAGCATTTAATAATGCAAAAGATGGTTCTCTTTATGAGGGTTTAGCAGTAGCTGGAAAGCTAAGAGAAGAGTCAGATTTATTGGTCGGTATGAATAGTACAATGCTGGTAACTAAGTTAAGTAAAAGCAGTAAAGTATTATCTCTTGGTCGTGTACAAACACCTACGCTTGCAATGATTGTTAATCGTGATAAAGTCATTGAAAAATTTTCTAAAGTGGTACATTACTCTATTGTAGCCACTGATAAAAATGGGGCCAAATACGAGCTTTTATTAGATAAAGATACTCAGTTAACTAAGGCAGCTGCACAATCTATATTAGATTCTCTTGGGAACAGAACAGCATTTGAAATCAATACAAAAAATAAGAAGGAAAAACCCGAAAAGCTATTTGATTTAACTGAACTTCAAAAATTCATGAATGAAAAACATAAATGGAGTGCAGCTCATACGTTAAGTACGACACAGGCTTTATATGAGAAGAAATTTGTTACGTATCCACGTACAAGCTCTCAGTATATTGCAAATGATTCTGAGCTTCCTGCCCTGTTAGAAAAGCATTCTGGTAACGAGTGGGTAAGTAAAGTAATTAACAATGGATATAAGATTGAATCCTCCTTTGTTAATCCTTCCAAGGTAACGGATCATGAGGCAATTATCATCACTTCTAAAGTAGCTAATAATCTTTCAGGGGACGAAGCAATCTTATACGATGTGATTTCAACACGGTTTTTGGCAGCTTTTTACCCATATGCAGTAAAAGAAGAAACTACAGCAGTATTTATGGATCAAGAATATACATTTAGAGCAAAAGAGACGCTATTAGTGGAACTTGGATGGAGAGAGCTTTATGGAGAAGTTCTTCAAAAGGGGGCATTAAGCAAAAGTAGCTTAAATGATATAGGGGATTATTCATTAATTCAAAAAGAAACACAGCCACCAAAAAGATATACAGAAGGAACTTTATTACATGATATGAAACATGCTGCTAAATTCCTGGATGAAGCCTCAGATAAAGACATGATGAAGACTGTTGAAGGAATAGGAACAACTGCAACAAGGGACTCCATCATTGAAAAACTAGTAGAACGTGGTTTTATTGAGAAAAAGAAAAATCAAATCATTTCAACCACCCTGGGAAGAGAGTTAATCGGAATGATGCCTGAAGACTTTTCCTTATATAGTGTTAAACTGACTGCTTATTTTGAAACAATGCTATCCCAAGTTGAGCATGGTGAGCTGGATGAAGTTATTTTTTATGAAGAATTAGAGGGACTATTACGAAAAACAGCGGAAGAAATTAGAGGGAATGTTAAAACAATTTCAGCTGCAGCGAATCCAGTGAAAGAAGTAATAGCTACGTGTCCAAAGTGTAAGAAGCCAATTTATGAAAATAGCAAAGCTTACTCTTGTTCTGGTTTTAAAGAAGGGTGTAAAGCAACTATTTGGAAAAATGGATTAGAGAAACTAGGTAAGAAGACTATTACTAAAACGGAAGCAGGAAAGCTTTTTGCAGGCAAAATAGTAAAGGTTAATTTAAAATCCAAGCAAGGAAAAGCATATAAAGCAGATGTTGTTTTTAATTTAGAGAAGAACTGGATCGAATTTGCTAACAAGTAAGAGATGCTCATGTATCTCTTACTTGTTTTATTAGGTAAGGGTTTCCTGAAGATAATTGTGAAGACTTCATACAACAAAAAAGTAATTACTAATAATAAATTTGGAGGAAATTCTAATGATACTATGTGATCACTGTTCGCTTTTAACTGACAAAACTAAGAGTGTACCACTAGCTGCAAAAAAAGTCGAAGCTCTTGAGGGATTATATTTATATGTATGTCACCCATGCTTTGAAGAAATGTTTGGAGACTTAAATAATACTGATGATTATACTGACAATATTAATGTTTTATTTACATTTGAATATGATGAAGAAATTGCAAAGGAATTGAATACAGGAAATTATGGTAATGTGATTACACCATTTGTAATTAAAGTGTCTTCAGATGATATAAATGAAAGGTATGTAATACACAATAATGAGGAAGAAAACCCTTTTTATTTAGAGTTTGTAGAATGGTTAGAGTATGGGAATTTAACTGAAGTTTTAAGCGAAAGCGTGATTGAAAAAATCAATGATTATTATCAATTTTTTGAAGGGAATAGATCTACAAAAATTAACAAATTTATAATTGAGGAAGTAGACATTCTTCCTTATTTTTATGAAGGTATTGAAAAATCACTTGATAATAAGCGCAAAGAGGCAATGGAGAAAAGAATTGAAAAGAGCGATAATAAAGAGCCAAAAAAACTTAAAAAGTATCGACTTGGTTATGATAACATTTTATTACCAAAGAAATCATTTATATATAAAAATAATTATATAGGTGCTATGAGCTTCGATTTGTTATTCAAAGTTTATGATGAAGAAGGAAATGAAAAGCTATTTGAATCTGAAGAACTAATTGAACAGTATCTTCAGTTTAATAACGGTAATTCGTGTTGTTTATCAGATTTAGTGAGTTGCTCTTTCGATAATAAAAGCATAATAAAATTCAAACCTAATGTTCCCTTACTAAAAGAAAGTGGATATAAAGTGAAATGGGAAATTGATTCATACTGGAAAGACATAGACAAAGGGGTATTAGAATCAGAAGAAATTTCTGAAAGTGAATTCATGGATATACTGAACAGCAATAAAGAATTATTTGATAACTCAAATAATTACTCTGCACAAAGTACAGCATATTTTACACGAGAAGTTACTATCTGATTATTTATATGGATAAGATGAATATTCTAATGAAGATGTCTTTTTAAATAAAAAGACATCTTTTATTTATGAGGTGAAATATAATGGCCAAAAGATCAAGCAAGAAAAACAATTTAGAATCTTTTTATGCGATAATAATCTTGTCCTTCAGTATGTGTACATATATGATTACTAACTCATTAACAGCCGTAATTATGGTAGCTGCTACTATATTAGTGTTTATAATTTTTATTTTGTTTCTATTGAATAGGAAAAAGATAAATCGTTTAAAAAATAGTGGAATCAGTGACATTGATCAAATGGATGGATTCCAATTTGAATATTATTTAAATGAATTGTTCAAGAGTAATGGATATACTTCTCAAGTCACTAAGTCCAGGGGCGATTACGGTGCTGATTTAATACTTAAAAGAGACGGAGAAGTTATAGCCGTTCAGGCTAAACGACACTCTAAACCAGTGGGTTTAAAGGCTATACAAGAGATAACAGCAGCTAAAGGATTTTATAGGGCAAATAAAGCATGGGTAGTAACTAATAATTCTTTTACGAAACAAGCCATAAATTTAGCTAGTTCCCTTGATGTAAAGTTAATTGGACGAGAAGAGTTAATAAAACTTATATTAATAATGAATCCTAACGCTTTAATATCAACAGGACAGATCTTAAATACTGTTACTCCTAAGAGTAAGAAATGTAAAGAATGTGGTGGGGATTTGGTAGTTAAAAAAGGAACGTATGGCAGGTTTTACGGATGTTCTAACTACCCAAGATGCAAGAACACTAAAAAGTTATAAACTCTTTTATAATAGAAAGGAAAAATAATGTTAAAGAAAATGGCATGGAATTTTATTAAGTATGCAATTGTTTTAATATCCTTTTTGTTTATTTATAATTATGTAGTTGGAAATGTAGTTAATCATGCGGCAAATGGTGATTTGGGTCCTATGCAATTGTTATTTATAGTCGCAGTTATAGTATTTATTATTAGAATTCTAATTCGTATATTTAGAAGAAAAAGAAGAGGGAAAACTTGAATTATAAAAAAACATGGAGATAGTAAAAACTTCCCCATGTTTTTTCTTTTTAAAATATTTTATATATAATTGGATCGATAGGTATATTATTTAATTTATCATTATTAATTGGGATGAAAAATCTATAGGTACCTTCATCCATATACAACCAAAACTTCATGTTCTTATCATTATGTTGATATGCTATCGATTGCATTTTTTCAAATGTATGAGTTATTAGTTGCTTAGTATCTCTATCTTCTAATACTAAATGGAATGAATTTCTTTCTAATCGAAAATGATTTAAAGAATAAGTTTTTTCTGATGTTGTAATATTGTATTGCTCAAAGTTAATATCAATGGTAATTTCTTTTGTCTGAAATAGACTTTTATATAAGATTTCTAGATTATTAGTATGTTCTTCTTCTTCTTCGCTGGTTCTAATTTCCTTTAAATTAACCCAAATTGAATTACCAGCGACTTCATAGATAAAATCAGGACATTGATTTATTGTACTCTCATTTCTTAGAGAGATGTGGGATAGTTTTTTGTAGCGGAATTTTTTGTTTATTTTCTTCTTAATCTCTTCATCAACTAAAAAAAGTGTACCTTCATTTTTTCTGAATGATTTGTTTAGGAGATCAATATTTTCTCCAATGTATTCAGAAAATATGTACTCAATTAAATCTCCTTTATCATTATTTTTTTCCTCAAATGAGTAAAAGTTTTCAATTCTATAGAAAAGACTAACTTCATTTAGAGTTCTATTTAATATATTTTTCGCATCATTATGTTTCTCTGAAGTTTTTAAAATAAGACGTTTTTGGTCAGCTGTTGTAAAGATATTTTCAACTATTGATTGGATTTTCTTTATCATGAGTTCTCTCCTTTTTTAATTAACATTAAATACATCTCAGTTATATATATGTAAAAATTGTGTTTATAAGGTATATATCGGCTTATTTTCAGAAATATGTATTTTTTAATTGTGTAATTAATCCTTAGATTAAGGTTGTTGTTAGGCTATGTTTTGGTTTCTAATCTTTAAATAAAATAAAGAGAAATTCCTTAAAGGTTATTATTTAACAGCATACATAATTTCTAATTTAAAGCATAAAACTAGATATACCATCGGAAGGATTGGGTCATGCCCTAATCTACGGGGAGAGTATCGCTATATGCATTACTCTTTTTTAAATTACATCTTAATGAAATTCTACGCAATCAAATAATATTATAAATTGCAGATTTATGGAAATAAGAGCAATTAAATTATTCAAGAGAGTATAATTGTATGTATAAAAAATAAGGAGTTAAAAATGAATTTAGAAGAATTGTTTAAAGAGTGGATAAATCATACTAAAGAAGGAAGTCGTAGAAGTAATTTAGATAAATATGATAAGTGTTGGAAGCAGGTAATACAAAATATTCGTTATTGGGAGAACAGTGAAGATAAAGAGATAAATGAGTATGCAAAAGGTTTGCTATATACAGGGAAAATAAAAAGAGTTCATGTAGGCCTTAATAAAGTGGATCTTGATAACCATTATGTGTCATGGACATTAGCTGAAGAATTTAAAGACTTTTACTGGTTCAATCCATTGTTTTCTCATACAATAATTACAGCAGAAGCAACAAAAGATAATCCTGCAATTAGCTTTATTGGATATATAGAAGCTGTGAAAAAATTTGAGGGAAGAGATATTGTCACACCAGCTATCAAAAAAGAACAAGAAGTCATTTTTCCATTACAGGAAAAATCAATATTAAGCATTAAACAAATAAAAAAATAATAGAAATGAAAAATGATATAAAAGTTATTAGAGTATTACTATTAAACTAATTAAACCTATATTTTATAATTAAACCTAATATTGGAATTACGTTAAAAATAAACACAATATATAGATATTAATATTCATAAACTATCAATATATTGTACTTATGCAATGGAGATGTTATAATTAATATAATAATTCTTAATTAAGAATGAGAATGGGGACGAATTAACGTTCCTTTTTTTATGGAAGAGGAGCATTCATTATGGATCAACTAGATAGAGATAATTTACTAAATAGACTCGATCGTCTTTTAGAATGGATTCGAGCTTGTGATACTAAGTCTTCAATTGTACTAGCTGGAATAGGTATTTTTATAACCTTTTTCACTACAGATTTTATCACTAAAACTTTTAAGACTATATTAGTTCGTTCTATAAAAAATATAGATTTTTCTAATTTCTTATATCTTTTACTATTATTCTTATCTGTTTTATCTCTAATGTATGGCATTTATTGTTTGACAAAAGTATTAATTCCTAGATTAAGCAAAGAGACGGTCGAAAATGATGGGAGACCATCTGATTCTTTATATTTCTTTGAACCTATTGCTAAAACCAAGTACAGGGAATTTAGGGACAATATGTTAACTGCAACTAAAGAAGATGAAAAAGAAGACATTTTGTCACAAATTTATGTTAATGCGAAAATATGTACATATAAATATAATTATTCAAGAAAAGGAATGAAACTTTCAATCATAGGTATTTCTTCATTGGTTATTTTATATTTAATTGGCCTAGTGCTTATACAATTAGGGGGCTTTTGAAAGTGGAATTTAAAACCTATGATTATAAAGAACGCAAGAAAAAGGTTGAAGAGATTCTAGATAATACGGATAGTGTAAACGAAGTGGAAAAGTTTCCAAGTAATGATGATAGTTTCACCTATACAAATGCTTACAAGGCATGGGCAGGAGCTATTTTTGTGGATTTACGGGATTCAACTACACTATTCTCAGGGGATAATGACTTAGAGATAGCTAAAGTGATTAGAGGCTTTACTTCCGAAATCATTGAAATATTAAGAGTAGATACTGATGATCAACTAAAGGAAATAGGTATAAGAGGTGATTGTGTCTATGCAGTATATTCAACACCAAAAAAGAAAGACATCTTTGATATTGCTAATAGAGCCTTTCATATAAATACCTACATGAAAATGTTAAATAAGTTATTAAGTAATCGTAATTTACCGAAAATTACTGCTGGTATTGGCCTTGCATGTAAACCTACCCTAGCAGTGAAAGCAGGGAGAAAGTCTTCTGGTATTCACAATTTGGTATGGATAGGCGAGTCTGTTGCTAAAGCGGCCAAACTATCAGACTTAGGCAATAAAGATGGTAATGATCCTATCGTAATGTCAAACATATTTTATAATAATTATATCAGTAAACAAGAGGAAACTAATAAAAACGCTAAAGATTGGTGGGCTATGGATACTGATGAAAACTATGGTACTTATTATCATGGTAATGTAATTAAAACAGATTTTAATAATTGGATAAAAGATGGAATGAATGAATAATTCACTACCTATGAAGGGCCTTGTAAAAATAAGGCCCTTTATTTAGCTATAATTTTTATGGATATATTATCTTGGAGTACTTGATAAGTAATTTTTTTCTATTGATATGTTTTTAATAAAATTAAAGGAGATTTAAATAATGAATTTTAACACCTATGATTATAAAGAACGCAAGAAAAAGGTTGAAGAGATTTTAGATAATACGAATAGTGTAAACGAAGTGGAAAAGTTTCCAAGTAATGATAGTTTCACCTATTCAAATGCTTACAAAGCATGGGCAGGAGCAATTTTTGTAGATTTACGGGATTCAACTACTCTTTTCTCAGGAGATAATGACTTAGAAATAGCTAAAGTGATTAGAGGCTTTACTTCTGAAATAATTGAAATATTGAGATTAGATACTGATGATCATTTAAAGGAAATAGGGATAAGAGGAGATTGTGTCTTTGCTGTATATTCAACTACAACTAAAGATGAAATCTATGACATTGCTAAAAGAGCCTTCTATATTAATACATACATAGAGATGTTAAATAAGTTGTTAAGTAATCGTAATTTGCCGGAAATTTCAGCTGGTATTGGACTTGCATGTAAAAAAACCCTAGCAGTGAAAGCAGGGAGAAAGTCTTCTGGTATTCATAATTTGGTATGGATAGGTGAGTCTGTAGCTAAAGCAGCTAAATTATCAGACTTAGGCAATAAAAACAGCATTAAACCTATTGTTATGTCTGAAACGTTCTATATAAACTATATAGATAAACAAAAAGATACTAAACCAGATGCAGCAGATTGGTGGGAAAAAGATTCTGATGAAAACTATGGTACTTATTATCATGGAAATATAGTAATAGGAGACTTTAATAGCTGGATAAATGACGGTATGAAAGATTAAGATAATTAAGTGTAGGAGAACTAAAATTTTTTTAAGGGATTGTCCCGAATATGGAACAATCCCTTTGCTTTAACCTAACTCTTTTTTTATAGTGTATATAGTATTTCTTGCTACTCCAACTGTTTTATGGATATTTTGCACACTTTCACCAGCCTGGATTAAACGTACAATTTCATCGTATATAATTTTATCTTTACCTTTAGCTTCTTTGTGATATTTTTTTTTGCCGCCTGTATAAACTCCCTTAGATTTAGCAATTTCAATACCTTCTCTTTGAGCTGTTCGGATTCTACGACGGTCTTCTTCCGCCATCCATGATAATAAAGATAAAACAATATCAGAAACTAATTGTCCAATTCCTTCTAATTCCTTATATTTTCTTGTATCTAAAATAGGCATATTTAAAACCACAATATCTATTTCATCATCAATTAATTTTTTCCATTCATTCATTATTTCCTTTTTATTTCTACCGAATCGAGTTAGGTCATGTACTACCAGTACATCACCAAAACGCATTTTAGAACGCATTTCTAGAAATATGGGTCTGCTAAAGTCTTTTCCAGAAGCTTTTTCAGAGTAAATTCGCTCGCAGCCATAGTCTTGCAGCTCTTTTATTTGTCGGTCTAAGTTTTGTTCTATAGAACTAACCCTTGCATATCCAAAGATCATTTATAACCAATCCTTTATAAATAATAAAATGTTCTCTATAGGGGGGATGAAACTTAGAGGAAGTAATCTTATTGAAGAAAGGCATTACGCCTTTCTTCAATATATATTTATTATCTACCTTTAAACTGGACCAAACAGACTCCCTGGCATTGAAATGTCTATGTCTCTTTCGGTTATACGTTTTAGCATTTCTAACGGTATAACTTTGTCTACAATTGATAAGTAATACTCAATTAAGGAACCTATGTGATCAAGCTCTCCTGAAGAAATTTCATACCAAATATCTGGAAGATACCTTACTATTATACTAAGACTATATAGAATCATTAGATGGATTAATATTGGATCACTTATCTTATTTAAAATTGGTACTATGATTGAAGTTCCTGAATGTGACGATTTATATGTATCCATATATTGTTGCCAGTATCCTTCCGCAGAGTGAGTAAATTCTCCAACAAAAATTCTCTCATCAATTAAACCCCTATCTTCTTCAATATTCTTTATCGGAAGGTTTAATCCATTTAGATATTCTAGGGTTATTTCTTCAGATTCAGGGAAGAGTGAAATATAAGTTGTTTTTTCTTTAGGTACAGATTGATTTTCTTTACTAGTAGCATCTTCTAGCACAGCTTTATTTCTAGCTTCTATCCTTTTTTTAGAATTATTGTAGGATATTTGAAAGGATAAGGGTAATTCGTTTAAGTAATCATTGATCACTGGTTGTAATTCAGGCACACATCTAAAAAGATCTAATAGTGAAATAAGATTTTCTTTATTTTCTATCGGATTGTAGTCCCTTGGTCTTCGTTCAAAGCTAATATCTTTAATATTTAAGCCTAATGATTTTGAAAAAGAATAGAAATGTCCTGATCTTAATATAAAAACAAAAAAGTTTTTTGGGAAACTATCTTTTAAGTTTCTAATAATACCTAAACCATGGCCAAATTCTGTATGTCTTTGGATTTTTTCCAAATCGTCTTTATTTTCTACAGAGCTAACTTGCTCAGCAATAGTCAATTGAAGCAAAGCATAGTATCGAGATAATACTTTTGCATTTAGACTTTCAGAACTTGAGTTCCAAAAACCTAATGCACTTTCAATCGCAGAAGAAAGTCCGACCGATTTTTTTTTAATTAAATCATCTTCCAACTTTTGTTTCTCTGATAAGTTGAGATTTTTTTCCCTCATTAAGGATTCACACATTTTTAAACTTTTTAATCGATTGAATCTAAGCCAAATCATCTCTTGCGGATTTTCAGCGACTATTCGTTCACTTTTTCTCAAATGGGTATTCCTCCAAAAAATATTATAATCCATTACAGATAATTCCTTATTATATAATAGCTAACCTGTTTTGTACTGAATTTTCCGTTCGGTATTCTGAATCATTAAATATATTAAACTTCTTTCATCCAAACTAGCGAATTCACACAAACCATTTTGAACAACCCTGATTGAACATTTTCTAGCTTGATTTTATCATAACTTGTAAATTTTGGTTTTATTTTTCACTTATTTTAATAGTTATTTTTCATTAAATACAAAAAGCTATCCATAATAAAGGATAGCTTTTTTACTATTATTTAATTCCAATAACTAAACTATCTCTTGCGGCTTCAACAACATCTGTAGTTATAGTAGTAAGTTTATTAATTTCAAGAATTCTCTCTATCTGTGTAAATAGTCTTTGTATAAGCCTAAAGTTCCCTCCTGTTATCTTTATGATGTTGCTTATGGCTTCATAATCAGAAAAATCTTCAAGTTTTATAGAAAGTCCAAGCTCTTCCCATTTATACTCAAGTATATGATGAGCTTCATCTTTACTTAGTTTGTCAAACTCATGAGCAAAACCAATTCTAGAGTATAGTTGAGGATAACGAGCTAATCGTTTTTCAATTCCTGGCATTCCAATTAATATCATTGCTACGTTGTTTTGATCATAAATATCCCTAAGTTGTTCTAAACTTTGCAGTTTTAATCGGTCAATTTCATCGACAATGATTAAATCTATATCTTTATAGGAATCTGAATAATATTCTTCTTCGCCCGTAGTATGTAGTTTATACATCGCCTTTGACATATTTATTCTAAATCCTAAAGTATTGATATTGTCAGTCATTTTAGTAGATCGGACTGCTGGAGCTGTATAAAAAATTGTGTTGGCCTCAAGAATTGCTCCATCCGTTTTTAAAGGAATTTCATCTGCTTTTTTATAAGCTATTTGCTTCTCTATATTATCCCAATTTGTATAATACCTTGAAGATAAGGTTTTTCCGACACCTGGAACCCCATAACAAATACCTATATATTTATATTTGATACAAGCATCGCAAAATTCTGTAAAACGTTTATATTCTTTTGTTTCAATAAATTTTTGCTCCTTATTCATTTAGATACCTCTTTAGTTTTGACTTCTTTTTATCAGGTCTATCTGGACGAATTGTATATTCTTCTTGTTTGGAATCTCTAACTTCTTCTATAACAGATTTTCTAGGTTCTAGTTGTTTCTTTAAAGTTTTTCTTACTTTATTTCGGGCAGAAACAATTTCTTTAAGATCTACGGTATAATCAGAGATTTCAGGAGAAATGGCAGTACATATGTATTTATCCTGATAAAATACTCTAATTTCTGCAATATCTCTTGGATTGTAACGAATAATCACAGTTTCACCAACGTACGCAGCTAAATTAGTATCTATATATCTCATGCCTTGAAAATGGATACCATCAGAATGCACTTTTCTTGGTTTTGCTACGTTTAATAATAATAAATCCAAAGTTTCTAAGCTTTCTGGCATATTAGGTAGAAATCCTGAACTATTCCAAGAATGTATTGGTTCCTTTTTTGTTGTGCCATGAATCCTATGGTGATACTTATATATAAGGAATGTTGAAAATTTTTCATCAAGTTCTTTAATTGTGAGAAGGGACTGGGTGGTTTGATTACCTAAATAACCAGGTAAATCTTGCAAAAACAATTGATTTACCGTTAGAAAAAACCTTTCAATTTTCCCTCGTCCTCTAGGAACACCTACAGTCGAAAAGACTAAGTTAATTTTCAAATCAATTGCTACCTGTTCTAAATGTTTAGAGGTAAAATCACTTCCGTGATCTGTGTAGAATTTTTCTGGGATGCCACATATTGGGTGTTTTTGCCCATCCCCCCGAAAAGGTGGAATAAGGAGTACCTCACTGAAAGATTAGGGAAGTACTCCTTAAACATCGCTTACTCTGTTTCCGATATTACGTTTAATTGGGCTAATTCTTGAATAATTGCATCCAAATCAACAGACTCTTGTTGTATATTAAACTCGTATCTTCCATAGAAGTTAATATGTTGCCATGCAACTGGGGATATTTTTTTCATAACATCCGAATCTAGAGCCTTTGTTTCTCTGTAAGCCAACATATTAGATAAAATACTGGCATTGTAATAAATAATGCAATTGGAGAGTAAGCGACTGCATTCGCCCCAAATATGTTGATCATTTTCATTTTTGAAACGTAATTTTCCAAAATTGGCAAAGGATACTGCTTTGCGTAATTTATGATAACTTTCCCCTCGATTTAATGCCTTTTGAACATTCCGGCGTAAAGGGGGAGAATCAATATAATCCAAAAAATATAGACTTCTTATGATGTTATCGTACTCCCATAAAGCACGTTTGGTTTTGTTCTTCCGTGCATAAGCGCTTAGCTTACCAATAATAATGCTTTGTGTGGTTGTTTTAACTGCAAGGGATAACATAATTCGTTGAATATTTTCCCATTCCTCTATAATAAGATTCGTATTAATCTTTCGAACTGGCTTGATCAGGTTATCTCCATATTGGCTTGGATGTTTGAATCCGTAAAGAGATTTGTTGACCTTATCGTGAATATCCTTGTAGCGAGGCGCAAACTGATAACCAAAAAAGTTCAGGATAGCAAAATTCACTTCATTGGTTCCATGTGTATCCGTGGAATGCACATCAGGCTGAATATCAGTTGTGTTGTTAAATAAAATATCAAATACATAATGACTTTCATGCTCATTGGCCCCAATAATTCGAGCATTAACAGGGATATGGTTGGCTACCATTGTGTAGGAAACAATCCCTTTACCAAGACCAAAGTATTTAGGTGAATGACGGGAATTAATGGTATTGATTCGAGTCTCAACTTTCTGCCCGTCACTACTAGAATGAATCGTCTCCCCAATGTCATAATGTTTAAAGATTGGGAGTTTGGCTATTGCATTACTGATACAATCATTCGCTTCTTTTAAAGTCTCCAGACGAATAAAGTTATCAGATGTGGCAGCCAGTAACGGATAGCTAATATCAGAAATTTCCCCCATTCTCCCTAACCCCATGTTGGTTCCCCAAGCAATCAGACAGGCGACAAGAATTCGATTGTCTTTATTCTGTTTGGCATAACGTCCCAAGATGTGCTCAAATGAGTCAAGGAATTGACAGTGCTGTTGAACAAAATGCAAGACACTCCTAATGTCTATTTGCTTTAATGTATCGTAGAATGAGTGATTAATAGATTCTGTGTCACGAGTATAAGGTAATGTCCATCGGGTATGTGAACCCCGTTTTTTGATTTGAAGATGCTCATTTTTCCCAGATGAAATACTCTGGTTAACTTTAGTAATGCGATCTTCTAATCGCTTCTCAAGCTCCACTAAATGACTATGAATGGGTTGGTTGAAAATCGTCAGACCAGTGTCAGCGATCAACATTTCTTTCTGTTCCCATTGACGATCATTGATCAGGTCATCCTCAAAACTGCGAAATCGGATACTATCACGACAAAAAATATCTCCTGCTTCCAAACGGTTGCGTAGGAGGCGATAGACTAAAAATTCATATCGATCTGCTAAAATTGTTTTTTGTTCATAGATATAACGCTTCACACCATCGGATATGAAACCATTTGGCAAATCATCTGAGTGATATTGTCCTAACGCTTTATTCTTATTAAAAGCAGTTTTCATAAAATTCACTGCTTTAATTAATGGATCATTTGGTGAAGGAGCTACGAAATCAACCTGCAAAAATATAGGTCTTAAATAACGTTTAAATCGTCGTGCCTGCTGACCAATATGTTCCCATTGGAAGGCAGTTTCATCATATTTTATATTTGTAGTAATCTGTTTGGCTACGGATTCCAGTTTCTGACGTTCCAAAATAGTAAATGCACGGTCTTGAATATCCCTAAAGGGAGTATTGGCAGGAATATGATCATCAGTGAATATTTTAAGCAGTTCCCCTGCTTTTTTGATGTCTTGATTACTCTCTGTATAGCACTCGTAAACTCGTTCTTTTGCTGCTAATTTAGCTTCATCTGCATACCCCCTTACACTATATATGAGGGTATTGATCAGGTTGTCATGCATCCGTTGATAACGATGGGATACAAAACATAACAAATAGACATAAACAATCCATACATTCAGCCGTTTGAGCTTGTAGACAGAGTAGTAACTTACTAATGAAGCATAGTACTTGATGCTTTCGTTGGAAATACCTAACTTTGGTAACAGTTCTTGAGCAAGGTAATATAAATGCTGTATTTGTTTACCACGATTCATTTCAAGCTTTATTTCAGTGGCGCTAAAGTCTTTCGGTTCGTGTTTCAGTAGTGTTATTTCATACAGCCCTGAAGAATCTTCAAGTAATCGATCTAAGGATTCCATATCATTCTGTTTTAGATGATCCTGCATCAATGAAATTAATCGGTTTTGCTCATGGGTTATTGCCTGTCCTGTCATATCTTGCATAAAACTATAGCCAGGAACAACAATGCAGTTTTCAGACAAATAATTCATGATTTCTCGAAAGATGTAAATCGGCTTACCACAAAACGCCGCAGACTTTTGAGCTTTTTCCTCCATCTTACGCCGTTCTTCGGCACCGCAACTGTGGTAGTTAAATAATTTAAGAATCAATTGTTGTTGTTTTAACCTAGTGGACTTATCAATTGAACTCAAGTCATCAATTTGACTGTTGTTGAAATGTTCCTTCAGAATATATTGAAGATCCTCTTCTACCTCATGGAGGTCAAATGTAAAAAATAGTTGTCTGGCTTTGAAATAACCCAGTTGTAAAACGAAATAAGCCTTAGATTTGACAGAACGCAATGTGTGTAGCAGCTCTTTCTCTGGCTGTGAAAGAGAAAAATAAGAACAGCGATCTTCGTATGAGAAACCTGGTCTGTCATAAATGATCTTTACTTCATCTTCGCTAAGAATCCTCAACCGTTTTTGGGTAGTTGTATTATTCTCCATATTCATATTCCAATCTCAAATTCCCTGACTACTTTATAAAATGAGTTCTTTTTCAACCCAAGTAAACACATGAACTCAACGCCCGTGATCTCTTTATTTTTCCACTTCGGATAGTGAGAATCTAATAATTGGCGCTGTTCATGGGAAAGGGTCCGTAAATTAAGCTTTGGTCGTCCCAAATGTCTACCTTGAGATTTGGCGAGCGCTATGCCTTCGGCTTGGCGCTGTTTGATTTTTTTTCGTTCTTGTTCGGCCACATAAGAGAGAAGGTTTAGAAACTGATCTTCCATTAACTTTCCGATATCTCCCATCTCTCTATATTTACGACTATCAAATAACGTTTCGTTTTCCAACACGACAATATCTGCTTGAATGTTCCTTGTAATGTGTTTCCATTCATAGATAATCCCTTCGTAATCCCTCCCCAATCGATCTAGGGCATCCAGATAAAGGAGATCCCCTTTCCGCAGGATACGCTTCATCGTCTGGTAGCTGGGGCGATTAAAGTCTTTTCCACTTTGTTTATCAACAAAGATCATTCGCTCTTCGATGCCTAAAGCTAACATTTTTTTGATTTGACGTTCTTCATTCTGATCTGTAGATGAAACGCGAACATAACCGATCTTCACAATGAACTTCCTCCAGAAGATATATTTTCTTCTACTATTTTACTATATTTAGTTTCTAAAGGTATGACGATTTTAGTAAACGTTTATAAAAATATTTTCATAGATTTATAAACGCAAGAACCACCCTTTATTAGACAGGTTTTAAAAGTACACCTTTATAAACAAAAAAGAACCCAAAGAATTGAGTGTGGAATTTTTGCTCCACGTACGGACCATTTAGTTGAACAAGAGATAAATTAAATAGCTAAGGATTGTGAAGTATTTTATAATGATGAATGCTTTTTATTTTAGTCTAAAAATAAGAATAAAAGGGGTTGTTTAAAAAAAACAATAATATATTGCATATGGATAATGATTTATTGTAAAACGATAAATAAGTGAGGTGCATTTTTATGAAACGAGGAACAACTGTTTTTTTAAAGATAGCTGTTTTTCTTATTGGGATTACGGTACTCGCCTTGTGTATATTTTGGTTGCCTTGGTTAGCAAATGATACGGCAGAAATGTTTCCGGAGTTTGCTTTTTTGCAATATCCTGTATTAATCGGTTTGTATGTAACTGTGATACCATTTTTCCTTGCTCTGTATCAAGCTTTAAAACTTTTAAACTACATTGAAAATAACAATGCTTTTTCGGAATTGTCTGTAAAGGTTTTGAAATATATAAAATACTGTGCAATTACAATCAGTATCTTATATTTGATAGGGACCATCGTTCTTATGTCTCAAAACGCCTTACACCCAGGAATAGCAATTATCGGATTAACAATTATTTTTACTTCTGTTGTTATTGCAGTCTTCACTGCGGTTCTTCAGAAATTATTAAAAAACGTTTTAGATATAAAATCAGAAAATGATTTTACGGTCTGAGGTGAAACAGTGGCAATTATAATCAATATCGATGTGATGTTAGCTAAAAGAAAAATGAGTGTAACAGAACTATCTGAAAGAGTTGGAATCACAATGGCTAACCTTTCTATTTTGAAAAATGGAAAGGCTAAAGCGATTCGATTATCAACTTTAGAAGCTATTTGTAAGGCATTGGACTGTCAACCTGGGGATATTCTTGAATATCAAAGTGACATTGACAATCAAGAATCAACCATTTGATAGTTTAAACACATTAAGAAGGAATGTCATAAAATTGTTGAATTTTAACTAATGATAGTTGGCTAAAAGAGAGGAATGGACTAAATGGCTAAAGAAATGTTTGTGCAAATAAGTGATTGTAAACTATATGCTAAATTGATAGGGGAAAATAATGGAAAACCAACAATAATAATGGACGCTGGATATGGAGACTTTTCCAAGGCTTGGGATTCAGTAATTGGGGATATTTCAATGCTCTCTAATGTTCTAATTTATGATAGAGCAGGACTTGGGAAAAGTGAAACAAGTTCAAACCCCAGAACCAGCCGTGAGATGGTAAAAGAATTGAAGGAACTTCTTATTGAAGCCAATATTAAACCTCCGTACATATTAGTTGGTCACTCATTTGGTGGAGTTAATATGCGGATATATGCAACTGAATATCATAATGAAGTTTGCGGACTTGTCTTAGTTGACTCTACGCCTGAAGATTACAGAGAAAGATTTCTCCCAACGATGTCACAAGATTTTCAACAAGCATACAACAAGCAATTTGTTTATGAAGGCAATTATGATGAATTTATGGAAAGTCTAAAGCAATTAAAAGAAACCAGACTTAAATTAAATGTCCCATTAATTGTTCTTTCAGCTGGTAAGAAAGCTCATTATTCAAAGGAATCACAAGAGTTATGGAATGACATGCAGAGAGAGATTCTTGAAATATCCTCAGATGGTGAATTGGTGATTGCTGAAAACAGTGCTCATTTTATACAAAATGATGAACCAGAAGTAGTAGTTAGTGCGATAAAAAAGCTAATTGACATTTTTAAAAATTAAATTGTGGAGGATAATACTTAAACCTTAAACTCCCTCAGTTTAATACGATTTTCTCCCAACCCAAATACTCGCTATCGGGGTGCGTTAGTTTATTAAGTAATTTTATGGAAGAGGTCAGAATTTAGTTATTCCATTAAATGGCGCTATTCTTGCATAAGGAAGCGCCTTTTAACGGGGATTTGTTTTTAGGGAGATCCCTTAATCCACCTTTTCGAGGGGATGGGCAAAAACACCCATGAAGAATTACATCGAAGATTACAAATGTATGCAATGCAAAAAAACGAATCAGTAAAAGAAGTAATGGAGGAAGTGGTTAAGAAATTATTACGGGGCGGGCAAGGAATGAGGCCTAGGATGCTTAAAGTAATCAATAAAAAATTCAGAGAAGATATAGATGAACTAAAAAAAGTTTTACGTGAGGCATGTTTCAATTCAATAAGACTGAATTCCACAGATAAGGGGACAGCGATTCAGGTTATAATTAGTGAATTTGGAGATGTGAGATTTTTAGAAACCCCAAAGGGAATTGTTCCAATGAGTGTAATAGATTCCAAAGCATATTTACTATATGAATTTGAATGCATTACAGATATTCAAACTTATCGCAATACCACTGACATTCTATCAGGGAATGAAGTGATTACCCCCTTAGCGGGACAGTACAAGGATTTTATGGAATGGCTAATAAAACATGGAATCTTTGAGGAAATTGAGTACGAGTACGAAATCAATAAAGATAATGACTATGAAAATGTTATTGCAGAAGTTTTTCAGAGATATTTTTTCAAATATGACGATGATCCTACTGAGTATTTAAATTTAGTTTATCGTTGGAATCCAACTAAATATAGAGAAATTATAAACATAATTCGTGAAAATAACCTTTCTTCGTATGTCGAAGAACAAGTTGAAAAGGCTTGGAACGAAATTGCTTGCAGAGAAGAATTGGAACTGAATTTCGAATAAAGGTGTGATGACATTTGATTAAAGTGAGAATTACACCTTTGTTAAAAGGCTTGGGGTTTCAGTATGTTGGAGGAAGTTCGTATATTTATAAACAGGGGGATAAGGTGTTCTACGAGGGTCGGATATATAAACGTGGCGGTGAGGATCGTTATATAAAGGTGATTCAGACTCATTACGATGAATTTGGCTATTTACATCATCGTTCATTTTTATGTAAAAATCTTTGTTTAGATATTTCAGATGAACATATTGGTTCAATAATTATTTGGATTGCATTCTTAGCAAGGGAAATTGGCAACTTCGACTATGTAATGAAAAATATGAATTATTGGTTAGGGTTAGAGACAGAAAAATATGAGATAGAACAGACTATAGAAAAAAATAATAAAGATGAAATTACAGAAAAAAAGACGTTTTTAAAAACGTCAAAGAAAATTCGCTTATTTAAGAATATCATGCCACCTTTTGTTTTAGCAACAAAAGGGTTTTATAGAAATTCTAAAAAGTAAAGGAAAAATTATTTAAGTTTGGGTATTTGCGGAAAAATAGACGATCAAAATACAAAATTTTATTTATACGGGAGGATTAAAAGTATGGAAAGACGTTGGAAGTACCAATTAATCCAATTAATTAGAGAAGAGGATTCTAGAAGAAGGAGAGTTCCTAAATGGCATATAAAGAGTGTTGGAAATCATGCAAAAGAATTTCCAGTGATATGTGATCATTCAATGAATTTTACAGGTTCTTATTTAAATGAAAGAGAAACAGAAGGACTGGATAGCGTACCTATTGGTGACGTTTGTGAAAAATGTCTTGAAAAAATGCAACAAGAAATTGATTCTTTACAAGAAGAGTTAAATTATTATAGGGGAACAACTGTTGCAGACAATTAGTGTATTGATGACGTCTTTCATAGCTATTTTACTTTAGAATTATCCAGAAATAGATAGTTTTTTTGTTTATAACGAATCAAAGGGGGAAGGCAACATTGATGCACCCTAAATGGATTGTCTTTCCCTTTCTCCATGTTATTGATATGGCTTCCAAGCTTCTAGACAATGCGATTATGTTGACTAATTCATCGTATAGAGTAATTGCTATGTCTAGTAATGAAGAATTAAATGATCCACATTTCAATGAAGGAATCCGAAACAAAGCCCGACGTTAAGACGTCGAGCCTCTTTCTATAACTTTATGCATTGTTTTTATAAACCTCTTTACTTCCCTACGGTTGCTAAACGTTTCTTCCCTTATTTTGTAATCGATAAAGCAAGCATTCTCGTTGGCATTGTAGCAAAGACGATAAAACGATAACGGGATATCCCTTTTCACATTTTTGGGGCTACTGATTAAAATCGACTCACTATAGTTATATAGCGTACATCAGATTTATCTCGATTTGATTTTCTTCGAGCCACTTATTTTCTAACATGAGACCTACTTTTTCATTCATCGCTTCAGCTCCCGGTCCTAAATTAATATGTATACTCGTTTATCATACTTTATAAACAGTTACAATCGATATCTCATATATGAACGTTTTATTAACGTTTCCCTACGATTATTAAAAATTCTATTGTAAGTTTCCCGAGATCCGGCAGGCAGGCGCAAAAGCGTTAGCATAATTAGAAGTAGGGGTTTGAAGTATTGATTTCTTTTACATTAAGATCTTCATTAAAAGGCCCAATCGTGGAATAACCTTTTGACTTTAACGATATTTATTGTTCTATTATTAAGTGTTTAGAAACATTTAAAACAAAAATTATACAACAATTATATTTCAATCCCGTCCTAATTCTTTTATGGGATTATGTTTGTTTGAGGGTGTAAGAATTAAAATTTTTAATATCACTACACATTTTTTCCGAGTTCCTTCAATTATATATACTCCCCAAATACTTTAGAATTCCAACCATGAATTGCATGTCGTTCCTTTTCAAAAATCTTTTCTAAATAAATCATAGTTGTTTCAATTTTGTCGTGCCCGAGGGAGCGCATAATCTGATAAATATCCACCCCACTTTTATGAGAGATGATCGCAAAGGCATGACGAAAAGTATGCGGTCCAACAGGTGATGAACGATGTAAAAGAAAAGGAAGGTTGGTTTCCTTTATCATTTTGGTTAAGTACTGGGATAAATAAGATGGTGTATAGGCCTTACCAGTATTAGTTGTCACTAATGGCCTCTTCTTATCCGCAACCGATACATCCTCAAGTCCCCGAGCATTCCGAAATATATGAATACTATTCAAGGTTTTTTCCTTTAAAGGAATCTGTCTCCGTTTGTTTCCCTTTCCTAAAACGTTCAGATGATAGCTGTTGGTAATTGAATCATATTCGAGATCTCCTACCTTTAACTTACAGAACTCCTCATTTCTCAAACCAGTCGTGGTCAGAATATGAATGATTGCAAAGGCTACAGGATGATTGATTTTACGAAAATGATCAAGCAGCTGCATTACTTCTTGCGGTCCAAGGTCACGATTAGGCCGATCATCTTTTCTTACCGTTGCCGTAAATAACCCGTTATGCAACGGTTCATGAATATACTCCACTTCGTACATGAACTGCAGAAAGTTTTTAATAATCGTTGTTTTTCTGGCCAAGGTTGCTGGGGAGTACGATCCATTCTTTTGTACATACGGGCTTCTTTCTGCTAGCCATTCTTGGTATCTTCTAATATGGCGTGGGGAAAGTGATTTGAATAAAGAACCTTCTATTATATAGTCCATATCGATATCAATTTCTTTAGAATACTGAACTAGCTGTTCTACAAATTGTGTGAGTTCCCGTTCATATTCTTTGATCGTTCTCGTGGATTTGTCATGCTGCCGATTCAAATGTTCCTTCCGATATAAAAACCACTGAATCATTTCTACATCAGAAAAATCCGCAAATCGCTTTTCCTGATTTTTTTCCGCCAGATCCAATCGCTCTTGTAAAAGATGAATGGAAGAACTATCTTGAATCTTCTTTTTCCATTCACTTACTTGAAGGTTTTTATTATTCAATATTAAATCAATCATATTTAATTCACCTTCTTTTTATCTATTTAATCATATTATCTATTAAGAATAAATTTATTAATTTCCATTAATATAATCAGTTAATTAAATTATAACAAATATTAAATTACATATATATTCTTATTAACATAAAAAAATGTTCCCTTTGTTTATATAAGATTAAATATATATATTATTAGATTTTATTATTATCTATATATTTATTGATGTTTAATTATATATAATTTAGAATAAACTTAATTAAGTATGTAAAAATATATAGTTTAATTTATATTGTTAGTAGATATCTAATAATTATAACTTAATAATAACTATTTATTGCTTTTATTATTATTTAAGATAAAGAAAAAATATATATGTAGGGTAAAAAGTATTAATTAAACATGGAAGGGGGATTTTGCCGTGGAATTGGGAAGGTCGGAGATCAATGAATGGTATACACAAAAACAAGTGGCTGAACGGTTAGGGGTTTCAAAGGCAACAGTTTACCATTATGCCAAACAAAATAAAATTAGAAAAATGGCAGATCCTCATCGGCTACATCGAGAAGCTCGATACTATAAAGAGGAAGTGGATCGATTAGCCAGTGAGAGGGAGCAATATCCAACAGGTATGCGACCTTCAGAAGTGGCCAAACAGTTGGGTTTATCTGTTCAAAGTGTCTATAAATATATCAAGGATGGAACTATTAAAGCTGTGGAGGTACCTTTCGGTGATGAAAGAACGAATTATGTCATCTCAGAAGAAGCGTTCCTGGAGGTAAAAGATTTGTTTCAGTCCTTGGAATCTGAACGTATCCGGAAAAATGAATATTATGATTCTAACTATGACATTGCACTTTTTCAGTATTTCCAATCTCAAGATAGTAGAGTTGCGAGAGTAATGAAAGATGAGGAGTTAAATTGGGGATTTTATCTTCCGTACTATCAAAAATGGGTGGAATTTAATGAAGGAATTGAAAAATATGGGTTGGAACCTTGTTATGAAATCCATAAAGATGCACTAGATTATAAAGGTTACGTTTATATCGAGATTCCAAAAGGGGAGGATATTTTATATCCGTTTATTGATTTTTTATATGAATCTTGGGGAATTGAAAATGTAGGGATTCGGGAACAGGAGCAGGGTGTATATATTTCGATGAAGGCTGGGGAAATATCTCTTCAACATTCTATTTCTTTTAACTTGGACCAGCTTATTCCTTTTATAAAAGAGGGAACGGTTGAGATTGCAGAGGGGTTATTTATTGTTCGAAGTGCTTATCGCAAAACGAATTTAGAGTTGCCAATCAATATGTTGGATGAGGCAAAGCAATTAGCAGAAAAAAAGAATCTTACCATGAGCCAGTGGGTAGAGCAGGTTATTCAACAAGCTCTACAGATGGGAGAATCCTAGAGAGAAAGGATTTGTTACAACTTCTGAAGAATAATATAGGAATACACGATTATGAATTTAAAACAGTTAACATAGAGACATGTTTATAAAAAGTATATAATAGGAAGAAACTCAAATTCCCTATGAGGAGTGAGGCTGTATGTTTGAACAAATTGATCAAAAAAAAGCGCTCTTAGATAGCAAACGCCCATTACCGAGATATACTATAAAAAGTTTACGTGAAAAATTATTACTAGAGTGGACCTATCACTCCAATGCCATTGAAGGGAATACGCTCACCATCAATGAAACGAAAGTGGTTTTGGAAGGAATTACGGTCGGAGGCAAAACACTTCGTGAGCATTTAGAGGTTATTAACCACCGAGAGGCGGTTGCTTATGTAGAAGAAATTGTCCATAAAGGAGAACCTTTATCTGAATGGCAGATTAAGAATTTACATCGATTAGTACTTAAAGGGATTGATGATGCGTATGCAGGCGTCTATCGAGATCAGCAGGTTTTTATCTCAGGTGCTTCACATGTACCACCAGCTCCTTATTTAATTCAGGAACAGATGGAACAAGTGATGACATGGTATCAATCAGAAGCTAAATCCCTTCATCCAGTGGAACATGGAGCAATGTTACATGCTATTTTTGTCGGTATTCATCCATTTATTGATGGAAATGGGCGAACCGCACGTTTATTACTTAATTTAGAACTCATGAAAGATGGATTTCCACCTGTCATTATTAAAGTAGCGAATCGACTAGAATATTATGATGCGCTGGATAAAGCTCATACATCAAAAGATTACCATGACTTTATTCAATTAGTAGCAGCTGAGGTGGAAGATTCACTCAATTTATATTTAAGTGTAATTAGTTAAATTTACTGCTGCAGTAGAGGTTCAATATAGGTAATATAGATTTTAAAAAATAAAGCTGATAAAAATCCTGTATTAGTGAAGTGAACCCGAATAGTGGCACATGAAAAAAACACCTCCTGAATTCGCATACTAAGTATGCAAATTCAATGGAGGTGTTTTTGGTTTGAAAACAAGAGTTCATTACCCAGAAGAAATAAAGTGGAAAGTGATTGAAATGAAAAAGGATGGATATTCCAATCGGACAATTATGGAGAAGCTTGGAATTAAAAATGTTTCCCAAATTAAGACATGGATGAAATGGTATCGTACCGGTCAAACGTACCGTTTTCAACAACCTGTAGGAAAACAATATTCTTATGGAAAAGGGCCAAAAGAGTTAAATGAATTGGAACAGTTACGCTTAGAAAATAAACATCTAAAAACAAAATTACTTGTATGGGGAAAGTATCTAGAAATCGAAAGGGGCTGAAACCAGAAACTGTAGTTACTTTATGGAACGATTTAAAAACAAAGCTAACGGTAAAAGAATTGTGTAACGTATTAGAATTACCCCGGTCCACATTTTATCGTTGGTTACAACGAACGGAAGATCTAAAAGAGGATATAGAAGAGAAAGTAAAGGATGTTTGTCTTAGGCATAGATTCCGGTATGGATATCGAAGAGTGACCGCTACTCTTCGAAAAATGGGACTGTGTGTCAATCATAAAAAAGTATTACGAATCATGAGACAAAATCATATTCTTTCAAAAGTACGTCGAAAGAAAAAGAAATATATCAATGGTGCGGAACCAATGGTAGCCCCTCATCGATTGGAGCGCCAATTCGATGCATCCAGACCAAATGAAAAGTGGTTTACGGATGTAACTTATTTATTATTTGGAGAGCGTACCTTGTATTTATCAACGATTATGGATGCCTTTAATCGTGAAATTATTAGTTGTGTCATCAGCGAGTCGCAAACACTAACATTGGCGATGAAGACATTAAAACAAGCAATGAGAGGGCGAAAAGTAAAAGGTGTCCTTCTTCACTCGGATCAAGGAAGTATTTATACAGCAAAAGAATTTCAAGCGTACGCCAAAGAAAACGGCATTATCACCAGCATGTCCCGGAAAGGAAATTGCCATGATAATGCCGTCATGGAAAGCTTCTTTGGTCATTTGAAAAGTGAAGCTTTCTATTCACAAAAGATAACAAAAGTATCCAACACAACTGTGCGAAAGATTGTGCTAGAATACATTCATTACTACAATTGTGTGCGAATTCAAGAAAAATTAAACCACCTATCCCCTAAAGAATTTAGGGAACAAGTGGTTTAGGTGTTTTGATTGGTGTCCCGTTTTCAGGGTTCACTTCATAGTTTAAGCAGGATTTTTTTGCTCTTGTTGAAATGGTATCCCTTTGTTACTTCATACTTCATTATAGTGTCATATTGTGGAGCAAGTCCTTTTAAAGAAAATTATATCTATATGTTAAATTGTAAAGGAGATTGTGAAATTATATACCTAAGGTAACGGAAGGTTAGTTTAGGAGTGGTGTTTTTAAATCATACAACCTCTTTTGATTAGTTACCATTTGGTTCTAAAAAATACTGGTAAGGAATACCTTGGAGACATTAATAGAATGTATGAATCTAGCAATGAAATAAAGGTTTATATTGAAACTAATGAAAAGTTAAAAACCGTCTCAGAAGAAGTAAAGGATTTTAATATTTATAATGAAGAAGAAAGACTACAAGAAAATTTAGATTTGTCGGAAGGGGGTATGTCCGTTCTTAAACCAAATCAAGAAGGAGACTATACCTTTAATTTTGTTTTTTAAAGAATTCCTCCAGCGAAAGTTTCCATTTAGGCGCTTCTAAATAATGGATTAATAAAATGTTCCCAAATCTTCTACAAAGGAACACAAAATGTCTACTAAAAGTATAGGTCATAAACAATTAATAAGTCTATGAAAAAGTGGTAACTAGGTCGAAGCAAGACCAAGTCCCATTTTTTTTAATTTTGACTCATTGATAGGGTTGGATCTGGTAAGGCAACAGATTAAAACGGTAAAAGATCGATATTACATGAAAGAAATTGTTTTAGGAATTGAAACTACTGGTCACTATTAGGACCTAGTTCTTCTTTGTCAGTTAGAAGGATATCATGTTCGTACGATTATTGCTGTACTACTGTGGAGGAAAGAAAAGCCCTTTTAAACTGGTCAAAAACAGATAATGTGAACCTTATGGCTATTCTACAATCCATGATTAATGGCCGGGGCACCTTTAATGAACTGCCTACAGGGAAGGTTCATGACCTACAAAAATTAATACATGCCCGCAGGGAACTTGTCAATGAAAGGAGCTCCACCGAGAATCTAATTCTTGTATATATGGATCATACATATCTTTCGAAAGTTTCAGAGTAAATCTATATGGAAAGATGGAAAGTGAAAACATGTCCGGCCCTTTTCTAAAAATTTTGGGAAAGCTCCTTGTTATCTCATGCGATATTATCCGCATCCTAGTGACATTCTAGAGCTTGGGGAACAGGAATAATGAGACCTTTCGGTCCGTGAAAACTTAAAGCTAAGGGATTCATGTATTCAACTTCTATTAGATTTTGCCAAGACATCCATTTCTAAGCCTAGAGAAAAGGTAGAAACAGAAATCTTCCTTTTGGCTCAAAAACTAGACCAATTACACTTTTTAAGTGACCAAATTAAAATCTTAAAAAGAAAAATCGAAGGTTTATTTGTTCAAATAAAAGGAGCCTTCATTTTCAGCATTCAAGGTATAGGTGTTGTATCAGGAGCTGAACTCTACGCATAAATGGGGGGACCTTCGATACGCTGTGACGCCCCGAAAAACCTTGTTTCACACTTTGAAGAAATGCGGGGGAAGGTTCTCCGGAACCGTCACAGTGGTCAACCCGAAGTAGTTAAGATTTGCAGTATAAGAGGAAAAGTTTTTTCTTTTCCTCTTATATCAATAGTAATCTAGTTGAGATTATCTAGTAAAAAGGTTAATGCTTGAACTTGCATTTGTAACTAGCCAACCTGCACCAATAACTCCAGCATCATTTCCAAGAGTTGCCCGTAATATTTTCGTATTCGAAGATGATGCTGGAAATGCAAACTTTTGATAATAATTTATTACTGGCTTAATTAATGTTTCACCTGCATTGGAAACTCCACCGCCAATGATAATGGCTTCAGGATTTATAACGGTACTCAAGGTTCCTAGTGCATAACCTAAATAAAAAGAAACCTCATCCACTATTTTTAATGCTAGTTCATCAGCTTGAGCGGCCAAATCAAATACATCTTTGGCAGTTAACTCTTCATCTTTTATTTTTCTTAGTTTCGTTTCTGTTTTACAGGATTTTAACTTTTCTTTGGTTACATGCAAGATTCCATTTGCAGAGACTATCGTTTCTAAGCATCCTGTCTTACCACAGTTACACATTTGGCCGTTTTCTAATTTTACTGTCATATGACCAATTTCACCAGCAGCACCTTTTATTCCTTCTACAATATTTCCTTTTGTGATAACACCACCACCGACACCGGTACCTAATGTGATGCATATTAATTCCTTTAATCCTTCTCCTGCTCCTTTCCACATCTCTCCTAAGGCAGCACAATTTGCATCATTGCCTACAAAGACAGGAATAGATAGGAGATTTTCTAATTGGCTTTTTAACGGGAAATTGGTCCATCCTAAATTAACCGCTTTTGTTATAACTCCCTCATTCATTACAGGACCAGGAGCACCAATCCCTGCACCTATAAATTGTTCTAAGTTCAGATCTAATTCTATTAAAATGTGATAAAAAGCCTCTTTAATATGAGGCAAAATATTTTGACCCTTTTCACTTGTATCCGTTGGAATTTGCCATTTATGCACAAAACCTCCTTCATTCGTTAGAATAGCCAATTTTGTTGATGTTCCACCCAAATCAATTGCAAAGATTAAACCTTCCATTTTCATCATCCTATCGTTGAATATTAATCATAAATACTTAGTTGCTTGCGTCATCTAGGAGCTGGAAAACCCTACTTGGATAGGAAAAGGACTGCGAGAAAAAACCCAGTCCTTTTGTTTTCTGTTTATAAAAATTTTCTAATGAAATTACTTCGCTAACCCTTCTGAAATTAATGCTTGAACATCAGAAGTTAATTTTTCCCCGTTAGACTTGATGATTTCTTTATACCAATAGAAGCTATCCTTTTTTATACGCTCCATTGATGCGTTATCATCAAAATCTCTGTCAATATATACAAATCCATATCGTTTTTGATAACCATTTAACCAGCTGAGTAAATCTGTTAAAGACCAAGGTGTATAGCCAATCACCTCGGAACCATCCGCAATAGCGTTTTGAATCGCCTTCGCATGATCACGCAAATATTTAATTCGATAGTCATCATGAATTCTGCCATCTTCAACCGTATCGAATTCCCCTAATCCATTCTCTGTAATAAGAACCGGAAGATTGTATCGACTTGTAATTCTGGTAATTGCTACTTGTAAACCAGTTGGATCAATGGTCCAGTCCCAATTTGTTGCATCTGTAAACGGATTTTTTACTATTTTGTACAGGCCAGGAATCCCTTTCTCAGGAGTTGTTCCCTTTTCACCCGTGTTATTAAATGCATGGTTCATTTGAACTCCATCAAGTGGATTGGCAACAACTGTTTCTGTCCGGTAGTAGTTTACTCCCATAAAGTCTGGTTTCGCTTTCTCAAGTAACTGCCAATCGCTTTCTTCAATTTCAGGCAGTAAATCATTTTCCTCCAAGTATCGCCACATTCTCTTAGGATATCTGCCAAACGCATAGACATCCATCCAAAAATAATTGTTATAATCATTCGCTTCATCTGCTGCTAATACATTTTCTGGCTTAGAATCTAATGGATAGTATGGCGAGTAAGCAAAACTTGGACCAATCTTTCCATCTGGTACATAATCATGAAATACACTAATAGCAGCTGCGCTAGCAAGATTCGCAATATGGTTAGCCTGATACATTCGTTTTCTGTCCTGTACACCCGGCGGATGGATGCCGGCCTCATATCCGTGACCAATAAAGACATTTTGTTCGTTTAATGTAACCCAATATTTAACCCGGTCTCCATACCGTTTAAATAAGGTAATGGCGAAGTTCTTAAAATCCTCAATGACCCTTCTTGATTCCCATGCTCCATATTCCTCCATTAGAGCTTGAGGGATATCCCAGTGATAGATGGTTAATACAGGTTCAATTTTATTGGCGATTAATTCATTTATAATATCATCGTAAAATTGAAGTCCTTTCTCATTCACTTCACCGTACCCTTTAGGATAAATCCGGCTCCATGCTACAGAGAATCGATACGCTTTCAGACCCATTTCAGCCATTAAACGAATATCTTCTTTATATCTGTGATAATGGTCAACTGCAACATCACCGTTTGTTCCTTTTAGTGTCTTGCCGGGAATATGAGAAAAGACATCCCAAACTGAAGGACCTTTCCCATCCTCATTCCATGCACCTTCTATTTCATAAGCTGCAGAAGCCGCTCCCCATAAAAAGTCTTTAGGAAATGCTTGTTTTTTGATATGTTCCAATTTAATATCCTCCTCTTATGATGCTAATTGGCTTAATACGAAAGTTAATGCCTTTTCAGGATTCCTAGTCAAATCTATATATTCTTTACCACCTGTAGATACCAATTTGATTCCTAAACGATCTGTATCCTTTTTTAGCACTTCATAGTTTGATGCAACCTGTGGAGCTAAAATAACTAAATCATAATCTTTCAAAATATCATTATGTGATCCATAGGCTCCTGCCGCAGCTGAAATAGAAACATTACATTCTTTTGCACCTTTTGTTAAGGCATTAGCTAATAATCCGCTTGTACCACCGCCTGCACAAAGGACTAAAACATTTTTCTCATCTGTTATTATGTCTTGTTTAACTTCAAGTACAACTGTTTCGCTTTTCGGAGCAATTACTTCTTTGACAGGATGATTATTTTCTTCAAGTTCTTCTTGAACCTTTTGCTTGTCGTAAACTTTGAAGAATGGATAATAAATAAGAAAGTCTACCATTAATAATAGAATGGCCAAGAGAAAGGCAAAACCGGCAAATCCAGTACCCATGATGATTCCAAGTGGACCAGGAGTTGTCCAAGGCAAGACATACATGAATGAATTCATACCTAAAACATCAACAAAGAATTTAAAAAGCCAAACGTTTACAATCGGTGCAAGTATAAATGGTACAAAGAAAACGGGATTTAGAACGATCGGTGCACCAAATAATAATGGTTCATTGACACCAAAAAGAACCGGGATGGAAGAAGCTTTACCAACAGCTTTTAGTTGTTTTGACTTTGCTAAGAAAGCGAACATTAAAGTAACAACTAAAGTTGCGCCAGTTCCGCCTAAAGTAGCAACGAATTGTTGAACACCAGGTGTTAAAATATTTACTGCTTGTTCCCCGTTTTGATACATTTGTAGGTTTGCTTCAATATTAACGTAATAAATTGCCGCAACAGCTGGTTCTACAATTGAAGGGCCATGTATGCCGATAAACCAGAATAATGCTATCGCACCATAAACAATCGTGAGACCTAAATAACCATCAGCCGCTGAAAAGAGAGGTTTGAAGAATTCTATAACTGCCTGCGCAAAGTTTATTTCGAAAAAGCTTCTAAATGCCAGGTCAAAAAGCCAGAAGAAGATCGTTGTAACTGCAAATGGAATTAAATCCTTGAACGTTTGGGCAATATTTGGCGGAACTTCTTCAGGTAATTTGATTGTCACGTTATTTTTGATACATACTTTATAAATATTAGCTACAATAAAAGCAATAATAAATGCTGTAAGTAATCCGGTTGATCCCATATATCCACTTGCAAAACCACCGTCAATTGGATTAGCAGCTAACAGCAAAAATCCA
The DNA here is from genome assembly GCF_038005785.1 of Niallia sp. FSL R7-0271. Classification (NCBI taxonomy): domain Bacteria; kingdom Bacillati; phylum Bacillota; class Bacilli; order Caryophanales; family Bacillaceae; genus Niallia; species Niallia sp. FSL R7-0271. The sequence continues at coordinate 81,147 of NZ_JBBOTZ010000004.1, read as the reverse complement.
ACAATAGCCGCTAGCATCGTAGATATATTACTTATCTGATTATTCTTTGGCAATTCCCGATTAAATGAGTCAGTTAAATGTTTTGCTGTAGTAGCCGCGACAACTAAGCCCAATATTCCCATTGAATATGCATACGGTTTCATTAATATTGTTTCAATTTCTTTGCTCCAATAAAAACCAAAAATATTCGGCACGTATGCTACCAGTAAAAAAATACTTGAGAATAAGACAATCGGCATTCCAGAAATGAAGCCATCTCTAACCGCTCTTAAATAGATATTCCGAGAAACCTTTTCGAAAAAAGGTTTCATTTTTTCTATTTGTGCAATTAAGGAATTCATCATGGAGTTCATAAATAATCATCCCTTCGTATAAATCTCAATTAAATGTTCAACAATATCACTTAATAGTAAGGTAGTCATTAAATGATCCTGGGCATGTACCATAATAAAGCCTAACTCAACGGATTCCCCGCCAGCCTCTGCTGCTAGTATTTGGGTTTGGGAATTATGTGCTTCTACTAAGCTTTCCTTCGCCTCTTTCACTAGTCCTTCTGCAGCATCTAGGTTGCTTTTTTTTGCTTCATTAACAGCTTGTAATAATTTGGAACGTGCTTCACCGGCGAATGCAACAATTTCGAAACCTACCATGCTCACTTCTTCTTTATTCATATCTAATACTCCTTACTGAAAATAATAGAAATGCTTTGTTTTTGTTTGTATTATGTTCTATTATTTTCCTTTTTGTTTATTTTTGTTTACATTTAAACTATAAATCAGCGATTATTTTTTTGTCAACCGTTTTCATTAACTGTTAATATATTATTCGCTAATTGTATCACCACTATTTTTTTGTTTGACATTTATCGTTTCGGGTGATAAATTCTAGGAAAAGGAACAAAATCAAACATTTTAGAACAAATCGAGAAGGGAGTGACAGTGTGCTTAAAGAGCAACGCCTAGAAACCATATTAAAGTTAATTAATACTCATGGAATGGTGCGCGTCTCAGAAATCACTGAATTATTAAATGTAACAGAAATGACTGTTCGACGAGATTTACAGCTGCTTGAGGATTTAGGTCAAGTTGAGAGAATTCATGGGGGAGCAAAAGCTGTCAATGGATTTTCTGATAAAGAGCTGACTCATATTGAGAAGCAAGGCATCAATATAGAAGAAAAACAACAAATTGCTAGAACGATTGCCTCCTTAATCGAAGAAAATGACACAATTTTTCTCGGTCCAGGTACAACGATTGAGTATGTGTATGACTTCTTGACGGTATTTCCTGCAAGAATCGTGACCAATTCCATTCATGTTTTCAACCGTTTTAATAAAAACGAAGGTTATGATCTTATTTTAATTGGTGGAAGCTATCGAGCTCGAACTGGAGCCTTTGTCGGAAGCTTCGCGAATAATACATTAAAAAAGATTAATGTAAAAAAAGCCTTTATAGGCGCAAATGGCGTCCATGGGAATGAAGTTTACACAGCTAATGAAGAGGAAGGAATTACACAGAGCATTATTTTAGATAATGCCCACGAAAAATACATTGTTGCTGATTATAGCAAAATTTGGGGACAGGACTTTTTTAGCTTCTATCATTTGGATGGGGTAACTGCTTTAATAACCGATGATCAAATTCCCGAAGAAAAGAAGCTTAAGCTAGAAGAGTTTGTAAAAGTAATTTATTAAATATGAGGTGAATGGACATGAACATATTATTAGGATCAGATAAAGCTGGGTTAGAGTTGAAAAATCATATAAAAACTTTCTTAGAAGAAAAAAACATCGATGTAATAGATAAAACACTAGATGGAGCCGTTGACTTTGTAGATTCAACTGTTTTAGTCGCAAATGAAGTAAAAGAAGGCAGCGATTCACTTGCTATTCTGATCGATTCCTATGGAGCGGGTTCTTTTATGGCAGCAACCAAAATAAAAGGCATCGTTTGTGCGGAAGTCTCTGATGAACGATCAGCAAGAATGACAAGGGACCATAATAACACTTCTATTATTACGATGGGGGCCGAAGTTGTAGGTAAAGGCTTGGCTGAAAGTATTGTGATGGCCTTTATTAACTCAAAGTACTCAGGGGGACGCCATCAAATCCGAGTAGATATGTTAAACAAAATGATGTAAAACGTATAAACCATTTAAAGAGATTACATTAAAAGAATGAGGGAGAGTATAAGATGATTATTTCATTAGGTTGTGACCATATTGTAACAGATGTAAAAATGGCAGTTTCTGACCATTTAAAATCTAAAGGACATACGGTTGTTGATATGGGGACGTATGATTTTACAAGAACACATTATCCTATCTATGGGAAAAAGGTGGCAGAAGCGGTTACGACCGGAGAAGCTGATTTAGGTGTAGTGATTTGCGGAACAGGTGTAGGAATTACAAATTCAGCCGCTAAAGTACTAGGAGCAAGAGCAGCATTGGTAAGAGACGTTGCCACGGCCAAATATGCTAAAGAAAAACTAAATGCAAATGTCATTGGCGTTGGAGGCAAAATTACTGGAGAACATTTAATCCTAGAGATTGTCGATCACTTTATCGAAGCAAAATATGATGAAACAAAGGAAAACAACCAATTAGTGAAAAAAATTATGTCCCTTGAACCAGAAAATGATCATCAAACAGGAGACATTCACTTTTTTGACGAGTTCCTAGAAAAATGGGATAGGGGCGAATATCACGATTGATGATAAGCAATGAAATGAAAGGCTTTGTTAAACATCCTTGTTGATGCTGCAATTGCCTTCGGGGCATACGTTCAGCCATTTATGCAGAAAAATGCTGATCACATGGCCCAAAGGCAATTTATCAACATTCATCATAAACAGAGCTAAAAAAGAAAAAACACGAGAAAGAGGCAGTGAAATGATTTTATCAGTCACAATGAATCCCTCAGTTGATATTTCTTACCCTCTTAAACAATTTAAATTAAATGAGATTAATAGAATAGAACATGTGAGTAAAACCGCAGGCGGAAAAGGATTAAATGTTACACGGGTTATTTCACAATTAGAAGAAGATGTTCTGGCTACTGGTGTTATTGGCGGCACCCTTGGTGATTTTATCAACCAAGAATTAAAAAAAGCTGGTATTAAAAATGACTTTTTAAAGACTGAAAAAGAATCACGAAATTGTATTGCCATTCTTCACGAAGGAATGCAAACAGAGATCCTCGAATCGGGTCCAACCCTATCCCTAAAAGAAGGCAAAGCATTTTTAGATAAATTTGAAGGTCTATTATCAAAGACCTCATTTGTTACGATTTCAGGAAGTCTGCCAAAAGGGTTACCCGATGATTTCTACCATCAAATGCTAGTCATCAGTCATAAAAAAGACGTTCCTGTGATACTTGACTCCTCGGGAGAATCCTTAAAACAAGTACTTCTTCATAAGGAAAAGCCCTTTGCCATTAAACCAAACCATACTGAATTGTCTCAGCTTATTGGGAAAGAGGTCAATAATGATAGAAATCTCTTAAAAGAAGTATTATCGCATGAATTATTTAACGATATTGAATGCGTGATGGTTTCAATGGGAAGTAAAGGTGCTTTGGTTAAATATAAGGATCGATTCTATAACGCAATTATACCAAAAATTAATGTGGTAAATCCAGTAGGATCAGGTGATGCGACAGTTGCGGGGTTAGCTGTTTCTTTAAATAGAGGGGAATCCATTGAAACCGCCATCAAAACCTCGATGACGGCAGGGATGCTGAACACAATAGAAGCTGGGACCGGAAGCGTTAATCTGAACCACTTTCTGCACTATTTTAATTTAGTTGAGATAAACGAAATCTACTAAAAAGGGAGACTACTACTATGCTATCATTAAAAAAGAATAAATTAGAAGCATTGAAACGATTATCAAATGAAAACGGAGTAATCGGGGCACTTGCGATTGACCAACGTGGATCTCTTAAGAAAATGATTGCTAATGCAAGTGATCAGGAGATTGGAGATGAAGGAATCATTACGTATAAAAAATTGGTATCGGAGGAACTGACACCTTTTGCTTCATCGATCTTACTTGATCCTGAATATGGCTTACCCGCTTCGAAAATAAGACATCAAGATGCCGGACTCATCATGGCTTATGAAAAAACAGGCTATGATGCATCAGAGCCAGGACGCCTGCCTGATTTATTGGAGGAATGGTCTGTTAAACGCCTAAAAGACCTTGGTGCCGATGCTATTAAATTTTTACTCTACTATGATGTAGATGAAGAAGAAAAAATTAATGAGTATAAACATGTATATATGGAGCGAATTGGTTCAGAATGTGAGGCTGAAGAAATCCCCTTCTTTTTAGAAATTGTGACTTATGATGCCAATAACGATGATGTAAAAGGAAAAGAATATGCCAAGGTGAAACCTCATAAAGTGATTGATGCAATGAAGGAATTCTCAAAACCACAATACAAAGTGGACGTCCTGAAAGTCGAAGTTCCTGTTAATATGAAATTCGTAGAAGGATATGGAGATGAAGTTATCCATTCTAGGGAAGAAGCGCTTCAATTATTTAAAGAACAAAGTGATGCTACGACGTTACCATTCATCTTTTTAAGTGCGGGTGTTTCAGCGCAGTTATTCCAAGATACATTAACATTTGCAAAAGAGGCGGGATCTACCTTTAATGGTGTATTATGCGGACGAGCAACCTGGAAGAATGGTGTTAATGTTTTCGGTGAAAAAGGTGAACAAGATGGCCGAGAATGGCTAAGATCAGAAGGCAGACAAAACATCGAAGAACTTAATGCCGTTTTAAAAGAAACAGCAAGTCCATGGTTTGATAAAGTAGAAAATATTTAATTAAAAACTCATTGAGTAAAGCAGAGTATATGATATTACTCTGCTTTTACCATTTTTCAATATGGCTGAAAGAAGTATCTAGACATAATTATATAAGGAGGAATCATTATGGTATTAAAACCTAAGGCTATTTTCTTGGACATGGATGGTACCATATTAAATCACCAAAATAAGGTGCGAATTCAAACAAAGGAAATCATTGATGCATTACGTAATCAAGGAATATACGTTATTCTAGCTACAGGTAGAGATGCGGATGAAATAGAAAGATTAGTCCCAAAAGGTTTTCAAGTTGATGGGTTAATTACCTCAAATGGTGCGACAGGGTATGTAGGGAAAAAAGTTATATTTAAACATTCACTATCACTTAGATTGGTGGAAACTATTATTAACAAAGCTAGAGAAAATAAAGTATATTATGAGCTTTACCCTTATGGAGCATCCCGAGTTATATTAAAACAAGATCAACAATATGTTTTAAATGAAGTAAAAGAACCGAAACCAAACAGTGTCGGTATGAACGAGTGGCTTTCTCGTAAGCATTCCATTAAAGAAGAAATAGCATGGATGGATAAAATAGAAGGAAATGAATTCTCAAAGTTCTACTTCTTTGCTAGAACAAAAAAACAAATAAATAGTTGGAAAAATGAACTTGATAAAATTAAGCAGGTAATGGATTTTACTACCTCTTCATCTACTGAACACAATGTTGAATTAATGGCTGCAAACGTGAATAAAGCAACAGGGATAAAACAGATGCTGCAGCATTTTAGTTTGTCCGGAGGAGAGACTCTCGCTATTGGGGACAGCGATAATGATTTACCAATGTTACAGTTTGTTAGTTATGCTGTCGCTATGAAAAACGCTCCAGAACATATCAAAGAAATCGCGGATGATGTAACGGAATTCACCTGCGATGAAGATGGAGTATACCATTATCTTAAATCTAAAGTACTGTCACTGTGACCGCCCGAAGTTTATTGAGATTTTTAGAATCAAAAAACCGGTCACTGTGACACTCCGAAAAAACTGGTTTTCATGAGAGATTTGTAATATACAAGAAAAGGAGGTTAATCATTTGAGATAATGATTAACCTCCTTTTCTTGTATATTATTATGATGTGTTCGATAATTATAAATAACACATAGCTTGTGATGGAAATTATCGAACGAATTATGTTATTTCAGAAAAGGCATTCCTAGAAGCAAAAGAATTGTTTCAGTCCTTGGAATTTGAGCGTGTTCGAAAAAATGAATATTATGATACTAACCATGATATTGTGCTTTTTCAGTACTTTCAATCTCCAGATAGTACAGCTGCCAGGGTGATGAAAGATGAAGAATTAAACTGGGGATTTTATCTTCCATACTATCAAAAATGGGTAGAATATAATGAAGGGATTGAAAAGTATGGCCTAGAACCTTGTTATGAAATCCATAAAGATATACTAGATTATAAAGGCTACGTTCATATCCAGATTCCTAAAGGGGAGGATATTTTATATCCGTTTATTGACTTTTTGTATGAATCTTGGGGAATTGAAAATGTAGGGATTCGGGAACAGGAGCAGGGTGTGTATATTTCGATGAAAGCAGGGGAAATATCCCTCCATCATTCTGTTCCTTTTAAACTAGACCAGCTTATTCCTTTTATAAAAGAGGGAACGATTGAGATTGCTGAAGGCTTCTTGGTTGTTCGGAGTGCTTATCGTAAAACGAATTTAGAACTACCAATAAAGATGTTGGACACTGTAAAGCAATTAGCCGAACAAGAGAATATCACCATGAGCCAATGGGTAGAACGAACAATTAATCAAGCACTTGAAAGCGTTCACCAAAGAAGAAGAGTTTAAAATGAATACTGTAGCTCTGAAATATCACCGAAAAAATAAATGCGTTTATTTTGCATCGAGTGACCAATTACGCACAAAATAAAAGATAGCTTCGTTTAAATGCGATTCTCAAGCACTGAATAGCCCCTGTTCATATGAATAAGTGGCTATTTTATTTTATTATTAGTTTTTTATTTTTTTATAAAAGTTAACTAGGTTAATATGGTTAATCAATCGATAATATAATATTTAAAAGGTTAATATTTTTTTAAAATGAGATGTTAGTAATGTATTGAGAAAAGGTTAAAGTTTTAGTTTAACAGAAACAATTAAATCTATTCTTCTCGTTTGTAACGATAGATGAAGAGGAATTGGAATGATACAATAAATGAAATAAATATATCTTTTTAGTTAACTTTATTAACCTAGTTAACATAGTAATATAATTGATTTGAATAAGGATTGATATGCTGACCGGAATAGCTAATGAATACCAGTCTTACGTTGATGAAAATAAGAAATTGAAAGAAGAGTTTGCTACTGAGCGAGAAGAGTTAAAGGCGCAGATACAGAAACACTTTTATGAAACGGTTGACATAAAGGAGGAAATTGAAAATTTGAACGATCAAATGGAAGCGTTAAAAGAACATCACATGGTAGAGTTAGAGCGAAAAGATGAAAAAGCACTTAACGAAAAGAATAACGCTTTGCTAGAATTAGAAAGAGAGTATCAAAAAAAATTAACTACTGCTAATGAAGAATATGCAAATCAAATACGCAAGATGAATGAAGCTTATACTAACCAAATACAACAGTTGTATGAACAAATGAATCGACTTCGTGAAAAATAAAAGAACAAGTTAAACGTATTGAAATAAAAAAACCACAAGTTGCATTGTAATGTGCATTGTGGTTTTTTTATTTTAGTTCATTTTGTTGTTCACTTTATAAAATTATCGTGATTTGTAAATGATTAACCTAGTAAACTAGATTAACCTATTGGTATTGATATATTTTAAGGTTAATATATCAAGCGATATTCTTATGAATACACAATTTGGTTATAGGCGTGTCTATCTTCGTCTCTGTAAGCTAAGATGCTTTTGACATTCCCACCATCGTTCCACATTCTACCGGCAATCCCCTCGTTTTCTTCCACATGGATTAATTCAATTTCAAGAGTAGGAAATTTCTCGCAGGCTTCCTGAAACCAGTGTTCATCCGGACTCCAACGAGTCTCAAACAACAAAAAAATTTCTTCTGCTGTTTGACGAATATAAAGAGAGCCATCATAGTTTTTCGGGGCTTTTACCTCTGATACTAAAAAGCTCATTCTTTCCTTTTCATTTCCTTTCACAATAAGAGTATTAGGGGTACAGCCACATGCCCATCAACTTAAGAATTTTCACTACCCCCAAGTGACAAAAAACGTTATTCTTTCTAAAAAGCTAGCTAGAAAGGGTGACATTTTTTATGAATCTTTCGATTCAAGATGAATTACAACTATTTTCTGAAGAACTGTATCGTCATTTAACCCCTTCTCTTTTGGAAGAACTCGCAAAAGAATTAGGTTTTGTAAAAAGAAAACGAAAGTTTTCTGGAAATGAATTAGCTACCATATGTATTTGGGTAAGTCAACGTACAGCGAGTGACTCGCTTGTTCGACTATGCAGTCAATTACATGCGGCCACAGGCACTCTTATGAGTCCAGAAGGACTCAATAAACGCTTTGATAAAAAAGCGGTTGAATTTTTGAAATATATTTTTTCGGCATTATGGAAAAGTAAAATCTGTGAAACATCGGCCATTTCAAGCGCGGCGCTCACGTATTTTCAACGAATTCGTATTTTAGATGCGACGATTTTCCAAGTACCAAAACATTTAGCCCATGTATATCCTGGATCAGGTGGTTGTGCACAAACAGCGGGTATCAAGATTCAATTAGAATATGACTTACATAGCGGACAGTTTCTAAACTTTCAGATAGGTCCAGGAAAAAATAATGATAAGACCTTTGGAACAGAATGCTTAGACACATTACGTCCAAGCGATTTATGTATCCGTGATTTAGGTTATTTTTCATTAGAAGACTTAGATCAAATGGATCAACGAGGTGCTTATTATATATCCAGATTAAAATTAAACCATACCGTGTATGTAAAAAATCCGTTTCCAGAATACTTTCGAAACGGAACCGTAAAAAAGCAATCACAGTATATCCAAGTTGATTTAGAACATATTATGAACAATTTAAAACCCGGTCAAACATACGAAATAAAAGAAGCTTACATTGGAAAGAATCAAAAACTATTCACACGTGTAATTATCTATCGTTTAACAGACAAACAGATACAGGAACGTAGAAAAAAACAAAGTTACACTGAAAGTAAAAAGGGTATTACATTTTCAGAAAAGAGTAAACGATTAACGGGTATCAACATATATGTCTCAAATACGCCTGAAGGAGTTGTTCCGATGGAACAAATACATGACTTTTACTCCCTTCGCTGGCAAATAGAAATTATTTTTAAAACGTGGAAATCCTTATTTCAAATTCATCATTGGCAAACTATCAAAAAAGAGCGATTAGAATGTCATGTGTATGGAAGACTTATTGCCATCTTTATCTGTTCTTCTACGATGTTTAAGATGCGTAAACTTCTTTTGCAAAAGAACAAAAGAGAATTAAGTGAATATAAAGCCATTGGGATGATTCAAGATCATGTATCGCTGTTATATCAAGCGATACAGAGAAACACCCAAAATCTAACAAAGATTTTAATCCGTTTGTTCGACCTCCTACAGAAGAATGGACGGAAATCTCATCGATATGAGAAGAAAACTATCTTTGATATTATGGGTGTTGTCTATGAGTATAATGGGTTTGGAAAACAAAAGAAAGCTGCATAATTTTTAAAATGAAACTCGTTAGAGTTTATTTGGTGTGTGTACTTTTCAATACCAAAAGTACATTACGTGTTTTTTAGTTTGTTTGAACGAAAGTTCATTTTGTTTTCGTTCTTAAGTTGATGGGCATGGGGTACAGCCAGCATTTCGGAAAAAAACCACGCTAAGCAAATTTATATGAAAAAAGAGCCGTATTTTACTCCGTTAAGAGTAAATCGGCTCTTTTATATTCAAAGGGCGTAAGGATTGTAAACTTGTTGCATGTAATCCCTCAAACTTATATTCACCTAAGAAATTGATGTGTTCCCAACCTAAAGGCCATATATACGGCATTAAATCCTCTCGAAATTCGCCTGTATCTTTTAATTCTTCTACGGCTTTTTCCATATAGACCGTATTCCATACACTTATCGCATTAATAATAATATTAAGTGCACTGGCCCGTTGCAATTGATCTTGGAGGGCTCTTTCTCTAAACTCTCCGCTCTTTCCGAAAAATATAGCTCTGGCTAAGGCATTTGTGGCTTCGCCTTTATTTAAGCCTTTTTGTATTTTTCTCCTCACTGATTTACTCGAAATATAATCTAAGGTAAAGATCGTTTTTTCTATTCGACCCATTTCACCAAGGGCGGTTGCTAATTTATTTTGTCTTGCATAAGATCCAAGTTTCCCCATTATAAGTGAGCTAGATACTTTACCTGTTCTTACGGAGTATGCTAACCGTAAAACATCATTGTAATTTTCTTGAATAACCTTTAAATTAATTTTCCCTTTTAATAGTGACTGAACATTTGGATATTCTTGCACACCGTTAATAGTAAAAAGTTTTGTATCCATTAAGTCACGAATACGTGGTGCAAAGCGGAAGCCTAGAAGATGTGTTAATCCGAAAACTTGATCTGTATATCCGGCGGTATCTGTATAATGTTCTTCAATCATGAGGTCTGTTTCATGATGAAGTAAACCGTCAAGGACGTATAGTGCATCTCGGGCATTTGTATTAATTACTATTAAATAGAAGGAAGCAAATTGATCACTTATAAACCTATAGATAGTTGCTCCTCTTCCTGTTCCATAATGCGGGTTTGAATCAGCATGTAAAGAGCGAACGCCAATAGGTACCCGCATTCCATCTGAAGACGATGTATTACCGTCTCCCCAATATGTTGCTAATTGTCGCCTGTGTTGAAAGTTAACTAGAACAGACTGAGCTCGAACCATAGCATCATCATACATTCTCCATTGCGCAGTGTTTGCCATTTGTCTATAAGAGATTCCAGGAGTAGCCTCTGCCATCTTTGTAAGACCAATATTTGTTCCCATTGCCATCAGAGTTGCTAATACTATATTCTTCTCTTCTTGATCAGGAGATTTGTTCGTTGAAGCATGAATAAATTGCTCATGAAATCCAGTCCAGCTAGCTACTTCTAATAGTAAATCTGTGAGTTTTATTCTTGGTAACATATTATGTAGGCGCATACTAAATGCTTTTGCTTCTTCTGGAGTCCCTTTATCTAACCTCTCCACATATAGCTTTCCTTGGCTGATATCAACACCTTCTAATTTTTCACTATTTTTTGATAACCAGTCCAAACGTTGGTTTAGAGAAGTAATCCTTTCTGTTAAGTACTCCTCGACCGTTAAAGGAACTGCCAAGTAATTTTCTGCATTTATTATGTTTCTCCAATCCTCTTCAGATATTAAGTAATCATCAAAAGCCTTATGCTGTCTACTGCCTGAAACAAATATATCTCCTGATCTTATATAATTTCGCAACTCTGTTAATGCTGCAAGTTCGTAATAATGTCGGTTAACATTACCTTCGTCATCATATACATGTTTTTGCCAACGATTTGATACAAAATTCAAAGGTGCACTCATCGGTACTTTTCGCTTTCCGTTTATGTTTAAATCATGTATAGTATGAAGCGCTTGAAGTACTGGATCTGCCGATTTAGTTGATCCAAACTGGAAGACCTTAATAGAGTAGGCGCATACCGCCTAATATAGGAATATCTAGTCTCCAATAAATCTAAATAATCATAACTTACAGGTCTTGATAGCTGTTTGGCTTCCTCAACCGATTCCACCATTTTATCCCACGGCATAACGTCATCTAGAGCTGTAAAAGCATCTTTTCCTACTTCTTTTGCTTCAATAAGTGCTCCACATATCTTGATAAATTGTATAAGTTTTTCATTCAGTTTTTTACCATTTACTTTTTGCATCTCATCTTGTGCTTTTTTTCCTTTTAATTGAAGATTCATCATAATACGATCGTGTATTTCAATTGCATAATCAATTAAATCTTGTGTGATTTCTAACATAAAAGCAACTAAAATACTGTATCTTCTCACTTCATCAAACCTTCTAAAGGCATATGGTTCATATTTTGATCCTAATCTTGCAAGCTGCCGAAGGCGGTTGGAATTAATCTTGCTCGTATCAACTACAAGCCCTATATCTTTTACATATTCAAATCGCTCCACAACCTTGAGGAAAGACTCTGGTGATGGTTGAGAGGGAAGTTGTTTTAACCAAGCCAATGGCGAAATTCCATTATTTGTGGGTAGAAGTAAAGCATCTATTCTTTTCTTTTGCTCAGATGTTAAGTCATCATACAAAATACTGTATACTTTTTGATCTGCTTGCTGTTTGGCTTCCCAAACTATATTTTCAATTACATACATGGCAGGAAGAATAACTTTTGATTTCCGTAACATGGACAGTGCTATTTCAATTAAATGAAGTGAATTGCTGTTTTCCATAGCTTGTTGTGTGAGATGTTTCAACAGATTTTCTTCATGGCTAGAAGAAAAATTAGTGAAATTATACTCCTCACGAATTTCACTAAGATGCTCCCATAATGTATTACTACGATTGGCATATCTAGAAAACTCTTCTGCAGGAATCTGTAGCTGTCTTGCGATATGCTTGATTACTGACATAGGAATATCTTTATACTCGGTTAAAGCCCATCCAGGATAACGAATTAATGCCAGTTGAAGAGCAAAACCTAAACGATTATATCCTCTACGGTGCTTGAAGATTAAATGTAAGTCATGTTTAGAAAAGGTATGAAATGTTACCAAATCCCATTCTGTTAAACGTGATAAATCCATTAACTCAATTCGTTGTGCCTCCGACAGTAATTGTTTAACTCCCATTATTTCCGTTTTCCTCTCTTTAAGAATTTATTTTTATTTTTTAGTTTAGGTAGTTTAAAGTTATGTAGGGCAATGTTGTATATACGGTTAATTCTTTAACCACTTGTAGAAAGATCTCTGCAGATGCTATAAGGGGACATGAGAATAGCCTTTATTATACAAATTATAACATTTAACTAAGTATAATTTGATTAGTATATATCAAATGTAAAATCCCAGTCTTAATCCATAAAAAAAGAGCCCTATATCCCTTGGGCTCTACCATAAATTCGTATACAATAGTAGTCCTTCAAAACTAGTATTGTATGTATATAGTATTAATTTTTTTAAACTGCAGTAGATATAAATACAGAGTATACAGCACTTTGAGTAATTCCTGGAGTTATAAAAAGTGAGATAGCATCTGTCCTTGCAACTGGATTACCAGGTATTGTACTAGTCCATGTAACTGTTGCAGGGGCTACCACTGGATTAGGATTAAATACCTTTACAGGTTGTGCTCCAATATCAGTTGGTTTAATCGAAAACACTATAGTTCCAGTAATATTGGCTGTAAGTGTAAGCGTAATTGTAGAGACTATTTGACCAGCACCCGGTGAAGCTAGATTAGTAGGTACATTATCACATACTCGCAACAAATATACACCTGTACCTAAGTTATTTACATTTATAGAAGCAGAAAACGCAACAACACTACCAGCTCCTGCTGTTACATAAGGGAGCGTTTGTGAATCTGCACCAGGTGATCCTGCTATGCGCTGAAATCCCGCATTAGTACCACCAAAAAGGATAGCCTTTGTAGAAGTTGTTGCTGTAGCGCCTGTAGCTCCAGTAGCTCCGGTAGGACCTGTAACTCCCGTAGAACCAGTAACTCCCGTAGAACCGGTGGCTCCCGTAGGACCAGTAGCTCCGGTAGGACCTGTAACTCCGGTAGGGCCTGTAATTCCCGTAGGACCTGTATCTCCGGTAGGGCCTGTAGTTCCCGTAGAACCAGTGGCTCCGCTAGGACCGGTGGCTCCCGTAGAACCAGTGGCTCCGCTAGGACCTGTAACTCCGGTAGGTCCTGTAATTCCGGTAGGACCTGTATCTCCGGTAGGGCCTGTATCTCCGGTAGGGCCTGTAGTTCCCGTAGAACCAGTGGCTCCGCTAGGACCGGTGGCTCCAGTAGAACCAGTAGCTCCGGTCGGACCGGTCGGTAGTGTAAATGGTGGAGTTGGCGGCAATGTAGGGCCTACAAGACTAGGATCAAACGCTGCAGCAGATATGAAATCAGCTTGGGCTAATTCGTTTGAATACTCTTCTTCATTCTCATCTGACATTATATACCTCCTTTCTCTTTAAAAAATTTATTCAATGTAGGGCTTGTACATACTATAAATTATAAAAAAACAGTCTTTTCTAAAATAATTGAAAATATTCTTTGGATTTTCAAAGATTTATTTATTTATTTATTTATTTATTATTAATCAAGGTTAATCTCATTTGTATTTTATAAAAAATCCATTAAAAGAACTCTTACCAAAAACCAATATTTTTGTAACATTTCTCCCCTTGCTTCTATTTCTATATTTATAAGGGTTTTCGAGTTACAAAAAATAGTTACCAAAAGTATTACCAAATACCTTTACAATAAATGAACCTTCGGTACAATGAAAATATATGATTGTACAGGAGGAAGCAAATGATTATTGGTTATGCACGCGTATCTACGATTGATCAAAATTTAGATCGGCAAATCCATTCACTTACTGAATATGGATGTGAAAAAGTCATTCAAGAAAAATTCACTGGAACAATTCGAAAAAGACAAGGTCTTATAAATTTGTTTGATGTGATAAGAAAAGGAGATACTGTTGTAGTTGAAAGTATCTCACGTTTAGGACGGAAAACATTAGATATCCTAAGTATTATCCAACAGTTCGAAGAAATAGGAGTTCAATTTGTATCATTGAAAGAGAATATGGATACAGGAACGCCTACAGGTAAGGCTATGTTGCAAATGATGTGTGTCATTGCAGAATTAGAAAGAAATTTGATTGCAGAACGAGTGAAAGAAGGATTAGAAGCAAGTAAGAAACGTGGAAAAAAATTAGGTAGACCCAAATTAGAAAAAGAAAAACTCTCAATTGCATTACGCATGTATGACAGTAAAGAATACTCTATTAAAGAAATTGTAGAAGGAACTGGTGTATCACAAGGTTCTCTTTATCGAGCAATTAATCAACGAAAACTCGAATAAACACAGAATTAATAACCCTCTAAGTTTTCTATGCACCCTCTACATATTAAAGAGCCAATTTACTCTTAACGGGGTAAATTTCGGCTCTTTTTTAGATAAATTCTCTTAGCGTGGTTTTTTTCCGAAATGCTGGCGGTACCCCTTGTAGTGATTGGGGTGCTTTTAGATGGATTTGGACTATACGAGCCTTTGATTGATTTTGCTGGGGCAGGGGCTACCGTTCCGATTACAAGTTTTGGGAATTCGCTTGTTCATGGTGCGATGCAGGAAGCTGAAAAACATGGGTTAGTTGGTGTACTGACAGGAATGTTTGAAGTAACTAGTTCTGGTATTTCAGCTGCCATTGTTTTCGGCATGATAGGAGCTTTAATTTTTAAGCCAAAAGGATAAGGAGAATTAGGATGACAGTAGGATCAGATGTTAAACAGTGTTTTGCCAGTCTAAGAGGGGTAGAAGCAAGTCTCTCAAGTTTAGCATTACGGACTCTTGATGATGAATCGAAGCGAACTTTGCATGAGGCTATGATGGTAGTACACGAAGTAACAAAAGATTTAAAAAAAAGAGTAGGAGAACTAGAAGGAGAGGAACTTCAGTACAAAGGTTTCTAGAAAAACTATATTTACAGGAGGTGTAAGCAGTGCCTGAATGGTTAGATATAGCTGTACGCTCAGCATTATTTGTTGCTGTTTTATTTTTCATTACAAAATGGTTAGGGAAAAAGCAAATTTCCGAACTAACTTTCTTTGAATATGTCACCGGTATTTCTATTGGGAATATTGGTGCAGAAGTGGCTATAGGACTTGAACGGAACATTTTTCACGGAATTATTGGAATTGTCATTTTTGCGGCTATTCCCTTTTTCGCTGGTTTAATTTCCTTAAAAAGTAAACGTTTTCGCAATTTTATAGAAGGAAAAGCAACTGTATTTATCAAAGATGGGAAGATTATGGAAGATAATTTAAAAAAGGAAAGATATACGACAGATGAACTGTTAGATCTCCTTCGCAGGAAGGATGTCTTTCAAGTCTCTGATGTAGAATTTGCTGTTTTAGAGGCAACAGGTGATTTATCTGTGATGCTAAAGAAAGAAAATCAACCTTTAACAGCAAAGGATATAAACTTGAAGGTTGCTTCAATCAAGGAGCCTCAGACCATTATTATGGATGGTACAATAATGGATGAACCACTAGCCACGATTGGACGAAGTCGGGCTTGGCTACAAACTGAATTAGAAAAACTAGGGGTAACGATTGAAAATGTATTTCTGGGACAGGTTAATTCTTACGGAGAGTTAACGATTGATCTGTTTGACGATAAATTACAAGTCGCACCCCCACAAGAAAGACCCTTAATTCTTTCAACCTTGAAAAAATGTCAAGCAGACTTAGAACTATTTGCTCTTGGAACGGAATCAAAAGACGCCAAACAAATGTATAGGTTAAACAGTGAAAAATTACAAGAAGCCATTGATAAAGTGACCCCTATTTTAAAAGGATAAGGATTTAGCTTAGATTCATACATGACGAAAAAAAGATACCATTTTTAATTGAAATAAGTTTAAAAACCTTAGTCCAATTTCGGACTAGGTGAATTTTTTTACGAGGTGTTAGAAGTGTCTATTTTTTTAGTTAAAGTTATTTTTATCTATATTGTGTTTATTGTAGCAGTAAATATTTTAGGGAAATCAGCTCTAGCCCAACTTACCCCTCATGATTTTGGAGCGATTCTTTTTTTATCTTAATCGAAAGTTAAAGGAAAGTAGATATCCTTTACCTGAGCTGTTGTCTAATTTAAGAACAACAGGATATCCGGATATTCACGATAATGAATATGCGATTTTGGAAGCAACAGGTGAAATTAGCATTTTTCCAAGAAAAGAATTAGTTCCTATTACTCCAAAAGATTTACATATGAAAGTGGAATACCGCGGATTACCCATAGCCGTTGTCATTGAAGGGAAAGTGCAAAAGCGTAAATTAAAATTTATCAACAAAAATGAAAAGTGGTTAAAGGAAGAACTAAAGGCAAAGGGATATCTTCAAATCAAAGATTTTTTTTATGCTGCTGTTAGAGATACCGATCATTCATTAACCATTAACAAAAAAGATGTTAACGACTAATTTTAAGACGATTTCCTCCCAATATAAATTAATGTTTTCTCTTATTTACTTCTTATTGCATTTACCACTTTCATTTTCCAAATTTATAAAAAATTATACCTATATTTAGGAATTTACCAGATGGTAATTTTCAAAATCACTAAGTCTCTAGTTAGGACAGTGCCCAGATCATTACGCCTTTCTTGATGTCAGAACTTTCCCAACCTTAATTCTCTTTTTTTCGTTCTTAATATCTTATACAAGTTCTTATAAAGGTAGTCCATAATATATAACAGACAATCCCTTCATATTCCATACGTATACTGGTTACATAGTTTGTACATATTAAGAGTAACAGAAGGAGGGATTCCAGTTGGAGTGGATTTTTTATCTATACCTGTTAAATACGTTCTTTATCTTATTCATAGCAATTTGGGAAGTTCGTCGGCCTGCCAAGGCTTTGAATTGGATAATAATCGTCCTTTTTTTACCTGTCATTGGTTTCTGGCTATATCTTAGCATATCAAACCCTAAGTTTATTCATCGAAAAAGATTGACCTGTTCTAAAAATGAATCTAACAAATTACCTGAGACATTCGGTGCTTCAGCATCGGTAATTGCCAATGCTTTACGGCATTTCACTGTGAATGGGCTTCGAATGGGCCAAGTCCAAGTGTTTAACAATGGGATAGCAAAATATGATCAACTCCTTGTATCCCTGCAAAAAGCCCAAGAAACCATTGATCTGGAATATTTCATCTATCGGAACGACCAAATTGGTAATCGAATCACAGAACTGCTAATCGAAAAAGCATTAAATGGAGTGCAGGTTCGTTTTATGAGAGATAGCTTGGGGAGTTATAAATTCCCGCGTGAAAAAATCCGGCAGATGGTTGAAGCAGGGATAGAATGCAGGACAATATTTCCTCTGCGATTTCCCTGGATTTTGTCCAATTGGAATTATCGGGATCATTGTAAGATTGTGACGATTGACAGAAAGGAATCCTTTACTGGCGGTATGAACGTTGGGTATGAATATACAGGATTAAAGCCAGACGTAGGATTTTGGAGGGACACTCATTTGCAAATTATAGGGGAAGCAACAGGCGACTTGCAGACTGTTTTTGATGTTCATTGGGAAATCGCTGTGCCGGAAAGGATAAAATCAAAAACAAATTTGAAAACAAAATCAGAGGTAACGAAAATCAATTCAATCGGCAGAGCAGATCATTCCAAATGGTCAGCCGAATTGGGATCAGAGTTGAGCACCCTTGATGATAAAAAAATGGACATATCCGGAAAAACTAGGACATTGCATAAAGCGTATATCCATACGTTGGAAGGAAACCCTGGAATTCCTACCCCAGTCATTCGGCAAGCTTACTTTATATGTATAACACAGGCGACCAAGACTATTGATTTAACAACACCCTATTTTGTACCAGAAACGGATATTATCATGGCATTAAAGACAGCAGTAACTCGTGGTGTCCGTGTAAGATTGCTGGTTCCTCGCCACAATAATCAAAAAATCGTGGGTCTTGCAAGCCGTACTTATTACGGAGAACTTATAGAAGCTGGAGTTCAAATCTACCAGTACGACAAAGGAATGATACATGCGAAGGTGTTGACCATCGATGAGGAGATTGCTGCCGTAGGCTCAGCAAACTATGATATGAGAAGTTTTCGCCTGAATTATGAGGTGTGTCAAGTCGTGTACAGTGCTGATGTGACAAGGGAACTCACAGAGCAGTTCGAGAGGGATCTTACTGATTCTGTACCATTAAGAATTGAAGACTTGGTGCAACGATCCCTGACCGAGCGCATTGTTGAACAGGGTGCTCGCGTGCTTTCTCCATTATTATAAGTTGAAAAAACCGGTATTATTTATCTTTCTGATTTTAATTAGCTTACATGTTGTAATATAAATATTTTAAAACATGAGGATTTTTGAAATCGAGTGAAATATAAAATGGAGGAATAAATTTTGGGTGAAGTTTTTTTGGGTTTACTGGCAATCAAAGTCATAGTAGGTTTTGCAACTTTATTTTTTATCATTATCATAACAGGCAGAACATCCATCTATCAGTTAAACCCCGTTTCACTTAGTTTTTGTGTTAGTACTTGGAGATTTTTTAGGAAATAACATTTATGAAGATAAGGTAGGGATTTTTCATTTTTTATATGCCATCGGATTGTGGACGTTTCTTATGTTGGGAATAGAGTTTATGACTCTAAAAAATAAATCGACACGTTCTCTCTTATTAGGCAATCCTAACATCATCATTCGAGATGGTGTTATGGACAGAAAGTTACTTACAAAGAACAAATTGGATGTAAATCAAGTATTGAGTATACTCCGTCAAAATAATGTCTTTTCAGTTCGCGAAGTCAAATACGGTATATTGGAAGCTAATGGGCAAATAAGTTTATTATTAAAATCCAAGTATCAAAAACCAGATCTCAATCTTCCAGAAAGTCCAGTAGACCTCCCAACATCGTTAATTATAGATGGGGAAATTTTATGGGATAA
The DNA here is from genome assembly GCF_038005785.1 of Niallia sp. FSL R7-0271. Taxonomy (NCBI): domain Bacteria; kingdom Bacillati; phylum Bacillota; class Bacilli; order Caryophanales; family Bacillaceae; genus Niallia; species Niallia sp. FSL R7-0271. Next base: position 61,538 of record NZ_JBBOTZ010000004.1, on the reverse strand, counting down.
TTTACATGAACTCGGATTTGATCAACAGTGGTTAGATAACCAATTAACTACCAATGGATATGATAATGTAAAGCGTATACTTTACGCAGATTGGCGAGAGCGTGAAGGCATACATGTAAGTCCTAAATAAAATTTGTTAGGATAAGAGCACATCAATTTTCTTGGTGAATATAAACTTTAGTCTTCAACAATCAGGCGCTTTAATGAAGTAACTAAAGCCTAATTTTTCACTTATAACACCGAGAAATTAGACTTTTTATATTTTGGTTTCCTTAACGTTGTAAATCCGCATTTTCCTGACGCTACCCCGTTATGAAAAAAATATCCCCAGTTGCATGGCAACATATTAACTTCTATGGAAGATACGAGTTTAATATACAACAAGAGTCTGTTGATTTGGATGCAATTATTCAAGAATTAGCCCAATTAAACGTAATATCGGAAACAGAGTAAGCGATGTTTAAGGAGTACTTCCCTAATCTTTCAGTGAGGTACTCCTTATTCCACCTTTTCGGGGGGATGGGCAAAAACACCCATATTGGCCAATCACGATTTCCTTTCTTCCATATTGCTTGGTGTAAAACTAATGATGTGTTTATTGCAGTGGGGGATTCAAAGGATAAATAGTACCCAGCAATTGCTCGACTATAATCATCTAAGATAATTGTTAACCAAGGCCTTTCTGGTTTTCCTTTTTCATTTAACACGATAATATCTAGTAGAGTGTGATCAGCTTGCCAAATTTCATTGGGGTAGTTTGCTTCACGTCGATATATCAAATCATATTTGTTTTTATATTCTTTATTCCCTTCATAGGCTAACTTCTTAAGACTGGGTGAAAGAGATTTCGAAATGGAATAGACTTGATAATAACTAGGTTGTTTCCAATTTTTCTTTTTACATACTTCACATATTTTTCTATGGATAGAAGAGACCGAATTCCTTCTATGATTGAATATAAGGTTCTTTATCTCTTCCAATACATTATTCTCAACTTTAAAATCTCCTGAATCAGTACGACCTTTACGAATCAGACCCCTTAGTCCAAAATGGTTATACTTGTTAATCCAATTATGAAGTGTTCGTTTGGTAATGCCAGTTTCTTCAGCAATAGCTTTCAGTGGTTTTTCTTGATTAAGATAAGGAGCAATCAACCAATATTTATCCATAGCCTTTTGTCTTTGTTCTTCTGAAAATGATGTTAGTGGGGGAAGTTCACTCATATAAACAACTCCTTCAGAAATGGAAGCAACTAATTACTAGTTGATCTATTCCTATTTTTAATCATTATTGGTTTTATTCATTTTGCGGTAAAGAGTCATTCTGGATACTCCAGCTTTATCTGCTGCCTCAGAAAGTGTTATACCTTGCTCCATTAAATAAAAAGCAAAATTTATTTTTTCATTATCAATAGGCGGCCTCCCTGGTACTTTCCCTCGTTTTCTTGCAGCCAGAATTCCTTCTTTTGTTCGCTCAGAAGTTAAGTCACGCTCAAACTGTGAAATACCTGCGAAAACAGTAAAGAGCATTTTTCCATGGGCTGTTGTAGTATCAAGCCAGGATTCTTTCAAACTTTTTAAATTTGCACCCTTCTTTGCAATTAGTTCAGCAATCTCTATTAAGTCTTTAGTAGAACGAGATAGCCTAGTAAGATCTGTAACTACAACTGTATCCCCAGAACGTAAATATTCTAACAATTGATTTAATTCTGGCCGATTTCGTTTCGCACCTGTTACTTTTTCGAAAAAAATTCTCTCGCATCCAAATTCTACTAATTGTTGTTCCTGACGATCTAAATTCTGATCCATAGTGGAAACTCTCATATAACCAAATTTCATGAAATTCACTTCCTTTTCAGATTAATTGTATCAAAAAAGGTATAAAAATAGTATTGTTACATATTAATTTTGTTACATATTTTTGTTACAACTAGAATGCTATTTTAACTTTAAATTATTTATAAAACTGTTCTTGTAACAAAAATGACCGTTTTTGTTACAAAAAGATGTTTTTTTATAAGGGAAAATATAAATTAGGAAAGACCCTATAAAATGGAAATAGCTCTATATTCTTTTGGTGTGGAAATTTATGTAAGGATAAGTTAAAAGAAATTAGCTTGTTCCTTACTTATGGAATTAGAGTGGAAGTTTAATGGAAGAAGGATTTTAAGTAACAGTGCCGAATCATTTAAGTTACCCTTAGAATGAGGTGGTTAAAATGAAACTAGGACTAAAACGTGATGAGTTAAGATTAGAAACACATACCGTAGAATGGGAAAAAGAGTTTCATAGGGTGAAACAGGATATTCTAAATTCAACCCCTATTCAGGAAAAACAAATTGAACATATAGGAAGCACAGCTATTAAGGATATGGTTGCAAAACCAATATTGGATTTAGTTGTGGGTGTAGATGATATTGAAAATGTTGAAAAAACTATTTTTCAAGGACTAAAGAAAGCTGGATTTTTAAAACTTCAAGTACAACGTCCAAACGAAATCGTACTTGCAAAGTTTACTGATGAATCCTACGAAGAAAAGACCCACTTTATTCATTTAGTTGAATATAATAAAGACCTCTGGAAAAATTTAATCTTCTTTAGGGATTACTTAAATGCCAACCAAACAGCACGTGAACAATACAAAAGGATAAAAATTGAGTTTGTAAAAGAAAAAGATGGTGGAATTGATGAATACACCGACTATAAGGAACAATTCGTAAGTGAAATATACGGAAAAAGAAAATAGTTGTGAAATATCGAGGGCTTTGATCTAATAAGGATTAATACCGCATTTCCGGCATTCTCTAATAAAAGTTGAAGATTTTTAATAAGAATACTAGATAAGGATAACCTTCATATTTGGAGGTTATTTTTAAAAATAAGCGTACAATCGTTAATAGATTGGTAGTTTATATCAAAAAAGGAGAGTATACCTAAAATGGTATTACTCTTCTTTTGTCTTTCTAGTTATTGGCACTTTTTTATTCAGTTTTAGTAATTATTTAACGTTAATTTAATAAAATTCTATCAATCGATAATGTTTTTCTTTACCTTTTTTTTAAAAAAATAACATTTTTATACAAAATTAGTAGATTTATAACTTGTATGGGTATATAATCAAATTGTTATTTGGGAAAATTTAAAAAATTACAAAAAAGGTGGGTATCATTTTGAAGAAATTCATTACAGGTTTAACTATTCCAGTTTTAGCGCTTTCTCTTGGGTTGGGAGCTACCACAAGTTTTGCTAGTGAGTTAGATAGCCCAACCTCAAATAATGTAGTGGAACAATCTCAGCAAATAACTGCTGAAGATATAGCATCCCTAAAAGAATTTTTAACTAGTTATAATGTAGATGAGACAACTCAAGACCAATTGATTACAAAATTAAAGAATGGAGAAGTATGGGATTCTATTAAACAAGGTCAAGAACCAGTTAATACTGTTGAAAAAACAACAGAAGAAAATGGAGTTGAAACAATATCCACTTTTAAAGATGGTTCTATTGCAGTAACAACATTAGAACCAACTATTGTAGAATTTACAGAAAAGGCTCCAACTACTGGTGGTTTTTCAACATTTGCAGTTAGTCCAGGAACTGTTACAAGTGGAAGTGGTTATAAAAATTTCAAAAAAGCTAAAGCATATGTATATACTGGAATAGCTAATGCACATTTTTATGCTGATTTCACCATTGTGCAAGGTGGTAATGACTATATTTCACGAGTATATGACTATAAAATTGTAGGAATAGGCGGTACAGCTTCTTACGACAACCTTAAGATTACAAGAAAAACAGAAAATCTAAACGGAAAAGCATCTGCTAAACTTGATTTCACATGGGTTGCCTTTAACGGCGCAACAAGCAGCACTTGTTGGATTAAACTTTTTGTTGGAAAAGATTCATATAGTACTGACTATAGTTACTAATAAATAAAAAAAAATCTCTTTATTTTTAAAGAGATTTTTTTAATTCATTCAATGTCTTTTAACATTTTTTCAATATTATCTATTTTTTGATGAATTTCGTCTAATTGTTTCTGGTTACTTTCAATGTGTTGCTTTTCTAACCTTAATCTTTCATCAGCTCTTTTTTCATATTTTTTAACAGTTTTTACAATGAAAAAAAGAACAATTAGAATTAAAATAATTGGAAGAAAAATTTGCATTAATGAAAATAGACCTAAATAAGTAGTTACATTCGTCAAGTTAAAAATCTCCTTTTAAATTATCTTTCAATTCTTGTTGAAATAGTTTATAAATTACATTTTTATCTAACTGAATTTGAAAAGAACTTAATTCATAAAACTTTAACGCCTTACCTGATGTTGAAATTTCTAAATTACTTTTAACTAAATTAACCTCCTCTAATTTTTGCAAATGTAAGTAAAGTAAAGGCCTGCTAATTTCTAAATTACGAGCTAGTTCACTCACATATTGTCTTCCTGTTGCTAAAATTGCAATAATTTTTAATCTGTGTGGATTGGCCATGGCTTCAAGAGACTTCAATAATATTTCTTTAGAATATTCTTCTTTCATATGTAAGTATTTTATTACACGTGTAACACATGTGTCAATATTTTTAGAAAAATTAATTAAATTTCAAATATCCTAAAAATATATAAAAGGTGATCATCGAGGTTTAGTTAAAGAGTTTTGTCCGTTGAGACTTACTTTTTGAATATCAAGAAAAGAAAACAAAAAACTCTTATGGGAGAAACAGGGCAGGTTAGTTAAACAAGCAATAGAAGATTAATGATAAAATTTTAATGATAAAATTTAGCTATTGCTAAATCCAGTATAAAAGACAAGATAATGAACATAATTCGATAAGCGATTGGGAGGTAAATATGGAAAAGGTTCTACATAAGATAGCTAATTTGATTAACAGTAGTGATGAAAAAACGGTTATTGGGATTTCGGGTCATGGTGCATCTGGAAAGACAACATTTGCCCATAATCTGATTAAACTTCTGGGACATGAAAATGTGAATTATATCAATACTGACCCATATATCATTGGCTCTCATCTTAGAAAGTACACTATATTGAAATATGAATATAAGAATCAACACCATCAAGACAAAATGACAGCTTGTCATCCTTCTGCTCATAATATAAATGCTTTAGAGAGAGACCTTCAAATGGTAAGGGATGCTTTAGACTTTTATACAATAGGCACGCATTATACAGAGAGCGAGTTAATTTCTTCAAGAAATAAAGTGAATATTATAGAAGGGATGACCGTTGCCTTTACTGACCCCAATTTGTATAATCTAAAAGTTTACTTATATACTGATGGAGAAACCGAGCTGATGAGAAGAGGTATTCGTGATGTTTCTGAAAGGGGAATAGATATAAATTATTTAAGAAAATCTCATGAAGAGCGTAGAATTCAATATGAGTTATTTATGCATCCTTATCATAAGAATTTCGATATAGTTTTAAAAAATTCAAATGAAAACTATGTTCTTGAAAAAGGGCATTTACTTAATTTGTGAAAAAGTGTACTTACACTAAAGGGTGCTTTCCTTAAATGTAGGGTGCCTTTTCTTATGTTGCTAAAATGGGCAAGTTACTGTAATAAGGGGATGAAGGAATTATACTAAAAGAAGGAGAATATAACTCATCTAGGGTAAACGGAATGGAGAAATAGAGATGATTATGCAGGAAGTATTTAAACAACTTATAAAAGATGAAATTGCTCCTATATTTAAGGAAAATGGTTTTAAAAAGAAAGGAAATAATTTTGCAAAGACACTCTCTGACTTTGCATGGACTGTAAATATCCAATCATCTAAGTGGAATACAAAGGAAGAAGTGGAGTTTACTATTAATACTGGTATTTTTACTGATAAATTATTTGGAATAGGTTATAGAGAGGAACCACCCAAATTTCCAACAGAAATTAATTCGGTTCTTAGACACCGAATTTCTAAACTGAAAAATGAACAGGATTACTGGTATAAAATTAACTTATCAAGTGACTTAGCTAAAGTTAAACAGGAAGTAAGCAGTGATATAGAAAGTTTGGTTTTTCCATACTTTGAGAAATTCCAAACAATTGAGGACGTCATACAAGAGATGAAAAGAGAAGAATCACAAGACTCTTATAGCGATCTAGAACTAACTATTTTGTACCAAGTATATGGATATAATAAGGAAGCACAAGAAAGAATTATTAAAGCATACAACGAAGCTAGTTATAAACCATATATTAGAGAAGTGGCTGATCAACTAAATTTATCAATAGAGTGAATGGATTCTCATGTAAAAGAGCTTTATAGTCAATATGGCTAAAAATCTTACTAGTTTCTTCGGGCAATAGGAGGGGATGATCCATAAGGATTAATCCTCGTTTTTGGTTTTGTTACTAACGGGGCAGCATTCCTGTAATAATTGAAACCTGCTTATGGTAGAAACGCGGCAGGTTTGTTGCAGTAGTTTAAATATTTACCAAAAAAATCGAGTATATCAATTCTTTTTACTTGCATACTATTTATAGGTGATAATATGAAAAAATCATTAGTTCTGTTTATTGTTTTCCTTATATGTTTAAACTTTAATAATTTGGCTTACTCAGCTACTGTAAATGAGACGGATTCAAAGTTGTGTGATGCTCTAGGGTTAGCTTTAATCATAAGCTTAAGTAAACCAATAGATGTAGCAATTGCTAAAATTTATCAAGATGATAAGGAAGCTCCTGAAGGTCTGATTTGGGCTCCGTATACAACGAAAATCTTGAAAATAAAACAAACTAACGGAATTGGTGGAGCGTATGAAGTAACTTTAAAAGTATCGTCTTATTATGGTGCACATAATTTTTATGGTGAAGATGAAATAGTGGTCAGTGCAGAGGGTAAATTAATCTCATTTAAACATTTAAAAACATATCCAAAAGGATAGTATTAAAGTCATACGAATATAAGGTGAACAGAATTCAGCTGCTAAGAGCAGCTGTTTTTATTTTACAAACGTGGGAATCAATGCTTCTTTATTGCTCTGGTACAAACAGGGCAGAATAGTGACACAAAGGGACTGTAAAAAAACTAATAAAAAGGTAATTCAGCACACATAATACCACTGAGGTGGTTCAATGAATAGGAAAATTACATCCTTAATAGTTTTTATAATGTTATTAATAAATACACCCACGTATCCACTTGCTATAGAGTTACCGGAGACCATTAAGGAGGAAGAGTTAATAAATTTGTTAAATGAACAAATCCTTTCAGTGATTGGAAGTGATTGGTTTAGGGGAAACGAAAAAATATTAGAAGTAAAACAAGATGACGGTGGGACAGTTGTAGTAAAAGTTCAAGTGGTGAGCTTTGAAGGTCCTCATAATCCTCCTTACTTGCAAGAGATTATTACATTTAAAGTTAAAGGACATAAAGTTGTACCAATTGATTACTTCAATAGGGTCATTCCAGAAAATGAATGGGACAAATTCAAAATATCTGAAGCCATGAATGATTAATTAAACTTTAACAATATTAACAAAAAGGGATTTTCTAGAAAAGTCTCTTTAATTAGTCGCTTTAGTAGCAGGATTCTCATAATAAATGAATAAAAAAGGAAGAGTTTGTGAAGAAATGTACTTAAGCTAACGGGGGCGTTAGTAAAATAAGATGTTTCAATATAAGAGTTTTTTAGTGTAAATTATCGCTTAAATTAAATGAAAAATAACTCTTAAAGTGACACATAACTTCATTTGTTTTAACAGGGTTTACCCTGTTTGAACAAAATAATGAAACTATTTTTCCATTTCTGCGTATAAACATAAGAGATTTATAACAAAGACAAGTAAAGGAGTTATTTATGGCAACTAAAGGTTTAAATAGAGCAAAGTTAAATAAATCTATATATTTTAGTGAACATGCTGCTAATAGTAAAAAGAGATGCATTTTTTTATCACATGCATCAAAGGATAAGGTAGCTGTAAGGAAAATCGGAGATTATATAATGAAGGCGGGTGTAGACATATATCTTGATGAAAATGATAGTGATTTACAAGCTGCAATTGAATCTTCTGATAATCATAATGCTGTAACTCAATGTATAGAAAATGGATTAAGTGCATCCACAGATATATTGTGTATCGTATCTGAAGAAACAAAAAGGTCTTGGTGGGTTCCATATGAAGTTGGGTATGGGAAAAAATCTAATGCTCAAATAGCTACTCTTTTATTGAATGATGTAAAGGATATACCTAGTTATCTCTATGTTTCAAAACTTTTAAAGGATATCAGGGAACTAAACAATTTCTTAGACTCTCTAGAAAAGTCAATTCAGCATAATGAAGCTTTCTCTTATAAATATGCTGAAACAGGTATTTTACAGGCGAGCTACACTCATCCATTAAGTGATATTGTAAAGCCAACTAGGTTCTAATTTGTAAAGTAAAGGAGTTATTTTATTATGGTCTATCGTAATACAAAACTTGATGTGAATTTAACAGTAGCAGGATTTGGAGTCAAAGGAACATGGGAACCCAATGAAGATCAGTATAGAGCAGCTTGGGAACTCTATGTTGAATTATCAACAAGAGTGGCAGTTATTGAACTAAAGGAAAGTGAAGGGCTTCTAAGAGAGACATTATCATCATTACACGCTTTGTTTGCTGTAAGTCGAGAGATAATGAAAAAATACGGTCCAGATATAGCGGTTTCTGGAAGTAGTGAATTATCACTTGGATTTCTTACCGTAAATATATTAAATGAGGTAATTCGTCCATTCCTTTCGAAGTGGCACCCTTTGCTATCAGACTATGAAGATAAGCGAGAAGTTACTGTATCAAGATTAGAACATGAACAAAAATGGGAGAAAAATAAAGAATTTAGAGAGCATCTAGACTTCACGTCTAAGGTTCTATATGAGTATTCCAAATTATTAGCAAAAGTTGCTGGGGTACCAAATTTATTAGAAAAGGTTTAATAGAAAAAAGCTATGGTAGCAATCAAGTGCTACCATAGCTTTTTTTAAAAGAAATAAACTAATTTAATGTTCGCTTATTAAAACTAACCTTATTAGCTGTAATTAAGTAAAGAATGCAAAAGACTAATCAAAGGAGGATGATGTATTGGTAGACACTATTCAATGCACCAATAGAAAAAGGAAAAAGGTAACTCCTCCATATTGATTTTATGGTGCTATAGATAATTACTTGTTAAAATAGGATAAGATGTTATTTTTTTACTGAGGTGAAAAATTTGAAGGTTAATAGAAACGATTCATGTGTATGTGGAAGTATGTTTAAATATAAACACTGTTGCTTAGATGGCAAAAAAGTAGCTAGATGGGAAAAACACGCTAAGTTACTACCAAACTCACAAGATAAGGATATTATTCATAAAACATTTTTCGAGGTTGTACATTTTATAGAGCGAGAAGAATGGATGGGAGCTTGTCATGCTTCATCAAGTATTTTACATATTCTTCTGAAAGAACAGGGCATAGATAATGAACTTTATATTGGAGAGGTAAAGGTACCGAATAAAAAACCATTTGATCATTCTTGGATAGAAATAGAGAAAAAAATCTATGATGTTTCATTATTTAAACCATTAGAAATGGTAGGCAAAACACCCCCCCCTATTTTTAATGGTTTTGATTTGAATACTAATCAAGTAACTGATATAGAATATGGAATCGAGACTGGGCTAGGTTACAATGAAGATGCAGATAATATTAAAAATATTCCTTTCAATACATATATGTTAGGATTTCAAAGTTTCCCCAATGGATTGTATGAGTTAGCAGCTATATTGGGTCGAAATTTAAATTTATCATTATCTTCTACAGAATTAATAAATCAATACTCCAAAACTGAGTGGAATGAGAAAGTAAAACAAAAATAAAGTTTAGAAAGTGTAATATAGAGGAGTTTAAAAATAGGAAAGAAGAGCGTACTTCATCTGTACGCTTTTACGTCTTGTTGGATTCCTGAAGGATTAAAGCCTGAATATATTATTGCTCATGAACATCCACCAAATATCTTTAATCTCATTAATAGAAGTCCTTATATAAATAAACAAACCACTTGAAAATTTTACATACCTAACAAATAGTAAATCTGGTCAAGTAAAGTTCGAAAATTACTATTACAAGAAAGGAAAATTATTATGTTCGATTTTTTATTAGAAATAGATAACCTCAGAAATAAAAGAAGTTTTACGGAAGGAAATACAAAAGATTTAGAAAGCACCTTAAAATCCGAATTACTAAAACTTGAAAATGATCCTGAAAAGTTAGTGTTGAATGAGTTAAGTCAAAATGAAGAATATTTAATTGTTTACCGTACAACTTTAGATCCAGATGATCAATATAGTTCATTTTATATTGAACTTAGAGTTATCAATACTAAAGGTATTTTAAGAGATAGAGTTCGATTATCTGCAATGTATAAGAATAAAGATACAATTGAAATTTGTGATATAGAAATATTTGGTGAGAATCAAGGTAGAGGTTACGGATCAGTTTTATTAAGTACTCTAATTAAATTTGCAATAGAAAATTTTATCAAGCAAATTTCAGGTTGGATATCTTATGCAGACGAAGAGCATTTTGAAAAACTTGATTATTTCTATAAAAAAAATGGTTTTTTGGTTAGGTGGAATGAGAATAATAATAATGTTCATAAAGCTGCCGAGATTTTATGGAAAACAAAGTAGAAAAGATTGCAAAAAAATAAACCACTCTAAATGTGGTTTATTTTTTGTTCTTTATATTTTTAGCATCGAGATGGTCAATAACTTTACCGTAGAATTGGTGAAAACCGGTATATATTACTTTTATGCCATTTAATAATTCTAATTTATGTTTAATCGAGTACCAAAAATATAATTTATGGTTATAAAAGTTAAAATTTGTATCAATGGTGCCAGGTATTTCTAAATCACCAATAACAATAATATTTTGATTATCTGGTCTTAGTAAAATTCTTTCTTGTGGAATTCTATTTAAATCCATAATAATTTTATACTTTCGGGGTTCATCTTCACCTGAATGGGTGAAAAAAAAGGAAGCAAAGGAAGGTTCCCCATTAATTTCTTCTTGATGGAACCAAATATACTTTTTCCGTTTATCTTTAAATTGCATAACATAGTTTTTAGCAGCGCTTCTCTTTGCATATAATCTAACTAATCCTGTTTTAAGATAATATTCATAATCATCTTTATTTAGGGTATTTGAATAATGTATAAGTCTGACACTCTTTAAATTTTCATACTCTTCGCTTGAAATGTAATACGAATAATATTTCGATTTCTTCCTAAGAAAATATTCATACCCTACAATAAACCCTATAATCAGTAATGTTAAAATATAAAAATTTCCTAGTACTAAATATAATAAACCTAAGATTGAAAGGAGGATTATAACTGCACTAAATATGCCAATGATAATTGAGTATAGTGCTGTTGCTCTTGCTCTCTTGGTCCCAATCTTTTCTTGTACCTTCATAGAATCTATTTCCATTATTGTCTCTACCTTTTTATTTTTTATCTTTTTCTTTTAAATAGCTACTAACTTCTTCAAGAATGACCGAAACATCTTCCACCGTCTTATATTCATCAAGAAGATATTTAAGTTCTTGTTTTAAAGTAGCCTTTTTTATTGGGTTAAGTTTGAGCGATTTTTCAAATTGACTGAGCGCATCCCTAAAGATTTTTGCTCTCCCTTTTTTGAATCCATATTCTTCAGCAACTTCATCTAACTTATTGAAAACATCTAAATCTGACTTAAAATCTAAGTTTTCTTGTTCTTGGTTTCTCATTGAAGGAAAATTGTTTGAAGGAATATACCCTTCCATAATGAATGAAGAAAGTTCATATGATAACTCTCTTTCTACAATTAAAGAAGCTAATTTTTTCTTTGTACCAACTGGTACCTTAAAAGTTTGTCTACTGTACTCACTTTTTTGTAAAGGACTATTCCTATAACGTTCTACCAAATTCTTAATGATATCTCTCATTATAGAAGAATGATTTAAATTAACCCCCTTTAATTTAGCCTGTTTAACTAGTAGCTCTAACTTATTAATTTCTTCTTCATTCATCCAGTATGGTTGAATTACTTTTTCATTATCAGCACCACCCTGCAGATCATTGAGTGCCTCAGGAAGTTTATACTCATTAAGCAAATAATTTTTAAGTATTTTTTTACTTTTATGGGTCGGGAGAAATTTTTTAAATTCCTCTAAGGTTGTAGCTGTTATGTTAAAGGAGTATTGTTTCAATTAAATTCAACCTTTTCTATTTAGTATATAAATTGCCTTCTCCAGGCTCATAAATATCTCTTTTTGAATATCTGATATCAGCAGCATTCAGGACTATTTCTCTTTCAGTTTGTTCTAGTTCTGTAAATACCTCAGAGAATTGAAGGATTACACCATTATCAAAGAAAGTTACTGAAGCTTTAACTAAAACTAATTCTTCCTTAGAAAAAGGGATTTCACGGATCATTTTCTCATAGTCGTAACCTTTATCCCACTGTATATAAGGTTGTAATTTTGTTTTTAGTTCATTGCTACTGGACATAATATAAGCTAAAGATAACAATTTGTCGTTTCCTTTAAGATTAAAAGGCATTTGCTCTTTGATTTCCAAAAACCGTTTCTGTTGTTCTACACTCACAAACTTCATTTTTATTCCCTCCAATTTAAATGCTTTTAAAATAATCAAATCAATATCTTTCTTATCACAAAACACATTTATAACATCAATACATTAAGTTACTTTAAAAAAAGCTCCATGAAGTTGGAGCATTTAAACAATCAATCAAAAGAAAAAATATCCTTTTGTTTCCTCCTTGATTATAACACAACTATCGACCCATTAAAAATAATATTACAAAGAAAACCAATTGATTATAAATACTGAATATCTGGTAGCACCATTATAGGTGGTTCACTTTTCTTAGATAAATCGGTTAGTTTCAATTTTCGAATGCTGTAATTTGTATTAGGATAATACTGCCTATATATTAAGCGTGCCTTCTCAACTGATTCTGAACGAACAATGATTTTAAGGCTTTTTGTTCGTAACAAATATAACTTTGACATTATAATTACTCCTTTTATAATTCTCTGTAACTAACAAAAATAAAGTATAATAATCTTTATCCAGCCAAAGAAAGACATCCATAATATTAAACTTAGAATACTTCCGTATATTACTCCATTAAAAAAATGCCCTTCTGCATTTATATAATTTCGTTTCAAATTTTCCTTATTTAAAAGTCTTATATTCTTCTTCACGTTCATAACCAACTAATATTAATTTTTCAACGAAAACCTTATACATAATACTCATCTCCTTAATTTTATTTAACAAAATACATTATATTAGTTGATAACACAGGAGAGAGAAAATGGTTTCTCTCTTCTGTGAACTAATTCTTATAGGTATCCTAAATCTTTTAAAGAAATATATACGTTAGGGTCTTGAGTAACTATCAAGCTATCAAGAACTTCTATTCCTAAATATGAACCAGCTTCTTGAAGTCTTCCTGTTACTTGGATATCTTCTCGTGAAGGTTCTGGGTTGTAAGAAGGATGATTATGTGCAACCACAATAGATGTTCCGTTATTTAGAATGGCTGCTTTAAATACTTCTCGTGGATGTACAATGCTTGCATTTATACTTCCTACATGACATCTATGAACAGCGTTCACTTCATTCTTAGTATTTAAAACCATAACTAGGAAAACTTCTCTGTCTTCGTCTCCTATGTATTCTGTTGCAATGGCAGCTGCTACATCTGGAGATGTAATTACCTTTCTTGCAATTTCACCTTCCGTTACTACTTGTTTAATTCTTACGATTTCTTGTACCATTTCTAATTTTTGCTCTGCCATTCTTCGCTCTCCTTTTTCTTTTGAGTGATTGTTTAATTTGTTGAGCATATATTAGATTTGCTCTTTTTTTGTTGTTTTCCTTACCTCCTTTATAATACAATTATAACATTTATACATTATAAAAGCAAAGAAAAACTAGTGAAATATGAGTATTTGTATATATTTTTTTATAACTATTATTTAAATTAATTTCCCTTTTTCCCTTTAATAAGGCTTTTAAGTTTGTCGTTTAGTATTAATCCATAAGTTCATTAATTCATCTATTTCCTGACTTATTTTAATTGTTTGTTTATGAGTTAAACCCTTTTCCATACCTATCCTTATCATTTCTTTTCTTTTTCTTTCAATTTCTATTGTGAAATCCTTTAACAATTGACCATCACCTCAATAATTACTATTTTCCATAATATGAGTTTTTGCTAAAAAAATCAAAATTCCCCATATGTCGTAATCTAATAACAACATAATCATTATGGTTTGATTAATGAATTCTTTTTCATATCCGATCTTCCGATCAATTAACTGTATAAGCTCACCAATCGTAAACCGAAACTCTTTCTTTTGGGCTTTAATTACTACTAGTTGATGCCTTTTAAGTTTCTTTTTTTCAATAGCCAATCGAAAAACTAAATTCATTTTGCCACTCCTTTCTTAATACAATTATAACATAAGTACATTATAAACAGTTAAATACTTTGATTCTTTTATAACGTTTTTACATTATAAATAGTTATAGTTTTAAAATAATAGAGTTTAAATCCTAATAAATAATTTTTTATGTTAAAATTAATTTATTCTCATGTTTCGTCGCATGAGAATAAGTCAATATGACTTTATAAAATCCTCTAAAAGCCGTTCTAATGGAAACATTAAATCGGTTTTTTTTATTTAAATGATAATTTAACTACTGGAGAGAAAAAAATGAAAAATATAATTTATACGGATGGGTTCCCTACATTTCCCCTTTACACCTATACAATATCAAGGATTCGCTTTCTAATAGAAGATGAAACCATGTTTCTTGATTTAATCTCATTTTCTGAAGACATAACAGATATTAACGAGGAAAATAAACTTATAACTACCAGTAGAGTTGTAGAAGCAGATTCAAGGGAAAGAATGCTTTCTACATTAAGCAAAGAGGCTATTCAGATTTTTAGAAAGGAAAGAGGATTTAAAAAAGTGTATCAAGTAGACAAAGAGTGCTTTTATAATTTACTTAAAGAATATAAGGATAATTTAATTGCGGTGGAAAAAAGTGTGATTGAAAAGGCTATGAAAAAGGGCTGATATCATATTTTCCTTTAATAAATGTTTTAAATTTTTTTTACTTGGCCATAATGATAAAAGGTGAATGGGAACAAAATATTATTATCTGGATGAGTTAGCGCGCAACTCGGATATTCTTACTCTCCTTCGAGTACAAAGGATGAATATTGAAAGTAATAATAAATTGTTTTCTCCAAACACAAATATCAGATGCCCTGTTCGAACAATGGCAAAAGAAACAATACCTAAAGTGTGTGCCTTTAAGTTGCTGGTAAGATAGGTACTCTTATATAGAACTTTAGCATTAAAGGAAATTGTTGCCCTAAAGCATATCTATTAGGGCTATTTGTGCTTTATTTAAGCCTATCTAACCAAGTTGTAATGGACTCTTTAATGTTAACTGTATTATCTTTAACATCTTCTACAATCGTATCAATTAAATCAAACCATGAAGTTTCCTTACTATATGGATTGCTCTTCTTAACAAATGATTGCACCTGTTTTAATTCCTTCATTCTCATTTTATCTAAAGTGCCACGTAAAAAGGTTCTCATATAAGAATTTAATAGTTCTGTATTTCTTATACTAGCTTCCAATAATAGTGCCGTTGCCTTTGAGGGAGTTACATCTAATGCACCTGATAAGTATTTTATTTTCTCATATGTATCTTGGTTAAATCTTGTGGTAATGCGCTCATTTCTTCCTGATTGTGATTTCTTCTGAAGAGATTCCTTTCCTGGATCTCCAATAAAAATGGTATTTACAAACTGATAATCTCTTCTAAAGTATTGAGAAAGATACTCTAAAACTTTTCTAGATTCTAGTCCTTTTTCACAAATTTTTTCAACTACATCTTTAACAGGTGTATTTGTAATATAGGAAAGTCGATAGACACAATTTTTTAGTTCAGCAGATATTGTTGGCTTAACATCTCTTTTTTTATCTGAACGTACTTTTCTAATTTTATCTTTTACTACTTCTACTTTCTTCATATACATCAGTCCATTTCATATTTTTAGTTTAGGACACTGTCCTGGTGTCCTAAAGATATTTCTATATATATGGGGGATGGGGAAGAGGTATGACCAAAAAGATATTATTTTATAAATTGTCCTCTATACACAAGAGTTTAGTATAATTTTAGATTTATGAATGCGTAAAATTATTTATAAAAGAATTTCAATCTCCTTAATATTAATATTTTGAGATAACGTATAATCTCAGCTGGTGTTTTGCTCTCGTTCTTGAGATGGGAGGACCAAAGGGACGCAGCAGGTCAAAGAACGATCAAAACCTTAAACGTGGTTGGGATGGGAGGAACGGAGGGGTGTGATATGATAATAAATCACACCTCGGAGAGACGCACCAGGTCATACCACGTTAAGCAGCGGCGCTGGAGCAAATTCAGGCCACACCAACACGACAAAAAAGACAAGCTCTACACTTGCCTTTTCATTATGATTAACCAGCTATATTCAATTAACAATCCTATAAATTTTTCTACAATCTTTACATTCAAATTCCTTTATATCCAGCTGAAGAAGTCCTTTGTTTCCGCACTCACAGCCTTTCGTTTCCATTTCATCTTTAGTCATAGTGAATATCCATTGCTGTACTGTAACGCAATATTCATCGGCTTCTAATGCTTTAATTGCTTTATCAAGTGAAAACTCATTAAAATTAAATGATGGGTGGTCATGATGCTGGATAGATTTTTTAGCTAACTCGATTAGTTTGCTGGCATTTACATATGTCCAAACCATTTTGCTTTGTTCATCTTGGAGTGTGTAATAAATCAATTCAACATTATTTGAGCCACATTCCGTGCACTTATTTTCCATTAACTCATTTAAAGAAGCCCTACAAATCTTACAGTAATGAGAATAATATTGTTTAGGTTTATCTAATGAATTTATTTTCATTCTCCAAGTCCTCCTTCTGATAATACATACTCCAAATAATATTTAATCTGGTTATCTATATCAGCAGTTTCTTGCTTCTTACACTGGTTAATAATTTGTACAAGGTTAAATAAATAAGTAACATCTTCATGAATACAATACTCTTCATGATTTGCGACAAAGATACGATAACTCCTATTTGTCTTATTATATTCAAGTCTAAATAGGTCAACTTCCATATCAGATTCAGCTATGTAGATTGCTTCTTTTGTTTCAAATTCCCAACCTTTGAAGGATAATATAGAATCATCAATTATTCTTTCAAGTTTAATTTCTCTTTGAACTTCCGTTTCTTGTGCAAGAATCATTTTTGCAATATCTTCAGCTACTAAATCAACTACCAATCCTTACGCTCTTAATAATATTAATAAGGTATAGTCTGTTAGTTTACTAAGCTCATATAATACAATCCCTGTATAATCTTCACACACTTCTATAGCTTCTAATCTGTCAAAGATTAATGTTCCTGACTCATTTGAAAATAAGAATTTAGTCATATGGTGATGTTACTCCTTTATACTTTTATTTTTATACTTAAGAGCAAATGACATTACTCTCAAACTTTGCTATTGTTCTATTTGCCTTTGTAACCGTCATAAGGTCTTTTTAACTCTCCAGCACCTTCTACTATTTTTAACATTTCCATTACTTCATCAAGGTCTATATCTCCCCATGAGCCGTAACGGATACAGTCACCTGATATAGTTTTGTCTAAATGGTTCACATAAACAGTAAGCTCATGAGTAGATAAAGGTCTTCTACCTACAATGAAATATCTATCTATATCGTAGCTTTTTCCTTCATACGTACCGTTCACCAATTCATAAGTAATGCTTTGAATTTTCATATAAATACTCCTCCAGATGTTTCAAGGTTTTAGGGTTTGAATGTTTTTTCTTTTCCCCTGTTCATCTGTAACGGAAGCGAAGGAGGATTGGAAGGCAAGGGAAAAAGCGAAAAAAATTTTATTTCCGCAATATATAGTCGAGTTTTGAATTCGTTCTTGGGATGGGAGGACTGAAGGGACGCACCAGGTCAAAGAACGACCAAAACCTTAACGTGGTTGAGATGGGAGGAACGGAAAGGTGTGATATGCTTTTTCATCACACCTTGAAAGAGACGCACCAGGTCAAACCACGATTAGAGCGGAGTTTAACCAGAAATAAAATTTTTTTCGCTCCCTTGCCTGGAATGACGACTGAGCTATAGTGAGGATGAACAGGGGCCAATAGTTGGTTTTAAGGGGGGTGGGTGGGGAATTTAAATATGAAGAAACGGGAAATGGCTGCCTTTTAGCCATTTCTCGTTTCTTCCTTTTTTATTATTGATCTATTTTATGATCTACTGAAATCATTAAAATAAAATCCTTTCTTATAGACAGAAAGGATTTTATTTGGTCATTTGGATACTAATAATAGTCTGTATTCACTTATCATCTGTTCAAGATTTTCTCTGCCGTATGTCAAAGGATCTACTTTATTCATCAAGGTAGTACACAAGAAAGGGTCAAATATAGATACACCTTCTTCTTCATCGAATAGGGTTATTATATTAGCGTTACTTTGGTCGCCGTCTACTTTTTCTAGTTGGCAATAGTTATAATCGACAACCACCTGCAGATCTTGAAATAAGTCTGTAATGGAATATAGGTTTTTCATATGTACCACTCCTTTAGCGCTTTTTCTAACGAACTACGAAGTAAATTAGGTAATAAATCCATTGCCACAAGTTTAGGTTGGCTCTTTCCATCGTCTATCCAAAGTTCTTTGTAATCGAGTAAATACAAGTAATTTTTATAATGGAGGGAATCACATTGTAAATCCCATTCTGGTATATCTAAATTGCCTTCAAAGATGAACAGCACTATAGAATCGTAATCAGGATTAACATGGACTGAATGTGAAATCTCCTGCATGTAAAGGTATTGTTTAGCTGAAGCGTATAGACTGTGTGGAACATGTGCTACTACCTGATTAGGTGCATAGGTAGCTACAATACAGCCTTTTGATTGGAAATATTGTACTGTCATGCTAGTTTCCCTCCTTTACATTGATATACACCTTGCTGATGCTGGTGTGCATTTGCATTGCGTTTTGGAACTAAGATAGCAATGTTGCCCTGTACAATATTTCTCTCTACTTGAGTAGCGTAGGATTTTGAGTTATGTTCCCACGCATAAAATGTGTATGTGTTTTCTTCCATTGTCTCTACTCCAGCTTTATTAGTGTAGAGTTTAATCGCTGGATAATAGCTTTTGATTTCATTTAGTTCTAATTCATATTCGTAACCAAATTCATCAATTAGGATGATGAAGTCATAATACTTGCTAATATGGTCTGCGTTTCCACTAATAACTTCCCCACTATTCATAGTCACTGTAATGTAAGTACCTTCATTGGCTAGTAAATAGGCTTGTTTTGAATTCATTATTTATGATTCTCCTTTTGTTATAAGATAAGATTTTCAGTGTTAATGTATACTCATATACTTATATGCTTGCATACAAGTATATGAGTATATGAGTTAAGAAGCTAAAGGGCAATGGCCACAATTTTGTTTTTCACATTGAGCACACGGTATAATTTCAAATTTGCAATTAGGACAAATATGTTTTTTAAAAATCATTGGAAGTTCTACTTCAGCGCAACAATGAGGACACCATTCTGCCATCGTCTCAAGGAACTTTTCTTCAGCACCGCATTCAATCAGCATCCTATCTTCAATAGCAAAATCAATAATTTCATCTGTATTGTCATATGTATATGTGTCCAAAAATTCATTAATGGATTTGTATCCTAAACAAAGTACTATGTTTTCCATCCAGTCGTAAGGCACCTTATAAAAGGCGCTTACGACTCCATCAAATTCTCCTTGTTTAATTTGTTTCAGCTTATTTATATATCCGTAAATAGTTATGTTATTGTTATTGTTATTCATTAATTCGCCCCCGAATATCTACCACAAAATTCACATCGGCCATTGCTCCACAATCCATAGTGCATAATAAAAGGGTTGCCATTCCCCCACTCGATAATTGCTCCTTCATTTCCTTTCCCACAGTGTTTACAATCATTATCCTTATGCTGTTCTTCATATCTTCTTTGTCCAGCAATTAAATTTTGAGTTACTTGTTCTCCATATTTTTGCAAACTTTCTTTTTCCCATTTGTACGGCATATCTAAATCCCCCAATAATTTATTTTGAGAAGGAAAGGATCTTCCTTTCCTTTAGTTTTGCAATTCTGTGATTTCTCCAATAAGCCAAGAAGTTTCTCTATTATCTTCAAATACTGCAGAAACTTGACCATTATAAGGATCAAACTTAATCATAGTTTTAATTCTCATTTCCTTTTCAAAGCTTAAAAACTTAAAAATTCCATTATCATAGTGCCTAAACTCAAGTCCCTCAAAATTAAAGATTTTACTGTTTTCCACATGAGCTTTTACATTTTTTATTATTTGATTTTGTAAGTTTTTAAGAATCATTTGATTTTGCTCCTTTGAATTTCATTTTTCTTTTGTCTTCCGTATGGAAGGCTGTTCCCTAAAAGGGAATTATTTTTCCCGTTTTGACATGGAGTATGAATTGATCGCATAGGGAATGGGTCAAGGGTTAAAGACAGAAAGTTTTTTGTTCCGATTTTGCCCTTAAACGAAAAAGTTTTTGTCCCCTTGACCTATTTCCTCGGCCACTTAGGCTGCAGCAGGGAAGGTTCGGGTGCCCTGCCTGTTGCAGCCTTAGTGGCCTTGCGAATCAATACCATACGGAAGGCAAAAGGGGAAAAATGACTCAAATAAAAAAGCAGGCGTTAGCCTGCTATCCTTTGGTTTTACGTTTCTTTATGTTTTGATGGTTTTCGGCTCGTACGGTGCGGCCTGAAAGGCAAAAAGATCTGGAACCTACGGAATGTAGGCGAAAGCCGTACAGTCCGTGGTTAGCGAGCTTTTTAGTGCCGTAGCGACACCTACTACTGGTTAGCAGATGCGGACCAAAGGGAGGTAGCTGGTTATTCAGTAGTCAGTGCTGCCGCCCAAATAAAGCACTTATTCTAATAATCTTTCTATATCTGCTGTTAAGTGGAAGAAGGGAGAAAAGCAATCTTCCTGGATAATAGATAAAATATGCTTCATATGAATCTGAAGATCTTTTAATACCTGTCCATTTAAAGAATTGCCTTCTAGTGTGATTTTAATATAAAGAGCATCTGAATAAAGATCATCTAGGATGTTAGCTTTATACAGGCTGCTAAGAAGAGGATCTTCTTTCCTCCTGCTTATCTCATGCAATAGTTCATTGATTGATTGTAAAGTATTTTTCATTTTGGTAAACCTCCATATTTTTTAGTGTTCAATAGTACAACCTGCAATAATTAATGATATTGTGACATTCATTAAAGGATAAAATTGCCTTCGGTAACTTATAAGCAATTAAATCGAAAAAGTTAACTACCTAATATAAGCCGAGACCTTTTAAAAAAAATCCCTAATCTTCTAAAATTTTTTTATCCACCTAATAGTCACAACAATGCTTATAAAGATACAGTTGTATACATCTGCTATTAGAGTGAAAAAGTAAAACTGTGACATAACCTTATTACAAAGAAGTTATAGTGAAAGAAGTTCAATTGTGGGTCATTTAAGCGATAAAAATTTTTAGATAGAAAAATATTGCGAATTACTTTTAATTTCTAACCCTTTCATCCTAATACTTGCAAGTTGTTCTTGTTTCTGGACAAAAAAGTCCTTCTATATATATAAAGTGAAATTAGTAGGCGGAAATTTAAACAATTTCTAAAAAAAATAAAAAATCCTACTAATGGTCCATAAGTTGAAAATAATTTTGCACAGCAATTAAAGGTGCCCTACATACTTATTTAGCGAAGTAAAATTAAAATTGGGACATTTATTCAGCAAATAATAATACCCCCGTATGAAACTAAATTCGCACTGAAAAAAAGAAAAAGACACCAAAATAGATAAAAAATTTGGCATCTTCTCGTAAACTATTTATAAAGTTATTTAATGAAAGGTAGATAAATAGAATATATTTTCGTATAAAAAAAGTCTTATGAGGACTACTCTCATCAGACTTTTTGCATTTTTTTAGAGTAAATTCAAATCGAAATTCGTTAAAATTGGAGTAATTTGGTTGACAAAAAAATTCAAAGAGACTCTATTGACTCTAGTCCCAAAAACCCGTTTAATAGGTTTTAAATACTAGCTTAGAGTCTTCATACATAAGGGTTTTGTGAAATTCAAAATGGGGGGACTGATGTTAATTATTGAAAGTTTATCGACTGTTCAATGGTTGGAATTCATTAATTGCTAACTACTACTCTTCTCTTCCTTTTCTTGGGGAGGTGAGAACTTGAAAAATGATTTAATGAATGAATTATTAAACTCACTCATTGTGAACGAACTACCTGGTAGCATAGAACATATTGCTAATGGTTTTATTTCGGGGGCAATTGAGCCGACACTTTTAGGAGTGATACGGTATGTTTTTAGCAACTGGTCGACTGTTTGGGTTTTAGTCTGTGCCCTTTATTGGACAATTCATAAATTTCAGCGCTCCAACGCTGAAATTAAGAAAAAATCCAAAAACACAGACAATGACAGCCCAAACGTGTAAATCATTTTAACAAGTGTTTTGGTATCGATGTTTGTTTTAAAGCGCATTCGCTCCAACGAATGTGCTTTTTTACTCTTAGTAGTCTAGTATAGATAATTATATATTATTTATACTAATAACACTTACAGATATTACCAAATATGTAAGTGGTAATACTGTTATACAATTTTTAGTTTTCTTGAGTAAACTATATCAGACTTCCGTTGCCCTTTCAATGATTAGATTTCATAAGGTAAGTTCAATTTAATGTTGTTTATGGTGTTTATGTTCGCCTTTTTCATTGTTTTTCTTGATAAAATTACATTTTAAGCGTAGTTGTATTCATTTCAATCTAATGTGTTAATATATACCAATTCATCATAATTAATAAGCTTTTTATATATTTTAAATTCAACTTAAGGACGGATATTTATGAAAAGATTACATGAATTTATAGGTGATGAATATTCATTACTGTTAGACTTTCCTTTATACAACAAAATTCTAATTAATACAGAGTTCGAAATAGAAGATGAAAACGAAGCCATTTACGGTGATGGTGAACTCATAGGTGTGTTTACCCTAACACATTTTTTGGAAAATAGAGATTTCCAAGCAATGAAAAGTATTTTTTTAAATGAAGAAATCAATAACTTTCATTATTGTCCCTTCTGCGATAAATCAGTTCCGATTGTTTATAAAAGCTCAATAGAGATTCCTGAGGCAATCAGAAATCCTATTTTATCATCCGATAATATTAACAGTTCAGAACTTCATGAGGCTAACGTAAATCACGCTGAAACTGTATTTGATGAAAGATATAAAGCTGTTAGAGATCTATTGTTTGATAGAAATGGTATTTTAAATATTGAATTAAATTGTACTGCGAAAGAGCAGCATAAATTCAATATTATATTTGCGCTAGATAAGAAAGGTTATTTAACAAAGATTGGCCAAAGTCCTTCCATAAGGGAATTTGATAATTCTTCTTAAAGATATAAATCAATATTAAAAGGAAAACAGAACAAACAAATCATAAGAGAACTAAATACTTCAACTGGCTTAAAATCTCACGGCATCGGAATTGGTTCTTTTGTTTATCTGCGTAGAATCTTTGAGCGTTTAATATACGGTCAATATGATATTCTTCTAACAGAAAATCCAACTGATAATAGTGAGGATTTCAAAAACTTACGTATGGCTGAGAAAATTGAATATCTTAAAGATTATTTACCTAAGTTCCTAGTAAGTAATAAATCTCTATACAGTATATTAAGCAAGGGTATTCATGAACTTTCAGAACAAGAATGTTTGGAAAACTACGATACTGTATACGCTGCAATAATATATATTTTGGAACAAAAACTTGAAATTGATGAAAAGAATAAAAGAGAACAAGAAATTCAAAAAAATATTCAAAGTATCCTAAACAAGAGTTAATATTATTTTAAATAAATAGCTAACAAAAAAGGATTGCAGCAGCAATCCTTTTTCTATTAAAGGAAAACATGCAAGGTTAATTCTCCCTGTCTTGGAACCTACCTCATAATGAATTTATCGTTTTAAAAGAATATCATTAAAATGAGGTGAATATTATTGTTTATTAGCCCAATGTTATTAGAGCGAATTACCGTTGGAGATTTACAAACGGTTGAATATAAAAATAATCAAGATTACTATACAGAACTTAAACTAGATGGAATTAGGCTCCTACTTACAAAGTTTAGTGGGAAGATCCGTTTATATACTAGGCACGGGAATGAATGCACTTCAACTTTTCAGGAGCTGACTAATTTCCCTATTCCAGATGGTACTATTTTAGATGGAGAAGTAATTGTAACAAAGGACGGAGTTCCTTGTTTCGAGTCAATTATGGAACGCTTTATGTCTTCCAAAAACAAAAATCCCATTCAGTATGGTGTTTTTGATATACTCTATTGCAATAATGTTGATATCATGAACCTTCCTTTATCAGAGAGGAAACAAATGCTAAAAAACATTTTACCTAATGGAAATACAACCATATTTCCAGTTCCTTACTTAGAGGGAAGAGCGGAGGATTACTTCACTCAGGTAGTTGAGAATGATCTTGAGGGTATTGTTATTAAAAAGGCAGACAGCCGTTATAGTAAGAATAAGCGCTCTGATGCCTGGCTAAAAGTAATTAACTATAAATATGAACCAGTTTTTATAACCAAAATAAGAAAAGAAAAATTTGGAGCTGTTTTAACTTTTAAAGATGGAAGGTATGCAGGAGTTATGGAATTTGTATCTGGAGCGGAGCGGTCTATACTTTATAAAAATATTGACAGGAGCAAAGATACTGATAATGATAAGTTTTACTCCTTAAAAAGCCCTATACCATGTATAGTTAAATATAGAAACCTAACTTCACAGGGATTATTAAGAATTCCTTCTTTCTATAGTTGGGGTGAGCACATTGCATAGTAGCAATGTGCTTTTTATTTAGTGATATCCTTTTTAAAATAATATTTAAGTAGCTTTTCAGTGTTGTTTCTTAAATTAGCATTGAAATAACGATGCTGCTCATGGTAACCCTTATAATAGAACTCGTACTCCGTAAAAACTCCATCATTGTTGCCAGGTACTGTTTTCATATTAAGCTTCCGCATTTTATCTCGAACTGCCTTTAGATCCTTTTGTACCTTCTGCATGGTAAACTCAATTAGGTTTAAATAAACCCTTTTAATTTTAAAGGGTGATCTTTCGGTTACTTTACGATCATATTCCAGTACTGATAAAACAAGCGGTAAATAAATGGAATGCTCCAGTATTACCCTGTGTTCTTCTAAAATCTTCGTCATTACTCCCACTTCCTGATAAAAAATAAAGTACCTTATTGAGGCTTTCTAAGAACAATATAACAGAACAAACGTTCTTTCTCAAGGAGTCGAAAAATACACTATTTTATCGTGCGTTTTTAACTTACATTACCACCTTGATTCCCCCCTTTTTGTTCGATAAAGCTTAGGACACTGTCTAAATGTACTAGATATATTTTAAGTAGAGGGAGGATTGTTTAAAAAATTCAGAATTTGTTCATACTTATACAAATGAAGTGGAGAGGGGAAATTAAGTATGAAAATGTCGAAAGAAGAGGCTCAGTTATTAGCAAAGAAAATGATAATGCGTAGTGAAAAAAAGTACGGAGGAATTACCCTAAAGAATAAAAAAGCAGCCAGCAATAAATAAAAGGATTTTGTTTATATATCTTGCAAAGTATAACGATTTGAATATATTAATTTTAGAAACTATAATAAGATACATAATTAAGTGTGTCGCTACTTCCTGAGCGACTGATAAAAAGGAAGTCGTTATCCCTGTTTAACGGCTAACAAAAAGGGGTCGGTAACCCTTGATTCGGCATATAAATTTAGGGCATTGTAAAAAAAGTGTTAGGGATTAATCCCTAACACTTTTTGTTTTATATTTTACAAACCACTGTTCTCAAGCTACTGGAGACTTCTCATAAAGTTCTATGTACTTTCCATCTTCTAATTCACCATATGCAACAACAAGCGTTTCTCGGGCTATTTTGGAGTCCTGAGTGAGATGATTTTCATTTTCCCATTCTCCGATGTTGTAGACAGGTTTTTCATCTGCTTCAATTTCATATAAATAATACTTTCTCAATTTATACACTCCTTGGTTTATATACTATTAAAGGGATAACTCTAAATCTAGCTGATTTTTCTTCACGCTGTGGGGATGGATATCTCGATTATCAGGTATCCCATCATTATTTGTATCAGGATTGGTCGGATCACTACCTGTTCTAATTTCTTGAAGATCCGTCAGACCATCCTTATCAAGGTCTCTAGTTGATAAATTCTTTTGTATTTTTTCGTTTTCACCTATACCCACACTTGTTGATATCATCCTACTTAAGTTGGACATAGCTATTTCTTTATCTGGTGTAAGAGCAGTCAATGCTTTTATATTTATAAAACTTGGAACACCTACAAAATACATTGTTTTCTCTAATTGATCTGTAGGATCAACTAAATTTCTTTGAAATACATGAATCTTCCCTTTTCCATTACCAATCTTTTCAGCGCTCTGTAACGGTATATGCCCTTTCATTATTTCAAAAGCTATTTCTGCTGCTCCCCGACTTTCAAATGACACTCCAAGTTTTTTAAGTCCTTCTATGCTATTTAAAGAACTATCCTTGTATTCACCTTTAGCTATCGTATATGTATCTCCATATTTGATTAATGATAGCTGCTGTTCACCTTCTTCAACTGAAGTAGTATTACTATCTAAAACTGCTGGAACATTAAAGGTGATATTTCTTTCTATTATTACATCCTCGATTTTCTTTATAATCCCTGCGCTTTCCTTTTGAATGTCTACCTGATAAGCAAGTAGCAGTTCTTCATCCTTACCTAAAGCCCATCCTTTTATATAAGCAAAGCTATAATCACTTGTATCCATACCGAAGCTCTTCGTTACTAAATAAGCAACACTTTCCGCCTGTACTTCTTTAGAGTCCTTGTCGTAACCTTTATATTTTCCTGTTTCATTATGAAATATAGAGTGAGCGTATTCATGGATCAGTGTTTTATATTGATTTGTAATATCACGATGTTCATTGGCATTTATCACAATTTTATGTTCTAAGCGATTGTAATAACCATTACTAGTATCTGAATATCTATCGTCTAATTCTATAGGAAGCTCTTTTTGTAATTCATTTACAACATGCTCATACGTTTTTTCTGCAAACTCACTTTCTTTTACGTTTTCAGGTACTAATGGATTAAGTGGTAATGGTACTCCTTTTGTATCGTTCACATCAAAAACATTAACCATCTTAAATCCTTTAAGAACAGTTTTTTCCACTTCCTTGTTTGTTTTTTTATCTATTTCTTTTTCTTTAACTTTAATGGGAGCATAAATTTGAATTGCCTTAGATCCTTTTACAACTTGCCGTCCAAACTTGTTCCAAGTTTTCATACCAGCAACCAAATGAGCATCAGGCTTTTGCAAGTAAATTAACATTTGATTTCGTACAGATCTTTTTGGAAACTTACTAGCAAAGTTTAAATATTGCATATAATCTTCAGGACTTGCAGCTGCATTTTTAACTCCGTTCATTAACTTATCGTAATTCGCTTGTATCTCGGCTTGTCTTTCTTCATAAGATTTTCGTTTGAAATTACTTTTCGCCAACTAGTATCACTCCAATATTTATTCATTGAACCTATAGTGATGGGCCAGATCTATGAATATTTTTCTTCTTGGTTTTCTTAGATTTCAAATCATCCTCAAATTGTTGTTTAGATGCAAAGTTTCTCTTTTCTAAAATACCTTGGAACAATCCACTCGTAACACCTGAAGGAATAAATGAAATTGAATTATTCGTGTTATAATTGTCAATTTCTTCGTTCATGCTCGTATCCAAGTCTTTAATAAGCGGGCTATTACTAATCTCATCTTCAGCTAATTTAGTCGGATTGATTTCTTTTAATTTTTTCGCTTCATTTTTCGGTAATTCATTAATATTTCTTAAACACTCATCTTTAAATAACATTAGGTAACGAGGATTATTCACTTGGAAGTTAGGGAACATGTTATAAATATTTTCTGCACTTCCAGATTCACCACTAGTCAATAATTTGATTAGTAATGTTTGCTCCTCAGTTGTATAACGCTGTAGATTATGAATAGAATCTAATGTTATAGGTTTTTCAAAATACTCTGTACCGACAACTAAAATTTCTTTCTCTTCGAGTGATAATTTTTCAACATTGACAGAAGGATACCACTTATTGATTTCCAAGTTATAAAAATCATTTATTAAGTCACGAGCTGTAAATAATTCTTTTGTATTATTCATAATAAGTTTCCACTTTTCAATCTCTTGTGGATGTTTTAATGCTGCTTCTTTTAATGATTTTTCAAATTGACTTGGTGAAATATTTAATTGCTTTTCCAAAGAATTTCTAGAATGAATTAATTCTTCTAACTTGTTATTAATGGTTAGAACAAATGCATATCTATTGTGGATTAAACTGTTGATTTCTGATAGTAATTTATCTGAAGTTACTTCATATTCAATTTCATCCAATTCATCGTCAGACAGTAACATTTTATTTTCAATTGTTCTTTCTACAATTGAAATTTTTTCATCTAGATTAAAACTATCGACATCCCATGTTGGATAATATTGTTGTAAAAATCTTGTACTTTCAGAATTAAAGATTTCTTCAGCAGTGAAAATCAAATTCTCTTGTTTTTCAATCTGAGATAATTGGCTCAATTTCTTTTCATTATCTTTAGTAAATTGAATGGACTTTTTCCAATCTTTGAGCTGTTCTTTTCTCTCGTTTATTGTTTTAAAGTTTACAAACATCTTTAATTCTTTTGCAATATCACTAAGATGCTTTTTTTCCATCGGAGAGAACTTTCTAACAAATTTATCTTGATAACTTAATTGCTCCTTTTTTGCTTTGAATTTCTGTAAATCTGAAATTGTTTTATTGTATTTTTTCACTTCTTTATTAAAGGAAACACGTTCAGATCTTTGTCCGTTTTTCTCCATTTTTCTTGCAACGTAACCTTCATGAATTGTTGGCATTTGCTCAATACCACGATCTTCATTTGAAAGGTGGGAAATAGTTTCTTTAACTCCATTTTCATTTAAATATTTATTCGCTTTATCAGCCCACATTTTCCTCCAAGAATTAAAAACATCTTTATTATTCCAATCAGTAGTTTCAATTTTATTAAATGCTTTCTTTCCTTTTTTATCTAAAATGTGATTACCAGACTGATCAAACTTATATTCTCTTTTCGCTTTAATTCCCCAAGATCCATCTTCATTAAAAGGTCTAACTGTTAACATTACATGAAAGTGAGGATTATTTTTATCATCTCTATGTATCGCTATATCTGCAACCATTCCACGATCAACAAAAGCTGTTTGACAGAAATCTAAAGTCAATTTCTCTTGTTGCTTATTTGAAAGCTCAACTGGTAGAGCAACATTAAATTCTCTCGCAAATTGAGCATTGTAATTTTTCTCAATTTTATTAACTTCGTTCCATAATCTTTCACGATTAGAAGTCCATTCAGGAGCATTATTTGGTGAAAGAATATGAGTGACAGGCGCAACATCACGTTTATAGAAGAATTCCTGATTATCTATTTCATCAGTTAACTTTTCTCCTGAACGATATGCAGCAGCTGCTAAAGGACTTTTAGGTTTTCCAGTGTGTTTAGATATTCTGCTCATAATCTGTCCACTAAAATGATAAATAGCCATTGAGGAATCTCCTTTCTATAAAACATGAGCGAAGCGAATTTTAACAAACACGCCTGACGAAAATCCTGAGAGAACGTAGTTCTCACAGATTTTAGCACACACTCGATAGAGTGTATAAGTGCGCCATTGTCACTTCGTTATGGATATATTTTACCACTATGTAGCTATTCTCACAATAATTAGCTTAAATCTTTTCGATAGTATTTGAAGCATAAAAGGAAATTTGATAAGATTATAGAAAATATATTAAGGAGATTTAAAATGTCGCAAAATACACAATCAAAAATACTTTCAATTGACGAACAAATTAAGAAGCTACAAGACAAAAAGAAAAGAGAAATCACCAAACTAGAGAGAAGTACTGGAAAAAAGTTTCTTGAGAAATTCAATTTGGAAAACAAATCACTTGATGAGATATATTCCTTTATGGATACACTTGAATTACTAACAAAAGATTCATTATCAAGTGATTCTGCGAGTGATGTAAACAATGGACAATCAGCTCAGTAAAATAGATTCTCAAATTAAAAAGTTAGAAAGAGAAAAGAAAATATTTGAACATTCTTTAAGTAAAGAGAACAGAAAGAAACGCACCAGAAGATTAATACAGATTGGCGCACTCTCAGAAAAATACTTTGATCTATCTGAGAATGATCTTCACGATATTGAAGAAATTTTTTCTCAATTTTCTTTATATGTAAAATCGAACAAGTTAGAAAAACACAAAAAAGAGAAGAAATGATATTATTCATTCCTTCTCTTTTTATTTCTTATCTTTCATCTTTAAATTATTGAGTAGGTAGTTTTATGAATTAAGGTCAAAGATATTTATTTTAAATTTCATATGTATTGCTCTACTTATAACACCTAACATACTAATCAATATTATAAATAAACAAAAAACAATCAAAAGTATCATTTCAAAACCATTTTATTTAATTATTTTTATACATTACTTTCACAATTCCAATTATAATAACAAGAATTGTTTATTAATTGAAATGAAACTATATCTTATTTCTGATCATCCATTAAATTTTATAATTCTAATTCGTTCTTTTTGGATAAAGAATTAAATTCCTTTATCAATTCTAAACTAGGTTCATCATTAACAATGACTTGTTTAAAAATATCAACAAATTGATTATCACGAAAGACAGACTTTATTGAGGCTTGCAGCATCTCATTCTCATCCATACGTGACCAATCTATTTCAAATCCATTTTTTAATCCTAAAGTTCTTAAAAATTCACGTTGTGTTCTACCATTTCCTTCACGAAATGGATGCAGTATATTTATTTCAGTTAAATAATGAGAAGCTCGTTCACTAAACTTTTCTTTATCTAAACCTTTTAGAAACTTTTCATTTTTTAAATCCTTAAATAAACTTCTTGCATTCTCATCAAGGTGCAATGGATGGGCGAAAGGTGTAGTTCCCTTTTCAATTTGTTCTTGGCGAAGTTCTCCAGCAAAAGGATATATATCTTGAAAAATAAATTTATGTATTTTTTGTAGATGTTTCAAACCAAATGCACCATACATTGGTTTGTTTTGCAGCTGCAACATTCTTCTACCAGTATATAGTGCTTCTAATTGATTTAATTTTTCTGGATCTCTCTCATCAAATTTATTTATTAATACATTTGAACCTTCGTATTCATGAATTGATTGACTTTTATATTTAGCCATTAGCTAATTCCCTTGCTCTTTTGTTAAATTCTTCTTCGGAAATTTTCCCTTCCACACTATCAATTATTAGTTGTTCTTGTTCTTTAGATAACTTTAATCCTTCCATGCCTAATGATGCTTTTACTGATTCAATGCCGTTCACATTATTATTTTTCATAAAAGATGCACTCCTTAAAAATTAAGTTTAGAAGATAATTAAAATGATGTTAAGTCAATTTCAGGTTTTTCATTTTTATTTTTTGTTGGTTCTTCCTTATTAACAACACCATTATTTTCAACTTCATTAACGAAATTATTATTTTTCAATTCTTCTTCAATATGATTAGTTTTTGTTTCATTTTGCGATTTAATAACCTGCTCTGACTTTTCTGTTACCTCAGATATCTTCTGATTATTAAAGTAAAGTATTTCTGTATGTAACTTTTTTGCAATTTCATGATCTGTTACATCTTCATAACCAAAACGATCAATACAATGTTCTATTAATGATAAAAAACTATTTTGTGGGTTGCTTTGTGCCTGGAGCCATTTACTAAATTTTAATTTCTTCTCATCATTTCTAGATTTTATATTTATTAGAAAAGTTTCTTTTAATTTTATTTCTTCATTATTGTTAGACATAAAACCACACTCCTAAAAACTAATAAGAAGGGGCCAGGCTGACCCCTTTTAGTTTTATTTAGTATATAAAGCTTTTGCTAAGTAGAAAGTTCCACGAGAGTTCATATTTGTTGCAAATTCTTTAGGAATCCACACTACTCTAAAATGGTTACTTTCAGCAAAACTCATTAATTCTTCACGTAAATCATCTTTAAATGTTACGCTTCCACCACCATGAACAAATGCATAATCAACATCCGATGACGCTAACTCTTGATAAGCTAATTGTATTTCTTCTAGAAGAGATTGAGCTTGTCCATATGTTGCTTCTTTCATCAAATCTCTTGCAATCTCACCCTTTTCGTTATCACGTTCAAGCCAATCTTGCAGCTGCTGTCTTGTGAATTTGTCGCTAATATTTATTTGCTCTCGCAAAAGTCTAATTGCTAAATCCGACGCATGACCTACTCCAAGTCTTTTCCCCTTACTTAATCCTTGTACTGGATTAACTCCTTCAATAACAGTTAATTCAGAGGTTCCGTCTCCTATATCTGTATGAAGAGATTTAGCCTTTGTAAAGTCAGATGGCTTTTTATTTTCTTTGTAGGTTTCATTATAATCTTTCAATATATCTTCATCACTATTTAAAAAGGCTAACATAGATGTTTTTCCTTCTTCAGTAACTTTACAGTCAGTGAATTTTATAGAAACTAACACCTGGCTATCACCGATGTATAAAGTAACTATATGTTTATTTTTAAATCTATCTTCCAAAATTTTAGCATTTTGTCGAGTGTATTCAGACGAAGGAATAGCTGTTGCTGATTGTATTTCCATAGATAAGCTTTCTGGTAATTCTCCATTTTTCTCATATTCTTCTTTTACTCCAATAGCTGCAATTAAAGCTAATGAAGTAATAATTGGTAGATCATGTGTAGACTTACCACCTAAGCTAATCATCATGTTTGTTTTGATTCCATCGTGTTGCATTGCTTTCTTACCTACATAGTAATCACCATTTCTTTTTATTGATGGAGAAGAAATATTAACAACAAGATTGTCTAATAGGTTGTCCATTATTTGATTAACAGGCTGATCATTTGATTCTGGTGTTCTAGGTAAATAAGAGATAACTGAAGGCTGTCTTACAGAAGTCTCTTTTCCTTTTACTTCATATGTAATTTCAGTTTTAGCATTCCCTATATCCTTACCAACGATCAATTTCATATTCCGTTCACCTCATATATTGTTTTATTAACCTTATATATATAATAACCTATTTTTATTAAAAAGTAAATAATTTTTATATACTTTTTATATAATTTTTTAATACAAAATATATAAAAATTCGACAAACTATTTACCTAAGTTCTTTTTATATATTTTTTATATAACAGTTATATTCTTTTAATTAAGGACTAGCTATGTAAATACAATATACAATATCAAATTATATAACTAATATATTCTTTTAATATAAATAAAATATATTTTCTATATAAAAAGTTTAAAGGGAAGATTTCAAAATGAAAATTGTAGAACATTGTTACCTTTTATCAATCTATGTTTACAAGATAGGTTTGATAAAAGTATACTAATAGGAAAGAACGCATACTTGTATGCATGCATGTTCGTATAATTGTATATATGTATTCAAATATAGAAATTACATAAAAGGAGGATATATATGCGAGCGAAAACCATTACCTTTGCTAATTTCAAAGGTGGAACTGGAAAAACTACTAACTGTACTATGATTGGTTATATTTTAGCGAAAAAAGGCTATCGAGTTCTTGTACTTGATCAAGATCCTCAGGCAAACGCAACTGATCTATATCTAAAAACAAAAGCTAGATTAAATCCTGAATCAAAAGTAGAAATCGACAAGACACTTATGGCAGCTGTAGCAGAAGAAAATCTACACCAGGTAATTACCGAAATTACAGATAACCTTTATTTATTGCCTAGTTATGCTGATTATTCAACATTACCCTTGTTCTTAGAGAAAAAGCACCCTGATAGCCTGGTAGATAGAACGAAATCAATAGCTTATCTATTAGAACCACTTAAGCAAGAATTTGACTTCATTTTAATTGATGTTCCACCAACACTATCTATATATACGGATACAGCTCTAATGGCTAGTGATTATACTGTGATTGTTTTACAAACACAGGAGAGATCCTTGGTTGGAGCTGAATCTTATATAAAATACCTACAGGAATTAATTGATAATTATAATGCTCAATTTGATATATTAGGTATTCTTCCAGTACTTTTAAAGAACAATGCTGCTGTAGATATGAATACTCTGGAAAATGCTAAAGAGAAGTTTGGAGAAAAAAATATATTTAAAACAATAGTTAAAAATATGGAGAGACTAAAAAGGTACGACATGATAGGTATTGTTGATCCAGATAAAGATATAAAAGCAGATATTCATGATAAGAGAATTATAGAATTGTATGAAGAAGTGACCGAAGAATTTTTAAAACGAATTGAGAAGGAGACAGAATTATATGTCTGATTTACTTAATAAAAATAAAAAGATAGATAGAATTGAAAATCAGCCTCCAAAGGGGACTTTCAACCCTAATAACATATTTGTTCCTGAGCAAAATAAAAAAGATGAAATTGTAAAAGAAAAGACTACTTCAATAAGATTAACGACAAAGAATAGAGATAAATTAAAAGCCCTTATGTCGTTATTAGAAAAGGACTCCATTGATCAAGTTTTAGATGTAGTGTTAACTCAACATGAAACTACTTTGTCCAAAGATAAAAAGAAAGATTACGACACTCTTTTAAAAATTTATTCCAAAAAAAAATAAATTTTTAAATAAATTTCAACCACAAACATATACATACATACTTGCATACTTGCATACATGTATGTAAAATAGATATATAAAACCCTTGCTATATCAATACATGCAAGGGTTTTATATAAGTATACACGCATACATGCATACATACATACTAAAAAATACACCCATAAACTGCGGTGTATATACACTTCTAGCCTAAGTTCGCATATTGCAACGGCTGGTTATTATTGCTATACTAATCACAAATAAATCGAACGACAATAAAAAAGACCCCCGCCATCTAAGTAGTGTCCCCACACTCTTAGACGGTTTCCCCTAATACCACTAGGGAAAACACTGACAGGAAGTCGTTTTTGACATCATTTTTTTAAAACTTATATATCAGTATTTTAACTGAATATAAGAAGAAAGTCAAAGCTATTTCCCGTTTTTCAGTCTATTTTGTGTGCCATTTTCTGACATAAAAAGACGATGTTTTCCTTTTATACATAAGGGAACATCGTCTTTTTTGTTGTACTAAAAGGAGCAAAGAAAATGTCAGTGTTAACACAACCAGTCAAACCTCAAAACTTCACCATCGAAGGCATTAAATTTTTCAAGAAACACTTAGAAAAAATTGAATTGGATTCACAGGTGACAGACCATCCAATAACAACATCTGAAATCTCTTTGTACATGATACTTCACCTATATACTGATGAAATGGGAGAAATCCGTTCTTTTACAAAAGATCCAGATGTAAGTGATCGTAAACTTCTTTGTATCTCTAACATTGCTTCTGAGCATTCCCTTACATACGAAACAGTTAAAAAGGCATTTGATAAATTGATAGAAAGAAAATATATCCAAGAAGTATATACAGAATTTGGGATGCATTATGAAATAGTTGATTTTGCTAAGTATAATCAGTTAATCGCTAGTAAAAATCCTGATAGATCAACATATTTCCATATCCCATTAGCCCTATTTAAGGAGAAAGTTTTCGGTCAACTGATAAAACAACGTTATCACAAAGGACCAATCCTTTTACTTAAGTTGTGTGAATTTTTCCAAAGGCAAATTGGGACTAACCGTAGATTGGTTGAAGATGTAGAGCTTGTTAAAGGTGATAGAACTATGTCTTATCTAAAAAAGACTTTAAACACAACAGCAAAAAGAGTAAGGAATTTCTTATCTATAATCAATAATGTATTTTCTTTTATTCCAGTAGATAAAACGCTTAAAACTCCATCTAAAGATCGTATGAACAGAAGAAGAGAATTTGTACAAGTGTGTATAGAAAAGTTCAATTTCACTCTAAACAGCGCATGTTATAAGAAAATTGATGAAAAAAGTCAAAGGAAGACATTTGCTACTTGGAAAAAGGAAATGTCAGCTAGAATTAAAAACGCTAAAATTCCTTTGAAATTCAGAGATAAAATAGACATAGAAAAATCTATAAGTAGAATGGTCAACTATTCTGTTCATTTTGAAGTTGTTAACTTATCTAAAGATATGTTAGGCTTCACTATTTCGTCAGTTGCAGACACGCTGGAGGAATTACATATTAAAGGGCAATTAAAATCTATTAAATCTATTGGTAGATTTGCAAACAGTCAATTTACAAAAGCATTGTTCAATTTTAAAGAAAAATATATGGACGAGTCTGACGTTATTGAGATAGGCCATGCTTACAATAAAACATATGGTACCTACCCTGACTTTTTAACACCACAGAACGCTAATAAGTAATTTTAAAAAATCGAATAACTACCTGTAGCCTTTTCAAAATTTTCAAATAGGGAGGGCTTTTTGTCATGCAATTTAATAAGAATCATTTATATTTTCTTTAATAGAATATAAGAATACAGGTTTCAATAACCAGGTATTAAGGCAATTGTATAAAACAAGGGGAAAGTATAGTGTATTTAAACTGTATTTCAAAACATCTAAAATTCATTAACTGTATTTCTAGTTATCTGAAATTTAGAGTATTGTATTTCAGAATATGTGTGAACTGAATATTGTATTTCAAATTATGTGTGAACTGTGAATATAGTATTTTAATAGAAATAATAAAAGGCTGAAACCCTTGGTGTATATAGGTTTCAGCCTTTTATTATTTTCCCCTTATATTTATTTGTTTTTTTATTATTAATTGAATTTCTTATTATTATTGATTCTTTATATATTATTGTTCCTTAAACGTTTGTGTTTACAAATAAATATAAATATATATCTTACTTGTTACAAATTTTCTTTATGTCTCTCCAAAAAAATAGCGTATAACCTAACCTGATTCAAATAGTTTTTCCTTTGACTTGAAGATAACCTATTAGAAGATTTTATAATCTGGTTAATAACCTGCTGCTCTAAATCAGCATGTTCAAAATCATTATCTATATCTAATAAGAAATCCACCCTAGCATTAAAAAACTTACAGTAGTTAATTATTACTTCTAAACTTGGCAATACTTGATCATTTTCATATGTACTGATTTGGTGCCTTGTTAGATGCAGCTGGCTAGCAAGTTCGGTCTGCGTTAAACGTCTTCCTTTTCTTAATTCTCTTAAACGATCGCCTAATGTTTTCATAAAACTAGTATATAATTTTTACAGTTTTTTTTTACATCATGCTTATAACATCTACATTTTTATTTAAAAACGAGCTTAATATAAGCATTTATCTATAAAAAAGGAATGGATATTCCTATTTCTGATGGTATAATATACACGGGTAATTATTCCTATAATTGAGTTATTTTAGTAATGATTATTCGGTAATTTGATAAAGGAGGATACACCATGTTTTCAAATAAAAAGAGTTACGAAGCTATAAAAGTAAATCAAATACTAACTATCGAAAAACAAATAAATGCTTACTCGAAGTTAACCGAGATTTA
Source organism: Niallia sp. FSL R7-0271 (assembly GCF_038005785.1). Taxonomy (NCBI): domain Bacteria; kingdom Bacillati; phylum Bacillota; class Bacilli; order Caryophanales; family Bacillaceae; genus Niallia; species Niallia sp. FSL R7-0271. The sequence continues at coordinate 23,552 of NZ_JBBOTZ010000004.1, read as the reverse complement.
TCATGATCGAATATTGGTTATAGGACAACATATGTTTACACTTCCACTTTCTTATCACAGAAAAAAGACTCCAGCTCACTCCTATTTAAGTTCTGTAAAGAATTTTATACAAACTAATCCAATTACCACTGCTAAGGATTCACTAGCCTTGAAACAGTTTATTTACATTGATATTTGGGTCCTAAACAATCTCAACTATTACAGTGCTGCCTTTATAAATGATTCAAGCAAAAAAATACAAACGTATTCTATATTGAATAATCCCACTAACAACAAGAATAAAGAAACTAAAGAAAAACCTGATCAGCGTAAGCTAAGTGGTGTAATCAGATGATATCCTTTGTTTTGTTATCCTGGCTTATGGCCTTCATTTTATTGCTTGTAAATATAAAACAGGATAAAACAAGGTGGGGGAGCTATATAGGATTTTGTGAAGGATTTGGAGGCTTAGGGATTGTTCTAGGAAAGGGAGCAGATCGTCCAGAATGGTTAATCATAATGGATAGTATTTCAACATCTATCGGTCACTTTTGGACACCTTATACCATTTTGATATTCGGATTGTTATATTCGGATGCGATTAAAAGTAAGAAAATGAAATTTGTTTCGAAAATCATATTAGTTATACCAACTATACTTGCATATACTCCAATATTTTCATTTTCTTTATATCCAGTATTCGAGACGAACTTTCCACTTATTGCAATTTGGATTATTCCTTATATATTAATAACCTGCGTCCTATTAACATTCGCTGCCTTTAGAGAGAAAAGGAAAACCATTAAAAATCATAAAATTATTACATGCATTATTGTTATTCCTTTATTTATTTTTGTAATGCTTACTAATGTAATTCTTCCAGCATTTGGTGTTAGGGGAGGGTGGCAGCTAAATCCTTTGATTATGATTACGGAGTTTCTATTTTTCATTTATTTTGGCAGCAGGTACGGTTTTTTAGGAGTGAAAATAAAGTTCGAAAAACAAAGGTTAAGTTCCACTATGCAAGCTGTAACATCAGGAACAACCTTACTAAATCATACAATCAAAAATGAAATAGGTAAGATTGATTTATTAACAAATGAATTAAAAGAAAATGTTTCAAAGGATGCTATAGAAAACGTTGATCTAATATTAAAGTCCACAAATCATATGATGGAGTTAACTAGCCGAATACAAGGAAAGCTAGACATAATGCAACTTAAAGAATCTAAGTTCCTAATAAGCCATTTAATTCAATCATCTATAGATTTAATGAAACCTCACCTTTTTTGCGTGAAAGTGATAAAAAATCTGGAAGCTGATTTTGAAGTTTATGGTGATTTTATTCATCTTGAAGAAACATGTTTAAATATCATGAAAAATGCCATTGAAGCTATGAATAAGAATGGAACAATGTTAATAAAAGTTTATCAATATAAAAAAAATCTCTGTATTGAATTTTCAGATGATGGCAAAGGAATCGAGAAAGAGAATCTTACTAAGATAATAGAACCTTTCTACAGTACAAAAAAAGAAGTGGGAAACTATGGTCTTGGTTTAACTTACTGCTATAACGTCCTGGCTAAACATGGGGGAGATATAGAGATAGAAAGCCAACTTAATTTAGGTACAACCATAAAATTATTACTACCTAAAAAGAGAATTTTAAAAGTATGGCCTAAAAAGAATTCAATAAATAAATTATCAGGGGAAATAACTTATGGATAAAATACAATTAATGTTAGTAGAAGATGATCCTGTTTGGATGAAGGGTATAGCGAATTATATCGAGGCTGAAGAAGACTTAACTGTTAATAAAAAAGCATACTCTAAAGAAGAAGCTTTAAATATAGATTGCTCTAATATAGATGTTGCTCTTTTAGATATTTCTTTATCTAAAAAAGAAGATTTTAGTGGTTTAGAAGTAGTTAAGCATTTGAAGGAAAAAGGAATAGATAAAGTTATCATGCTAACTTCATGGGAAGATCCAGCTGTAATTTTGAAGGCTTTTGATAATGGAGCGATTAATTTTATAAGTAAAAGTTCCTATAAAGAGATTCCTAACGTAATTAGAGAAGCCCATTTAAATAAAGTGAATATAAGACCAGATATATTTAATGTCATTATGAATGAATTAAAGCTAGAGCGTAAAACAAGAGTGCTAACGCCAATAGAAAGTGAAGTCTATAGGCTGAAAATAAAAGGATTTACACGTAGTCAGATAGCTCAAAAATTAGTTAAATCCACAGAAACAATTAAGAAGCAATTACAAATTATTAAGAAGAAACTTAATGATTCTGTTTCATGAAAAAAGGGGGGGGTAATATTTTAACCCTCCCCAAAAAGAACTATATCTAGTAAGATTTTACTATAATCACTTATTCGTAATGGAATTAAAGAAAGTAATTATGTATTCACGTTCTTTATCACTAAGGGTTTCGAATTTTTTTGCGAGAGAATAAATATTATTTAATGCTGGAGCTATATCTATTTTGAGAAAAGTTAATACAAAAGTAAAAATGAGTTCTATTTCACTCTCTGACATGCGTTCAATTAGATTGAATAGCTGTGTCTTTTTAGGATCAACAGAATTGATTTCTAAAGATTTTGGGGGTGGGGTATTTGGAAGTACATCATAAAGAGTAATTCCCATTGCCTCACATATCTTTATTAATAGTTGTATATTTACTGTAGTTAATCCATTTTCTATTTTACTAATATTACTTTGGGATGTTTCAGACAGTTCTGCAAGCATTGTTGAAGACATATTAATAGCTTTTCTAAAATTATATATATTTCTCCCTAATTCTTCGTTAAATTCATTCATATACGTCCCTCACAAATACCTAATTATGATAATAATATCAAAAAAAATATGTGATTATAATTTGTTCAATGAAATATTCCAAATGAAATAATTTTATTATTGACATAAATATTACAAATGGAATATTATATACATAAGGAGGTGAATACCATTAGTAGATTAAGGGATCTAAGACTAGGAAAAGGCTGGACCCAATTTAAATTATCTGAAGTGTCGGGTGTGCCACAACCTACAATTTCTCATATTGAAACAGGAAACCGAAAAAATCCTAGTCATTCTATTGTTATGAAACTTTCTAGGGCTTTAAATATTAAAGTTGAAGAAATTTTTATACAAGAGGAAGTTATTTTAGACTATCAAGAAAATTGTATGAAAGGTGATGTGTTCGGTGAACAAGGTAGTATTAGTGAAAATGTGTAGATTTCATTTTTTACCTTATGTCAATCGGGTAACTGTTCGAACTTTTGGCAAAGAAGTTTACATATTAAAGTCAAACTTAATGGTTAAAAATATGGAAACGGATGAAATTAAAAGGCTTGAAGATATCTATTATGACATAAGAACTGTAAGAAACATTAGTGGAAATATTATAGCTAAACGTACAAATAGAAGAAAAGAATTATACTTTAATTCAACAAAAGCAAGAGCAAAAGCAAAAGTTATTTAATACAAACTGTTAAAAATACGTTATGATGTGTGCAATTTATTTATTTGCACCAATGATCCTTGAAAATAAAATATGCGTGGTCTCGATGGAAATGGTCATATTCGAGTACTATACGACTTACTTGAGTTAGTGGGGGAACTGCTAAAAATCCACAAATTGACTGCATCGGTTAATATTAAACACTATTAATCGTAAGGTTGTTGGAACATGCCAAAATCCAGCAAAAAACACGTCGATGTTTAATCGTAAGGTTGTTAGGACAAGCCAAAACCTAATAAAACGTCCAGTAATATTAACTATTGGTAAGGTTGTTGGAACAAGCCAAAAACCAACAAAAATGGGGAGAAGATTGTTTATTGCTATCGGTAGGACGATATCAAGTAATAAACCCTTGTTCTCGAATGAATATGAATATACTCGCAATAGCGTTTTTATAAAATTAACGGAGGTTGCTATTATGCGACCTCCGATATAGTAAAAATGAATTGTAAACATGATAACGTATGAAACAAATTAGATTTTCCTTTAATTAATCCTTAACAGTTGTTAATAAAGAACGATAATAAAATTGAGGAGGTGTTGGTAAATAATGAAAAAAAAGGTACTCGCAACTGCAATAACAATTTCATTACTTGCCGTAGGAACAGGTGCTTATGCTTATAATGAGAAAGTTGAAGCTGCTCAACTAGAGCAACAAAGAATTCAGACAGTCGAGAAGGCTGAGAATGCTGTAAAAGCTCTTTATAACAGCGATAGAACAGCTTTAGCTTCTGGCCTTGAAAGTAAGTTGAAAGCTGCTGAGGATGCGGTTAAGAAGGTAGGAGATTCAGATGAAAAATCCCTTCTATCAAAAGAGATTAGTAATGCCGAAGAGATATCCAATATTCAATCAGAAGTTTCCAGCATCCTAAAGAATGGAGTGGTTGTTGAGAAAGCTTCTGAAAAACAAGTTAAAACAGTTTCTGAGAAGGTAAGCTTGGTTAAAGATTGGAATGAAGCAATTTATAGTTCATTAACAAAGCAATTAGATGAGGCTAGTAAGCAATTAGCTACAATTAATGAGGCATCTAAAAAAGTGAAAGAAGCAGAAAAGACATTGAAGGAAAAGGATTATGATTCTGCATCCAAACTTGTTGCAAAAGTGAAGAATGATGAAAAGCAAAGTGATCTTACTAAACAATTGAAGACTGTAAATGAAAAGCTAGTTGCTAAAACAGAAGAAGCTAAACGAAAAGAAGCTGAGGCAATTGCTGCTAAAGAAACTTCTACAGTTTCTTCTAACAATACTTCTTCTACAACTAGTGTAAGCTCAAGCTCAAGTGCAAGTTCAGTTTCTAACTCAAGCTCAAGCTCAAATAGCTCAAGCTCAGGTGGGGCAAGTAAGCCAAGCTCAAGTGCTACATATAGTAGTTCTACTGGTTCGACAAGTGGTGGTAGTTCTTCAACTGGATCAAGCAATAAAACAACTGCTACCTCAAACAATTCAGCGACTTCAAATAAGTCAAATGGTTCAAGTAGTACTAGCAAGTCAAATAGCAGTTCTACAAATAAATCTAGTTCTTCCAGTAAGTCTAGTGGTTCTGCTTCTTCTAATAACACTGGAAAAGTTTCAAATGTTGAGAAGACAGGGGAAGGAACAATTGATCCTACTGGTAATGGTAAAACTGCAGAACAAGGTTCATCGACTTATGAAAAAGGAACTTTTGAGTGGGGCGGCTGGTAATAAAGAAAAAAGTCTAGTAACTAATATATAGTTGCTAGACTTTTTTTATGCCTTTAAACGGATTTTGAGGTGAATTATTTTAATGGGTAATAAAATTAAAAAAACTAGCTTTAAATTAATTTCTGTATTTGTATTAATGACTTTATTTTTACAAATACTTGAGTACCCTTTATCTGTGACTTTTGCAGAAACGATTTCCTTAGAGGATGAAAATTCTCCTGAAGAAATTAATGAAACGAATGTAAACGAGACTGAAAAGTTGACTGGAAGAGGATACGTCTCAGGAGATGAGCCTATAGCAAAGCCGACTTTGGAGGAAATTGTAGGTGAAAAAGAGGCTGAAAAAGAAATAGACTACCTTACAGTTAACGAAAAAGGCGAGTTAATGTATGGAGATGAGCCTTTATATGTTGGTGCAGGTAACGAACTGATACCTGCCAAGCTTGATGATCTAATGAAAAAGGGTGTTAAGCAAAAACTTACAGTAGCAACAGCGGTAAAAAGCATTATATTTGGTAAAATCGTAAGTGCTGCGTCTGCTCCAGATATTGAATACCGTGGACAAATTAGTTATGGAGGTTCAATTGTAGGTGATTTTCGAGTTAATGGAGTACAAGCTTTCTGTATTGAACACGAAAAGCCTACTCCTGGTACTGGAGCATCTTATGAGTCTCCTGTTCCCTATAATAATGCTAAGATCCTGAAAGCTTTGTATTATGGCTGGAATGGCCCTGAAAATATATTTGGTAGTGATAAAGCACGCGGTATTGTGGTCACATCATTGGTTTTATCTAGGCTTTACAATGGGGATTATGCAGGTGGTCAAAGTATTTCAGGTTACGATAAACTGTGGGACTTATCTCAAAATGGGTCTGTACCTGATGATGATGTATCAATGTATAGAGAAAAGCTGACAGTAAGCTTTTCTAATGGAGTTCAAAAAACCCAAACTACTAAATTTGAAGCAGATAAATCAAATACTTTAACTTTTACTATTCCTGATGAAGTTAAGTTGATTAATGAGACGGATAACTACTCTAAACGTGGTGGGAAGGTAACAGTTTCTGGTGGGGATTGGTTCTATTTTGAGGCACCTTCAGATTATGCTGGAAAGCTGGATACAGGAAATATTAGAGGTTCTATGAAAGCTTTCCAATCTATAATCTCAGTTCCTAAATCTTCTGGCTATCAAACATTGGGTTATGGAGAATGGTATACTGACCCTGCTCAAACAGTCCGAATTCAAGCTCAATTTGAAAAGCAAGAAGTTACAATGTGGATCGACCATAAAGATAGACAAACAGGAGAAAAGATTTTAGGAGAAAAGAAAACAGTTACAATAGGTGACAGTTATAAAGTGTCATATAAGAATAACTTGAAATCAGATGGTCAGGATGCCTTACTCGATGATGATAAATCAAAGAGTGGAACTGTACCAAATAAGAATTTCACTGTAACATTTTGGTACACTACAGCATGGGATTTATATGCAGAATATAAGGACTACCAAACAGGTGAAACCATAAGAAAGACGGATAAGATCGGTACTTATAAAGTAGGTACAGATTATAACTTTGATGCTAGGACAAGTATAACTTATCAGGATATTTCTTATAAATTAAGAGGTTCAGCAGCTAAATCGGGTACAATGCCAAGGAAAGACAAAACAATTACACTTAATTATGATCCTTATGTGTGGGTGAATGTTTGGGAACAAAATATGTATCCTGAAAATGATGTATTCAATCATATAAAGGAAAGATATAAAGTAGGTACAACAAATAAATTTACGGCTCCAGATACACATGAGTTAAGTGGTAATAGAATTTATGATTTATTTGGCAACAATTCCGTATCAATTTTAACTCCACATAATAATGATGCTTCGCACACTTTTGATTATAAGCTTCGCAGAAGTGTTACAGTCAATTATTTGGATGAAAGAACAGGGGAAAAGGTTGCTGAAGTAAAGACATATAATCTACACGAAAAGGATAAATACTCAGAAGGTCCAATCACTATAAAAGATGGTAAATATACCCTTCGGTATGTCAGAACTGATGGGGATACGGAAAGTGGAATAATGGGAACTAACAATATTGTTATTAACTATTATTACGATAAACCGTTGATTAAAACTGGTTTAGAGAAAGTACAAATATATACAGCTAAAGCAGAAGAAGGATTACCAGTTCGAGTTTATCTTTCAAAAGTAATAAATTACAAAGGTGATAGTACTAAAATAAAAGACTATGATGATATGAATAAAACAATAAACGTTTCTTTATATCAAGGGTCTACAAAGATTACAGATAAGAAATACACGGCTTCCAAACTTCCTGAGTATTTGGAGTTTGAAATCCCTAAAAATAAGTTAGCAGTTAATGAAAATAAAACATATACCGTTAAACTTGAAGGGTTTAATAAAAATGATTTTGATGTAATTAAAGGGAAGGAGAGTCTTGCGACAAAAGGGTATACAGCCTTTGAAGGTACTGTTACCTTCGATGTGAAAAGAGAGTCTGCACATGAAGGTAGTAAATCTTATGTTGTTATGACAGAAAAGACACCTGAAACAACAATGAAATCATTTTATGAGACTATTAAATATGAGGCTACACCTTTAGAAAAGGTAAGAACTGGATATGGAGTAGAAACAAAAGTGAGTTTTGATTACAGCAATGAGCTGGGAACAGATTATCAGTTCGCTACAAAGGTTAATGAAAATAAAATTTCCTTCTATGCTCCTGATAGTTTAAGAGATTCCTATCTTGATTATCCAACTGAAGGATCTGATATGAAAATAGAACTTCTCAATAAGGAAACTTCCAAACAGCTAAATGGTGATTTTGTCCGTTCCAATGAGTTTATCTTTCCTCATATGAATGTTGAAAAACTTACAGGAAATCTATTTACGGATGAGCAAGTAGCTAATAAAGATAGTAATATTACAGATGAGCTTCGAGATGGTGGTAATAAATTCTATATACCAATCTGGAATGACTTAGGATCATATGACGTATCTTATAAGTCTACAGAAATCGGAGCAAATAAGGTGAAGCTTCAAATAGAAGATAATATTAATCTTTTTGCTCATATGTATGTTCATATAGATTCTGAGACGATTGATCAGGACGCAATACTTTTAAAACCAGTTAATGGTGATGATCCATTCCCTGAAGGGCTTCCAGCTGGCTGGACTCAATCAGATATAGATTGGATAACAAAATAAAATTCAGAAGAAAAGAAGTCTTTTATTAAAAAGACTTCTTTTTTTATTAGGAGGAAATTAATATGATAAATATTTTAAATGATTACTTTTGGATAGTACTTATAGCTAGTGGTTTGTTAATGGTTCTAACAATCGTGACTAGAGTTAAATTGGCGAAGGTAAAGAGAGATAAAGTACTTTATAACATCTATAGTGTAATTCTTGTAGTTGTTTTTCTACTATTAATCGCTTATAAAATGGACTTTTTTAGATGAGACATGCTCCCAAGTGGATGATTTTATTTTTAATCGGAATCATCGCTATTGTTACAGTTAGCATCTATTCCATGCAAAGTTACAGATATAACGATTTAACCAATGTTTTAAATGAGGCTGCTAATATTGCACTTACTAAAAGCCTGGATAACAGCACAAGGGCTATTGAAGATAAAGCAGCTATAGTTGAACCAGTATTTGAGGAAAAGTTTAAGAATCAATTTGAAAAGTCAAATGTGAAAGTCAATGTGAAAAGTTATAGCTTTGAATATTTAAAAACCAGTGATGGTTATTTAAAAGCAGTGAAAATAAAAGTTACAGATGATGAGGATACGTTGTATCAAACGACTTTTGTAACAGATATTGTAAATGGTTAAGAGCTTAGGAGAAAGGAAGGTATGTAATGTCTATATCTGAGGATCTCTTATTAGAGATTAAAAATGATCTTAGAGAGAATCATGCTGAGGAATTTCAAGAAGCATTTGCTGACTTGGAAACCAGAGAAGTACTAAAGAAAATTATTGCTAACAAGCATGGTTCTATTTTAAATGATGATGAAAAACTGGAATCCGTTGTAAGGGAGCTAGTAGGATTAGGATTGGTTGAAGAGTTAAGGGAGGATTTAAGAGTTACGGATGTTGGCTTTGATGGTACAAAGTTAATTGTGGAAGGAAATGGTATCGAAAAGTATTCATTGGAAACTGTTTCTGAAAATGAAGTAATAAAATTAATAGCTAAATTTTCTAATTCTACTGGAAAAGAAATTTCAAGTAAAAATCCAATCCTTAACACTAGTAAAGACTTTATGCGATTAAACGCTGTTCATAAACAAAATGCACCTAGTGGAACTACAATGGCAATTCGTATTTCTCGACCATATATGGCATTAAGCGAAGAGAACTTTAAGGATTTTGCTCCTTTAGAAATTTTAGAGTTCTTAAAGGCTGCTGTTAAGGGAAGGTCAAATATGGTTATTGCTGGGGAGACTGGTTCAGGGAAAACCGAATTTCAAAAGCTTTTAATGAGTTATATCCCTTTTAAAGAAAGAATGGCAGTTATTGAATCAACCATAGATATTTACGCAAAAGAATTATGGCCTAACAAGGATATATTCAGTTGGTTAGCAACTGAGGGAGTAAGTATAGAAGAGCTAATAGCATATGCTGGACTCAGAAGTCATCCCGTTTGGATTATAGTTGGTGAAATCCTTGGAAAAGAAGTTTATCAAATGTTACAAGGGATTTTGACAGGACATAGATTTATGACTACTGCTCATGCTTATGATGCCAGAGCTATCCCAAAACGTTTACTTGGTATGGCGAAATCTGGTTATGAAGTAGACGATAAAATGTTTTTAGATGATATCTATAGTTATGTTCATTTTGGCATTCATCTAAAAAAGATAAATGGTCGACGTTTCTTATCGGAAATTGTAGAGTTTCATGGAGATCACACAGCTACCACAGTTTTTAAACAAAGAATGAAAAAAGATGGCTCATTAGATATATCATATGGAGAACTTAGTCAGGACTTCTTTGAAAGAATTCACGAATTGGGTTCAGACTTTGAAGGATTTAAAAGGGATGAGGAATAATGAAATTATTTGGTGAAAGCAAAGTATTGAGTATAGATGAGCTGAATGCTTATCGTACTGCATATGGAAATCCTTTAATGAAAAAGGAGATTTTTACGGCTTTAGTAGTTCCTTTTATGGTTAGTTTTTTCAGTGTTTATGTTCTTACCTACTATTGGTGGTTGGCACTAATTGCTGGAGTTGTAGGTGTATCTTACGGGTTCATAGTACTAATGAAAATTAGCGTGGAGCGTATCTATAACCAAGAATCCATGATACAGAGAAACAGATTTATAAATACAATGACTAGTTTGTTAGCTAATCCAGATGAAACAGTCGTAACTGCTTTAAAATGGTGTGCTAAGGAAATCGCTAAAGGTGAATTAAAAAAGGAATTGGATCAATTAATCGTTGATTTAATGGATGCTACACCCAAACAAGTCCAGTCCGCATTTAATTTATTAAAGGAAAAATATACTAGTGATTTTGTTTTTGGTTTATTTATGGACAACCTAGTTACGGCTTCGTTAGAAGGAAGAACAGATATTAAAAAGATAAAGGAACTAAAGTCATGGCATAATGATGTGTTAGAGCAAAGAAATATATTTATACAGAATAAAGTTTTGTATAAGAGACAATTTAAAGCAACAACTTTATATCCTGTAGTAGTTGTCGGCATTTTAACCTTTGCAAGGGGAGTAGATGCTTATTTACTTTATTACGCTCACAATATCATCGGTTGGGTGTGTAGTGCCATACTAATAGGAGCATTATGTTTTTACTTTCATTCCCTTCAAATGAACTTAGCAGATGATGAGGTAATGGAGGTGAAAATGTGGAGGAAATAACTGAAATACCTATAGAAAAAACAAGAATGCAGAGATTTTGGCATTTAGTCGCCGAACAAGATCTGTATGAAATGGTTGAAAAGTCAGGGTTTGGAGAATACGAGTTTTATTTGTTCCAGAAGAGAAGAATGAGAAATGCGCTCTTGTCTACTCTTGCTGCAGTTATTCCAGCTTTTCTAGTTAGTCCCTGGCTATCGTTGTTATCTATAATCTTTTTCGTTTATTCTTGGAGAAATGCTTACACAAAAGAAAAACATGAATATAACGGTCTAGTATATGAAAAACAAATTTCATGGTATGTTTTTCAACGATTAATTGTCACCTATCTACAGGATTCAAATGAGTCTATCATAACTACTTTTCGAAAGCTGTTAGATCGCTTAGAGGATGGAGAATTTAAAAATAATCTGTATCGGTTGATTATTGATATAACGGAAAGTCCCAATAAGGTTCAACCATATATGCAATTTGCTGAAGTAGCTGCAGGGGGAACCGATGAAGCTCGCACGTTTATGACATCACTTTATAATTATACAAACCACACAAGTGATAGCAGTATTATTGATGAGTTAAGTGATATAGCTAGAAAAGCAATGATGCGAGGTATTGAAGATATTCGAAAACATAAAGAAAGAACATTTATTATGTATCCAACTAAACTGACTATGGTGAACTTTATACCAATGATTGGTTATATGGCTGGGGCTGCCTTTGATATCTTTACCCGAAATATGAACAATCTTTAAGAGAAATGGGTGGTTAAATGTATGCAGAAGACGCTGCTGGCGAATTTTCATTACAGATTATGTTAATGGCCTTTGTCATGTTTTTAATGGCTATAACCATATTCTTTGTAAGTTATATTCAATCATCTGACTTTAAGACTTATATAGATGGACAGATTGAACGCAATGGTGGATTAACTTCAACTGCTGTTGAAAATATAAATGAGTACTCGAATAAATTTTACGATGGCAAGTTTGAGGTTACTAGTTTATCAGGTTCAGATAAAAAGTCATTTGGTTCAGAAGTAAATTATATAGTTACTGGTAATATTGAAGTTTTTTTCTTTGATCTACCTGATCAACTAATTACATCTAGAGGGAGTGCCGTAAGTAAAGTGAGGTGACTCAGTTGCAAAGTGGTGTAAGAAATCTGTTGATGATAGCAGGTGTTGCAGTTTTAGCAATACTCTTGGATTTTTCCTTTAATTATTTTGATGTATTTAAGGAATTTGCAAAACTAAACTATAGAGCAATTATTTTTAAATAAATTTATTCCAAAACACTATTAAATATAGTGTTTTTTCTTTTAAGGAGGTGATTCAATTCATTAATAAATAAAAGGTTTTGAGGCTAATTAAGGGAGTAAGGAATTAAAAAATAAAAAAATTAAAAGAAAAGGGAGTTTTTTGATTATGAGTTTTGAAGCAAATGCAGATCGCAGTATTAACGGGATTTATTCATTAATTATTGGAGTGGCAATTGGAAGTATATTAGCTGTAGCACTGCCAGCTGTATTCGAATCATTAGTGGATGTTATGAACAATAAAATTAATACAATCGGCATGATTACTTCTTTACCTAAAGTAGTAAACTTCGCAAGCCCTAATATGGTATTGGATAGTGTCCAATCAGTATTTAAAAACGTTGCCTAAAATTAAGGGATATTAAAACTATTTTGAAAGAGGTATTAAGAACATGAGATTATCGAAAAGTAAATTTGGGATATTAGCATTAACAGGAGTTATGTCATTAGGGTTTTTATTCGGAGGTAATTCAGCGTTTGCAGCTGAACAAGCAACAACAAAGGCATCTACAGGTATTCAGAGTGGAGGGTATAATGTTTCCTTGACAAGTCCTCAAGATTTAAACCCAACAGTTACTGTAGGTACTTCTACACAAAAGGTAGTCATTGGAAAAATCCCAACGATAAATGTAGAAGATTTAACAGGTACTGGTTCTAATTTCTCTTTGAAAGTTAGTGCTACTGAATTAACCGAAAAAACACCAAGTGGTGGTTTTAAAACAGGTTCATCAGCTTTAAAACCATTTAATTCTATGGTACTTAAAACAAATTCTTCAACCATATCCAATCCAAATGTAACATTCAGTGGAACTTCTGGTATTAACCTTGCTGGAGAGACATCCACTACTTTATATTCTGGTAGTAATGCAGGGGGAACAACGACAATAACTGCAGATAATGAAATTTATGTGACAGTTGCACCAAATAAGGTAACTGTAGATCCTGTTAACTATCCAGGTGGTCCAACTCCTTATGAAACTACTGTTAAGCTAAGTGTAGTACAGGGGTTATAATGCGTAAGGTTAGTATGAGACAAAAGAGACTAATTTCTCTTTTGTCTTCTTTTGTTATTTGTATTGTTCTTTTTAATTCCAAGGCAGCTGCTGCAGATCAATATGTAACTACGGCAACAGCTGGAGTCCAGAGCCAAGGGGTCTATTTAACAATTAGTAATCCACAAATATTAAATCCGTTAGTAACTGTAAGTGCAGAAACACAAAAAATAGTGTTAGCAAAGTTTCCAGAAATTAAAGTTGAAGATCTTACTGGAACTAATAGTGCGTGGTCACTGAAGTTATCGGCTACTCCATTAACAGAGAAAGCACCTGCTGGAGGCTTTAAATCAGGAACTTCGGCAATAGTTGGAAATACAATTCAGTATCGTGTGACATCAGAAGCAATCTCCAATACGAATATAACAAGAACAGTTTCAGGAGCTGTAATAGATAAAATGACAGCAACGCTATATGGTGGAACGCAATCTGGAACGACCACTATAAATGCAGTAAATGAAATAACAACAACAATAACACCTAATAAAAATATGGTCGATTTAATCAACTATCCAACAACTCCGACACCTTATGAAACTACGATTACATTTAGTGTGGTTCAAGGGCTTTAACACATAATAGAAAGCCAGGAGCGAAACTTCTGGCTTAAAGAAAGGGTGACATTAGATATGAAAAAAATAACTTTATTAATAGCAATTTTACTTCTCTGTATTCCTTCCATTTCTTTTGCCAAAGACAACGATAAAACAATAGGAAGTAATTACATCATTACTCCTATCTACGAAGATAATCAAAATCCAAATCAAACAGGTAGATTTCAGTTATCACTAAAAAAAGACAGCAATTATCCTTTATCTTTTCGTATTCGCAATGATTCCAATAAAGCTATTACATTAAGTCCACAACCATTAAATGCTATTACTGAAAGTGGGGGTTCAATTGGGTTTATAAAAGGTTCAGATAATAATCAGTATACAGAGAAGGGATATGAAGTGGCTTCCCATTTGAGTATTGAGGAAACTGTAGAACTTAAAGCTAATGAAGAGAAGGTTATTCCCTTTAATTTAAATACAAAAGATTTAGAAGATGGCACCTATTTAGGTGCCATTTCTTTTAGAGAAGAACAATCTGGAGAATCTACAAGTATTAGTAATGAGGAAAAACAGACAGGCACAATTAAAACAAATTATGAAATTGAAAAAATTCTACCTATTGAATTTACGATAGGAAAGCCAACTGCAATTGATAACAAATCATTAGCTAAGTCTTTCGTTAAATCTGTGAGACAAGAAGACGGTAATTTAAAACTTGATGTAGAAAATGATAATGCTGCCTTAGTAGATGGAGGGAAAATCAATATTACTGTTTTAAAAGATGCTTCAAAGGTGTTCTCTTTTGAAACAAACTTGCAGTTAGCTCCAAAATCAAAGACAACTTTAGAAATTCCATGGAATGGAGAACTATCCAGTGGTGATTATAAGGCATCTGTGGAAACAACTTTCAACGAGAAAAGAAGTGGAAATTCCTTTGATTTTTCTATCGCTAATAAAGAAGTAGAACAGGTGGGGAAACAAACATTCAATGATGAAAAAATTGTTGTAAAAAGTGATTCTAACGGCTTGCTTATAGGTTGTTTAATAGGAGTCTTAATCGTACTTCTTATACTTGTACTCGTCATAATGAAACAAAGGAAAGTAATGAAAAATCATAATGGATAGAACCTATCCCTTTAAAGGTGGTGATATAGAAAAGACTAATGAATTATATAAAAGATTGGGGGGGTATAAATGGAAAAGCAACAAGATCATCCAGTCATGGATGTTGTTAATGAGGGAGTAAAAGAAATAAAGAGTGTTCTTGAGCAAAAAGGATTGTCTCCTGAAGAACCTGCAATATCTGCTTTATTAGATAAACATTTCTTGAAAATGGAAAAGCTTTTAACTGAATTCACAGAGAAAATGGAAAAGGCTCCTTTAAAGGAAATTCCTCAATTAGAGATGAATATTGTCGGAAAGCTAAAGAGATTATTCACTGATCTTACCGATGGTTTAAAGCAGGTAGTGGTAGGTACGAAAGAACAAGTTCGCACTGGAATTGAGAATAAAGTAAATGATATCAAAATTGATATTCATAATAAGATTGCTTCTAAGGTTCAGAGTGTAAATGATAAGATTAAAAACTTTACCGATACTCTAGATGAAAAGTATTCACTTATAGAAAAAAAAGGAATACCCGAACAGAATCTTAGTACTGAATCAGGAAATAAGTACTTGAAAACAGAATTGAAAAATCTAATGAATCCATATTTAGAAACGCTAAAGGAAAAGCACAACAATTTATTTACTGATGTACAAAATGAATTTACTCAAGGAAATGAATGGATTTTAACCATGGCGGCTAGTCGACAATCAAATGATTATCACAAGTTAACAGTTGACTTAAATACTGGAGAAGGTGCGCTGGAGTATCGTTACATAGATAGTGAGAAACCTGTTCATAAGTCGAAAAATCGTGAAATTGTAGAAAATTTTAACATTGCAGATTTGCAGTTAACTAAAGAATTACGTAACAGGAGAATGGAACAAACGGGATCGTTAGATAAGGCACAAGAGCCTTCTGAGAAAGATTTAAAACAGAATATAGATAAACAGGATTCCCCAGCCGTTAAAACGGTTCCTGATGGTATTATCGGTTTTCAGAATGAAGGTGATGAGGTTCCAAGTGATACGTTAATTAAACAGTTGAAAAAAGAAAACAATGGGTTAAAGACTTTTTTAAATATTGTTAAAGATAAACATCCTGAAGTTTATCAATCTATCTATAGGGACTTAAAGAATAGTATTCAACAAGTACAAAAAACTGATACCCCAAAAGTCGAAGTAAAAACAAAAGAAAAAGAATTAGAATTACAAATTTAAAATATTAAATGGAAAGAAGCAAGCACTTTATTAGTGCTTGCTTTAATAAAGGAGTTATTAATATGTTATCTATTAAAAAGTTTGAAAATGTAAATTGGAAACCTATATTTCTAGTAGCTATTGCTTGCTTAGTATTTATGTTATTACCTGATGCAAGTTTTGCAGCAGAAACTACAAGTTCTGTTCAAACTAAATTGAAAAACGCTGCAACTGCAGTTCAAACAGTATTAACAGCCATCGTAGTTATCGTTGGGGTTGTAGCTGCATTGAAAATTATCGTTAAACACTTACCTAACATTGATGATCCACATACGAAAAATGAAATGTGGAAAGCTCTTGGTGGAGTACTAGCAGCTGTTGCAGCATCTGCAGCCATCATTTGGATTGCTCCTTGGGTATATTCTTTATTCAAATAATAATAACAAGAGAAAGCTTATTAAAAGCTTTCTCTTATTCTTTAAGGAGTGATACGTATGGATCAAGATCAAGTGAAACAAGTCTTATTAGAATTGATAGATGGCAATGAGAAAAGGGGACGTAAGTGGTTTTTCCCTAAGAATGTAGATAACCAGTACAAAGTATTAGCAAATATGACAATAAAAGAGTTACTTGTTTATATCCTTCCAGCACTATTGATTTCAGTAGGAATTGGAGCTATTCCACCCTACAATTCTATTGTCTTTTGGCTTATTAAAGCTGTTTTTATTGTATTAATTATTATTCTTCCAGTAATTTATGTGAATTATCGTCCTGTGAAATTTAGGGATAACATACGAGCGAAAGACTTCATTAAAGAATTTCTTGATTATCAAAAGAAAAAGAAGATGTATTTCGTCAAACCTAAAGATAAATTTTTAAATTAATTTATAACCAGCAAAAATGAAATATAGGAGTGAATAGTTTGAGCGAGAAAGAAATTTCCTTCAATGATATTAGTCCAATTGAGGGAGTATATTCCGATTTTATTTATTTAAAGGAACATGCTCTGATTACCATTATAAAAGTAAAAGGTGTGAATTTTGATTTATTATCTCTTTATGAGCAGAATTCCATCTTTGATGAATATGGAGCATTTTTGGCTCAAAATATTCATTACCGTCCTCAGACAGTTTCTATGACAGTTCCAATAAAAATGGGTCCATATCTACATAAATGGAAACTTCAACATGTGAAATCTTCGCAAGATAATGGAGTGAACGAAAATCTACGACAGCTAAGGGCTAGTTACTTATATGAATATCAGCAAAAAGAAACTGATTTAAGTATGGCTGTTAAAGCTCACTTTATTGTACTTAAAGAAAAATTAAAGAAGCCTACACTTGAATATTTACAAGAAGCTGAAAGAAGATTAACAGAAAAAAGAGAAGAAATAATAAGAGCGATCCATCAGGTATTAAATGCTTATGACAGCCAACAAGAAGTATTAAGTGCTAATGAAGCATTATCCGTACTACATCAATTCCTAGATTATAAAACGTCTATCTACAATCAACATTAAAAGAAGGTGCAAACAGTGGGTTTATTATCATCAATATTTGGAACCAAACAAAAAAGTGAGCCGAGAGTAAAAGAAGAATATCAGATTAGCGGTTTAATTGATAAAGATGTCATTGAAAGTAGATATCCCTTTGTATTTGAATTGAATCGAGAATATATTGCAGCTAGTGGAAACTATATAAAACCATATGTAATACTTAGTTATCCATCTGAACCAACAGGGAACTGGTTATCACCCTTAAAACGATTGAAAGGCAATATTACGATTTCTCAGCATCTTGAACCAGCAAATGGTGAAGTGTTGAATAGACATTATAATGAGACAATAAAAAACAAGGAAGCAGAACTTTTAAAGACATTAGATTACCAAAGAAGAGAACAAATAAAAAGAGAATTAAATACAGCCAAAAAGCAGTTGGAACAATCTCTAGATGAAAAGAGTGCTTTTATATATCTTTACACCTATATACTATTACAGGCACAATCAGAGTCAGAATTGCGTTCTCTTGAAGAAAGTTTGAATAGAGTATTGATTAAAATTAATTTAAAAGCAATTACACCCTATAGAAGAATTGATGATGCTTACTTTTCGTCTTTTCCATTAGGTATAAATAATTTGCAAGAGTACACATATGCTATGACTAATACTGTAAGTGCTAGCTCTTTCTTCCCCTTTGACGATAACGAGATTTGCGATTTAACTCCAAGAGCAACTATTGAAGGAATAAATAAAGAAACAAACTCCTGGATTGCAATAGATTATAAAGATCGAGGCAGAACATTGAATCGAAACAAAATTGTCTTGGGTACTTCGGGTGGGGGGAAATCGACTTATCAAAAAAGTAATGTACTCAGAAAAATTGCGGAAGGAAAGGATAATATCTACATTATTGATCCAGAAGATGAATATTCAAAAGATGTCATTGCTTATGATGGGACTGTTATTGATTTATCAAGTGCCAGCCCTACTCGTATGAATCCATTTGAAATTCTTTCCCAAGCATTAGACTCAGATGATGATAATGTGATTAGAAGCCGTCAACTAACTGATAAAGAAGTTGATAATTTAATAAGGCAAAAAGTTAATCGCTTAAAAGGTTTTCATAAGGTAAACATGGCAGATATGGATCAGGTTCAATTGTCCATTATATCCAATGTCTCGATGGATCTTTATGGAGAATTTAGAGAGAAAAAAGACTTAGACCAAATGAGTAATGAAGATTGGCCGATTTTAGAAAATCTTTTAAATGCCTTATTAGCATTAAAAGAAACAGATATGAAAAAATTTGAATTAATAGAACGTTATTGTTTTATTTTAGAAGACATGGTCTATGGTTCTAGTACACTTTTTAATGGATATACCAATGTAGACATGAGTGCAAAAATTATTTCCTTTAATCTTAAACCATTACAAACAGAGAAAGAATTACAAGCTGCTGCATATTTAAATACTTTTAGTTATTTATGGGAGCTTTTCACAAGTGATGTTTCCCAATCGGATGAGCTATATTGCGATGAGTTCCATTTCTTGTTGAAAAATCCTGAAAGTGCAGATTTCTTTTTTCAAGCATATAAACGTTTTAGAAAATATAACGCTGGTGCAACGGTCACTACTCAACAAATTCAGGACCTTCTCGATGCACCTGGGGGGATTGGTGAGGCTATTGTAGGTAATAGCTATACAAAAGTAATGTTTGGTTTTGAGCCACGGGAAGTTCAACAAATAATTAATCGTTTAAAAATTCCATTATCCGATAAAGAAATTCATTTTCTACAAGCTAAAAAACAAGGGGAAGCGCTAATTATATATGGTTCCCAACGTGCTTTATTAAAAGTTGTTTTGACGGAGGAAGAATTACGTTTATTAAATCCAGCTAAATACGAAGAAAAAACAGGACGTAGTGCAAAAGAAATACCTGACTGGTCTGATAAAGTATTATTATCTCAAAATGAAATTAGCCAACTAACGAATGAGTTGAATAAAGTTGAGGGGTTCTAAATGAAAAAAATAACGATGATGGATAACCTTACTCTTTACGTCAATAAGAGTGAATATAAGATAGAAATTGACGAAAAGTTTACGAAGGTTTCTAGCCTTGATGAAATAGAAGACTTGGAGCAATCGCTACCAGGTTTTTTTGATGTAGAAAGCATTAGTCGGCAAAATAATAAAATCTATTTGATTTACGATATACCAAATACATATCAAACGTTGGAGAATGCTAAAAAATATGTACCAGTAATCAAACTACAATTGATAAAAAATCTTTTGGATACAGATCCATTATTAGAAGCAGAGGGAATGACATATTTAGATTTAACCAATGTCTTTTTTAAAAGCTTTAAGGATATAAAGGTACTTTATCGTTCAAATGGTTATCTACCATACCATAAAGATTTAAGCACATTGGAGCAATATAAGTTGTTTGTTTTAGGTTTCTATAGTGATAAATTTTCTTATAAAAGGTTTTTAATTAATAAGGATAATCTGTTAAGAAAAGAAAATAACGAATTCATGTTTACAGTTAATGCCGTTACATCTTTTGCAGAACTTAAAACTTTAGTAGATAACGAACTAGAAAAAGAACAATCAAGATTTTACGAAAAAGTTCAATTCCAAGCTATAAGCAAAAAGAAGGGGAAGAAACGAAAGTTTTACCTATGGGGGTTAGGTGTTATCGTTTTAGGTCTATTATTTGCAGGTTCTGTGAAACAGGTAGAGAAATCTGTTGCAGCTGAGTATAGGAATGATATAGCTACAATGAAACTAGATAATGAATTAACCTTTGCTGTATCAAGCGGTGATACTAAAAAGGCAAAAGAATTAATGAAGAAAAAAGGTGACAATCCTGAAGATATCGCAACGATGCTTGTAGAAGCTGGGAAATTTGACGAAGCTATCGCCTACGATAAAACTATTGAAAAATATGTTGTTTCTTATCTATACAAAATAGGACAAAAAGAAAAGCTATTGGATTTGAAATCAAAGTCAGCATATTTAAATATAGAGAAAGAAATTGTAGAATTCGATGCAGATGATTTGGCATCAAAAGCACCACTTATTGAAGATAAGGAGACTCTTCAAAGATTGGCTTTAGCTTTTATAGAGCATGAGGACTTTAATTCTGCAAAAGAAACATTGGAAAGAATGAAAAGCTCTGAAAGCTTTCAATTGACTAAATCGGAGAAAAAACAGGTAGATCAATTACTGAAGAAATCAAAGTTAGAAATTGAAATTAGTAGTCAAAATGAACAAATTTCACTGTTAAATCAGGATGATAACTTTGCAGAAACAGAAGAAGAAAAAGCAAAAAGGGAGAAAGAATTAAAGGAATCAGAGGATAAACTAGTTGATTTGCAAAAGCAGCTTATTAAGGTAGATGAAGATTTAGGGATGGATGATTAATGGATGCTGTAACAGTTAAAATTGCCCTAACTGCAGCCCAACAAGCAAAGAAACATTGGAAGAAGCTAGTACTTATTGTACTAGCTTTTTTTATGGTTATGGTTATTGGTGTCATGTTGCTAGTTGGGGGCGATCAAGGGAATTCTGGAACTGCCAAAGTAAATGAAGCTGTTTTAGCATGGAAACCTGTAGTAGCTGGATATGCAGAAGAGTACGGAATACCAGAGTATGTCGATGTTATTTTAGCCATCATGATGGTGGAAACAGGTGGAGAAGGATTAGATATTATGCAGAGTTCAGAATCACTTGGACTTCCCCCTAATTCAATCACTGATCCAATAGTTTCTATTGATGCTGGAGTTTCTCATTTGGCAAGTGTAGTAAAAAGCGCTCGTAAAAGTGACTTAGACTTTTGGACTCCTGTTCAAAGTTACAATTTTGGTTCTGGGTTTAATAGTTATGTAGGGAAAAATGGAAAACAATATTCCTTTGAACTAGCTAGTGCCTTTTCTAGCAAACAAGCAGGAGGTAAGACAGTTAAGTACAGTAATCCAGTGGCCGATTTTAACGGGAACGTTCGCTATGCATACGGAAACATGTACTATGTCATGCTAATTCAGCAATATCTTTCTGCTCCAGGATCTGGAACAGGTGATATAGGTAATGTAGATGCTTCTGCCTTAGGTGCGGAAGCCTATCAAGATTTAATGGCAGAAGTACAAAAATACGATGGCTGGTCTTATACCTGGGGTGGATCAAGTCCAAAGATTGGTTTTGATTGTAGTGGGTTAGTGCAATATGCGTTTAAATTGCTTGGATATGATTTGCCAAGAACTGCAGCTGAACAGGAATCTCATTCGATACCAGTAGCTGAACCACAACCTGGGGATCTAGTATTCTTCAAGGGGACAAATCCTAGTCGACCAGCTAGCTCTATTACACATGTAGGCATTTACGTGGATGATAAAAGAATGTACGACGCTAACAATGGTGGTATTGGGTACTCGAACTGGAATCAAGGCTACTGGAAACAACATTTGGCTGGTTTCGGTCGAGTTGTTAAATAGGAGGAACAGGAATGAATACAAAAATTTTAGTCGCACTAGTTATAATGCTGGTCGTTTCTATTTTTAGCAATATAGCATTAGGCTTCAATGTTAGTAGTGAGAGCAAAGACAATGAAAAATTCGAGAAAGTAAATAAAGACTTAAAATCTCAAGTAAAAGAACTAGAAAATGGTTTAGATAAGGCTGAAGGCGCAATAACGGATGACCAATTAGCAGGTAATGAGGAAGCCAAGAAAACGGTAGAAAACTTCTTTAATACTCAATATAACTACTCTACAGGTACATATAAGGAAAAATTCCAAAAGATAAAAGCCTATGTGAATGAGGACGTTTATGGACAATTGATGTCTGCTGGTGTACCCGATACCCCAAACATAAAATTTGAAAATAATATTACTAATATGAAGTTATATATGGCTGCTAAAAACAAAGAACTGACTGGATTGGTAGTATTGGATACCGTTTATACGATTGATGGTGTCGATAGTCCAGAAACCACACAAATATATGAAGTTACTGTTGCGGAAGAGGATGGAAGACAAAAAATCATCTCTCTAGATGTACTAGGCACATTTGCTTCTATGTCAGAAAGTTGAGGTAACAAAATGAAAATAAAAGTGATAAGTTTTACCTTGCTTTTTATCTTTTTATTTTTCTTTTCTTTGTTCATTGCAGGTTTTTTTCCTTTTATTGCGGAGCATAAAAAAGAATTTAGTACAGAGTTATTAGGTGATTATTCTATAAATATTCTGGTTCACCCATTTGAAAATATTAATGAAATGCATGAAGAAAAGAATCCAATGTTATATGTCTCAACTGCAGCTGCGTTTGTTTTATTCATCTATTTACTATTTAAGTCCCGTCATAAAGACTATGAAAACGTTGGGGATAAATATGGAGTTCAAGGTTCTTCTAGATGGGCCAGAAATACAGAAATTTTTAAAGTTCCTGATCAAATTACTATTTTGCCAAGTAAAAGTATGTATGACGAACTTAAAAGGACACTGAAGGATAAGGATAATGAGGTGAAATAATGGCAACTACTGAAAAAACAAATGCAAGTGGAATAGTAATGGGGATTAAAGATGGAAAAGCTTTAATTCAACATGAGACAAGCAAATTAGCTAATAGGAACTATTATGTAGTAGGAGGTCCAGGTTCATTTAAGACACAATCTTTTGTTTTGACCAACATGATTAATATAACGGACTGCAGTATTGTTGTTACTGATCCGAAAGGG
>NZ_JBBOTZ010000003.1:0-340754 GCF_038005785.1 Niallia sp. FSL R7-0271 | reverse complement strand
GGTATAGTAAAAATGAATAAATTAAAGCGTTTAGAGTTACATTATTGTACTAAATTACAAAATGATTCTGGTCTGTCTGGATTAGTCGATACGCTAGAACATTTACATATTAATCAATCAAAGAAATTTGCACCAAGCGAAGAATTATTATCTCTGAAGAATCTTCGTGTTTTATGTCTTACTTCTTGTGGTAATCTTGAGAATCTGAATTTTTTACATCAATTTCCTAACCTAATTGACTTTAGATTTGTTAATACTAATGTCTTAGATGGTGACTTAACACCAATTTTAGACCATCCAACTATTCGAAGTGTGGGCTTTCTGAATAAGAGACATTACAATATTAAAGATGTTAAGATGGATGCTTTATTAAAGGATAAAAATGGTGGAGAGGAATTTCAAACAGTTATTAAGTATGGAAAAAATGAGACTTTTAGATATATTTATTAATTAAAGTTGTTATCGAACTACTAACGTGGCGTTAATCCAATAAGGATTAATGCCATTATTTCTTATATCTCATTTGGAACTATCGTGGCAGCATTAGCTCAAGAAGAAATTCTAATTGATGTTGCATCTTATTAGAAAAAAAGTGCGACATTGGGTAATAGTTTTGATGAATTTTTCGAACAGTTTAATTTGGTATTAATTTTCCATCCGAGAAGGTTTTCGTGTGTATAAGGAGAATATATTATTCCATGACGATTGATGTAGGAGGGGAAAGAAATGCACTATCTAGGTTCAAATAAAATAGTTAGAGCTACAATCTATACTTGTTTTTTGTTTCTTATTGGGGGATTAATAAGCTTACATATAGCTGATTCAAAAAAAGTTGAATATGGAAAATTTCGTGATCAATTTGTTGGCAAGTTAGATAATTATAAAGAGCTTTCTCAAAAAGAACTTATAGAGATTGAAACTTCTATTAAAGGAGTTAATAAAGAGTTTCATACTTTTGAAAATGTCGCCATATACCCAAAAAGAAATGAAAACACTGACATTTCATACTATGACTTAGATTTAAAAGATGCTGAGTATTTGTTTCCTAGCAATTCAATAGATTCTAGAGATAATAAGGAATTGTTCACTGTTAGTGAAGGTTACGAGGTAGGAAACTATTTTATTGTTCATCGTTATATCCCTGATTGGTATTATGCTTATCCAATAACTTTATTCACTTTCAGTGGGATATTATTTATTATTTGGCTTATGTCACAAATCAGATATGCATATGACATCAGACAGTTAAAGTACAGACTAATATTATTAAGCAGATAATTTTTTTGTATACAATAGTGATGCTATTTATAATAGTGTCATTTTTTTATTCATCCAAGGAGTTTCTTTTACGTATGTACTTGTGGAACTATAAGGGCAGTTTAGCTTAAGAAGGAAACTCTCCATCATTTATGGAATATTTCTATTAGCTCTTGATTAATTTTTAAAAAATATATCTATTTTAAATGGTGATTAACAAATAGTAGGTGATTTGAGATGGGTTGTTTAGGGTGTAGTTTGGCAAATAAGCAACTGCCAGTAAATGTTGTTTATGAGAATGAATATGTTTGTTGTATTTTAGACCATGATCCATATAATGAAGGACACGTTCTGATCTTACCAAAATTGCACTATGAAGATGTAGATGAACTTGATGAGACTACAGGAAACTATGTCATACAAGCATCAAGGATAATTTCAAAAGCTATTAAGAATCTGTATAAGCCAGATGGAATAACCATTTGCCAAAATGGGGGAATATTTAGCGAATTATCTCACTTTCATATGCATGTTGTACCAAGGTACAGGGATCAATCTTTTGCAGAGTTTTATTTGGATAGTTCATTTGAAAATGAAGATCTTAAAAATAAACTCTTGCTAACCCGTAATGATTTAGAAAAAGCTATTAATAAGATAATCTTATAGAGGATTATAAGAGAAATATTATAAAGAGTGAAAAACATTAATTTCAAGAAGGGGTTAATGCTTATTTTATAATCTGGCACTAAATTAGCAGCATTCCTGTAATAAATGTAGAGTACCTTCCTTATATATCAATCTGAGGGAGTTGAAATGGGAATTTATACTTTTTAGTCTAATACAGATTTTAAAGGGGGATTTAGATGAATATTACCATTCGTAAGATGCGCTACGAAGATACAAAACAAGTGCAAAGCATAGCTAAAACAACTTGGAATGCCACTTATGAGGGCATAATTCCCTTAGAAGTACAAAAAAACTTCCTAAAATTAAATTACAGTGATGAAAGTATGAAACTACGTATAGAACGTTCTATTGTTTATGTTGCTGAAGTTGAAGGGAAAGTTGTTGGTTTTGCAAACTATTCCATAGTAAGGGATGGTGGAAAGGTCGAATTGGCGGCTATTTATCTTTATCCAGAATTCCAAGGTAAAGGGATAGGTACTGCTTTGATACAACAAGCAGTCAAAGAATTAATAGGTATAAAAGAAATTTATATAAACGTCGAAAGAGATAATAAGATTGGCAAGAACTTTTATGGAGCTAAAGGGTTCGAAATTATTAAAGAATCTGATGTAGAGTTCGATGGACATACCTTAAAACAAGTACGAATGGTAAAAAAAGTTTAATTATAACGGGTGCTCTCCTTTAATAAAAGGAGGCCTTTTTCTAATGTAGCTATCGGAGCAGCATTCCTGTAAGAAATGAAAAAACTCTTAGGGGAGAAACAGGGCAGAATAGTGAAATATTTTTTGAATTAGATTATACAGGAATTTCCAACTCGAGAAGAGAATGCATATATTATGTAATTGAATTCGAGGGGGGAAGTAAGCTATTAAATACGTATATTTAAGTTTCTTTTCAGTATTAATTTTATTTTTTTGCTTACAGCTATTAAAAGTAAATAAGGTAGAGCTTAGCAACAATACTGAAGTAGTTGAAAAGTCATTTACTCCAAAAACAGTACCCGCAGGTAATCAGGCTTCATATGATTTAAACATTGTAATGAGTGAAAAGGAAGAATTTGAAGTAAAAGCAAAAGTAAATGTACAAAATAAATCTGAGGATATTTGGAATAATTTGGTTTTTTATTTTATTCCTAATATCTTTACCAAACAGACCTTAGATAGTTTAGGTCAATCTTCTGCTTATCCAGGAATAGTTAAAATTCATACAGTTGAAACAGATGGAGAAACAGTAGATTTTTCATTAGAACAAGATACATTGAAAATAGATTTAAATAATGAATTATCTCCAAATAGTGAAGTGAATGTCAGCTTTACATACAATCTTACTCTTCCAGACAAAGGCTTGAGATATACAAAGAATAATGGGAACTATTACTTGGCTCAGTTTTACCCTATGCTTGCTACCTATAGGAATAAGGCATGGAATAAAGAAGATTATAGGTTTAAAGGAGAGACGTATCATACTAATTTTAGTGACTTTAATGTTACCTACAAGTTGCCAATAGATTATACGCTAGTTTCTTCAAGTCCAAACGACCCCAAAGAAGTTAAAAAAGTTGGAACATTACAAGCAAATAATGTTAAAGACTTTTTTATAGCAATTTTGAAGGAACATTTTCTAATCGAAAAAGAAGTAGAAAACACGGATATTAGAGTTTTTGGATATGGTGATGATAAAGAACTCTCTCAGGAGATATCTGACATAGCTTCAGATGCGTTTGCATATTTTGGAAAAACAATTGGGCCTTATCCCCACAATCAATTAGATATCGTGTTGGATGGGAAGAGTATGGAATATCCTGGGGTTGTTACAGCATACACAATTGGTGATTTTGATAAGTTGAGCCCTACTTTATTAAAATCGACAGTCGTCCACGAAATAGCTCACCAGTGGTTTTATGGAGTAATTAGCAATGATCCATACCACGAAGCATGGCTGGATGAAGGATTTGCTGAGTTTGCTACGGGCCTATATTTTTATTCGAAATCTAATGAAGATGTACCTTATAGCGATTTATATGAAATGATAAAACGGCTAAAACCTTTACCAGTTAACTTATCTTTGGAGCAGTACGATCAGAGTAATCAAAGTTCATATATCTATGGGAAATCCAATGCAATGCTATGGAAACTGTTTGAAGAAAGGGGTGGAATCAAAGAGGCCGAAAAATTCTTAAAGACATACTATGATAATTATAAGTTTAAAGAGATAGATTCAGAAGAATTTATTCGATTTACTAAATATTACTTTAAACTAGAGGATAATTCAGTTTTTAAAGATTGGTTAGAAGTAAATTAAATTTCAATAACAGCTGCCAATGGCAGCATTTTTTGTTCCAACAGATATTGAGTATGTGAATTATTACACTTAAGCTAACAAGAAACACAAAAAGACCGAGGGGAATCCTGGATCCTGGGGCATTCTTATGTATTTAATCAACATAAAAGCCTAACAAATTCCTAAGCAAAGAATTGAACATTTGCTGAACTTGCAAAAGGAGGTAGTTTTCCTTATGCTTAAAGATAATTCCCCCAATAGTTTTACGGCTTTATCCAAAATAACTAGTATTAAAATATAGTTGGTGAAAATCCTTGAATGATATAATTAATGCCTTTTTTCTTAATTATCCAGAGGAGTATACTATAGGAAAAGGCATAAAAGAAGAAACTGTACTAAGTTTGGAAAACATGTTGAACGTAACATTACCCAAAAGTTATAAGCAATATTTAGTCAGATATGGATTTGTTGAAATGTTAGGTAGGTCGATTTTTGGATACGAACCACCAGATGAGACTACCGTTGTTGGATATACGGAGAGGCTTCTAAAAAATGGTTTACCTAAAGGATTTATTGTAATAGAGGATGTACATGAATTTATATATTGCCTAAATACTAATGAAATGAATGGCGATTCAGAATGTCCAGTGGTTTGCTATACTCCTTATGGCAAACCAGTGTACACTGATGAATATCCTTCTTTCGAAGAATATTTGGTAGATATCATCAAAGAAGGTTTAGATAATCTTTAAAAAAATGAGAATAAAAGGATGAGAGTATATAGCTCAATCCTTTTGTTGATATGGTTTTTAATAAAACGATGGACAAAAGGGGTGAGAGTTAAATGCCATATGGATTTATTAAACATTTGGAGAATAAAGGATATAGTCGGGAAACACTTATAAGTTATGAAAAAGTTATTGGACAATTCTTTTCTTATTTAACTATTCTTTATCCAGAAAATAAGGAGCCCTTTCAAATTAGTTCAAAAGATATTAAAGACTATATGGTAGCTCAAGAGGAAAAAGAAAAAAGTTCTTCGACAATTAATAAGGAACTGACAATAATTAAATCATTCTTTAATTACTTATGGGAAATAGATAAGGTACCTGTAGATCCTGCTGTGAAAATAAAGAGTTTAAAGATTAAAAAACGAGTTGAAGTCAAAACCTTCTACGAAGAACTTACTAATAAATTGGAACCAATACTATCTCATAAAGAGTATCCAATGGTTAGAAAAACAATTTTTTTACTAGCACTTAAGGGACTTAAATATTCAGACTTTTTATTTAAAAAAGAAGATGTTTTAATTAGTCATTTAGATGATCAAGTTGAAATTACATTGAAACATAAAACCATTCTTCTTACAGAAAACGAAGCGAGTATTTTTATTGAATTTTATAACCAAACATTATTTAATAGTTCGGACTTTGTATTTACATCAAAAATTTATACAAAAAGGGAAGATAGTAATAACCACGAGGAGTTTGGTCCAATTCAGTTAATGACCATTCTTAATCATTTAAAGGTTATTTCTTCTGATTTCAATTTTGGAGAAAATTTAAATCTGACTATCTTTAGAAAATCCTTAGCTCTTTATATGTATACAAAAGAAAGAGAATCTTTGCAAACAATTGCAAAAAGATTAGGTATTGAAGAAAATACTGCATCTTCTTATTTAAAATTCATCACAGAAAGTACTGTGTGAAAAAACATATTGATGGTAATTTACCTTGTAGTGTATACTTTAAATTAATAAAATACTTTAATGGGAAAAACCCAGAATAAGCAGCATGGTCTATTAAGATTAACAGACCAGGGCTTATTCTGGGTTTTTTTGTTGGGAGAAGATAAGTCAAATGGTTAGCAAAAGAAGGGGATTTCTTAAGAATTTAGTCCTCGCTGCTTTAATGAGTGAAGGTTATATAGACCCTTTTGCTTCAAAGGTGGAATTAAGAGTTCCATATGATATAAGGAGAACTCCTTATCTGTTGAGTTTAATAAGGGATTATAGTCTTGAAGAAGACATCACAATTTTGGCGAAGAAGAGGGTATTTATTATTCATCATTGCGAGGAGTTAGTTTCCATGACAAAGCAATGGTATAAAGATGAAAGAAAGATATTTAGTTTTGTTTTGGATTACAATCTTATAAACATGGAAGCCATAATATTGGCCAATATACTCTTTGGAACAAGAGAAGAGTTTTATATCTCAATCCCTACTACAATAGATAAAGCCTTTTTAAAATCTATTTCAATATGTATATCTAGACATATTGATGTTCCAGTCATTTTTAAATCAAATCAAATAAATATCTTGAATGTGCAAGATTACTTTAAAAACGTTGCCGGGAAGTTACCAGCATATCACATAGCTGAGTTAATAACTTTTCTTACAGAAAGTGAGAAAAAACGTATTAGAGAGGAGATATCGATATGAAAGTAACTCCGTTATTGATAAGCAGCATTATAGCTTCAGGTTTAATTCTTACTGGTTGTTCGAATAGTGATCCGCTAGTCAAAGAAGCGAAAAAAATTAAAGAAAGTCAGCAAAAAGAAGAGAACCGAGAAGAAAACAAGCAATCCGAAAAGGAACTACAAGAGTTTTACGAAGAACAGGCCAAACCTATGGAAGAAGTTATAGATGAGATGGATAAAGAAGAAGTAACTTTGCTTACGACCAATAAGGAAATAGAAGCAAAAGAACAATTTACAGATGTAGAGGAATTTGCACAATATACTGCAGACATTTTATATAAGTTTCAAACCCTACAGCTTGATTCTAAGACATATTATCAATTTATGACTACATACGGAACGGAGGAATTAAAAAAGAACTTACCACAAGAAGAAGATGCAGTAGCAATTTATAAATCTATCCAAGATGCATATCTAAAGGAGAACACCCATGGAGAATCTTATCAAGTTACACAGCCAGTATTAGACCGATTAGGTAGAAATGGATATTTTTATAGAGAAGTATTAAGTACTAAAGGCGAAGAGTATTTCATAACCACCATTGTAAAAGAGAACGGTTCTTGGAAGTACAGTAGTGATGATCTATCTCCACCTTTTGAAGTAAAAGAATAAAAAATAGAGGGATGAAAAAATGACAAATTTAACTACGGAAGAAATCTATAACTACACTGAAAATAGATTGAAAGCACATTATCAAAACGATAGTAGTATAAATGAAGAATTATCTAACTTACTTAGTTACTATAATTTAACGCTTGTTGAAAGAGTGAAGGACGAAGATAAAGAACGTTTAAAAGATGAATTGTTTCAAACAATAACTCAGCAAATTTTTAACGGATACTTTATTGTTGTAGAAATTTTAAATTTGGCTAAAGAAGAAATACCAGATGACAACCTTAAACAACCTGTTGGTATTCTTACACAGCAAATACCAGACTTGTTAAGGTCAGTAACTGGTGAAAATTACGAATCAACTATAACTCATGAACCATTCAGAAAGCTATCTAGTTGGCTTATTACAGAATATGAAGGTATTTACCCTCTTTTGATGGATTTGGCACTAAATACAGCTGTTGTGGGCTCCAAGTGGGCTTTTTTGGACGAGAGAGATAAAAGAGGTTTAGTTGAAGAAACTCAAATGGAAATGACTTTATTTGCTGATCCGATGAATGTGACCTATCTAAATCCTGAGACATATATAACTGCAGATATTATAAATGAGAATGCAGAGTTATGGACGATTACAAAAACAAGATGGAATGGATTTGATAAGTTAGGTGAAATCACCATTATCAAAACAGTTCTCAATGAAGTAAGGTTAAATATCTCTATAAAAGCTAATATAGCTGAAGCAGAAAGAAATATTATTATTGATCGAGTAATTCAAAAAGTAACAGATAGCAATTTAATCCAAGACACTAAACTAACGATAACAATAACATCTGTAAATGAGTACTTTGAGTTAATTGATAAAGTAAAAGATGATTTTGAATAAAAATAGTGAAAAGGAAGCTTTTAATTAGTAATACAAAAAGCAAAGAGAGCGCATCTCCCTTTGCTTTTGATTTCTATATATTTATTTTTTATTTCACCGTATTCACATTTTCTTATTCATAAATAAGTTCACTTGGCTACAAGTATGTTAAAACACTTAAGAAAGTTTTAACTATTTTAAATACTTAAGTTATTTAAGGGGTTCATTCTTTATTTTGTACCCCAGATAGCTCTTCCGCCAGTATGGCCTGTTCCCTCATGCAGATCCTTGTGAATTATCTGGAGAAAACCAGCCTCTTGATGGTGATGTAATCTGAAGGTACTTGGTAATTTTCCTGCATTAATTTGATCAATTTCACTTTTAGAAAATTGTTTCCTAAACATAACATCAGTAACTAGTTTATTCTTAACTGTACCTTTTATACTATTCCATTGAGTTGAATTTGCAGACTTCCAATATCTTAGTTCTAAATTAAATCTCGGACCACTAAATCTAGGGAAACCATTTTTATCAAAAGGTACACCAGTTACTGGATGTCTCTTTCCTGCCAAATGTTCATTTTTAATTACTTTCCAAGCTTTAGAGTTTTTTAGTGTTACCTGAACATTTTTTTTCCCTTTAATCACTTTTACTACAACTTCTACTGCAGGTTTAATCCATCCATACCTGGTCATTTCATATGTATTATCCTCTGGTGGATCAATGCTTACCTCATTTTGAGCTTTTACATCTGAAGTACTGGTTTCTTGAGCAAAAACTTTACCTATACCAGCTGGTGTAAGCAAACTAAAAAATAGTGCAATTGCCATAAATACTGTAATTATCTTTTTCATTTGTAAATATATTCTCCTTTTTAATTGATTGTAGTATTATAAAAATACTAGAATTACAATTTAATATAAAAAATGTAAAAAAACAACATTTTTTTGGGAGGTTATGGTAATAATGGATATTTGGGACGTGGAATCAAGACAATACAGATTGGAAGATTTGTTAGATGATGATATACAATTGGCAGAAGATTATTTCGGAGTTAAATTACCTGATGATTACATAAAACTATTAAAAAAACAAAACGGTGGAACACTTATTTATAATGCACTGCCAATAGCTTTTAATAGGTGGGATGGAGATGACTTCTTAGAAATAGATAATCTTCGTGGAATAAAAAAGGACAAAGGGATAATGCAAACAGATTATTTTAAACAGGAGTGGGGAATTAGTAAAAGTAATATTATTTTAATCAGCGGGGATGGTCATACTTGGATTGCCCTCGACTATAATCATGGCGATAATCCAAAGGTTATATATATAGAGTCAGATGAGGATAAAATCACTCCGATATATAATTCATTTAAAGAAATGCTAGACCACTTATACATACATGAGCATGAGGAAGAGGAAGACTTAATAACAACTCCACCTCCTACAGTTGAGGATGCTAGAAAGTTAATTAATAGTAAGGATATGGATGATATTATAAATGGAATTGAAACATTCAATTCATTAATAGATGATAAAAGTATTCATGAGGAGTATTTTGGTTATTTATTAAATTTTATAAAAAGTGGAAATGAAAATTTAAAGGATCGTGCAGCAGAAGCGGTATGGAGAGTAGTAACTGCACAATTCGTATTAGATAAATCTTTAATACAGAAAGTTATTGATGAACTTAAAAATGATAATGATCCGAGCATTCAAATGATTCTTGAAGAAATAGAAGAAACTGTAAAAAATATAAATTAAAGGAATTATTATTATCACAAAAATTTTAAAGCATTAAGTAGTAAAATACCTAATGCTTTAAAATTTTCATCTAAAATAATTAGTGAATTAGTTCACTTTTCATAAAGGCTTTCTTAGCATGATAAAACACCTTATGAGTGGATAAGCTACCAGTTTCAAATATTTCATTAAGAATTGTAATGACCGACATAGCTGAATAACGGTTCACTATTAATCGTTGTGGTAAGCTTGTAGCAAGTTCCTGACAGCTTAGCTTAGAAGGAGGAGCAATTTCATCATTATCCTCTAATATATCAGGGAATATAGATGCTATTGGCTCTGTAATAACTTGTCCTCTCAATTTCAAGCCACAAACTAGTTGTCCAGTAAAACCCGAATTATGATATCTATCTAATTCCTCTTCAGACCATTGTTCCTTCGGCCTCGTTTGATAATCTTCAGGTAGATCAATTGTTTCATTGCCTACATCAAGGTATAGTAAATCATCCGCTTGTTCAAAAAATTGATGGAATACCTTTCTGCTGTAATTATTGTCTACACAAGAGATTAAGACTGGCACATACTTAGTATTATAGCCATTACAACGTTCATAAGTAGTTTCATATAACTTTTCTATTGTCTTAACATCCTCTACATATCCAGAGGTATATGTAGCAATATCCATTTGATAAGCTGCCCGGTATCTTTGTGCTAAAACATCTGCTTTGTTTTTATTAATATCTTTTGGTAAGCATAGTTGGTTGCGAAGATTTTTTTCTTCAAAGAGGTCTGGTTCAGCTATTACTATTTTCCCCAAAATGCCAAACATGCTGAACATCTGAGCAAGTTGTTGAATAACTAACCCTCCTGTACCACCCGCTCCAATAATAACGATATGATAATAAATATTTATCTGCTCTTTACCCTTAAATTCAATAGTAATTTGTTTCATTTATATTCTCCTCTTAGTTTATATTTTTTTAAATTAATTACTCCACCTCTATGAAAGAGGTATCATAATTACCTACAAGTCTATAATCAGGTATCCTAAATACCTTTGCAGGGTCAATATTAATAAATGATTGTTTCTCCAAATTAAAGGTCCTTACGATCACTTCAGGAAACAGGTTATTTATTTTACCGACTATTGCGTAAAGGATAGGGGATTGTTGATTTTCATCATCTATTTGTGAAGGTGTAGCACTGAAAACATGATGAGAGTGTATTTCCATCACTTTCATATAGCGACGGTCAATAAACTTCATTACTGTTTCATGTGCCTCTTCTGTAATTGTCACTAATACTCGATTTACTCTTTGTTTAGGAAAATCCATAAAAAAATCGCTGGTATCATAATCGTAATAAATATTGGCATAAACCTCCGTCCCATATAGGTTTGAATAGTTTAGGGCTATTCTAATGAAGTCGGATAGGAGATTATAGGGTATTTTCCTAAAAGAAGAGACCTCATTTAAAGAGGTCTCTTGACTACAATCTGTATTGCCATTTTTCTTTGCTTGCATGATGGGAATAACTACATCTTGCTTTTCTACATATACCATTGTTGTATATTTTGGTACCAAGATTGGAAAATCGACTTCTAATTTTTTGCGCAGGTCTTCTTCCGTAATTGGTTTGTACGTAACTTCCTCGTCACCTTTTTTCTTCTTTGCTATGCCTGATTCAATCTCCTCAAAAGAGAAATACTGTGTTATTGGTATTTCACTATTAGCATATCGAATCACGGTATTAGCAGTTAATTTAAAGGTATCTTTCTTTTCTGGCTTTTTAACACTTGTAGCAGCCTCTGTTTTAGTCTCTTTTACTCTTGCCTGAAAAGCCTTCATTTTTTCTCCTGCTTTATCTAATTCCACTTTCTCCGGCTTTACATCTTCAATTTCGAACATTGAAAAGATATCCTCTTGTTTAAATTGGTTAGTCATAAGTAATTCCTCCAGTAATTTTTTATTAAATAGTCTCTAAAGTTTCCTCTTTATTAGGTAACAACCAATCATCGTTGAAATCTTGGTTGCTGAGTTTATTAAATAGGTCTCTTACATTAAGCCCTAATGTTGTTTTAGCCCCATAATCTTCTCCAAAAGAAGCCTGTAAGAATAATAAGTGAAAGGTTGATAGTTTATAAATGTCACTTATTTCGGGGAATGAATTCATTCCCATACAAACATGCCCACTAGTAGAAACATGAGAAAAGGGGAAGTAGTAAATTTTTGAATCATTCTTTAACATTTCATGATCTTTAACAGCATAAACATTGGAAAGTGTCACTCGCTGTCTATTTATTTCGTATTTAAATATTAGTCTTGGAAATCCCACTTGGTTGATTTTAGTTTCTTGATATACCATGTCAAAACGTTGTTTAGGTACTTCAATATAAACTAGCTGATGGTTTTTGGTTTTACTTATCCATTTATGTTTTACGCAATTTTTAGGTAGGATAGGTGTTTCTGATTCAATTCGAGATGAAGCAGCTTCATTAAAACAAGCTAAAACATCCTGGAGTGACATACTATATGCGCCTTCTACCATGCGATTATTTATGTTTATCATTTCTTGTAAAGTAGCAACTTCCCCAGAAAAACTAGTACTTAATTGAACGACCTCAACAGGTCCATCAAATGAATTTATTTCATCAGATATACGTATAATGAAATCCATCTCTATTCCTCTATCTTTCTATATTTGTTCTAATTCCTTATGAACCGTTGTGATAATCTCTGTTATTTCATGCAAAAATCCTTCCCAATGAAATCCGACTATTAGTCCGTATTCCTCGTCGAATACAATTTCCGCTTCAGAATGTTCCAATTTTTTCATTAGGAAATCTGTTCTGCTTTTCAACCTATAAACAGCCTCGCTTTTCATTACTCTATTTATCCGATTATCAGACAGACAAATATAAAATTCCGCATGAGAGCCTAATATTTGTTGTAATTTGGAACAATGAGCAATATCCTCTTTATCATCAGAGTAGCAAGAATAATGCGCTACATTAGAAAAGAGTTGACTTGAACCTTGTACCAAAATGTCTACACAGGGGTCATACGTATAACCTGCATGAAAAAAGTAATGAGATAACCTCCGAACATCTACACCAGCATCATGAAAAATCTTTACCATTAGAAAATTGGTTAGAGAAGAATCATAATCCGCTTTTGTTTGTCCATCCATAATAATATCCACTTATCTAACACCTCTTTTTATATGAAATCATCTTCATATTCATAATTTTTATTAGCGTGAAATAGTTGGGCAACAACAGACTCATTATCTGTAAATAAGACCCACATATTACTTTCAAGCCTTCTATATTCTATTTCTTCAATATCTTCATCACTGTGTGGTATATAATACCATTCGTCAAATGCCCTCTTAGCATCTTCTAAAGTAAAGGAGCTAAAATCAATCTGCTTTATTGGATATTGGTTCCAAAAGTAGTTGATAGCTCTTGAGACACCAGCATCTGACTTCTTTAACTCATCTGCTTTTTTTTGACTTTTCTTAAATGCGTTTGTTAATTGAGCAAAGTCTAATTTCATATATCCTCCTAAAGGAAAAGAAGAGGGGGGTTACCTCTCTTCTCACTGTGATCTCACTGGTAATATGAGCTGCACTTCATCATGTTGTGACTCGCATGGTTCTAAAATTAGCGGGCGCATATTACCTTGATATTTAAAATTAATGTAGTCATCATCCATCGCTTTCAAAGCTTGTACCATGTACTTAGCAGAGAGAGCAATATTTATCTCATTGTCACCTTCTAAAGACTCATATTCCATTTCTACTTTTCCACTTCCAGTTTGAGCTTGAAATGTAGAAAGAATAACAGAATCCTTAATATCTATTTTCACTATTCCTTGGCTATTAGAGTCGGCTTGATCCGAAACTCCTTTAACTAATTCAAAGCTATCAAGGAATTCTTTCCTGTCTAATTTCACTTCTGCTGTAAATTCAGAAGGGATTAAACGAGAGGTATCCGGATAAGTTCCTTCTAATAAGCGACAATAGAATAATAAATCACCATTTTTGAAAACAACTTGTCTATCGTTAAGACAATAGATAAATACGTCCATTTTCAAATCGAAGGCTTTTTTATTTTCCTCTATTACTTTTGCTGGAATGATTAAACGTAAATTCGCTGCATTTTTTCCTACCAATTTAATCTGTCCTAATCGATGGGAGTCTGTAGCAACTAAGTTAATACAATCTTCCTTTACATCAAGACAAATACCTTGTAAAACAGGTCTTGTTTCTGAAGTGCTCGCTGCATAACCAGTCTTAGATAAAAAGGACAAAAACTCATTTCCTTTCAATTGTAGAGTTGGTTTTTCCTCTTCCAAAATTGGTAGCTTTGGATACTCATCAGCATTAAACGTAATCAGTTTAAATTCATTTTTTCTCTTTTTACCATGCGTTATAATGAGATTGTGGCCTTCTAAAGAAAAAAGTAATTCTGTTTTTACTTTTTTAATCATTTCCTTAATGGAAGGAGGGACAACGGTTTTTCCTGTCTCTTCTACAATAATTTGATCATTATCAACAGGTATCTCATACCGTAGAGTCACATCATTATCAGAGCCAATGACCGTTAATTTTTCTTTTGTGATTTCGAAATAGAACCCATGTAATATAGGATTAGAACTAGTTTTTTTAACTGGTTTCTCCACTTTTGAAAATGCCTCTACTAATAACTCTTTTGCAATTGTAAATTTCATTTTTAAAATCCTCCGTTATTATCGTTTTCATATAAAAAGCACATCAGAGAAGTATCCCTATGTGCTCATTTAGTCTCCAATTGTTTTATTAAGCTGTCTGTACCAGGTTATTGCTTATATTACCTCTTACCATTTCTAACACGTCTCTGACTATATCTTTGTCTACATGAGTAAAACAAGAAGTGAGATCCGTAACATTAACTTTTGGTAAAAGAATTTGAACTTGTTCTAGAACATGTTCTAAGCTAACTTTGTACATATCTGATATATTCAATAGGTCGTGTACCGGCTTAATTACAAAATAGAAACGTTTAAGTTCCTCTTCGTTCGCAAGCCTTACAAGGTCATTGTAGTTCTGACATTTTGTATTAGGGCTAACTTGTTGAAATAAATTAAACCACCACTTTTCAGGAAGTCCTGTTCTAGTAAGATGACTGTTTATTTTTTTACAAGTTTCCTCACGATTGAATTCCCCGTTGTTACTTTTTTTATTAGTAGCAGTTGTAAAGGCATCTGTTTTTTGTTTATTAAAGTTATTGTTAATAGGCGGATTATTATTGTTATTACCCGTA
This sequence comes from Niallia sp. FSL R7-0271, assembly GCF_038005785.1. Classification (NCBI taxonomy): domain Bacteria; kingdom Bacillati; phylum Bacillota; class Bacilli; order Caryophanales; family Bacillaceae; genus Niallia; species Niallia sp. FSL R7-0271. The sequence goes on along the minus strand of NZ_JBBOTZ010000003.1, from coordinate 325,526 downwards.
GGTAAAGCCCATGCAGGTAATTGCGGTGGATTCCAATAGCCTTTTACGTTATTTTTTTTATCATTAATATAAGTTGCTCCGGGAGCATTAGAACATTCAACAATCTTCACAAACTGGGCTTCTAATTTATAATACCGATAGGTAAATCAATTCTTCAGCGTTACCTGCTAAGACTGATTTTTCCCCCGGTTCACACCGTACGTGAGACTTTCACCTCATACGGCGTTCCATCTAATATCCAGCTAAGCGCGTATTTTCTCTCTGAATCGTTCCAGTTTCTTTAATTCTTTATTATTCAAAATGTTACTCATATCAACCATATTGTGTATAGCAATGTGTATTTTCTTATCAACACAAGCCAAGTTTGGCAATTTGTTGACTACTTCTAGCGGTAGATTAGGGTTAATGTGATGAATATGCAGGTTATGTTTCCCAAGTGGGATTCCTGTAACACGACATTTACCTTTATCCCTGTTGAATGCATAAGCTCGATTCATAAAATATTCAAAATTGTATCTTGGCGAGGTAACTAGATTTTTTCTGATTTTGTCTAGGAAGTTTAAACTTGTTATCTCATCATGTCTGATACTGAAGTCCTTTGTTCCTTTTCTTTTTTCGATTAATAATCGACCAGAAGGGGAGTAAGGCGTTTCATTTTGAACCTTTTGCTTAAATAAGTTTTCATTCATTTTTGCTAGATTTAACGGCATTACCCCAACGAAACCAACTTCGGTTGCAATAGCTAAAGTTTTCTGTCTTCGTTCAGGATATTTGTCAGCAAGGTTGATACATTCGTTAATTGGTTTTTCGACTCCTCCACGTTTAGTTAGGATATTATAGGTTTTGATTTTTAGTTTAAAACCTTCTTTATCCATGATGGAGAGGTCGGTAGCATATGAATAATAATTTATTAATCCTCTAACCTTAGAGTTATAAGTTAATAAAAGCTGTGCATTACTCAACTTGTTGTGGTTTAGTTTCTTACCAAGAGAGGTAAGTACGGCTCTGAGTTCTTTTGTTTTGCTCACAATCTTCTTTTTTGAAGGGGCTACGTGACTAATATATCTTGTCTTTTTAGCCTTCTTCTTCTTACCTTTCACACCTTTTAGAGCAACCTTGTATTCAAAACCAAGGAACTCTATAGGCCTTTTTCTAATGTTGGTGATTTTAGTCTTTTCTTCAGATAGCTCAAGTTTAAGTTCTTTCCAAAGAAAATTTCTAAAAACGTTTTTCCACTTATAAGCATTTGTTTTGTTGTTAGTGACTAAAACCCAATCATCAGCGTATCTGATTAGATAACCTGGTTTAAGGTTTGAAGATTTGAGTGCTCGTATTTTGTGGTCGTGTCTGGAATATTGGTTTCTCGGTGTAAAATCTTCAAATTGTTTGGTAACCCATTTGTCAAAGTAATGTAAATATACATTTGCTAAAAGGGGACTTAAAATACCACCCTGTGGAGTGCCTATTTCATTTTTCGAGATGTATTTGAAGATATCAGCTTTGAGAAATTCCGTTATTATGCATAATATTCGTCTATCTCTGATACCCATATTCCATAGCTTCTTAATTAGAATTCTGTGGTTTACTTTATCAAAAAATTGACGAATATCACCTTCCACAATCCAATGATACCCAGTTTGATGGACAAGGACTTTAACTCTCTCCAACGCATGATAAGTAGTTCTAGCAGGTCGAAATCCGAAACTATATTTAAAGAATTGTGCTTCAAGTATAGGTTCCAATACCTGTTTAATCATCTGTTGGATAATTCTATCCTCAATTGTTGGGATACCAAGAGGTCGTTGTCCACCGTTTGCCTTTGGTATAAACACACGCTTGATTTTTTGTGCCTTGAAATTTTGGATTCTATCCTGAAGCAACTCAACGAGTTCTTCCTCCGATAGTAGAAGGTAATCTCGAATTGTAACTCCATCTATACCTGGTGTCAGAGATCCTTTATTGCTCTTTAGAGAGTGAATCGCAGTAATAATGTTAGGCTTTGACAACACAATTTCAAGAAGCGATGTGTGTTTAATTCTAAACTGATTGTCCATTTGTTGTTTTGTTTTTGAGTACAGCTCATCTAATGTACCTCTAAGTTTTCTTTCTGATTCAAGATTGTATTCTAGTTCTCGCACCAAATCGCATCACCTCTAATGAGAATTTGCTCTAAGGTTTAGTCGGTTACTGTTACACATTCCTAGAATATTTTAGCTTTTGTTAGATTATTAGACTTGGGCCCTTTCCTCTAGTCACATTACATGACCTTCATCGGTACTATGACCCTGCTGCCATTGGTGTAAAGGAATTTCAGTATAAATACCTTATATCCACGAATCGATAATTAACCATCGTACTGCATTCTCACCAACTTCAACTGTTCCGCATGTTCTAGCCTTGGCATATAGCCTTAGGACTCACCTTTATGCCGTCAGTTACTAATAAGATAATCGTAATTTGGCTTATTAGTTGAATAGGGGAGATTCCCTATACGCAGATTTAATATATTTAATTATTATTTCTGCAACTGAAAAGGTATGGGTTTACCTCTTCCATATTTCTATGGAACGGATCGTATCGACACGTACATTCAGTGATTCGCCAGAACCTAAGGTTCATTCTATCCATAGCTATTTTATGGCATCCCGATTACTTCTCTAACCATGTTCCAAGGAATTTAGGCTCGATTTTCACCGACTTCAACGGGCTTATAACAATAATAGGGTTTTCTATTATCGCTATCCGTAGTATTAGACCTTTTCAAGAGTTTACGATACTCTTGCAAGACTCACTTCCAAGTCTCGATAGTCAAACATGCAGTTAGAACATAAATGTTCCCTCGCTTTTATATAGTGTGTTTCCACACTTTTTGAGCGAGAACAGTTCACACTAAATAACGGCCAATTCCCCATTGAACAGCTGCTCGCTTCATAGAAGCAGACAATCCACCTTTAAGAGCTTCAATCTGAGTTTGTTCACTACCATCCGATTTTGTTACCCATTCATCACCGATTTTACAACTAATTTCACAGATGATACCTTGGAGAAATTCTTTATAGTTGTTTTTCCAACCACCTATACCAAAAACATCATCCAATCTATTCTGAATAGCTCTATTGTTTACGTAGGCTAATACTAATGCCCATGGACCTTTGTTACCTTTTCCGCTTTGTTGGACACGCCACTCAATATCTTCAGCAGGAAATGGTGCTTGTAATTTGTTCATCAGTTCATTTAAGTCCGTACAATCTTTTTGATTTGTCATATTGACACACTCCTCTAATTGTTTATTAATAACTCCTAATCCTCGTTTGTTTTTTAACGCAAAAAAGCCTTTGAGGTTTTGATAGAGAAAAACAGCATAAAAATATGCTGAAATTCAAAAAATCTATCAACCTCAAAGGCTGCAATGTGTATTAGGTTACCGCATATCCAAAAGAGTGGATTGCAAAAAAACGAAAAATTATAAAAAAGTTATATAGGAATTATACTATTCATCGGTATATGTGACAACTTAAATATGTTTTACTATCTATCTTTGTCGTAAACTTCTATTCTATTTTCCCTATACTTCTAGATGTGCTCATGATCTTTTATTATTATTATTAATAGAAATAAAATTAAATTTCTAAAATTTAAATTCACAACTATTTCCTCATTTAAAAGACCTTTTATCTTTTCTACAATAATAGGATATGGGTTAATTTGTCATTTTTGTAGTATTGTTCATTGGTCTTGATTAATTAGGACAAGGACAGGAATAAACATAAACATAACCAAATCCTTAGCAAGGTGAGGAGATAATGTGAAACGATTAGATGCTTCCGGTTTACGGGATGCGATGGATGAAAGAGTTCATCATTATAAAAATATAAGACAACAAATGACCGACATACGTTCTACTTTCCAAGAGATAGTGGATTTGGAAGATTTTGAAGGGCAAGGTGCCAAAGCAATCAAAGGATTCTATCAAGGACACTTGGACGTTGTAGCAGCATTCGAGAGATTAATAGACCGACAAATCGCTTTTCATGAAGGGATTGTTGGAAGATTAGAGGATAAGGACCTGGGTGGCGACACAAGGGTTGATGTAGCCTTTTTAGAAGAGGATTTGGCTCAAAAGGAAAGGCAAGCAGATGAAATGGTCTCTGAGCAAAGAAAAGCATTAGAAAGTATTTTTCGAGAAGTAGATGATATCATTGATTTAGAAGCTTTTTCTCGTTCTAAGTTCGACGATGAAATGACGAGTCAACATAAAAAGCGTACGAAGACATTAGATGCTTTAGAGGAATTGGATGCTGAGTTGAAGGATGAATATCTATCCTCCGAAGGTGAAGAAGGATATGTAGGGGCGTTGTTTAGTGCTTTGTTACAGGCCACAACAAGTGGTTCCTCTATCTCTCCGATTCATTTTAACGCTGAATTCTATCATTCTAGCAATGCTTATCAAGTACAGGGCGATGCGATAAAGGCAACGGATGAATATCTTACTTTTAGAAAAGCGGAAGATGAAGCAAGGGAGCTTGAAAACCGCCCGTGGCATGAGAAATTCCTAGATGGAGTCAAAACATTTGCTGGTGAATTCACGGGATATTATGACTATAAACGGGCTACTGAAGGTGTGGACCCAGTAACAGGCGAAAAACTGACAGAAGGCCAGAAATATGTAGCTGGGGTTATGGCTATAGCTGGTTTTATACCGGTTGTAGGATGGGCAGGAAGAGCGGTCAAAGGCGGTAAAGGTATTTATTCCGCTTCTAAAGCAATAGGTGCTGCTGACCATGCATTGGGTGCTTATAAAGGAGTGGGTGCTTTCACTGCTCTGGAAAAAACAGAAATGGGCATTTACGGGCTAGTTACAGCAAACGGGTTATCTGATTATCTAACCGGCAAGGATATGTTTGGTAATGAGCTAACAGATGAACAAAGGTATGCTAGTTTATCGCAGGGTATATTTGCAGGAATTCCATTTGTGCCACTTGCTCCAGCGATGGCTAAAGAAGCAAAATCGATTGGCCAAAATGCGTATAATCAAACAGTGAAGGTTGGAAAGCAAGGGTTAGATGTGAGTAAAACCTGGTTGGATAACTTTAAAAGAAATATTAGAAAATCTGACAACTATGTGTTTGCGAATGGCGTAGACAACTTAGATGATTACCTAGAGGCCCGTACTACAGTGAAGCATGAACCTATTAGCAAAGAGAAAGAAGAAATGCTAAGTATGCTTTCTGGAAGAGGGGGCGGAGGTTCCGGTCATGATTTCGCTTTTAGAGAAGGATATGAAAAGCATATAATAGAAGTGGAGAAACTAGTAAGAAAGGGTAATAAAGGGATTGTGGGAGGTCACAATCTGGATAATTTCATGCAGATGTTCAAAGACAAAGGATGGGATATTGATGAGTGCATCGTATATACCAAAAAGCATCCTTTTATTGAGGGGATATATGAAATTAAATATAAAATTCCCGCAGAAGATAGAGAAGGAAATGTCATACCAGGTGAAATGAAGAATATTAATCAGCCAAAAACTGTCTATGACCCAAGTGTTATTTCGGATGAAACGTTGCTTGAATGGGGTAGAGAGGCAATGCAAAGTGGCGAGATTTCTAATGGTAGATTCGTTGATGGAATTGCTTCTAATGGATTAGGTTTTAGAGGGTTCATCGACACGGAAACAGGCGAAATTAAAAACTTCTTCCCTAAAATTGAATAAAAGGTGGGTTTAAAATGGATATGGAAAAACAAAGAGAATTAATTCGCATCTTCTACTATTTAATGGGAGATGGAGCATTCATGTATATATTAGAGAACATACCAAAGGAAATGGGTTATGGAGACGAATATGCCCGTTTTGTCTTTGCAAGTAATTGGGAGGAATGGGAAGAGGACTATTTCGGAGAAGAAGGAGTCTGCTATTATTTCGATGAACCTGCAGTGGACGAAGATGTACAATTTGTTTTAGATTACGATACATTTTATAAGTATCTAGTAGAAGATTGCGATCTGTATTTGGAAAAGTATCCTAAAGACCGTAGTCGTGTAGAAGAGTTATTAGGGGAAATAAGAGAAAAATTTAATATTAAAGTGGATAAGTAACTTGGAAGGGAATCCTTTTGCTTTTTAAATAAATAAGCAGGTGCCGCTATACTTGCAGGTAAAAATATATATATAACCTATATTATGTTATAATTACTTAAAAAATAAAAAAAGCGAAAACCGCTAGAGCATACTCCTTAAATAATAGGAGTTGTTTTAGCGGTTTTTTTTATGTTTTTAAATAGTAAACAGAGGGGTAACAATATGAAATTTAATCAAATCACTATTGAAGATGATGTAGAAAGACTAATCATCTTACGTAAACGTTTTAATTTGAATCAATTTCAATTAGCTAAAGAATTAAAGATAAGTAAGAGTTACTTAACTAAAATTGAAAATAGATCATTGCCGTTGTCATCTGCTTTTATAGAAAAATTAAACGACTATTTGAAACGGGAGAAGCTGTTGTATGAAAAGAATATATACATCGATTAATAATGCAGATCTATTTGCGGCGCTGGATAATAAAACCTTCGACATTAACTATGTAGAGAAAGATTTTCAAATCGAGCATTTAGAGGATTATGATTTAATAGTTGTATTAATGACACCAAGTATTAATTTACCAGATGTTGATAGAGTTAAATGCGACATTTTTGTTTTAGACGAGAACAAATTAGTAAAACAAGAGCTGCCCAACTCAAACATTAAAGTGTTTCCAGACATGAGTGCTTTAAAAAAAGACATTTTATTATGGACTTTAACGAATAAGAATATAAAAAAGAGCAAGGAAATAGCTTCTGAGCATTTAATAAATGATACTGCTGTTAATCAAAATAAAATTAAAACTGATAGTAGTGTGACTTTACAAGAAACAAATACACCCATTCTTGAGGATTCAAGAAATGAAGTAGATAAAATGATGGAGGAAAGTATAAATTTAGAAGAAGTTAATAGTTCTCCTCCATTAATCATTGAAGAAGAATATCCGTCTAATGAATTGCCTGCTGATTATGAAGAAGCTAAAAACAAGGTAAATATTATGCGTAATTCTTATGTATTTAAAGGGAAGGCATATCCAAACAACCAGACTATTGGAGTCTGGTCTCCACTTTCTCGAATAGGCGTGACCACCTTTATCATCAACTACGCTATATTCTTACAGGAAAATAAAATTCAAACAGCTGTCATAGAAGGTATGAAAGGAAAATACCTTCAACATATCATTGAAAGATATGAAGAGAAACCTATTAATTATAAGTCTTTTATGGAAGTCTTTCATCTTGAGGATAAAGACATTCTTAATATGGATATAAGCCAAATACATTGGTACTATAAGGGCGTTTTGTGGTTACCAATAGGAGATAATGATAAAAATTATATTTGGGATGAAAACTTTTTAAATGTCTATTTTCATTTTTTTCGATATCACGATGTAGTACTTGTGGATTTACCTAATGGTGAAATGCAGCAAGAAACTTTGGCCACTTTAAAACATATGGATGAATTATGGATAGTAATAGATAACTCGATTGATATTTTACTTTGGAAAAGTTACATACAAAATATTCAGAAAGACTTCGATAGACCCATCAAGCTCTTATTTAATCGTAAAATGTCATTTAGTAAAGCTGAGTGTCTTGCTAAAGAGTTGGATTTCCCATTAATTACAACATTACCGGATCTAACCGAGGAACATTTTAAAAATCAATTAGAAACACACGCACTCATTGAAAATACTATGGTTTTCAATAAATTACTTGATCCTTTCCGCATTATCACAAAGGAATTAGGGCTCGAAATCTCACAATCTAGAAAATTAATGATGATGAACTACCTAAGGAAATTAATCCCCTTGAAAGGTTGATTCTGGTTCCCTGATGATGCTATCATGATAGTACAATTTTTATTGAATTTTTCATTTTTTAGCTATCTTGATAGATAAGCAGGCTAACTAAGAATAGAACGGACTTTGGTTCGTAGTTTTTGTGAGGTTTTTTGACCAACATAACTACCCAAAGTCCGTTTTTTTTATGACTAAAACGGGGGTGAAAGTAATGAACTTAAAAGAAATCAAAAAGGTGTTAATGACAGGAAAAGGCGTTATAAAGATAGGAAATCATACGAAACAACGTTTAGTAAAAAGAGGGTACTCAAAGGGTGATATAGTGAGTGGTATTTTTACAGGTAGCATAAACGAAATTCAAAGTTACAACAAAATTTCTATACTAGGCAAGGATAGAGACAATAATCCTATAGTAGTAGTTATAGCTAAAACGATGCCCTATCACTACAAAATAGTGACAGTGATGCCGCCTATTGATCAAAGTAGATTTAGAGACTGTATTTAAATAAAACTACTAAATGAGGAGTGTGCCTAATTGGTTAAATTAATGAGGAAAACAAGATTACAAGATTGGTATGAGTACTACCGTACTCCGTGTCCTATCTGTGGACATACAGGTGGATGTATGGGGCATAAAAATGGAGAGGTAGTAGCTTGTATAAGAGTTGCTAGTGAAAAGTATTTCTCCAAAAACTCTGCTTTACCTAGTTATTTACACTTCTTAAAAGGTAAAGCAAGAAGAAAAATTAATAACGATGAGGTAGCTGAGTTTATACAAGGAAACGAAAAGAAAGAAGCTGTAATATTAGATACAGTTTATCAAGCTTTCTTAGAATCCTTAGAACTAGACGATAATCATTATGATCATTTAATATCTGAAGAAAGACAACTTTCCGATAAACAAGTAATCATTAGAAATTATCGCAGCTTTCCTGAAAAACCATGGAATGTGGTAAAACAAATAACAGAACTTACTGGTACTGAGAACTTTGCGGGTATTCCCGGATTTTATCAATATAAAAACTTTTGGACTATAGCTGGAATGAAGGGAATATTAATTCCTTTTCGAAATCACTATAACCAAATTGTCGGTTTTCAATATAGAATTGATAATCCTCCTAATGTGGTTGAAGTAAAAGCAAATGGTACTAATTTAAAGGCAAAGGTTCTTTCTCAACCAAATACTGTGCAAGTAACTAATCAAGGTGAAATTATTTCTGAACTTGAAATTCCAGTTTCGAAAGAATGGACTTCCATTTCTCATAATAATGAAATACTTGGTTGGGTTAGAGTAGTGAAAGGAAATCGTTACTTCTGGCTAAGCTCAGCAAACAAGGAAAATGGTACTGGTTCAGGAAATCCGGCACCACTACATATTGCTGTGCCAACATCGCAACTCATGAATTGGGAGCCAGGCACTCTTCATAAAGCAAAGACAGTTTGGTTAGGAGAAGGACCATTAAAATGTGACATTGCAGTAGATTGTATGGAAAGACTGTATGACCCATTGGAATTAAAGGATATTGGAACAACTTTTGTTGCATTACCTGGAGTTGGAGCATGGAGATTAGCTATTCCTGTATTAAAAAAAATGGGTGTAGATACTGTTAATATCTGTTTTGATGCGGATGCTGTATCTAACCCCCAAGTAAGACAACATTTAATGGAATGTGCTAAGCAATTAAAAATTGATGGATTTAGAGCAAATTTAATAATATGGAATGCTGATGAGGGAAAAGGGATAGATGATTTATTTTTATCCCATCGTTTACCTCATATTAAGAAAATGTTTTAAATATGGAGAGATGGAGCTTAAGTATTATTGTAAGCTCCTTTTTATTCTGTGAGTTATTTCTCGCCATTTACGTCTACTTCCTTAGAAAACCTATTTCTAGCAAAATTATATTTGTCATATGTATCTTATTTTGTATAAAGGAATATAATAATAACACATTAGTTTCGTTTCTTTCGTTTCTTTCGTTTCTTTCGTTTTTTGCTAAAATTGGTGTTATAATAGAGGAAAGTAAGGTGATGGTTAGAATGGAGGAATACAAAATGTCTATGCTATTCGATGATGTAGAACTTAGTCCTTTTGAAGAAGAACATGTGAAAACAGCTGATTCTAGAGCATATCTAAAACTGCATAAACTACATGAAGAATTGGAACGAAAAAAAGAATCAATCTTCAACGGTATGTCTGAGGAAGAGAGAGAAATGGTTTATGCTGCAATTCAACAAAAACAAGTAAAAGTTCCTGAGTATATAAAAGTTGCAGACGCCGCAAGAATAATTGGGGTTAGTCCTCAAATGATTCGTAAATATTGTGCGGAAGGAAAGCTTAATGCACAACAATCCATGCCAGGTAGTGGTAGATGGAAAATAAAAGCTTCTGAACTGATGCATTACCCAGGTTGGAATGATTATATTGAACGGAAAAAATCTACAAGAGAAAAAACAAAAGAACTAGCAGAGTTTATGAATGAAAATAACGGATCATTGTAGAAAAGGCTGGGGAAAGTGGGGAGCTAATGTCAGAAAAAGATTTAACGGAAATTAAATTTGTTGAGCAAGAAAAAGAGTTTACAGTTGATACAAACGTGCTTCGACATGAAAGTAATCCAGGTGACCAAGAATTAGAAAAAGCAGCTCGGCTATTTTGGAAACACATGAAAATGGCAGTTGAAAATGATGATGTAAGTATATATGTACCTGCAGAAGTAGTAAGGGAACTGGAGGTACAATCTTTTAATTTGTCACCAAGCCAAAACAGAAGAATTCAAAAACTATTAACTTTATGTGAAACAATAGAACTTGAATCAAATCATTTAGTTGAAATTGAGCATTTAATTCGAAAAATGTCTTCATATATTAAGGCAAAGTACGATTTAAAACAAGACTTCAAAGCAAATTACCCGGGTACTTCAGATGCACGTATACTTTTAACAGCGTATTTGCTTGAAAGTGTGTTAGTCACTGCAAATGTAAAGGATTTCACTATTTATCCTTTACTTTTTGAGTATAATCAAGATTCCCTATTAAATTTAAAAACCAATGATTATATTCGTATACCAAAAGATATACATAAGGCAATTCATGCAGATGAAGATTTCCTTAGCATGTTAAATGATTTTTACAATTTAGCTTCTAAAGTACAATATATTTTAATGCCACTATAATATGGTGGTTTATTTATCAGTTACAGTTTTGTAGAGGGGTGGATATCATGAAGAATAAAGTTACAGAAGAATTTGAATGTGTTAATGCTCATAGTTCTGGTGAATATGAAACTAGCAGGATTGAAACTCTTTTATATTTAGATAGAGTTGTTTCAAGTATAGATTGGAAACCTAGTAAAGATTCCTTATCTCCATATAAGGCATGTGAAATCATTAATGAAGCATGGAACAAATAATAGGATAAAATGTTTTTAAAGGGACTCAATATTGAGCCCTTTTTTATCTAATAATGGTATATAGGTTATTGTCCTAAAAAATGGCTTGACCACCTAATCCTTTTTTATTATGATAAAGATACAAATAAAGAACTAACGGGAAAACCCCGAGAATCTATGAGTAGTACATATTCACGTATGTATATACCCATAGATTTTCGGGGTTTTTTTTGTTTGTTTTTTATATTAAATCTTCTAGGAGGAAAAATATGAATTTAGCAATTAAGAAAGCAAAAATGGTTAAGGATATTCCATATTATTTAACCGCAGCATTCATGGTTTATTTATTTACTGCCGTCCCAGAAAATGCTTTAGCAGCTTGGAAAAAAGCGGGGATTAGTCCTCAAGGAAATGCTCAAAACTCAAAGATCTTTGATGATTTAAACAATGTCATTTATCTAATTACAGCTGTTGGTGGATTCTGGGCATTAGGTTGCCTAATCTTTTCAGGTATGAAGTTGTCTGCAGCTCAAGGTGGTAACCCACAAGCACGTACACAAGGAATTATTGGACTAGTAATGGCTGGTGTCGGTGTATTCGTAATTGTTAAAGCTAAAACAATCGCGGGTTATTTTGCAGGATTCGGAGCTTAATAACATACATATTAAGCAAAAATTTTAACCCCTCTATGAACGGTATAGAGGGGTGCCTTTATAAAGGAGAATAGAAATTGAGAAAAGTGACTGTGCCAATTGATATGAGTAGCGAACAAAAATCTATTCTAGGAATAATTTCGACTAGACAACTTATATATCTAATTTCTGGCGGGGCTGTTGCGTACGCCTATATCCCCTCCGTTTTCAAATTGTTTCCAAGTATTATTGCAGGGGTCATAGCTTGTGTAATTTCCGTCGTTCCTCTAGCAGTAATTATCTTCATTTTTGGATTTCTAAAGAAAAGCAAACTACACCTCAATTATGATCAATATTTCCTTATTAAGTTAGGTTATAAAAACCAAATTGGAATTTGGAGAAGAGGTACAAAGCCGAAAGATTGGATGGTGAATAAATAATGAGCACACTGCTACTTATGGCAGCTATCGTTGTTGGTGGTTGGATATTCTTTCGAATTGCAGAAAAGCAACCCATTCTACCATGGAAAGAAAAAAAGCATACCAACGTTCAACTAAATACAAATAGTAAAAATAATAACAAGAAAAAAAAGAAACATGAGGTGGAAATTGAACAGGAACCTAACATTTTTGAAGAACTGTTCAGTGATGTAAGGGATATAACAACTCACATGATTAGGTATCACGATAATTCCTTTACCATGATTGCAGAAGTTGACCCTGTTAACTACTTTTTAAGAAGCCAAGATGAACAGGAAGCAATCGACATTACGGTGGAAAGTTGGACAGCAACATTAAACTTCCCAGTAGGAATTTATCTGCAAAATCGATTCATTGATGTATCCGAACCCATTGAATTAATGGCAAAAGCTATGAAGGATTCTGATGATTTAAATGAAGCTGCTTTAAGTTATGGACAAGCGATGATTGATGACATTTTAACTTGGCAAAGAGATACACCACGATACGAAACAAAGAGATATCTAATATTCACTCATAAAATTAAGGCGGCTGATATTACAGCTGACTCGGAAGAAGAGTTAGATAAAAAAATAATGGAAAAGGCTTTTGCGGAGTTAATGAGAAGATTATCCTCTGCTAGGAATCAGCTTAGAAAAGCAGATATCACAGTAAACCTACTTCCAACAGAAGGAATATACGAATTACTCTATTACACATTTAATAGAAGAAAAGCATTAAAACATCGTTTTAAAGACCTTGTAGACCAAGAAAAAAACGCCCTATATATAACAGCCGAGCAGTCGGATGACCGAATTGAACTGGTAAAGGAGGCAATTGAGCAACATGAAGCTGAAATGGAAAGAAAAAGAGAAACAACTACCGAAAGAGAAACTGCCTAAGAAAAAGAGTTCAAAGACAAAACAGCAGTTAAATGAGGAAATAGATTTTCAAATGGACACTAAACCAACAATGTGGGAAATCATATCTCCTGATGGTTTTAAAATAAATGCAGAGGATTATGGAATTATAAAAACTTCTCTAGGTACTCAAACTTATTTTAGACCGGTTTATATCCCAAGAGATGGATATCCGCGCAAAATGCAAACAAACTGGTTAAATAATCTTGCTTCTAGTGGAGAGATGGATCTCTTTTTGGACATCAATAAAGTTGGTAAGTCTGATGCGATTAGAATGTTACAGAGACAAATTACCATGTTAGAGTCTAACTTATCGTTCCAAACCAAAAGGGGAAACATTGACCAAATCAACGACTTGACCTCAAAAATTCAAGATACCGATACACTCATGTCTGAAATTCAATTTAGTGAAAATGACATCTTTAATGTCGGGACACTTGGTATCTTATATGGTCAAAGTGAAAAAGAACTTAACTATTTTAGTGAAACTTTAGAAGATGAAATGAGCAGTAGCTTCTTTTCTCTAACATCTACTTGGGGAAGAGTTAAAAAAGGCTTTAGAAGTGTCTTACCTTTTGGAAAAAATGAAATTCCTGATTCATTACGGAACATTGATCGCCGAGCATTATCGACATTTGCTCCATTTATTAGCGGAAGCGGCAAATACGTAGGTGGCGTTCCACTTGGAATCAATAAAATAACGGGCCAATTAGAGTTTATCAATAGCTTCGGAAATGAAGAGTTCAGACCGGATAACTACAACATGTTTATTGTTGGTACATCTGGTTCAGGTAAATCCGTATCTCTTAAACTCTTAATTGCAAGGGAATTAACTGGAGCAAATATTTATAGTAGATTGATAGACCCTGAAGGTGAATTTGTAAAATTAACTAAGCGTCTTGGTGGTATTAATTTAAACATTAGTGAAGAAGAAGATATCTGTATCAATCCACTAGCTATTAACTTTACTGATATTCCGCTAGAAGATGGGGATGAAGAACTTGAATACCTAGAAGAGTCAGATGAAAAAGAGCTTGTTGAAAAAGAAGGTAAAAAATACATTCGCTTCGTTCCATTACGAGAGAAAACTAATGACATCATTGATTTCTTTGATATTATCTGTCGTGGAAAAAACTCAGAAGATGAAGGTCTTAATGTCTTTGAACGTAACTTTCTGGAAGAAGCCATTCAATATGTTTTACTAGAGCAATTTGAATATACTTCCCACCCTAGCTCTTTGTTTAAAGACGAAGTAGTGAAAGTAGAAAATCAATTAATTCAATCAAAAGTCAGAAAACCTGAACCAACTATTTCTGATATTAATAACTATTTGTTAGAGAAGTATATAGATGAACCTAGAGTACAGCGGTTAATTGCTGCTATCAAACCATTTTTAAGAACAGGATCTAAACCGATATTTGATGGGCAAACTTTTCTTGGCAGAGGGGTAACACAAACGCTTGATTCCGCAAGACTAGTTAACTTCAATATTAGTTCTATGGAAGAAGGCTTTTTACGCCCAATAGCTTATCACGTTATCTTGAATTACTTATGGGAACATTTTGTTAAAAACTTGGATAATGCCACGAAAAAGAAATTTGTATATGCCGATGAAGCATGGACACTTTTAAGTTCCGAGCAAACAGTTGATTTCTTAGAGAAAATGGCTAGACGTTCGAGAAAGCGGAATGCTGGCTTACGCTTAGCTAGTCAGGACTTTGTCCGCTTTGTTATCAATGATAAAGCAAGAGGGATACTGCAAAACACATATGCTTATCTTTTCTTAAAACAAAGTAAACTCGATCTTAAGCATATTAAAGAAAACTTTGATTTATCTGCAGGTGAACGTGATATCCTCTTTGGAAACCCTGATAAAGGGGAAGGCATTTTACGGGTTGGTAAATCATCTGTATGGTTGCAAACGAACCCTAGTGAACAAGAGTTATTCTTTATTGAATCTAACCAAGCTGTATATGAAGAGAATATGAATAAAAAGCACCTGCAAACATATTAGGTCGGGAGGGATGAATTATTATGATGAATAAACTTTCCGAAATAATGGCCGACCTGTTTGCAAAAATGGGTGATATGTTCGCTGAACCATTTAAGAAGATACCGACATTACATAACCTTATTTATGGCGGGGACGAGGACTTAGCGTTCTTAACCTTTACCGAAAAAGAGATTACAAATGTATACGTACCAGGAATGAACATGTTCATTGCCGTCGCTGTGTGCGTCATATTAATTAGTATTGTCATTGCAGGTATGAAAATTTCCACTTCTGGAATTAATCCAGCAAATAGAAACTTTATACTAGATTACTTTAAGGAATTAACAATAGTTGCTTTGTTATTTGCTAATATCTATACCATTTACAGCTTATTATTTTTAACTAACCAAAGTATTGTCAATCTATTTAATAGTGAAAGTGATTTATTGAATCTAAAGGATACTGTAGAAATCACAGCTAGCAATGGGGTACTTGGTATGCTGGCAATTCAGTTAATCAAGATTGGTCTTGGAGTATGGGCATATTTTTACTATACCATGAGAAAATTTACGCTTATGTTGTTATTGATTTTAGGTCCATTAATGTTAGCACTTTACTTAATACCTAAGACACGAGGTATGACGATTGGTTGGGCCAAAGAATTAATTGGAACTGTTTTTGTTCAATCTGTTCATGCGGCTTGTTATTACATTATGAGTAAAATGACGACTACAACAAATGGGGTAGAGGGAGTCATTTTGATGATGGTATTTATCCCTGTCACAGAATCAGTTCGTGCTCTCCTAGGGCTTGGCGGACAAATGAATGATAGGTTATCAAAAACAGCAGCCATGATGGGTGGATCTGCCTTAATGGGAATGTATGGTGCTGCGAAAGGTGCCATGGATGGAGTATCTGTTGGTGATGCCTTGAAAAAGCTTCGCGGTGGTAAAGGAAATTCACAGAAATCCGGAGATAAATCCGATTCAGAAAAAGAGGATGAAGGAACTGGAACGAGTGATATAAAGAGTACCCTTGGAGGCAATACAGGTACAGATACTGGTACTACGCCTAAAGCAGAGAAAATGTTAAAAGGTGGAGAGATTCTTTCAAGAGGAGGAAAGGCAGTCTTTGGTGCCGCTGGAACTTTAATTGGTTCTCCTATGGGACCAATGGGTGCAATGGTAGGTTCTACGGTAGGTTTTAATGCTGGTGGAGTTATTGGCGGACTGGCTGGACGAGCAGGGACTGGAGCCGCTCAATTATTAGGAAACCAAGTGAAGAAGGGTGCTAAAGCAGGCTGGAATAAAGGGAAAGGCATCATGAAAGCCGAGTCTAAAGCAGATGAAAAAACAGCAAATTCTGTCGCTGACAGCCTCACTTCTGATTGGGCTAAGGATAATGAAGAAGACTTTAAAGCAGATTTTAAAGAAAGATTTCCTGACGCTCATGAATCTAGTGTAGAAGCTGCCTGGAATGATGCCAAAGCTGCAAAAAAAGACTATTTCCTTAATGAAGCACGCAATAACATTGCTGGTATCAAAGGTAATGAAGGGAAAAACGCAAAAGCTTCTGATTTAATTAAACAATCCTCCGCCAACTTAACGAAAAAGTGGGCTAAGGATAACAAGAAAGACTTTGACAATAAATTTGATAAACAGAATAAATTACCTACTAATGCAACTGCTAAGCAGAAACAAGACCATAATAACAAGCGAGCCTCTGCTTGGAATCAAGCAGTCAACGCAAAACAAATGGAGATTGAATCTGCTGCTCAAGAAGTAGCTAGCGATATGGGAAATGGTGCATCACACGGGCTTTCATATATAAGTATAGCAGGCTTTAATGAAAACCTTGCTGATAAATTATCTGGCGGATTTTCTTCTGACAAAGCCAATGAAGTTAGCAGTAAGCTAGCCAAAGAGTGGTCTCCGATATCTAGAGATAGTTTCATGAAACAATATGATAAAAACACTCCACTTCCAACTAATGCTACTGTTGAACAAAAGCAAGCGCATGAGGACAATAAACAATCTGCATGGAAGAACTACAAAGGCCTACAGCAGAAAAAGATAGCAAAAATATTAAAAAGAGGTAGTAAATCAGTTGCTTCGGGTGCAGGAAGTTCTTCTAGTATTGGGCAGCAGATAGCAGTTGAAGTCGGAAGTGAATTAGGCTTATCACAAGAAAGTCCTGATATGCAAAAGTTATCTAATCAAATAGTAGAATCGATGAGTGGAATAACTCCTAATAAGGAAAAATCTTTATCCAATAATAGTATTAGTTCCGTTGGTTCTGTCAACAATGCTACATCTGCAGTCAAAGGTACTTCCTTATATTCTGGAAAAGAGGTAAATACTCCTTACTTACGAGATCAACTAGCTGGCGTAAAGGTTAATGAGGCTAGAAATGCTTATGTTAACAATAGTAGTCTTCCTAAAGAACAGGCAGTAGCCAAATTTAATAGTGGCAAAGCACAGTCAGTTTATGAAAATGCAAGACAGGCTTTACCAAGAAGTATACCGCTTGATAACAAAATAATACAAAATAAAATAGGTAGAATGGCCACAGCCGTTGGTGTTGGAGCTGGTACTGGAGCAATTGTAGGCGCTGCTAATCTCTCCGGTGTTACTGCAATTAAAGGTGTTAGTGACTTCATCGCAGATACTAAGTTTGGACAAGGTATTAAGGCAGGTGGGGTTAAATTTGGTAACACTTTAAAAACAGAACTAACTAATTTACAAAGCGTATCAGGATCAAATCCTGTTCAGAGAGTTAGTTCTGCTACTGTACAAGCTGTTACTCAAGGAGCAAAAACTGGTTTTAACGTGGCGAAGAATCATATTGCTGACAATGTAGAAGGAAAACAAGCAGGTTTCAAAAATGTCATTGCCTACGCCTCTGGAATGGTAGGAGGCGTTGCTGGTTATCAAAAAGGTGCAAATTACGCAGCTTCTAATAATCGTAATATGAAGGCATTCGGCTTACAAGGTTTCAATCCCTATAATAACGCAGTCCAAAAACAAACTAGTGAAATATCTGATATCTCACATTTAGCTCAAACGGTGCTGGGTCCAGATGGGCAACAAACCATTGCAGATGGAGCTATTCAAATGGTAACAACAAACGGGGAGACTGTACTTCAAGTTAGAGACAAAACTGGGCAAACACAAGCTGTTTCTAGATTGGCTTCAGGTCATTCTGGGTTAAGGAAAGGACAAACTGTTTATCAAGACCTTACTGTACAGAACGGTAAATTAATGCCGACCTCCAACTCTTATCAATATGATAGTGGCGGTTCAAAGGTTTCTGCACCACCTATAAATGTTAATCCAAATAAATTAGTAGCAAACAGAAATACTCCAAAAAATCCGAGAGTAATAAAAGAAGTTCAAAGTTACAACCAACAAGTTGATAGTGGTCAGTATTTCGTTAAAAATGCTGTGGCTGAAATGGACCACATTCGAATGGTGATTGATAGAAATAGAAGCTATATGGTTGGCCAAAAAAATGGACAAGACTATCGAATCAGTCCATATGGTAGTGGAGATGCTCGTTTAACAGTAAATGAGGTAGTAACTGCAAATTGTGAAGTGAAAAATAGAAAGTTAGTACCGACAACTTATAAAAATGTAGATAATCAATCAATTTCTTTTACCACTTCACTTAAACCAAATGATCTTATGAACTTTGAGCCACCAAATAAACGTAACATGATGAGAAAACAAGCTGAGCAGTATCGAAATAAAGCATTTACTGGCTCATTAAGGGGTTAGTAGTATGGCACAAAATCAAGGGCATCAAAAAAATACTACTGATTCCATTAGTGAGAAAATGACCGATAATTTGAAAGGTTTAGCGGGTAAAATCGCTAAACCTTTCAAAAATAAGTTTAAAAAACAAGCTGGTAAAATAGCGAAAAAGGCTATTAAACTCGCATTAAAAGTATTAAAAAAGGTTTTAGCAAAAATGTTAGCTTGGCTCATAGGTACAGTGGGAGTTCCTACTCTACTCGTAGTCGGTATTTCCGTAATCTTAGCGCTCCTTGTTTCTTTAGCTATGTCTTTCTTTTGGGCAAGTGGTGATGACTTAGAAGGTGACGATAAAGCCATTCACGAATATATTGTGGAACAATCAGAGGCTACGGTTGATATGAATAATCCTATTGAAAAACCTTATCGAGTTCCAGAAGGATTGATAGCATCCACTATTATGCTCGATGTGTTCGATGATAAAGATTCAGATTTAGAGAGCATTAAAGAAATTATTAAAAAAATAGCAACCGAATTAGCTCCAGAGTTTGAATATGGAAATTATGATGAATGGAAAGAAAAACAAGTTATCGTCTATGAAGATGGAAAGAAGGTAAAAGAAGGCGAGGTAGAGCACACGAAAAATGAAGTCAGCAAATTAGAGTCTGTTCAATATTGGAACGGGTCCACTATCTTTAATTATAAAGCTCATACTTCGGATTGGAAATCAAAAGAAGTCATTACTCACAAAACCATCCAAGTACCAAAAGAAGTAGAGTATATGGAAACACTGAAGGTTCCCCCTTCAATAGCAGATATTACGGACAAAAATTATCCTTACTTTAATTCAAAAAGTAAAAGTTGGAAGGACCTTCTAAAAGAACAGGTAAGACAGCAAAATCAAAAAGTAGATACTGCAGGTTACGTAACTGTTTACCTTAAAAAGAAGAAAACCATTATGGTCGACAAAGTAATTGAAGTGAAGACCATTACCAAAACGAGAAATCAATACTTTACTTCTACCCAAAATGTTACGCAAGATTACGCTAACTTTGATGCGATTTTAAATTCTTTGGGGTTAGGATTAGATGATAAGAAATTAATAGAAGCAAACTATAGTTTTATGGGTGGTTCTATTAATTATACGGATTGGCTAAGTCAAAATGGTGGGGTTTATGGATATGATGATATTAGCTATGACGGAACGGTTATACCAGGTGCCGGAGTTCCCGCTCAATATATGCCAATTTATTTAGCAGCTGAAAAGAAGTATGGGGTTCATTGGTATACGCTAGCAGCCATACATTCCAAAGAAAGTATGTTTGGAACAATCAAACCCATGGTATCTTACGCCGGGGCAGTTGGTCAGATGCAGTTCCTCCCAGCAACATGGGTAGGATGGAGCTATGATATCGGTGGTGGATTAGTATCTTCCAGCTTAGATATTACTAGCCTTAGTGTAATTAAAACAGGCGGTGGACTTGGTGTCGATGGTGATGGTGACGGAAAAGCTGATCCTTATAATGTAACGGATGCAGTTTATACTGCTGCAAATTACTTAGCAAGCAATGGATATTCTACAGATAAAAGAAATGCTATTTGGCATTATAACCATGCAGAATGGTATATTAACGATATTTTAGCTTTATCTGAAAAATTCAAAACATCAGCTACATATGAAGGTGGAAGTGAAGGTTCTCCTACATTAAAACCTGGTAGTTTTATTAAACCAACTACTGGTACCGTAACTTCTGGTTATGGTGCTCGATGGGGTACGAAGCACCAAGGGATTGATATTGGTCTTGGAGGCAGAAGCAATGTAAAAATATACGCAGCTGCTGACGGTACAGTTTCAAGATCCTACCTATCATCATCCTATGGGAACGTTGTTTTCATTAAACATAAAATTGATGGGAAAGAATATGAAACAGTTTATGCACATATGCAAAATAGAGCTGTAGCAGCAGGTGCTAAAGTAAAACAAGGACAATTCCTCGGCTATATGGGTGGTACAGGGAATGTAACTGGTCCCCATTTGCATTTCGAGGTACACCAACCGAGTTGGAACATCTCGAAAACAAACAGTGTAGATCCAGCCCTACTAATAAACTTTAAATAAACCCTATTGGTGTATGTGTAATTTATGATAAGGAGATTCGTGAATTATGAAAAAACTTTTGGTTTTACTTATATGCTTTGTTAGCATCCTAACGGGATGTTCTTCTAACAGTAAAGCAAATGTTAAAGTAACAGAAGAGAATGTAGATTATCTGGTTAAATATGATGAATCTTTACAAGGTTATATAACAGAAATGACCGATATTCTATTAAACTATAATAATGCTTTAGATGGGCTCTATACAAATAGTACTAGCAATAGCCAATTTGCAAAGATTATGACTGAGAGTATTGGTAAGTCAAATGAGCTTGTCACAAAAGTAGAGGCCTTAGATATAGAACCTGACCTTTTTGAAACTCATCAAACACTTATAGCACTAGTCAACCGTTCTCATCAATTACTCTTAACATCAGTAGATGCAGCTAACAAAGCTGATGAAACTACCATTGATAAGGATAGTTTACGACAAGAATACTTAGCTATAAAACAGGAGCAAGCCAATATCGCAAATCAGTGGAAAATACTAAGGGAAGAGTTAGCAGCTCAAGCTAATAAGGAAGTCCAACAATGACAATAAAAAAAATTCTAATGATGATTGGGGGCACATTAGCACTCTTATGTGTCCTCTACCTTATTTTCCTTCCTTCAAATAAATTAGCACCGATGGATTTAAAGCAGACTCAAGAACAAGTAGCTGCCCAAATCGAGTCCGATAAAGAATATACAGAAAAGACATTAGAATGGGCTACAGAACAAAAAGAAGATATAGATGTAGGATTCATTGAGCCACATACAGAAAAAGTTAACGACGTTTCTCCTCAAAGAGACGTTGTTAACTACTTTATTACCGGTATTCTAAAGCAAGATGTAGGTTTATTTATGTCTACTTTCAAAACAGAAATCATATCCAGTGACTTATTCAAAGTCGATAAAGTTGATAAGCAAGAAGTAGCAATAGATATCATTAATCGCATATCTAGAAACAATACAATATCTGGTGTTAATTTCAAACAAAAGAAGGGAGCTTTTGGTGGGGAAACAAATGAAGTAGAATTAGAATTCGAATATGAAGATGGCAAGTCTAGCCCAATTACAATCTCATTAGAATCTACAGAAGAAGCGCACTCAGATCATGCACATGATGAAATACTAGTTATTACCACCTCTTCATGGGATATTATTAAACAAATTGAAAAAGAGTGATACATAGCAAATGCTACCTATCACTCTTTTTTTGTGCCTGTTTTCTTATTTCCTGCTTGGCTATACTCCAACTTCCGAATAACCAATTATATTGTCTTGCAGTAGGTAATTGATTTTCTTTAGCATATTCATCCCATTTAGTCATAGACAAACCGATAAAAGACTCTCTATGTTCAAGAGCCAAACTTATCAATTCTTCTTTGGAGAAATTTCGTTTCTTTGGTTTCCCTGCGAAGTCTAGAATTTCTTCATAAGTAAAATGCTTTAAAATAGTCTTATAAGTCGGCAATTTATGCTCATGTGCATATTCATCCCATTGTTTGCGTGATTTAAACTCTTTCCCATGTATTTTTAAAATAGCCTCTATCTCATTTTTAGATATAATATCCTTTTTCTTTTTTACGTCCAAATTTAATTCTTTTCTTAAATTATCCCACGTACCAAAGATAGCCAAATACGTTTGAGTAGAAGGAAGTTTATTATCGCGATAAAACTTACTCCAGCTAGTTGATTTTTCGATATGTTCTAAATGTAATTGAGCTATTTTTATTAATTCCTCTCTAGAATACTTTTGCGTTCTTATACCGTTCCTCTCCTTTAGTTAGTTTCCATCTCTACTGAGGAGTCTCTCATTAATTTAATGACATCTTCATTCGGAGCATTCAAAGTCTTTACATAAGAAACCAATTGTTCAAATTCATATTTTTCCTTAGCATTAGAGATATCTTTTAAAAGTCGTTCCTTCGTTTCAAAATAATATTGTTGATATCTATCAGCTCGTTCAGTATACTCTTTTCTTTCACCTAGAGGACTCAAATAAGCTTTAAAGTCTTTACGCTCATAATCAGGCATAAAAAACCTAATTATCTCCTCTGCAGGTTTATAGATAATAAGTTCAGAAACTGCGAAAGGAGAATGTTTTTCGCTATCTTCTACTTGATGGACGAATGATATAACTAACTTTCTATCCCCTAACCTATGGTCTGTTTTTTTCAATTCTACAAAATCATCAATATACTTTTGCTTTTGAACATCCAATCCTATAAGAGTCAATTCACCAGAAAGCCCAGGGTTCATTATAGAATACTTGATTGTAGGATCTGGTAAAAGGACATAAATTTCTCCTGTAGTAGTTTCTCCTAATAGGAACCTCTTATCACCATACATCGGGATTGTATTTAAGTAATCCATAGCTGTATCATAATCCCATTCCTCACAATACCTTTTTAATACATTAATAGGAGTCATATTATGTTCTTCTTCTGCGATAGTCTGAGGTGACTTTGTGCCGTAATTCTCCATGTACCATTTGTCTTCATCATCTCTCATCCTTTGCTTTTTAGATTTTAAACCTAGTGTTTGAAACAATAAATAGAAAATTACAAAAGTTATGATTGCGATAGCAATAATTGGAGAGAGCAATGTTAATATAATTATAGTACCAACCTTACTAGAACAAAAAATACTGACAATAAGACCCAATATTATTACAGCTACCATTACAATAGCAAGGACAATGCAAATCTCCAATATAAAAAGGAAAACTGCTAGCCCCGTTGTTCCTGGATCATTTATATATATTAACCCTATTTTATCAAAGAAATCTACTACTCCAATTCTTCTTAAAACGGGTAATAAATTGTCCCATTGATAGACAGCAACAATCGCGATTACAATGCCTAATATCCCATAGCCTCCAACTTCTCTTCCTCTGCTATATTGCAGCATACCATTAAGGGCACCTAATATCACATTCATCTTTTCAACTCCTTCGAATATTGTTTATGTATTTTATAACCATAATATATGTTACACTGTTTGTAATTTTATTATAGGACATTTAGCCTGTCTAGTCAATGACAGTGATGTCTATTCTCTCATAATATGTCTCTTTTTTCCTATGTTTCTAACAAGCTACTATATAGTCATTTTTCTATTGGTGATATGCTAAGTAGTGGAGAGGAGTATGCTATAGAATGTTAAATACACCACTAAAGCCGATGCTACTTCAACCCGCTCCTGAACTTCCAACAGGAGACAACTATAGTTGGACGATAAAATATGACGGGCATCGAGCGTTATTACATTATAAAGATGGACGTATCCGTATTTTTACCAGACATAAAAATGAGGTTACACAAAAGTATATTGAATTTGATTCAATTAAGTTGCCTGTTCAAAACTGTATATTGGACGGAGAAATGATTTGTTTTGATACCAAAAAAGAGATACCTGTTCCTTGTTTCGATAGCCTTATGACCCGTTTCCAAGCCTCTAACCCCACAAAAATTGCTGAACTAACACAAGTGTTACCTGTTCAATTTGTTTCGTTCGATATTATCTATTTAAATGATAAGTCATTACTAAATGAACCATATTATAAACGTATATCTCTACTTAACAATTACATCCCAAACCAAAACAATTTATCTGTCGCCCCTGTATATTCAGATGGAGACACTTTATATAATAGAGTGGTTGATTTAGATTTGGAGGGAGTGGTAACAAGAGATAACAATAAACCGTATTACTTGGACTCTCGTCCTAATAATGTCATTTTTAAAACTAAAAATTATCAATACTCTACTGTCTCAATTAGTGGCATAAGAAAAGAAAAATTCGGCTGGCTTATGAAGGAAGATAACAAATATAGAGGAATATTAGAATTTGTTCCACCAGATGAAAGAAAGGCTTTTTATCATATTTCTAAACAATTGATTATAGATGAGGATAAAGACTTTATTTATTTGGATCCGCTAATTAAGTGCGAAGTCAAATATCAATGCCTTTCCAAAAATGGGTATATGCGCAGTGCAAGCTTTCAAAAATTCATTATATGATTTAACTAAAATATTGGAGTGCCCGCTAAAAAAAGCGGGTATTTATTTTACAAATAATAGTTGATTTAGGAATCATCGTACATTGATAACGAACATAAGTTCTGCTATTATTACATATAATGAACAGGAGAGGGTAAAAGTCATGGGGAGATTAGATACTAAGCAAGATGGTATATACCATTATTTATTTGAAAACAACAGCTTAATTTACGAAGCAATGGAGTACAACTGGCATTTAACTTTCGAATTTAAATCAGAAGATATTAATAAAACAATCACAGGTACGGCCATTTTTATTGACTATCAAAAAGATGAATTACATGTTAGGAAATTAAATGGTCTTTACCAACATCTATCCTTTAATGCTATTAATAAAGTCTATAGAAATAGGTGAGCAAGATGTTTGATTATAGTCAGTTCCCCAACCGCCCTATAATATGTGTCGATATGAAAAGTTTTTATGCAAGTGTGTCTGCAGTAATGCTAGGACTTGACCCTTTAACTTGTCATTTAGCGGTTGTAGGGAATACCGATAGACAAGGGAGCGTTGTTCTAGCAGCTTCTCCAGCAATGAAAAAAGATTTTAAAATAAAGACAGGATCACGTTTATTTGAAATACCTGATGACCCAAGAATCGTTATAGTTGACCCCAGTATGTCCATATTTATTAGAGTGAGTACAGAGATTACTAAGTTATTTTATCGCTATGTGCCACCTTCAGCTGTTCATGTTTATTCCATTGATGAAAGCTTTTTAGACTGTAGTGGTTTAGAGAAGATATGGGGTTCAGCAGAAGAAATAGCAAAAAAAATCCAAGCAGATATTTATCATGATTTTGGGTTATATTGCACAATAGGTATTGGCCCAAACATGCTTTTAAGTAAGCTCTGTTTGGATATAGCTGCAAAAAATTCACTAACAGGGATTGCTGAATGGACATTCGAGGATGTTCCAAAGAAGTTATGGCCGATTTCTCCTTTAAGTGAAATGTGGGGGATAGGAAGTAGAGTAGAAAAAACTCTAAATAGTATGGGGATATTCTCTGTTGGACAATTAGCTAGGTATGATCTTGAATTACTTGAGAAGAAATTTGGTATAATGGGTAATCAATTATATCACCATGCCTGGGGTATTGATTTATCTGAGGTAGGAGCTCCAATAATGAAAGGGCAAGTTAGCTTAGGTAAAAGCCAAGTCCTTCTAAGAGATTACAAGGACAGAAAAGAAATTGAGGCAGTTATATTAGAAATTTGTGAAGAGGTATGTAAGAGGGCTAGGACAAACAATCAAGCTGCCAGAACCGTTAGTTTTGGTCTAGGATATAGTAGGGACGAGTTCGGCGGTGGATTTTATCGTTCTAGAACAATTGAAACACCTACAAATGTAACCATGGATATATATAAAGTCTGTCTTGATTTGTTAAACGAATTTTATAGAGGGCAGACCGTCAGACAAGTGTCTATTTCACTTACAAAGTTAGAGAAGGACACAGAGGTACAACTGGACCTATTTGATACAAATAGCTGGAAAAAGAAAAAGTTGGGCTATGTTGTAGATGAAATTAGGAATAAGTATGGATCAACTGCATTATTACGTGCCGTTTCATATGCACCTGGTGGGACGGCAATACACCGTTCAGGATTAGTCGGTGGGCATAAAGGTTAGCAAAAGACTTCTATACGGAAGTCTTTTTTTAAGTTAACAATTAATTTTCGGTCACTTTTCCTTATTTAATTGAACTCAACTATATAAATCGTATATTCACAATGTAATTATAAAACATTTTTAGTATTATTATCTATAATAATGTTTAATAACAGGTACAATATAACTAAACATAAGGGAAGAGGATGAACTAATGACTGAAAATAATCAATGGGAAGAATTTTATTACAAATACAAAAATCACTTTGATAACTTTGATGATGATTTTAAACAAAAATTTATAAAACCCAATATAATTCTTTCTGGTAAAACTGGAGTGGGGAAAAGTACCTTAATAAATGCAATTTTTGGATTTGATTATGCTGAAACAGGAATAGGTAAACCTGTATCTCAAGCACTAAAAGAATATAGTGTACCTGGAGTTGATGTGAATTTATTCGACACAAAAGGCTTAGAATTGGATTCAGCAGAAAGAGAGGTTTCTAGAAATAGTATTATAGAAGAGATAAAAAGACGTGCAAAATCCTCAAGTGAAGAAGAGCATATGCATGTAATGTGGTATTGTATTTCAAATGAGAGCAAAAGAATAGAAGATACGGAAATAGCTTGGATTAGAGATTTCTCAAAATATATGCCTGTAATTATAGTATTAACTCAAACTCTTGATACTGAGGAAGAACTTAAAGGTTACTTAGAAAATGAGTTAACTGGAGTAGTTATCTGTCAAGTGCTTGCAAAGGACAGGAATATTATTGGTCATGTAATCCCTGCTCACGGTTTGAAAGTTTTAATCAATGAAACAATGAAAATACTTCCCGAAGCCACCCAAAGGGCGTTTACTGCAGCACAAAAAATTAAAATTGAAGAAAAAATAAAATCTGCTAGACAATTTATTCAAGAAAGATTAGATTCTAAAGGACCTTTTAATTATAAAAATCTGGGTCATATAGCAGATACATTGCCTATTGGTTTAGATTTTATTGGAAAAGGTGCTGTTTATCTTTATATTGCAAAAGATATCATGACTTTGATGGGGATTCCTGTTGATAAGAACTTTTTAAAGTTCTCTAAACAAGCTAAACCATTAATTAAATCAATCGTTCTACCGTTTGTATTTTTCGAAGGAACAAAAACGGTCGGAAAAGCGGCTGTGAAATACGGAAGTGAAAAGATTAGCACTAAAATTCCTACATACTTAACAAAATTACTAGGTAAATCAGTTGGAAAAGGCAATATCATTATTTCTCCAGTCGTAGGTTTAATTCTGGGAACTTTTAATAGAAAGGTAACAGAGAAAATCGCAAATGTATTTATTGATGTTTGTTCGGATTTCCTTAGAAGTAAAATAAATTACCAAGAACTTTCTTATGAAGAAATCATGGAAATTCTATCAAAAAATATGGAGAAGAAGATGGAAGAAAATAAGGATGAATTTGAGAATAATTGAGATATACTTTAAATTATGTAAAGGTGAGGAATATTAATTCCTCACCTTTACTCAAAATCTACCATTCTGTATCATCTCAAGAAACTCCTTTAACTTATTTGGAGTAATCTCTTGATATAAAGCTCTTTCTCTTTTTCTTAACTTCTTTATTCTTAGTAATATTGGTATATAAGGCAATAAGAAAACAAAAATAACAATAGTATATATTATAGGGGTTAAGGTATTTAATAAAACAATTCCTAAGACCATATTTAGAAAAATATTTATAAGCGTAATATACTTATTGCTCTTCCTCAAGTGATATAAGGTACTATGGTAGTGTTCAAACGAATTACGTTCTTCCCGTTTTTTCATTTTCCAAGTTGTTTCTGCATCTGTATATGCTTTATCATATATATCTAGTTCTGTCGGTTCCTTCTTTTCTATTGTTTCTTCTACCCTCGGCTTAATATCTTGCGCCATTCTATGTACATCACTTTTAATCATTTCTCTAAATTCATTTTTTCTAATATTTTCTTCCAGAGTATTAACTTTCTTATTAATACCTATTAGATCTGTGAATGAATATGCAGCCGAGAAGAAAAAATAAAAGCAAACTAGGACGATAAATGTGTTACTATCGTAAATTGGGTTAAATATTGAATTAATGTACAAAACTAGAGCACTGAATGCAATACAGGAGATATATAGAATAAAGCGTTGTACACTAAACGGTTTGATTGGCATAACTAAACCTCTTTTCTACTAATGAAGGGGTCCTAACTCCTCAATTTTTAAGCTATATGTATTATAATCGGCAATTACCAAGAGCTCTTTAGACTCTTCCATATAATCTAAAAAATTATCATCCCCATAAACTTGCCTTAAATCTCTTACGGTTGCTGTACTTTTTATGACTTTACCGTATTTATGAAAGTGCTCTTCCAACTCTGGGGTAATAGTCACATAACTCGGATCAATTTTAAATTCCATTATTCATTCCTCCGTTTTCTGGGAATTACTTTTTATTTTTACATTATCTTGGAATCCTCTTTCAGTAATCCAATCACGTACATTATCTCTCCAAATAACGGAGCAGCACGCAGAAGAACAGGCCTTTTCAGTTATGCTATCTTGCGAAGTATACGCACGAACTAAAAAGTAACCTGGGTCAGTACTGCTTGAAACTTTTTTATTGCATGAGGCACAATGGAAGGACCAATTTTGCTTAAGATTCTTCCTGAATTCCTTCATTTTAAAAGTTGGTTGATTAATAATATATTGATTCTTTTCATCATCATAAACCCAATCTAACAACGTAGATCGCATTGTAAACTCGATATTTAATTCACCATTAATCCGGTTATTTTGAGACTCAATAAACTGATCAACAGATGGGTTGTTATAGGCTGCCGTTAACTTTTCTATATACTCTAATGCTTCTTTACGATTTACTAAGTTTAAATCCGAGTTTTTTAAAAGCAATCCTTTTTCTCCATCATTCATAGTTACCTCTATAAATTTGAACATATTTGACATAAAAGCTTACTCCTTTATTAACAATTCAGTTTATAGATTCTATCCTTTTTATCAATGTCTTCTACAAAAATCAATAGACCATCTCTAGTCATTTTGTCTAAGGCTAAGCAAATCTTTCCATAGGCCTTCGGTTTATTAGTGGAAAATCGCTCATCAGAGAATTTCCCTAGTTTAATAAGATGCTCACAGATGGATAAAGCACTTGTTTCCCCTCTACGAACTAACTCTAAAATATTGTTTTGTAGGGGAGAGGGGGTATCACTAATTGTGCGCTCCAGCTTTTTTTCCTCTTGAAACAAATCATCGAATGAAATTTGGCTCATTTTATTACTCCAATCTTTTAATTATAGGTGTAGAGAGGGATAAGAGGTTATTTATTTCGATTTTCTTCCATCTTTTTAATAACCTTTTTACCTTCATCCTTTGAAAGGTTTGTATACTTCGAAGTTGTTTCGATGCTACTGTGTCCCAATTGGTCTCTAAGTGTAATAATATCTCCACCTTGAAGAATCCAATCATTTGCAAAAGAATGTCTCATTTTATGTGGACTTAACCCTTTACCGGTACTAAATTCATCTTGGGAATAAAAATCTTTAGTGTATTTATTAACTAGACTCTGTATAGACCTTACTGATAATGGCTGTACCATCCCTTTATATTTACTTACAAACACATAAATATCGGATTCCTTTGTGTTAAATTTCTCTTGCCTAACCCTCAAATAAGCTTTTAACTCATCTAGAGCAGCAGGGAGAACCAGCACTGTATCTTCCTTGTTACCTTTACGAATGATATCTATTTCTCTGGTATGAAAATTAATATCCTGTAAAGTCAAGCTAGCAAGCTCTGATACTCGTATTCCGCTTCCTAAGAGAAGAGAAATCATTGCTACATCTCTTTCTTTTTGCTTTAAATAAGCTTTGTACATTTTAGTACTTGTAGCTTGCAAGCTTTTTTCATAATCAAATTTCAAGAATTGAATAAAGTCGCTTATTTCATTAGACTTAATTACCTTTGAGCTGATTTTTGCAGCTCGACGGCTTGCAGTTTCTTGTTCTTTACGTTGCTTAATCTTACTAAAGACATTTCGATAAAAATAACATTCTCCATCTTCATTTTCCGTCTCTGTAGTTAAGTAGCCGAAGAGGGATTTCAACGCATTTATATTACGATCCACTGCATCTTTGCTCCTACGACGAACAGGTGCAGGGGGGAACTTGTTTTTTTCCTTTTCTGTTCTAATATCTTCATTCTCTAAGTGTTCTCTATATATTTCGACTGTTTCCTTTGAAAGAGTCTCTAAAACAGAATAAGGGATCGATTTTATATCTGTATATTCAGCAACCCCCTCAGATAGTAGCCAATTAAAAAACTTAATATATTCATGAACATATCCTAATAGAGAGGAGGGGGAATATTTAGCTCTTCGTTTAGAACGAATATACTCTTGAACATAATCAGGCATTTGAGGGAGCATTAATTCTAAACGTTCTTCATGTATAATTCTTTGCCTGGATTCAATGGGCAAGACAGTTCATCTCCTAATCTATAATTCTCATAAGTCTGCACTAAATTTAATTTTAACGAACACTTGTTCTTGTTTATTTGTTAATTTAAAAGAAATGTGTTTCTTCCAATATTATTTAATTGGTCCTTATAGCCAAGGAGTTGTCTCAACATAGTATTTGGATATCCTAACTGTATACGTAGATCTTTGGTTGAAATACTTGGGTTTTCTAGAAGCATTTTTTGAATTTTATTCATTTCTTGGATATCAAAATTTGTTTTATGCACCATAAAAGGAGATAGATGTTCTGCTATATTTATCTGCAACAATTCTTCGTGACCAGTCCATTTAAATAAGCGAACTTGATTCTGAAAACGAAAGAGATTATCTTGTTCAATTAGGAAACGATATATTAAATCACTTTTTATTTTTGAAGTATCAGAGTTTTCTAGATATGTTTTCTCCAATAAAAATACTACTATTCCCATGAATGTATCAATAATTTGCAAGGGTAGTGATTTCTCAGAATCCTGTTGGGAAACTTTATCCACGCGATAGTTTTTATTTCTGTATGCTGAGTGTGCATTCATTTGCTCAACGATTTTATCGTTTAAATCAATTTTGTCGTATTCCCCATTTTTATCAATTTTAATTTTCACACTAACTATTTCACCTTGAGTTTCTAAATGGGACAAATCTCTTGTTAATCCATAAAATAAGCGTTCTGGTATTTTTATATAGAACAGATTACGTAATTCTGGTGTAGTTAACCCTATGTTATCTGCTGAGTTAAAGGCATCATTATTGTTTACTATTAGAATATTCAAACGAATATTCTCATTTATAACTGTATGTAAGGCTTGGAAGTATTTTTTTATATTTGTATCTTTGCTATATTCTCTAAAGTGTAATTCACTCTTTGAATTTAGTTTTTTAAAAACAGCTCTTACTTTTTTAACTATTACTGCTAAAGATTGATCTGAACCACCATAAGCACCATAGTAAGAAAACTCTTTACTAAACTGATCAATCTTATTGGATTCATCAAAATAAATAAGATAATTCATTAACGTACTCCTTACAATCTATTGTTTTTTATTTGACTATAATCGATTTAAAGTGTATTATTTAAATTAATCAGTGTTAGTTTCTCCGCTACCGTTTTTGTAGAGCTGCTAACACATATGTACGTCAAAAATAGCTTTTCCCCGCTACCGTTTATTGGCAGGGCTGAGCTGTTTTTTTATTTTTGTATAAATTCTTTTATATAGTTCCAAAAATACTCAGGTGCAAGATCTTTGTGAGAGATGGATTCTATTTCTATTTTTTCAATTGCAAAATTAGAGTATACCCTCCATATATGTGTAACCCCATTCTGTAAAAAAAGATCATCTCCATAGGTAACTTTATCAAATATAAAATAAAATTCTTCTGAACGTATTCCTGATTTTTTTGTAAAGATTCCGTAATTTACTAATAAAACGTAAGGAAGGTTGTTAGTATTTAACCCATTATAGAACCAGATTCTTTTTTCGTTGGCCTTTTTAAGTATATCACCAAATTCTTGGTATTTTAGTTTTCCTTTTAATAACTCTTTGCATTTGTTATAAAGAAAAAAGGTGTTAACTTTAGTCCATTTTTTTATTTCTTGGCCGTTGGATTTGTCAGTAATAATAGGAGGTAGTAAATTGTACTCACCTTGATGTTCAATAGTCAATGGACAATCTGTTCCTTTAATATGTGCAAAGTGGGTTTTCATAGAAACCGAACCCTTAGCTTTAATTTCTGTGCTCTCTCCACAAACTGGACAATAGGGGATTATATTAATAAATTTCATTTCCCATTCTTTAATAGAGTATAGTTTATTATCATTCTTATTTAATGCATAGAAACCCATTATTAACACCTTCTAAATTGTTTAATCTGTATATTATGTATTACTAAATTATACTAAACATTATCATTATTTTCAACTGTTCGTTAAATAGTTATTTAACGCAAACTTATAATTTTATATATTCGTTGTTTGTACTTTTTTTCTTGTCGGTAGAATAACTGCATTATGATAAATAGTTTTACTTTCCCCTATTGGTGTCAATTTCATACGTTCTTGCTGCCAGTTGTAGCTTTGCAGAAATAAGGCAACTTGAAACCTGTTAGATGTATCTCGTCGCATACGAAAATAAAATAAAGAAATAATACAAGAGTTGCAACATATAAACAAATCATACGTAATGAACCTGTTGTTAATCTATCGCCCCCTATAGCTTAAGTACGTTGTTTCACAAACTTTCCTTTATTACAGGAATGCTGCCACTTTTCTTCCATAAGAAAAATTCACTTATTATAAGAATGCTGGGAAGGATGTTAAATAAAAATAGACCCCTACCTTAAAGGATCTAAAAATTCATATAGTTAACGACGACACTTTTAACAGCATTATGCCTCATTTAATTTTCTTTATTATTCTGCTTAAAAATCTTCCCATAGCTTTACGCTTTTTTCATGAATTTGGCTATTTTGCCACACGCCTTTAAAATATTCGGATAGTACACCACCTTCTCCTTGAAATCTCTCTTCAAGAACAGCTTGCACCTTATAACATACTTCTTTAAGGCTTTTTTTGGGGGTATTGGAGAAAGATGCAAAGTAAGAATAACTATATACTGGTTCATTTGGGAATAATTCGTACGCATGTTTTAACATCGATATACCTTTCTCTTCCCAATAATCATAATCACCGAAGTGATCTGGGAACAGAGAAGTCATATAGCCAAAACACCAAAGAAAATCTTCATTTGTGATAAAATTAGCCATTCCAAAATGTGTTACTTCCTTTAACACAGTCTCTAACTCATCAAAATCTACATCCTCATCTGTAATCCCTAAAGGCCCTTCTTCTACTAATATATTCCAGGCAAAGAAACCAAGTCGAATAGCAACTTTTATGTCTTGAGGATTTTGCCGCCAACTCTTTATTAGAAGCAATTTTGCTTCCTCCCATTTCTCTTCCCTTTCTAATATATCAACTTCTAACCATTCCCAGTTAATCACAATATTATCCCACCTAATTTTGATCATGGTTTAGCTTTAGTTTAACAAACACATCCATTACGTTTTGATAAAATGAATTATGCATTTCATTATATATATCTGTATTTGATATTCAATAATTTAATTATTTGTATTAACAATATATCATAGAGAGCTATCTATTTTTATTTAATTATCCTGCGTTATAGCCACACAAGAAAACAAGAAAAAAGCTTCCCTATTGTTTAAGGAAAGCCCCCTATTGTTTAAGTGTAATTCTTCGCAAAGTTGGTTTTTACATAGGATATTTATTAGTGAAATTTGTTATCTTCACTTTATTCGAAACAACTATGAACATATATATGACTATGTTAAGGTTTAAATATGTTAATCAAATTACGAAAAATTCAGAATTATAGAGGAGGCAAATAATGAATCTTTATGACTACTTATCAAATATTTATGGTGATAAATGGGACAAAAATCGTGTAGGGATTTTTGCAGGAAAAGGACAACATGAAGTAGTAAAAGCAGCTTTAGAACAAATTAAAACACTAGAAGAATGGGATCAGGTAGCTGCCCATGTTTCTGTTGATAGAAGTATAGTTTGATGCGCAAGATGCATTGTTTGTTCTTCTCAATCACATATTGGAAGATGATGATGAACATCCCATGGAATAACTCTATTCTAATGATAGGTATAGATCCTATTTAGTTATTTTTTAGTCAAGCAAAACCATCAGATAAGTAAACAAAATGGTTATATTGATATGAAAACCATTCACAGATAAATCTCAAAATATTGGATTTGAGTCAATAATTTGGACACAAAAAAATTAAGTATCAAGCGGTTCTTCTAATCTGATCCTCCATAGCTTGAGGTGTTTGATAGCCGATGCTGCTGTGAATTCTGTTTCTGTTGTACCAGCCCTCTATAAACTGAAACATGGCCAGCTTCGCTGCCCGGTAGTCTGTGTACTGGGTATGATAGACTTCTTCTTTCTTTAATATGGCGTGAAATGACTCTATACAGGCATTGTCATAAGGACAGCCTTTCTGACTGAAAGAATGCCTGATTCCGTATTTTTGGACATGCTGAGTAAACTCACTGCTGGTATATTGTGAGCCAAGATCGGTATGAAGAATTAAGCCCTTTCGGGGTTTTTGAGAAAAACAGGCGTTTTGAAGTGCTTCGATCACTAATTCCGAAGTCATAAAACGAGAAAAAGAATAGCCAACAATTTTTTTCGAATGCAGATCCAATACAGAGGCCAGATAGCACCAGCCGTCTTTTACCGTAGGAATATACGTAATATCCGCCACCCATTTCTCATTGATTGTGCAGGTAGAGAAGTCTCTTTTTAAAAGATTACCCAGCTGCACAACCTTTTCTTTTGAGGGGAAAGGACGGTATTTTTTCCTGGTAATCGAACGGATGCCTGCCTTTCTCATTAAGCGCTGGACACGCTTCAGGCTTAAACAAACCCCGTTGTTTGATAAGGTCTTATGGATTTTCGGTGCGCCATAACGCGCCTTACTTTCCAGGTGAATCCGTTGGATTTCCTGCGTGAGTTCCTGGTTTTCTAGTTCACGTTTTGACGTCGTTTTTTCAAGGGATCCATAGTAGCTGCTTCTTGGCACGGCCAGTACTTCGCACATTTTCTGGACGGGATATTGATCCTTGTGTTCCTCGATAAAATCGATGAGCTCTGATTCGGTTACTTTTTCGCGAATATGGCCATAGCCTTTTTTAGGATTTCTACCTCCTGTTTTAACCGAAGGTTTTCTTTCTGAATCTCGGCTAACTCTTTTGGTGTCAGCGCCTCTTTTTCTGAACCAATAGGGGTAAAGTCTTTCACCCATTTATAAATCGTTACTTCTGATACGCCATATTCGCTGCTTAATTCTTTAACCGGGCTGCCGGAATGATACAAATCCACAATCGTTTTCTTAAAATCATCGTTATATTTTTTGCCTGCAGGTTTACGTTCCAATTCGGACACATCCTCTCAAAATAATTGTAAGGACTTAATTAAATTGTGTCCATGAAACTATACTAACTCCAATATCTATGATAAAAGACACCGTTAGTTTAAAATTTATTAATTACGGAGGAGAAATTATGAATAAAAGATATGTGTAAGGTAAAAATATAATTGAATCAAAAAAGGAGGGATAGTAATGTCACAGGAACAATTTCAAGCCTGTATTGATGAATGTTTAGCTTGTATGAAGGTATGTAATCATTGTTATGACGCTTGTCTCAAAGAGGGAGATAGCCACCATATGGCGGATTGCATTCGGTTAGATCGAGAATGTGCCGATATGTGTGCCTTTGCTGCTGGAGCAATGTCTCGAAATAGTCAATTTGCTCATCAAATTTGTCAACTATGTGCTGAGATATGTGAAGCATGTGGAAACGAGTGTAAAAAACACGATCATGCTCATTGTAAAGAATGTGCAGAAGCTTGTTTCAAATGTGCAGATGTATGTCGTAAGATGGCTAGCTAATATCTTATTAAGGTACCGTTTTCTAAGACAAAAGTCCCTTTGGAGCATCCATAGGGACTTTATGTTTGACATCTACATTAATTGAACAAATTCCAAAGGGAATTAAAAGTTTCGTTCTCTACCATTATATATATACCTAATCCAACAAATACAATGGGGATAATCCATCTTCCATATTTCTCTAGAATTTCAGATACATGTCTGAAAGCTGCTAAACGATAACCTAAGAAACACCAGATAGCAACCATTAAGAGGAAGATAATAACTGTAACAACCAATTCACTTATATTTAAGGTTGAAAAATAAGGTACATAGATCCCAATATTATCCCCACCATTAGCAAATGTGATGAAGGCAATACTCATAAAGAGTTTATTAAATTTTCCTGAGTTCAAACTAGATAAGATAGCACCTTCATCTTCATCTTCGCCCTTTATAAATAACTTAATCCCTAAAAAGATTGGAATTAAACCAAGCAAACCAACCCATTGCTTAGGAATTAGCATAACGCCAAAAGTCCCTAAAAGACTGATCAAAACTAACAAGGAAAAACCTAAATATTGACCAATGACTATTTCTCTAGGGTTGATTAGATTATTTTTTGTTTTCATATTAACCTTTCTACCGTCACTCGTTTTAGCGTGTGTCTTTGCCTGAGAAAACAGCAGCATTAAAACAAAAATGTCATCAATATTGGTTACTATGAATGCCCCAATTGCAGATATAAAGGTTAAAGCCATTTTTATCAACTCCACTAGCATTTCATTTAAATATTAGTATATACGTTTGAATATTATTAAAAGTTTACCCAATATATTAAATCTTAAACAAATTACCCATTTTCGTTTTTAATATTGAACAAAATATTGCCTTTGATTAGTGTACATGAAAAGATAACTGATCCAATATCAAGTGAGAAGCAAAATACAGTAAAATTCCAACAAAAAAGAAAAGAAAAGAATAATTGGTCGATCTTCAGTCTCACTTACAACAGGTAACAACTCAACCGTAGCTATGTATAGAAATATGCCTGATGTAATGGAAAGAGCTATAGCAAGGATATTGCTATCTACCTTGAAAAATTGTGTGCAAGACAAGGCAGCAAACGCATCCAATATCGTTGATATAGCCAATAAGAAAGATTCTCCGATTGACTTCTTCTTGCTTTTTAAGCTTGCAAATACGATTGAAGCAATCGCCATTCCAGCGCTCATGGCCATTAAGCCATTTAAGCCTCTCCTAGACCAATTTTTTAAAGGAAGATCACAAGACCATCCAAGACATTAGCGAAAGCCGCAGCTTAAACGTAGAACAATATGTCCATTGATTCCCCCCACTTCATTAAGTTTAAAATTCAACCTGCACTTATGAAAAGTGCAGGTACGCCTACATTCACATTATTGTTTTTTATTCAGCATGTGAATGGCATGTCCCATAACACCTTCAGCAGCCTCCATTAAAGGCTCTGGCAATGTAGGATGAGCATGTATGGTAAGACTAAGATCTTCGGCTGTTGCCCCAGACTCAATCGCTAAAACGGCTTCAGCAATAAGCGATGATACTTCCGGCCCTACCATCTGTACGCCTAACACCCTTTTCGTAGTCTTTTCAGCTACAACCTGTACAAAGCCATCTGCATCCGAAATAGATAATGCTCTGCCATTCGCTTGGAATGGAAAGCGACTAGAAACCGTTTCGAATCCTTGTTCTTTCGCTTCTTTCTCCGTTAAACCTGTATAGGCTACTTCAGGATCACTGAAAATAACAAAAGGCATGGCTTGAAAATCAATCACACTTTTTAGCCCGCTAATCACTTCTGCAGCTATCTTTCCTTCATAACTAGCTTTATGGGCAAGGAGGTATCCACCAGCACAGTCCCCTATTGCATAAACATGCTCAACATTTGTTTGACATTTGTCATTTATCTTAATAAACCCGCGTTTGTCTAATTCTACTCCGATATTTTCCAAGCCAATTTTTCCTGTGTTCGGTTTTCTTCCTATAGAAACTAAGCAATAATCACCTTTAATAATCTCTTCTTCTCCATTCACCTGAACATGAACGTTTACTTCATCACCTGTATTTTCTCCGCTTTGGACTAAAGCATTCGTTATAACTGTGATACCAAGTTCCTTTAAATGCCGTTTTACTACATTTGTAAGCAACGGGTCTGTACCTGGAAGAATTGTATCCGATCCTTCTAGGATGGTCACTTTTGCCCCGAACTTAGCATAAGCAGTACCCAATTCCAAACCGATATAACCACCACCTACCACAACTAAATGCTTTGGTACTTCCTGCAACATCAATGCCTCCGTTGAAGAGATGATTCTTTTTTTATCAAATGGCATATTTTTTAATTCGAAGGGCAAAGACCCTATCGCAAGGATTAAATCTTTATAAGAATACATTTGTTCTTCGTTACCCATTCTGATTTTAACAGTATGGGATTTATTGAGATAAGCTTCTCCACTGATGACCTCCACACCATTTCCTTTCAGTAAGGTCCGGACCCCATTCGTTAGTTTATTCACTATACCGTCCTTCCACTTCACCACTTCCGTCATATCTACTTCAACTTCCCCAGAAACCTTTATTCCCATTGAGTTTGCATGTTTTATGTGCTTTACTCGTTCAGAAGCACTAATAAGAGCCTTTGAAGGTATACACCCACGGTTAAGGCAAACCCCTCCTAATTCTGCTTTATCCACCAAAACCACTTTTTTCCCCAACTGAGCAGCGCGTATGGCTGCCACATAACCTCCTGAGCCTGCGCCTATAACTAACAAATCCAGATCCTTTTTTACTTCAGCAGTCATTTCAGTTTCCTCCTGTTTTCCTAATGAATTAAAAGAATTATTTTTAATTAAGAATGAAATTGCTTTTGTTCCATATGTAGACCTGTATGTAATATAAAAACTGATGTTTTACTTATACCCAATCTTTTCATTTTTAATTAGAATGGATTTAGAATTTATAATAAATGCAATTATTTTTAGAAAAGGGCTTTCCAATCAGTCTGGAAAGCCCTTTTCCTTTATTCTTTCACTTTCATGAGTCGCATACCATTTAGTGCTACCAGTAGAGTTGCCCCCATATCTGAAAGAATAGCAATCCAAAGCGTTAACCAACCTGGGATGACCAATAATAAGGCAATTAATTTAATAGCGATTGCAAAGGTAATGTTAGCCTTGATTATATTTAGCGCTTTTCGACTAAGTTTCACAGTGAATGGAAGTTTTCTTAAATCGTCTCCCATTAATGCAACGTCTGCTGTTTCCAGTGCTGTATCTGTACCAGCTCCACCCATAGCTATCCCAACAGTAGAAGCTGCCAACGCAGGGGCATCATTGACACCATCTCCAACCATTGCTACGTTACCGTACTGGGATCTTAATTGTTTAATATAGTCTAATTTATCCTGTGGCATCAATTCTGCCTGAATATCTGATACTCCCACATGGCCGCCTATTGCATTCGCAGTACCTTTGTTATCACCTGTAAGCATAATTGTTTTTTTGATGCCAAGTTGATGTAGCTTTTGAATGACTTCCTTACTTGATTCACGTACTTCATCAGCTACCGCAATAACAGCAAGCATTTCTTTTTCAGTTCCAACTACCATAGCAGTTTTACCTTGGTTTTGAAGAGTCGTTACATTTTTCTCTAAGTTCTTATCGAAATTAGTAGTTGCTAATTCTTTAAAGAGTTTTGGACTTCCAATATAATAAGTATTCCCATTTACAATACCTTTTATACCCTTACCTGTAATAGAAGAGAAATCCTCTACCAGTACGTCTGAATAAGTAATGTTCTCCTCTTCTGCTTTTTTCATAATGGCCGATGCAAGAGGATGCTGAGAACGATACTCTAACGCAGTAATGATGGATAGTAATTCTTTTTCATTTACATGCTTGTTCAACACATTAAAATCAGTTACAACTGGGACACCTTTTGTTAACGTACCCGTTTTATCGAATGCAATGGCCTTTAAAGAACCCATTTCTTCTAAATAAACTCCGCCTTTTATCAGGACACCTTTTTTCGCTGCATTCCCAATCGCTGAAACAATGGAAATCGGAGTAGAAATGACTAACGCGCAAGGGCAACCAACGACAAGAACAGCTAAGCCTTGATAAATCCATGTTTCCCAACTGCCACCAAAGAATATAGGAGGGATTACAGCAACTAATGCTGCAATGATCATAATAATTGGCGTATAATATTTCGCGAATTTCTCAACAAAGGCTTGAGATGGAGCGCGTTCTCCCTGTGCCTCCTCTACAAGGTGAATAATTTTAGAAATGGTTGTATCTTCAACCAGTTTAGTTATTTTCACCTCGAGTAAACCTTCTTCATTTAGCGTACCAGCAAATACTTCATCATCAACCGTTTTCTCAACCGGCACTGACTCACCTGTAATAGCTGCTTGATTGACGGCAGAATAGCCACTTACGACTACACCATCCATGGCAATCTTTTGACCAGGTTTTACGATCATGATATCCCCAACGGTAATATCATCGACATGGATCATCATTTCTTGTCCATTCCGTCTAACGAGTGCTTCTTTTGGCGCGATGTCCATTAATGAACGAATCGATTGTCTTGCTTTATCCATAGAGAATCGCTCAAGAGCTTCACTGATTGCAAAGAGAATAACAACAATGGAAACTTCTGCCCATTCTCCAATAATGGCACCACCTATAACAGCCACTGTCATTAGGGTTTTCATGTCAAATTCAAAGCGAACTAAGTTTTGCAAACCGACTTTAAAGAGCGATAATCCTCCTATCAACATGGACGCTACAAATAATATTGTAGTAACAATGTTCTCATCCCCATTCACAAACGAGGAAAGGTAACCAAAGACAATCAATAAGGAAGCATAGAGTAAGGTACTGTACTTTTTATAGAATGGCACTTTTTCTTCTTTCTTAACCTCTTGTGAAGCTTGTCGGACAGATTTTTCAGGGGCTATTTTAAGATTCTCAAATGCACCGGCTTTTTCTAATTCTTCAATCGTTGCATTTCCGTAAACATCAATTTTGGAAGCCCCAAAATTAACTTTAGCTTCCTCTACTCCAGGAAGTTGTTTTACATTTTTCTCAAACTTCCCTGCGCAGTTTGCGCAAGAAAAACCTTCAACTCGGTATACATTCTTGTTCTCGATAACCACTTGTGCTTGCCTTCTTGGTTTTTCAGGGGCCACTTTAAGATTTTCAAACGCTCCGGCTTTCTCCAATTCTTCAATCGTTGCATTTCCGTAAACATCAATTTTGGAAGCCCCAAAATTAACTTTAGCTTCCTGTACTCCAGGAAGTTGTTTTACATTTTTCTCAAACTTCCCTGCGCAGTTTGCGCAAGAAAAACCTTCAACTCGGTATACATTCTTGTTCTCGATAACCACTTGTGCTTGCCTTCTTGGTTTTTCAGGGGCCACTTTAAGATTTTCAAACGCTCCGGCTTTCTCCAATTCTTCAATCGTTGCATTTCCGTAAACATCAATTTTGGAAGCCCCAAAATTAACTTTAGCTTCCTGTACTCCAGGAAGTTTTTTAACATTTTTCTCAAACTTCCCTGCACAATTTGCACATGAAAACCCATCTACACGGTATACGGTTTTATCCTGTTCTAATTGTTTTGCTGATTCACTCAACTTCAACTACCTCCTTATGATGCGTAAAGGCTACTAGTATTAGCTGCTTTACATGTTCATCATCTAATGAATAAAAGACTAGCTTGCCTTCTTTGCGATATTTAGCTAGACCAATATTTTTCAGCAATCTTAAATGATGGGATGCTGTAGCAGTCGTAGATCCCACAATGTTCGCTACATCGCAAACACATAATTCGTCCTCTAAGGACAGAGCATAAGCAATTTTAATCCTTGTATCATCTGACAGGGCCTTAAATACTTTAGCTACTTCTAAAGGATTTTGTTCAATAAGCTTGTTTTTAGTTCTAACCACTTTCTCCTCATCGATACACGTGACCTCACATACATCTTTAGTCAAATTTCCACCCCTCAATATTCAAATGTTTATTTGATTATTATATTATGTTTTATTATTCTATACCAACACAAACAAATAGTCAAATGATTATTTGATTAAAACGAAAATT
This sequence comes from Niallia sp. FSL R7-0271, assembly GCF_038005785.1. Lineage (NCBI taxonomy): Bacteria > Bacillati > Bacillota > Bacilli > Caryophanales > Bacillaceae > Niallia > Niallia sp. FSL R7-0271. The sequence goes on along the minus strand of NZ_JBBOTZ010000003.1, from coordinate 282,529 downwards.
TCATGCTATTTATATTGTCTTTCAACACTAATTATCTCCTACATCCATTAGGATAAAAAATAACCCTGATTTTTCTTCTTAGCGTAGAAAAATCAGGGTTTTAACTACCAAAAAATATATTAATGTATAAATGCGTTTTGCCGGCAGGACCCCTTCTAAGTAAAGATAAATGGTGAATGTTGTCTGTACCACATATTGTGATGTTTATTTTAACATGGAAAGTATAGTTTTGCTCCTTACGAATTTTCCATTATAAAAACACCCAATAGCAATTTCACGTAAAAATATATCCGATATCCCCAATATTCTTACTTTAGGACTTTTTTTATTCTAGTTTAGCCTCTCTGTAAGTACTAATAATAAGTAATATAGCCCCACTAACTAAAAATATGTCAGCCGTATTAAAAATTGGGTAATTAATTAATCTGAAATCGAACATATCTGTGACTTCCCTAAAGATCAACCTGTCTATTACATTACCCAAAGCACCTCCGATAAATAAACCAAACGCTATACGAGTTAACTTATCTGTAACTTTCCGAGAATACACGAGAAAGCCTATTATAGCTATGAATGCAATGGCAATTAAGAAGCCTGTTTGACCAGAAAATATTCCCCAAGCAGCACCGGAATTGCGATGAGATGTTAAATAAAAAACCTTATCAATTAAAGGAATGGATTGGCCATAATCCATAGTATTCCGTACCGAGTATTTTGCAAGCTGATCTACTGCAACTACAATAAGAATAATCCAATACACTATTTATCACCTCGAATACAAGAAAAAATTTGTTTGAATAAATGAACAATCAATATAAAAAAACACAAGGAAAATGATGATTTAACAGCATTTGTAAGGTTTTTATAACATTCATATATATGTTTGAATGTTATATATCATAGATTAATGCTTATAAGAATAAAAGTCAATATTCAAATATATATTTGAATTTGAAGAATCCGTTAGAATAAAAAATACATTTTTGTTAATCAGTAGCATCTTCTTTTTTATTGACTTTGAACTCTCTAACTGATTCTAACAAACTGTCTGAATTTCTTTCTCCTAACTCTTCAAGAAAGTCAATGAATTCACCTTCTCCATTTTCATCACTAAAATCGTTCATTAAATCATGAAGTTCCCATTCAATAGTCTCTAACTCTTGAGTTGAGCAGGTGTTTAAAAAATCATCGTATCGTATATATCATCACGAAGCTTGTTATAAATCTCCCATCATGAGTCTTTTTCCTACCATCTTGAATCTCTTCGGTTCATCATCCATCGAATCTTATCAATACCTAACATTTAGAACACTCCTTCATTATGTTAAGGACATCCTTTTTTCTCTTGTAACAGGCACTTCAAATGGAAGTTTGGGTGGTTTACGGTTTAGATCAATTCGATATTTGCCGAACCGATTGACATGTGCCGTAACATATAAGGGCTTAAATAGGAAATCAACTCTTCATCATAATCATTTCCTTCTTGCATGTAGTCATGGAGAATACGAGATAAAGAGAACACATTATAAAAGATGAGGCAATTGGCCACTAGGTGGTTATATTTAATAACCTTGCGCTGTTTTTCACGGTCATTTTCAGCGATAATCCCTTCACCACCAAAGAAGATCCACTTGGTAAACCCATTAAAGGCTTCACTTTTATTGGTAGCTGCTTGAATAGTTCCTCTCAGTTCCTCGTCAGCCATATATTTTAATAAAAACATCGTTCGTATCACTCTTCCAAGCTCACGAAACGCCTGATACAGCTTATTCTTTTTGCTGTATGTTCCTAATTTATTGAGAATGGTAGATGGAGTAATTTTACCTGACTGGATGGACATAGCAACTCTAATCATGTCTGGGTAATGAGTCTCAATGAGCTCCCAATCGATTTCTGCTGAAAAAAGTTCATCAATATGCTCATACACCTCTTCTTTACAGGGACGGTATAATTTTAAATCTTTCCAATTACGTATCCTAGGCATCAGCTGAATTCCTAATAAAGAAGAAAGCCCAAAGACTGTAGTACTCTGCCCTTGAGTATCTGAATGGAGAATTTCAGGTTGAATTTCGGCTTTATCATTAATCAAAATGTCTAAAATATGGATACCTTCCCATACTCCACAAGGAATAAAATTACTGAATAAAGCAATATAGGTATCGGAAACATGATAATAGCCAATCCCGCCATATCCTCCATAACGAATATGGTTTTCGGATAGAAGATTTTGCTCATATAAATCCCATTTGGTTCCGTCGGCTGAGGCCCTCTTTCCATCACCCCAATATTTTGGAAGATCTTAATTGGTTATAGGCATTAATGATATATTGAATCGCTTTGTCTAAGTTTTCAATAGTTACATGACGTTGATTAATCCATGCAATTTGTTTTCTGTCTAGACTACCTGATCGAGCTGTTTGAGTGGGTCCTAAATTACATCCATAGCAAAAGGCATTGGTTATGTATCGTTCAACGGCATTCCTCATGTCCTGAAATGGGGCCAAAAAAACGTGTCCAATTTAACCAGTATTCAGTATTAGCCAACATATCCAGGACATTAATCGGCTCCAAACTTTCAGCTATATATTCTTCCAGTTTCTTTAAGCCTGGGGGAACTTTTTTCTTCTTTAACTTTCCAATCACCACTTCGCTGTTTTCAATCCGTACCTGTTCATTATGAGGAAAAGATTGGTCTGTCTGGCTTGTGACTTGTTTAAATTCTTGCTGTGTCTTTTTAACGAAATCGGTACCAGAAATAGGCAAGTTCACGTGCTTGCAAAAATTAGCTAAATTCTCTTCATAGTCCTCCCATGAAATGAGTTGCTTTCGATAATCTGCATATTTTTCGCTTCCTTCAATATATAAGTCGCCGGCTTTAAGTTCTAACATTATCTGCGACAGGACACATACTTCAAAGTGGCGACGATTGATTTCATCAGGCATTTTTTCTTTCTTCTTTTTAGGACTGATCCAACGCCACTAGGAATCTGGAACCCAGGACAAGTCTAATAAAGGCGTAATTTCCCAATCCTCTTTCCTTTTTTTTCGATGTGAACGGCTGGTATGTATTCCTTTTTCGTATATTGATGAGTAAGGAGAAAAGAAATCGCCTCTTCCAGTTCTTTGTCTTGTGTAGTTGAACGGAGTCGAATGGATTTAAGAATTTTAAACAATGTAGCACGGTGACTTTTATAGAATCGCCATAGGAATAAAAAGTAATTGTCTCCGCTAAAAGCTAAATGGTTTTCGCAATCTTGTAATACTTGCGCTTCATGTTCTTGAAGTACCTTTTGCATGGCCAGAATTCTTTCTTCAGGATTCCCTTCTGTTTGGTAAGCAAGCAGTAATTCATGGAGGGTTGATATTAATGAATCCGTGCGTTTTTGCGTCTTTTCTTTATGATCCTTTAAATGTTGACGGCCTTTTTTATGGATGCTCATCATTCTTTTAATAAGCATTTCTCCAATATCATCTAATATTTTTGACAATTGCATAGATACAAAGGAAAGCGTGAGCGCATATCTTTTTTTAGATTCAATTTCCATCATACGAGAGGCACCCAACGTTTTAGCTTCAGCTGCCATTTGTTTCACTTTGATGTAAGAAACGTCTTCAAGTAAATCGGTTGGAATGTGCTGGTTTATTAACCAATTCCGACGTACAATTAAATCGTTGAGGTGTGATAAAGTGGCTCTTTTCGCGTCCTCATTCAGTTCATTCCAAGGACTATAAGTAGTGCCTTCGGGTATCTGAAAAAGCTGATCTATATTCTTTTTTTGTTCATCATTAGTGCATGGTCAATCTGATGATAGATGGCACGATAGGATTTGTTTCGAACGTCATTGGCTGCATCTTTTAAGGTATTAAAACGGGCAATTCATATCGTTGACGTACTAATTCTTCAATTGCAGCATTGACTAGGTCGGCCGGGTCATCCTTGGTAAATGCCAGTTTGCTCATTGTATCAATCAAATTTTGTTGGGCTTCATAATCAAACGGTCGAAGCTGAAGATAATCCCGAACAAAACGAAAATGTCGTTTGGCTGTTCTCTTTTCACTATAGATTTTCCACTCTTCTTTGGCAGGTAAAGGCTGGTATGCTTTTCTCGCAATATGTATGACAATCGCTTCTGGAACATCGACAACTTGAACAAAAAATCCAAGCTTTTGTACGGTTTTGATTAAAACGAGTAAAGCTAATTGCTGTAAGGTTCCTTTAGATTTAGCCTCTGTCCATTCTATTTCATTCATTTTTGGGGAATATACTTCTTCCAAGTCCTTTTCCGTTAGGTTACTCTTAAATCTCGGGTAAATGGTATCTTGAATACTTGGCAATTTATATCCCTTCTTTGTTTAAATTTTTTGACAATCATATTTTTAGGATAAAATAAAACCTATCATTTGATAGGTCTGGCTGGTAATTCCATTATTTTCTAGAGTGGCCCCTCAATCTGCGAATCGTTTCCGTACCCCTAAGTTAGTTTTTTCATTTAAAAATGCTTCCTTAGAAATAAAAACAACAAAACCGCCTTTAGGCAGCTTTGTTAATAAACATAAAAACTATAATTTTGTACTACACCACGGACAAAAATTTATGCTTATACTAGAAGAACCCCCATCATGAATTACCAATCCGTAATCATTGTCTTGTTTATCATATATGATTACTTTATCTGGACATTCAAAGGGATCATCATGAATATCACACTTAAAATTTGCATGATAATCCATATCTTCACAAAGTAAATCGTTAGAATCTTCTCCTTCTATTTCGCTAGCTTCATCGTTAAATCTCCAAAAATTCAGTTCTCCTATGTAGTAATTTTCTTCCTTATAACTAAAATGAATTTCTCGACCCATCTTTAGATCTTTCAGAAATTCAATGTAGCTATATCCCATAATTCTAACTCACACACTTTCGAATAGCATCCTAATTCTCTTAATAATACTTTATTTCTTATTACACTAAATTCCCTGTTTGTTACATTAGAAAAAGTTCTCCACTAACTATCATATTTGAGTGGTAAACAAAAGAAGCCTACTCTAAGTAGGCTTTTGCTTTAAAAGGATATAATATCTAGAGCTTAATCATGAGTATTTCTCATTTTCATCTATCCATTTCCAGGAGATTAAATCGAATGAGTCAGAAGCCGTCATGGAAAACAAAATAAGAAGGTAGTTTTAAAACAACTGTTTCACCAGCTTTTCAACAATTTAGAAACCATTCTGTAATAGCTTTTTCTTCCTTTGGCCATAACTCTTCTTCATTTTCCTCATAAAAGCTGTAAAATTCATCAAACTGTTCATCTAGTATGTGTCTAAATTCCACATCTGAGATAATTCCTTGGCTACCAGCAAATAGCGACGAATCCTCTGATTCTTTAAATAATTCATTATTTTCCCTATCCATAGAAAACATCCTAATGTCAAATGAAGTTTGATTCATAAAAACTACAAAATCTAATAAATCAATATTAGGGGAAAAATTGTATTTTGAATTTCCTTTAATTTTTTTATAATAGTTTCAGTATGATTACTTAAACTTTCAACAAGTGTATCCATTATATGCCAAAACGCTAAATATAATATAAATTTTTCCTTTAGTATAATTTAATTTGACCATTCTACTCACATCGTCACCTAATAGCTATAAAACTGAAATTTCTTTTTCTGCTAAACTGCCACGATTGAAGCAAGGCTCTTTTCTTTATTACAGGAATGCTGCCCTGGTTATAACATAGTAAAGTTTCTCACATTTATTTTGTAATACGCCTTCAACAATACTTATCACTAAAATATACAGTTTCACGCAGTAAATGTGCGTTAACTCCTAAAACAAGCGTTAATCCTTATTAGATTGAATTTTCGCAAAGAAAAAGCCGTATAATCCCATATATACCATTGGTTTCGACGGTCGCTTTACTTATTTTATTAAGCGTTAATTGTTATTTAACGCAGACTTGATTTTTTATATATTCATTGCTAATCCGTTCTTCTCTTGTCTGTTAAACGTCAAATAATCTCTTTTTAGTATTTTATTTCCTTTTTGAATTCATAGTAATTAGTGCTTGGAACCGCAACCCAACACTTGGTTTTAAAAAATCTAACAACATATAAAAAAATAGGCAGAGTTTAAAACCTCTGCCATACATAGCTCTTATGATTTAACAGCATCTTTTAAGTTTTTTCCAGCTTTGAAAGTAGGTGCTTTACTTGCTGCAATTTCTATTTCTTCACCAGTTTGCGGGTTACGACCCTTTCTAGCTGCACGTTCGCTAACGGAGAAAGCACCAAATCCTAAAATTTCTACTTTTTCACCATTTTTCAATGATGTTGTGATTGTTTCCATTACGGAGTCAACTACTCTAGTTGAGTCTTTTTTTGATAGTTCTGAGCTTTCAGCTACTGCATTAATAAGTTCTGTTTTATTCATAATATGTACCTCCTTAAAATCAGTCCTCTAAATAGGACACTATTAGTATTTCACAAACTTATTTAATTCGCAATTATAAAACTATTTGACTTGGAGCCTTATCTAAAGGTAGTTTAAAATGTGACATTATAATACTAGTTTAGGAAGCCCTCTTATGAACAAACGCCCCCTTTCGTATTATAAGGTCAGCCAGAAAATATTAAATTGTACCCTTTGTAAAGGACATAATGAAAAAAGGTCAGGCTGAATAGAGAAGGTGATTTCTGTACTGTACAGGAGTCATCTTCTTTAAGTTCCATTGGTACCTGAAGTCGTTATAGTAAATCATATAGTTTTTAATTTCCTTTTTAAGTTCCTCTAATGTAGTACATGGCTTTATACTAGCTTCATCTTTTAAGTGACCAAAGAAAGATTCTTGAGGGGCATTATCCCAACAGTTTCCTCTTCTTGACATAGACTGTCCAAGTCCTAGTTTTCTAACGTATTTCTTGAAAAGTTGGACTTGTATAATGTGCTCCTTGATCAGAGTGTATATAAGCTCCCTCCGCAAATTTCACCTGTTTATTCTTAATTAACATTACTAATGTATCTATTGATAAATCTATTGTCATTGTATTTGAAACATTATAGGCAAGTATTTCATTAGTTGAACTATCTATAATCGTTGATAAATAAGCCTTCTGTCCATTACCGTAATATAAATATGTAATATCAGTAAGTAGAATTTTTCCGGGAATTCCTTGTTTAAACCTTCGGTTTAATAAATTGGGGAAAATAGGGTGCTCTTTAGTAGCTTTCAACATTTTCTTATAGGGGTTAGCTTTTCTGATAGTACATACAATTTTGTACTTTTTCATTATTCTTCGGATCCTTTTTAAATTATAAATAATTTGAAATTGCCCCTCTAAAGTCATTTTAATTTGACGTGCACCTTTTTGGCGTCGTTTAAAACAAAAAGCCTTTAGAATATTTTCTTTGAGTATCAAATCACGTTCTTCTTTATACATCCTTCTTTATTGAGATTTTGAAGAAAAGTAATTATAAAAACCTGAGCGAGTAACACCTGTAATTTTACATAAATAACTTACCATATTTTTTAGATTATATTTTTCTATTACAGAACGTATTAAAAGAAATTTCTGGTCAGCTGAAACTTTTACTCGTTTATCTTTAGCCCCCTTTCTATCAAATCTAACTTTTTTAATAATTCGTTTTCAGCTCGTAACAACTGAATTTGTGCCTCTAATCTAGCATTCTTTTGTTTTAGAGAAAGCTCCTTTTTAGATGGTCTCCCTGAATTATCACTACGCGTATCCCTAAGTCCTTTTACTCCAGGATTCCCTAAAAGCAGTGCGCCATCTTGAAGCTGCCCTTTGTACTCTGACTATCCCAATAATATCTATATCAAAGCCATTTTCCTCAAAAATTAATCTTGGTAACTTTCCTTTTTTACTTTCCGCTATAAAAATTCTTTTAAACTCATCTGTATATGTAATACTTTTTGAACTCACAGATTTAACATATGGATTAATAGTAAGTAAGTCAATTTCTTTCTCAGTAAAATGTATTTTAGACATCCTAAGTGTTCTCCAATTTCCTATAGATTTTCTTATTATACATAAAAGTACCCCCTAGGTAGACCTTTTTAAGTGTCTACTCCATAGGGTACATTTTATATTTCTGGTTGACCTTTTTTTATATCGATATATGATAATCGTAGCCAGGGTAGAACGTCCGCCCCCGTGGGACTAGATCCCGTCAACTAAACCGTTCACCCCCTACTTGTAGAAACATGTTTGAGGCTGGTTGAGACTTGATCTCGTATAACAAGCGAAGCTGTGATACTGCATTAGGGATATAGGGGTTACTGGCAAAGAATTCAAAGGAGGAGATTTTAGAATGAATCCAGGTTTTTACTTCTTCGCAAAACTTTTCTTCTTTGCAATATAAGGAATTAAAATTAAACACTCACTTCATTAAATTAAAGCAACTATCAATTCTTTCAAAAAAAAAGCAGCTTTTTGCTGCTATAACAAATCGATTCAATTTTTTAAAAAGCGTAATAGCTTTTGAACTACAAACTTCGAATCAGGTCCCACTCCTCTTAAAGTTGCAGAGGCAAATGTTCGTTGCCCATCTAGTCCCACATAATATAATCCCTTCACGGATGTACTGACACCAGCTTGATGAATTGGATTCCCATTTATATCAGTTGCACCAATATCAGCTAAATGAGGCAAATAATTTTTATATCCGGTTGCAAATATAATTGCGTCCACGGGCTCTTTACTTCCATCTGCCCAAACTACTCCATCACTATAAAAAGAAGTAAACATTCGCTTTTGATCTGGATTTCCTTCTTTAATTTTTTCCTTATAATTCCCCAAATCGATAACTGAATTTGATTGTGGAACACTTTTTCTAAATCTCCAAAATGGAAAATTATCAAACCCTGTAATTCTAATCCAATAGTGAAGATCCAACCCTAAAACTTTTTGTTTTAGTAGATTAACTTTATTTCTTACAGCTAAAGATGTGATACTAATTTCGGAAAGTTCAATTGCAATTTGAACAGCAGAATTGCCGCTTCCTACGACGATATTTCTTTTATTAATAAAACTGGTTGGATTACGGTATTCAGAAGAGTGAAATATACGCCCTTTAAATAACTCTATTCCCTTTATATCTGGTATATATGGGTTTCGGAAAGAGCCTGTAGCATTAATAATTGTTTTGGATTGAAACCTATTACCTTTTTCCGTAATTAGTGTAAAAATCTCATCTTCTTTCTTAACAGATACAACCTGCTGATTTCCTTCTATAGGAAATTGAAAAAACTGAATATAGTCTTCTAAGTATTTTATTACTTCAAATCTAGATGGATATTCATTTGCGTGTTTTGGAAACTTCAATCCTGGCAGTGATGCGAAAGAAGCAGGTGAAAATAATTTGAGACTGTCATAATAATCTGGCCATGATCCCCTAGCTTGGTTACTTGAATCTAAAATTAAATATTGAAGTTTATTCTTTTTTAAATAATATCCAGCAGCTAATCCAGCCTGCCCCCCACCAACTACAATGGCATCATAAATTTTACCCATAGTGCCTCCTCTTATTGTTTGTAATTTGCAAATATATATCCAGTGGAATTATTCCATGATATCCCTGCAGCACATACTTGATTTGGCCATAGACTCATTAAGCAATATAAGTGAACGGATAACAGTTTCCCTTTCAAACTCATTCATATTTGAAAAAACCTCATCTAAATAGGAACTTATTTGATGATTAATAGTAGTTGCAATAAACTTCCCTTCTGTGGTTAGAGAAAGGATACTTATCCTTCTGTCTTCAGAATCAGGTGTTTTTTTAACTAGATTCATTTTTACTAAAGATTGTATTTGGCGGCTAAATGTCGTAATGTCTGTTCCAAGAGTATCTGCAATTTGCTGAATAGAAGGATTATGTTGAATATCAATCTCATAAAGTATTTGACTTTGAATAAGTGAGATTTCAATTCCTCCAGCAGTGCAACAATTTTTATTTAACATTCCAAACCGTCTTGTTAATATCTGAAATAGTTCTCTAATATTTTCCAAATTATCCACCTCTATAAATTATTATATAAAATAATTTGTAATTTGCAACTAATATATTGTTATTTACTTTTGATTTATTTGTTGGGTATCCATGCAACTTCTCCATCTAATTAAACACACAATATAAAAAAAGACCTTTAGATTTTTCTAAAGGTCTTTTATATCATCATCTATTTTTCATATAATTTTGGTAATTTTTATTTCCACCAGAAAGATTATAAATATCATTGAACCCTAAGTTACGTAGTACATTTTGTGCAGCATTTCCAGTTACCCCACTATTACAGTAAGTTACTGTAGGTAAATTAGGGTCGAATTCTTTAGATTTCTCACGTAATTCACCTAATGGAATATTAACGGCACTTTCCACTTTTGATACATTATATTGTTTTGTTGCACGTGTATCAATTACCTGGATCGTTTCTCCTTTTTCAATTCTTTCTGTTAGTTCTTTCGGTGTAATTAGCTTATTTTTCTTTTCAATAGCATTTTGTAAGGCCATACCAGTATACATAACTGGATCTTTTGTTGTGCTAAATGGAGGTGCATAGGCAAGATCTAGGTGGAATAAATCTTCTGCTTTTGCTTTAAACGTCATTGCTGTTACAAAAACATCAATCCTTTTATCTACACCTTCTTCTCCTACTATTTGCACACCCAAAATTCTGCCAGTTTCTCTATCTGCAATAGCTTTTATAACTAGCTCTTTTCCTCCAAGATACTCTGCTCTAGCTGGCTTAATATTATGAAGTATTTCAATGTTATAGCCTTCTTCTAAAGCTTCCTCCTCATTCATACCTGTTTGACCAACAGCCAAATCAAATACTCTTAAGATGCCAGTACCTAAAATACCTCGGTGTTCTAAAGAACCTCCCGTTATTACATCACCAGCTATTCTTCCCATTTTGTTAGCTGTACTTCCTAATGGACGATAGATAGGTTTCCCAGTGATAACAGAATAACTTTCTGCCACATCACCAACAGCATACACATTAGGAAGGTTAGTTTGCATTTTGTTGTTAACTGCTATAGCTCCAGTATCACCAATAGTAACCCCTATTTCCTTAGCTAATATTGTATTTGGGCGAACACCTGTAGCTAATATGACAATATCCGTTTCAATAGTTTTCCCTGACTTTGTTTGTACGTTCTTCTCATTTATAGCAGTTACTTCATCACTTAAAATTAGGTTGACTCCCTTTTTCACTATATGATCTTCAACACGTGAAGCAATATCTTTATCCATATGTGCCATTACGTGATTACTACGTTGTACGATTGTTACATCTAATCCTCTATGAGTAAGCTGCTCCGCCATTTCTAAACCTATATAGCCAGCTCCAATAATGGTTGCTTTCTTTGGTTGGTTCGCCTTCATATATTGATCAATTGCTGCTGTATTTTGTATCGTACGTACTTGGAAAACATTCTCTTTATCAACTCCTGCAATGTCAGGAGTAATTGGTGAAGCCCCTGTTGCAAATACCAATACATCATAAGTGTCTTCTTTTATTTCATTTGTATCTAAGTTTTTAACTTGAACTTTTTTCTGCTCAGCATCAATCGTAGTTACTTCATGACGGGTAAAAATATCTACGTTGTAGCGTTTCTTAAACCAAGCTGCACTTCTTGGTGTTAATGTTTCCAGTTCCTCTACTTCTCCACCTAGGAAATAAGGAATACCACATATAGAATATGAAATGTCATAATCTGCATTATAGAGTGTTATTTCCGCTTTTTCATCGTTTCTTCTTGCTTTCGCTGCTACTGATGTACCTGCTGCTACTGATCCTATAATAATTACTTTCATGAATTATATCCTCCAAAATACAAATTAAAAATTCTATATTATTACTTCTATATAATTAGCAATTTTGTTCTGGTAGCCCAGAAAGAACTAATCCACCTTCTGAAAAATCAAGGACAACATTATCTGTCATATCTTGAACTCGCTCATCCATTGCAACTTGTATCTTATTAATCATTAAGACTTTATCTGTCGTTTCTGGAGAGTCTAAAGAAACACCTAATTGTGGTCCACAGCATCCTTGACCAGCAAAATAAAACCGAATGCCCTGAGCTCCATTTTCTTTTATCATCTCTAACAGTTTATTTTCTGCAACTTCCGTAATTTTCATTATTATCTTCCTCCATCATCAGAAAAGTAATGTTTCTGTATTTGCTTGTAGCCAATAATTTCTTCTGGTTCCCATGGAATTAATGCAACTTTATCATTGAGTGCTTCTTTTATCTTTTTCATCCAAATTTTTTCGGCTTGTGCTTTTTGTTCTAAGATGGGATCTGTTGTTTCAGTTGCATATAAACTCTGATTAATTACCCACCAACTTGTTTTAATATCTGCTCTTAATAGATCTTCTTGTAACCTCTGAGCTTCGAAGACTGGCGTCGCCTCTGCTAGTGTAGTAATAATCACACTTGTTTCATACTGGTTACGTAACCTTGGTAATAGCTGTTGAACACTTAATGGTACATCACCTTTCGCTTTTTTAATCTCTTTATAATAAGATTCAGCTGCATCTAATAACAACAGAGTATGACCTGTCGGAGCTGTATCAATAATAACCACTTCTTCATTAGAACGGCTAACTACCTCAGCGAAGGCACGAAATACTGCTATTTCCTCCGTACATGGTGAATTTAAGTCTTCTTCAAGGTAAGAAAGGCTATCTTGGTCCATATCAGTCTTGGCTTTTTCTAAAACTTCTTTTCTATACTTATCTACTTCCACCTCTGGATCAATGCGGCTAATGGTTAAATTTTCGTGCAAGTTTCCGTCAAACATGTTTCCAATATGAGCTGCAGGGTCTGTAGTAGTTAAATGAACTCTCTTCCCTTTATCAGCTAATCCAACTGAAATAATAGAAGCAAGAGTGGTCTTACCAACTCCACCTTTTCCCATGGTAAAAATAACTCTACTATTATTTTCATGAAGGTCTTTAACCATTTCCTCGATAGGACTATAATTCAATCCCTCTATTGATGTATATTCATTTTTGTTAATATCTTCTGTTTCAATAAATAATCTTCTGAAATTGGATATACCTGTTAATGAATATGGAACAAAAGGTAAGAAATACTGGGAAAGCCCATTCAATCCTATTGGCATATTCTTTAATGACTGGGATTGGCGTTGGTGAAAAACTTCAGAAATTCTATCCCCTTTTGTAAAGCCTTTTAATATACCATTTATAATAATCACTTGATTTTTAATGCCTATTACTTTTAACTCTTTGGAAGCTCGCTCTGCCTCATCTAGTGAGAACTTTTCTGGCCTAGAAACAAGAATTAATTTGGTTTGATCTGGGTCAGATAAGACTTGAACTGTAGTTTTATAAACTTCTTTTTTTCTATCCAATCCAGAAAGTGGACCAAGACACGAAGCACCATGAGTTGATTCATCTAAATATCCAGTCCAAGCCGTCGGTAATTGCAAAAGCCTTAAGGTATGACCAGTTGGCGCCGTATCAAAAATAATGTGGTCAAAGTTTGATACAATTTTTGGATTGGATAATAAGTTCGTAAATTCATCAAAGGCTGCTATTTCTACTGTGCAAGCACCCGATAATTGTTCTTCCATTTGGGCTATAACTATTTCTGGTAACTTATCACGATAAGGACCAATAACATTATTTTTATAACTTACTGCAGCCTGTTCTGGATCTATGTTACAAATTGATAGACCTTTCACTCCTTTAACTTCAGTAGGTTCATTGGATAACTCCATTTCGAATACGTCTTGGAGATTGGAAGCCGGATCAGTGCTTACAAGAAGGACTTTTTTATTTCCATCAGCTAACGCTATAGCAGTGGCAGATGCGGTAGAAGTTTTTCCTACCCCACCTTTTCCAGTGAAAAATAAAAATGGGGTACCTTCGAGAGCAAGTGGATTAAATTTTTCCATGTGCCAGTTTTCCTCCTTATTTGTTGTCTATTTGGATGAACTGCAATGGAGTTAAAGGTTTCTTTTCCACTAATTCTGTTTCCTCTAATGAATACCATTTTGCTAATTCCTCAGTAGTAGGATAGCTGGCTTCCTTTACTATTTCTCCATTTAATATAACAACCGGTAAACAATCTGTTCCTTTTTCATGCAACAACTTATTTACTTTGTTATTTTCAACAAAAGCCCCTGGATCGTTAGCAAGATTATACCTTTCGATAGTAAACCCCTTTTTACCTAACTGAAAAATTGCTGATGCTATTCTCGTTAGTTCAGGATCAACTGAAGGGCCACAAACTCCTGTTGAACAGCACATTGCCGGATCGAATATTTGTACTTTTGTCATTATTAACTCCCCTTTATTTGTTCTTATGAAAGGATGGAAAGCCACAGATATAAACCTATCAGTGTAATTAATAAGGTTGGAATAGTTAAGATAATTCCTGTTTTAAAATACGTACCCCATGATATTTTTACACCCTTCTGAGATAGCACATGTAGCCATAATAAAGTAGCTAATGAACCTATTGGTGTTATCTTAGGACCTAAATCAGAACCAATAACATTGGCATAAATCAATCCTTCTCTGATTATTCCAGTAGTATTTGTATCTGCAATTGCTAAGGCATCAATAAGTACGGTTGGCATATTATTCATAATGGACGATATAATAGCCGCAATGAATCCCATTCCAATAGTTGCAACGAATAATCCCTGGTCTGCAGTTGCTTGAATAACATTTGAAAGTAAGTCTGTCAAACCAACATTACGTAGTCCATAAATAACCACATACATTCCAATGGAGAAGAATACAATTGCCCATGGAGCACCTTTAATTACTTTCTTAATAGATACAGCAGAGCTTCTTCTTGCAAAAACTAGGAAAATAATTGCGATTACACCAGCGATGATTGAGACTGGAATAGAAAGAAATTCGCTTACGAAATAGCCAGTAAGTAATACAGCCAATATCACCCAAGATAAACGAAACATTTTCAGGTCTTTGATTGCATCTTGTGGTACTTTTAATTGATTTAAATCATAAACCTTTGGAATCCTCTTACGGAAATATAAATACAACACGAGGATACTTGCCACTAAAGAGAATATATTCGGTACGATCATTCGGGAAGCATATTCTACAAATCCGATATCAAAGAAATCAGCAGAAACAATGTTTACCAAATTACTCACAACTAAAGGTAAAGATGTAGTATCAGCAATAAAACCACTTGCTATGATAAAGGGAAAAACCATCTTCTCTTCTAACTTCAACGCTCTAACCATCGCTAGAACGATTGGCGTTAAAATTAGGGCTGCCCCATCGTTTGCAAATAACGCAGCAACAATTGCTCCTAATATAGAAACATAAACAAACATCTTTAGACCGTTACCACCAGCAACCCTTGCCATATGTAGAGCTGCCCATTCAAAGAAACCAATTTCATCTAAGATTAATGAAATGATTATGATTGCTACGAAAGCCAATGTAGCATTCCAAACAATTCCTGTTACATCGACTACATCATTGAAATCAACTACGCCTACAAGAAGTGCTAAGATTGCACCGCCGCATGCAGACCAACCGATTGATAGGTTTTTCGGCTGCCAAATAACTAAAGTTAAAGTTAATAAAAAGATAATTATTGCTAGTATTGTTTGTAGCAAAGCTGTTAACCTCCATTAATAACATGTAATTCTTAAACCTTTTTCCTCTAACCAATCAAACTTCTCTCGTTGGCTAGGAACATGTTTTAATAATTCTCTTACTAATAGGTAGTATTCACTCGTTGTATTTAAAGAATAAACCACCCATTGTCCTTTTCTTTGTTCCTTAACAATTCCAAGGTCTTTCATTTTCCGTAGGTGCTGGCTAATAGATGGCTGTGACATCTGAAAAATTTCAACAAATTCGCAGACACAGCATTCTTGTTCAGCCAACATACTTACCATGGATAATCTTGTTTTGTCTCCTAAGAGTTTTAAAATATTGGCTGTATCCTTTACATCTATTACCTTTAAAGATTTATCTTCTTTTATCATTTTTATCCACCTCCCTTAACAGACTAATAACAATTTATATAAACATATTATTATTTACTTATATAAAGTCAAAAAAATAGCCTTTATTGAGTCATGTAGTAAACAAGCACTTTGCATATATAATTATATGCTTATATATTAATTTAAAAAAAAGTTAATGTCAATCACGTTAAACATTAACCCCTTAACTTATTTAATCACATGAAATTCGCAATCCATTTTCTTCAAGCCAAATAAATTTTTCTTTTTGGCTCGGTACGTACTTTAAGATATCTTTTATCATAAAAAAGTATTGATTTTGTTGATCTAGAGAATAGATAACCCATTGCCCTTTTCTTTGTTCTTTAACCAAACCGGAATCCTTTAATTTTCTTAGATGTTGACTTATAGCTGGTTGCGACATTTGAAAAACATCGACAAACTCACATACACAGCAATCGTTTATCATAAGCATTCCCATTATGGATAATCTTGTCTTATCACCTAAAAGTTTTAAAATATTCGCTGTAGTTTCTAATTGTTCTGAAGACATATTAATCATCCACTTCCGTTGAATTAACTTTATCATATAGTTGAGTACCATAGTATGCAAGTAAATAGGAGTTACCTGAACACCTATTTCCTTGCATCAATGCTAATTAATTAGCTAATTCTTTCTCTAATTCATTATAAGCTTGGATGAAATTGTTATACGATATGTTTCCAAGCGTTTTTGCTTGATTCTTAAATAACCTCGTAAAGGTCTTCTCTCTTGCCATTTCAACGGACCCTCCCATACTTGTCATGATAAGTGTCAAGTAGGCTTTAAAGTACTCTTTACTTAGATTACCTCCATTATTTATAACCATAATACTCCCTCATTATTAATTTTATGAGCAACAAGAATCCGTTTCACAACTTCTATCACTTTTAATATTTGAGAAATTCACACTGCAAACCCCAGTTTCAGGTAAATCTAGCTCTACTTTTTCTGCTGCTTCAATATCCCCTGCAATATATGCAGCAATCGAACGTACCTGTTCATATCCAGTAGCCATTAGAAAGGTTGGCGCCCTCCCATAGCTTTTAGAACCAACTACATATAGGTTCTTCTCCGGTTGTCTCAATACCTTTTCTCCATGCGGTCGAACTGTTCCACAGCTGTGTAGATTAGGATCAATTAAAGAAGATAGTTCCTCCACACTTTCCGTTGCAAAATCTACTTTTGTACGTAATTCGCTCAAGAAAGAATAGTTAGGTCGATTCCCTGTATTGACTATTACTTCTTCAATTGGCTCAATCTCTGATTTTACACCTTTTATTTCGCCAATAATGGTTATGGTTGAGGTATTATTCTTTTTTAGTTGCTCTATTTTAAAAGAAGTGTACACTTGTATTATCCCTTTATCGACCATTTCATGGATTTTGGTCCCTAATAATCCTCTTGCTTTCAATGCATCCTTCTCTTCTCCACCATATGCATCTTCTACATGCTCTTTTCGAATAACCCATAAAATTTCTGTTGCAGGGTTCTTTTCCTTTAATATCCCTAATTCTAACAAAGCATTAATGGCAGAGTGCCCACTTCCTATAACTGCTACTTTCTTATTTTTGTAACGGCTTATACTTTCTCCCAAGATATCTGGTAAACCATAAACGATGTTTTCCTTGAGGTGTTTTTCTGATTCTAACCAAACTCCACTAGAGTTTGCTGGGTTAGGATTTCCCCAGGTACCAGTAGCATCAATAATAGCTCTTGCTTCAATAGCTTGGATAGTACCTTCATGCTCTGTATAAATAACAAATGGAACATTCTCTCGGTTAGCAGTCTTCATTTTATCGATATTTTTTTTAGCAATAGAAATGACTTTTGTATTTAAGGTTATTACTTCTTGTATTTCTGGAATCTTTGAAAATGGGATTAAATAATTTTCTACTAGTTCTTTACCAGTAGGTATTTCTTCTAAATTCGGCTTTTCCCATTTATATTTCTTTAATAACGAAGATGCTGCTTTATCAATGTTATATTTCCACTGTGAGAATAACCTTATATGTTTCCATGTTAGAATGTTTGCTCCCACTTCGGTTCCAGCTTCTAGTAGAATAACTTTTTGCTTATATTGAATCAAATGAGCTGCAGCAGCTAAACCAACGGGACCTGCCCCAACAATAGCAATAGGTAGTTCTTTATCGATAGTCGTATTTTCTTGAGTTTCATCAGATGGCTGACAGCAAGATGATAAGATATTAAATTCAGACATATTAATTACTCTCCTTTGTATTCAACAAATAGTAATTTTGATCAAAAAGCAGCTTTTCCATTATCATTACATCTACAAATTTGCCTCTTAATCTTCCTTGATTTTTAAATAATCCAACCTCCCTATAGTTTAGCTTTCGGTATAAACCTTGGCCTAAAGTATTTATAGGAAATGTAGAGAGCACAAGTTTGTAGAAATCCTGTGATTTTGCTTCTTCTTCTAAGACATGTAATAGTTGCTGTCCTATTCCTTGTCCCCTAAATCCCCTAAGTATATATATGGATAGTTCTCCTACGCCATAATAAGCAGCCCTACTATTATATGGGTTTATGGAAGCCCAACCCATAATTTCTCCTCGTTCATTTGTTGCAACAAAAGCGCAATGTCTTCCACTATGAAGACTAAACCAATTGTTTATATAATTTTCATCTTTTAAATCTTCTTCGAATGTGGCTAATCCATCTTCAATGCCTTGATTATAAATCTCTAATATTTCTAATAAGTCCCTTTCCTCCACTTTCCTAATCACTTCTTCTACCTCCTCAATTGACTTGTTCATTAATTGACTTTATCAAATATAATATTTAATGAAAGCCACCTTATTTGGTGGCACAACTACCTAATCCATTATTTTTATTCATTGCAACCAATAGCAAACTTAGACTTTCCAAAACCTGTTGATGCTTATCTTCCTGTATATGTTCGAAAATATTACCGAGATACTCCACCATTTGATTGGAAATTTCATCTGCCTTCGATTCCCCTTCATCTGTTAGTGACAGAAGGACATATCTTCTATCATTAGGATCTGGAACTCTTGAGATGAAGTGAAGCTCAACCAATTTATTCACTTGACGACTTAAAAGTCCTGTATCCATCATTAATTTTTCTGCCAATGTCTGTAGAGATATATTCGGACTTTTACTTAACTCATAGACAATGTGACTTTGTGATACTGTAATTCCACAACAGTCAGAACCATCTTTTTGCAGAAGTCCAAAGTCCCTTACTAACTGTTGTAACAATTCACGTATTTGAATTTTATCTTGTGTTTTCATATATCATCGCCTCAAATTAAATGTTAACGTCATTAATTGATAATGTCAAATATTTTTTCTTATTAAACTAAACTCCGTCAATAAACAAACAATTATCTCTTAAATATGCAGCTTTTCTCCATATTGCAAATCTAACTTATTTTACTTCACAGATTTGATTAGAGAGAAAAGAACACAATCAAGCTGTTTACGAAGAAAATGAGCGCAAGAAACTAGCCAACCTTCGGTTCATTTCAAAAAGTTGGATAAATAGGTATGTACGCACCAATGGATGTCCACATCTCTTACGGGGGTCTACCCTCCCAAGTCTCACAGAGTCTACGCTCCTACATTCCTTCGTTCAACCTTTCCATAAGGTGGATGTCGGTCATGCTGCCCCACAGGATCTAAGTCCTTACGTTAGTTGCGTTGCCGACTAATCCCATGCTGATTTTGTCTGTTCATCTTCTAAAATCTATTTGTTAAAAGTTTAGTTTTATAGTGATTAAGCTGCTATTGGTTCTTGGATAAATGCATGCATATGGGGGATGTCCTTCAACATCTTCTCCTCTTTAAACACAAACTGTTTCTTACCAATAGAGAAGAGTATACGGATGAGCTTATTACACAAAGCAATTAAAGACTGCATCTTTTTCAACGGATTATCAGGTCTCGTTGTGTAATATTGATGCAGGGCTTTAAAGGCTTTATTCTTGGCTACTAGAATCATAGATGCCCGAAACAGTAGTGCCCTTAATTTCTTTCGACCACGTTTCGTAATCCTGGTTCTCCCTTTATGCTTTCCTGATGTATTTTCTTTTAAGCTAAGACCTGCCAGTTTGGTTATCTGACGAGGATGATTGTATTCACTAAAATCGCCTACTTCAGCGAAAAAACCCGCCACTGTATCGCGTCCAATTCCCGTTATTTCTAACATTTGATCAACGCCTGGAATATCTTGAAGCAGTGTATCCAGAGTTTGTTCAAGCTCTTCGAACTTGGCTTGAATGAGTTCATACTTTTGGATTAACGTTCTTAATTCCATTTTAGCCATCATGGCACCCTGACGGATGCCAATCGAGCGATTGGCGGCTTCTTTTAAAGCTTGAATCTTCTTAATCCCTATACTACGTTTCACTGCTTGCCTTAGGTATTCTAGTAATTCCTCTTCTGTATATCTCACCAGTTCTTCTGGTAATGCTTGAAGCTTTAATAAATGAATAGCTGCCTTTCCTTCCCAACTTTTAAAGACGGTAAAAAACTCTGGAAAATATCGATCAATCCAGTTGTGTACTTGCCCCTGCACAATTTGTAAGTCTACATTTAATAGATCGCGTAATTTCTTAGCCACACGCAGTTCCGCGAAAACCCCTTGTAGTATAGTTGGTTCGGCGTATCTACCGTCTTTCACTAGTTGTGCAATGACTTTTGCATCTTTAATATCATTTTTAGTTGGAGAGTTATCGTCTAGCTCCTTACTGTGCTTGACGTATAAAGGGTTGACTGTTACGAATTTAATCTGTTCCTCCTTTAAAATATGAGCTAAATTAAGCCAATAATGGCCTGTTGGCTCCATTCCAGTAATGACAGACTCCATTTCGTGTGACTCTTTTATTTGATTAATCCAATTAAAAAAAAGTCCTAAATCCTTCATGAGTATTATCAAAAAAACAAGTAGAACCTAGCTCTATTCCACGATAATCCTGTGCTCTAGCTACGTGATGATGTTTGGCAATATCAATTCCAATCACTAATTTGAGCTATTTTATGATTTTGGTTATAATTCATGATGAGACCTCCGAGTAGATATTTTGTCCCTTTTAGCTGGCTGGCTAAGGACACATTTATCTTATCAAGAGGTCTTTTTTCTTTCAAATCGCATTTTCAGTTATTACAGGAATGCTGCCACTATAGTGCCATAAAAAGTTTAACAAAAGGGCATTGTTCCTTATTCGATCAAAGCCCCCGTTTGTTTTAGTGAATTTTTCACAATTTTAACTTTTTTATAGAATATTGTGCTGTATATAAAAAATTCACAAACTTCCTAAAATGCCCACCCTACGGCTTGGCAATGTATGTTTGGAGAACACTTCACTGATCTATAAAATATAGAGCTAATTCTTAAAAGAGTAGCCTAGATACAGATGCTGTCATATCTGTATCTTTTTTTATATTGCACGATTACAGCGTAGATTTACCAAATTTTGAACAAAATTAATTTGAATAAAATATGATGTTTTTTTGAATAATATTTAAAAAAAGTGAGGGGAAATTATGAGATTGTTCACAAAGTTCACATTGTTCTTTTCAATATTATTAATGTTAATATTAATACCATTAGAAACCTACGCAGCTGAAAAGGGATTTTATAAAATAGTTACAAACGAAAATACAAAAGAAGAAATACTGGTTGGAAGTCTACCAGAAGCAAATGTTAAGTTGTATGCTACTGAAAGGACAGGTTTGCTAGAAAATTTCAGATTACACTTATCCAGTGGTGACAAGTATCTACCATTTTGGTTCAATGTATCGAATAGGTCTTATTGGCCAAGTCTTTTTTATAAAGACATTAATCAAGATGGAAAAAAAGAATTAATTTTTGTTTTAACAACAGGGTATGGAAATGATACTGTAAAACAAAATGTTCATGTATTTCATGAGATTAAAACCGATCTTGGTAACGCATATGAAGAAACACTCGTAGATAACCCGATGGCTATTATTTTAAAAAATGTAAAAACAAATTTAACAAAATCAGAAGCAATTATCACTTTAGGAAATAAAAAAACTGTTATTAAAATAGATGAATTAGGAGTTGATCCGAAACACTTATTTCCAGACATAGCTATTGGAAATATAACTGAATTTGAAATATTGGATAATAAATTGACTGCTAATATGGGAGCAAGTGTTTCTCCAGCAGGTGGATATTTAGGTGATTTCCATATCACATATACTTTTAAGGACAAGATGTATCAAGTTGAAAAGATTGAATTTATCCCTAATAAATAATAAGAAAAGCGTCCTAACTAAGTGATAGGACGCTTTTCTTATTATTAATATCCCTGTACACGGAAGAATGTATGACCACCAATTACATATTTTTCAACTACTTTAATATAGGAAGAACCACCATCAAAAGAGTATCCTTCATAACCTGGAAAAGGGAAAGACCTAGCATTGTATGTACTATTCGCATTGAACCAGAGAGTTTTTCCTACAGGGTTAGTACCTGGACTAGTCGCTATACTTAGACTATCTTTCCAAGCAGTTGTACTAGTCGAAGGGCAACGTGCTCCTGACTCTGTCATGCCGGCAAATTCACCCTTTTTTAATATTACCCCTGAATAAGTATTTCCACCAAAAGTTGAGCTGTTTTTAGCTATCCTATTTTTTACAACATATGTAACACCCCGTTTTCCATTCAAAGATTCTCCTCCTGCTTCTGAATAGATTAGGCGTGCTAGTAAATCAGTATTACTCAGACCGCTGAATTCTGTTAAACCAGTTTTATCACTTAAGCATGCTCCTGCAGCTGAAGCCGAAGTTGGAGATATTAAAAATAATCCTAAGCTTAAAATTCCAAAAGCTAAAACTCCTGAGATAACGCTTTTTTTCATCTGTGCACTCCCCTTTTAATCCTTTTAAAATAATAAATTCTACCATTTGTTGTAAAAACTCTTCCATAATTACAATAATTTGTATTAAATTCGCGAAAAATTATCTGTGAGTTGTGATTAATAATTTTTCAACATACAAAAAAACGTAGTAATGAATAACAATTCATTACTACGCTTTTTAAATTTTTTTAATACAGCCAATTATAGTTCTTGTTCTAGCTCAATCTTTTGCCCTCTCATGCGTTGTTTTTGTCTTTCTTTAATATTTATTTTGTCTTTGCTCTTGATTTTGGGCTTCTTTTACACCTTGTAGGATGGCTGACAGCAAATCATTGTTTTGGCTTAAGCTTAAATTTTCTTGTTGAACCTTTTCAAGTACTGAAACACTTTTTCTTCTCCTCCCATTTTATGTTGTTCCAAATGTTCCCGATCTTCATAACAATGGTCTGAATAGCTTGAGTTAACTGTTCTTATTTTTGTAAATCATTCTGATAAGCTTGTCGATCTTCCTTGGAAACCAGAGTGAAAACAGAGTTTTTCTTTTAAATGTTGATTAAAATAGCTTTCTGCATTTTGAGCATTCCGAGTCGTGCTTCCCTAATTAGTCCAAAAATATAATCACATATTCCTCCTATGATAGCTGGAAACAACCAACATAACCCAATATCGTACAAAGGTAAGAACCGAGTGAATATATTACTTAGTGAATCCACCTGCATACCTGTAGCTTTTAAGCCATCAAATACACTTACAATAAATGTAAAGAGCAAGCTACCTTGATATACTTCTGATTTTCCATTAAACATAGATATTTTTTCAACAAGTTAGACATAAAACCATATTAAATTTTGTGAACAATTACACTTAAACTATCCCGCCCTGATTGTGACATAAGAGTGGTTATTTTCCTTTATTACAGGAATGCTGCCACTTTAGCGACATAATAAAAGAGCACCCTTTTATTTAGTAAACTCCTATTTAGCTTAAATGAAGGATCAAATATCTATATCTAATTTATACAGGAACGCTGCCAGGTTTTCACCATAAAAAAACCACCAACTTGGTGGTCAGTGAAACTATTTATTTATGCAAGAAACGATAGTAAAGTGCTATTACATAATTACCAATAATAAATACTGCATAAATTTTAAACATAAATGCAAAAAAACCTTTGTCTTTGAAATTTAATAACAGATAAAGAATAGACATTATTAATACAAGTATATATAAAGGTGCTATGACTAACTTTGAATATAGATCTGGTAACGTCATTATTTTCTTTCATCCTAATTGAGTAATTTTTTTTTGGCTTGCAATGGGTTTATTATATCTCTAGACTATATCTTTTGAATACTTAATACTTAAATTTTTCGAATTCCTTATTGCACTAACCTCGATACCTCTCAAGCAGAAGTAGGAGTTAAACATCAGGCTAAACCTACTGTCACTGTTGCAGAATGGGTTAAGAGAGGCCTACAATAATTCAAATAATAATAATTACTTTTTCAGTGTGCTGCAGAATCTAAAAAAAGTCTTCGTTAGTTTAACGAAGAAGCAAGCCTTATATATTTAAAGGGAGGGTATAATTCTCCTTTTATATACCTTCTTTTAGATTATAAAATTGACATCCAAGTCTTCAATGCAGTTGCTAATATTAAAACCACCATTGTACTCTGCAATACTTTTATGTTCGCTCTTTTACCTATGTGGACTCCGATAGGTGAAGCAATCAAACTCGCTACAACCATAATAAATGCAGGAAGGAGTGGTAATTGTCCTGTTGTAATCTTTCCGGACACTGCCCCAATTGAAGAAATAAGTGTAATGGCCAATGAAGATGCTATTGTCATTCTTGTTGGTATTTTTAAAATTACAAGCATGATAGGAACTAACAGGAATGCTCCTCCCGCACCTACAATACCAGCTCCAATACCTACAATAAAAGCTAATAATGAGGCAAGCCATTTGTTAAACTTGACTTGCTGAAAAGACATATCGTCAATCCCTTTTTTAGGAACAAACATTATAATAACTGCAATTAAAGCTAAAACACCATAAACGATGTTTACTCCATTTTCCGACATGTGAGTAGAACCAAATCCACCAATAAAACTGCCAGTTAAGATGCTAATACCCATGTATATGATTAACCATTTATTTAAAAAACCACCTTTACGGTATGCTATAACGCCACCAAATGTCGCAAAAGACACTTGAATTGCTGTAATTCCTGAAACTTCATGTGCTGTAAAATGCCCTACCCCCAACATTACTGGTATATATAGCAACATTGGGTAATTGATTATAGCACCACCTATTCCTAACATTCCAGAAATAAGGGAACCAACAAATCCAATGACGAAAACGATAACTATAAAAGTAATATCCATGCTGTTTCACCTCTTTAGAAAAAGGGAACCTAACTGGTCCCCTTTATTTTCAACCTTTCTTTATCCAAAATTTTAATACTCCGTTTTCGTCTTCCTGTTTTAATAATTCATGTCCTCCTGATTTAGACCAGGCTGTTAAGTCATTTTTTGCTCCTTTATCCGTTGTATGGACTTCTAATATTTGACCTATTTCGATTTCTTCCATTGCTTTTTTTGTCCTTACAATCGGCATGGGGCATGCCAAGCCCTTAGCATCTAATACCTTTATTGAATTCATTTTTCTTCCTCCAATTTTAATTTTACAATTAACGAACTGCACAGCGATTCGGTCCAATTTCCATTTCACGTTGTTTCTCTAAATTCGGATTAATTTTCCCCATGTTTGTTTCACGTATTTCTTGATATGCATTTGGTTGAGGTGGCAAGTTTTTTGTTACTAATTTTCTAAACTCGTTTTCATCATTGATATTGAGACCATGGTTTTTTGCAAACAATCCCCCTAGTTTTTCTGCCACACTACCATCCTCATTCATCTCGTCTATCATCATAAAATGTGCTGGCAGGACAATCAGGTCTTCTGACAATTCCCTATAGCGTTTATACAAAGTTGTCCTTAAATCAGCAACCCAGTCTTCTGCCTTACCTGCAAGGTCTGGTCTTCCTATAGAATTAATGAACAAAATATCTCCTGAAAGCAAGTATTTCCTGTCCACTATAAATGAACTAGAACCAATCGTATGACCAGGTGAGTACAATGTTGCAAAATTTATAGTTGTGTTACCGATTGCTACATCATTACCGTGTTCCAATGGTTGGTAAACAAAAGTCACTTCAGTTGCATCCTTTGGTGGTAACCAGTAAGTAGCTCCAGTTTTCTCAGCAATTGTGCGTCCGCCGGAAATATGGTCAGCGTGGAGATGTGTATCAAATACGTGAGTAATTTTTGTACCTTTACTCTTAGCAAAATCAATATAGATATCCGTTATACGTGTTGAATCGATTACTGCTGCTTCTCCTTCAGATAACACCATGTATGAAAGACAGCCTTTCCCAATGCGAACAAATTGATAAATTTCACCACCATCATTTAGATCACCTATTTTAACTGGTTCTAAATATTCACTCCATGCTTTCATTCCACCCTTAAGATAGGATACATTTAAACCGGCCTCAGAAAGCATTTCTGCTACCATTACGGATGAGCCTTCCTTTGCACAAACAACTAAGACAACTTTGTTAGTGGGGATTTCCCCTGTAATCTCTTCTACACCATCTAGTAATTCAAAATAAGGAACATTTAAATATTCAAAGTTTTCTCCTTCAATCTTCCAATCATTAAAATCACTTTCATTGCGAACATCTAGAATAAATAACTCCTCTCTATTAACAACCTTTTTTGTTATATCTTTAGGAGTCAATACATTAACAGTCACCCAGATACCCCCTTTTGTATTATTTAATTTATAATTTATATTGATTTAAAAGGTTAAATCATGTTTTAGTTATTTATACTACTTGTTTTTCCATTCCATTGAATCATTCCAGGTTCAACATTAGTTACGTTATTAAAGGGGTAGCGTCAGGAAAATGCGGATTTACAACGTTAAGGAAATTTCAATATCAAAAAGCCTAATTTCTCAATTAACTGTGAAGAAACTAGGCTTTTTTCATTTCTCAATTAAAGCGCCTGATTGTAGAATATAATTTTCTTGTTGAACAGTATTTTTGTACTGTGCAGTAAAGAAATTCTATGTATAATTAAAGGACCTTTCTTTACTTTTTTTATTTAGAGCTTTCCCTCTTTATACTATATTCACCATATCATGGGAAAAAATTGCTTGTCTCTAATCTGCATTTGTCTCGATCAATAATACATTCTTTTTTACCGATACTCTTTTTTGCCCTACGAATTTAATGACGTGAAACAATCCATTATGAAGCTCCCCCTCTTGGAGTAAAACTTCGCCCATAAAAAGAAGCATATACTGCTGGATTAATCGAAATAGAAGACCTTAACGAAGAAAAGGAAAGGACTGAATGGAAAAAATTATTGCCGATGTTAATACAGAAGCAAAAACCTGAGAAGTCGATTCAAAACATTAGGGATACTATTGATTCAATTCCACCCCAAGGCGCTGAACCATTACTACAAACTAGTGTAGAAAAAGTAGATGTTTATGGAGATTAAGGAAATAGAAATTGGACTTAACATAATTTAACGAACTTCTAATTAAAAAAACGAGATTCAATCTCGTTTTTTCTACTTTTTGTAATGTTTTTTACTATCCACTCAACTAAATGTTTTACTCCAGTCGTGAACAGCACTACCTTCTACGTACCTTTCTGCATCTAGATTCTGCCATACAACCTGTACCTGCGGCTGTAATGGCTTGCCGGTATTTTTTATCTTGAACATCCCCACATGCAAAAACTCCAGGAATATTCGTTTCTGTTGTTCCAGACTTAACATTGATATAACCCGTTTCATCGGTTTCAATTTGACCATTTAAAAAACCGGTATTAGGTGTATGTCCAATCGCTACAAATATCCCATCTGTTTGTATCACTTCATCTTCTCCAGACTCATTATTCTTCACTTTTAAACCTGTAACGCCATTCCCTCCTGCCAAAACTTCGATAGGTGTTTTATTTAATTCCCAAGTAATCTTTGTATTTTCTCTTGCGCGGTCCTGCATAATTTTTGAGGCTCGGAGTTCAGTCCTTCTATGCACGATAATGACTTCATTTGCAAATTTAGTTAAAAAACTTGCTTCCTCCATCGCAGAGTCCCCACCGCCTACAATAATTACCTTTTTTCCTCTAAAGAAGAATCCATCGCAGGTTGCACAGGTACTCACTCCTCGCCCGATGTTTTCCTTCTCTCCAGGAATATTTAAAAGTTTAGCTGAAGCACCTGTTGAAAGGATGAGAGACTCTGTTACAATTTCTGCTTTTCCGTTTACTTGTAAGGTATACGGTTTTTTCGAAAAATCAACGTTAGTTACCCATCCTCTTTTAAACTCAGCTCCAAAACGTTCTGCTTGTTTTCTCATATTATCCATGAGTTCTGGTCCCATAATGCCATTAATAAAACCAGGAAAGTTTTCAACTTCAGTTGTTAGTGTTAATTGGCCGCCTGGTTGATCTCCTTCTATAACAATTGGTTTCATATTTGCTCTTGCTAAATAAATAGCAGCTGTTAAACCTGCAGGACCCGTTCCTAAAATAACGACTTTTTCCACGATTATATCCTCCACTGATTTTAATATTTTACGATTATCTTATCCCATCTTTTCTTTATTTACCCAAGGAGTAAAATAAAACTAAAAGGTAGGAAGAGTTACTACACTAGCAATTCCATAACAATTAACCTAGTTCTCTAAACAGACCTTTATTACATATATATATTACTAGTGGAATAACCAAAGAAAATAAAAAGATTGGTATGTAATGATATCCCTGTGTAAAATCTAGCCCCATAATAAGGAATAAATAAAAGGAAGTACGCCCCACATTGAGCATAAACTCCCTAATTAACAGATAGTGAGCCGTTAATCCAATATCACAATCCACCTCTGACTCGCAAGCTAGCTCCTTAATCTTTGTATAATGAATAACACTAACCGGGATCCATATTAGAGGTAAAGCAATTGCTGCCAATACATTAAAAATAATCAATGTTGAAAAACTCGGGAAAAATAAAAAAATAGTCATGACGGTCGCTAATATAGCACCTACATACGTTACCTTCATTCTACTTTTTACAAGTCGTGGACGGCTTATGAAAACAAGTGTTAAGATTCCTGTAATTGCAAATAATGTGTTTAACCATCCAACAATCGTTTCCTTCTGAACATATTGAAATAAGAGAATGCTGGATGCGAGTTGAATTATACTTTGAAAGAAACCAAAAGCCACTATAGAAACGAGAACAGCTTTATACTCCTTCCATATATCTTTATACCGTAAGGATGAAATATTGAAGTTGCTTTTATATTTTGGTGTAAATAAACTTATAATCACTTGAATAATCAACATAACAAATATTAATCGAAATGTTTCATTATAATCATAATAAAGAATTAAATAAGAAAATATTAATGGTGTTAAGACTGCGGTGATCCGGTTCATACCTTGCTCCATCCCCATAAAAAGTTGCCTATTTTCAGGGTTGGTTAATAATATTGAATAAAGATTAAATCCAGAATAATACAATCCTACAGCTGTACCATATAAAGTACCTAAAATGATAATATATCCTATTACATTCTCTTCTTTACTTATGAGTAATCCGAACACCGCTAGTAGAAAGGAAGAAGATAAAACAAACGTCATTCGACTATTCATCCACCTCATCGTATATGCCCCTATCATTGTTCCTATGAACACAGATACAAAAACCGAGGCATTGTATACTCCTATAGTAGAAAGACTTGCTCCTTGATTCCATAAAAAAATGTTTATATATAAGTTTGAAAAAGCTAACACACCTGAGAAGACGGTATTCATAAATAAAACAATAAAAATAGGATTTTTCATTATCAATTCACTCATTTCACGACTATTTTGTGTTATCTTCATGTCCGTTTTCTTTATTTTTCATGAATGTGTATACAAAATAGCCTCCACCAACAAAAATAACTACCCAAAAAATGGTCATAATTAATCCACCCATACCATAAAACATTATATTCTCCATTGTATTTTCCACTTGTATTCACCACCAAAAGAGTTGCTGAAGGCAACTCCAAAGTTATTTTATTCTCTTTTTTGCGCCACAAACTGAATAACATGTGACAAACCATTATGAAGTTCTCCTTCATTCCTTACAACCTCGCCCATAAAAAAGTGAACAATCCGCCAATCAAAAAAAACGCTTAAAAACTCTTCTGGTTTATAAAGTAGTTCTACGTTTTGTGGTCCTCCACTTTTGTATGGTAGCTGATAAACCGAATACACCTCTGAAATAAAATAACCACCTGGTTTAACTGCATCTTTAACACCTTCAAGTGTTTTTGTACGTAATGCCTCTGGAAAGTGACCAAAAATACAAATCAATTCATCCCACTGCTCTTTATCCCAGTTAGCTTCATTTAAGTCTACAAGCTTTGTTTGAACTGTTACATTTCTATCCTTGGCAAGCTTTTCTGTTTTAGCCAGTCCGGATTGCGCATAATCCCATGCAGTTACATTCATTCCTTGTTGCGCCAAGTAGACTGCATTTCTACCTTCTCCTTCAGCAATAGCCAATGCATCTCCTGATAGGTTTAATTTTTTATGGACATCCGCAAGAAATACGTTTGGATTAGTTCCATAAACATAATTCTCATTTTTAAATCGATCATTCCAGGAATTCATAGCTTGTTCTCCTTTGATTTAATTTTTTAGTCAATACTTTTTATTAATTGCTCCATCATTTCCTTATCCATCGGTCCGACAATTTTCTTTCGAACAATCCCCTGCGAATCAATTATATAACTTGTTGGGATCGTAAAAGCTTGATATGTTTCTCCTGTATCGCCTTTAGTATCAAGCAGTATTGGAAAAGTTAATCCATAATCTTTTACAAATTTTCCAATATCATTTGTGTTCTTTTCTGCAGTAGTTAAATTAACTGCTAAAATTTCTACATTTTCATTTTGTTGATCTAGATAAAATTCTTGCATATGAGGCATTTCAGCTTTACAAGGAGGACACCAAGTAGCCCAAAAATTTAAAATGACTTTCTTTCCTTTATAGTCAGACAGTTTTACTTCTCTTCCTTCTAAAGTCTGGAGTTGAAATTCAGGTGCCAAATTTCCTTCTTTTATTCCACTAATTAAATCATTATTTTCTATTCGATTGTTAAGGGAGGTTTCATCCATATTGTCTTTTTCTGAAAATGCATAGTCATATACTCCCCAACCTAAAAGACCAATCAAACCTACTAAGACGAGTATTTGTTTGTTCATAATCCCACTCCTTCAAAAATCGTGAATGTAGAGAGATAAGCACTGATCTTTTCCATTTGACCAGTGAATAATAACAATCCCATTATGATAAGGATTACTCCATTAACTAACGAAAGCTTTGGTAAAACCTTATTGATTCTTTTAATCACATTTAAAGAGTATGTCACAAGAAAAGATAACATGAGAAAAGGAATGCCTAGACCTAAGGCGTATATCCATAATAAAAACATGCCAGAATAAATCGTTTCAGTTGAACTAGCCAGTAATAAAATGGACGATAAAGCAAGTCCTACACAAGGTGTCCATCCTGATCCAAATGCTAAACCAAGGATAAATGATTTTAGAGAACTAGCTTTGGACTTCCTATTATAATCAAACCGTTTTTCAGTCATTAAAAACTTTATTTTAAACACACCAAGCATCTGTAACCCAAAAATAATGATGAGGAATCCCCCTATCATTTGAATTAATTTCTTATTATCTAAAAATATTTGTCCTACAACACTTGCTGAAGCTCCTAGTAACACAAATACAATACTAAATCCAAAGATAAAACTTATTGAACGAGAAAACAGGACACTCTTCTGGGTATTTACTTTTCCATCTTTTACTGAACCATCGGTTAAATGAGCAACATATGCAGGAATTAATGGAAACACACAAGGTGAAAAAAATGAAAGTACCCCTGCAGTTAATGCAAAAAATATTGTGATATTTTCCAATTCTTACCCACCTATCTTTCTACTGTAGTTTTCTATCCCAAAGGTAAAGAGACAAGATTATTAATCCTACAAAAAACCACTGCTCCATCGAGAAAATAAAAATCGTATTTTCATTGATTAGAACCAATGAGAGTATTATTTTGTAGAATGAAAATAAGACGATGACAGAAAAAAATGATTTATATGAGGATAGAATTTTTTGAACTAGAATGAGTATCAAATTAGTCAACGAATAAATGCCAAAAAGAACATGATAAATGAAATTATCCTCTACAAAGGTGGCGGATAAAAAGTGATAGACAGACAGCACTGAAAAACTAAATAGTAAGCCGTATTTCAAAGTAACTAGCATTGAAATATCTAATTTCCTTGCTTTATAAATAAAGTAGTAGATTGAAAAAATAATAGCTAAAATTAAGCCACTTCTTCCTCCTGTAAAATACAACAACGACAAAGGACTTTTTATTACTAATGAAGGTTCCGTAAGAAGTAAGCTACCTTTCCAAATAAAAAAGCCTAAAAACACGCTATTAGTTAATAAGTCAAATACTGCCTTATTATGTTCCCTATTCGGTAAGCGTAGGAGCAATACTTTTATAAAAACTATTCCAAATAGAATTGCCACTCCAAGAAGAAACCATTTAAGGAGAATCGTAAATGAACCGATTTGAATGATATCCATGGGTACCTCCAAAAAAATTGCTTGATGTTTACACAAAAAGGGGCTGTTTAGCCCCTCTTCTTAAAAGATTCTTTGAAACAAGACGATGACTCCTACCAGGAGCCAGACTAAAATCCCTGGTCATATGGGTGGGAAAAATGACCGTGATTTTTTGTTAGGAATTCCTCAACTACCTTTGCCACAGTTGTTATGATCTTTATTCATATTATCAGCCTACTCCATTACTTATTTTATAATTTCTCCCTGCCATTCTTGAATACCGCCACTTACACTTACAACATTACCATAACCATAGTCTTTTAAAATGTTTGCAGCTTGAAGACTTCGTTTCCCACTTCTGCACAATAGAACGATTTCCGCATCTTTAGAAAGACCTTTATAATCGGATTTTAATGTGCTTAGTGGAATGTTTTTCATCCCTTTAATATGACCTGCTTCATATTCATGGGGTTCACGCACATCAACAAAGATTATGTTACTTGATTTGGGATCCTGTAATTTTTGCTCCAACTCATTAATTGAAATTGTTTTAATGCTATTATTTTCAAACTGGGTATAGCCAAAATATAATACTAAAATGACAAGGGGTAGATATAATGCTATTGTTTTAATCTTCAAGGAAACTCCTGCTTTCAGATGTACTTATAGTGTAAGGACAATAAATTGCCCGCCACCCAATATGGTCTTGGTATAATCAATTTTGACATTATTAAAATATGGTTTACTTGTTTCATGTACTAAAAAACTTATGCCATCTTGTTCAATAATCTCATCATTTTCTAAAGCTGACTCTTCCAGAGCCAGACGAAGCTGAGGTCCCCCTCAACCAATGCCCATTGCAAGACGAATAAATGGTTTTTTTACATCTTTAACTTCTTGTTTTATTTTTGATATCGCAGCATCTGTAATTTTAATCAACGTTATTCCTCCTCAATATTTAAAAATGTACAAACAAATCCGCTGAAACTGCCTCATTTAAAACCCATTTAATGGGGACTTGCTCAGCTGGGTACTTAAATTGCGTATGGTCCTTTATATCTAAGTCCACCACATAAAATTTAACGCCAGATTCAACAGCTATCTCAAGTAAATCGTTAATTGAAGGTGCGTTAAAATCAGCTAGAGCATTAGACAAGTATTCAATTCCATCCGATGGAATAGGAATGTATTTTTGATCTAAAATGTTTACTCCTTTTCGTGAGAAGGCTAAGATCACATCAGCCCCGGATGAAGCAGCTCCAACAGCAACATTTAAAGGTGGGTAAGCAGACTCTAATTCATCATGAAGTGCTAAAACGACAACTTTTTTCGTATTCATGTTTAGTCCCCCTCTTAAAAACTTAAAACAGCATCAGCTTGGTAGGCTGTTTCTAAAAAGGTAACAACGCCCGCGAGTTCTGCCCCTTCTATTAATTCCAAACCATCAGCAATTAACACATTCATTTGACAACCATACAATTTAATTCCCGCATTTAAAGCCAAGTTAAAAAGTAAGGATAGATCTACTCCATGTGTTCTCGTCATTCTTTTTAAATAACGTTTATCTAAAACACGCGCTCCATCAAGATCAAAAAATATGGCGACTTCATTTTTTTGTTCAACCATTTCGATTGATTTCTTCAACACATAGGGAACATTTGAGCTTAACGATACAAAATAAACAAATTTCTTGTTCGTCATTATAACCCCTTCTTTCAAACCTACTATGAATACACTTTATTTTCCCCTGTTTTTACAAAATATCTAACCAAATCTTAACGGCAGTAGCTCCAATTAATAACGCTAAAATGACTTGCAACACTTTGGTATTTACTTTTTTTCCAGCCATTGCACCCAATGGGGAAGCAATTAAACTTGCAACGATCATAATAAAAGCTGGGAAGTAGTCAATTTGTCCGGTCGTAATTTTACCTACTGTCGCTCCGATTGATGAAATAAACGTAATCGCTAGAGAAGAAGCGATCGTCATTCTTGTTGGAATTTTTAATACCACTAACATGATTGGCACTAATAAAAAGGCTCCTGCTGCTCCAACGATCCCAGCCCCCACCCCTACAATAAGGGCTAATAGTGCTGCAAGCCATTTGTTAAATTTCACCTGATCTAATGGAATGTCGTCTATTCCCTTTTTCGGAATAAACATCATCACTGCTGCAATTAAGGCTAATATCCCATAAATTAAATTAATGCCTCCTTCAGACATTAACTTTGATCCAAATCCTCCAACAAAACTACCCACTAAAATACTAGCACCCATATACATAATTAACGTTTTATTTAAATATCCACCTTTTCGGTAAGCCCAAACTCCACCAATAGTTGCAAAGAATACTTGAATCGCACTTATGCCTGAAACTTCATGTGCAGTAAATGCTGCTAAGCCAAATAACGGTGGAATATATAATAACATTGGGTATTTAATAATAGACCCGCCGATTCCTAACATTCCTGAAACATATGATCCAATAAATCCTATTAAGAAAATCGTAATGATGAATCCAAAATCCATGGTGTTACCTCCTTTTGAAAAAAGGGAACCCTACATAGGCTCCCCTTATTTTTTAACCTTTTTTAATCCAAAATTTAAATACATCATTTTCTTCTTCATGCTTAATTAGTTCATGACCACCAGATTTTGCCCAAGCTGTTAGGTCGTTTTTAGCACCTTTATCAGTAGCATGAATTTCTAGAATTTCACCTGATGCTAATTCATTGATTGCCTTTTTTGTTTTTACAATTGGCATTGGACATGCTAATCCTTTTGCGTCTAATACTTTAGTTGCTTCCATTTCGTTATTCCTCCTAAAATAAGTTTTTATCGAACCGCACAACGGTTTGGTCCAATTTCCATTTCACGTTGTTTTTCATCATCTGGGTTAATTTTCCCCATGTTAGTTTCACGAATTTCTTGATACGCATTTGGTTGTGGTGGTAGGTTTTCTGTTACTAATTTTCTGAATTCATTTTCGTCCTCGATGTTTAGACCATGATTTTTTGCAAATAGTGTCCCTAATTTTTCTGATACACTACCATCGTCATTCAATTCATCAATGATCATAAAGTGCGCTGGTAGAACAACTAGTTCTTCTGAAAGCTCTCTGTAACGGATGTACAAACTTTCTCTTAAATCTGCTACCCAGTCTTCTGCCATCCCAGCTAAGTCTGGTCTGCCGATTGAATCGATGAATAGGATATCACCTGATAATAAGAACTGAGAATCCACAACAAACGATGTAGAACCAATTGTGTGACCTGGAGAATACAGGGCATGAATATCGATGGCAGTATTTCCGATTGTTACCACATTTCCATCTTCTAAAGGCTTATACTCAAATGTGACTTCTGTTGCATCCTTTGGTGGTAACCAATACGTAGCACCTGTTCTCTCAGCAATGACTCTTCCACCAGAAATGTGGTCAGCATGAAGATGCGTATCAAATACATGCGTAATTTTTGCACCAATTTCTTTTGCAAAATCAAGATAAATATCAGTCATACGAGTTGCATCGATGATAGCTGCTTCCCCATTTGAGACGACCATGTAAGATAGGCAGCCCTTACCGATACGAACGAACTGATACACTTCACCTCCATCGTTTAAGTCCCCGACCTTCACAGGCTCTAAGTACTCACTCCACGCTTTCATCCCACCTTGCAGGTAAGAAGCCGTTAATCCTTGTTCTGATAACATCTCTGCCACCATTAATGAAGATCCTTCTTTTGCACAAACGACTAAAACTTCTTGATTAGCCGGGATTTTATCTAAGATTCCTTCCACTCCATCCAGTAACTCGAAATACGGAATATTATAATAGTCGAAGTTTTCTCCTTCAATTTTCCAATCTTGAAAGTCACTTTCATTACGAACGTCTAGAATAAATAATGGTTCTTTATTAAATACTTTTTTTGTTACTTCTTTTGAAGTCATAGCCTTTACAGTCATATCATTTTACCCCCTATGGTATATTTAAATTCAAAAAAATAATTAATTTTTATTAAAACGTAAGAGTTACATCTGCATCTTTTGCAAATTCTAAAAAGGTTACAGCTCCACCCACTTCAATTCCATCCACAAATGCTTCCTTTTCTAATCCCATCACATCCATTGTCATTTGGCAACCAATGAATTTGACACCCATTTCTTGTGCCATTGCCACTAACTCAGGTATAGCTGGTACGTTTGCTTTTGCAAACCCTTCAGCAAAATGCTCTTTCCCCTCTGGCATTGGTAGTTGTGTGTATGCCTCTTTATGAATTAAGTTTAATCCTTCAAATGTAAAGAATATGGCAACTTCCTGATCAGATGCTGCTGCAGCTGTTGCGATATTAAAAACTTTATATGCATCAAATAATCCACCATTACTTGCTATAATTGCTACTTTACTCATTCTTAATTCCTCCTAGTTTCTTAATGCTAGCATTATATTATTTGGATCATAACCAACAACCCACTTGCCATTTACCTCTGTTTGAGGCACACCCAGTTGTCCGGTCTTTGCGACTAGTTGGTTCATAATCTCTGGGTTTTCTTCAACATTTACCTCTTTAAAAGGTATAGTTTGATCTGCCAAAAAGTTCTTTAGCATAACACAATACGGACAGCGTGTGGTTGTGTATACCGTTACTGTGCTCATATCAAATTTCCCCTCCTTATTTATTTAAACTATTGGTTTTGCCTGACCAAGCACTCATCCCTGGCACAACATTAATCACATTTGCAAAACCTTTTTCAGCTAATTTTTGAGCTGCGAGATCACTACGGTTTCCAGTTCGACACACCACATAAATCTCATCAGCTGTATTAAGCTCTGAAAGACGATCCTCTAACTCTCCTAACGGAATAGAGATGGCGTTTGGAATATGGTTGAATGCGTACTCCGCTGCTTCTCTAACATCGAGAACAACAATATTCTCGTTAACATCTAGTTTTTTCTCCAACTCTTCATTGCTTGTGATGTTAGGATGTTTTCTTTCAATTGTTCCATCATTGGAAGATTTTCTAAGGTAATGCTTTAACACATCTCCTTGTTCAATTGTGCCTAGATACTGATGTCCAGCGCTTTTTGCCCATGCTTCAAGGTCAGCTTTTGACCCTTTATCTGTTGCTTGAACCTCTAAGACTTGACCAGATTGTAACTCATTCATTGCCTTTTTTGTTTTGACGATAGGCATTGGGCAAGCTAGGCCCTTTGCATCTAATAAAAGATCTGTTTTTAATGAATTCATAATATAAAAACCTCCTGTTTATTACCCTTACGAGTATATTGACTTCTAAAAAAAATCACCTTATTTTGTTTCGCCTTCCCACGCAAGCATTCCGCCTGTCATGTTGGTTACCTTAAACCCATGACTTTCAAGAAATTGACAGGCGCGACCACTACGTGCACCAGAACGACAAACCATGATATAGTCTTGAGACTTATCTAATTCATGCATACGGAATTCTAATAACCCTAGTGGAATGTGGATCGCTCCTGGGATTTTCCCAGTTTCAACTTCATCCACTTCACGAACATCAATCAAGTTTAATGGTTGACCTTCTACTAACGATGTTTCCACTTCTTTTGCTGTTAGTTGTTTCATTTTCTCTCCTCCTTTTTATCTCCAGGCACTCATACCACCTTTTACATTTGTCACGTTCGTAAATCCTAATTTTTTTAATATTTTAGTAGCATTTTGACTTCTCATTCCACTTTGACAAATAACAACTACTTCTTTGTCTTTTGATAGTTCCTTCTCCGCTTTTTGCGCAAGTTGTTGGAGTGGGAGATTTTTAAATCCTTTAATGTTTCTTCCCTTAAACTCCCCAGGAGTACGTACATCAACAAATTGTTTATTCCTATCTTTTAATTCATTCTTTAAATCTGTTGTTGAAATCTGTCTAACACCTTTAGCCGGGATGATTCGTTTAATGATAAATAACAGAAAGAGTCCAATGATTAAATAATTTAGATATTCCAAACTTACTCCCTCCTTTTATGTAGGGGATAATCCCCCTAACGTGTTTAGATAAATAGGTTTACATTTCCATCTTCTGCATCAGCTAAATATGCAGCTACACCTGCATACTCGATATTATCTAAAAGTTCTTCTTTTTGAAGTCCTAATAAATCCATTGTCATCGTACAAGCAACGAGCTTAACATCTTGTTCTTTTGCCATTTCAATTAAGTCTGAAAGTGGCATTGCATTATGCTTTTTCATTACATCTTTAATCATTTTAGGACCGAAACCTGCAAAGTGCATTTTTGACAGACCCATTTTTTCAGCACCTCTTGGCATCATTTTGCCAAACATCTTTTCCATGAAACCTTTTTTCACTTCAATATCTTCATCCTTACGTAGAGCATTTAATCCCCAAAATGTGTGGAAAATAGTTACTTCATGATCATAGGCAGCTGCCCCGTTTGCAATAATATAAGCAGCCATTGCTTTATCATAATCACCACTAAATAATACGATTGTTGTTTTTTTTGTTTCTGTCATGTTTGTTCCTCCTCTTGTTGTTTACCCATTAGGGTATTTTTCTGTATAAAAAATTTTCCTTTTACCTTTACCCCTATGGGTATAATATTATTAAAAATAAAAGAGAGTGTCAACCCCTTTATTTCTATCTACTTCTTACAAGCAGATTGACAGCTTCTTTTAATAGTTCTTCTGTATTTTTCTCACCAATTTCTTCGGCGTTACGAACACATTCCACTAAATTTGAACTGACGACAACTCCAATCGTCCGATCAATCGCTGTTCTTGCTGCAGACAACTGAGTAATAACATCTTTGCAGTCTTTATTTTCTTCCATCATTCTCAAAATTCCTCTAAGTTGTCCTTCAATGCGCTTTACTCTGTTTTTCATTTGGTCGTTGTATTCCATCTGTTTTCCCCCTTAACAATAACTTTCTTTATTTAATTGATTTTCCTTTAATACTGTTTGTGTTTGATTTGTAATTAAATAGCCAACGACCTTAAAATCTCTTTTGCGTAAGAAACGAATCGCTAGATTCCTTTCAAGGCGGTTTGATGCCACTACAATCAAGTCACTTTTTGGGATTTCTGAATAAAACCTATTAAGGTATGCCACTGGAACATTGATGGCTCTTTCTATTGGGCTGTTATGAGACTCAATATAATCTCTTACATCTACGACTATTGATGTTCCCATATCAACGTGATTAGTTATATTTTCAACCCTAAAAACGGGAAAATGTCTTTTAAAAAGAGCAACAATAATGGCACTCATTATTATAGCAACTATCATATGCTGTCTCCTTTACTAATAAAAAAAGGAATGTCTTACAACGTTTATATTATACCCATTAGGGTATATTGTCAATACCTTTAAATTTATTTCTTTTTAACTTTGTAAGAATAATTTTGATGTATCAGATACCCTTCTTTTATTTGTGGATATATACCATTGATAACAAAAAATGAAGATTAGAAATATATCGATCACATCTCCACCATAATACATTAGCACTCCACCCATCTCGGCTTGGGAAATTGGTACACTCTTTGGGGGATGGGCATAAATATACTTTGATAGAATACCGTGGATGCCTGAGGCGATTATTAAAACAATAGAACGATAGAGGAAACTTGTTCTATGGGCAACTGGATCAATATAGATCATGGATACTGTAAAAAGGTATCCTGCTATGAATACATGAACGTGTATAAAGACATAAAGATATAAATTCCCGTGCATTTGTGCGTATAAGTCCGTTGTATAGAGTACCCATAGTCCTCCAATATTTAGAAGCGATGCGATAAAAGGATCACTTACAATGCGGACCGGGTAACTTTTTAATATCTGTGTAAACCGTCGTGCTAATTTCACAGACAGAGTTCTTAAAAAAAGCGTCATCGGTGCAGAAAGCGCAATAAGTAGAGGTCCTAACATCCCAAGAAATAAATGACCTAGCATGTGTATTTTAAGATCCATATGGGCTTGTTCAGCTACCGGTCCCACTACAGCAAGTGCTACAAACAGAACCCCTAAAAGCCAAGATAACGTTCGGTATGGCGACCATTTTTTATGCTTTCGATTGGATAAAACAACTCCCATTATATAAAGAATAATCATTAACACAAATACCAAAATGAAGAAATAATCTAAATAACTATAACCGGAACTATCAATGTGATTGTGATCCACTAAGAATTTCCTCCCCTTGGGATAATTGCTTTCTTGTGCGAAATACGAGAATCACCCCAACAATAATGAGTGCTACAGCAACTAAATTCCACACTAAGTCGTAAGGAAGTATTTCTACATTGTAACGAATCTGATGTATTCTCATGAACTTGTGTTGGATGATACCATCATACAAATTAAAGCCTCCAGCCCCAAGCAATATTCCTCCCCACCATCTTGCAAGCCAAAAAGCATTTCTGCGGCGAAGGTCTGCAAACATAAAAGCTGAAAAGATGGTCGCAAACCAACTAAAAGCATGAAACAGACCATCCGAAACTAGTCCAATATCAGTTGTTGATTTATCATAGAAGTGATGCCAGTGTAGTAGTTGATGAAAAACCGTTTCATCAATAAAAGCTACAAGACCAAGCCCAAATAAAAAGCCACCAAATAAATTGCGATTCGCAAAAATAAACTTTTGTTTTGAGTTTTTAATAATATTCATCCATTTCCCTCCTATATGTTCATATTTAATTATTTTGTCCATTCAACCATTACTTTTAAACAATAGGTGATGAAGAAGGATTTTGATTCTGTTTTCATAATAAAAGAACACTCATAAAGTCACGAGTGTTCTATAAAAAATAACCCAATATCAGCTTTTATTTAGTATCTTCTTTAATGCTTCCTTCTCTTCAAATATTTCTGTTGCAGTCCTAACGCCAAGTCTCCTTATCAGTGGTAATGGAGGACACCACCCCTGTAAAGAATGTTGGATCATAAATACACTTGTTATTCCTGACAATGCCATCCATTTTTTATTGCTTAATAATCCAAGTAAAGATGATATCAATACAATTGATGCAAAGTTAAGTTCTAAAACTCTTTCGGTATCCCATTCATAATTTAATTCTTTAATACGTTTATCTATTTCTTTTTCAGTTTTCCCGTAGTAATTGTTGATATTATGTGCAGTTTTTCGTTCTATATCATTATTGATTCTATCATCTGTGTTTAACTTTACTTTAGTCGTAGTTGGTGGAAATAGATCTCTCATACATTCCCATCCTCTCGTTGATTGGTATATAAACCCATTGAGTTTTTTAAATAAATCTTCTACAATACCTAGTATAACAATAGGAATTAATGGGTATAGGAGGAACCTAATATGAAACGTTTTTTCAAATCTTTTTTCAATGAAAAATGCCCTACTTGTAATAAAAATTTAGTCAGCGATAAAACGAACTCATTACTCTCAATTGTAATCAAATCATGTCCAGATAATCATTTTCAAAAGGAATATCATCCTGCACTTGAGACATACGTTGAAAGTAATAAGGTCTCTTAAAATAAAATATCAGACCAAATTTTAATTGAAGTAGCTAATATGAGTAATGCCAAAATCCATTGTAGGATTTTGGTATTTATTTTTTTACCAAAATTAGCACCAAGTGGCGAAGCGATTAGGCTTGCTACAACCATGATTAACGCTGGATAATATTCGACTTGACCTGTTGTAATTTTCCCAACAGTTGCACCAATAGACGAGATAAACGTAATAGCTAAAGAGGTCGCTATCGTCATTCTAGTTGGAATTTTCAGCACTACGAGCATGATAGGAACTAAAATGAACGCACCAGCAGCACCAACAATTCCCGCACCCACCCCAACAATTAATGCAAGAACAGCTGCGAGCCATTTATTAAACTTCACCTGATCATGTGGGATCTCATCGATTCCTTTTTTAGGTAAGAACATCATCACAACGGCGATTAAAGCTAGAATTCCATATACAATGTTAATTCCACTTTCGGTCATGAGCTTTGAGCCATATCCACCAATAAAACTACCAATTAATATGGCAACACCCATGTATATAATTAACGTTTTATTCAAGTACCCTCCTTTTCTATAAGCCCATACTCCCCCTATTGTGGCGAAAAAAACTTGTACGGCGCTAATTCCAGATACCTCATGTGCACTAAATGCAGCTAATCCAAACAGTGGTGGAATGTATAAAAGCATGGGATATTTAATAATCGATCCACCAATTCCTACCATTCCGGATATGAAGGATCCAATAAAACCGATAAGGAATATAACCACGATAAATCCAATATCCACTTTCTTTTTCCTCCAATCAAAGGGGGAGGGTAACCGTTTAAAGGTACCTTCCCCTAAATTCTATCCTTTTTTTAACCAGAACTTATAAACACCATTTTCTTCTTCATCTTTTAGCAATTCGTGTCCACCCGATTGTGCCCATGCAGTCAAGTCATTTTTTGCCCCTTTATCTGTTGCATGAATCTCAAGGATCTCTCCTGAACTTAATGAATCCATTTCCTTTTTTGTTTTTACAATTGGCATTGGACAAGCTAGCCCTTTTGCATCTAATACTTTTGTTGCTTCCATCTCTTTTCCTCCTATCTCACTGCACAGCGATTTGGTCCAATTTCCATTTCCCTTTGTTGTTCTTCTTCTGGTTTGATTTTACCCATATTTGTCTCACGAATTTCTTGGTATGAATTCGGCTGTGGCGGAAGATTTTCTGTCACCGTTTTTCTGAATTCAGCTTCATCATTAATATTTAATCCATGATTTTGTTGATAAAGTACACCAAGTTTTTCTGAAATACTTCCATCATCATTCATTTCGTTAATTCCCATGTAATGGGCAGGTAAGACTAGAAGATTATCAGCTAGCTCTTTGTAACGTTGATAAAGGGTATTTCTTAAATCTCCTACCCAGTCTTCAGCTTTACCAGCTAGATCAGGGCGACCAATGGAATCAATAAATAAAATGTCACCTGTTAACAAATATTGATCATCAACGACAAAAGATGTACTACCAATGGTATGCCCAGGAGAGTAAATGGCTTTTATGGTTGTCTGTCCAACCTTGTATTCATCGCCGTCATTAATTTGTGAGTAGTTAAATGTGACTTCTTTAGCATCCTTTGGTGGTAAATAATAGGTTGCACCATGTTTTTCAGCAAGTTCTCTACCACCAGAAATATGGTCAGCATGCAAATGAGTATCTAAAACGTGTGTTAACGTAATATTATGTTCCTTTATCATCTCTTCATATGGAGACAACATTCTGTTAGTATCAATTATTGCCCCTTTTCCGTCAGACTCAATTAAATAGGAAAGGCAGCCTTTTCCAATCCGTACAAATTGAAAGATGCTTCCTCCATTTTTCAAATCACCAATCTTTATTGGCTCAAGGTGTTCACTCCAAGCCTTCATTCCGCCTTCTACTGAGTAAACATCTGTAAACCCCTGTTCCATTATTTGTTCGGCGACAAATTCTGATGCACCACCTTTAGCACAAATGACATAAATTTCTTTGCTCTTTGGTAGTTTATCTAATATTGAATCGACTCCTTCTAATAATTCAACGTAAGGAGAATTGATTACCTCTATATTGCGCCCTTCTATTTTCCAATCGTCAAAATCGCTGGTATTACGGGTATCAAGGATGAAAAGGTCTTCATGATTAATGACTTTCTGGGCTAAATCTTTAACAGATATTGTTTTCAGAGCTGTTGTTGTTCCCATGTGTCTCCTCCTTTTACTTTTCTAAAAGTTGAGTAATCGTTTCCGGATCATACCCTAAAACCCACTCACCACTAATTTCAATTTGAGGGACTCCCATCTGACCTGTTGTTTCAACCAATTTATCTCCTGCTGCAGGATCTTCTTGCACATTTACTTCTTTAAATGCGACACCTTGCTCATTTAAAAAGTTTTTTACCATTACACAATAGGGACAAGTGTTTGTGGTATAGACAGTAACATTCTTATTCATCATTCTTCACTCCTTTAGAACGTTAGCGTTACGTCAGCATCTTTAGCAAACGCTAAAAAGGTAACTGCACCGCCAACATCAATCCCTTCTACA
The DNA here is from genome assembly GCF_038005785.1 of Niallia sp. FSL R7-0271. Lineage (NCBI taxonomy): Bacteria > Bacillati > Bacillota > Bacilli > Caryophanales > Bacillaceae > Niallia > Niallia sp. FSL R7-0271. The sequence continues at coordinate 237,812 of NZ_JBBOTZ010000003.1, read as the reverse complement.
AAATGCTCTTTTTCTAAACTCATAACATCCATTGTCATTTGGCACGCAATCATTTTCACACCCATCTCACTCGCCATTGCAACAAGCTCTTCAACTGGTGGAACATTCGCTTTTTTAAATCCTTCTTGATAATGTTCTGTTCCTGTAGGCATTGGCAAATTTTTATGACCTTCTTTATGAATGAGATTTAAGCCTTCAAATGTAAAAAAGATTCCCACTTCAGCATCAGTAGCAGCTGCAGCCGTTGCAATATTGAATACTTTATAGGCATCAAACATCCCACCGTTTGAGGCAATGATAGCTACTTTCATTATTATTCCTCCTTGTTTAATGATTTTTATCGATAGGTCCTGTCCAGTCTTTCATTCCAGGAACTACATTTTTAACGTTGTTAAAGCCTTTTTCGGTTAACTTTTGTGCAGCAAAATCACTACGACTACCCGTTCTACAAATGACATGTAGATTGTCTACATTGTTAAGTTCCTCAAACCGATTTTCTAATTCACCAAGTGGGATATTAATAGCACCCGGTACATGACCGAATGCATATTCAGCCGGTTCTCTCACATCTAAAACAGTTATTTTTTCATTTCCATCTAATTTCTTTAATAATTCATCTAAATGAACCACATCCGGATGTTTTGCTTCAGGTTTTTCTTCTTCTGAACGAACTTTTCGAAGATAATGTTTTAAGGTCTCTCCCTCTTCTACAGTTCCTAAATACTGATGACCGGTACTAGAAGCCCAAGCCTTTAAATCAGCTGTTGAACCTTTATCGGTAGCTTGAATTTCCATCACTTCACCTGGTTCAAGGGTGTTCATTTCTTTTTTTGTTTTTACAATTGGCATCGGGCAAGCCAGTCCCTTTGCATCTAACACCCTATTAACTGTAACTTCCATTGAGATTCCTCCTTCTTGGGTTACGGTTTTTCGACTTCATCTTCCCAATTAAGCATTCCACCAACCATATTTTTCACTTTATACCCCTTATCTTGCAAAAATTCAGCAGCCATTCCACTCCGATTCCCCGATTGGCATACCATAAAATGCTCCTTGTCTTTGTCAATTTCATGTAATCGATTTTCAAGCTCTCCTAAAGGAATATGGTAAGCACCTGGGATTCTCCCTTGTGCAACTTCTTCATGTTCACGAACATCGATAATACTTTGTGCTTTTCCTTGCCTTACTTTTTCAGATACTTCTTTTGGTAAAATCTCAGCAACTTTTGACTTAGTATTCATTTCGTCACTCCTTATGTTGAAGTAATACAAGTCATACTTAGAATTCTCTTTTATCGGTTAAATATGTTTATTTGCCACGTCCATATAAATCCAAAATAAGCTTCTAATTGTAACTTTTATCACACTAATTGATTTTAGTAATGTTAATATCACAATACTAACAGGGGTATAAAGTTGAACTGGAGTGATTAAAATGAATAAAAAAATAATAATAGTAGGTGGAGTTTTAGGTGGAGTTTAATTTTGTTTGAAATATTAGGTGGATTAACCTTAGGGCTATAAAAGACATTTATTCGGGAAAGCAGTAAAAGTGAATGTCTAAACAAGGAGGAAAACAAATGAAAATAAAAACAAATCAACGTGTCGTTGCCGTTTTAGCCTTACTCCTTCTTGCCGGATATGGTGGCATCGATCATATGATGTACTCTGGTGGCATAAGCCCAAATATGTATGCTGGACATGATGGCAGTACCGGAAATGCAAGATGGCATGATAGAAATATTTCAAAGTCCTGAAATGATAGATACGATAAATAAAATAGTAAACGAAAAATAAAAAAAAGGACGGCGATAGTTTTTTATCGTCGCCCGTTTTTTTCAAAGTAGTTATAAAATATTTATTTCTTGACTGGCAAATTCACAGTTTCTATATACTTTTATTAATACAATTAATTAAACGATCCTCAATATCTTTTGCAAGCTTTATGATTTCATCATTATTCACAAGCTTAATAAGTGCTGTTGGTCTAGGCATCCCTATCTTAGTTTGCCCATTGTCACTGTAAACAACAATTTTACATGGTAAAAAATACCCCACTAATAAGTTTTCATTTAAAACTCTCTGAGCTTCATGTGGATTACAGACTTCTAAGACCTTATATTCCTGATTAAAATCTAGTCCCTTCTCTTGAAGTTTGTCTTTGATATCAAACATCCACAAAACGCCAAACTTCTCTTCTTTCAAATTAGTTTCTAAACTTGTTACTGCTTCATTAATACTCTTTTTTGTTTCAACGGTATAGTCAAACATTTTTTATCCTCCTTAAAATTTAATGTTTTTAGCAATTATTGCATAAATTGATTGATTTAAATGCACAAGTTTTGGATGAAAGCCGTTTTGTTCTAATAACTTTTTCATGGTTATAGACGGTACTTTCTGTTCTATTGAAGGTCCTATCTCTGATTCCACCGCTTCCCATTCTAACAATACAAACATTCCACCTGGCTTTATAATCCTACGAATTTCTCCGAGTGCAGCTTTTATATCAGGCACTTCATGTATGACAAAAGCTATTAACGCTTTATCTATCTACAATATTCTTTTCCAATTTTATATCCTCAAGATTACTTTCAACATACCTGATATTACTTATGTTCTCCTTTTCTGCACGTTCCATTAATAATTTCAACATCCTGGGTTCAATATCTACAGCATAAACCATCTTAGATTTTTTCGTTAGTGAAAGTGTAAAATAGCCGTTACCCGCACCTAGATCAGCGACATTTTCAAACTCTTCAAGTTCTAATAATTCCAATGCCTTATTGGGTGTTATAAGCTTTTTTCTCTTTGGATCAAAGAGCCTATATGCTCTATTTGGATCAGTTCGATGAGACAGAATCATCCCCCCTTCCATTATATACGTATACCCGTAATGGTATATATTAATTATAAAATGAGTAATAAGATACTACAAGCCTTAAGTTTGGTCTTTGTCGTACATTGAGTAGGATTTTTCAATAAATCTTTTATATTGATTCAATACTCTGTTCCTACCTTATTAATGTTTCATTCATTCGAACTGCTGTTATGATTCCTGCAATTAGAGGTAATAGAGCAACTAAACCAATTGCCCAACTAATATTAAGCATATCTGCAATAAATCCTGCAAATAATGCTCCAAATGCATATCCACTATCTCTCCAAAAACGATAAACTCCCATTGATGAGGCTCTCCATTCTGGTTGTGCTATATCACTAATTGAAGCTTGTAAGGTTGGATATACCATTGCGGTTCCTAGTCCTAGAAGAATAGCTGCTATGAACCATAGGCTATATTCGTTTACAAATAAAATCATCCACAGAGAAAGAGCTTGAAGCCACATTCCACCAACAATGAACCACTTTCGTCCGATCTTATCACTTAACGCTCCGGTAAACAGTTGGAAAAATCCCCATGAAGCTGGATAAATCGCAACTAACACTCCAATTTCTGATACGGTTAAGCCAACACCTGTAAAGAATAATGGGAAGAGTCCCCAAGCCATACCATCTTTAAGGTTTGTGCTTAATCCTGCAAAAGTGATGCTAGATAAACTTTTATTCTTAAACGTAGTTATTTTGAACACTTCTTTTGCAGATAAAGTCGGACCATTATTGGATGATTTTGTTTGAAGCTTTATATGTTCTTCTGTATCTCTTACAAGTAATGATAAGATAAAACCGATTACCACAATAATAATACCTAAATAAAATGGTTCGGGGCGGTTAGAAAAATTTGTTGCAACAAAACCAGAGACACCAGCCATTACAGCTACTCCTATATACCCTGCAAATTCATTTAACCCTACAGCAAAACCTCTTTGAGTAGGTTTCGATAAATCAATTTTCATATTTACGGTCATGGACCAAGATAATCCTTGGTTGATACCTAAGAAAATATTTGCAACTACAATCATCCACCATGAGGTCGCAAATATAACCAGCAAAGGAACTAATAAGCCGATACTCCAACCGATAAGAAGGACTTTCTTTCTTCCTAATCGGTCTGCGATAGCACCTGCAAAATAATTCACAATAGCCTTTGAAAATCCAAAACTAATAATAAAAGATAATGCCGCACTAGCCGATGCCAAACCAAAATCTTCTTCACCAATAATCGGGAGAATGGTTCTTTCTAAACCAACCATTGAACCAACAAAGAAGTTCGTAACAACTAGAAGTATGAAATTTATTAAATTTTCTTTAATTCCAATTTGTACTTTACTCAAACCATTCACCTCCAAAAAGGGAGAACCAAATAGAGGTTCTCCACTTTATTATTTTCCTTGATTTGTTTTTCTCATCTCTTTAAAACCTTCTGGTTGTGGTGATACGTTCGTTGTCATAAAATCAACAAATTCCTTCTCGTTATCAAATCTCATTGCTTCATTGTGACGTTTTTCAAATCCAATGGTTGAAGAAGGTTTCCCACTTAAACCACGTCCACAAACTGATCCTGAAAACGCTCCAGGATAAATTTCAACATGGTCTTCTAATTGAGTGATCTTTTTTAAGCTTTGATACAAATCTTTTGCCCCTTCTTCAATAGATACAGCCAATTCAGTTCTACCTGCATCTCCAACCATTAACGTATGACCTGTTAAGACAAACCAAGGTTCATCAGCTCGACGTTTATCAGAAACCACGATAGAAATGTGCTCTGGTGTATGACCTGGGGTATGCAAGAACTTTAATAGTGTATTTCCAGCTAATAATTCATCCCCGTCTTCTACTGGAGTAAAGTTAAAGCTTGTTTCTGCTGAAGAATGAAGGACATATTTTGCACCTGTTTTCTCAGCTAATTTTCTTGCACCTGATACATGGTCAGCATGAAGATGTGTATCAATTACATAAACAATATTCATGCCTAACTTTTCAGCTTCTTCTACATAAAAATCAACTTGATCTTCTAGTGGGTCTACCACCACTCCTTGTGATTGACTTCCACACCCAAAAAAATATGATGCTGCTACTGGATTAGTGTGTAAATATTGACGAAATAACATTTTTAATTCCTCCTTAAAATTAATGAATATAATCAGATTGTTTCCACTCATGAACCCCTTCTTCCATGCGATAAGCTTCGTATCCAAGGGAGTTTAATGTTTCTACTGCTTGTGTTGCAAAAGCACAATAAGGTCCACGACAATAAGCAATTATTTTTTTATCTTTTGGAAGAGAAGAAATATGCTCCTCTAGATCTTCAACAGGTATCGATAGAGCTCCCGTAATATGTTGATTTTTATATTCATCTTCTGGTCTAACATCAATTAGAACAGCCTCACCATTTTGTATCTCTTTCAACATATCTTTAAGATGAACCATTTTAATCCTTTCATCTCTTCCTATATAACCTTTTCTTACGTGTGTAATATCACTAAACTGCATTTCGGCTAAATTTTTAATCGAATGCAGGAGTTCAATTACGTTATCATCTGTTAAAGAGTAGAATACAAAGTTTTTATCCTTACTAAATTTAACTAATCTAGCCTCTAGTAGTGCCTGAAGGTGTTTTGATGTATTTGCTACAGACATCTTTGCTTCTTTGGATAACCTCTCCACTGTTTTTGGTCCTTGAGATAAATAATCTAATAACTCAAAGCGCTTAGGACTAGATAGAGCTTTACTAATTCGAGCAAATTGACTGTAAACAAGATCTTTAAATTCTCTAGGTTCCATATAATCACCTCTAATCTATTCAACTTATTGATTGAATAGTTGAATTGTATAATATATGATTTAATTTGTAAAGTGGTTTGCTAAGTGGAAAAATATAGTTTGAAAAATTTAATGTATTTTATTATTAGGGGCAGTACCAGCGTTCGTGCAACCAGGGGCAAAGTAAATCTGAGAAATGATCGACAGAATTCCTTTGTCCGATGGTTGCTACTCGATTTTATTGTTATTTTGCATCTTACGATACAAAGTCATGCGAGAAATACCAGCCTTCTCGGCAGCATCAGTACGACTCAACCCTTGGTCCATAAGATACAAGGCATACTTAACCTTTTCCTCATCGGTTTTCGGTCTCCCAGGATATTTTCCTCGTTTCCTTGCAGCCAGAATCCCTTCTTTTGTCCGTTCAGAAGTTAAATCTCTCTCAAATTGAGCAATACCTGCAAAGATAGTAAACAACATTTTCCCATGTGCTGTTGTTGTATCAAGCCAGGATTCCTTTAAACTTTTTAAATGCGCTCCCTTTTGTGAGATGAGTTCTGTAATTTCAATAAGGTCTTTCGTAGAACGGGATAGACGAGTCAGATCCGTCACAACAACCGTATCGTTCATTCGCAAAAATTCCAACATACGATTCAACTCCGGTCGCTCTCGTTTCGTACCGGTTATTTTTTCAAAGAAAATGCGATCACACCCAAATTCTTCAAGTTGTTTCTTTTGGCGATCCAAATTTTGATCAAATGTAGAAACACGCATATAGCCAAACTTCATGTTCATCCTCTCCTCTATCAAATATTGTACCAAAATCCATTCGTGATAAATATTGTTACGAATAATATTGTTACATATTTTTGTTACGCTCATTAAACGATTTAGCTAGACTAAAAGTTGATCATCACTACACGTAACAAAAATGTTCGTTTTTGTTACGTGTAGTACAAAAAAAGCTTATTATTAAAAGTAATAATGTTTATGATATTTATTTTATGTACTATTTGGGATCTAATACAATAAATAGAAAAGATAAGACTGATTTCTCCAACACTAAGGTGAATTAGCCTTATCTTTATATGTCCAGAGCAAAAACGTGAATTTAATACTTTAAGCAAATTTGAAATCTCTTAGCGTACAGAATATACGTCAATGTTATTTAATATTTGTTTTATTTAAGATAATCAATCAAAACATGCTGGTACTTTCCACTTTTAAGGTGCCTTTGTGGCAATTCTTCCGATTTTTCTATTGAAAGGTTAGTTAGTCCCTGGGTAGCAAAGTAATCTAAAAGGGCTTCTCTAACATTTTCCCAAATCTGATCTCTAGGATTACCCTCGTCTACTTCTAAACGTACTGTTAATTTATCCGGTGCCGTTTGAATCAGTTGAAAACGCATTACTCCTGGTATTTCCTCAACAATTGTTTTGAGAGCCATGGGCAGAATATGAATGATTTGACCGTTGGGGGTAGAGAATTTTAAAATGTCATCCGTTCTCCCTTCAACTTGTACTACTGGGAATGGTCTTCCGCATTTGCATGGTTCCGAAAACATGGTGACACGGTCAGTTAGTTCATAACGAATAAGGGGCTGAATTCTGTTGGCCAGATTTGTAATTAAAACCGAATGGGATTGTTTTCCTGGTGGCACAGGTTGGTAAAATTCATCTACCGGTTCAAATATAATCCAATCGGTATTTACATGAAACTGACCTTCTTCACATTCAAAAGTCATGGCTGTTGCTTCTGTACCGCCGTAAAGATCTAGAACGCGAGCTTGGAAAACAGATTCTAGTTTCGCACGAACATTTGGATATAACTTTTCTCCCCCCAAAAGGATTGCAACAGGCTGAATATTTAACCGACCTGCTTTTTGTTCCTCTGCTAGAATTTCCATCGCTGTTGCATACCCCCCAATTAAGGCTGGTTGATATTCATTCAATTCTTTTACAAGCGTGGAAAGGGGGGGATTGGATAGAAAAAGCTCTAATTTTTCCGTTCGATGGATTTTTTAAACGCAGACGTTCAGCTGTGCTGAATGCCGTAAAATGACCAGCCGTAGAACATACCGCCGCATTTCGTCCGCCTTTTGCTGCCACTTTCAATATGTCACTCCATTTCAATTTTGTTGTTCCGCGAATCGCCATCAATGTTTTCATGATTGTATCTGAACTTTAATCCTGAATAAAGATTCCGGGTACCCCGGTTGACCCTGAAGTGGTCGAAACCATATAGCGTTCTAAATAAAGTTGTCCAACTAATGACATATCTGACACAAATTCTTTCACACTTTCGATGGTTACTTCTGGGTCAGTCACCCAATCATTAAAATTGGCCATGAGTTCTGATTTCGTGACTGGTGGGATTTGCTGTAAGCTTGAAATCCGTTCAGGCAACAGGCTGTATTTTTGTGCGTAATATTGAGAGTTTGATCTTGCAAAACTAATAAGGTCAGTTAAACGAGATTGTTGCCTAGAGAGGATGTCTTCTGGTTTGCCTCGTTTAACCTTCCAGATATCCATAACTGCTTTTAAAGGTGAAATATTCTCCATGTATGTCATTCCTATCTCTCTGTTTTAATTTTATGGTCAATACTATTTACAGTAAAATGGACATTTAAAAATTACATGTACTAAAAATGCAAGAAGTCTGATAAAAAATCAAAAAGCTTATGGCTTAAAAGCTTTATATGCCCTTAGTGTGCCCGTGATAGTTGAAAATTGACCAGTTTCTTCAATTGAGACAAATCCAGTTTCTTTTAATAGATTAGGAATTATCCCTTTTACATGATTTGAAGTTGTTTCAAACCCATCTAAAAATTGAATAGAGAAAAATGCAACACGCATCAGCCAATTTTGTGGCTTTTCAAAATCAATAATATGGAATTGGCCACCAGACCTGAGTGTCCGATAAACTTCTTCAAATGTTTTCTTTTTCATTTCTTGAGTTAAATGATGAATAAATAAACTTGTAAATATGTGATGAAATAGATTATTGGAAAAGGGCAGTTTATCAGAAAACCCTTCCTCAAAGGTGATATTATTAACTTGAGTTTCTTTAATTTTCCCCTTAGCAATTGATAATATTTTAGGATCAGCATCAACCCCAATTACTTGCACACCAGGTTGTGATTGCTGTATTAAAAGTGCAAGTGTACCTGTACCGCAAGCTAAATCCATTATCGTTTCATTTGGTTGGAGGGTAGCTTGATTAACTAAATGCGTTTTGAACTTCTTTTCCTGTATTCCCCATTGAATTAATGGATCATAAAATCGAGTCATCCAATGGTATTTTAGTGCAGGTATATACTCACCTTTCTTGTTTTTATCCATTAAACATGCATCCCTTCATTCATAATAAGTTATGATTTTTTGGTTACTCTCACGCGCTTTTGTTAAGAGCTGATATAAAGTAACACGTGAATCAGATATACTTACGTCTTCAAACATAAGAGAATATGAAACACTTCGCTTCTTTATTCAAGTAAATATTTGAATGTTGACATGAAAGCTTACTCATTATAAGCTAATCACATATTTTTTAATGAGGTGGGAGAATTGTCTTTAGTTGATAAAAATATGAAAGATACTCTAAAAGATGAATGTGAGATCTATTGTTATGACCCTATAAAAGTATCAAGGTTACAAGATTTGTTAAGTTCTAAAAGTACACTTCATCTATCAAAAAAATTTAAACTTCTTGCTGATGAGACAAGATTAAAAATTATTCTTTCATTAGCTATTGAAGGGGAACTTTGCGTTTGTGATGTCGCTAATATTATTCAATCCTCTATAGCTACAGCTTCTTATCATTTGCGGTTTTTAAAACGATCAGGTGTAGCTAACTATAGAAAGGAAGGTAAATTAGCATTCTACTATATCGATGATGAAATTTTTAAGTCGATGGTTTTACTCTCTTTTCATCATAAGGAGAGTTGAATAGGAAAAAAATCGGATATGTTCATAACAAATTTAAAAGAATACTGTCGATTTACATAGTTGGAGGGGATCTACAATATTATTCCCCTCCAAGAACATGAATAAAAATGAATTTAGATTTTTTTATAGTAAACTCTTAAAAAGAAAATAATCCTCTAATTAATTCTTTTACGCATATGAGTGTAAACCCGCAATAATTAGATTAACGAAAATTAGGTTAAAAATAATAATTCCAAAACCTATAACTCCAAGCCATGCTGATTTTTCACCATGCCAACCTTTCGATAGACGGAGGTGTAAATAGGCAGCATAAAATAACCATGTAATTAATGCCCATACTTCCTTAGGATCCCATCCCCAGAAACGCGTCCACGCAATTTGAGCCCAAATCATCGCAAAAATGAGTGCACCCAAAGTGAATATCGGAAAACCTATTGCAACCGATCTGTATCCAATTTCATCAACCAAATCAAGTTTGATATTCTTTGTTAATGGCTGAAGCGCTGCAGCAATTCTTTTTCTTAAAATAAGTCTTAGAATCCCGTATAAAAATAAACCAGTAACAACAGACCAGATGACTGTGTTTAATTTTCCTGCCGCGATGATCGCTGGTACTTCAACAAAGGCTTCCATTTTACCTTTTGTAAGTAATTCACCTTGATGTGGACCTACAATCGAAGGTAGATTATATGTCATTTCAACCTCTTGATCATTTTTATCAACCCATTTATAGACAGCTTCATACTCCATTCCTCTGAAAACACTGGTTACCACTACAAAAGCAAGTGTCGCCACAATCGTGTACATGACAACCTCAAGCCAAAAAGTTTCCTTTGAACGTTTCGTCTGATCAACCGAACGAAGTAAATAAATGACTCCTGCAATAAAACTGCTGGCTAAAATAGCTGAACCTAGTGCCGTTGTTGTTACGTGGATAGCAAGCCAATCCGTTTGCAATGCTGGTATTAATGGAGAAATGTCTGTTGGGAACATGCTTGCATAGGCAATAATTAATAATGTAATTGGTAAGGTGAATAAACCTAAAATGGCTACTTTATATAAAAAGTAAAGAATGATGAATGCCAATACAAACATCATAGAAAATGCCGTTATAAACTCGAACATATTGCTCACCGGTGCGTGTTCAGAAGCTATCCATCTAGTGACAAAATAACCGAGATGTGCAACAAAACCTAATATGGTAACAGTTATTGCAACTGTCGCCCATTTGCTCGGCTTTTCGTATTGCCTTCTCTTATCTCGAATGGCTCCTCCAAATAGAAATGTTGCAATTAGATATAGTAAGAATGCTGCGTATAGTAAGTTACTGCTAAGAGCTACCACATCTTTACCTCCTCTACGAATTTTTGCTTTTTTCGTTTGTTTGATCAATTAGTTCTTGAATGCTTGTTTCTTTTAAAATACGGTTCACTTCATTTCGAATACCGTACCAATTTTTATTTGTATGGCCTGCAATTAATATACGGTCACCATCGCGTCTAATCCATATACGTCTATGATTCCAATACATTCCTTGAATAACACCAATCATGAAAATAGCTCCGCCTAAACCAAGAAACCATAGTGTATGATCTTTCCGAACTGTAAGAGCTGAAAGATTTTTCGTCTCTACGCCCTCAAATTTCATTTTTAATTGATTATCTTTCTCTGGTTCAATCGTTTTTTGAATGGCAACAAAGCTTCTTTCACCTTCTGGTTTTTCAGGAGATATCATGTTAAATACAAATGCTGGATTGTCGGGAACTCGGTTTTTGGTATCAGGTATACCTTCACTATTGAAATAGAAGTTTGGCAAATACGTCACAATTTCAACTTTATACCCATTGCCTAAATCATACTCCTTCTTTGGCTCTAACAAATCAACTGTAATCTTGCCAAAACTTTCTTCTGTCTCTTTGTCTACTAAACTAAAATTAAACTTATTTAGTTCATTTAATTTATAAGAGGTTTGATAAAGCGCATATGAATCGTGTTTTAAGGGGTAATTAACTCTGATTTGTTCATTTTTTATCTTTTCAAGTTCAGGTTCTGCCCCGTGAACGATTTCACCCTTTCGTTCATACAAAGTCACGTTTGTTTGAAAGTTTTTAACGATACTTCCATCCCCGACTCGTGAAAGAGTATTTGCGAAAACTTTATCTTCTTGATCTTTTTGATAGGTTTCCATAATAAACTTGTCACTGCTTAAATAGTATTTTCCATTGGTTCCTGGGATAATAGCTGTTTCACCATCACGAATCCAAAGCATTTCGTCTACATACATCCCCGGTACAAATCGCAGCATTCCTCCAATGAGGAAAATAATTAATCCAACATGGTTTACATAAGGTCCCCATCTTGAAAACCGACTTTTTTCAGCTAGAAAATGACCATTTTCTTCACGTACTTGATAACGCTTCCTCTTCAAGTTTGATATTATCAAATCCAGTTGTTCATCAAGGTTCTCTTCGACTTTTGTTTCACTGAAAAGACGTTGTCTACGCAAGAAGCTTTCATGACGTGTAATCCCTTGTTTTTTCAAAGCGCGATACAATGGAATAAACCGGTCCAAACTAGCTATAACAAGTGATATCCCAAGAGCTGCTATTAATAAAAAATACCACCATGAACTATATAGATTGTGAAAACCTAATTCATAATACATTTGTCCAAGAAATCCATATTCATCTTTATAAAACTCTTGTGGGACAACGGTTGGAGGAATATACATCTCTTGAGGAAAAATTGTTCCAATCGCAGAAGCAATTAAAAGAAGAACAATTATCCAAATTCCTACTTTAACGGATGAGAAAAAGTTCCAAATCTTATCGATAAGTGACTTTTTATATGTTTGTGAGCGTCTTGCGCCTCCATCGTATCTCATATCCAATAGTTTTTCAGAAACTTCATCCTTCTTATTCCCGATAGTTCGTCCACAAGATTCACAAAGAACCGTTCCATGTGGAATGGAGTGACCACATTCGCATTTGACATGTTCCATTCTAATAACTCCTTACGATTTAATCATTTAAATATACTTAACTACACTTTTAATTTTTCAGATTTGCTTTTTAATCCATTAAAAAGAATGATTCTAAAAACCCCTTAAAATCCAGTAAATCCTCCGAACAAACTTGTTAAGACTGCAATAATTTTTGTCATCATATTAAAGTACAATAATACTCCCATCACAATCATCAAAATGCCTCCGATAGACATAAAGATTGCACTGTGTTTCTTTAGAAAAGTCATCTTATCGATAAATAAAGACATTAATAGAAATGGAATAGAAAAACCTAAGACATAGAACAACATGTATAGTAATCCTTTTCCTGGGTCTGATACACCTAACGCAATGACTCCTGCAAGGATTGGGCCTGTACAAGGAGTCCATCCAGCAGCAAAACCAATTCCAATCAAAATTGATCCTATATAACCTGAAGGTCTCTTTTGAAAATGAATTTTCTTATCAGAAAGTAGGAAATCAAATTTAAGAACCCCTGTTAGAACTAAACCAAAAAACACCATCACAATAGCTCCAAGTTGTCTTAACAAATCTTGATAATCCATAAAAAATGTACCGATAAAAGAAGTAGAAAGTCCCAAAGCTAAAAAGATGATGGAAAATCCCACCAAAAACAAGATAGTGTGTATAAAAGCTTTCCTTCTTAAAATACCTTTTCCTTCCTTTAGGTCATTTATAGACACTCCTGTAATATATGAAAGAAAAGCTGGATACAAAGGAAGTGAACAAGGCGAAATAAATGATAAAAGACCTGCTCCAAATGCAAGAAGTAAACTTAGTTGTTCCAAAAAGATACCACCTAACTGTTTATTAATTCTATGGCTTAATGAGTTCCATGTAGTTTGCTATATCCCTTTCGGTCATACTTCCTGTAATCACTTTTAATACTTTTCCGTTCTTATCAATCAAAAATGTTGTAGGAATCGGGGTTATGTCATATGCTTCCGTTACAGCTCGATCTTTATCTTTAAGTATAGGGAATGTAAGTCCATGCTTTTTTACAAATGTTTCAATAGCAATATCACTTTCTGCAATATTAACCGCCAATATCTCTACACCAAGATTCTTAAAATGGTTATACTGTCTTTCCATATATGGCATTTCCTTTTCACAAGGCTTGCACCAAGTACCCCAAAAGTTTAGAAAAACTCCTTTTCCTTTTAAATCAGAAAGTTGAACGTTGTTACCGTTCATATCTTCAAGAACAAAATCAGGTGCTTGATCCCCTGCTTGAACCCGTATTTTTTCAGTGAAAAAGTTTTGATAAAGAGTATAGGCTACTGCTAAAGCCATAAGAAGTAGAAGACTAATACGTACAATAGATCTGGTTCTTTTGTTTTTCATTTTACTCTCCCTTTTTATTTTCATTCAAACCAACATTTTAATGTTGACATTTTACATTAATAATTTTAATCTAAAAGCACAATATACTCAAATGATTATTTGAATAATAACTTCCAATATTTTCACCTAAAATACTATCTATTAATTTTAGGATCGTGCAAAGTGAAATTCTAAATCATTACATGAAGGGGAAAATAATAGAATGTGTAACAAACTAACACAACAAAATATATTCTATTCCGTATTTTAAAAAGGAGTTTTTTTATGAATTTAATTTTAACTATTCTCTCTGCTTTAGGGTCTTTTATAGTAACCAATATCGATGATATTTTTGTCTTGATGTTGCTGTTCTCTCAGGCAAGTTCACAAGCTAAAGCAAGTAATGGCCGAACGGTTAACATGCAGCCGAAGGGAAGTCGTATTTACCCTAAAGATATAGTCATTGGCCAATATCTTGGTTTTGCACTTTTAGTTTTAATTAGCCTTTTAGCTACATTTGGAGTAACACTCATTCCTGATCATTGGGTAGGATTATTAGGACTAATCCCGATCTACCTAGGAGTTAAACTGTTTATAAAGGGTGAAGATGAAAATGAAGGTGCTATTCTTTCCAGTTTAAATAAATTTAATAAGTTCTATTTAAGTGTAGCCTTTATCACCTTTGCCAATGGTGGAGATAATATTGGAATTTATGTTCCGTTCTTTTCTACTTTAAATAACAACCAACTGGTCATTACAGTTATTACTTTCTTTATAATGGTTGCGGTCTGGTGTTTAATCGGATATCGTCTAGCAAGATTCAGATATGTTTCTGAAACACTTGAGAAATACGGCCGATGGGTTATTCCAATTGTGTTTATAGGATTAGGCCTTTATATCATGGCAGAAAATAATATATTTTCTAACCTGTGGTCTCACTTCGTAAATTTTGAAAATAATTAAATTCTCAATTAACCGTAATGGTTTACGATCATTTTACTGATAAATCCCCTTTACTTTTAAAGTATTAAGTACAATTCTTTATAGAAAATAGAACTCCGAGGTGACGACTTTGTATTGGATCATTATTCTCACAGTAAGTATTGATCAATTATGTAAATATTTAGTTCGAAATTTTATAGACTACGGACAATCCATTCCACTTATCAATGGTGTTTTTCAATTAACATCTCATCGTAATGCGGGTGCTGCCTGGGGAATTTTTTCGGGACAAAAAATATTCTTGATTAGTATTGCAATTATTGTTATTGTCTTTGGCCTTATTTATTCTCGTAAAGTCTCCGATAAGCTAACACGTATAGCCTTTGGATTTTTTATAGGAGGTGCAATGGGAAACGTTGTAGATCGTTTAATTTTTGGGGAAGTAACAGATATGTTCGAAGTTACATTTATTAATTATCCAATTTTTAATA
Organism: Niallia sp. FSL R7-0271; assembly: GCF_038005785.1. Classification (NCBI taxonomy): domain Bacteria; kingdom Bacillati; phylum Bacillota; class Bacilli; order Caryophanales; family Bacillaceae; genus Niallia; species Niallia sp. FSL R7-0271. The sequence continues at coordinate 222,427 of NZ_JBBOTZ010000003.1, read as the reverse complement.
CTGCGGATGTATTTTTAGTTAGTGGAGCTATTTTATTAATGATAAGTACTTATAGAGAATCTAAAACACAAAAAAATCTATCCTAGATTATAGACACAAATCCATTTCTCATTCGATTTTAAAGAAATTGACAAAATAACTTTATTAATTAAACGATTATTTTATTATTGAAATGAAGTGTGTTTTTCTTTAAATGAATATTCCGTAAAACTCTTCAGGAAAGAGCTTTTAAGTTTTTTTTATCATCCTTTCGAAAGGAGGTGATAAATTGTATTATTGATTGAAATCGGAACTACTGCGTTAGCACACAACAGCAATAATCACTCAATGTTCGATTGTACACTACCATTTATGAAGGAAATGCATCCAAATCTAACCGAACAAGAAATCAAAAATATGTATGATTTGTGTCTCAGCGACCAGGGACAAGCCTTAAACGATATGCTCAGTACGAAAAATAATGAGCAAAATGCAAGGAAAGTTGAACTAAGTAATAGACAATACGTGAATAACGACTGTGATATAGGGTGGTAATAAATAGCTATCGCCATTTCAGGAAAGATAAGCCCTATCACTGTGAAGTGCAGTGGTTGGTAAGCCTATACCAACAATTACTAGTATTGGAGGAGATTTTGATGAAAGTAGCTAATTCAATTGTAGAACTTATCGGGAATACTCCACTTGTTAAACTAAATCGCGTTGTAAATCCTGATCATGCAGATGTCTATTTAAAGCTTGAATATTTTAACCCAGGAAGTAGTGTAAAGGATCGTATTGCTATAGCCATGATTGAAGCAGCTGAAAAAGATGGAATCCTAAAGCCGGGAAGTACGATTGTTGAGCCAACTAGTGGAAATACAGGAATTGGGTTGGCAATGGTAGCTGCCGCAAAGGGATACAAAACGATTATCGTCATGCCAGAAACCATGAGTATGGAACGTCGAAATTTACTCCGTGCCTATGGTGCCGAGCTCGTTTTAACTCCTGGACCGGAAGGTATGGGGGGAGCAATTCGCAAAGCTCAAGAGTTATTGGAGGAAAATCCACAGTATTTTGTTCCTCAGCAGTTTAATAATCCAGCCAATCCAAAAATCCATCAAGAAACAACTGGACAAGAGCTTGTTGGTCAAGCTGAAGAAATTGGTGGAATTGATGCTTTTGTTTCTGGAATTGGTACAGGAGGTACGGTTACAGGTGCTGGTCAGGTCCTTAAGGAAAAGTTTCCATCAATACATATTGTTGCCGTTGAGCCAGTAGCATCCCCAGTCCTTTCTGGCGGTAAGCCAGGACTTCATAAAATTCAAGGAATTGGAGCTGGATTCATACCGGAAATTTTAGATACTGAAATTTATGATGAGGTCATTACAGTAGAGAATGAGCAAGCTTTTGAAACTTCACGTCTGGTAGCAAAACAAGAAGGGATTCTTGGTGGGATTTCTTCAGGAGCTGCCATATATGCTGCCTTGAAAGTAGCTGAGAAGCTTGGTAAAGGAAAAAAAGTTGTTGCGATTATTCCAAGTAATGGAGAAAGATATTTAAGCACACCTCTTTATCAATTCGAAGGTTAAAAATTCTATGGGTGTAACTTGTTAAGAGCTACACCCATAGAATTTTTTTAGTGAAAAAAAGGAGTAACCTGTTTATATATTATGAAAGGCCTTTATACTTTCTTTCTAAATTACATAATCTCCTTTCAATATGATGGATCTTTTCTAATATTTCCTTTTGCATCAACAATTGCTGATACATCATTTTCCTCATATCATCCATAAATTTTTTCTCAATTTCCCATTCCTTTTCCTCTTGTCCATTATTTTCTTCTAATCGATAAACATATGGATATTGATACCATTGATTAGGATAATAATACATTTTTACCCTCCTTTTCATACGAGCGATCAATCTAAAATATGTATATAGGTAAAACTCAGTGTTTGTTTAAAAAAGTTTATTTTACTTATAAAGAAAGCTTTATCATTTTTGAATTTTTGTAAATTTCAATCTTCCCTGTTTTCGTATTTTATATATATGGGTATAATGAGGACAAAGGAGGGTGGAAGTATTGAAAAAATTACTTACGTCTTTTGTAGCTATTGCTTTATTTCTAGGTATTGGCACTGCTGCTCTTGCACATTCAAACAACACTCCTAGTCAAGGGAATGGGAATGGAAATTTGCAACAAATGATGGATTATTGTTCTGAAATGATGGATTCTTTCATGAATAATCATCAAAACAATATACCTAATGAAACCTCAACATCAAAGAATTTAAATACAGGACAGACAAATTCAAATAATAGTACCACGAATAACCACCAGAACCAAAACCATTCTATGTATGACGATTGTTGGTAGAAAATAACAACAGAAAGAGCATGGGCTACAATAAATGTCCAAGCTCTTTCTTTTTTTTATAAATAAAAAAACAGTTTCCTATATCCTTACACAATATTTACGTCTTTCATGCTAATTGTAGCTTTGAAATGTTAAAAGTTTGATAAAAATGGATTCTCATATCAATACTTAGTTCAATTTTTTATAAAAAAGTTTGATCATTTCGTTGAAGGTGAATTTTTATTTAGGTTAGTTCTTTGATATAGCTCGTTACATTCCCCAAACAGCAACTACCTTTAGGATTGTTTACTTCACAACCACATCGGTTTCCTTTTATGTTTTCACGAATATGTTTTACTGGATTAGGAGTAAGTCCTTTTTCAATATATTGTTTAATTTTTTCTTTTGTCCAACCGAAACAATAGCAGACCGGAACAACGGAATCATCTTTTTGATGGGGTAGCGTCAGGAAAATGCGGTTATCTTTACTATGAAAATCAGGAGTATTTAAAGTATTCTAAGAAGAAAAATTGAGTGAAAAGTTACTTTAAATACTTGATATCTTAACTCAATAAACAACGTATTCAAAGTATACAACGTAGTGACATCTTGACAACGTGAAGGCATCGAAAAACCTTGCTTGAATAAACCATGCCATTCTATGCATTGTTCCGGGTAAGAACAAAGGCATTTTCTACGTTTAATAACGCTTTAAGGCGTTTAGTTGAGCCTTAAAGGCAGCTAAAAGTTTTAGAATGATGATGCGATGCCCGTTGTCAAGACGAATACATTGTTTACATGTCTTCAATGTAAAAACCTTATAAAATAAAGACTTTTTACTCCTAAGTATAGATAACCGCGAATTTACAACGATAAGGAAATTACAATAATAAAAAGCCCAATTTCTCAGTATTAAAATTGAGAATTTGGACTTTTTTCGTTACTCTAGAAAAGCGTCTGAGTGTGGAAGATCTTAGTATAAAAGAATCAATATTGAAGTAATGTTTCTTACTATACTAAAGCGACCCGTTAGTAGCAAAAGGTAAGGTAAAAAAGCTCCAAAAAAGAAGATTTAACCAGCACAACAAGATAATTTTGAAACATCTTTATCAAACGTAAGGGCAGCTAATTTTAACCCTTCTGCCATTGTTAAATATGGGGCAAGGGTTTCGCGAATATCATCTATGGTTAAACCGAATTTGACAGCTAATGTAGCTGCATAAATTACGTCTCCTGCATTTTCTGCCACCACATGAGCTCCCAAAACTTTCATTGTTTTCGAGTCTGCCACTAATTTAAACACGCCTGTTGTTTCCCGATTAACCAAGGCCCTCGGAACGGCATCTAACGGTAAAACGGATGTTTTAACCTCATAGCCTTTATCTTTTGCCTGTTGCTCCGTTAAACCAACGGTTGCAATTGCCGGGCCCGTAAACGTAACCCCTGGAACCACTTCTAAATTTAGCTTTTTGTTCAGTCCTCCGATAGCATTTCCTGCTGCCACTCCACCCTGATAGGCTGCCACATACACGAATTGGGGACCTAGCGTGACATCTCCTGCGGCATAAATACGAGTATTTGTTGTTCTTGAATAATCATCTATTATGATTTCACCACGAGAACCTATTTCCACGCCTGCTGCCTGTAAGTTTAAAGTAGCCGTGTTTGGTGTTCTGCCTGTCGCAACTAGCAATTGATCTGCTTCAATGATACGCTTCTTGCCATTAACTTCTACAAGAACCTTTTTTATGTCTCCATTTTGTTCGATTCGTTCATAGGTTGCTCCTTTTACAAGATTTATTCCTTGTTCGACTAGAGATTTTTCAACTGATTCTGAAATCTCTGGATCATATTCTTTTAAGAGGCGTTCACTTCGTTGCATTAACGTAACTTCTGAGCCGAGATTATGAAATAGTTGTCCTAATTCCATGCCAATATAACCAGAACCAATAACCACAAGACGTTTTGGTACCTTCTTTAATTCAAGTAAAGACGTGCTAGTTAAATAATCTACCTCATTAAGCCCAGGAATGTTTGGTTTAGCTGGTGAAGCACCTGTCGCGATTAAGAATCGTTTAGCCGATATAAGTGCTCCGTTCACTTCAACAGTTTTTTCATCTACGAATTTTGCTTCACCTTCTATTAATTCGAAACCATAGTCATCAATTAAATCAACATATTTAGAGTTTCTAAGCTCTGTTACCAACTCATTTTTTTGTTTAATCAATGGCGCCAAATCAACTTCACCGGCTGATGTATGCAATCCTACAAACGGATTGTTTTTTGCTAAATGATTAATTTCGCCAGCACGTAACAAGGTCTTTGAAGGAACACAACCAATATTTACACATGTTCCACCAATTGTTCCACGCTCAATCATCGCCACTTTTGCTCCATATTTCACGGCTTCAATGGCTGATGAAAAGGCAGCTCCGCCGGAACCAATGATGATGTAATCATAGTCACCTTCATCACCTAACTGTACCATTTCTTGCAATTGTATTTCTTCAACTTCTCCTGGTTGATATTTAGCTTCAGCAATCGCTTTCTTCGCTGTTTCAACTTCTACGTCATTTGGAAGTTCAAATACAGCTTCCCCACGGCGAAAATCCACTTCAATCCCGTTTGCTCCCATGTTTTCAAGAGCAACAGCAACATGCTCTTCGCAACCCGTACAGGTCATTCCTTGAACGTTTACTCGATATTTTTTCATGTTAAAGCCCTCCTTTTACTCGACTCCAAGCCCTAAATCCGACACTGCCAACTTAATTGATTTTAAATCCGTTTTCTTATCATCATAAGATACTGTTACTTTCCCCTTACTTCCACTGACTTTAATGGCTGTTTTGCCAACACCATCCACTTGTTTCAAAACATCTTTGACAACTGAAGGCGGACAACAATCCATCCCCAAAACCGTAAATGTCCCTGTTTTAGTTTTTTCAATGGTAGCTTTTACATGCTCCTTAGCATCTATAGTATTTTGTGCTTCTTTTTCGTTACTACACGCACTAACCACTAACAGAAGGGATAATTAATCCTAATTAAGTGTACTCTCATATAAACACCTCATTTTTATAATCCACCTTCAACTAGAAATAAAAAAAGAAACATACAAAAAACGAAAAATGTCGTGATCCATAAGCCGATGATAGAACTTTTTCTTTTTCCCTTTCTTCCATAAACCATGTAAAAGGAGTAAGCAAGAAGGATAATCGTTACGATGCTAAACAATAATCGATATTTCAATGAGTAGAAGGCTAATGCTCCGGCAAAACCGGTTAATCCCAGGGGGATAAAAATCAACGGGCCCAGGCAGCATCCAGCCATAACAAAAGCCGAAAAGATGGTAGCTAATTGCGACACTCTTTCCTTCATGCTTTAAACCTCTCCATGCTACAACAATCATGTGTCGTTGTGCTTTCTTTCTTTGTTTCTGGAATAAGTTTCCTCCAACCCATAAAAAGAGCAAAAACGAACAACAGACCCATCATGATGAAAATAATATCTTTATATTCCGTGAAGTATGATGCCAATGCTGTTCCTGCAAACAACGGAAGCAGTAAAACCAGATGGCATGGGCATGTGATTAGAGCGACAAGAAACCAACCTGTGCTTTTTATTGTATTTTTCATCCTGTTTCACCTCTTATTTCTTCATCAGTGTTTCAATAATAGGGCATTCGTAAATATCTTTGTTTTCGGGACATCTTTCTTTAAGATCCACCAGTATTCGTTCAATTCTCTTAAGATCTTCAATTTTACGCTGGATGTCCTCTATCTTAAGAACAGTGAAATCATACATATCACGGCATTTGGTTTCGTCGCGATCGACGACCCCTAGCAATTTATCAATTTCGTTTAAGGTAAATCCCAGTTCCTGCATCCGTTTGATAAAATTCAATCGATCGACGGTTGGTTCTGAATACATTCGGTACCCTTTTTCGGTACGATCAGGCTCTGGAACTAATCCTAAACGTTCATAATATCGTATGGTCTCCTTGTTAACGCTACACTTTTCAGCCAGTTCTCCAATACGAAATTGCATTTATCTCACCTCATATAAAGTATAAACCCTGTACCATGGTATAGGGTCAAGAATAGTATTATTTATATTTTATCGATTAACTGTGACTTTAAGAGATAAATTGCACGTTTTTTAAACGCGATTTTGCACTATAAGTAGTAGAGTAAGAAACTGATTTCGAAGGGATAGCTTACGCTATCTCTTTTACTTTCAGTTCCTCCTCATCAAACCGTACGTGAGGTTTTCCCTCATACGGCTTTCCGACGTTCTTCTTTCTTTGGCTTTACGGTATCTAACGAGCCAGTTTCACCAAAATATGTTCAACTTCTTTACTTACGTCCTTTAAGTTTCCATGTTTCTTACGATTGTTTCTCTTCTTATTGTAAAACAAAGTGAGACGTTCTAAGACATACCAGTCGATTCGATTAAGCCATTTCTTTCCTAGGGGTGATATTTGGTAATAGTTCTTGAAACCTTGTAGTTTCTTATTTAGCCCTTTCACCAATTCACTGATTTCCAGATAGAGCTTATTTCGTGGCTCAGTATAGGCTTTTATCTTTGCACGCATTTTCTTCATTGCGTTTTTCTTTGGTATATGAGACATTACATGAACTGTGCTTCCACCTTTTAATCTCTTCGGAAACTTCCGATTATGGAAACCAAGGAAGTCAAATCCATCTATATCATTCCAGAGATTCACTAACCTCGATTTGTCTCGATTAATAGAAAGGTCAAGTTTTCCCATTATTGACTGAATGACTTGAATGCTTTCGAGTGCTTGTTGTTTAGTTTTACACATAATGACGAAGTCATCTGCGTACCGAATTAGTTCTCCCAAATGACTAAATTTCTTTTGCCATAATTTATCCATAGTGTTCAGATAAATATTTGCAAGTAACGGTGAAATAACCCCGCCTTGCGGAGTACCCGTTATTGGGTTTCTAATCTTTCCCCCTTCCATAATGCCCGATTCTAGCCACTTACGAATTAATTTTAAGACCCGTCGATCACTAATTCGTTGTTCTAAAAGTTTCATCAGTTTTGTTTGATTGATGTTATCAAAATACCCTTGGATATCGACGTCTACTACCCAAAAGCAGTTTCTGCTTGCCTTTCTAATTTTGGCTATTGCTTGATGAGCATTACGTTTAGGACGAAAGCCAAACGAACATTCATGAAAATCTGCTTCAAAAATTGGTTCAATGACCATTTTCGTTGCCATTTGTGCAACTCGGTCTTTAATGGTTGGTATTCCCAATGGACGTTTCTTTCCATCTTCTTTCGGAATATAGGTTCTTAGGACTGGATTTGGATGATATCGATTCTCCTTTAATTCTAAATAGAGTTCGTTCATAAACTTCTTTTCACCGTATTCCATAACGATTTGTTCAATCGTTTGTCCGTCGACACCTCCACTTCCTTTCTTTCGTTTCACACGTTGCCATGCCTCCCATAGAATATCAGGACGATAAATTTTGTCATATAAAGCGTGAAATCTACGAGTTGGACTCTCCTTGGCACAAAGATATAACGTCTTCCAGAGTTCTTGAGCTTTTGCATTATTGGTGTAGTTAGCCATTTTCTTGGCATTCACTGACTCTTACCTCCTTCTGACATATGAACGAAGTAGGGTATTGGCTTACGCCGTCCTTCCCTAGACAATGTTATGTTGTCATTGTCATCATTGGTACTATGACCCCCTCCGACTCCCTCTCATCCATCTACCACTTCGTTTTCACTTATAGGTTTCTGCTTTACTTCCGAAAGGAAGTGACGAGGAGGGTATCCCCAGTTCCGTTAACTACTTTCCTAACATGTCGTTCCCCTTACCCCGAGAGATTCTTCGGTGCTGCTGTTCCAAGTTCTTCACACCTTCCATGGTCTTCGCCCATAAACTCAAGGCTCGACTTCTCCTTAGCCACCTGCGGTGGGTGCTTTTGACGAGATGGCAGGATTCACTTTATGTTACAACCTGTTAGTTTGCTCGCACTCTTCTAGAGAGTTACTTTGTCACAGGGCTTCAACCTTAGAATTTCTTCACCAGTTGCCTGTCAGCTACTGAGCGCCTTGGTACTTACTCAGATTGGACTTTCACCAATTAGCAGTTAACGGCTTGCTGGGCACGCAATATAAAAAGCCCAATGTCCCAATAAATTGAGAAATTAGGCTTTTTTCGTTGCTTCATTGTCCGTTTGTGGAAGTATCTTGTTTAAGTGTTGCTTTGAAATAAAGTTTGATCAAAAATACCTCGCAAACCCATATTTTACGATAAATAAAAAGAATCCATTTTTGAAAAAAGTTTGATCAAAATGGATTCTTATCCAGCAGATTTAAGTTTGGTTTTTATAAAAAAGTTTGATCATTTTCTACCTATGTTGCTCTACAATCGCGCATGATTGTTGTAGATCACTAAAGCTTCTATTAACTGGTTTAGTAAAAGAAGAAACTATTGATATATTCATTTCCCTCTCTCAATCTAACATTAATATTACTTAAAGTCTCTCTTTGTAATCAGTATGATCTTTCAGTATCAATTTAGGTATAGCCTTGATATAGAATAATTCTCCGATCAACTCCACAATGGTCTGTGTAACAATCACAGCTGCAGCTAACGTTGCCCAAGAATCGGGTAAAGCTAATGCTAAAGGAAGAACTACAAGGGAGTTCCTTGTTCCAGTACTAAAGATTAATGCTCTTCCTGCACCTATATCTAATTTGAACACAAATGCGATAAAACGCGATATAAATGGTGTAATGATTAAAAACAAAATATATATCGGAATCACACGCACAATAATTTCGAAATCACTGTATACCTTACCAATTTGGGAAGTCAATACCACAATTAATACTAAAGCCATAAATGGTACGGGGAACCACGTTGTAATATCTAATACCTTCTCACCTAGTGCTGTCTTTTTAGCCCACAATTGAGTAATGATGGCTAATATTAAAGGCGTAACTATTAGTAATAAAAAAGCTTCTAGGAATGGCTCTATATGAACAACTCCTACCATTTCTTCACCTATAAATAGCCATAAATACAATGGAAGTAATATCATTTGTACTACAAACAAAATAGGCGTGGAAGCTAACATTAATTTCTCATTTCCCTTTCCAAGTTGAGTAAAGACTATTACGTAGTCAATACATGGCGTAAGTAAAACCAAACAAACGCCTAATAAAATTGGTGGAGATTGTGGAAATATCATTGTTAATATCCAAACAATTATAGGCACAGCTATAAAATTTCCAATTAGTAATGCCGCCATGAATCTGAGATTTGAAATTGCCTCACGTAGTTTTAAGAATGGAATTTGTGCAAACATTCCATACATGAGAATGGCTATGAGTGGCGAAATAGCCCAATCTAAGCCTTTTCCTAAATCCTCGTTTGAGATACCTAGAATCCCTCCAAACAGAAGCGATATACCATAGATCCAAATTTGTTGATTTTCTAACTTTTCTCTAGTAATATTCACTTTTAAAATCATCCTTTATTAATACTATCTTTTCGAATTGTTTCTCAGTTAAGTAAGCTTTTATCTTTTTCAAAATACCTTCATTCTTCTATCACGTTTTAACAACAAGTGCCATTTAGAACCTTTGTGAAACATTCCGACCAAGTAAGACATTCACACTTCAATCCATTCTTTAATACATCCAACATTAATGATTTCCATTAATCGTCACTCCAAAATAAATAATTCGACCTGCACGTATGATTGTGCAGGCCTAGTTAAATTAAATATGCTCTAACTGTTCGAATTATTTTTTATTCAGCATATGAATAGCATGTCCCATAACGCCTTCAGCTGCTTCCATGAGTGGTTCAGGTAAAGTTGGGTGTGCATGAATTGTAAGGCTGAGATCTTCTGCCGTTGCCCCTGACTCAATTGCAAAAACTGCTTCAGCAATAAGAGATGATACTTCTGGCCCTACCATTTGTACACCTAAAACCCGATTAGATTCTTTATCCGCCACAACTTGTACAAAACCATCGGCATCCGAAACAGATAAAGCTCTGCCGTTAGCTTGGAATGGAAAACGGCTAGAAACCGTTTCATATCCTTCTTCCTTTGCTTCCTTCTCCGTTAAACCTGTATAGGCTACTTCAGGATCGCTAAAAATAACAAAAGGCATTGCCTGAAAATCAATTACACTTTTTAGCCCACTTATTACCTCTGCAGCTATCTTACCTTCATAACTAGCTTTATGAGCAAGGAGGTAACCACCAGCACAGTCCCCGATCGCATATACATGTTCAACATTTGTTTGACATGTATTATTTATCTTAATAAAACCGCGTTGATCTAATTCAACCCCGATATTTTCCAATCCAACTTTTCCTGTGTTCGGTTTTCTTCCAATGGAAACTAAGCAATAATCCCCTTTAATTATCTCTTCCTTCCCATTAACCTGAACTTGAACATTTACTTCATCGCCTGTATTTTCTCCACCTTGGACTAAAGCATTCGTTATAACTGTGATTCCAAGTTCCTTTAAATGACGTTTTACTACATTTGTAAGCATAGGGTCCGTACCTGGAAGAATTGTATCTGATCCTTCAAGGATGGTCACTTTAGCTCCGAATTTAGCATAAGCAGTACCCAATTCCAAACCGATATAACCACCACCTACTACAACTAAATGTTTTGGTACTTCTTGAAGCATCAATGCCTCAGTTGAAGAGATAATTCTTTTTCTATCAAATGGCATACTTTTTAACTCAGTAGGTAATGATCCTATCGCAAGGATTAAGTCTTTGTATGAAAAGAATTTTTCTTCGTTACCAATTTTGATTTTGACAACATAGGGTTCAGTAAGATGAGCTTCCCCACTAATGACTTCCACTCCATTGCCTTTCAGTAAAGTCCGAACTCCATTCGTTAGTTTATTTACTATACCGTCCTTCCACTTCACTACTTCTGGCATCTCTACTTCAACTTCACCAGAAACCTTTATTCCCATTGAGTTGGCATGTTTTATGTGTTTTACTCGTTCAGAAGCACTAATAAGAGCCTTTGAAGGTATACACCCACGGTTAAGGCAAACCCCTCCTAGTTCTGCTTTATCCACCAAAACCACTTTTTTCCCTAACTGAGCAGCACGTATGGCAGCTACATAACCTCCTGATCCTGCGCCTATAACTAACAGATCTACATCATTTTTTCCTTCAACAGTCATTTCAGTTTCCTCCTTCGATTTTATAAAGAATGAAAAGAATTATTTTAAATTAAGGATGAAAGCGTTTTTGTCCCATGTGGATACCAATATGTAATATAAAAGCTACTGTTTTACTTATACCCAATCTTTCCATTTTTAATTAGGCTGGATATTTAGAAGTTATACTATTAATGAGATCATTTTTAGAAAAGGGCTTTCCAATCTGTCTGAAAAGCCCTTTTTAGCCCTTTTCCCTTTATTCTTTCACTCTCATTAGTCGCAAACCATTTAGTGCTACCAGAAGGGTTGCACCCATATCAGAAAGGATAGCAATCCAGAGCGTTAACCAACCTGGGATAACCAATAGTAAGGCAATAAATTTAATAGCAATTGCAAAAGTAATGTTAGCTTTGATTATATTTAGAGTTTTTCGGCTAAGTTTTACAGTGAATGGAAGTTTTCTTAGATCGTCACCCATTAGAGCGACGTCTGCCGTTTCCAGGGCAGTGTCTGTACCAGCTCCACCCATTGCAATACCAACTGTTGAGGCGGCCAATGCAGGTGCATCATTGACACCATCTCCTACCATAGCTACATTGCCATACTCGGATCTTAACTGTTTAATAAAGTCTAATTTGTCCTGTGGCATTAATTCTGCCTCAATATCAGATACTCCAACCTGCCCTCCTATAGCATTAGCAGTACCTTTGTTATCACCTGTAAGCATAATTGTTTTTTTGATTCCAAGTTGATGTAACTTTTGAATAATATCCTTACTTGATTCACGAACTTCATCAGCAACTGCAATAACTGCAAGTATTTCTTTTTCGGTTCCAATAATCATGGCTGTCTTACCTTGATTTTGAAGAGTAGTAACATTTTGCTCTAAGTCTTTATCGAAATTAGAAATTGCTAATTCTTTAAAGAGTTTCGGGCTACCGATATAATAAGTCGTCCCGTTTACAATACCTTTTATACCCTTACCTGTAATAGAAGAGAAGTCCTCTACCTGTACGTCAGAATAAGAAATGTTCTCCTCTTCTGCTTTTTTCATAATCGCAGATGCAAGTGGATGCTGAGAACGATACTCTAATGCAGTAATGATGGATAGTAATTCTTTTTCATTTATCTGTTTGTTCAACACATTAAAATCAGTTACAGCTGGTACACCTTTTGTTAATGTACCTGTTTTATCGAATGCTATGGCCTTTAAGGCACCCATTTCTTCTAAATAAACTCCGCCTTTTACAAGAACACCTTTTTTCGCAGCATTCCCAATCGCTGAAACAATCGAAATCGGAGTCGATATGACCAACGCACAAGGACAACCAACAACAAGAACAGCTAATCCTTGATAAACCCATGTTTCCCAACTACCATCAAAGAATAAAGGAGGGACTATAGCAACTAATGCTGCAATGATCATAATAATCGGTGTGTAATATTTAGCGAATTTGTCAACAAATGCTTGCGAAGGAGCGCGTTCTCCTTGTGCTTCCTCTACAAGATGAATAATTTTAGAAATCGTTGTATCTTCTACAAGTTTCGTTATTTTTACTTCAAGTAAACCTTCTTCATTTAAGGTACCTGCAAACACTTCATCATCAACTGTTTTCTCAACAGGGACTGATTCACCTGTAATAGCTGCTTGGTTGACGGCAGAGTATCCACTTACCACTACACCATCCATCGCAATCTTTTGACCAGGTTTGACAATCATGATATCGCCAACAGTAATATCATCGACATGTATCATTATTTCTTGTCCATTACGTCTAACGAGTGCCTCTTTAGGAGCGATATCCATTAATGAACGAATCGATTGTCTTGCTCTGTCCATAGAGAATCGCTCAAGTGCTTCACTGATTGCAAAGAGAATAACAACAATGGCAACTTCTGCCCATTCTCCAATAATAGCACCACCTATAACAGCTACTGTCATAAGGGTTTTCATGTCAAATTCAAAGCGTAGTAAATTTTTCAAACCGACTTTAAAAAGTGACAACCCTCCAATAACCATGGATGCTAAAAACAATAAGGTAGTAACAATGTTCTCTTCTCCGTTCACAGACGAGGAAAGGTAACCAAATGCAATCAATAAGGAAGCATAAAGTAGAGTACTATGCTTTTTATAAAACGGCACTTTTTCTTCTTTCGTATCTTCTTTTACCTCTTGTGAAACTTGGCGAGCCGATTTTTCAGGAGTCACTTTAAGATTTTCGAATGCACCGGCTTTTTCTAGTTCTTCAATTGTTGCATCACCGTAAACAGATATCTTAGATGCACCAAAATTTACTTTTGCATCCTGAACTCCTGGAAGCTGTTTTACGTTATTCTCAAATTTCCCAGCACAGTTTGCACATGTAAATCCTTCAACACGGTAAACATTTTTATCCTCTTTAACCTCTTGTTTAGCTTCCCGCTTTGGTTTTTCAGGAGCCACTTTAAGGTTCTCAAATGCACCAGCTTTTTCTAGTTCTTCAATCGTTGTATCACCGTAAACGGATATCTTAGATGCACCAAAATTCACTTTTGCATCTTGAACTCCTGGAAGTTTTTTAACATTTTTTTCAAACTTCCCTGCACAATTTGCGCATGTAAACCCCTGAACGCGATAAACATTTTTTTCAGCCTCTAATGCTTTTGCTTCAGACAATTTTTACAACCTCCTTCTGATGTGCAAATGCAACCTGTATTAGTTGCTTTACATGATCATCATCTAATGAATAGTAAACTAACTTACCTTCTTTTCGATATTTAGCTAATCCAAGATTTTTAAGTAACCTCAAATGATGAGATGTTGTGGCAGTTGTAGCACCAACAATATTTGCTACATCACATACACACAATTCATCTTCCAAAGAAAGAGCATACGCAATCTTAATCCTAGTATCATCCGATAAAGCTTTAAAAACTTTGGCTACTTCCAAAGGATTTTGTTGGAGTAGTTCATTTTTACCTCTTTTGACTTTTTCTTCATCTATACACGTAACTTCACATGCATCATATTGCAAATTTTTCACCTCATATCAATCAAATATTCATTTGAATATTATTATATGTGAACAAAAACAAATAGTCAAATATACGTTTGAATATAATTTGCATAAAAAGCAGGTTTTCTTTAGTTTGCAGTAATTAATTATTCTTATAACTAAATTTAATTTCCTTTTTATGTTGGATACACTAGGAATATTGTCAGGGTGCCAGTTTTAAAACTTGAAAAGTTTTTCAATATAAAAAGCCCAATTTATCTCTTTATTAGAGAAAAATAGGCTTTGCGGCTGGCTCTCCATTAATTAAGGTGTCTTCCTTATAAAACAGACTTCTGTGATTAAGAAATCAACTTTTGTCATTTATCTTGTTTGGCAAAAGGCGAACTTAATAAGCTAATTATCTACAAAAATTTAGTGTAATTATAACTTTCGTTTAACATTCTTTATCACTACTTTGCTATGGGGAATACTTGGCATGCTCACCATGCTGTAACTTAAATCCTGGTTAGGAATTTCATATTCCATACGCTTGGCCAGATAATCAAGACTTACTTTCATGACTTCAATGGTGACCCACTCTCCAGCACAGCGATGACCCATAAAGTAATCACCACCACCCTGCGGAATGAAACCAAATGGGCTTCCTCCCCATTTAGCAAACCGATCAGGACTGAACAAATCTGGATTTTCCCAAATTTCAGGGTCATGATTTGTGCCATAAAGATCCAGTAAAGTTAATGTGCCTTCTTCAAATTTATAGCCGTTCCAGGTGAAATCTTTTTTTACCAATGCTACGACAAACGGAAAAAACGGATAAAAACGGCGAACTTCCTGTACAAACATCTGAGCATATTTTTCATCACGGGATTCAAGTTTCTCCCTTTCTTCCGGATAATGATACAATGCCAGCGCAGTGAAATTGATGAATATAGCGATCGCCACAATAGGTCTCAAGATATTGATCACTTCCACAGCAGCAGTCTCGGTATCCAAAAGATTCCCTTCTAAATCGCGATGCCAGGCAAATATATGTAAAGCTGTATCTTCTGGAGGATTTATTTCCTCTTTACGCACCTTATCAACCAACTCACCAATCCAATTTTCTACTTTATTCCTTGCATTTCTCGCTAGCCAATGATTTGGACCAACGGCAGCCGGAGACTCGAACATCGCCGCCAAGTCTTTTGTCAATTCCTTAACATCGCCTTCTTCCAACGGGACACCTGCCCACTGGCAGGCTGTTCTGCATAGGATTTCTTTTACTTCTTCATAAAGAATAACTTCATCCATCTGTCCCCATTTATTTAGTGCTGTCTTCCACTGTATTTTTGTAATGTTTGTTAAGTTTTGAAGTCCTTTAGGAGACATGATGGACATAAACATTTCTTTCCGATGTTTGTGATCTTGTCCATCCAATGCCTGCACACCATTCTTCCCAAACAATGTTTGAACCGCCCGGTTCGGAGCTGCATCTTTCCTTTTGAATTTTTCAGTGTCATAAAAAACTTTCGCAGCTTCCTTTCCTACCATGCAAATCGCTTTCTTTCCTAGCAATCGGGTCTCAAATATATCAGAATTAAAACTTTTACGTCTGTTCAAAATGTACATGTATCCTTCTCTCATAAGGCTTAAGCTATGATCTATGCCCTCTTCCCGAGGCATTTGATTTGTATCTGCCATATCATTCATCTCCATTTTCATTAGTGATAATTTTATTCTTTGTAACTTTTTCCTATTTACTCATAAAAAAACTTGGATCACATACCACATATTGAACATTATCAAGATAAAAAAAATGGCTGCCGACTTTGTCGACAGCCTGAGACCCTAATCCAAATTAGGGTCTTTTTATTTTTTGTTTATTCTGAGTGTACACTGTTTAAAATGTAGTAAAATCAATGGGTTGTTTCGACTGGAAGATCCTTTTATACTAAATTAACAGCAATCTATATTTGACTTTTTCATCATTTTCTTACAATCTTTCATTTTTCCATTTTTCGTCATTTCACAACAATCCATTTGACAGTTCATTTCCTCACACATTTCCATACATTCTTTTTTTGATTGACAACAATCCATCTCTTCTGATTGTGCTGCATAAACAGAACCACTAAATGCCATCACTACTAAAAATGCTAAAGAAAATATTATTTTTCTCATCCCTTTTCCCCCTTATGTAAAAATGATTGATGTGTCCAATGGTATTATACTATACCGCTAATTAACACTCACTAAATTTCTAACACTACAAACATAAGAAACGAGAGCTTAGGATAACAAGCTCCCGTTTTAATAGGATTAGTAAGCTTTACATTGGTTGAACACCTGATCCATTACAACAACAGCACATACCAGCACCACACAATAACGACAACATCCTGCTCCTTGGCAGCAATGACATTTATGCATACATACACCTCCATAAGATAACCACGCATAGTATATATATTTACTTGGTGTCAAGTTTAAACATGCCTATCTAAATTAATAATTTAGTTATAATAAATACTCTATACATTTCTAGTTATCACCCCCCTTAATCGCTAAGGGGGGTCAAATTGTCACAATTTATGGTCATTTAACATCTAATTTTTGATTTTTGGTGATGTTTTTCATAGTGACCCCTTATTCTTCAAATCGTTTCCGTACCCCATGACGGGAAGTTTCTCTTTAAAAAGAAAAGATATATCGTAATTCTTAGGAAGTTCTTTGAATTGGCAGACGTTCTTGCATGTTTAGCTTAAATGTCCCATACGGGTTTACATGGGCATAGATTAATGGTGTTAAGGCTCTAAAATCCTCAGGAGTTAACTTTTGAAGAAGAGATTTATTTTGTTCCAAAAGTACCTCTTGAATCATCAGTGTATTAATTAACACCAAACAGTTTTGAAGAAGATGGAGAGCAAGTACAGCGACTTCTTGATCTTCCATTCGGTTTGTTTGAATTTCTCCTCCTTTTCCGTAAAAAATAAAGCTATTGGCTGAGTTCCAGTTTTCAACGACATTTAACCCTTCATGGATTTCTCTTCGGACTTCTTCTGACGATAAATACTCACAAAGGAAGATCGTTTTTAACACTTTTCCTAATTCGCTGAGTGCCCGATACGTTGGATGCCCACTATTACGAGTGAAACGCTTGAGAACCGCCTCTGTTTCAGCTGTACCCAATCGTAAAGCAGTTGCATATTTAATCATTTGATCATACTGTTGTTCAATTAAACTCCAATTAATCGCTCTTGTTAAAACAGGCTGTAAGTTTGGATATGAGTCTTGCATGCCTACATCTGGACGATACAGTTTTTGAGCATGAATGGCTTTAAATCTTGGCATTAGTTGGAATCCAAGCAAATGACAAAAAGCGAAGGCAACTTCACTTTGACCGTGTGTATCCACGTAGTTTTTTTCTACTTCCATATTTGTGCAATGACGAAGTAAGCCTTCGATCATAGAAGCTACTTCTGATGAAGAACAGGATTTTAGTTGCGAATAAATACATGTAGAGTTCTTTTCCACGTGCCAATAAATCATTACTCCACGTCCCCTATATCGAATATGCCATTCAGTCAACAAGTTCTGATCCCAAGCCCCAAACTTTTTACTATCAGACGCACATGCAGTTGTTCCTTCACCCCATACTTCTGTTACACGAGCATCTAGAATGGCATTGGTTACCTTTGAAATGGCTTGCCGTAGGTTCTCTTTATGGATGAATTTCCGCCGTACATAGAGTAAGTCCTTGTAACTTTCCCCATGTTCACCAGCCGCAATTCGCTTTAATCCTGTGTTTGTTCCCAATCCATATAAGCAAAGAATAAGTCTTCGTTGCAGTGTTTCCTTATCAAGGATCTCACGATTACCTAACGTTTGGAACACATCTGTCAGATGTACACGTAAATCTGCCTCTTTTAAAATATCCAAAAGATTGGTCATGGGCCAACGCTTCATGACCTCTGCCTTTACGAGATTTAGGTTAACCGGTTCAGCCTGTGCCTGTAAAGGTGACACAGAAATCCAGCCATTTCCCTTACTCAATATACGTACCTTGGAGTTATTTTTAACACTTCTATCTAATTTCTCGAGAGCCGTATTCATACTCTGTTTCAGTTCGTGAATAAGTGTTTGTACCTCAAGGGGCTTACAAAGCGCTTCATAATGTTTTTCTCTATTTTGTTCAAAATCTTTTGGTAAATCTTCCTCTGGGTTTCTATACCGATCAGCTCCGACTACCCATACTTCTTTACAACGTAATCGATCTCGCAAAGCTTGGAGTACACAGATTTCATAATTCATTCGGTTTACACGGTTTGTTTCTTTATCAATGACCGTATCAATCCAACCTGACTTAACGATTCCTTCAATTGGGATATAATCTGTTTCATTATATGTATACTGATTGGTAAGCTTATATTGTGTAAGTAAATCAATTGCATCTATCACAGGTCGATGCACATCATTATTGGATTGAAATTCTAGAATATCAAGTAAAGCTGGAACCATTCTTCTGTAATGAGTACCGTAGGAGGATCTCATAACAGTATGTACTTTTTGTTTATAGGAGGGACCTGTATGTCTCATTTCCTTCACAATATCTTTTAATTTATCTTCGCCTACGACAGGAAATAAAACATCTCGCACAATACCGTCTGGTTGTTCCACTGCCTTTTCAGCCATACGGAACAATACGTTTGTCTTCCCACTTACTTTACGAAAATCCCGTAAAAATTCTTTTTCTACTTTTCGTTCCGCCCGAGCACCGATTCGATGAACAATTTGGATAATGAGCTCAACTAAGTTATCCGTAATTTCTCTACCTCTACACCAAAAGAAAGCTGCCAATAAAGTATAACGGATCGGATCAGGATGCCTGCGCAACTCTCTAATATCTTCAGAAACAGCTCGCTGTCTGTACGTTCGGATCATCTTGGGTGAAACACCGTAGAATAAATTTGGTGGAAGCTGTATATCTCGTACTGCTCGTAGTTTTTCTATCTCTTGAAATAAACTGTCTAACCCGATTCTTCCAGGATCAGATACAAGCTCTCGGAAACTGAGAATGGTTTGATCTTTTTCTATCTGTTCTGTATGGGACCAAGTACGTATAAACGTATCTAACTTAGATTGGGAGTGATCAGAAAGTTTAGAGTAAATGGATTGAGAAATCCGGTCCTCATACTGATAAATGGCTGACTTGATGTTTCGCTCTAAATGGTCATGAGCTGGGGGAACAATTTGTTGTTTTCTTAGGTGATGTAGTACATGTTTTCTTATTCTGTCTATTTGTAGTTCCTGCGGTAAGATGTTAGCCTGAAGCCAGGATTTTACTTGTTCCATATCAGTAAGGGTGCTGTCCCTAAATCCCATGTAATCGCGAATTTGAGCACGATGATATTTAATTGACCTTCCGTCCCAATCGTACGCTTGAAATAAATCTGCAGGTACATCTACTTGCTTGGCAATGTATTGAATAACATCTTTACTTATTTCCTGTTTCCCTTTTGGAAAACGTCCCTGATATTGAAAGAACTTTAGTAGAACGGCAAACCCCAGTCGTGTTCCTCCATATCTGTTTCCGAGTAAACGCATTTCTTCTGGAATAACGGTAAAAAGTTCAATAAGTTCTTCTAAGTCCCAATTTTGCTTCACTTTGTTTTTCCTCCTTATCATACGTATCAGCAAAATCTTATAGGAATTCAGAATATAAAAAAAGTCCCTAGAGTCAGGACTGAATCAATAAAAAGATTTACTTTGCCCCTGGTTGCACGAACGCTGGTACTGGGCCTATTAACCAAGCTGAGAAGATTAAATGATATATAAAGTTAATAATGAAACTAGGAAGGATATGCTTTAGCCAAAATGTTTGCTGCAATCGTTAGATTTTCCGAAGAGGTATAGGGTCTTTTTATTTATAAAAAAACACCGCAAACCACGGTGGAAAAAGAAAAACCATTAATAATGGATAGCTGTTTATCTCTTTTTATTTCTGCTATCTTTCTTGCAATAACTTAATTTAAGACATTATTTATTGCGCAGTATTTAGTCTACTACGTAATTAGAGATACTCCACAATCGGGGCCTTATATGGAATAAGGAGTGACTAATTGTTCACTTCTGACAGCTTTCTATATAATGAAGCCCTAGATACATTTGTAATTTCACAAATTTGATTTACAGTCATATTTCCTTCTTTATATAGCTTTACTGCATAATTCATTCCTGCGTGATTTTTATGATATTTCTTTAACCGTCCTTTAAACTTCCCTTCTTTCTTTGCGAGCTCAATTCCTTCACGCTGACGCAAACGAATAAGGTCTCGCTCTAATTGGTTAACACAAGCCATTACCGTAATTAAGAATTGGCTGTATGGATTATCTTCTGATAAATCTAGCCATGTATCCTTAAGTGATTTTAAGCTTGCCTTTTTATTTCGTATTAAATCAATCAATTCAAATAAATCTTGCGTACTTCGAGTGATCCGAGTTAAATCTGTAACATAAATAACGTCACCTTCCTGTAAATCCTCTAACATTTTTTGAAGTTGTTCACGATCCTTTGTGGCTCCTGAAATTTTTTCTTCATAAATAATATCCATTCCAATTTCGTTCAATTGCTGAAATTGCCTTGAAGGATTTTGGCTAGTCGAACTGACGCGTATATAACCGATTTTCTGCAAAATTTCACCTCGTTTTTGAGACAAGTCTTATGAGACACTCTTAACTATGATTTTATCAGTCTACTATACTTGTATCAATAGAGTACACTCTATTGATATATAATTAAACTAATTAACTGAAAAATTACAGAAATGGGATGAGACTATATGAAAATTGCGAGAGGTAGAGAATTACTTACACCAGATCAGAGACTTGCTTTAATGCAAATCCCTGAAGATGAATGGGTATTGGGAACCTACTACACTTTTTCCAAACGAGATTTAGAAATTATAAATAGGCGAAGGAGAGAAGAAAATCGTTTAGGGTTCGCAGTTCAATTGGCCGTTCTTCGGTATCCCGGATGGCCATACACTCATATCAAAAGCATCCCAGATTCCGTCATACATTATATATCGAAACAAATCGGTGCCACACCATCCACGATTAGTCTTTATCCTCAAAGAGAAAATACACTTTGGGATCATTTGAAAGAAATTCGAAGTGAATACGACTTTGTAACTTTTACTCTAAAAGAATATCGAATGACATTTAAGCATCTTCATCAAGTAGCTTTGGAAAATGGTGATGCCATACATTTACTACATGAATGCATAGATTTTCTAAGAAGAAATAAAATCATATTACCTGCTTTCACCACACTTGAGAGAATGGTGTGGGAGGCAAGGGCGATGGCTGAAAAGAAGCTATTTAACATGGTTAATCAATCTCTAACAAAAAAGCAAAAAGAAAAGCTGGAAGAGGTCATTACTTCGCAGCATCCATCCGAATCCAATAAAACGATATTGGGTTGGTTAAAGGAACCACCAGGTCATCCTTCACCCGAAACATTTCTAAAAGTAATAGAACGACTCGAATACATACGAGGAATGGAGTTAGAAACGGTACAAATTAGTCATTTGCATCGCAATCGCCTGTTACAGCTATCTCGCTTAGGTTCAAGATATGAGCCTTATGCATTCCGTGACTTTCAAGAAAATAAACGATATTCGATATTAACCGTCTATTTATTACATCTTACTCAGGAGTTAACGGATAAGGCATTTGAAATTCATGACAGACAAATACTAAGTCTGTTATCAAAAGGCCGTAAGGCGCAAGAAGAAATTCAGAAACAAAACGGTAAAAAGCTAAATGAGAAGGTAATACACTTTACGAACATCGGACAGGCTTTAATCAAAGCAAAAAAGGATAAACTAGATGTTTTTGAGGTTTTGGAATCTGTTATTGAATGGAATTCTTTTGTTTCTTCTGTAGAAGAAGCTCAGGAGCTTGCACGTCCTGCTGACTATGATTATTTAGACTTACTGCAAAAACGCTTTTATTCACTTAGAAAATATACGCCGACGCTATTAAGAGTATTAGACTTTCATTCTACAAAGGCAAATGAGCCACTTTTACAAGCTGTAGAGATTATCCGAGGAATGAATGAATCTGGAAAGCGAAAAGTACCTGATGACTCACCAGTGGATTTTATTTCAAAACGTTGGAAAAGGCATTTATACGAGGATGATGGTACAACAATTAATCGTCATTACTATGAAATGGCTGTTTTAACGGAACTTCGGGAGCATGTTCGGGCAGGAGATGTTTCCATTGTTGGTAGCAGGCAATATAGAGATTTTGAGGAATATTTATTTTCAGAAGATACATGGAATGAAGCGAAGGAGAATATGAGATTATCAGTTAGTTTATCATTCGAAGATTATATGACGGAGAGAACCAAAAGTCTTAATGAAAGGTTAAAGTGGTTAGCTGCCAATTCCGTTAAGTTGGACGGAGTTTCTCTTGAAAAAGGAAAGATATCAATTGCACGCTTGGAAAAAGATGTTCCGGAAGAAGCAAAAAAATTTAGTGCGAGCCTGTATCAGATGCTCCCAAGAATAAAATTAACCGATTTACTCATGGATGTTGCTTATATAACAGGATTTCATGAACAATTCACTCATGCTTCCAATAATCGAAAACCGGATAAAGAAGAAACGATTATTATTATGGCAGCCCTTTTAGGAATGGGAATGAATATTGGTTTGAGTAAGATGGCTGAAGCAACACCCGGACTTACATATAAGCAACTAGCCAATGTATCTCAATGGCGCATGTATGAAGATGCCATGAATAAAGCACAAGCCATATTAGTAAATTTTCATCATAAATTACAATTGTCTTCCTATTGGGGCGACGGTACAACATCCTCATCGGATGGTATGAGAATGCAGCTAGGTGTTTCATCACTACATGCAGATGCAAATCCACATTATGGAACCGGAAAAGGAGCAACCATCTATCGTTTTACTAGTGATCAATTCTCTTCTTACTACACCAAGATTATTCATACTAATTCAAGGGATGCGATTCATGTTTTAGATGGTTTGTTGCACCATGAGACGGATCTAAACATAGAAGAGCATTATACAGACACAGCCGGTTATACAGACCAAATATTTGGACTGACTCATTTATTAGGATTTAATTTTGCTCCAAGAATAAGAGATTTATCAGATTCGAAATTATTTACAATAGATAAAGCAAGTGAATATCCAAAATTAGAAGCCATTTTACGTGGACAAATAAATACAAAGGTCATTAAAGAAAATTATGAGGATGTTTTGCGATTAGCTCATTCTATACGAGAAGGAACAGTTTCAGCATCCCTTATTATGGGGAAATTAGGTTCTTATTCAAGACAAAACAGCCTAGCTACAGCCTTACGTGAGATGGGACGAATAGAAAAAACTATCTTTATTCTTAATTATATTTCAGATGAATCTTTAAGAAGAAAAATACAAAGAGGATTGAATAAAGGAGAATCTATGAATGGACTGGCACGAGCTATTTTCTTCGGAAAGCAAGGAGAGCTTAGGGAACGAACCATACAGCATCAATTGCAAAGAGCCAGTGCCTTAAACATAATCATCAATGCCATCAGTATCTGGAATACTTTACATCTAACAAAAGCAGTTGAATATCAAAAACGGTCAGATAGTTTAAATGAAGAATTATTGCACCATATGTCACCTCTAGGTTGGGAACATATTAATTTATTAGGAGAATACCATTTTAATTCCGATAAAAAAGTTTCGTTAGATTCTTTAAGACCATTGAAACTTTCTTAACGTTGTTAAAAATAGAGAATTCGTCAGGAAAATAGGCTTATCGTTGTAAATCCGCATTTTCCTGACGCTACCCCTTAAAACCATTTTCGGTTAATTTCTGTGCAGCAAGATCACTTCGATTTCCTGTTCTACAAACTATATAGATTTCATCATTTTTGTTTAAATCATCCAATTTGTTTTCCAATTCACCCAATGGAATGGAGATAGCGTTAGGAATATGGTTAAAAGCAAACTCTGCA
The DNA here is from genome assembly GCF_038005785.1 of Niallia sp. FSL R7-0271. Lineage (NCBI taxonomy): Bacteria > Bacillati > Bacillota > Bacilli > Caryophanales > Bacillaceae > Niallia > Niallia sp. FSL R7-0271. Next base: position 197,881 of record NZ_JBBOTZ010000003.1, on the reverse strand, counting down.
TTTTCTCTAACATCAATAATTACAGTGTTTTTATTTCCTTCTATCTTCTTCTCTAGTTCTTCATTGCTAATAACATTTGGGTGTTTTTTTTCATTCGCTTCTTCATTAGAAGATTTACGCAAATAATGTTTCAGTACTTCCCCTTCTTCAATTGTTCCTAGATATTGATGTCCAGTTCTTTCAGCCCAAGCTTTCATGTCTGCTTTAGAGCCTTTATCCGTTGCTTGAACTTCCAATACTTGCCCTGCCCCTAAGTTCTTCATTTCTTTTTTTGTTTTAACAATTGGCATGGGACATGCTAAACCTTTTACATCTAAGATTGTATTTGCTGTTAAATTTTTCATTTTTCAAGCCTCCACCCATATACCCGTATGGGTATTATTAATTTCAAAAAAATTTATTCTACTATTCCTTCCCAAGCAAGCATTCCACCAGTCATATTTATCACATTAAATCCATAATCTTCAAGAATTTGTGTGGCACGACCACTTCTTGCTCCAGAACGGCACACCATAATATACTCTTTTGATTTATCTAATTCATGCATGCGAAATTCAACTAAACTTAATGGGATATTAACAGCACTTGGTATTTTTCCTGCAGCAATCTCATCCGCTTCTCGAACATCAATAATATTCAAGTTCTCTCCTTTATTTAATAAAGTCTCTACTTCTTTTACCGTTATTTGTTTCATTATTTAGCCCTCCTACTATTAAAACCAAGCACTCATGCCGCCTTTTACGTTTGTTACATTTCTAAATCCTAATTTTTTCAGGATTTTACTTGCCCGTTGACTTCTCATCCCACTTTGGCAAATTACAATTACTTCTTTTTCCTTTGTAAGTTCCCTCTCAGCTTTTTGAGCAAGTTGATCAAGTGGTATATTTTTAAAACCTCTGATATGATTACCTTTAAACTCTCCGATTGACCGGACATCAATAAACTGCTTGTTCTTGTTAGTTAAATCTTTTCTTAATTCATTTGTGGTAATATTGTTAACACCCTTAATCGGTAAGAACCTCTTTACAATGAAAAATAGTAATAAAGCAATAACCAGATAATTTATATATGCCATTCTGGTACCTCCTATTTCTTAGGGGACTGATATGTCCGTTTATATAAATAGATTAACATTGCCTTTCTCAGCATCTGCTAAATAAGCTGCAACTCCAGCATATTCAATGTTATCTAATAGCTCTTCCTCTTTTAGCCCTAACAAATCCATTGTCATTGTACAAGCCACAAGTTTTATGTCTTGTTCGAGTGCCATTTCAATTAACTGTGGCAGTGGTATTGCGTTATGTTTTTTCATAATATCCTTAATCATCTTAGGACCAAGTCCAGCAAAGTTCATTTTAGAAAGCCCCATTTTATCTGCACCTCTAGGCATCATTTTGCCAAATACTCTTTCCATAATCCCTTTTTTGACCGTAATATCCTCATTCTTACGTAGAGCATTTAAACCCCAAAATGTGTGGAAAATGGTTACTTCATGATCATAAGCTGCTGCCCCATTTGCAATGATATAAGCAGCCATTGTTTTATCATAATCTCCACTAAATAAGACAATTGTTGTTTTTTTCTGTTCCACCATGATGTACCTCCTATTTTTAAACCCATACCGGTATGGGTATGTTTATATTTAAAAAAATTGCATTTTTTCAATCCAAAGCCTTAGTACTTATTTCTTTAAATCACAATACCATATGGGGTATTTTATTATTTAAAATAAGAGAAGGTGTCAACCCTTTTCTTATCGGCTTTTTACAAGTAGGTTTACAGCCTCTTTTACTATCTCCTCTGTGTTTTCCCCATTTTTATCAGCTTCCCGAACGCATTCTACTAAGTTTGCACTAACAATCAAACCAATTGTTCGATCCAGGGCGGTTCTTGATGCAGATAGTTGAGTAATAACTTCTTTGCAGTCCTTATTCTCTTCCATCATTTTTAAAATTCCTCTTAGCTGCCCCTCAATCCGTTTAATTCTATTTTTCATTTGATCATTGTAATCCAACACTTTTATTCCTCCTTTTTTTTGTGAATGGTAACTAGGTAATTTTTTATTATTTCATTTTCTTTTATGATTTATATTTTCGCTAACAAGATTTATATTATACCCCCTAAGGTATATAGTCAACTATAATTTTTTAGTATACAAAAAGACAGCAAATTAGCATAACAGTCCCAAAAGGATATTACAAACCTTTAAGAAACGACTTCATACCCTTTTATCAATCTGTTTAGATCTTTTGGATTGAGGGTCCCGACTTTCATCTAAAAAGGGTATGTCAAGTTTTTGGTTGATTTCGTATAAAATTCTAATAACTGTCCTGCTTAAGTTAGTTGGTCTTTATTACCTTTGAATATTAGACATCGGTACGGGGAAAATAAAGTAAAAATAAGTGGGGGTTATTATGACTTATAAAAGAAAGCTATTACTATTAATGACTTTTCTAACTCTTTCCTCTTATTCTCCAGTTCAAGCAGAAACAGTAACTAAAAACGATGTACAGTTGCGTGATGATGTGATTCTCGATTTGCTCTATCCATCCATCTACAAAGCACTCGAAAGACATTTCGGCGAACCAAAGCAATATTATTCTCCTAAGATTCTCCAAATAAGACAAAAGGAAGAACAAAAAACTTACAGTTACTTTAATATTACAGTTCAAGTAACAACGTTTGAAGGTGCCCACACCCCCCCATTTGACTTAGTTACCATCACTTTTAGTAATAAAAACTCTATAGAATGGCGAGCAATAGATATCAAAAGCAGAACATTAAAGTCAAATGAAACATCTAAATTCTAATAAAACATTTTAGTAATTGGCTATGTTAAATAATAGTGTTGATTTTTCACAAGAAATAAAGGACCTTTTTTAAGGTCCGTTTTTGGTTATAAAAAGTATATTAATCCTGCTATCCCTAAAGAAATTAATCCAACCAAACCAGAAATCATTGCTATTTTCGTTCTGAAATTCCTATGGTCTTCTGTTTCAGAATGAAAATTAGCTCTTTGTTGCTGTCCATCTGTCCAAGCCCCGATAAAAATACCTGAAATAATAATGCCAATTACACCAACAATAAGAAACAACTTCAACATTTACGTCCCTCCTCAGTTCATTAAAATATTTACGTTCTGAGCATAAATTTGTTTCATAAGATTTTACAGCTTTTGCTCTGATAATCTAAGGGTATTATATGTGACATCTGTTAAGAACAGGCAACTATCAATAATCATTTTACTTATCGTAGCATTGTCATTGCGATGTTTGACAATATCTAAGAATTGAAACCAGCTTAAATAATGGTCGAGGTATTTAGTAGCCACACCATTGAAACGGTCAATCCATCCTTTAAGACGACTGTGATAGTTATTTACGTTTTGAATATGATATAGACCTCTAACTCTGTCTTTACCATCTGATTTGAAACGATAATGTTCCAATCCTTTTTCAACTGCATAAGTCTTGAATGCTCTCCACGCATCTGTGCAAAGCACATTAGAAGTGTTTAACTTTGAACCTATTGCCTTATCTAATCGAGATTTTACAATACGACCTTGACCAATCACCTTTGAATAGGTTGATTTTTCACGGTCTCTCGCAATTAAAACACAGACCTGCTCCTTACTAATACCGCGATATTTAGATGAACCGCCACGTTTTCGAGCTTTCCGACCACTTATATTACGTTTACCTTTTTCAGAGTATAGGAAATAGGTCTCGTCCACTTCCACGATACCTGAAAATTGCTCAAAATCCATTTGTTTGAGTGCGGATAGTAATTTATGTCTCCAGTAGAATACGGTTACAAAGTGAACCCCAATCATATCGGATGCCTTACGTAAAGAATATCCTTCAATCATACATTGAACAAAATCTAACCATTTATGAGGTAGGTGGATACGATATAGAGGAGTATTAGTGACATCGGTAAAAGTCTTTCTGCAATCTTTGCAACGGTAACGTTGGCGTTCCATTGTTTTCATACCAACTTTAACTGAATATTTTCCAAAACGTACTGCATTATTTGAATGGCAATGGGTGCAAGTGTATCCTTCTTTATGTTTCTGTTCAGTTACCTCTTTAAAGATAGGCTCACTTGCAGAAAATGAGTTAAGCGATTTAGTGAAAAACTCTTTCAAACGATATTGGTCGGCTGTACTAAGTTTTTCAATCTCTTTAATAATTTCTTTCAGTGCCATTCGAATTCACTCACTCTCGTCCTTTTCTACTATTATAGAACGATTGTTCGCTTTATTCAAATATCAACAGAGTTATTTAACATAGCCTAGTAATTAAAAAACGGATACAGTTTAATTGTATCCGTTTTAGATTTTTTAGTTGTTGTAATATGAAAATAGAAATTCAGGAGACCGTTTAATCAACCATTACCTTTAACATAGCGTAATTAAAATATCTGCTTATATCAACGTATTGTTCAAATTTCACCTTAATATTGATTAAAAGATTTTATTTCCTCTTCAATTTTAGAAAGCCTTTTTTCTAAGGGAGTTAAGTTTCCTTTTACATATTCCAATTTTTCTGGATTATCTTGAACCTGTAACTTTTCGTCCTTTAAATCCATGATTTTATATTCAATATCTTTTTTATTCACTTTCTACCTGCCTGCTCCCTCTAAATATTAGTTAATTATTCTTTAATTTTTAATAAACGCAAACTGTTAAGTGTGACAATTAGTGTTGCCCCCATATCAGCAAAGATTGCAATCCACAAAGTTAACCAACCCGGCATCACTAATACTAATGCTAATAATTTAATCGCTAAAGAAAATGAAATGTTTTGCTTAATAATAGTTAGCGCTTTACGGCTTAATTTAATCGTATAGGGAAGTTTACTTAAATCATCTGACATTAAAGCAATATCTGCAGTTTCTAATGCTGTATCTGTTCCAGCTCCACCCATTGCAACACCAACTGAAGACGCTGCAAGTGCTGGAGCATCGTTCACACCATCACCGACCATTGCGACACTTTGATGTTTAGCTCGAAGTTCTTTAATAAAATTGAGTTTATCTTCAGGAAGTAAATCAGCTTTAATATCCAACACACCGACTTGCTTTCCAATTGCTATTGCTGTTCTTTGATTATCACCAGTTAACATTACTGTTTTAATACCTATGTTGTTTAATTTAGTAATAACTGCTTTCGATGTGTCTCTTATTTCATCAGCTACTGCAATTAAAGAAAGAATTTCCTTTTCTGTTCCTAAAACCATCACTGTTTTACCTTCATTTTGCATATGAGTGATATTTTCTTTAATTGTATTTTCAGTCTTACCATGTAATTCCTCAAATAGATTAGGACTGCCGACAAAGTATAATTCATTACTTATCTTCGCTTTTACACCTTTACCAGTAATCGATTGAAACTCTTCCACTATTAAAGCATTAAAATTTAATCCTTTTTCTTCTGCTTTTCTTATAATGGCTGATGCAAGTGGATGTTGAGACCCTTTTTCGATCGCTGCTGTTACCTTTAACAACTCATCCTCATTACCATTAATAGTCACGATATCTGTTACGGAAGGAACTCCCCTTGTTAATGTTCCAGTTTTATCAAAAGCAATTGCTTTTATATGGCCTGTTTCTTCTAAGTGAATACCACCCTTAATTAAAACGCCATTCTTAGCTGCGTTTCCAATGGCTGTAACTATAGAAACCGGAGTTGAAACGACTAAGGCACAAGGACAACCAACAACTAATACTGCTAATCCTTGATAAATCCATTCACTCCAATCTCCACCAAATAACGGAGGAACAACAGCGATTAATAAAGCTAAAATCACTATAGCTGGTGTATAGTATTTAGCAAATTTATCAACAAATGCTTGGGAAGGTGCACGCTCTGCTTGTGCTTCCTCAACAAGATGAATTATTTTGGATAAAGTTGTATCTTCTACTCGCTTCGTTACTTTTACTTCTAGTAGCCCTTCTTCATTTAGTGTTCCAGCAAAGACCTCATCATCCACTGTTTTCGTAACAGGAACACTTTCACCTGTGATGGCTGCTTGATTAAGTGTAGAAGTTCCTTTAATCACTAATCCATCCATTGCTAATTTTTGACCGGGCTTAACAATCATTATGTCTCCCACTTGAATATCATCAACAGAAATCATTAGTTCTTCGTTACCCCTACGTATTAACGCTTCTTTTGGTGCAATATCCATAAGAGATTCAATGGACTGTCGTGCTTTCTCCATTGAATAACGCTCCAATGCCTCGCTGATTGCAAACAAGATAACAACAGTTGCACCTTCGCCCCATTCGCCAATGATTGCAGCTCCAATAATAGCAATAGTCATTAGCGTATTCATATCAAATTTTAATCGACTAAGATTTTTAAGTCCTTTTACAAATAGTGTATAACCACCAATTAAAATAGATGCTCCATACCCAATCATTGGAAGGATATGATTTTCCCCATATTGCTCACCTAAAAACCAACTAATCACGAGTAATATAGCAGATATATATACTTTAATATTTTCTTTTTGCTTCCAAAATGGTTCACGCTCAACCTTTTGTTCTTTATCGCCTCGAATTTTTAGATTTTCAAAAGCTCCTGCTTTCTCTAATTCCTCGATGGTTGTATTTCCTTTTACGTAGACCTTGGATGCTCCAAAGTTCACTTTTGCATCTTGAACCCCAGGAAGTTCTTTTACATTATTCTCAAAAATAGCTGCACAATTTGTACAAGTAAATCCTTGAACACGATATGTTTTCATCTCTTCTTCGGTTAAATTTAATCCTTTTTCAGACATTTACCATCACCTCTTTATTACGCTTTAATGCAATCATTAATATCTGTCGAATATACTCATCCTCTAAAGAATAAAAAGCCAGTTTCCCTTCTTTTCTATACTTTACAAAACCTTGCTTATGGAGAGTTCTTAAATGATGGGAGGCATTTGCAACGGATGATCCAATAATATTTGCTACATCACAAACGCATAATTCATCGACTTGACACAAGGCATAGGTTATTTTTGCTCTATTTTCATCAGCAATTAGTTTAAACATTTGAGATAAATTACCAATGTTGACTTTTTCTATATCGCTTTGTATTCGAGTAACTTTTTCTTCGTCGTAACAATAAATTTCACAAGTATCTTTCTTCTTCATTACAACACCCCATGTTCATTCAAATATTCATTTGATTATAATATACCACATTCGAACAATTATATTCAAATGTTTATTTGAATGTTTTCACCTATTTCACCTGACCTTAAAAATAAAATAAGTTCATCTCACAGTTATTATGTACACAATAACCCTTCAGTACTTTGTATTTGTTGATAAATCTTCCTACATTAATCCCTCGCTATGGAAACTAGCTATTATTTAAAGAATATTAATCTAGTATAAATAATCCAGGCTTTGGTTATCCTTATTCATAAGGGAGAGTTGAAAAATGAAAAAAATAATATTAATGTTATGCATTTTTTTACTATTAGTAACTATTACAACTAAGGAAGCTAAAGCTTTTTATGAAGAGAATGAATTAAGTCAAATAACAAAAATCGCCAATCAAAATGGTGTTTCAATAAATACTTGGTCTATGTATATAAAAGAACCAATTCAACATTTTTCTACAATGAGGGACCTTGATAAGTCAGTATCAGTTTTTTTGAAGAACGAAAAAGAATATACGTGGTCCCCTAAAAAAGCTGAGAAAGATCATTATAAAATTGAAGGAAAAAAAGAATCTGCCAGTTTAGGAATAGCAGAGAAAGTATTAATCATAATTTATTCTCAAAACGGTAAATATAATTTAAGTATTACTTATGATATAAAGGGAAAGTGGAATGAAAGTAAATGGCCTGCAATTTTCAATATGTATAAAAATAAAATAGATAATTACTCTACGTTTTATACCATTCAAGGAACAGCAAATATAGAAAATTCCTTGTATACAGAAGCATCCCAATTACTAGCTGATTTTTCTGGAGAAGAAGTACAAAGCCTTAATGAAAATAACTTTGTTTCCCTATCCGCATACACGAAGCATTGGGAAAATAAACTTCCTCTTGGAGATAATCAATATATGAACCTGCATATCGCATACAGAGAGACTAGTGAACCTGCGAATAAGGTGAAGATAACTATTGGTACCCCTATAATTACATCAGAGTATTAACAAGACAAAACGAGATGTCGGTCCATAGACATCTCGTTTGTTGTTCAACCTTTTATGCGAAGTAACCGTAATGCATTTAAAATTACAATTAGGGCTGCTCCTGTATCACTTAATACTGCCATCCAAAGTGTTAACCACCCTGGGAAAATCAATACTAAAGCAATAACTTTTATGAGGATAGAGAACCAAATGTTTTGCTTTATAATGCTTAAAGCTTTTTTACTTAATTTAATGGTATGTGGCAGTTTCTCTAAATTATCTGCCATTAACACAATATCTGCTGTTTCCATGGCAGTATCTGTACCAGCCCCACCCATTGCGATTCCTAAATCAGCCGTTGCCAAAGCTGGTGCATCATTTATGCCGTCACCAACCATTGCTACTTTGTATCCTTCTTCTTGCAATTTCTTTACCGCATCGACTTTATCTTCAGGAAGTAAGTTAGCAAAATATCGATTTACATTCGCCTTAGAAGCAATCAATTTAGCTGTTCCTTCATTATCTCCTGTTAACATAACCGTTTGCTTGATACCACTAGATAATAGTGATTTTAACGCAACGGCAGAGTTTTCACGTATAGTATCAGCAACCGAAATAACTCCCAGAATATCGGTTTTTGTCCCTATGATAACTACTGTCTTCCCATTATTTTGCACTTCATTTACATACGCTTCAACCGTACCTAATGGGATGCTCATGCCTTTAAACAGTTTCAGGTTTCCTGCATAGTATATTTCTCCAGTGATGGTAGCTTGCACACCTTTTCCTACAATGTTTTTGTATTCTGCTCCATCTTTAGCTGGCTTCCCTAGTTCTCTTACATGATCTACAATTGCTTTAGCAATAGGATGAGTAGAATATTCTTCCAAAGTTAGAGCTATGGATAGCAATTCTTCTTCAGAACCGCTAAAGGTTTTAATGTCTGATACTTTTGGTTTCCCTTCTGTCAGCGTACCCGTTTTATCAAAAGCAATTGCATTGATGGCCCCAGCAGCTTCTAAGAAAGTACCACCTTTTATTAGGACACCATTTCTAGCAGCATTGCCTATGGCAGATACAATCGCAACAGGAGTGGAGATAACTAGGGCACATGGACAAGCAACCACTAATAACTCAAGCCCTTTATAGAACCATTCTCCCCATGTTCCAAATCCAATCAATGGAGGAATAACAATAACAGCCATAGCAGCTATAAATACGATAGGTGTGTAGATACTTGCAAATTTGTCCACAAATGCTTCTGTTGGTGCTTTTTGTTCTTGTGCTTCTTCTACTAAATGGATGATTTTAGAGATAGTCGTATCTTCCGCCAACTTCGTTACTTTTATTTCTAATAAGCTATGTTCATTTATTGTACCAGCGTATACAGAATCACCTATAGCTTTATCTACTGGTATAGATTCTCCCGTTATAGGTGCTTGGTTTACACTGGATTCACCCTGAACAACATCGCCATCCAAAGCAATTCGGTCACCAGGTTTTATAACGATAGTAGTACCAACCGAAATCTCCTCAACAGGCTTTTTGATTAAGTCATTTCCAATCTTAACCCAAGCCTCCGATGGAGATAAATCCATTAAACTTCGAATAGAATTTCTAGTTCTTTCAATGGACTTTGTTTGCAGGTAATTACCGATAGCGAACAACCAGACTACTGTGGCACCTTCCAACCATTCTCCAATTAAAGCAGCTCCAATTGCGGCCGCTGACATTAGCACGTTCATATCAAGGGATCGGCTCTTAATGGCATAAAACGCACTTTTCACTGGCTTATAACCGCTAATTACGATAGCACCAGCGTATAGAATAGTGGATACAAACGAAGGAACGGATAAATAAGATAGTAAAAAACCTAAAACGATAAGAAGTCCCGAAGAGATAATAATCCAGTTTTCTTTTTTACTTTTCGGTTGTTCCACCGTTGATTTCTTATTTGATTTCAAACTAGCACTATACCCAATTTTATCCACTTCTGAGATTATTTCGTCTACACTATTGGTATGTTCTATTTTCATTTTTCCTGTAGAGAAATTAACACTTACCTCTTTAACAGAAGGGTTTTTATTAAAGTGGTTTTCAATGCTTTTGGCACAGCTACCACAGTCCATTCCCACGATATCATAAGTTCGTAAATTTTTGTTTTGTTGCAGCACTTCAGCCGAATATCCAAGTTTCTTTATTTCCTTTTCAATAGGAATGAAAGCAGACGAATTAGCAGCGGATACCTGCATTTTTGCCGTACTGTAATTTACTTTTACCATCTCGATACCTGGTAATGATCCTAATCCTTTTTCAATGGTCTTGGCACAAGCAGGGCAATCCATTCCAGTAACAAGGAAATCTTGCCTTTCTCCAGCATTAGTTTCCATTATATTTTCTTCGACTTCAATTGTAGTACTACAACAAGAGCTAGCCTTTTCTTCAGACTTACTAACTTGAGAAGCACAGCAATCACTTACTTTTTCCGCTGAGTCATTACTGCAACATGAGTCCTTCTCCGGCTCTTTAGTACTGTTGCAGCAGCTACTTGCCACCGGTATCACATTAAATAGCTCAGATGTATTCGATGGTTTCTTTTTATTGGTCGAACAGCAACTTGAGCTTATTTCTTTCATTTCTTCTTTCGAGGAACTTGAACTGCAACATGTACTTTCGTCTGTCTCTTTGGAATTACTGCAACAGTTGCTTTCAACTAAAATCACTTCAGAAGTTTCTTCTGTTTTTTTCGTTTCGTTTGAACAACAATTTGTTGTGGTAATTAGTTTATTATCTTTATTTTCATTATTTGAACCACAGCATTTTTCAGGCACTATTATTCACCTCACTCCATATGATTTTCACAACAAATAACGTCATTCTGAACATCATTTAGAACTACATCAAACATATCTAATAAATCACGAATATATTGGTTTCTCAGACTATAAAAGCAATATTTGCCTTCATTTCTTCCAACGATAATGCCACAACCCTTTAAACAGGCTAAATGTTGAGAAATATTCGATTGATTTCCTTTTATCTGCTCGACAATTTGTGATACAGTTTTCTCCTCATTTTTCAGACATTCTAGAATCTGAATTCGAGTTTTATTCGAAAAACCATGAATTAGTTTGACCTTCATATCCAAAGTGCTATTTTGCATAATTACCCCCTCGTATTAGTTGTTTCTAATATGTCTAATACCATCATATTAACTTTCACTAATATGTGTGTCAATAAATTACTGTTTTTTAATGTGAGAAATAAATTCTTAAATAAAACTAGCCAATTAAAAAAGTCTGGAGATGTCTCTATCTCCAGACCACACTTTATTTTATGAAACAATATAGGGTTCATTCTATTGTTTCCTCTATGCTCCTTCGCTAAACGCTTTAATAATAGGGCATTGATTCATGGAAGATCCTGAACCTTCACATAGCTCTGATAACTGTTCTAATGTCTCTTTCATGTTCACAAGATCATGAATTTTTGATTCAATCTCCTGAATCTTTTATGCTGTAAATTCTTTTACCTTTATAGCATCACTTTCTTGTCGACATCCAAAAGCTATTTAATTTCTTCTAAGGTAAATCCAAGTTCTTGAGCTCTTTTGATAAATGAAATGCGTTCGATAGCTTCGTCTGGAAATCGTCTGTATCCAGATTCTGTTCTTGGAGGTTCTACTATTAACCCTCTTTTTTCGTAATAACGCACCGTTTCAAGGTTCACTTTCTCCGCATTCGCGACTTGACGGATCGTTAGACCTGTCACATCATTCCTCTCCTTTCATTATTAGTATAAAGCCCGTACCTTGCTACAGAGTCAATAGGTTTTTAAACATTTTTTTATGATCGTTTGAAAAAATTAGATTTTCATTTTCACAATCATCCAATTTATTCATCATGCGTGATACAACCTACTATCTTTTTTGACTTTCGTTTTTTCAACAGCCACTGGTTTGTTTACCTTTTCGTTCCTCCAAATGATTTAAATACCTCCGATACCTACAATTTAAGCTAATAGATAGAACAACTCATCCATTCAGTAATCCTCCAGATTTTCTGTCATTTTATATAAGGTTCCCTGTGATTGATGATTTAATAAAAGGGAATTATCATCCCTTAGAAAAAATTTAGAAAAAGGGAAAAGAGTTAGGCTGCTTCCCTAACTCTTCATGAACTTAAGCTATTCATTGTCATAAATCAGGTTGTATCTCTATCAACAAATTAAAGGAGGTAACATTGTTTTAGAATCACTTGTCATTATTTAGAAATAACCTTAAGATTGAATGTTTACTTTTCATTTAATACTTTTCGTTTCAGCTGATATTCTTCTTCGTTTATTTCACCTTTGACATATCGCTCTTTTAATAATAACAATGGACGGTCTGTCACGCTACTTTTTTTCATCAACTGGCGAACGACCATATAAATGGTCACTCCAATCAGAATAATCAAGAGAAATAATCCAATGCCCATCATGAGACACATTCCCATCATAGAATTACCACTCATTATTCCTCCCATCATTCCATCCATCATAATCTTCAGCTCCTATCTAGATTACTTTTCTAATAACCGCGTAAAACAGTATAGACTACGTGCTTGACTTATATCAAATGAAGATTTATTACAATTGCTATACCTACTGTTGTATCAACTTGTATATATGCTCACAACTAGTTTTTTATATAATACGTTTCGTTTCTCATTACATTGAGACATTGTTTCTAGGAAATTCCTTGATCACGGCGTATGGTTCTTTTGCTCTTTTAAAGAATGAATCTCCTTCGTAAGATTATGGTTTTGTTCAATCAAATCTGCCATTTTAATATGAAGTGATTGTAATTCTGTCTGTGAAACTTGCTGATGGTCTGAATTTTTAATTTTATCTTTATTCCCACTAAACATACCTTTCATACAGAACAGCATCATCAAAGGGCATAAAAGAAGGATTAAAATCTGTACCAATGTCATGTCGTTCACTCCTTTTTCTCGTTATGACAAGAGTATAAACAAAAAATGTGTTGAAACTTTGTATAAATGAAGGAGAAATCAAGTAGTTTATTTTTACATCTTTTGAATTTAAGACTTTCCCACATTAGATTTCGATTCATTTTTCCATTTATAAATTGATTAAAATACAAAATTCCCTTTAACATTGCGTTAAAAGTCAATCTGTAATTGATTCAGAATTTAATAAAAGAAAACGGACCAGTTTCTAACTCTGACTGGTCCGTTTTCCGTTTTATTTTACTAATTCACCTTTCACTTTTTCGTACTCCTCAAAGGAGATTTCTCCTCGAGCTAAACGAATTTTCAGCTGATCAAGAGGACTTACGTTTCCTACCGGTTCACTTTTTGTCGTATGTTTCTTTTTATTTGTTGGTCCACAGCACATAACCAATTCCACCTTTCCTTATAATGATGTTTCCTTAGGTTTTAAGCTATTATCTTTTGAATCAGATTGACCTTCTTTATTTTGAGATGATTCCATGAATTTGTTGCAACTTTCCATCATCTCTTTTCCTTCAGAAGAGTCCATGGCCTCCATCATATTGCCCATATTTGAATCCTTCATCATGCCTGACATATTTTCATCATTCATCATGTTTGACATGCTGTCACTGTTCATCATTTGACTATCATTATTATTTATTTTTTCAGCAAATGTTGTATTTCCTATAGCCAAGACGGCAGCTAATGTAAGGCCCAAAACTGTGAATGTTATCTTCTTTTTTTTCATCTTGTTTCCTCCTTGTCTCTTGATAGTTTTAGTATAAACAATAGGTTTGTTTATACCTTGTTGATTATTTGAAGAATATATGAAGTACTTTTTCTTTTCTATTTATGGAGGAATGCACTCTTCTGTTTAAATTCTTCCTCTGATATTTCACCTTTGGCAAATCTCTCCCTCAGTAGGTGAAACGCTGGGTTTTTCTTTTTCGTAAAGACCTTCATGATTAAAGACATCAGTCCATAAATTAAGAATCCAATCCACCAATTAGAAGCACAAATATGGAGGAATATAACATCATAACTCCATCCCTCCCTTTAATGATTTTTTTCGTCAATTCCTTTCCCTTGATCAGCCACTTTGATCCATTGGGTCGCTTTATCATATGAAACATATACATCTTTTTTAAACGTGGCGAATGCCATTTCCTTCCCGTTTACTGGATTCCCAGAAATATAGGCAATAGCATCTTCTTCCTTTATGTCAGGAATGTTGATTTCTTCCGACAGATTATTTTCAACATTCAACTCTACCAGATAAGCTTGTTTATCATAACCTCCAACAAATAGGGTTCCATTTGTTTTGAAGTACAGTGATGTAGCTTGACCTTTTGAAAAAACTTTTTCAAAGTTTTGTCCATAGTCTTTAGAGAGATATACCCCACTTTGGGTTCCAATCGCCAGTACAGTCTCGTTTGAAGGATGGACAGCTAATGCAGTCGGTTCCTCACTTATTCCTTTCATGGCACTTTTTGTCCACTTTTTGGTCTCATCGGTTGAATAGTAAAGACCCGTATAATCCATTCTTGAATTGGGTTGCGGGTTTATCACGTATATTGCATGTGATTTATACCCAACACCCATCATATGAAAGTCTATTTCCTCATAGAGGTCTAACGTTTCAAAGGTTTTTCCTTCATCTGTACTTTTGACAATTCCAAAAGGATTCTTCTTATCTGACCCAGAAGCAGGATGCCCACTACTGTAAAAACCATCATCTACAGAAGAAAAGCCCATGTAATCATGTTTTTCTCCTTCAGCACTACCCCAGTGCCCTTCTGAATACGTTTTTAATCCATCATGCGCAGGAATGATCATTTGTTTTCCATCCGTGGAATATCCTAAACCGTGTATATGTTCCAGGTATGTTCCTTTGCCTACAGTCAATTTGTCTCCCATAACGGATAGGCTACCAGTAATCAAAACTCCTATCAGGGATAATATCCATCCCCAATTTATTAGTTGTAGGTTCTTCTCTAACCGTTGTCGTTTGATTCGATCCTCTTTTTTCTTTACATTTTTTAGACCCTGTACTTTCTTTTTTACCACCATATAGAAAGCAATGAACAAGATCAATAATAGGCCCATTGCCAGCAATCCAAAGGTGCTCATTGGTAATCCTGATTGCGTTTCCTCCGCCCCGCCATGGGCGAAGACTGTACTGGGTATTAAGACTAAACCTACACTGATTGGATAAATAAGTGATTTAAACTCTCGCATTTATGAATCTCTCCTCTTCCTTTTCATTACGTAATAAATGACTCCTACGATAAGGATTGGTATGCCTATCCAAAGGCAAATTTGGAGGAAATTTGTGAAATAGGATCGAATGGATCCGGTATCCATCATCCATGTTGCGGACATGGTCAAACAAGTTAATCCAATGACCACCAAGAACAAAGCAATAATCCAGTCCAACCTTTTCATTCCTCTTCCTCCTCTTTTTTTATATCAGGTGAAATCAAGAACGTGATCTCAAAGCGAGTTCCTTTTCCTACCTCACTAAACGCTCGGATAGACCCTCCTTGTTGCTCCACCAGGTTTTTGACAATCGCCAGGCCTAATCCTGTTCCCCCAAATTCACGCGAACGAGATTTTTCAACCCGATAAAATCGTTCAAAAATATAGGTTAGTTCGTCCTCAGGAATTCCAATGCCTGTATCTTCCACAGAAATCTTCACGACATCATTCTCTTTCGGCATTTTCGCTAAAATCGTCCCTTGTTCTGTGTAACGGATAGCATTGTCCAGCAAGTTCATAAAAACCTGCGCCATACGATGACCATCACAATAGACAAATGGCAGGTCAGGTTGGATATAAGCTCGCATGTCCAATCCTTTTTCTTGGGCTCTCCATTTTGTTTTTTGAATAGCACTATTCAGCACTTCCGATAAATCGATCCATTCAAAGTGGAAGCCAATCTTTCCCTCTTCAATTTTGGAAAGTTCAAACAGGTCTCCAATTATCCTTGTCAAACGGATGGATTCCTGATGAATGATATCGAGGTATTGCTCTTTTTCTTCTTCTGAATCATACAACTTCTCCTTTAATACTTTTGCGTAGCCCTCTATACTCGTCATTGGCGTTCTTAACTCATGAGAAATGTTCGAAAAAAACTCACTCCGGGATTCACGATACTTTTGTAGGTCGAGTGCCAAATCGTTAATCGCTTGGGCTAACGAGCCCATCTCGTCTTTCGATGGTGGAGTGACACGAGTTTTTAAATCCCCTTTGGCTATCTTTCGAGTGGCTTTTTCCATTTGAATTAAGGGGTCTGATAACTTTTTTGAAAGGATATACGTGAAAGCAAGCGCAAGAAAGAAAGCGCCCATTCCCGATAACCATAACATACTTCGTATTTTTTCTAGAGACTCGTCAATCACATTAACAGAGGATACTACATAAACCCCACCATTAAATTGGTCTTTAGAAATAATAGGTGTCCCTGAAACTAGGTACCTTTGGTTGTCTAGGGGTTCTATAAATTCCTTTTCAACAGATTTTCCTTGTAATAGGGTTTGAACCTCTTCCTCTGGTATCAAGGTACCTTGCACTGAACTAGGTACACCTGAAGTAACAATGATAGTCCCCTGAGCGTCAACCATATATAACTTGATCTTTGAAAATTCCGACATCATTTCCAACATGTATGGGATTTGTGGATTGTTGGATGCTGCGATCGATTCGGCATAACGCGAAGACAAATCCTCAATCTCTGCTCGAACTTCTTGATAGTAAAACCCTGAAAAGGCTCGATCGATGACAAATCCGAGGGGAAGTAACACCATTAGAAAAAGCAAAAGGATGGTTCCGCCTAGTTTAATGACAATACGGTTCCAGATCATTTTCGCTCGTCTGTCCATTGAAACTTATATCCAACTCCCCATACCGTTTGAATAGGGTTAAAGGATAATTCTGCTTTTCTTACTTTTTCTCGTATATTTTTCACATGAGTATCTACTGTGCGAAAATCTCCAAAATAGTCGCCTCCCCAGACTTTCTCCAACAGGTTCTCGCGTTCAAAAGCCCGACGAGGATTTTCAGCTAACACAAACAGCAATTCAAACTCTTTAGGGGTTAGATCTATAGGCTGTTCTCGAACCAACACTTGTCTACCCTCCGGATCAATCGTCAGGTCTAAATTAGTAATGACTCTTGAGACGGTTGTTGTTTGAGAGATGCTTGATCTTCTAAGAAGGGCAAACACACGAGCTATCAATTCGTCTGAATCAAAGGGTTTTACTAAGTAGTCATCTGCCCCCATAGTTAATCCCTTTACCTTATCTTTTGTTTCTGTGCGAGCCGTTAACATCAAGATAGGTGTATCTTTCGTTTCGCGAATTTTCTGACACACTTCCCATCCATCCATATCAGGCATCATGACGTCCAAAATAATAAGATCAAAAGATTGCTGTTCTGCCAATCGGACTCCCTCGTACCCATTTTTAGCTTCCATTACCTCAAAACCATTCTTGGCGAGATAAATACGAAGGAGATTCCGTACATTCCATTCATCATCTATCACAAGTACCTGCAATTTATTCATAAGAATCCCTCAATCCTGAGTTTTTATCTTTATTTTCCCTATTTGAATCCATTTTACCCGGTCTTAATCCTCCTTGATCTATTATAAAAGGTAAGTTTGTTGAAAGAATTAGTAAAATGTGTTGGAATTATGAAGATGCGAAGTATGGGGAGTTTGCTCATTAAATCCGTATATCTTTCCTTTGTCATTTAATTAATTAGGGGAATACCATAATTATAGTTGACACCGTTAAGGTGAGTATGCCAACAATACGCAAAAGAATTAGCATCAAAATTATATCTAACAGATTACCAATATCGAATCAATAGCAAAATACAACTGCGTTCCGACAGTCGCAGATAATGTCAACACAAGTACTTATTTAAAAGCTATTTTTCCGTTGTACATCGGTTTCTGAAGTGACTCGTACACAACAACAGAATAGGCGGGATAACTGCGAGTTGTGGGTAACCAGCCAAGTTAAGCCGATCCATACAAAATTCAGTCTAAGAATACGAGCGAGAACCCCAAGCATCAATATGAGCGTTAGAGTTAAAATCGATATAATAAATGTCCATTCGCTAGCATTCATCACCAACGGTAGCAAGCCCGTTGCAATAGACGGTGCCAAGTTCGATTGAATGATACGCAAAAAGAGCATCATGAGTACCACGGTAAGGATGACTTTTCCTAAATAAGCAATGTCTAATTGATTCACCGCGATGCCTAACGCAGCAGTGATGGACGGAGCAAGAAAAATCTTGGATGGTTGTCTGATCCATCCGGCTTCTCGGTATACCCACATGGCAATAGCCATTGCCGCAACTTCCGGCAAAATAATCTCATGATCGTTTAACATCACCGAAGCCGTAATCATTGCAATAATGAATGTAATCGCAATCCTATAAGAAATAATCGTTCCTTTCTTTGAAACAGCTGAATTCATGGTTATTTACTCCTTTTGTTCGTATCATTTCCATCATCCACAATAGCTGATTTAAACACCCGATTTTGTAAACATAACAATGCTATTACAAGGGTGAAATGATGTTTACCCTTGCAATTAGCTGTTTATTTACCTAATCCGGCAGCTTTTAAAGTTTCAATATCAATACTGTTGTTCATACAGTAATCCACTAATTTCTTATTAATTGCAACGGCAGGAACGGATTTTACGCCATAGGCTTTTGCTTTTTCTTCCCATTCAAGTGTGTCGCATTTTTTGTTCAGATCATAAACTACAACCTCACAATTATCACAAGCTAAATCTTTTACTTGCCGCACAGCATCTTCACACACACTACAACCTGCCGTAAATACTTCGATTAATTTTTTAGCCATAACTAATTCACTAATTCTAATAAAATTTTCATAATTGGATACTGAGCTTTCGGTACTCCAGAACCAGGGCATTTATCAACCAAACCCTCTAACAAGATTTTATGTCGTTTAAATCACAAATTTTTTTTCAGCCTCTTTAATTTTACACGATGCAAAGTTGAGCATTTCCTCTGAATGAAATTCTTCATCCCCGTTTGATGCGGCTAGTAAATCTTTAAATTCTTCAAGAGTAAAACCTAAATCCTGAGCTCGCTTAATAAACTCAATATCTTGAATAACTTCCTTAAAAATATTATTAGGGTAATTAATACTAAGCCCACAAGTACAATAGTAATATTTTGCATATGACTCTCCTAATTATTTTTTAGGTGAAATTCAACAATTAGTTTATATTCCTAAAGGTAATTGCATAAAAAACAGCATCATTATCAGCTTAGTTACTAAGATAATGATGCTGTTTTTAACTAATTATAAAGATTTAAGAAAAAGGTTCATCATTTGTTACTTTTAGTATTCTCATAGCATTCAATACTGCGATAAGTGTAACTCCTACATCAGAAAATACGGCTTCCCACATTGTTGCAATACCAAAAGCCCCTAACAATAGAAAGATTGCCTTTACTCCTAATGCGAAAATAATGTTTTGCCATACAATACGTCTAGTCCGCTTAGCAAGTGAGATTGCCGTGGCTATTTTAGAAGGTTCATCTGTCATAATAACAATATCAGCCGCTTCAATTGCTGCATCTGAACCTAACCCCCCCATAGCCATTCCTACATCTGCTCTAGCTAATACTGGAGTATCATTAATACCGTCTCCAACAAACAAAATTTTGTCTTTAGCATTCTTAGAAGCATCTAATTTCTCTATTTCTTCTACTTTATTTTGCGGAAGTAACTCTGCATGAACCTCATCTACCTCAAGTAATTCTCCTACCCTTTTTCCAACCACTTTAGAATCCCCTGTTAACATTACGGTCTTCTTGATGCCTATTCTTTTTAGTGTTTGTATCGCGCTATAGGAGTCCGCTTTTATTTGGTCTGAAATTGCAATGGAACCTACGAATTGTTTATCGTATGCAACATAAACAATCGTACCAATTTCGTTATTCCGATAAAAATCAACCTTTTCTTTTTGCATAAGCTTATCGTTTCCAGCTAGTATTTCTTTTCCGTCCACCACTATAGAAATACCATGACCAGCTATTTCATTATAGTCTTGAATTAATTCTTCTTTTATCTTATCTCCAAATGCCTTTCTAATTGAGTCAGCAATTGGATGATTGGAGTGTGTTTCAGCATAAGCAGCAAACTTAATTATTTCTTCCTCTGAGTATCCATTAACAGGATAAACCGAGTCTACTTCAAATACACCTTTTGTAAGGGTTCCTGTTTTATCAAATACGACATACTTAACATCATTAAGTGCTTCCAAATAGTTACTACCTTTTACTAATATTCCTTTTTTAGAGGCTGCTCCAATTCCACCGAAAAAGCCTAAAGGAATAGAAACAACTAAAGCACAAGGACAGGAAATAACTAAAAAGATAAGGGCTCTATATACCCAGTCTGAGAAGGTAGCTCCACTAAAAAGTAAGGGTGGAACAATAGCTAACAGTAATGCAATAATTACAACAACTGGTGTATAGTAACGAGCGAATTTAGTGATAAAGTTCTCCGTTTTAGCTTTTCTATTGCTAGCATTTTGTACTAATTCTAAAATTTTAGAAACAGTTGATTCTCCAAATTCTTTTTTTACTTCTACCGTCAGAAGACCATTTTTGTTAATAAAACCACTTAATATATCACTTCCCACAGTTACATCACGTGGCACTGATTCCCCTGTTAATGCAGATGTGTCAACGCTCGAAGTTCCTTCTAATATAACACCATCTAATGGAACCTTTTCTCCAGGTTTAATTACAATAATATCGCCAATTTCAACATCTTCGGGTGATACTTTTTTGACATCTAATCCAACTTGAAGATTGGCAAAGTCTGGTCGAATATCCATTAAACTGCTGATTGATTTTCTAGAACGATTAACTGCAATTGATTGGAATAGCTCACCGACCTGATAAAATAGCATTACGGCTACACCTTCTGGATACTCCTGAATAGCAAAAGCACCGATTGTAGCAATAGCCATAAGGAAATGCTCATCGAAGACCTGCCCTCTTGTTATATTTTTTATTGCTCTTAATACAATATCGCCACCAACTATAACATATGCAAGTAAGAACACCATCAATTCGGTCATTCCTGTTATTGGCGCAAAAATCCCTAAACCAAAAATTAGTCCACCTAAGAATAAACGACTAATCATTTTTTTGATATCATTACTTCCATGCTCATGGGAATGGGAATGGGAATGGGAATGGGAATGGCCATGATTATGGTCATTTGCATCATTGTGGGAATGGTCATGATTATGGCTATGAGCATGACCATGGCTTATGAGTTTAGTATTCTTTCTCCCACTTTGTTTTTCAACTAACTTAACATGTGGCTCTAAACGATTAATTGTTTTCTTTGTATTTAATAATATACTTTCTTCTTCGTTACTTTCGTATCGCAAGGATATTGTCTGTGTAGCAAAATTCACATTACAATCCTTTACACCATTTATAGACGAAACTCCTCTTTCAATTTTCATTGCACAGTTAGCACAGTCAAGACCCTCTAATAAAAATTCCTTTTTTAACTGTTGTCTGACTTCTTCCATAAATACTCTTTCCCCTTTCTACAAGCGTTCGAAAAACTTATATATGACCAAATATTCATATAACCATATATGTATTATATACTATCCAAAACAAGTGTCAATGGTTATCAACTTTTAAGAATAAAAAAGGATGGTATAAACTCCACCATCCTTTTACCCCATATTCTTTCTAAATAATCTTCTTATTAATGGTGTTGTGCATGATCAATCATTTGTTCTAATACACCCATTACATGCGCATCATCACACGAATAAATCATAGTAGTTCCTTCTCTTTTATATTTAACAAGCCTCAAATTTTTCAGAAAACTTAATTGATGAGAAACAGTTGATTGTAACATCTCCAACCTTTCTGCTATTTCATTTACAGAGTGCGGTCTTTCTGCTAACAAATGCAATATTTTTATCCGTGTTGGTTCAGAAAGAGCCTTAAACGTTTGAGACACTATAAATAATGTTTCCTCATCCAGTTGATTTCTATATTGTTTTGTATTCCCCTCATTTTTTTCATGTAAAGATCCCATTATGTAATCCCCTTATTTAGTTCTAATTTCTCTATTATAGCATAAATATATAATTCCCCTTTTTTATTTACTAAAAAAAGCAACTGTTTACTATAATTCTAATGGGATATATTACACATTAATCTAAACTACTTTACCTTCCCGTATTTAAATATTATTTGTGGTATACAGAAAATTATTTTTTTAAAGCTAAAAGTCTTAATGCATTAAAAACAACAAGTATTGTGGATCCCTCATGTATTAAAACTGCTAACCCAATTCCAGTAAAACCAAATAAAGTTGCAGGTATCAGGAAAGCAGTAACGCCTAAACTTATCCATAAATTTTGCTTTATTATGGATTTACTTTTCCTACTTAGATTTATTGCAAAAGGTAAATCATTTAAATTATCTGCCATCAAGGCGATATCTGCTGTTTCTAACGCAACATCTGACCCTGCAGCACCCATTGCAATACCAACAGAACTTTTTGCCATAGCAGGAGCATCATTAACACCATCCCCTACCATAGCAACCTTCTTTTCAGTTTCTTTAAGATCATTTATTGCTTTAACCTTATCTTCAGGTAGTAGTCCTCCCCAAGCCTCTTTAATTCCGATTAATTTCGCAATACTATCCGCTACTCGTTGATTATCACCTGTAATCATTATCATTCGTTTTATTCCGTACTTCCGCAAACTTTTAATAACAGATTCAGCCTCTTCTTTTGGAATATCCATCAGTCCAATAATACCCAGAAACATTTCTTCTTTTTTTACTATCATCGCAGTATTTCCATTTGACTCCAATTCATTTAAACTGTTTGATAAATCATCGGGTAAACTAATGGAGAGGTGCTCCTCAAATAAACTTCTGTTTCCAATATAAATGGTTTCATTATTTAACTGTGCCGTAACACCTCTTCCCGTAACGGCTTTTAAACTATCTGCTTCTTCTATTGGTCTATTTCCGAGTTTCTCTACTCCACCTTTTACTATGGCGGCTGCTAGTGGATGATCACTTAATTTCTCTACCGCAATAGTAGTTAATAATAACTCTTCCTCACTAACATTATTAACAGTTACGATTTTATTTAGTTTTGGTTTACCCTCAGTCAATGTTCCTGTTTTATCAAAGGCTATTGCTTTTAATTCTCCTAAATTTTCAAGAGGTAACCCACCTTTTATTAATACACCTCCACGAGCAGCTCTTGCTACTCCACTTAATACAGCACTTGGCGTAGAAATAGCTAATGCGCAAGGGCTTGCTGCAACCAAAACTGCCATTGCCCGATAAAAGCTTTCACTAAATGTTTCATCTAAAACAAGAAAAGCAAAAAGAAGTAAAAACACCAATATAAGTATAGCTGGGACAAAATACTTCTCAAAACGATCAGTAAATAATTGAGTAGGCGATTTCTGTGATTCCGTTTCTTTCACTAATTTTATTAAACGACTTAAAGTCGAATCGTTAGCTTCTTTTAATACCTTAACTTCTAAAGTATCAGTACCATTAATCGTTCCAGAAAACACTCTACTTTCAGAAGGTAGATTTTTCTCCGATATATTATCTGGATTACTTATAGGAATTTTATCAACAGGCATGCTCTCACCCGTTATTGGAGCTTGATTAACACTACTCTTACCTTTCACGACAACTCCATCAGCTGATATTTTGCTATTTGGCTTTACAATTACAATATCCCCGACTGTCAAATCCTCTATAGGCACTTCTTTTTGATCTTTTCCAATTCGTACAATAGCTGTTCTAGGGGCAATATCAGCAAGGGCAGATATTGAGTTACGTGCTCTATTCATCGCAAAATGTTCTAGTGCATGTCCTGCACTAAACAGAAACAGTAACAATGCACCTTCAGCCCATTCACCAAGAAAAGCTGCCCCAATTGCTGCCAAGATCATTAGAAAGTCTATTTCAAATTTTCCTTTTTTTATAGATGAAATAGCTTCTTTAATCGTAAAAAATCCGCCAAAAAAATACGCTATAACATACAAAGTAATGGATATTAAACTGACATTATCTTTCGTTATACTTATCAGATAACCAATTCCTAATAAGGCACCACATAGTAATGAAAAAATAAGTTCTGTATTACCTCCAAAGATTCCTCCGTGATGGTGATTATTTTCATGGTTTTCTCCTTTATGAATTGAATCTTTCTGCTTTTTATTCTCCAAACTAATTACCTCCATTGGCTGGTTCGTTATTTCAGTGTAGTATTTCCTTAAATATGAGATATTGAAACAATTTCTTTAAAATATTATAGGCTTTATTAAGTGAATCCTCGTTTCATTTATCCTAAGTGGTAGAAAATAAAATAATAATCAATAGAAATCCAATATAAATTTAACTTATCCTAATTTTATGAGAAAAAACTCTGTTCAATATTTTAATCAGAGTTTTTTCTCAGTGTATTCATTGCTTTATATTACTGTGGTTCTCTAATTTCAACTGGTTCTTTCATCTCAAATGGACTATTTATTTCAATGAATGGCTCGTTTGATTCTTTAATTCCTAAATTATTTAACAGACTTATATCATCTGGATATCCCATATTATTTATTACACCTAAAAACTTATTTTTATTAAACATATTTTTTCACCTCCCAAATCTATTTTTATCTAAACTAAACTTTAATATGAATGATTTTTTTTGAAATTTTCTCCAACCATACAAAGTTCATTTTATTATTATAAACCTGAATACATTATTCATTTGCGGAGATAATATTTTTGAAAAGTAGATATGAGGAGGGGGAAAAAATGAGAGCACAAATTCTATCTACCCCACATTTAATTTTAATTATTATAGGAATAATTGGTGGTACACTTGCTAGAGTACTTATTTTAAGAGAGGACTATAGACAATATCCCACCTATCCAAATGGGGTTCTTAGCCAAATTGCACTTGGTTTTGTTGCATCAACATTAGGGGCAATTTTCATCCCTGCAATAATGACAAATAACGTTACAGCTGCTACTTTTTTAGCTTTGGCAATAACTCAATTTCAGGGTGTTAGAAAGTTAGAACAAGACAGCCTAAAATCCTTAGAAGAAACCGAATACACAAAACGCGGAAGTGCTTATATCGATGGTATTTCGAAGACCTACGAGGCGAGAAATTATATAGCTTTATTTGTTGCATTAACAATAAGTGTCATAGCTGAGTCACTCGAAACAATGCCAGTGTTCATCCGTATAAGCTTGGGAATATTAGGGGGGATTTTAATCTTTTTAATCTTAGTCCGTTTCTCAAAAGGAAAAACTATATCTGATTTTGCAGTAGTAAACCAAGCAAAGATAATTATAAAAAATAACGAGCTTTATGCAGATGATATGTTTATTTCTAATCGTATAGGTAGTATTCGTGGGCAAGAGATGATACTTCAAGAGGGGATAGCTGTTATTTTAAGCCCTAAACAAGAACACTATAGAATCTTCCTTGATAATTTTGGCCAAAGACAAGCTATTTTATTTGAAATCACCAGAACTCTTGGCTTAAAAAGGTACCATTTTACCAGAAAAGATTATTCTAACGGAAGAATTGCTTTTGTAATCGTACCTATAATTCATAATATTGATAATATGATTTCTTCTATTCTTCGCACCCCTGTTCTTGAAACAGTCCAAAAGAATCATAAATATTTACAAAAAAAGGAGAAATAAATGTGGAAGACATTAAAATTTTTGCCGTTATTGGAAGCAGTAGTCATACAAATGAAACAATTAACTCTGGAAATGCTCTTTTCATTCAGGCAAAAGAAGAGAATGAACAGCAATCGTTAGTAAGGGAAGTAGCACTAGCTGTTAGAGGGGATACAGTAAAATTAAGTAATGGTTTATATCTTGTTATAACTGCTGATCGCTAATTTTAAGAGTTAAGTGCTTTCGACTGAGATATCTTGGAATTATAATAAGAAGATTTTACTTTGTCCTTTTTTCCTAATTTTATAGGTATAAAAGATTCTTAAACCTTACCTATTCGATAATGTCTCTTTTAAATTTTCTTAATTAACTTTGCTGCTATAATCTCTAATGTTAGTAGGATAACCCTTTATCCACCTACTATTAGAAAGCATAAATTTCCGCAAACAACCAAGCAAATTTATGCCAAAACAGGTAACAATAAAAAAACTTTGAATATGACCAACGGCTGCATAACTTACCAAATAAAAAAGAAAACTGGACATATTAAACCATGCCCAGCTTAGAATACAATACATAAATTATTTTATCTTTATTAATAATATCCCCAAATTAAAGTTAAAAGTGTTCCAAAAACAGTTACCAAGGCGATAAAAACTCCGTAATAAATATTAATGTATATTACATTTTTATCTTTTGATTCACCTGCATGCATGAAGATTACTAATTGTACAATTGCCTGAATAAAGGCAGTAACTAGTAATATAGTAGATCCAACAGCAAATGACATATCCAAGAAATAAACAGTTAGTGCAATTGCGGTTAATATTAAGGAAGACACAAACCCAATCACATGTTTCTTTGGAAATAATTCACCCATTCTACATCATTCCTTTCAAGAACACAAAACTATAAAGGAAGATCCAAACTACATCGATAAAATGCCAATATAGTGAGAATATAAAAGCTTTATTGGCAGTTCTTTCATTTATCCCATCTCTTATTACCTGCAAAATAATCATTGTTCCCCAAAGAATTCCAAATGCTACGTGAGCTCCATGAGTTCCTAAAAGAGTGAAGAGAATGGCAGTAAATCCGCTAGTTTGAAGAGTAGCGCCTTCATGTATATAAACAACAAAATCATAAATTTCGACTCCCAAGAATGCTAAGCCGAGTAATAACGTAAGAGCAAAAAAAGTGACCATTGCTTTCTGCTTTCTTAATCTCATAGCATTTATACCAAGGCCAATGGTAAAACTGCTTGCCAATAACAGTATCGTTTCAATAATCACTGGTAATATCTCGAATATTTCAGCACCTGTTGGTCCAGATCCTGTCCGATCAACGAGAGTAAAGTAGGAGGCAAAAAGTGTTCCAAACAACGCAATTTCCGCTCCTAGAAATATCCAAAAACCAAGTATATTTAACCGATTTTGTTCTGTACTATATTCAAGAGGCAAAGTATGATCTATTTTCATTATTTCGGACCTCCTAACGAATTTTCTATTTTCTCTACTGTTTCCTTAGGAATATATCTTCCGTTATCTTTTTCGTTTGATCTAAATGCTAAACAAATAAAGATAGCTACTGTTGCTAAAATTAATAAAATCCAAAGTGCAAATACAAAGGCAAATCCCCAAACAAAGAAGATAAAACCTAGAACAAAAGGCATGCCACTGTTATTTGGCATATGAATTTTATCTACTTTCCCTTTAAATAACTTATAACCCTTTTTCTTTGAATCCCAAAATGCTTCTGTTGAATCAACTGTAGGAGTTATAGCAAAATTGTACTCTGGGACAGGTGATTTAGTTGCCCATTCTAAAGATCTTGCATCCCATGGGTCGGAAGAAATATTTCTTGGTGCATTCTTGAAGCTGTAAAGAATATTGTAAACTATTAGGACAAACCCTACTAATAGTCCTAAAGCTCCTATAAAGGAGATCATATTCCATATACCAAAACCTGTTGACTCAGAATAGGTATACATTCTTCGTGCCTGCCCATCTAATCCTGAAATGAACATTGGGAAGAAAGTGACACAGACGCTTATAGAAATAAACCAGAAAGCCCATTTTCCAATTCTTTCGCTTAGCATGTATCCAAACATCTTTGGCCACCAATAAGTCAACCCAGCAAGCATTGCAAAAACAACCCCAGGAATAATTACTAAGTGAAAGTGAGCTACTAGAAACATTGTATTATGGTATTGGTAGTCAGCACTTGCCATTCCAAGCATTACTCCAGTCACTCCACCTATTGTGAAAATAGGGATGAATCCTAGAGAATATAGCATAGGAACCGTAAACTGTATTTTCCCCTTTCTTAAGGTAAACAGCCAGTTGAAAATCTTAATACCTGTTGGTACCGCAATAGCCATTGTAGTTACAGAGAATATACTATTTACTAATGCACCTTGTCCCATTGTAAAGAAATGGTGAACCCATACTAAGAAGGAAAGTACAGAAATTGCAACGATCGATATTACCATTGATTTATATCCATATAAATTTCTCTTAGCGAAGGTTGGAATAATTTCACTGTATATACCGAAAGCCGGCAATATGAGGATGTATACTTCTGGATGCCCCCACACCCAAAATAGGTTAGCCCAAAGCATATCCATCCCACCATCAGTGGTTGTAAAGAAGTTCGTACCAAACAGTCGATCCATTGTTCCCATGATTAATGCAATGGTTAAAATAGGAAAGGCAAATACAATGATTAAGTTTGTAATCAGTGCTGACCAAGTAAACATCGGCATTTTCATAAGAGTCATACCTGGAGCTCTCATTTTTAAGATAGTAGTAACAAAGTTAATACCTGTTATTAATGTACCTATTCCAGAAATTTGTAGTGCAGTCATGTAATAATTCGTACCTACAGATTTACTAAACTCAGTTCCGGCTAATGGGAAGTAAGAAGACCAACCAGAATCTGGTGAACCTCCAACTACGAAAGAAATATTGAATAACATGGCTCCAAAGAAATATAACCAAAAACTAACTGCGTTTAGCCTTGGAAAGGCGACGTCTCTCGCACCGATTTGCAGCGGTACTACAAAGTTCATAAGAGCCATGATAAATGCCATCGCCATAAATATAATCATAACTACACCATGTGTAGTAAAGATTTCATTATATTCCTGAGCATTTAATAAATTATTATCTGGAACCGCTGTTTGCGCCCTCATCATAATGGCATCGGCTCCACCACGGAAAAGCATTAATAATGCTGAGATTAAATATAAAATACCTATTTTTTTATGATCTACAGTTGTTAACCACTCTCGCCATAAATACCCCCACTTTTTTGTATACGTTATAAACACTAATGTCCCTATAACGGTAAGGGCTATTGCAACCATAGAAGCATAGATTGTTGGCCCTGGATTTGGAACAGCAAATCTATCGAAAAAATCCATACGGTAGTACTCCTTTCAGGAAAAAGATTTATTATTAATGGTTCATACCATCCATGTTCGTATCTGACATATTACCTGTCTCATTTGAATCTGCGGAATTCCCTTTTTCTTCATCTTCCGTATTCGCTTTCATATCATGAGGCGGTGGAGAAAAGCCCAAATGAGTTCCATTATAAGTTGACTGACCCAAATGACCAGGTTTTAACAATTCATTAAATTTTTCCTCTGTTAGTTTTTCTGCTGTACTTTTTACTTCTGTTACCCACTCCTTATATTCATCCTCCGGCATTGCCTGAACATTAAAAGTTTGCTGAGCAAATCCTTCTCCAGTGAAATTTGCATTACGACCTGGATATTCACCTGGTACATCTGCAGCTAGATTTAAGGTGTTCAGCATATCAGCCATTGCATATTTCTGGCCACCTAATTGCGGGATCCAAAAGCTAGAGATAGGTCCGTAAGAATATAACTTAAACTGTATTGGTCGGTCTGTAGGAATAAAGAGGTAGTTAACTGTCTCTATATCCTCTTCTGGGTAACTAAAGTGCCACTTCCAATTGGATGACGACGCATAAATAACAAGTGGTTCTTGACTATATCCCTTTGGTATATCTTCCACTTCATAGGTAGATTTGATTGTTATGAAGGATAAAAAAGCAACAATTAGAATAGGTATAGCTGTCCAAATTATTTCTAATTTTATGCTACCTTCAATATGAGGCGGTTCGTAATCCTCTTTTTGTTTGGAAGCCCTGTATTTCCATACCATATAAGAATATAAAGCTAATACAGAAACTACTACGATAGCCATTGTCCATATAGATATCTTAATAATATCGGCAGTTATTCTTCCTTGTGGGCCTTTTGGATCCAAAACCATTAGAGGCTCACACCCTGTTAAAAGAACAAGACTTAATATAGCTGTAAAATAAACAATCTTTTTTGTTTTCATCATCTGTATCCTTTCTTTAAAAAATTTGATTAATAAAGTCTTATCCCCCCTCACACTTAATCACTACATGCACACCTAACCATATTTAAATAAATATATATGTGCAATCATTCATTTAAATCTGATATTTTCACTATCTTTATAATGGTAACATATAAAAATAAATGTAATTGTGACGAAATTAAGAAGTAATATTTTTCCATTTTATTATTTAGTTACCAGATACTTCTGTGTTTTTGCTATTCAATATAAAACAAAATGTATTATAATAATACATGTTCACTTAGACATATTAAGTTAATCGTCAAGTGAGATACAATAGACATAAAAGAGGTGTAAATATGGAAACTAGCTACCTTAATAAATTTAAAAAATTAAATAATATCATGGTTATTTATCTTTTTATGGTATTTTTAATATGGTTAAAGACCTACTTTGTACAAATAACACAATTTAAATTAGGGATTGAAAACCTCTTACAGCAGTTTTTATTATTTTTAAACCCGCTTGGTTCTTCTTTATTATTTTTAGGCATAGCATTGCTATTTAAAGGACGAAAAAAATATTTTCTACTATTTGGCTTATATTTCTTTCTATCATTCTTATTGTATGCAAATGTTCTATACTATCGTTTTTTTAATGATTTCATTACCCTGCCAACTTTAACCCAAACTCAAAACTTTGGTGATGTAAGTAGTAGCCTCTCTTCATTATTAAAACCGTATGATTTTCTATTCTTTTTTGATTTTATTATGTTACTAATTTTATTTGCAGTGAAATTTATTAAAATCGACAATAGAAACTTAAAAAGAAAGCAGAAACTGGGTTTGTTTGCTATTGGTTTACTCTTGTCTGTAGGTAATTTGATTTTAGCGGAGACAGATAGGCCACAATTATTAACAAGAGGATTTGATAGAAATTATATTGTAAAGTACTTAGGTTTATATAACTACACTATTTATGATGGTATACAAAGTACAAGAGCTTCCGCACAAAGGGTATTAGCATCAAGTGACGAAATAACAGAAGTTGTTAACTTTACTCAAGCAAATTATGCTAAGCCTAACCCAGAATACTTTGGTATTGGTAAAGGAATGAACGTTATATATTTCCACTTAGAGTCCATTCAAAATTTTGTTATAAACTATAGTTTAAACGGCGAAGAGGTTACTCCGTTTTTAAACTCACTAACAGAAGATGAAAATACTTTATATTTTAATAACTTCTTCCATCAAACAGCACAAGGAAAAACCTCTGATGCTGAATTTATGATAGAAAATTCACTCTACGGCTTGTCTAGGGGTTCTGCCTTTACAACTAAAAGTGGTAATTCATACCAAGCTGCACCTGGTATTTTAGGACAACAAGGCTATACTTCTGCCGTTTTTCATGGTAACGCGGGTAGCTTTTGGAACAGAAACGAAATGTATAAATCTTTAGGTTATACTAATTTCTTTGATGAAAGCTATTATGATGACGTAGATCCTGAACAAATGACCGGGTATGGTATTATGGACAAGCCATTTTTTCAAAAGTCCGTTCCTTTACTTAATTCTCTTAAACAGCCATTTTATGCTAAGTTTATCACCGTTTCCAATCATTATCCTTATACGATGAATCAAGAGGAAACTTCTATAGAACCAGCTACTACAGGAGATAAATCTGTAGACAACTATTTTCAAACGGCACGTTACGCAGATGAGGCTTTAAATAACTTCTTTGATTACTTAAAGAAAACTGGTTTATATGATAACTCCATTATCATCATGTATGGAGACCATTACGGAATTTCCGAGAATCATAATACAGCAATGGAGAAAGTGATTGGAAAAGAAGTAACTCCCTTTGAATCAGCTGCACTACAGCGTGTTCCTTTATTCATTCGTGTACCCGGCCAAAAAGGTGGAACGATTGAAGAGTATGGTGGACAAATTGACCTGTTGCCAACACTATTACATCTTCTGGGTATTGATACGAAAAAATATATTCAATTTGGGACAGACCTTTTATCTGAAGACCATAATGAACTTGTACCATTTAGAAACGGTGACTTTGTAAGTCCAACCATATCATCAATTGATGAAAAATTTTACAATTCAAAAACGGGAAAGGTAATACAGGATGAGCAAACCATTGAGGCAAAAAGGCTTCTAGATAAGGTCACTACCACCCTTTCTCTTTCCGATAAAGTAGTAAATGGTGATCTTTTAAGATTCTATACTCCTAAAAACTTTAAACCGATAGATCCAAATGATTACTTTTATACAAGAACTGATAATGATAAAGAATAAATTTCATATCCAACAGAAGAACCTATCCAGTAACTTACTGGATAGGTTCTTCTGTTGGATGAAATATAACTTTGGTATTTGATATTATTAATATCCTTGTTTTAATAATTGGTTTATTGTAATAATTAGTTCTTCGTCGTCATGTCTATAAAAATTCTCTGACCCTTTTCTACACTCAATATATTTTACATTTGTTAAATAGTTTACTTGATTAGATATCATAGAACTAGACATTTTCAGTCTGTCAGAAATCTGATTTATTGTTAACTCTTTTTTATATATCAAAGATAATATTTTTATTCTTGTTGGATTTGTAAGTACTTTACAAAGACGTGAAAGTCCCTTTATATTTTCATCAGATAACAAAGAGTTGATATCTCTTTTCATTTACTTATCCCACCATCTTTCTAAAAAATAAATTAGAATGCACATCTATATTCTTACATGCGCACTCATTCATATATAGAATATATGAATATCCTTGTATTTGTCAAACTTTATACCACCAAATTTATTAGTAGGATTATTATAAGTTCCTCAGTAACCTTTAGTAACTTAATAGCCACTTCTTAGGATAAGTAGTGCAACAATTAGATTGCATACAGTAACAAACCTTATCTAGGACTTCTAATTTGTTAAACTGCCTGGGATATTTTTAATATGCCTCTCAACCGCTTTCAATGAATTTGATGGGAAAATTGACAACTTATGAAGAATCAAATTATAATCTGAATGTTTTAAAGAGTATGGAGATTAAGGTCAGGTCTATGGGAATAATAAGTGGTTGATATAGGAATCCTTGAAACTTTTTTATAAAATTAGGTTATCAAAAAAATATGTTATTTCAAGCAAAACTTATGAACATTGTACATATTTCTTAGAATCAGCAAATACCCCTTTCTGCAAAAATTCCAGTACAACAATTCAAAAAGCCAGTTACCTAGGAGGAACTGGCTAATCTGATATTCATTATACTACACATATTATTAATAATTGTGGTGAAAAAACGACACCAAATTACAATAGCTCTTATATCTAGTGCATAGTTGGCGTTTTTCACACTCTTGTCTATTATTTATTCCTTTTTAAAGTAAACTTTCTTCTAATGTTTTCATTTGAAAGAAATATCCTTGTTTGTTCAAAAGCTCTTGGTAGGAACCGTATTCTATAATATTTCCTTGGTCCATTACAATAATTAGATCCATTCTGTCTAATCCTTGCAGCCTATGACTGATTAGTATTAAAGTATCCTCTTTTGCATATTCGAAAAGTCGCTGATAAATACTTTGTTCTGTCAGTGCATCTAATGATGAAGTGGGCTCATCTAATAACCACAGATGTCCTTTCTTTAGGAAAGCTCTAGCAATGGCTAATCGCTGTTTTTCTCCTCCTGAAAGATTTTCACCGTTTTCTAATACTTGCTGATCTAATGAAAATTGTTCAAGATTTACGTTAGTTAAGGCAGCTTTCAACTGATCATCTGTAAGTTCAGCTCCAGCTAATTTTAGATTTTCTCGGATGGTACCATAAAAGAAATGATTTTCCTGCAACACTACCTTTGCTTGTTCCCAGATTGCTTCGCCTGCAATACTTGCTGTATCTTGTTTATCCCAGAATACTTTACCGTTTTGAACTTGTAGTAACTTTAAGGCAATTTGCAGTAATGTGGATTTTCCAGAACCACTTGCACCTACAATTGCTACTTTCGATTTAGATGGTATCGTTAATGAAAGATTAGGAATTGTTGTCCGCCAATCGCCTTGGTGTGTAAACTGGATTTCTTTAAAGTGTAGTGATGGGGCATTATCCGGTAATTTAAATATAGTCGCCTTAGTCTCATTAACCTGTATGTCTGGGTCTTCTACTACATCATATAAACGCTTGGAAGCATTACTGCTTTCTTGCATATAGATTGGAAAGACGGCCATTGGTGCTGCAGGCTCAAAGACAGTAAGGGAAACCATGACTAGCATTGCCAAAAATATCCCTTCTAATGTACCATTCGTAACTAAATATGCTCCAAAGGCTAAGACAAACCAGCTGACTACAAAGGTAATAAATCCATTAAACGATTGACTGGATATTTTATTTATATTTTCAGCTTTTTGTTGAGCAATATAGGCTTCTGATTGACTTATTAAATGATTTTGTTTTATTTGTAATTGTTGAAATAACTTTAAATCACGAAAGCCAAACATCATTTCTGTTATATATGTGGATAATTCACCACGTTCATTTCTAACTTTGCCATTAATCTTCACTTGTCTTAAGGTAAATAGCGCTGGAATAAGGACGGTGGTCAATAAAAATCCAATTAAAAGGATTACAGCAATCTCCATTGAATAGAAGCTAGCAAAGAAAATGGTACTAATAAAAACAAGAAATAACACCATTGGTGGGTAAAAAACTCTCAGAAAGAAATTTTGTAAACTTTCTACGTCTCCAACTACACGTGCTAGTAAATCTCCACTTCTATACTTTTGAAAAACATTTGGAACAAGTGGAGTTAATTTTCCAAAAAAAGCCACTCGCAAATTACTTAAAATGGTAAATGTTGCTCTGTGGGAATAAAGACGCTCTCCGTATTTTGCCCCTGCTTTAACTAGACCTAATAATTTTACAGTTGATGTTAATACAATTAATGTATAAAAGGGAGGGGTTAAGGCCGATTTAGAAATAAGATAACCACTTGCTGCAAATAAACCTACACTACTAATTCCAGCAATAAAGCCACAGATAACCGCAATAACGATATCTTTTTTCTCTATTAAAACTAGTTTAATTACTTTTAGCAAAGCGCTCATTGTTTAGCCCCCCCTTTTTGAATGGTAACAATTTTTTTATATGCTGGGATATTCTCAACCAAGTATTCATGCGTACCAGTTGCTGGTAACTGCCCATTCTCTAGATAGAGAATCTGATCTGCATTTTTAATGGTATGCAATCGATGTGCTACCGTTATAACAGTCGCCTTTTCACTTAGCATTTCAATCGATTGCTGCAAGATACTTTCCGTAGCAAGATCAAGTCCTCGTGTTGGCTCATCAAGTAAAACTATATTCGGTTTTTTCAGAAAGGCTCTGGCAATGGATACCCTTTGTTTCTCGCCGCTAGATAATCCCCTGCCTGCTTCCCCTATTTCTGTTTGAAACCCTTTTTCTAAAGATTTTATAAGTGGTAAAAGCCCAGCCAATCTTGCAGCCTCTTCTATAGCTGTTTCGTCTACCTTATCTGTAATCCCCATTGATATATTTTCAGCTATCGTACCAGAAAAAATATAAGGGTGTTGTGAAATGTAAGAGATCTGATTTAACCAGGAAGCTTCTGTATAGTTAGTCAGCTCTCTACTATTAATTTTAACTGACCCATGATCTGGAGTTATCATTCCTGCCAATATGTTAAGTAAAGTAGATTTCCCTGTTCCACTTGCACCAACTATGGCAATCTTTTGTTTTGGCAAGAACGTAGCAGTGACCGGCTTTAATTGAAAGTCCCCAACAGGATAGGTATATCCTACTTGATCAAGGAATATAGTTGGAGGAACATCCTGCTTTGGCAGCTCTTCTTTTCCCCATAACAACAAGTTTTCTTGTTCCTCAAATTCTTCTAATACTTTTTTCGTCGCTCCCATACTTGCTCTGCCATTATGGAATGTTGTTCCTAGTTCTTTTAATGAAGTAAAAAACTCAGGAACTAATATAAGAATTAAAAAGGCCGTGAAGAATGACATGTTTTCATAAATAATCATCTGTATAGCCAATTCCAGTGCAACAATTCCTATACTTAGCATAGAGATAAGTTCCAGTGCAAAGGATTGTGTAAAAGCTATCTTTAATATATCAAGAGTTGTATCACGAAAACTTAAGCTACTCTTTTCTAATTCGTCTTTTTGACGCTTTATTTGGTCGAATAACTTTAACGTAACAAGCCCTTTTAATGCATCTAAAAAGTTACCAGAAAAAGAAGCTAGTTTTTCTAACTTCTCTTCTGATTTTTTTTGCGTTTTAATTCCGATGATAATCATATAGATCGGAATAAAAGGAGCGGAAACTAATAGTATTAAACCTGAATTGATATGTTGTGTAAAAATGATTATTAGCACTAAAATCGGTACAAAGGTGCTCTGCATCACTTGCGGAATAAATTGACTATAAAAGCTATCCATCTCATCCACACCATCAAGCAGCATACTAACCTTTTTACCTGTTTGCCCTTTTTCTGCTAACTGAATAGAGCTACCAGCATATTTCGTTAATAATTCTTTACGCGTAGCATTCTTTACATCGCTCGCAATGGAAACACCGATACGTTTACTTAGATAATCAGAACTAGATCTAATCAATAGTATGAATAATAATAGGATTAACCATGGTATAACTGCTGAAAAGGTTTGATGATTCAAGAAGACACCATCCACTATATTCGTCATTGCGAAAGCCTGTGTAATAACGGCTATACCAAGTATTAATGTTAATCCCATTAAAAGAAAAATTCTTTTTTTATATAACCAGATGGTCTGCTTTAATTTTTGCATAATCAATTCAGCCCTTTGTTCAATCTCATTATTTTTTACCCTTCGCGTAATCTGCATCAAATAAGAACAGACGCATTAACAAAATCAGGGAAGGAACTAATAATAGCAGTCCAGCTATAAATGCAACAATAAGTGCAATTCCCATCGAAGGATTTGTAACACTATTTTCTATACTGATTTGCGGATATAGTAAATATGGAAACTTGGCCATGCCGTATCCAAAAAAGGCAAAAAGAAATTGCAGCATAATCGCTATAAAAGCAACACCATAATACTTGCCAATATACAATAGACTAATCGCAATTAAGAAAAATGCCATCGATAGACCAAAAACCCACCATAAATCAATCATATTTTCGTAATTTTGCTGATTGCGCTGACTTAAAGCTATCATGGTTGTAAGTGCCATAATAATGGTTGGTGTTGCCCAAAAAAGTGCCCATTTTCTTACTAAATGAAGTGCCGGTATATCATTTGCTCTTGATGCATAGTACGTTATAAAGCTCGCACTAATAAACAGGACAGAGACAATAGCCAAACCAACAATGCTCCAAGCCAATGGACTAGTAAATAACTCAAAGTATTTTAATGATACGTGTCCATTTTGTTCTGTAATGAATCCGCCCTCAGAAATCGTTAAGGCAACCGATAGAGAGGCTGGGATAAATAGCCCTGTTGCACCATATAGAAACATATAAATATTACTTTGTTTTGACCCATAATTTTCAAAAGCATAAAAGGAACCGCGAATAGCTATCAAAATGATGGCAAAACTTGCGGGTACAAGTAATGCTGATCCATAGTAATAGGCTGTTGATGGAAAGAATCCAACAATACCAACAAAAAAGAATACTAAAAATACATTTGTTACCTCCCAAACTGGAGATAAATAACGTGAAATAATTTTATTGATAATGTGATCTTGTTTCGTAACTTTTGCATAGTAAGCGAAAAAGCCTGCACCAAAATCTATGGATGCCACTATTAGATATCCATATAAAAATATCCATAATACACTAATCCCAATTACTTCATAGCTCATTTTTTATCCCCCTTATTAAGTTCAGGGTAGTATTTCTCTAATTCGAGTTCCACAGGCTTATCTTTAAATAATTTCCTTAAAGTAAGGACAAATAGGGTTCCAAGCACTAAGTATAGTGCTAAAAATAAGAAAAACATGTGAACAATATAGGGAGATTTAGTTGCTGCCTCTTCCACTGTCATATATCCTCTTAAAATCCATGGCTGTCTGCCCAGCTCTGCAAATACCCAGCCAAATTCGACTGCTAACATCGCAAGTGGACCACCTAAAGCGAGTAACCATAATATAAACTTGTTGTGGACATCCCATCGTTTAAATCTACTTAATACTAGATACAAGGACGAAACCCCTAATAAGAATAATCCAATCGAAACCATCAAATCAAACAAATAGTGAATGATTAATGGTGGTCGTTCTCCTTCTGGTGTTTCCTCAAGCCCTATTACCTCACTCGTAAAATCACCATTTGCTAAAAAGCTTAAAAAACCTGGAATTCGGATCGCCCCAACTACTTCATTATCTTCATTTAACCATCCGAAAAGAACAAGATCAGCATTACCCTCTGTTTCAAAGTGCCACTCTGCAGCTGCTAATTTTTCTGACTGGTACTTGGCTAGGTATTTTGCTGACAAATCTCCACCTAATGCAGTTAGCAAAGAGAACACAACCATAGAAATAACAGTCATTTTTAATGCTTTCTTATGATATTCTGCAGCACCTTTCTTTTTTAAGAGTGCAAACGCAGCAAGGGCAGCTAAAATTGCAGCAACTGTTAAATATGAACCTCCTAAGACGTGAAAGACTCTTGTGGGAGTTGATGGGTTTAACATGGCTTGCAATGGATTTACTGCAGTAAACTCACCATTCACCATGGTAAATCCGTCTGGTGAATTCATAAACGAATTCACTGTACTAATGAATACCGCCGACATACCTGCACCGATAATGACAGGTAAAGATAATAACCAGTGTGTATATTTCCCTTTAAATCGATCCCAAGTATATAAATAAATCCCCAGGAAAATTGCTTCAAAGAAAAATGCAAAGACTTCCATAAACAGCGGCAATGCAATCACATTGCCGGCAAGCTCCATAAAGTTTGGCCAAACTAAAGATAACTGTAGGGCTATAGCCGTTCCCGTAACCACCCCAATAGCTACAGATATCACAAAACCTCTGGACCAACGTTTAGCTAATAATTCATAATGTTTGTCTTTCTTCTTAATACCAATAAATTCAGCTAACGAAATAAATAATGGTACACCTACGCCTAAAGTAGCAAAAACAATATGAAAAATTAGTGTCATAGCGGTAATTAATCTACTTATTGTAACTGTATCAAACTCCATTTTAAAGCCTCCTCAAATGTTAATTTATGTGAAATTCTGAACAAGTTTTTGTATACTTATATACTCTTAAACAATAGATTGTCTGGTTTAAACATTTATCATTAAAGAACTTTTACACATATTTATCAATACCTTGTTCATATAACAGGATTTCTTTCTTTATAAGAACTATAGATAATCCTTATACAACTATCAACCATTCTAATCATGTAAATGATAGATTGTATTTTTCTATTTTCACTATGTATACAATGTTATCATGGAAGTATATAAAAAAATGTGTACAAATAGTGTACGTTTTGTGTACAATTCCGTAAGGGTATTTTTACCACTAACTTCCGAAACCCTCAACTTTACAAAAATTGAACTCCTAAACTCCAAAACGGCATAAACAGCAAGAGCATCATTAGAGACTGAAATCAAAAAGATTATGATAGTGTTCTATTTTTATTTTTACTCAAACAAAAAGGATCCAATCCTAGTTCCTATTTAATTAATAAAAAAAAAGGATTTCCCCTTTTTTTGCTTACTTTGCAAAAGTTTGTTACCAAATCTGACATTCACTTCTCTTCTTTAGTTAAAATCCATTCCCTTTTGATTGTAGAAGTATAGAGACCTTGTGTCCTCTCTATAGACAATGTTTTATCCAATGCCTTGTTTCCTATGCTTGTAGAGTCTTATTTATTTTGCCTATTTTAACAAGCAAGATAATAAAATAACTGTTAGAACTATTAAAATTAACTTTTCTAATTGTATATGAAAATGTATTAATATAAACACTGATTCAAGACTAAATTCCTAATGCAACTTTTAAGTTCATATGGTTCTCCTAGTGCTTCTGCATAAGATAATTGAATTAATAATGTTCTATTAGTAATTTTTTAGCAACCCTTGATTCCACCATAACTCTATCAAGTGGTTTGTACCTAAGGTCATACTCCTAAAGCATTGTTCCAAACTTAACGCCTGTCTTGATCCAATAGAATATGACTACAAAGCTTTCTTAACCAAGACTGTCACTTAATAGAGATTTCCATTCTGATACACTATCTGCAGTTGTCTTAGAACTCGGTTCTATGTGAATGAGAGTCCGAATGCCACCAGTTAGAAACATACAGACATATAAATTTGATAAAAGGAAACTATTAAATTTTTGTTGATTAACTAAACTATTGATCCTTTATGCCGAAACAATATAAGGTTCTATACCTTACTAAGGGCCTTAAGAGGAAAGCTCTCACACACTTACTTCGCTTTTCTTTTAGGGCCTATATTAGCATGGAATTCATATAATTTTAAACCACGGGTTCTATACAAACATAAGGAAAGAATATATACCTTCATAAACAATTCGTTTAATTGAGGATTGCTGTCTTTATTTATAAAATTAACCACCGTATGGCAGCCTAAATTATTCATGGAAAAAGCTACTTTATCTTTAGCTTTACAGTGAATGCAAGTTTACCTGCTAATGGTTTTCCATAATATTTCATAAACCGTTACATAGCCTAGTGTGCTAATTCCAGCTCCCATGAACATAGTTGTTATTTTTGGTGATGCAATGTTTAACTCCATCCCTACATACACATTGATTGCTAGTGCAGCCGATAACATAGCGCATAAAATCCAAAAAATGTTTATACCGGCTTTTGAAATTAATAGAGAAGTCATCAAAACCATCCCTTCTGGGATATTATGAGCCAATGTTACTTTCAAAAGGGAAGTATCAGTTTCACCAATATTAATTCCAAGAGCTATACCTGTAGGGATACTGTGGATGAATAAAGCGAAGAATAATAAAAATATAACTTTCATATTTTGTATACCGTTATACTTTATGTTATGAGTATATTTTTCTACAAGCACAATAAAAAAAATACCTACAGAACTTCCTGCCATTAGACCAAGGATATCATATCTAGCTATGGCTTCAGGAATAAGTTCAAATCCCAACATTCCAGCTAAAACTCCACCGCCCAAAAGGGGCAAAAAGTAATATTTATCTCTCAAAAAAGGGAATAATATTCGAATGAGTCCTCCCCCTAGTACTATCCCCATAAAAACTAAACTCATAATGATTAAACTGACCTTAATTTCTACAGACATTCCACGCCTCCATATAGAACTAGTTTTAACAAATATATTCAGAGGTAAAATTCTATATTCCCTTAGCTTATTGTTTTAATTAATATTTTTTGAGTCCAAATTAATATTAAAGAGTTTAATCGTATAAGATAGGTTAACGAATAACTTATATAGCATTAGAAGATATACACTCTACATTATTTCATTATTTTACGAATGATTTTAAACCTTTGGTACAAAATATGTGTGTAAAATCTATTGTAGAGAAGAGGGATATTAATGGAAAATTGGTTTTCTATTGTTCCGTTTGTCATCGCCGTATTTGTGGCAATGACAACCCGACAAGTATTAGTTGGTCTAGGATTGGGACTTCTAATTGGCTCATACTCATTAAAACCCGGAATCTTTAACTCTTTGTCTAAAATGAGTGATTATGTGTTTATTGCCATTTCAGATAGAGACAACCTTAGAATCATCATTTTTCTATTTGTTTTCGGAGGGCTTGTTGGTATGATGCAAGTTGCTGGAGGCATTAAAGGATTTGCAAAAACAGTACAGAAGCGAATTAAAACCGAGCGAAGCGCCTTAATCGTTGCATGGTCTACGATTCTCGTCACCTTTATGGATTGCGAGTTTAGGATTATGACTACTGGACCAGTTATGAAGGCTGCAAAAACATCCGTTGCCATTACGAGGGCAAAGCTTGCATATGCAATCGACGTTTCCACCGTTCCAGTAATTGTCCTAATGCCTGTGGCCACAACTTACACTGGATATATGGTTTCTGTTGTAGGAGGTTCGTTAAATCAATTAAATATTAACCGATCTCCTTATCAGCTTTTTTTAGCAAGTATCCCTTTTAATTTTTGGGCTTTGTCAATAGTGACAATCGGTATATTTGCAGTACTGACAGGGCGATATATTGGAAAAGGAATTGATTCAAATAATGGTCATAACGTGTCTGAAATTGAAGAAGAGATTCACAGGGAAAGTATTGAATCCGAATTAGAAAAGGTAGAACCAAAAGCGATGAACCTTATTTTACCTTTACTTTTACTTCTATCTAGCACATTTTATCTAATATGGCAAGATGGTTTACATAAGGGAGCAAACTCGTTCTTAGATGCAATGCAACAAGCTGATGCAACGCAAGCAATGTTAATTGCCCTTTTTGCGACAGTCATTTTTTCTTTATGTTTGTTCCTTCTACGAAAGGAAAAAATCTCTGAATTAATGTTTCATTTCATTGATGGCGGAAACCAAATAATAATGGCTATCATACTATTAGTACTCGTTTGGGCACTTGCAAATATGGCGGAAGACCTTGGGTTTTCCAGCTTCATAACAGGAACAGCAGGAACCTTTTTGTCAGGGGCTTTTGTACCGGTAGCAGTTTTTTTATTTGGTTCGCTTATAGCTTATTTTATAGGTTCATCTTGGGGTACATGGGGTCTTTTAATGCCTCTAGCAATTTCATTAGCAGAAGCTACCGATGCTTCACTGCCACTGGCGGTGGCAGCAGTGTTTGCCGCAGGATCCTTTGGTGACTTCACTTCGCCCTTAGGAGAGACAACCGTCACTACTGCTTCAGTTTTTGATTTGCCCGTTGTTGATTATGCTAAGGCCAAATCCGCTTCCTCTTTCGTAGCATTGGGTGTCTCAACTATTTTGTTTGTAATTGCCGGCTTATTTTTTTAAAGTTAGGGTTCCGCCAACAACCACATATGTTAGCGGGATTCTAATTATAACTAACTAATTGGCTGAATTATTCTTTTTAACAGTCTAACTTCAAAGTAGAGCAACTTTCCTATAATATTTTAAATTAGGTCCTTTTTTGGTTTCCTTATATTTACATGAATAATCACAATAAATTTATACCTTCAATAGTTTTAGTGTCCAGAAAGGGATAGCACACCAGTATGAGTGGTAACATATCTTGTTTTGCATATATCCCAAATGAAATTACTACTACAAAAACAAGTCCAGCTATACCCTACTCTTAAGACATAACTCCCATTATATGCAATTAAAGGATAACAGAAGAACCAATAGCGCGATTACAGCTGAAGAATGCAAAAAAATAATAAAGCCTTATAGCAGCATCAATGAATGCAACAAATCAGTTACCGTTACAAACATTTCCTCTATCCATAGACCAAAAGAAACTGGTTCAGGTCATTGCTCCTAAGCAAAATCAAATAAATTTATTCCTTTTACGACTCCAAGTTTTGCAGACATAGAAAAAAATAGCCATTAAGTTTAAAAATATCACAACCAAAAAAGTAACATAGCGTATAGATATACTCTCCAATATCGTCTCTAAGTTGCCCGGACATAAATGCCCGATCGAGGAATGTCAACAACTTCTATATCCACGCGTTTTGCCACCTAAATATCATGAGCATATTTTTCTAATGTCTTCTATTTTAATGATTCTGCATCCATACTTTTCATCTTTTATCCATGGTGATATACCTAATTAAATAACTAGAAAAAAATTACTTAATTCCATTAACTCAATATTAAAGTTTTGATTATTGCAATTCCTATTAAAGAATAAAAACATAAAATTTACTAATCTAGTATAAATTTTTATTTTCCTGGCTATCCTTCATATATAGAGGGAGTTGAGAAGTATGAAAAAATTAATTCTATTATTTTGTTTTTTCTTATTAATAACTTTAACAACAAATGAAGCTAAAGCTTTTTACCAAGATAATGAATTAAGTCAAATTACACAAATTGCAAAGCAAAACAATATATTTATTAATAATTGGTCTATGTATATTAAAGAACCTATTAGGAAATATTCTGATATGAAAGATCTTGATAGGACAATAGATGATATTAAAGACACTGAAAAAGATTATAGTTGGTCAAAAAAGAAATTTGTGAAAGATTACTATAAAATTGAAGGCAAGAAAAAAACTTCTATTGCAGACCTAGAGGAGAAAGTTCTAATCATTATATACTCACAGAGCGGTAAGTATAATTTAAGTGTCACCTATGATATAAAGGGCAAATGGGATGAAACTAAATGGCCAGCAATC
The DNA here is from genome assembly GCF_038005785.1 of Niallia sp. FSL R7-0271. Taxonomy (NCBI): domain Bacteria; kingdom Bacillati; phylum Bacillota; class Bacilli; order Caryophanales; family Bacillaceae; genus Niallia; species Niallia sp. FSL R7-0271. The sequence goes on along the minus strand of NZ_JBBOTZ010000003.1, from coordinate 153,240 downwards.
TTCAATATGTATAAGAATAAAATAGAGGATTATTCGGCGTTTTATACCGTCCAAGGAACAAAAAATATTAATCAATCTTTGTATACTGAAGCATCTAAACTATTAACTAATTTTTCAGGAGAAGAAATACAAAGTCTAAATGAAACAAAATTCGTTTCTCTATCCGCATATACGAAACGCTGGGAGAATAAACTCCCTCTTGGTGATAACCAATACATGAACCTCCATATTGCATACAGAGAAACTAGTGAATCTACGAATCAAGTAAAAGTAACAATTGGAACACCTATTATCACTTCCGAGTATTAAATAGCAAATACGAGATATCGCATAATCAGACACTTCTTCGTTTTATTATCTTAACTTTTCATACGTAGTTTCCATAATGCAATTAAAATAAAAATTAAAACTGTTCCTGTATTACTTAATACTACCATCCAAAGCTTTACCACCCTTGAAAAATTAATATATGGAAATATTGGAGTTCAAAATAAGTATTGGACCTAGCTCCATTCCTTGATAATCCTGTGCTTTAGCTACGTGATGATGTTTAGCGATATACATACCAATTACGATGGTTTAAGTTGTGAAATCTAAGCTAATGTATGATTTTGGTTATGATTTATGTGAAATTCTGAGTAAAATTTTTTGTCCCTTTTAGCTTGCCGGCTCAAGACACAATTATCTTAAAAAGAGGACTTGTTTTAAGATAATTTTTAACCAGGGATTATCCCTTTTAGAAATACCGCTTGAAGGTCATTTACGCTTCCTTCAGCATCATCGTTCTTTTTTATATTCATATCATTATCTTGTCTGGAAGTATTTTTACTTTAAATAATGTGTTTTAAAATTACTCTTTAGTATGACAAAACGTTCTAAATTGCTGTAGCTACTTAAATAAGAGACAGATTCTTGATAAAAGTAGATAAAAGCATAACTATAATCTCCTCTCACTGAAAGAAAGGCTCTTAATCATTCACTACTATCCTTATGAAGAAAATTACGAAATGCGCTCGTCCTTGTTAAATACAGTAAGTGATACAAGATTACCTGCCAAAGGGTTTTTCTTTCTCGTTATAATTTCAAACTTAACAGTATTTAATGATTACACAGTTAGGATTCCTCTCTTTAAGGAAAACTTCAAAATAGAATAACCAAAATATAAATCAGAAAAGAAACTGAATTTTTTTCCGATCTTTATTTTGGCTTTTTTAAAGGGCAAAGGTCCTTCCCTACAACTACTTATTGATTTTTCCATTCCAGTTCAATTGTTGAATGGGTAATGTTCAGGTCAGAAGTGACGTCCCGTACAGACTTCTTAATTACCTCACAATCACTCAGGCGGTTTCCTGTGACACAAAGGTGTGCATTTAAGGCAGTTTCTTCTCCATCGATGGACCAGATATGCAATGAAGAAACCGAAACAACCCCCTGTATCCTTTCAATTTTCGATTGAATTTCTTTTATATTAACGCCATTTGGTACACCTTCTAAGAGTATCTTCATGGTTTTAATCAAATTTCGTACAACATTAATTAAAATAAACAAGGCTATCGCAAGAGACAAAATCGGATCAAGAATATGAATATCCTTAAACAACAAAACAATACTGACCATTAAAACAGCTGCCCAACCTAAAACGTCTTCTATCATATGCCAGGAAATAACACCTTCGTTGATGGAGTTCCCCTTGTGCAGCCGAAAAGCGGCAAATCCATTTAAGAGTACTCCTACAATGGCAAACCAAAACATTCCCTGCGCATTGGAATGTACCGGATTAAACAACAGAGGAACGGCTTTAGAAATAATAAAGACGGATCCCCCAATTAAAACCAAAGAATTAATTAATGCACCAAGGAGAGAGAATCGCTTATAGCCAAAAGAAAATTGTTGATCCCCTTTCTTATTAGAAAATTTTTGGAGAAACCATGAGAGCCCCAACGAAAGAGAGTCTCCTAAATCATGAACAGCATCCGACATAATAGCAACACTGTTAATCAAAAAGCCGCCAATAAATTCTAATAATGAAAAAAGAAGATTAATCCCAAAGGCCAATTTAATATTTTTTGCAGACGCATGAGATTTTTCCATTTACTTTCTCCTTTCATTTCTAATTCTTGTTTTTCAAATAACATTCTTATTAATGTCTTTTACCTTATTTTATAAGTATTAAACTAATCCACTTGTTCATATATGCAAATAGGATTAAGGTAGGTAAATTCTCCTATTGGAAACAAAATCGAAACAATATTCATTAGCTTTGGTTTTTTATATAATTGATTAACCTACAAACTTAATTTAGATATGTCAAAGACTTTTTTGGATTTATAGAGGTAACTATTAATGATTGTGAAAATACTGAATTAATCTTAATAATAGATTTTTCTATAGTCAATCGTAAAGAAGCATTAAAGTATATAGAGAAGTTAGGCAGCCTAGCAGCCTATGATAACCCATCTCTTGATCAGTTGCGTTTAAACTAACAGGTGGTACGATTGAAGAATATGACGGGCAAATTGACCTGATGCCTCCCCTTTTATATACTGGGTATTGATACTAAAAACTACATCCAATTTGGCATAAACCTTTTATCTGAAGGTCATAATGAACTTGTACCATTTAGAAATGGTGACTTTGTGAGTCCAACCATATCAGCAATTGATGAAAAATTTTACAATTCAAGGAAAGGTAATACAGGATGAGCAAACCATTGAGGCAAAAAGGCTTCTAGATAAGGTCACTACCACCCTTTCTCTTTCCGATAAAGTAGTAAATGGTGATCCTTTTAAGATTTTATACTCCTAAAAACTGTAAACCGATAAATCCTAATGATTACTTTTATACAAGAACTGATAATGATAACGAATAAATTTCATATCCAACAGAAAGAACCTATCCAGTAACTTACTGGATAGGTTCTTTCTGTTAGATGAAATTTAACTTTGGTATTTGATATTATTAATTTGCTTGTTTTAATAATTGATTTATTGTAATAATTAGTTCTTCGTCGTCATGTCTATAAAAATTCTCTGACCCTTTTCTACACTCAATATATTTTACATTTGTTAAATAGTTTACTTGATTAGATATCATAGAATTAGACATTTTCAGTCTGTCAGAAATCTGATTTATTGTTAACTCTTTTTTATATATCAAAGATAATATTTTTATTCTTGTTGGATTTGTAAGTACTTTACAAACACGTGAAAGTCCCTTTATATTTTCGTCAGATAACAAAGAGTTGATATCTCTTTTCATTTACTTATCCACCAGCTTTCTAAAAAATAAATTAGAATGCATTGCTATATTCTTAAATGCGCACTCATTCATATAAAAAGAATATCCGATAATTATCATATTTGTCAAATCACTATGCCAACCGATTTTATATAGTAGGACAACTAAAAAAATATAATTTTTCTAAAATAAATCTGTTTTTAAAGAAAAATAACATCCTATTAGTAGATATATTGAAAAAAGCGAAACGCTTTTTTCAATATTCGTTAATGAATTCTAAAGCAACAAAGTACTGACCTATTTTTAGGTCTTGTATAAATTTAATGTTGATGATCATGCATAGGTTTATTTTTCACTTGGCATAAGACCTCATTTTCATGGTTATGCTCGCTAGTTTCCAATTGAATTGTTACATGGGTAATTCCTTTATGCTCAAGTTCATGTTCAATATCACGTAGAATAATTTCGCCTTCTGCAATAGTTAATTTACTGTCTACAACAGCATGGCAAGAAAGTGCATTTAATCCACTAGTAATCGTCCATATGTGTAAATCATGGATTTTAATTATACCCTTAGTCCCCTCAATTGTCGTAATGATATCTTTAACATCTATATCTTTAGGAGTTCCCTCCATTAATACATGGACAGCGTCCTTAGTAACATAATAGCCACTTCTTAGGATAAGTAGTGCCACAATTACACTAGCAAGAGGGTCAGCCCATCCCCAACCAAAAAACATTATTAATAAAGCAGCAATTATTGCTCCTACTGAACCAAGCATGTCGCTAATGACATGTAAATACGCCCCTCGCATATTTAAGTTATGTTCCGTATCTCCGCTACGCATCATTATCCAGGCTACCAGTATATTGACCAATAAACCGATAAAACTGATTAATAGCATTCCTGTTGTAGCCACTTCAGGTGGATTAGCAAACCGTTCAATTGCTTCATAAAGTATAAAAAGAGAGATCAGTATTAATGTTACTCCATTTATTACTGCAGCAATAATCTCAAAGCGTTTATAACCGAATGTCTTACTATGGCTTGCCGTTCTTTCTGCTAATTTAAATGCGATAAGGGCAATCATTAAAGAGATAGAATCACTTAACATATGGCCTGCATCTGATAATAACGCTAAGCTGTTTGTTAAAAATCCTCCAATTGCCTCAATAACCATATAAATAGTAATAATACTAAAAGAAATCAATAAAACTTTCTTATTTGACCCACTTGCATGATTATGGGAATGGTTATGTCCGTGTCCCATTGTTCTTCCTCCTTATGAACTTTATTTAATCCTGTATCTTGTACCATGTACTTTTCTTAAAATCACATTATTTAAAGTGTATCGTTAGAAAGAAAAAAACACAATTCAAGTATATGACCATATATTCATATTAATAATAAGCTTATTTCCTAAATAAGTCAAAACTTTTCAAGTAGATGAGAATTTACATTATTACATTTCTTTCCTACTTATCAATAATAACTTATGTTTTACTCATAATATGGTTTACAATGTATCTTGCATCGTATCCAACTCCTTGAAGTAAGGATGATCCCCTTCTGTACTGCCACGGTAAGCCAATAAAATATAATCCCATTACGTTTGTGACACCTCGTTGATGAATTATCTTACCTTCTTTATTATATATTTCATTCACCTTCATCCAAGGTAATGGATTTTTAAAACCTGTAGCCCATATAATATTGTTTACTCTTAAGGATGATTGATCTTTAAAAATAATTCGGTCCTCATTTATTTCGATTACCCTTCCTTTGATAACTATTTTCTTTTTTCTAATAGTATGCTTTAAATCGTATCCAAATATTGGATCACTCTTACTCTGGATGAATCTCCCTAACCTAGTGTTAAAATCTTGTTTTAATAAACCTATTTTATCAAACCACCAAAAAATACTTTTTCTAAGTAATATTAATGGTAGATACAATAACTTTTCGCCATGTGATAAATAAGTCTCTTTTTCTTTAGACAATTCTACAGCAATCTGAGCACCGCTATTCCCTCCACCAACAACTAAAACATTACCATCTGCAAGTTGCTGAGGATTTTTATATTGCGATGAATGTATTTGAAATATCCCCTCTGATAATTTTCTTGAGAAAGACGGAATTTTAGGTGTTTGAAAAGGTCCAGAGGCAACAACAAGGTTTTTCGCCATATATTCTTTATAATTTGTTTTCACTACATAATAGTCGTCTTGTTTATAGGCACTTATTACTTCAACACCTAATTTAATTGGTATGTTAAACTTCTTGAAGTACTTCTTTAAATAGTTTGCGACTTCATCTTTTGTTGGAAAACCATGTTTATCTCCTTCCATTTCCATTCCCGGAAGAGAATTATACATACGTGGAGTGAATAAAATTAAAGAATCGTATCTATCCCTCCAACTTGACCCTATTTCTGACCTCCTTTCAAGAATAACGACATTTCGATTTAATTTGTTCAAATGATATCCAATAGAAATACCAGCTTGACCAGCCCCTATAATTAAAGTATCATACATATTTAACTCTCCTCTCTTTATATGATTATACATTCATATAATCATATATTTGAATTACTTTAGAAAATCAACTAAATATACCATATTTTTCAAACACAAACACATCTATTTATTTTAAAAAAATTTAATAACAAATAATGTTGACTCTGACTCTGCTTTATTACATATTTTAAACTTCCGGAAATACATGAATCAAAACAAAAAAAGTTAAATCACATAAAATACTTTCTTAATAGACATAATTATTAAAGGAAGAAAAGCCTACTAATAATTTTGCCATAGAGAAGAGAAAGTAAATAAAATAAAAACGAATCCCACTAAGCAAAGAAGTATTTAAAAAAGAAGTTAATGTTATTTTAATTAAAATTAATAACATAACAATCTTCCAAAAATTATTATAATAAAATACATGGATTGTATAAATGTTTTATATTTAGAAAAACTAATATTTCTATGCACTGGAGAAAGAAATGAAAAACTTTACAAAGGACTTATCACTACAAATACTAAAAAATGAGATTAGTGTAGAAAAACTTTTGACTCAATATCCGGAATATAAAGGAGAGGTTTTAAAGGAGATAAATGCCATAATAAATTCAAAAGATTCTAATATAATTAACACAATAATTGAAAAATACACTTTAAATGCAAAAATAGCTAGTAAAAAAATTGCAAAGAGTGGGTATAACGAAAAAACATTAAATGCCTTTATGCCCTATATAATCAAAGCCCGATTTGCCATATTTTTGTTACAAAGGCTTATCTTCGCTTCTTCTACAAATAAAATAAAAAACAAAACACGGTTAAATATATGGGACGGATTTATTTTACAGAAGCTCCTATTTGAAAAAGATTTAATAAGGAAACCAGTCTCATTAGGTTTATTTACGTTCTTTTAGAAATTCATTGTAAATAAACAAGTTTTACTACCTCTTGTGAATGAGAGAGGAATTTATTGTTTTTATACAAAACAATTAATTAATAATCTCTCAACTATATTAGACGGTAAATATTGTGTAGAGATTGCAGCAGGGGATGGTACATTAACTAAGTTTTTGAAAGACAAAAATATTAACTGCATAGCCACAGATGACTTCAGTTGGGATTATTTTATAAACTATCCCGATTTTGTTGAAAAAGCTAATGCAAAAGCTGCTCTTAATAAATACAATCCAGAAGTTGTCCTATGTTCGTGGCCCGTTCCTAATAATTCATATGAGAAACACGTTTTTAAAACTAAATCAGTTGAATTATATATTGTAATTGGTACAAAAAACCCTAAAATTACTGGCGATTATGATGCCTATTATAACACTGCGTCTGAAAATTTCACTATGGAACTAGATGAACGATTGTCTTCTCTCATTTTACCACCATCAGAAGATAATGCTGTTTATCTCTTTCGCCGAAAAAAGAACTTTAATTAATTCTGCTATACTATAAATTGCTAACAATTAGAAAGTAGAGTACTTTTCCTTTTTATGTAACTTTTGAATAGCGTTGTATTTCCATGTAACGAACTTGGTTTAATGTAGCCTCCTTTCTAGCTCTTCTAACTTTTTTAGAATGCATTTTCAACAAGTTGGCGTTCGCTTTTTCTTTCAAGTCGTTTCATTTCCAGTTTAAATTTTTCTTCCCTTAACTCCTGTTCCTCTTTGTTTCTTCTTTTATCTTGAAGTCCACTGAGCCATTAATTGATATTTCTTCACCCACTGATATACTTGTTGATAAGAAACCCCATAGATGTCTGCGGCCAGGTGATAATTCTTATTATGTTCAAGGCAATATAATACGATTTGGTTTCGTTCTTCTAGTTTTGTTTTCGCTGTGCTATGGAGTCTTCCTTCCCTTTCGGTGAATTTTTCAGTCCTCTATGATATTATAAACTTTCACCCATTTTCGTAGTATCGTATCAGTAGAAATATGGTATTTAGAGATTATCTCAAAAAGTGAATAATCCCCAGTTAAATAATCTCTCTCTGCAGAGTCTCTTTTAGTAGCTTACTATACTTTTAATTTAATCTCTTTAGGTCATTCACTCCATCAATCTCATACTTTAGTCTCCATCGTTTTAAAGTGTGATAAGTAATATTGTATTTATTACATAGTTATTTGATGGAACAATCTCTAACCTCATATTCTTTAAGACCTCGAGTTTAAACTCGTAAGAATTTTCATACAAAAAAGCCCCCCTTAATTCTGTCTAATTTAATAGGAGTATATCATTCACTGGAATAATGCCCTCTTTCTTCATATATTTAGACTCATACACTCATTTATTAAAACTTAAAATATTTTTATTCATAGAATAGTATTAAATTTCCTTCGCAATATAAAATGGTTACATGAAAGTTCTTTTAACACTTTTGAAACCAATTTAATTCCTAATCCTTCTTTGCTATATAAACTATGAATAACTATATCTTCTATATAGGCTCTAGAGTTCCCATCTGACACTGCTCTTGCTAAGCCAATCAAAGAGTCGTCCTTCCAAGCACCAACGGTCAGTACTTTATTTAATTTATCCTCTTTATCTTGAAAAACTCTCTCCTCTAACAACTCCGAATTCGTATAAAGTTTTATAATATCTTCGTAATCAATTGGTCTTTCATTACATGTCATTATTCTCACAATTACATTACTCCTACAACTATTTATTGGAGTGAAACACACTAATTAGTACTTATCAACAACTGCTCCAATGCTAGTTGCCTTCACATACGATTGTGTTTTTCTAATTTAAGTAAAGCTCCTTTTGTTCAGATTACAACAATTCCAATAATTATTCCATCTTTTTGTTGTAAGCTTAATTGATTATAATCGTCTTTGTTTTTTCTTTAAACAGTTTAGAAAATCTGACTTGCTATTTATTTTTGATAAACTCATTGCTTTCCCTAACTCAGAAGAATGTTCATAAATTCCAAACATAAATTTACCACCCTCTGGATAATCTCGTTCATCTTTTTTACCACAATCCTTCTACAAAAATACCTTGTAGTTATAGTTGGTTCCGCTTATTATCCCCGATAGAACAAATGCTAGTAAGTATGCTTGGGAAATTACCGATAAAAATGATATTATTGCTATTACTAGTAAGGGGCCTGATCCATATACAGAAGAATTTATGTTACTTTCCAAAACTGATGCAGAAACGATAAAATATTTATTTGAATTACGGAAAGACCTTAGTACAGCTGAAAATATTTAATATGAGAAATTATAATTAATGAATTGCATATTAAATTTGGATAGCTATAAATAGTATAATTTACCCGATGGATACCCAAAATATAGTTCATGGGAACTTTAAAATTGATCTTTGTATAGGATATTTTGAAAAAAGTTCAGGCAGAATAAGAAGGTGTTTTCTGTAATATAGGAGTCACCTTCTTTATATTCTATAACAACTGAAAGTTGGTATAGTTAAATCGACCTGAATAATCTGTTTCTTTAGGCTACCGTTCGTAAAGTGATCTAAAATTAATACTAAATTTGGTAATATACTTCCACTTACCTCTTCATTTCACTTTCTTCATGTTCAAGAATGTGAGAGTGGTAAATGATACCTGAATTATATAATTCCAATGTAAATTTTATTTTTTGGTCAGTTTTAATTGCTGTATCTTTGTATCTTGAAGGCTTTGCTAGTGGCTCTTTTCTCTTGTAATATAATTGCATTTCATCGTTAAATTGTCTGTCTTGAAATACTAACTGGAAGTCATTCCTCATATTCATCTGGGTTTTGTGCTCCACATTACTTGAATAAAAAAAATTAAAGGAACTTTTTTTGAACTAACAAAAAGTCAGGATTTAGTAAGATGTTATTATTATCTGCAACTAAATTTTATTTTTACCTAACCTAACTACACATCTCAGTTTAGTTTCCACTCTGTATCAAAATTTCCACTCGTCTGTTTTTTTCTCTTCCTTTTTCAGTTGTATTTTTCGCTATTGGATTATATTCACCATAGCCTTTTGCACTAAAATTACTTGGATTTAATTTATCATTCTCTAATAGAACTTTCATAAAGTTGACTGCTCTTGAGACGCTTAATTCCCAGTTAGAATTGTATTGAGCATTTTTAATAGGAATATTGTCTGTATGGCCACTAATAATGATATGTCTAGATGGATTTATGATTAAGAGATTTGATATTTCTGAAACTAATTCCTTATCTTTATCGCTGATTTCCGCACTTCCTGATGTGAAAAGTATATTATCCCTAAATGTAACCAGAAGTCCTTCATTTGTTAAGGAAGTTACCAACTTGTCTTGAAGATTATGCGCCTTTATATAAACATTCAATTTCCTCTGGACACTAATTAACTCTGTCTCATCCTTTTGCTTACTTTTCTCAGTTAATTGTTGTGTTGTAAGCTCGTCTGAATAATCCTTTTCAGTTTGCTCTTCTTTATTGTTATTTTCATTATAACTGTCTATTTCCTCTTTATTCACAAGTATTGAGCTTGGGTTATCAAAAATACTTGTACCACCTTGAAATTCTTTGTTAAATACTTCAGTTAAATCGGCAAACTTTTTCTGATCGACAGAACTCATTGCATAAAGTACGATAAACAATGCCAATAATAGAGTAAGTAAATCAGCATATGGTACAAGCCATGATTCATCTACATGCTCTTCATGATAGTCTTTCTTTTTTTTTGTCTTGCTCATTACATCACTCTACCTCCCACCTGAAAAATATTCCTTTTAGGTTTCTAATTAAGCAAATGTATAGGTCCCCCCTCGCTAAAACCTAAGACATCTAACGCGATTTATCCAACTATTTGTTGGATATAATTAGTTTTTTCTACCTTCCAAACAATAGCCTAATTATTCCATCCAAGAATTTAAAAGATCGATAAACATAAAGAAATTAAGCAATATTTAGAATATAAACTTTAAATACCCTTAGATAATAATAGGCTAGTGGCAAACATTAAAATAATTAGTAAAATTTCGCACTCTAAAATTCAATGCAATGTACTCGATATAATTTTGAGAATATAGCTATGAAAATTCAAAAAAATTATAAACATCTAATCAGCACTAAAATAGTATATAAAGATGATACTTTCATGTTTAATAGAAATGTATTAGAACGGTAAAATATCTATTCCTAACAACTTATGGATAAATTATATTTAAAAATAATGATAATAAAAAACTTAATCAATGTTATTTAAGTAGTAACCGTATTCAATCCCAAAAGGGATTACAAATTACATATAATAAAAAATAGGTATAACAGAGGAAAATCAAGGTATTTATATTCATAAATACTTATAAACCAATAGCTTCTTTTTAACGTTTACTATTAACTTCTATTAAGTGTAATCACTTTTAGGATTACTCTAAGTAGATACTCATACTCGTTTTATATTTCGTTTTATATTTTCCTTTATTGTTGTGCCTCTACTTTCCTTTTCCCTTTTTATCTATAGAATTAATAACTATTCTTCGTCACTATCACCCCTTTTTATTTAATAATAGTATAATTTATAAGATTGAATTTTTTATCGAGAAAAAAACTATCTAGGTAACATTGGGTGCAAAAAAACACTTTATCTAGATAAAGTGTTTTTTTGTTATAATATAAAATAGTAAATTTAAATCTATATTAAGTATATACTGTGATATAAATCGAAACGCCATAAACGCGAACCGTACATACGGTGTTGTGAGAGGGACGAAAATAATACATTTATTTTCCCTCTACTCAATTCCTTAGCGGACCATAATACCAACCTGTTGTCCGTTTCCCCTGCTTGAACCACCTGACTATTCATGTGTGCTTAAACTGTTATATAAACTTAACTATTAAATTAATTTGTTTCCAGATGACAACCCTAAATCGAGAAAGAAGCTTTGCGTCTATTTGTTCAGTCACTTTTTTCATGTTTGTCACCCTGAAGTAGTTTATCCATCCATCTATTACTTGTTTCAATTTAAATATACGGTAGTCAAGGGAACAACAATAGAAGTGTGCTATATTTGAGAAAGTAATAAAAAAAGCATCAATAAAGTGAATTGACCCCCTAAATTTTAGACATCGTTATTTCATTAAGCAGCTTCTGGGGCATGACCGGTATTGTACGGGACCCATTTCCTTTAATTTAGCCTTTATTCATATGTAATTATAGAAGTAGTTCTCCTGTTGCTGTTTTAAATGGTCCATACTTTCAAACTCTTGAAGATAGAATAATTCTTACCGAGTTTAAGCTCAAGGTCTTAAATGAATATCAGGTTAGAGATTGTTCCATCAAAGAACTATGTAATAAAAATAACTAACTTCTCATAATTAAAAACGACAAAATTATGAGATTGATGGAGTGAATGTTCTAAAGTGATCTCATAAAAAGTACAGTAAGCTACTAAAAGAGACTGCCGTTAAAGATTGTTTAACTGAGGATTATTCACTTTTGGGGATAGTCTTTAAATACACTATTTCAACTGATACGATACTCCGAAAATGGGCAACCATAGGTTTCTGCGGCTAGGTGATAATTTTTATTATGTTTTAAGGTAATTGAATGAAATCTGGATTCGTTCTTTGAATGTTGTTTTTCGCTTTGTTATGAGTCTTTCTTCTTTTCCGGTGAATCTTTCAGTTCTCTATGACTATTATAAATTTCAAGAAATATTAAGCTACTAGTGGCTCAAATAATCTTTAAAACAAACGAATGAAAAAACAATTAAATGGTTTTAGTCCAATAGAATATAGGGCTGAGCAGCTTAAATACATTTTTATTTTTTCCACTGTCTACTTGATGGGAGGGCAGTTTATACTAACACTTTCGCCCTAAATTTATTTATTCTATATCGTAACCTTGATTATCGATAGTTTTTTAATCTCATCTAATGTACTTCTTTATTATTAAACTCTACATCAACCGTTCCTTTATCAGAATAAACCTTAACTTTTGGTACACCTCTGAGCTCTCCCACGCAACCTTCTATCAAATTTACACAATGACCACAAGACATACCTTTTACGTTTAAAATAGTTCTTTCCAAAATAACATCTACTTTTATTTTCATTGATTTTTGTATAGTTAGAAGTACTTCATGTAATACTTCCATGTTACCTTCTTGAATTCCTTCAACTACACACTTTTTAAAAGACCATCAAGAAGAATTTTAGCGACACTGTTTATAGCTGCTTGGGTAGCTGAAATTTGTAATTATATCATCACAATAAGTAGCTTTCTCAATTAGATCTTTTATACCCCGAATATGACCCTTACTTCAATCTAATTATAATACAAGATTTTGTTTCACTGTATCTTAATGATGACTTTTTTGTTCAGTTGAGATACAATGTGTACCCTCATTAAGCAGGTGTTTTATTCTTCCGCATCTTTTCCCTTTGACTTTCCACCGATGTTTAGAGAATAGGATTTTTAACTTAAATATACCTATTTCATAATTAAGGGTTCTTTAAAAGGAGTATAAGTAAGGAATTTTTATGTAAGGATAGAAAACATTTCTTCAATTATTAGAGATACAATCTGGAATGTCATCACCAAACTGGACAACTTTTATAAGGCCTGTTTTTTGTATTCTACTGGCGTTAAGTAACGTGTCCCATGAATTCGAATATGATTAACCCAATGAACATAATCATTCAATTCCAATGCGAGCTGCTCTAGAGAGCCGAAGTGTGCTCCATTTGCGAATTCCGTTTTAAAAACTTTGAACATTGCTTCAGCGACAGCGTTATCATAGGGACATCCCTTCATACTCAAGGATCGATGAATCCCAAATGTTTCTAAAGCCTCAGAAATGAGGTTATTATCAAACTCTTTTCCTCGGTCTGTATGAAACAGCTTAACGTTATGTAAATTACCTTTAATGCTGGGTAATGCTCGATACACAAGGTCTGCGTTCTTATTAGGACCAACACTGTGCCCAATAATTTCTCGGTTAAAAAGATCGACAAATAAGCATACATAATGCCACTTTTTCTCGACTCAGACGTATGTTAAATCACTTACAATGACAGCTAATGGCTCCTCTTGCTTAAACGGTTGTTGTAACTCATTTTTGATAGGTGCTTCATTACTCGTTTGTTTATATGATTTATACTGTGCCACCGTATAATTAGAAACTAATCCAAGTTGTTTCATGATTCGACCTATTCGACGACGAGAAACAACCCTTTTTTATTTCGCTAATTCTACTTTGAGTTTACGCGTACCATAATTATTCCGACTCGCTTTAAAAATTTGTTGAAGTTCATAAGAAAGCATCCGTTCTTCTCTTTTATGGGATTCATTTTCGCGCAAGGTGGTTTGATAGAAGTAGGTACTTTTAGGAATTTGAAGGACGTTGCAAATTGCTGATACTGAATATTTGTGCGTGTTATTGCGTATCACATCTATTTTCGTCCCATGATCAGCTCTGCTTGCTTTAATATGTCATTTTCCATCATCAAGCGTTGATTTTCTTTGCGTAGCTTTATTAATTCATTCTCTTCTTCTGTACGATTATCTTTCGCAGAGAAGGACCCTGTTTCTTGATGGTTTTTAATCCAACGATCTAGTGCGGATGGTGTGATTTTGTATTCTCGACAAATATCCGCCCGAGTCTTTCTGTTTTCATATAGCTTTACTAATTGAAGTTTAAATTCGGCTGTAAAAGTTCTGCGTTGACGTGGCATAGTACCAAGCTCCTTTAGGTTAGTATGATAAGTGTACTAGCCCTTATATTTTCTGTCCAACTTAGTGTAGCCGATTCAATCACTCTGATGAATGTCTTTGGCTTAATAAACTAATAAGTGCTCAAGTCTGTGAAGTATTGTGCAAATATCTGTAAATTTGTAAAACCACTTTAAGTTAATTGGGAAAATTCGGTCACCATTTTTCTTAAGGTGGTTTATAATAAATATTCATAACAACAACACGATATAATTTTTTATAAACTTAAAAAAAGTAGTTATTACTTAATAATTAAGAAGCCATCTGACGACATGCTTCTGCACATTTAAAACATGCTTCTGCACATTTTTTACAGTGATCATGATGACTATGTTTTTGACATTCTGCACCACATTTTTCACATATATTTGCACATAATTCGCAAATTTCAGCTAAAGAAGGACTGTTTGATAGCATGGCTTGAGCTGCTAAACTACAGATATCAGCACAGATTCTATCCAAACGAATGCAATCTACCATCATTTTCACATCATCTTCTTTTAGACATGCATCTAAACAGATGTTACATTCTTTCAAACACTCTAAACAAGCTTTAACACATTCCTCATAAGTCATACTCATAATAATTTTCCTCCTAAAAATTTATTTTACAAGATTATTCTTCCCCAATAACAAGTTAATAAACTGCAGAAAAAAATGTAAATACAAGGTAGAACCATTGGGGTTAGTATAGGTTATATGGACACAACGTAGTTAATCCCTTACAATGTAATTCATGGAAGAATGTGTCCGTTTGGAATGTAAAAACACAAGCAAAAAAATATATTGAATATTTCAAAAAAGTAGTGTATTTAAATCATTCCGGTACCTCTGTGAAAGAATTAAGCAACGAATATGGAGTTATAGGGATGGATACTTATATCTAACTGTAATAAAGGAATTACGCTATATGATTTAAAAAATCCCATTGGGGTATTTATAGAGAAAATTTTTCATTGGTTGCCTCCAACCAAAAACGACTCTAGCCTCATAAAGGAAAAATCCCTTTTTTCTAAAATAGGGATTTTTTAATCATTTCTTTTTAAAAAACTAGGATAGCTAGATAATTTTTTTATGGTATTTGTAATAGGCTTTCTTAAGATATCTTGTTAAAACAGTTTCTATTTCATTTAAAAATGACTCTGAATTCTTTTGACAATTAAACTCAATAAAGGTTCCTTCTATAAGCTCTTGAAAAGTACGAGTTTTATAAAATAATTTATCAAACTTACTATCATAAGAGTTTATACTCATTTTAATTTTATATCCTTTTTCCTTTATTCTTATGGTGAATTCGCCCTTAGAGTATGAAGGATTTGTTAACAAAAACTCTAAAAAGTCTTTGTCAATAATATCAATTTCAATCCATAAGTAAACTAGAGTTTTATTTACTTTTTCTTTCTTATACGTATGGGAAACTGTTAATACCTTTATTTCCCCCCTCTTTCTAAACATTTTTCCCCTCCTAATAATTGAGATTTCCTCAACAAGAGTTTTTCATTTAAATAAAAAACGTTTTCTATTCCCATTTCTCCTTATATTTAAATTGGCTAATAATTTTACCTAAATTATGTCTAGAAAATATTACACCTCTCCACAACTATTGCCCCCATTTCTTTAAATACATTTCTTCACAAATTTATTTAATTCCTACTTGTCTTTGTAACAATGCATGTTCAGTTTAAACTTATTTCTATTAAAAAGGCAGTGATTGAATATTTGACGGTACACAAAAAAGGTTGAGAGGAAAATATCATGGCTGATCCCTTTATATCAAATTTGTCAGGTGCTAATAATTGGATGGTGGCTGTAACATTAAAGGGGAATTCTAAAATATATTCTTATTACTTAAACAATCAAAACGAACTTGTCCTAGAATCTTTCGAAAAGAATGGTGAATAGAGATTTTATTATTAAAGGAATGCTGCCATAATATTATCAACCTTAAGTCATTAATATGTAAAAAAGGATGCACGATAGCAGTACATCCTAACGGAAAAAAGAAATATCCAATAAGATTAATTTAATTATGTTTGTGTGATTATTGAGCATTTAGAAATATATAGCCCTTTATTTAAGGGAAAATGTGATTTAGATTTATTTCCACTGTCTACTTAACTGGGGAAATCCTTATCTCCTAGTGGCTAATATCTTTCTTTAATTAACTATGGTGATAACCCTGGTGTCCCATTCCATAACCTAGTTAGCCCCCATGATAACCTCCGTGTCCCATTCCATAACCTGGATAGCCTCCATGATAACCTCCGTGTCCTATTCCATAACCTGGATAGCCTCCATGATAACCTCCGTGTCCTATTCCATAACCTGGATAGCCTCCATGATAACCTCCGTGTCCCATTCCATAACCCGAATAGCTCCCATGATAGCCTCCGTGTCCCATTCCATAACCTGGATAGCCTCCGTGATAACCTCCGTGTCCCATTCCATAACCTGGATAGCCTCCATGATAACCTCCGTAAACCATTCCACTGTCTATATTCTGTCTTTCCATTAAAACCCCTCCTCTAGATGTATTTCCTAAACATTCTATGTATTATTCACAAGAATGGATAGGTTATTGCCTAGTGCTTGGTGATTTAAGTAATTTCAAAAAGCAAAATAATCACTTTGAATGCCATTATTTGTAAAACACAAACTCTACCTAAAAGGTTTAAGCTATTACTAATTTGGAATCGAACTATAAACTTCCATTAGAATAAAATCTCCATTACTTCTATTATCTGCAGTCTGGTCTCTAGCATGCAAATCATTAAAATGCCACCATTCCGAAGCTAAGGGTGTAAGACCTGCTTCCGTAGCATATTTTTGTAACAACTTAGCTGCATCATTCATTGAAACTGTATATGTTGCATGCTTCCATGCTGTAGCATTACTCGAGGTGACCGGAGTAGTAAATATAGCCGACTTTCCGCTTAACTCATGAATTTGTGAAGGCATCTCATACTCAGTAAATTCCGTAATATTATTTACTTTGTATTCACCTATTAATATTTCTTTTTTTGTAATCACCTTTACTAAACTAATATCTGCTCCATATCCCACTTGATGATTTGAAACACCATCCCTAATAAACCAAGATATTCCCCATGGCGGATCATTAATTCCTTTCATAACTGATGGATCATTTTTGGCTAATTTAGATAACCCTTTGACTACAGCTTTTTGTGTAGAATATGGTCTAAATCCCTCATAAAATTTTAGTGACTTCCCTTCAGACATTGCATTTTGTTGGGCTTTATATATTTTTTTTGACATTGAATATAAAACTGGCATGATAAACTCGTCTTTTTTTAGCCTTTTATTATATGTCTTACCCGAATACAAGGCTATTCCTGTAATATTAGGAATTGCTTTTTCAGAGGAAGTAAATTTTGAAGGATAAGTATTGGTATTATCATAAACAATAGACGGGATGACATCTGGAAGATTAATAAAACAATATTTATTTGGAAACCATCCAGTTATAACTCCCCGTCTAATTAACCACCACTCCCCTTCTTCTCTTAAGATCTCAAAAGCAGTACCTGCTTCAAATAAATTAATAGTATTAGAATCTACATTGGGAGAAGCTTTTAATTCTAAACTAATAGATGTATATCCTGTGGAACCATCAACAGGTAGTTCAAGCTCTCCTTTATATTTAATACCTATTATGTTTTTAGTGTAATTGCTCTTTTTAGAGTTTGAATCATTAGCATTATCTTTTTCATTGGTTGGAGGTGCCTCATTATTAGTAATATTTTCACTATTATTAACACATGCTGTCAATAATACAATTATCATTGATAACAGAAATATAGGCATTTTATTTAATTTTCTATATCTTCTCATGATCACTCTCCTCATAGTTTTATTAAATAGAAATATAATATTTAAAAATATACAATAATAACAAATGAAGTGGATAAAAAAAGTAGAATCCCCATTTGAAAACCTTTAATTTTCTACCTTGCTTACCATTATATAAAGCTAATAACGGAATTACTAATAAGAAACCAAGGCGAAAAACAGAATTGAGCCCTGACGTATAAATGCCAGGAATAGCATATAGAAAAATTCCAATTAATACAAAACTAAGTATCTGTAGCTGAAACCTTCCCCTAAATACACCAAAAAACATTATCCATAGAACACCTATATAATTCCAATCAGCCATCCAGGCAAGGAGACAGCATAAAGCAACAAACAAAACTTTATCAAACACTGATATACTAGGCTTTTGTACAATAGTCAGAGCTACTAGCCCTAAGAATAGAGTCCAAATTACACTTGTTCCTTGAAACCACGAAATCCCAAAATACATAACAAATGGAAAGTGTGAAATAACGGCAAAAATAAATAGTCGTTTTAAATATTTTTTTACGTTTGAAGTATAGAAATACCCTTCGGCTATTAAGTAAAATATTATTGGAGCTGCTAGTCTGCCGATAGTACGTAAAATAAGTTCCAAGGTAGTGCCTGAGGGTACGAAGCCAACTGCGATATGGTCCACAACCATAGAAAGTATAGCTATGAGCTTAAGAACGTTTGAATTAATAAACTTTAAATTTTCACTCTGCATACAATTTACTCCAATTTCCTCTATTAAATTAATTTTCTTATTTGAATTCAAAATAACTATTAGATGTTAAAACTACGTGTTTCACCGGTAAGTATCTATTTTCAAATAAATTTACCAATAAATTATGCAGAATACATGGATAAATCCAATTGGCTAGATTAGAAAAGGAAAATAGGAAAAATATTAGTTTCTTATTCCTATATTTATAAGGTTAAGACCAAATTAGGAAATATCATCAGGAATACCGAACTCACAGAAGTGGAATAACTAAAAAATCATGACTTTAAATTCCTAAGTGAACTTCTAGAAGTAGTTTACTAATTCTTTGGTATGCAACCCGAGTCAATAACTTGATCGTTTGAGATAGATAAGGAATTGAGTAGATAATACTCGGTCATGCTTATCTTTCCATAGCTAAAATGCCTATAATTAAATAAAAAAACACAAAGGGTTTCCCTTTGTGTTTTAAGCACACTTATTTTGCAAACGTGTGATTACCAATTCTTACGGTAACTTCTTTTGTTAGAATCCACTCACTTTTTGCTGTTTGGGGATTGTAAAAATACAGGGATCCACTCCCTTTCCCTCTATATGCTACTGCCTCATCTACTGCTCTATAATCTATAGTGGTTGGATTATTATTTATTTTGCCATTTTGAACTGGAGAAAAAGCATAATAGCCATTTGAACGTTCATAAATTACTTCTCTTATTGTTTTTGGGAAAAGGTCACTATCTACACGATTTAAAACTACAGTCGCTACTGCAACTTTTCCAGCATAAGGTTCTCCTTGTGCTTCGGCAAAAATCAATTGAGCTAATAAAGTTCTTTCACTTGCGGTAATTGGTTCTGGTAAACTTAATCGTTGCCCTACATTCAATTTGTTATCTTTTAAATTATTTGCTATTTGTATAGATCCTATAGGAACTCCACTTTGCTGACTTATTTTCCACAGAGTATCTCCAGATTTTACTGTGTAAAGAGACGCTGCTTCTGTATTTACTCCAAAAAAGGATGACAATAATATTACTAGAAACACAGAATATAAAAATTTATTCGATTTCATATAAACCTCCTAGTATTAATGTCCACAGGAATCATATTATCAACGAAACTATCTATTTACTACCTCCAATATTTTCCCATTCACTTTAAGACGATATTATTAAGGTTTCTTAAATGTGGCACATGTTTCCACTTGAACTATTACACTGAATAAATCAAGAATCTATTATTCTTAATCTTACTTTAAGGAAAGAGCTTGACTCCCCATTTGTTTCCACGCATCTATAAAAGGGCTTAATGGTTCTTTTTTGTTTTTTTCACCACTAATGGGATCATTAAAATATACAAAAGATTCATCATATCCTGTAATTAACACCGAATGTTCTTTATACGTTATTTTAACTTTTCCATTTGGCGTCTCCCATACTTCAAAGGAGGAGTCAGGTAATTTTTTATAGGTTGTATTCGTTATTATCCAAACAGGCCTGTCCATTGAAAGATATAATTTAAGTTCCTCAAACTGTTTTCCTGTTAGATTATCTATTTTGTTTGGTAAATACTCTTCCGCCAACTCTATTATAGGCTTGTGATAAACTCCATAGCCTGGTTTGCTATAAGAATACATGTCTCCAATATATCCATCATTGGGATCTCCCCAATGTATCTTTCCATTTTTAGTTGATAATGGGGTCTTATCTCTTTCTATTTTTTTAGCAAGTTCCATTTTATCTGTTTTAACTTGATAATATTGTAAGAACATTGCTAAACTAGTTACTTCACAGCCCCTAGGTAACTCAGGAAACTGCTTTATTATAGGTGCATCTAGTAAAATTTCCTTCTTAATTGTATCAACTTTTTTAGATGGTTGATTTACTTCCTTAATTATGTCCTTAACTTCTTTAGGCTCTTCTTCTTCCTTTTTTATCATAAATTCCGGTAGTGGTATATCTACAATTATTTCCTTACGTAATATCCTCTTTAGTTTGCCATTATCAATACTAAATAAAGAAAATAATATAATTAGATACAAAGTAGTAAGAGAAATTATAACTATATTAGTTCTTTTTACAAGTAATATTATTAAAACACTTGTAATCAACAAAATTATCATGATTAAGATAATAAACTGAAGTTTCATCACTATTCTCCTAATAACTTAATAATAATAACTTAATGCCTTAGTAGTTTAATTTATAATCAAATTATCAAAAAAGTATGGAGAAAGAAGGTCATCTTAAATCTGCACAATTTCTTCAATAATGACTTCTATAATAGAAAAAAATAATATTCAAGATAAATTAAAAAGGTGTGGAAATGACTGTGTATAAAAGGAGAATTTATAATAATGGACAAATTGCTGTTCCAAAAAAATTACAGCAACAGTTGAACTTTAATGCCGGAGACCTTTTATTTATATATATACTAGACAAATCCATCATAATAAAAGCAAACCATGATAATAAAGATTTAAATCAATGTTATTTAAGTGGAAATCGTATTTCTATACCTAAGGAAATACGAAATATACTAGGAATAACAAGTGAAACACCACTTATTATGGGTATTACAGATGATGAAAATGGAGTTTTTATAGAAATTGAAATGTAATACAATGAATTTTTATCCTTCAATTTTTTCTTAATAATTGAGAAAAACAAAAAAGACCACCTTAAGTGAGTCAATACTAAAGTTGGTCTTTTGTTATATTACAAATATCATCATTTAGGCGAATGTTCATTTAGTTTCCTATGCAATTCCTTATTTTCATTTTCTAATTTAATGATTCTTTCATCTAATTTATTATTATTCCTATTATGATTATGTCCTCCATGACTTTTCATCATAAATAACATCATAATTGGACATATAAGTACTAGCAAAATAGATAACCATTCCATTTTTTATCACTCCTTTGCTTTTTATTAGAATAATGTTAAAACAAGGATTTTTTATCGAGAAATTATGAACATATTTTTAACTTCCATTTTAATATTATTACTCGTTTATAAATGGTAAAAACTAACATTCAATGATAAGAGCAAAATTAAAAGAAGGAGTTAACTTGTATGAAAAAATTGACAATTTTTTATTCAGGCTCTTGTTGAGTAGCTAATTTTAATGTTGATAAATTTTCTCGCATTACAGAAAAGTAATCATCTCCTTTTTTTATTTCTTTATTTGTTAGAACTTCAACGGGATTTAATGTTAAAGATTTTGCCCCAATAGTATCTTTAACTGTTTCTGCTACTTTTGGACTTACTAAAGTTTCAAATAATATATAATTTATTTGCCTTTCATTAGCAAGACTTATTAATTCTTTAAGCTTTTTAGGAGATGGCTCATCGGATGGAGAAATTCCTGTAATCGCTATTTGTTCCAATCCATATCTATTAGTCAAATATCCAAATGCATTGTGCGAAACTATTACTTCTTTTCGACTAGGATTAGTTAGTGCTTCAGTATACTCCGAATTTAATTCATCAAAGTTAACAGCTATTTTGTTAAAGATCTCTTCATAAACAAGTTTTCCATCTGGGTCCAATTTAATTAGCTCTTCCTTAATACCTTCAGCTATTTGCTTAGCTCGTATAGGATCTAGCCAAAAATGAGGATCGTATGTTTTATCTTCCTGTCCTGCTTTATCAACTGGTTCCGTACTCTCACCAGTTTCTCTTAAAGTCAATAAATCAACATATTCACTAGAATTAATAATCTTTGTATCTTTCGTGTCAATACTTTTTATCGTATCTGTTACCCAACTTTCATACCCAGCACCATTGTATATAAATAAATCAACTTCATTTAGATTTGCCAAATCTTTTGGTGATGGTTCATAATCATGTGGCTCAATACCCGATTGCACAAGATTTATAACTTTAGCTCGGTCCCCTGCTATCTTATTTTTAAAATCATATAAAGGGTAAAAGCTGGTCATTATTTTTAAACTTTCAGCAGCAGTTATTTCATTTGTGTTTTTGTTGTTATTACAAGCAGCTAAAAAAATAACCGATACAACAAAAAAGATAAAAATTTTACTTTTAAACGTGGTTTCTCCTCCAAGATTCAATCTTTAAAGTAAGTAATTCTAAAAAAAAACATTAACCTAATTAACACTTCTTTAATCAAGTTAATGTTTAAAATAATTTAATTGTATGATTGGATTGATGATTTATATTGAAATATAATCGAGTGGGTTAACAGCATTCGATTTGGATGCATTCCACTGACCTTTATGAAGTTCAAAATGCAAATGCTGACCAAAAGATTGTCCAGTGTTCCCCATAATTCCTACTTGTTGCCCTTTGGAAACAGATTCCCCTGTCTTAACTACTCTACTATCCATGTGCGCATAAACAGTTGTATAGACCTGACCATTAATTGAGTGAGAGATAAAGACTACATTACCGTAACTTGTGGAATAATAAGATCTACTAACAACCCCATCAGCAGCAGCAACAATTGGCACATCAGCACTGTTAGCAATATCTATACCAGCATGAAACTTGTTCCATCTTTCACCAAGAGTGGATGTTAATCGTCCTTGAGCTGGAGTTGTCCATTCCCCTTTTGAATTTTCAGAAACATTTGTGTTCGATTTAATACTACTAGAAGTACTTTTTGCTTCGTTTTCTTTTTTAGTAGCTACTTGAGCTTTCTTCTCAGATTCTATTTTTATAGCTTTTTCGATAGCTTCCTCTTGAGAATCAAGTAATGAATTTTGTTCTTCTAAACTTAGTTTTTCATTTTCTAAATCTTCTTCTTTAGCCTTTAGAGATCGCATAATATCATCTTTATTTTTCTTTTGTATATCTAATTCGCCTTTTAGTTTCTTTTGAGACTCACCATAATTTTCAAGTTTCACTAACAGAACTATTGCTTCATTTTCCTTATCCTCTAACACTTTCTTATCATCCATATGTTGTTGGATTAAATCCTGATCTGCAGTAATTATGGTTGTTACCGCACCAGCTCTATCTAAAAAATCACTAATACTCTGTGAGCCTATTAAAACATCCAAATAGTTAATAGTCCCAATTTCTTGATAGGATCGAGCCCTCTCCTTTAACAAATCTTCCCGTTGTTTTATTCGTTCCTTAAGAGTTTTTATTTCATCATTTACTTTTTTGATTTTTATATTTGCATTTTTTATATTTTCATCATTTTTGCGTATTTTACTATTCGTTTCTGTTATTAACGTATCTAAACGTTTAATTTCAGCATTTATTTTATCTTGTTCCGTTTTTATGTTATCAAGCTCTTCCTCTGTTTGTTCTAAACCATCTTGGACTTTACTACGATTTTCTTGTATATTGAATTTTTTATTTTGTAAATCTTCCTCAGAAGATGCTAATGCAATAGAAGTTGTATTAGTTAATGCTAATGAGGCAGCAATTCCGAACGTTATGACAGATGTCTTAATCAGTAATTTACTCATTCGTATGTCCTTTCTTTATCAATCTCTAATAACAAGCAAAATTATAACATCACTTTTTGTCGAATTTGGAGATGAAAAATATTACAATTACATTTCATTGTAATATTCTGATAAAATTTAAGGAGTAATTTACCACTAAGAAGTTCATAATAAAACTTTATTCACTATCATAAACGATTGGTGAATTACACATTTAACTTCCTGCATAATTTCTTCATATAATTGAAGTAACATAAAAAATATAATAAAAATTCAGGTGACCTAATGAGAAAACTTTCCATAAAACTAGGAATTCTATTTTTCATAATCATTTTTGGCCTAGAAGCATTTATGTTTTCTTATCTCCATAGTTCTTTAGTTAATGTGAGAATTGAGGAAGAGCTATCCGCTTTACAAGCAAGGGGTAATTCTCATAGAGATATTCTAGAGAAGCATTTTGAAGAAGATTCCATTAGTCACGTTATTTTAATGGAATCAGAAGCTTTAACTGATGTAGTAATTGTTAATCAAAAAGGTGATGTTTTGGGAACATCATTTGACAATAATAATTACAAAAAATATTTAATTCAACAAAAAACGGAACTAAAGAGTGAGGGGAAAGTTGTAGAAGATGACTGGAAAAATAAACCTTACATTATTACTTTAAGTCCAATAATGCAAAAAAATGAAACAATAGGATATGTCTATATGTACCAAGAAACAGCATCCATTCACACTTTAATTGGAAGGTTAAATAAACATTTCGTTCTTGCTGGTATAATTGCCCTTATTTTAACTTTCGTTGTGATTGTACTCCTTACTAGAGCATTGACTAAACCCCTCGTAAAGATGAAGGAAGCGACTTATCAAATAAGTAAAGGGAATTTTTCAGTGGATCTCCCAAAGGCAAGTAATGATGAGTTAGGTGAACTAGCAGTATCCTTAAAAGAATTAGCAAGAGACTTAAATTTCTTAAAAAAAGAGAGAAATGATTTTTTGGCTAGTATTTCTCATGAACTTAGAACGCCGTTAACTTATATAAAGGGTTATGCAGATATTTCTCTTAGAAAAAATATTGAAGAGGAAGAAAAAGAAAAGTACCTTCGAATTATTGTAGAAGAAGCAAATAGACTTTCTACTTTAATAGAGGACTTATTTGAGTTAGCAAAGATTGATAAAAACACATTTCTCATCCAGAAACAACAAATAAATCTATATGAGCTATTAGTGAAATTACAAATAAAAATGTCACCAGCCTTTAAAGAACAAGAAATCGATTTAACAATTAATTGTCCTAGAACTTCTTCTTTACATGGAGACCCAGCGAGAATGGAACAAATAATATTCAACTTATTGGATAATGCTATGAAGTACTCTCCAAAAAACAGTAAAGTAGAAGTTATAGTCAAAGCTAGAAAAAAAGAAACGGAAATAATTATCCATGATAACGGAAACGGAATACCCGAAGAAGATCTTCCTTATATTTTCAATCGATTTTACCGTGTTGACAAGTCAAGAACAAGATCTTTAGGGGGTACTGGACTAGGACTATCCATTGTACAAGAATTGGTTCAAGCACATGAAGGAACAATAAGAGTAGAAAGTAAGCTTAATATCGGAACAACATTTATACTATCTTTTAAGTCGTATGGAGGGGAAGTCAATTGAAACAAATCTTAATTGTAGATGATGAACAACAAATGCTTGATCTAATTGCTCTGTATTTGTCACCATTAGGCTATCACTGCAAAAAAATAAATTCGGCAATTGATGCTTTACTTTATTTAGAATCAAACCCCGTTGATCTTATTTTATTAGATTTAATGATGCCTGATATGAATGGCTGGGAAGCATGTATAGAAATTAAAAAATACTGGGAAACTCCAATAATAATGCTTACTGCAAGAACAGATAAAAAAGATGTTGTTAAAGGGTTAAATACAGGGGCAGATGACTATATATCCAAACCTTTTGATGGTGAGGAACTTGTTGCTAGAATTGAAGCAGTATTAAGAAGAAAAGGTAATAGGTCTGAATTGATAGAGTTTGATGGCTTAGTCTTAGATCAAGAGTCCTTTGATTTACAATACCAGACGAAGAATATTCCTCTAACTCCAAAGGAATTTGCTCTTATGAAACTTTTTCTCCAAAACCTAAATAAAGTATTCACTAGAGACCATCTGATACACTCCATATGGGGACATGGAGTAGAAACTGAAGATAGAACAATAGATTCACACATAAGAAATTTGCGTGACAAACTTAGAAAGGCTGGTTTTCCTTCAGAAGAATACTTATTAACAGTATGGGGTGTTGGATACAAGTGGATTGGAAAAGTATCTGATTGAAGAACATCTTTATAGAGTATTTACCAGGGAACCCCATCGTCATAGCTGCTGTTACTATAATTGCAAATATTATAATAGCAATTTTTGGAGTTATTCCTAGTGCCTTTCTTACTACTATAAATATTATTTATTTTGATTTAAAATTAGCAATTATTATTTCAATAATTGGTGAATCATTAGGTGCTATAGTAAGTTTTATCTTATACCGTAAAGGGTTAAAACGCTTTACCGCTAAGTATAAGATAAAAAGTCACTTCTTAAAAAAGTTACAAAACACAACTGAATTTAATGCCGTAATACTTATAATCCTGTTAAGAATTCTTCCTTTTATTCCTTCAGGTGCCGTGACATTAACAGCAGCAGTAGGTAGCATTAGAATTATCCCGTTTACTATAGCTAGTACAATAGGAAAAATTCCATCGCTTTTAATTGAAGTTTATTCCATTAATAAGGTATTCAATATCAATTTATCTGGATGGAAAGAGACAATAATATATTGCTCAATAATCCTGTTATTAATATATATTTTAAAAGAGTTTAAAAAAAGATAAAGCAATAAGAAAAAAAATGGAGATAAAGACACTTAACATAGAAAAAACAACAAAAAATAGGCTTCTGAAAAACAGGAGCCTATTTTTTGTATATGTTAAATTATCTCACTTTTTCACATTCCTGCCTTCTCTTATACCAGATTAATAGGACAGCGGCAATAAAGAATATCAGAGAAATTACTTGTGCAATACGTAAGTTAGCTGTAAGCATTAAGCTATCCGTTCTTAACCCCTCAACAAAAAACCTCCCAAAAGAATACCACATTATATAACCTAAAAATAGTTCTCCCTTTTTAAGGGTAATAATTCTTCTAATAACAATTAATAAAGTAAAACCAAGAATATTCCATAAGGATTCATACAAAAAAGTAGGATGATAATACGCGCCCTCAATATACATTTGATTAATAATAATATCCGGCAAATTTAAATTCTCCAGAAAATCTCTAGTAACCTTGCCACCGTGAGCTTCCTGGTTCATAAAGTTCCCCCAACGCCCTATTGCCTGACCTAGTATAAGACTAGGTGCTGCTATGTCAGCCAATTGCCAAAAGGATAGACCTTTCTTTTTAGCAAAAAACCAAGCTGTTAATGCCCCTCCAATAATAGCTCCATGTATGGCAATACCACCTTCCCATATTGCAATGATATCCCCTGGATTCTCTGAGTAATATTCCCATTTAAATAAAACATAATAAATTCGGGCACTAAGAATGGAAATCGGTATAGCCCATAATAAAAGATCCGAAAAAGTGTCTTTAGGAAGTCCTTGTCTTTTAGATTCTTTTGTAGCAAGAATCCAACCAAGAAGTAAACCAGCCCCAATGATTATTCCATACCAATAAACAGTGAAATTCCCAAACTCAAAAGCGATTCTATTTAACTGTTGAATGTTCTCCACAAAGATTCACCTCGTTTTAAAATTTTTAAGAATGAGATTTTGTTTCAAATTTCCGGTATTGCCTTTTTCTTTCTAATACAAAGAAAATACGTAATGCCAATTGAAATAACACTTAGCCAGAAAGTAAAATAGCCTATTTGCGGAATATAATTATCCAATACGCTATATCTTGGCATCATATTAAATAGATAATCAATCACATCATTATGAAGAGTCCAAATGGCAGCAACTACTAGATGCCAACCTTTTATTTTATAGAAACTTTTATATAGTAAACCCTGAATTGCCATGGCCCCATGGGAGAAAATCAGCATGTAACTAGACCAATCTAAATATCCTATCTCTATTAGAACTAATACATTCATTACAACTGCCCATATTCCATATTTAAATAACGTTACAATAGCTAGAGCCTCAAACAAAGGTAAATTTGTTCTTAAAATCAAACCAATTAATACAAACACAAAAAACAAACTAGCTGTTGGGCTATCAGGAACAAAAATTAGATATTTATTAGGTGTAATCGATAGTTGACCACCATACCAAATAAATCCATATAA
This sequence comes from Niallia sp. FSL R7-0271, assembly GCF_038005785.1. Lineage (NCBI taxonomy): Bacteria > Bacillati > Bacillota > Bacilli > Caryophanales > Bacillaceae > Niallia > Niallia sp. FSL R7-0271. Next base: position 124,407 of record NZ_JBBOTZ010000003.1, on the reverse strand, counting down.
CGAGCCTATAATATTGACAACTAATAGAATAAACAACACCTTTTTATCTCTTAATAATAAAGTAAAATTCAAATGTTCTCCGTCCTTTATCGGTTACTATTTTTATTAGCAGTAAAATGCGGCCCTAAAAGGCCGCATTTTATCCTATTTTATAAGATAAATTATTCTGGCTGATTATTTGCATTTTCATCTGGAGTAAAAGATGGCTGAAACCCTTTATATTTAACCATTGTTACCATACCTGCAGAAGCATGATGTAAATCATGGCAGTGGAATAGCCAATTCCCAGGATTATCAGCTTTGAAAGCTATTATATACTCATCTCCAGGTTCTAGATTTACAGTGTCTTTAATAATAGTTGCTCCCTCAAGCTTTTTTCCATTTTTACTTAGAATTTGAAAAGATGTACCATGTAAATGCATAGGATGGTCTTCGCCTTTAGAGTTATTAACAAGCTTTACTTTTACAAGGTCCCCTTCTTTAACTGAAATATTTTCGGTATTCGGAAAAGCCTTTCCATTAATTGTGTAAGCCATATTATTATCTAATACCTCTGTATTTAGGTTCATTGTATATTCAACATCATATTTCTGATTTAAAGTGAACTCACTTTCTTTTGAGGAACCATAATTTGTGTAAGTGAACTCTGGAAGTTCTTTCTCCTGATTCGGTTTATCTGTAGATAAGGAACTTCCTTCATATTGTAGTTTCACTTTCATTCCAGCAGTTCCTTCCATATTTCCATGACACTCCAGATACCACTCCCCTGGGTTATCTGCTACAAACTCTATATCATACCGTTCACCAGGTGAGATAGAGATCAACTGATCTTCTATTTCTTCTGGGTTGGTTATCTCTATTCCATCAACCGCTACTACCTTAAATTTTTGTCCATGCAAATGCATTTTGTGTGTCATATACCCAATATTAGCAAAACGGATTCTTACCTTCTCCCCCTCTTTAACTTTTAAAGGCTCAATACTCTCACCACTTTTTCCATTAATGGTAAAGATGTCATATGCACTCATATCGTCCATCGTCATGCTTTCTCCATCATTACTTTCATCATCATCCATATTCATACCTTCCATTTCATCACTTTCACCCATATCCATGCCTTCCATATCACTCATATCCATACCTTCCTCTGGATTACTCATCCATTCGTCAAGCATTAACGTGTAATCACGATCGTATGTTTTTTCTTTAGGTTCTACAATAAAAGCACCATAAAGTCCCTTATCCAGTTGATTAACACCGTCTTGATGAGTGTGATACATATAAGTTCCAGGATTTTGAGGTGTGAACTCATAGGTAAACGTCTCCCCTGGTTGTACAGCATTTTGAGTAACACCTGGAATACCATCCATATTATTTGGGAGAACAAGTCCATGCCAATGTATAGTTACTGGATCGGCTAATTCATTTTTTAAGTTAATTTTTACTTTCTCCCCTTGCAAAACACGTATTTGAGAACCTGGAACCGAACCATTAAAAGTCCAAGCATCTACACTGACTTCTTTTGTCAATTGATGCTTTGCTTCTTTCGCGACAATAGTAAACTCGTTCCCTTTTAAGATTTCAGGTTCAGTTGTTTCTTCTGTGGTAATCTTCTCAGGCTGATTTTCAACATCTGCTCGATTTGTATTTTCGTTTTGTTTATTTGAGCATGCCGAAAGAATTAACAATATAAATCCAATTAATGCTATTATTTTTAATTTCATTCTCTCTCCTCACTTTCATGAATATCATATTAAAAATAATTGGAGATTTTATGCATTTTATATGAACAAAAGTTCATAAATTTTAACGTTTTAACCTAACAAAAACTAGAACGTATTGGTAGAAATAAATCTGCAACAACAATAAACAGTAGTTACTTAAATAAAACAAAGAACCTGCAAGATATTTGCAGGTTCTTTTATCAACTTATCTAATAGGTTTCCATCTACGGAGGAATAATGTATTTCCTACAACAGATACGGAGCTAAAAGCCATAGCACCACCGGCAAGTATTGGATTTAATAAACCAATAGCTGCAACAGGGATGAGGATGATATTATATGCAAATGCCCAAAACAAATTCTGGCGTATCTTTCGCATCGTTGATTTCGAAAGAAGAATTATATCGACTATCCCCATCAAATCTCCCCGCATTAAGGTAATATCAGCAGCCTCCATTGCAACATCAGTACCAGTCCCAATTGCAATTCCTACATCAGCCGAAGCAAGTGCGGGAGCATCATTAATTCCATCTCCAACCATTGCAACTACCTTTCCTTCTTGCTTCAGTTTTTCTACTTCGGCAGATTTGTCTTCTGGCAGAACTTCCGCAAGTACTCGGTCCACACCAACTTGCTTGGCAATAGCTTCTGCTGTAAGTTGGTTGTCCCCAGTAATCATGATGACCTCAATACCTAGTTGCTTTAGAGCCTTAATAGCATCTGAAGATGTTTCTTTAACAGTATCTGCCACAGCAATTATGGCTACTAGACTTTCATCAATAGCCATAAGCATAGCAGTTTTTCCCTCACCCTCGAATTTTTCCATAGTATCAATAGAAGAACTAATATTCACCTTATTTTGAGCCATAAGCTTTTTATTACCGATTAAAATCCTTTGATTATTGATACTAACCTCAATCCCATGCCCCGGTATAGCTTTAAAGTTAGTTGCATTTAATAAATTTAACCCTTTATCAGACGCACTGTTTACAATAGCTTCACCAAGTGGATGTTCTGAACCTTTTTCTGCAGTTGCAGCAATTTGTAAAATTTCATCTTGAGAAAGATTTCCGAAGGGAACAATATCTGTTACATCAGGTTCGCCCTTTGTAATAGTACCGGTTTTATCTAACACAACTGTTGTTACACGCTGTGAGTTTTGTAGATGTTCTGCACCTTTTATAAGTAATCCATTTTCAGCCCCTTTACCTGTCCCTACCATCACAGCTGTTGGTGTGGCTAATCCTAAAGCACATGGACATGCGATAACTAATACTGCAATTGTACTAACTAATGCTGGGGTAAATCCAAGAAGTACGAATGTAATACCAAATGTCGCTAAAGCTATTACAATTACAATTGGTACAAATACTGCTGATATTTTATCTGCAACTTGCTGAATTGGCGCTTTTGATCCTTGGGCTTCTTCAACTAGTTTAATTATTTGCGAAAGAGCAGTATCTTTTCCAACTTTAGTTGCCTGGAATTTAAACGAACCATGTTTATTCATGGTAGCACCAATAACATTATCTCCAGCTTTCTTACCAACAGGCATGCTTTCTCCTGTTAACATAGATTCATCAACTGTAGTATTTCCTTCTATAATTATTCCGTCAACTGGTATCTTTTCGCCTGCCCTAACGAAAATAATATCTTCTGTTTGAACATCTTCTAGTGGTATATCCACTTCCATACCATTACGGATAACTCTAGCTGTCTTTGCCTGTAAACCCATTAATTTTTTTATAGCCTCAGAAGTTTGACCTTTTGCCCTTATTTCCAGTAGCTTTCCTAAAACAATTAGAGTCATAACCACAGCTGCTGCTTCAAAATAAAGAAATTGCCCAGTCCCCATTATGGTAACAACTAAACTGTATAAATAGGCCGCTGATGTTCCTAGCACTACTAATACAGCCATATTTGCGCTACCTCCTCGAACTGAATTATAAGCATCGCGGTAATAATGACCACCAACATAAAATTGAACTACTGTAGCTAGTAAAAATTGAATCCAAGGATTTAAGTGGAAAAATCCTCCATTTCCGTACTCCATCATAAAATCTGATATCATCATGATTAAGAAAGGTATAGATAAAATAGCACCAACAATAAATTTTATTTTTTGTTTTCTATATGCTTTTTCTCGAGCACTTTGTTCATAATCCCCATCATTTTCACTAATTAATTTTGCATCATAGCCAGCTTTCTTTACTACATTAACTAATTGATCTACATTGGTACTTCCCGGAATATATTCAACACTGGCCTTCTCTGTTGCAAGATTAACAGTAGCATTTTTCACTCCGTCTACCTTATTTAATACTTTTTCAATACGAGTAGCACAAGCGGCGCATGTCATACCTATGATATTTAAATTTACTTTTTCTTGTTCAACCCCATACCCTGTTTTGTTAACTTTTTCAATTATTTCCTCAATTGAAACTTGTGATGGATTATAGGTCACTGCTGCTTTTTCCGTAGCTAGATTTACATTTGCTTGTTGAACGCCTTGCACTTTTGATATGTTTTTTTCAATACGAGTTGCGCATGCTGCACATGTCATTCCAGTAATATTTAGTGAAACATTTTCACTAGTATTAGGTTTTGGTTGTGCTAATGAACCATTATCTGTTGACATTTTATACCCTCCTATAACTTTCATTTACAGTTATAAAATCCTTTATTAATTTGACCCAAAAAAGGTTTTATATTCTCATCTTAATCCGCAAAACACATACCCCCTATAGGTATATTTATTTTATAAAGAGAGGGCAACGTTATTTTTAAACGTTCGCCCTTGTTAGTATTACTGTACTTCGTAACCCTGATCATCAATTGTTTCTTTAATTTTATCTAATGTAACTACCTCTTTATCAAACTCTACAAGTACAGATCCGGCTCCAAGATCAACTTTTACATTTGATACGCCATCAATCTTACCTACACTACCTTCGATTGAGTTTACGCAATGATTACAAGACATACCCTGTACGTTCAATTTTACTTTTTCCATAATTATCTTCTCCCTTATTTTTTCATTAGTTTTTGTATTGTTACTAAAACTTCATCTAATACTTCTAAGTCACCTTCTTGTATTCGCTCAACAACGCACTCTTTCAGGTGACCCTCCAGTAAAATCTTTGCAACGCTATTTATAGCAGCTTGTGTAGCAGATATCTGTGTTATGACATCATCACAATAAGTATCTTTCTCTATTAATCCTTTTATACCTCGTATTTGACCTTCAATCCGATTTAACCTAGTTATAAGGTTTTGTTTGACCTTATTGGAGTGATGGCTTTTTCGATCACTTGAAGTGGAACAATGAGTTTCCTCTAAAGACTCATCATTATCTAAAAAAGATGTCATTAATACATTCACCTCCACAAACAAAGTATACTATACCCCCGCACCCTATGTAAAGCCTAAAGTTAATTTTTTTCTTCTATTTATTAGCTGGTCATACCCAAGGATTTTTTTCAGCTTTGTCTTTGTAATAAGATTTTATAGAAGAATAAGTCACATATAACTCGCTTGTTTTGAAAAGGATTTAAAGGGTACTGTAGCAAACGTACGTATGAAATAAACCTAAAGTAACCTAAGCATACCCTTTTTCAGATTTTTAATTAAGTTACTTAAGATCACGTGTATATGGTTACTTAATATTTCTGATGACCATCACATTTTGTTGTGATTATATCCGATTACTATATTCCTATCTTCATTCATTTCCTTACATACATATTCTTCTTCAAAAACCTGTACATCCTTGTTATTTTTAGAAATCACTATATTGTCTGGAATATCGACTAAATTCCAATTTTTATCTAACTTATAATTATTTCTTATAAGAATTACTTCTTTTACTTTTTCTTTACTATCCACCACGGATTTTTTTTTTTCATTTTTCGTGGTTATACATGCTGCTAAGATAAGGATGATTAAAGAAAGGAATGTTGTTTTTACTGCCAATTTGAAATTCATTCTCTTTTCTCCATTCCATTGTTCTAGTGGTTAATATAAATTAAAATTTTGGAGAAAGTGTGGATTTTTAATCTTTACACCAAATTTATATGTTTATAATAATCACCCGCACAATTAGTACTGGAAATATATTTAATTATTTACTTCCTCTACTTGTTTATAATATTCACTAAACACCTCTGCAAATTTTTCAACCGTATTTGAAAGTTCCTTCTGTGTATTATCCACCCCACCAAATTCCAGGAGAATAGAATTACTTGATAAATCTTGATTATAAACTCCATTACCTTCATCTTTACTTTTCACAAAAACTCCTCTACTAATCCCAGGAATTTTATTTTCTAATCTTTCGTTTAAATCTTTGGCCAATTTAAGATTTCGTTCATAGTTTTTATTTTCCTTTCCAACTACAAAGAATAATCTTGCATATTCGAGCCCATCATAATTTAATGTAGTAATTTTTCTTGCCTGTGAATCCCTATGTATATCAATAAGGTAAACTAAAGAGTTTTCCTTGGCAGTTGCTTCTTGAACGATTTCTCTTGTTAAACTATAAGATTGTGAATAACCCCAACCCTTCTTTTTAAGTTCGGCAGTTACATTGGTAGTACTATGTTCAGTCCCTATACCTCTCTCTAGTAATTCATTCTGTAATTGGGTACCCACTTGAATTACATTTCTAGTTTCATCTAAGCTAGACGCCTGATTAGGATTTGTCACCCCTGAAAGTTGTGGTAAAAAAGCTTCCCAACTATGAGTATGATATATATAAACAACCTTCTTATCAGTGGTATCCTTCTTTGGGGTTTCAATTTTCTCTTCATTAGAACTGCTATTTTTATTACTGTCATTTAAAAGAATGGCATCGTTTGGAGGTGGAGACTCAATTGGCAATGTTGCTAAATTGGTTCCTTTCCCTGCAATAGCTATCTCTGTATTAAATTGCGAAAATCCTACTAATTCTCTTCCTAAAAAGGTTCTAATATCATTTGGCCAAATATTTGAAGTAACCCAAACCACACCGTTTAAAATGGATGGTTTTACTATTTCTTTGTTCACATCTGATAAATTAAATTGTACAATTTCATTTGCTAATAAAGAGGAAAGCATATCTGCATCTAGTTGCTTTGTAGAGGTTGATACAATATCTGAAGAAAGCTTGATATCTAATTTCAGATAATTTATTAGAAAAATACTAAAATACATCACTAAAATAATAGCTAGTAGATAACCATTTACTTTTCGAATCATATTAGACCTCCTTATTAGATAGTGTTATCTACATATTTATATGTGATAGATTCACCAGTAGTCTGCATATTTTCTGCACATTATTAGAGATAGAATTTTTTAGAATGATATAATCTACTTCTCTTGAATAAAAAAATGGCATACTCATTATGGTAGCCATAGTTAAACCTTCAATATTCTTCTGTTATTATGGGGCTTCCAATGGTTAAATTATAAGCGTTTTGGAGATCTTTATTAGTCCTTATACCAAATTGAACATTAAATTTATTTTTTTTACTACTAGTTAAATAATTTTCCCAAGACTTGTTATAGGCTGTAATTGAGACAAAATCATCCTCAACTAATTTTTCAATAGATTTTGCCGAAAATTTTTTTACAAGTAAAGTTGAAATTTGTTCAATATTTTCTTGCTTTTTCATTAATGCCTTGACTGTAAAATAGTATTCTTCTTTCTCATCTAATGTTAATAATACTTTTTTGTATTCCTCATTATTCCAACCCCTACTTTTATAACTATAGGTTTCCAAAATATTATATTTATCATTTTCTTTAAATGCAGTTAGGGTAATTAACTGTTCTCTATTCTTTTCTTTTAATGAACCAGTTAACTTAATATGATGGTTTTCATCTTTCTCCACTTCCCAGTTAAACTGTTGATATTTTTTCTTCAGCTCAGATTTTCTTTGATAGTATTTCTTTAATGAAGAATCACTCTTCTCCTCTTTTTTTGTGAAGATAGACCACTGAGCAATATTAGCATTTATTGATTGGAGATTATCAATAGTTTGTAGTAATTTATCCTCTTTTCCAAGGACCTTAAAATTAAAATGAAAAAATAAAGTAATTAAAAGGACAGAAGCTGTTGAATAGATAATTATTTTCTTCATATAAATATCCCCCTTCTAGTTTCATACTGTCCTATTTTAATTGTTTTTATACCTAATAGTCTTTTAATCTATTAAGCAAATATTAACTAGCAAAAATATGAAAAGGTTATAGAGCAAACTCTATAACCTTTTCTATCAAAATCAAAGACTTTCCTTGATTCGATCTATTCCCACTCGCTTAACAAATTTATAAAATTTTTCTCTCTTCTTACCTTCACAAATATATAATTCTATGATTTTATCAGCCTTTTGATATAGTTGCTCTGGTGAAAGATCCTTAAATAATAATGTTCCTATTTCTGCATCTTTCCCAGTACTTTTCCCCCCAATATACAAGGAATAAGTATCTTTTATTTTCATTACTCCTATATCGTTTACTAATGGTTCACCACAACCCACGGGACAACCAGTATAGGCAAATTTCAAAGTAAATGGTACTTCCCTACCTGCAACTCTTCTGTTCAATTCCTGTGCTACAGGCATACCTTCTTCCTCAGAACCTTTACAAAAATTACATGTACGTAGGCTTTTCACATAATTGCCTACTGGATAACAACTTAATCCAGACTTCCTAAATTCCTTCATTATTTCTTGAGCATTACTTTTTGGAATCTCCAAATATATTTGTTGGAAGGTAGTTAATTCTACCTCTTGATTCTCACCTAGATATTTAACCAGAATTGATAGTTGCCTAGCATTTAACTTAGCTCCAAACTGGATACCACCGTTAACAGCAATTTTTATCTTTTCAGCCCCCATTTTTTCCAACTCCCATATTAATTTTAATGATAAAAAAAGGCTACCGTAAGATAGCCTTTTTTATTATTCTACTGGAGATAATTCACTTTCAGTAACCCATTGATGGTTCGTTACTTTTTCTCCCCCTGTAGTTGGAGTGTAATCAACCATATAAACCGTTGTTTTCTCTGCAGAATCAATTGTAGCCTTTGCCCCATTCATGCCTTCCATATGATCTGCATTGATTATTACTTCTGTACCTGGCTCAATTGCTTCATCCCCAGCATCTTCAATTTCTTCTTGAATCACCCATTTATGGTCTGTTACTTTCTCTCCACCTGTTGTAGGTGTGTACGATATTGTATAAACAAATGTATCATAAGCACCTACAATAGTTGCCTCAGCACCGTCCATGCCTTCCATATGGTCTGCATTGATGATAGCATTACTTCCTACATCATACTTAGGATTTTCAGCGACTTTTAAACCTTCAGGCACTTCTCCAGAACCTGACATATCCATTCCTTCCATATCATGAGAAGACATATCCATTCCTTCATCTTCACTTGAGTTTGAGCTATTATCGTTGTTATTGTTAGAGCAAGCAGCTAATAATAAGACCAATAGAGTCAAGATAAGACTGCTTTTCATAAAAGTTTTTTTCTTCATTTTTACTCTCCTTTTTCTGGTTCAATAATTAGAATGCTTTTTCTCATAAAAACATCTAAAAAATGATGGAAAATATTGATTAGAATTCGGCTTCTGCTCCTCCCTATGTATATTTCCCTATTTTACTAAGAAAAAATGCATAAATTATGCAGAAATTTTTTTTATCCTAAATTAAGAACATCCTTATAATACTAAATAATAACAATAACGGAACAACTGAAAAAACAAAAATCCAAATTCCTTGCTTATCGTCTCTTTTTTGTAGTTTAGTGTATTTCTTAAAGGGAATTTCTCCCTGTGCAAATTTCAATCCAATATGATTTGGCTGGATTACATATTCTTGGTTGTTATTATCTTTTAAAACAATTTTGGTAATAAGGGACTTTTTATCCCATTCAGAATCTAGGTATTCATCATTGTTATTATTCGCATAGATTACTCGGTCAAATTTATATACCGATTTTTCCTTTATTATTTTACTTATTTTATAAGCTTGTTCTTCAACAAAGTTATTTGTAAAACACAATTGAACCACATCCCTTAATCCTTTATTTTAGATTTACAGACTCTTGGCAAGTCAAAATTTCAAACCAAATGTTACATATATAATATGTTTATCAAGGACACATTTACACTTTGGATTTCACAATTCAGGTAAAGTTCAGAAAATGTTTTTTTGCCCTTACCTTAGAATTTAAAAATTACACAACAACAAATTACTAATTTATTGAAATCTAAAAAGTTCAGAAATATTAACTATAGAGGAGCAATACTATGACTAATCCTTTAATTAAAGCAATCAATGAATATAAAAACGATTCAGAATCTGTTTATCAGACCTGGTTTATAAATAACAATGAGAGACTAAAGGCATTTCGAACAATTAAAAATGCAATAAAAGTAGTTATAAAGGAAATAGAGAATAACACTTTTCCTTGTGACTTTAAGGGTTCATCCCTTGAAGTAGCCGTTTCAGCAATTGCGGAACAAAAACAAATTTTTGAGGGAGCAGCTCATGCTTTTTATTGGAAGCCAAAGTTAAGGATACCTGATATTTACGAAAATGAAGATAATAAAAAAGCTTTTGGCCAATTTTTAAAGGACTCCTTACTTTATAACCAAGAAAAACAATTAATCTTTAATATAATGAAGATTCAAGAAAAAAACATTAAAGGATTAGGTCCTGCAGTAGGTAATATTTTATATTTCCTTCATCCAACTATTTTTCCGCCTTTCAACACTAGTATTGTTAAAGGTTTTAATATGTTATTCAAACAAAAGATCAAATTAGGTTCCTGGGGAGATTATTTGAAAATGCGGGAAATAATAATGGAGTATAATGACAATCATAGTTTAATTCTATCGAAAGATTTAGGTGCACTAGCGGGTTTACTCTATGAAATAGGTTCCGGCAGACAAGTAATACAAGAAAACCACACTATACTATTAGAGGACATAGAAAAGGTTAATAAGAAGATTAATAAAAGACATCATGAAATTCAATTAGAATTAGCCGAAGAGAATGAACACACTGAAATGCAGTATTATCTAGCAAAGATAGGTAAGGCTCTTGGTTATAAAGTTTGGATAGCAAAAAATGACCATAAGAAAGAATGGAAAGGATCGAATTTAGGAAGTTACTCTATACCACATTTAAATTTAGAATCACTTTCAATTGCTGTTAGTGAAACAATATCTTTTATAGATGTTCTTTGGCTTAATGTTGACAATAAAGTTATAAGTGCCTTTGAAGTAGAAAAATCCACTTCCATATACTCTGGGATTTTGCGCTTACAGGATTTGTCTATGTCCTTTAACAAGGATAAGTCCAAATTTTATTTAATTGCTCCTAATAAAAGGAAAAAAGAAATTAAAGCACAATTATTAAGACCTTCCTTTCAACATGAAAATATGTGTAAAATTTCTTATATTCTTTTCTCAGATTTAAGAGATGACTGTGAAGCTATGTGTAAGTTTGGAATGAATGTATCAGTATTAGATAAGATTTCAAACTAATAAATACTAATATTACTTGCAATATGATTACCATTACTATGACCATAAATATAAACAAAATCCAATAAGTTATTTATTTGGTAAATAACTTATTGGATTTGTTCTATTGATAAATTAGCTTAAGAAACCATTTTTCGGCAAATCTCTGCGCATTTAAAACAAGACTCTGCACATTTTTGGCAGTGTTCATGATGACTGTGTTTTTTACATTCTTCTCCACATTTTTCACAAATCTCTGCACATAACAAACATATTTCCTTCATTACTGGACTATTAGACTGGATAGCCTTAGCAGCTAAGCTACAAATGTCTGCACACTCTCGATCTAGCCTGATGCAATCGACCATCATTTTAACGTCATCCTCTTTTAAACAAGCATCAAAACAGTAATTGCATGCCTCCATACATTCTAAACAAGCTTTTACACATTCTTCGTAAGTCATATTCATATTATTACCTCCTCAATAGTTTTAGTAACAATATTATACTTCCCATAAGATATTTAAATAAACTACATAAAAAATGCATATTTAATAGGATTTTGTTTAATTAAATGCAAAATTTCTACACAATTTTTCTATAAAATGATGAAAAAAACGCTAGGAGAATTATGATGAAAAAAATCTTAATCATAGGAGGAGACAAAGGGTATTATTGGTTTAAACTCCTAAAGAGAAACGGATTTGATTGCATTGAACCAGTAAATCCTAAAGATATGATTAATTCTATTATTAGTCAAAACATTACTATGGTATTAATAGATAACTCCTCACTAAAACTAAAAGTGGAAGACATATGTAAGGAAATTAGAGTTGTTTCTTCTGTCTTTTTAGTAGTGATTAGTAATAATACTAATGATTCACTGGTTAGTATCCTTAAAAATGGTGCGGATATTTGTTTAAAAGAACCAATTTATGAAGAAGAATTATTAGCTAGGATAAACTCATTATTCCGTACTCTACCTAAAGTGAAGAGTGAAGTCTATACATTTAATCATTTACAATTAGAGAAAAGTAAGCATGAATTGACTTATAATAAAAAACTGATACCACTTTCTCAAATTGAAATTAAAATTATAGAATTGCTGATTAATAATCCTAATAAAGTTCTAACCCCCAGTTCCTTAATAAATAGGATTTGGACAAACAAACCTATTAGTCAACAAACTCTTCGCTCATACATTAGAAACATTAGAGATAAAATTAGAGAAACAGGATTTCCTATTGATAAACATTTAGAAACAATATGGGGTGTTGGTTATATTTGGAAGCAAGATGGTTGATTTTATTACGGTTATTATTGTTGATTTCTTCACTCTCTTTACCTCCCTTTAAAGTATTTTTTGCAAAACGTTTATGATTATGCTACAACCCTAGCGACAGAAAAAAGGATTTCCCTTTAATTAGGAAATCCTGGTTATACTTAATATGATAGAATTACTCTTCAACACAAGAGTAGAGCTATTCCTTTACTTATAAACAAAACACTCTCTGTCTAGAGAGTGTTTTGTTTAGTCAAAATTGTTTCCCTTTTGGGTTATCTCGGTCACTTTTAAAATATGTATCCATTATAACATTACCTGTTATTTTATAAGTTTTTGTAATTCTTTTACCGTTTGATCTTTTTGTTCAAATAGGTTTTGAAGTTGATTGTTTTTTGCTTTTTCCATAGAGGATATGACACCGTTTAATCTATTCTTCTCTGTTTTTTCTTTTGACTCTAAATTGCTAATTTTGTTTTTAAGCACTGTTTTAGTAATCGATCCTCTTTTAAATTGAGAATTCCATTTTTCCTTTTCTAAACTAGTTGTTAAACTTAGTAATTTAATCTCTGTTTCTTTCCCTTTTATATCATTATCAAAATGTAATAGGATGGCCTGTGATTTGTATTTAACAACAGCTTTATTGATTAAATTAATATTATTCATAATCTCATCTGTTCCAGCATTCATTTCTATTCTTTTAGATTCTTCTTTTTGCATGGAAGAGATATTATTTTCCATCGATTTCCCTATAGATGCTACTTGTTTCGATTGAGAATCATTTAATTGTGCGATCTTCTTTTCAAAATTCTTCTCTATGTTAGTTTGTTCCGTATCTATATTACTCAATTTTTTATTATACGTTTGCTTCGCCTTTGTAGCATTCTTCTTTTTTTCCTCTTTATACACTTGTAACGCTTCATATCTTTGTTCCGTTATTTTAAATAGCTGACTTTTCTTTGTGACTTCCTCTACTAGAATAAGGCTCTCTATTTCTGTCTTTACTGTTTGTTTTTCCTCTTGATAGTAATCCAACATGGAATTACTCAAGTATCTTAAAATCTCATTTTCCTTCTTGGGTATACTTCCACTTGTATCAGCATTAGAAGCTGCTTCTACACGTGTGTTTTCCAAAGTAATTGGATTAACCAATCCTCCAATAGTCAGTATTCCTGTAAGTGTTAATCCCATCATAAATTTCTTTTTTCTATCCATCTATTCATCTCTCCTAAGCTTTAATAGAGTAATTATATAGGGTTAAAAATAGTGCAATTGTTACTTATGACAGTATAATCAAAAAAAGTTATTCGACATTATCCGACACTGTGAAAAACCTTAGTTGGTATTAACTTTCAACAGCTGGTTGTAAATGAAGCAAGAACAGCGTATTATGTTCGTTAAGTTAATGCGATGCGATAAACCTATAGAAAGAAGGATATTTATGCTTAAATTAGGGCTAAGAATATTAGATCGGTTAGGTACAAAAGAAAACATTACCTTTGGTTCCGTTTATATTGCGTTAGGCTGCATTTATAAATTAGAAGAACAAATTCTATATGTACGTAAATTCGCTGAAATAGATCCGGATTATGTTATAACTTTAAGAAAGTATGTGGAGAGAGAATCTAGGAGAACAGGAGATATGGAGATTGCTAAGGGCTGGTATAAAGCCATTTCTATTGTGGATTCTGAGAATGATGAAAATTAAAAGTCAAACCTTTAAAGACATAGGTTTTAATGGCTTATGGTTGGGTCACTCTTGGAATCCCAGTAAACAAGAGTGCCCCAACCACTTGCATGTAAGGTGATAGCAAGCAAATGGATTTAAACTTGCTACTCTTATATTATTCCCAAAGTTATAACATTTATGTATAGTTATATCGCACCTGGAGTCACAATGTAAAAAAGGTTTAAAATAACAAAAAGAAGAGGATATTACTCCCCTTCCTTTTATTGAGTTTCGCTAATAACTTTTGGTTAGAAGTGACGAGCTTCTAACCTCTTATTATACCATGAATAGGAACTGATTCTTGAATCATTAAATATTAGTAACTCGCTGAACTCGGTGATTAAATTTTTCTTTCCAATAGCCTGTAGTCATATCCTCTATAGCTACCCCATTGGAACTTTGAGCACCAATGAATTTACCATCACCTATATAAATACCGACATGCCCATCCTTTTTATATGTATCAAAAAAGACTAAATCACCTGGCTGCATTTCCTTTTCTTCAACAGCAGTACCCCTATTTTTTAATGTCTCCGTACTTACTGAGCTTTGTTCTCCTAACTGAACCCCTATTTGATAATACGCCCAATAAACGAAGCTAGAGCAATCAAATCTACCGTTCTTTACATCCTCTTGATTGCGACCACCACCAAATACATAAACGGAGTTTCCAATCCACCGGTTACCTACAGTAGTAACGTCATACTCCCCACCGGATTTCAGTTGAACATCTCCATCCTTAGAGATTTGGGTACCATTTTTGAAGTTTTCAGCTAAGTTGATTACTTTTTCCACATACCAGTCTGCATGGTTATAATGCCAGATAGCTTTTCTCGGATCTGTGGCAAATCCATTACTAGATAAATAGTTAGCAGCTGCAGCTACTCCATCTGCAACGCTATAAGGGTCTGCTTTGCCGTCATTATCTGCATCCACACCATAGCCATTTCCCTTTTTGATTGTTTCTAGGTCAGTAATATCTACATCCTCTCCAACCAAACCTCCGCTCGATTCATACTTGTACCCAACCCAAGTACTTGGAATGAATTGCATGCTACCAATTGCTCCAACGGAAGAAGTCATAGTAGGACTAGTGGAGAAGCTTGTCTCTATGGAATGAATGGCAGCCAGATAGTACCAAGGTACACCATATTCTTTTTCTCCGTACAGATAGTACTTCATATACTGTGATGGAACTCCAGTAACGCTTGTATCTATAGATGGACTAATCACAGTAGTATTAGAAGGGATATTACTTTGACCAAAGAATGCACTTCCCTGTTCTGCTCTCTCCTCTTCATTGCTGATTGCCTCTTCTATTAGGTTCTTTTCTTTCTCTATTTTCTTGTTTTTTTCTAGGAGTTGTTGCTTTTGTTCCTTGGAAGCTGCTTCTTTTTGTTTCAGCTGCTCCACCAATTGTTCCTTTTCACTTTGTTGTTCTTGTAGCTGTGAAACCATGCCTTCTAATTCCACTTGGTTACTTTCCAGTTCCGATGTAGCTTCATTTAGCTCTTCTTGCAGCGTAAGTAATTGACTTACCTGTTGAACGTTATCCAATAAATATTGTTGTTTATTAACTGTCGTAATGGCAGGAATTCCAAGGATTAGATCTTGATGGACCATTTTACTTAACTGACCATCTGGATCTATTTCCTTCATTTGTTTGTTAATCGTTTCTAACCGAGAAGAAATAGATTCTAATCGTTCCTGTTCTTTTTTTATGGTAAGTTGATTCTGCTCCAACGCCTTATCATACTGGTTCAATTGTCGTTCCAGAATAACTCGTTCATTTTGATAAGCGTTTATCTCTTTATCCATCTTTGTGACTTGTTCCTGAATGCTGTCTTGATTACTTTGTAAGTGATCGGATACCGTTTGACTTTGTTCTTCTGCACTTACATGCGTTGTTCCAATTACCCCAACACTTAAACAAATAGCAGCTATTTTCTTCATAGTTCCTCCTTAAATATAAAAACCCCTAAGAAGACATAGGATTACTATATCTCCTTAGGGGCTCTCCCTTTATTTATATTTGATTATTAAATCCCTTTACTAAAGTCACTCCACTATCCCTGCAGCAATCGTCTGAAATAAAGGGCGTAACGGACTTTTTCGTTTCTTCATTATCTTTACCATTTGAATGATTTCTCTGAGCTCTGTGTCGGATGAAACTTCAATTATTACTTCACCTAAAGCTTCCCCCCTCATAATAGAACGATTAGAGCAAGGTACCGAGATGAACTTTTCTTTTTTCAATATATTTCTGAGAAACCTCTTGTCGTGCTCGTGTGCAACCGATTTAGGGTCTGTCTCTAATAAGTATGCCTCCATATTCACTTTTCCTTCTCCCTTACGCTACTTCCTCGGCGATAGTGTCGTTTACCTTGTTCGCAAACTCCTGAAGGTTTCCTTTTTCTAGAATAGAGATTTGAATAGGGATAGAATGGCCAGCATTATTCGTCACAATTAAAGCAGATGTATAAGAATTAAATAGAGGTACAATTCCTAACACCAAAAATAAAAGACCAAATAAATTAAAATTTAACAACTCTGGTATACCAATCAGGGTAATAACTAAACCAATAGCAAAGCGTTTTAAGTGAAATTTTGTAGAGGTAGAAACACTCGCAATAGATTTTAAGGGCATTGTTACTTCGTTTTTCCCTAATGGTAAAAGGCTAAATAAGGTGTTTCGATCATATCCTTTAAATCGTTTATTCGTTAGCGCTAAATCAGTAGTTAACCACCTTAACACCACGTTGGTACAATAAGTACCTTCCATAATCACTCTTTCATTTTTAATTTCTGACATGATAAAAAATCACTCCTTTTAAAAATAAAAAAGCCCCTAGAAGAGAACATACCGGTGGCACATTCTACATCTAGGGGCTCTCCCTTTAGTGTTATCTAATTAAGTTAAGTTTATCAATGTATAATGTAATTGTAAAGAGTGATTAACACTACATGTTGGCTAATTCAATCATACTCATTAACTTTTGACCATCCCATAGTAAGGTCTTTGTTTTATTAGCCGCATCTATAGCAGAAGGGGTAAATTTATTATTTGTAATTACTAATGCTTTATCTGTACGATAATAAGCTTTACCTGCTACAACCTCTTGGACAGCCTTATTCCCAACAGGAACAGAGTATCGTTTAGCTTGAATAGCATACTTCTTGCCATTCTTTTTCGCTATAATATCTACACCTTGGTCGCCAGTTGTTTTGGTGATTTCAGCTCTATAACCTAAGTTATTTAACAAAATTACCAAAAACTCTTCGAATTCTCTACCTGTCATTAATTCAACATCTTTAATTGTTATTTTGTTTTCATTTGTTTGTTCTTTTGTATCTAATAATGACTTTTCAAATTTTAATAACTCATATTGTTTAGATTCTTCCAGAACTAATTCATACAATTCATCTAGGTCAGAAAAACTATTAGCTATAAAACCATGTTTAACTAAATAACTATCTAAAAACGCTAAATATTTATATGTATTTATTTCTTTATCAATTGTTTTTATAAAATGTTGAATGACTTGTTCCATAGTTAACTCATCAAATCTTAACTGTAGTAATTCATAAAACTCATCTTCCAACTCTTCATAATTTTTATTCATTGCCTTCTCTTTAAGAAGTTGCAAATAATAGACTTCATTATTTTTCACCAGAAAGTTACGTTGCTCCAAGTATTCAAAGAAAACGGAAATATGGTCTTTGTATAAGTCCCAAGCATTGTTTTGTACATTTACTCTTGGGGTATTAAAGTCTAACACATCATCCATTTCAGAAATTATATGTTTATCTATATACTCTACAACTTGAGGTATTATTAAAGTAAAACAATTATATCTATCGACAAACCGTTCCATCAACTCATTTAGCTGTTTATCATTATGTAACTTCCATTCTAACTCTCTCTGTGCTCTTTCATTTTTTTGTAAAGTAAGGGTTTGTTTACTCAAGATATTCTTATTACTTTTATCAAAATCAACTATATATGGATACGAAAATTGTATTTTTGAAGAATCAATAGAAAATTTTTCGTTCATTTCATTATATTGCTTTAAAGCACTGCATAATCGAGCAACACTTTTCCTTTTTTTTATAGCGGGATCTTCCTGTGATTCCATATACTGTATTTGAAGATCCAAATTATTTAAATGGATTTCCTTTTTGATTATCAATTTAGTTTTCAATTCATTTTCTTTATTTAATTCGCTAAGCTGCTTTGTTAAATTGGTATTTTGTTCCTTCAGCTTAGTATTTTCCTGTGCTAACTCATTATTTTCATTTTCAGTTTTTAATTTGAAGATCGTTAATCTCCCTGCTTCTTGATTTAAAGCTTTTATTTCTTTTTCTTTCTTTTCAATTTCATAATATAGTTCATTCTTTTTCTTTTCTATTTCAAGATATTTGTTTTCAGCTATATATATTTGTTTATTTAGCTTTTCAATTTCCAACATATTTTCTTGCTTTTTAGCTACAGCGTTAGTAGCATCTTTAAAATATTTAATCATAAAAAATTTCTCCTGCTTCCTTATAAATCTAGTAAGTTATATATAATTTTATTTTATCTAATTATCATCATATAACTTAAAACCATATTAATAAATAAAAAAAGCCCTACTTTAAAGTAGAGCTATATCATTTATTAATTCTAATTGTTTTGGCGATGATTCCTCTAATGATACTAAATAGTTTATGTTGTACTTCATAATACTTAAAGTACTGAAGTGAATAGGAGCTGCCTCTCTGTATCCATTATCCAAATATATTCTATTATCATTATATTTTCGAGCGTTTAAATAAGCGGTAGAGTCCGAAGAGAAGACTTCAAACTCCATAAGTAGCTCATCTGCAACACCAAGGAAATGAAAATTCTGATCTGGAAAACTTTTCTTAATAAATTTTAACTTCTTTCGGAGGTAATCTTTTCGTTTACTTAAATACGGAACCATTCCACCAATGCAAATGACAGCATGCTCCTCAGCAACTAGCTCAGAAAGATACTTCATAGAGCCTGTAACCTGCCAAACTGGAATAATTAATGCATCAGTTTTTTGTTTAATATAACGATAATTTTCCATTGTTTTGCTTTCATCTCCAATGACATCAAGCGATATGAAACCAAGAACACGAGTATTGTCTTTGTGACTATTTATATAATCGATGTAACTCTCCAAATACATTTCTTGCATGACCTCTTCATTGAATAAACAGATTTGCTGTGTTTTCTTTTTTTGCTCATTGTAAAAACTGAAAGCTCCGCTATCTATAATGCAATACTGATCATT
Source organism: Niallia sp. FSL R7-0271 (assembly GCF_038005785.1). Taxonomy (NCBI): domain Bacteria; kingdom Bacillati; phylum Bacillota; class Bacilli; order Caryophanales; family Bacillaceae; genus Niallia; species Niallia sp. FSL R7-0271. The sequence goes on along the minus strand of NZ_JBBOTZ010000003.1, from coordinate 104,848 downwards.
ATCCTCCAGCTTTTCAACTGGATCTCCACTGGATTGGCTAATGGAATAGTAATTAAACAAAAGATAATCCCCCTTTTGCTCCTTCACCATTTTTCTCATCCCAGGTGAACGTTCTAGACCAGAGAAGTAAACTCTTGTACCCTCTAACGATAGCCGAAACGTATTGTTAGTGAGTTTCTGAATTTTCGATACATCGCTAAAACAATCCCACAGAATAGCAAACAATGAAGAAGAATAAGCACAAAACTGTTCCATATCTTTTCTTATTACTGTTCGCTTATGAAAGAAATAATCGATACACTTTCTTATGGTTTCCCTCTTTATCTTTATAATAGCTTGTCCTTTACTGGTAAATATCAATAAACAGTTTTTATTCAGCTGCTTCAAATAGTTAACAGCACCATTAACTGTATAAAATGCCCCTCTCTTTTTTAATCTCCTTTGGAATTTTCTCTCTATTACTCTGGAATCACATTTATTATTTAAATACATAGTCTTCCTCCACAAAAAAGAGAAGTAAGATAACCTTACTTCTCTTTGAATATTAAAATATTAGTAACCTTGCCACATATAACTAAATGGCTTGTGCTTTATCTTCCAATATCAACATGATAAAAGATCTTCTAACACGCTTAAAGAAGACCCAGATCACCCATTAGATCTAATTGTACAATCTCTTGTATCTTTTCTTCTCCCTCTACTACAAAGGAATGTTTCCCCATACAATAGACTTCCTCACTAGTTAATACTGGTCTATTAGTAGTTGTATTTAAAAATAGAGGGGTTTTATATGGGTTGTAATATACCATACTAAAACACTCTGGAGGCTCTTGGTTAATACTTTTTAAAGTTCCAGTTATATAGGCATGTACCCTTTTTCTCTTTTCATCAACTGTTTTCATTCGACCGCTTTCTGAGACATGAAATTTAGCATCAGTTAAGCTGACCGCACTACAATGCGCAAGTACAAGTTTTGTCTTATTGCACCGGATACTATAGCCCGCTCCCTCTGAGTGTAAATTTCTATATACGTCAACCTTATCACCTAAAAACACCTTACGTTCTTTATATGCTGTAAAAAACATCTTTTGACCCTCCCAAAATAAAAGGACAAAGATCAAAATCTTTGTCCTTTACCTTCTTTATTTTTTGATATTAAAAAGGCTCTATTCCAATTAACTTGGAATAAAGCCTACTTTTTTATAAAGATGCAACCTTAGAAAGTTTAGATAACCTTCTTCTATTTCTTAAATTACTAATTTTAAATGCAAGAGATTCTTTTCGCTTCGCTGTAAATTCAACTGTAGCCGATTGCTCTTCTGAAGCATTTAACATTTCATAATATCTTGCCTTCGCTGTATCAAATATTTCTCTAACTTCTTGTTCTAAAACATATCTTTCCTTATCACTAAAAGCATCAAGTATAAGCAATTTCAACTCATCTACTCTTTGCTTTTCTTCAGCAGTTAATACATCCCTTAAGCGGACCATGGTCATCTCTCCTTTCTCCTTTTGCCTAAACGTTCTATATAATTATTATTATTATACCACAAATGACCTTATGCTAAATATGAAGAAGGAGCAATTTTCATTTTTCCTTCTTTTTTTTATTAGCTGGTGGTAATTCTTCGTTCTCCTCTAAAACAAGTGTATTTACAACTTGGTTGTTCTTTAATGCTTTATCTTTTTCGACCATATTAATTGCATTTTCTCCTGCATATCCGCCTAAAATTGCTGTTAAAAAAATACGCTCCATTCCATTAGGATCTGCAAATAAAATCGCAACAATTGCACCAACTGCACCAAAACCAATGTCTAAGAGTACACCTGGGTTAAAAGTTGTTTTATGGTTTCTTGGTTTTTTAATAGTATTGTTTCTTTTCGCGTGAGTTAACAAACCCATAAAACCGCCAATACAACCCGCAATAACTAAATTTTCTAACAAACTCATCACCTCTCTATGCTTAATTGTCAATAAACGCAAAAAAGCCTTTGAGATAACAAACCCAATATTTACGCAAAGTAAATAAAGAGTCTATTAGCCCAAAGGCTGCTACGTTTATTAGTTAACCTGCTAATCTAAAAAAGATTGCAAAAAAAAGTAAAAATGTAAAAGTAAAATACCTTTCTATTTTACTATATTTTACGTTAACTACCAACTAGTTTTATATTTTTCTCCTTTAACTTAAGAGATTTGCTTTTCCCTTATATTTAATTTTTGATATTGTATGATAAGATCATCTAATTTTTCACTTAATTTAAGTGTTTTATCTGACCTAAACCCCTCGTTTAATCCTATATTAATCATCTCTGTTCTAACATTTTCTATGCGCTCTAAGATATCTTTCAATATTCCCCTCTCCTAACTTCGTGTTTGATTAGCCCTACCTAATAGCTGTAAGGCTCCCAATTTCCCTCTATACCTTATCCTCTTTCTATATTCACCGGTTAGTTTTACCGAAATTGCATCCTTGTTATTCTTACCTTCCATGCATCATTATGATGGATCACATGGCTTCGCAATAAAATTAGGCAATCATTGTAATATTGTTCAATGTCAAAATAGCATCTCGTTTATTTTAGAAGATAAAACTTAACTAATTCTTTAGAAGATCCTTAGCATGATTAAGGTAATCTAGAACACTTTTTACAGTAGTGGATGCTTCATCCACGATTGATTCTTTTACTACATTTGTATTAAAGTCATTCTCTTCACTGTCGGCATATCCTGAAATACTCCAGATATTAAGACTCTTATTTTTCGCTAATTCCTCTGCTTCTTTATATAAATCCGTATATTCATAATCATTATAAAGATAAGCAACTTTCGCTAATCCTTCTGTTATCAGTAAATACTGTATACTCTTACCACCGACAAAAGCATGTACGAGTAATCTTCCATATTTATCGGTTTCACCAGCCTTAGGATCATTCTTAATTTGTATCTCTTTTCCTTCCACAAGCTGCGCAAGAAATGCTTGTGCGTCTTCTCCGTAAGGTTCATTTTTCCCTTTTGTAATTTCTGGAGTGTTAATGGATAAAAGGCGGGCTTTCGATCCATCTTGAAATACAACAGTATCACCATCAATAACCCGTTCAACGGTCATCGTTCGCATATCTTCTATTGAAGATTCTTGTGTTTGTTCTGTGCCATTTATCAGATTTTCAAGGAATGTGCCATTCTCACTTTCTGAATCCTTTGCAACTTCATATGTTTTCCTATCTGTATAATCCATTAGATCACTAGAAGAACAGCCACTTAGCAAAACAATCATACATATGGCGATAATTACATTTTTAAAATTTCTCATTAAAGTCCCACTCCTATATAGAAAAATAAAAGAACACCCATATACCACTAAAACTTACCTAAAAGTTTTATTCGAGGTGTTCTCATCCATTTTTTATTTAATTATCTTAACTACATCCAGATCCTTTTCCTCTTTCTCTTTGTTTATCCCTCAAGCCTCTCTGTACACTTTAATTAATAATCAACTCTCTAAATCCATCTCTTTTTTGCCCCCTTTTAAAAACAAAAAGAAGCCTTCAGGCCTAAACAAAATTTGCATACATCGAAATGAAATACAAAATTTGTTTTTTAGGCCCAAAGGCTTCTTGTTTATTAGTTAGTCTGCTAATCCATACGGATCGCTAAAAAATTGAAATTTAAAATAATATTACCAATACATCTTACCATATTTTTCTTACTTCATCTATTTGAACATGAAAAATTTCGCTTTTCTCTTCTCTATCCTCTCTTTTAATTCTTCATACTCTTGTAGTAATTCCTTTGTTCGAGCATCTCTTTTCTCTTTCGGATCACCAAATTCTACAACTTGGTACTTTGGTTTAAACGGAATAATTTGTCCCATTTCGTACACCCCTTCTTAATTTCCATCATTAAAATAATTAGAAACAATGTCTGCTAAAAGTTCTTCCATCGTTATATTTTTTTCATCAGAAGCTTGTTTCACTTTCTTCTTGAGAGAAGAGGGTGCCGCAAAAGTTAATATCTCATGATCACTATCAATATATATACCTTTACGAGATGGAGTAATACTTCCCTCTTTAAGGTGGAGATTTAAGAGGTCAACTATTTTTTCGTTAAGCAAATTGTCTGGAAATACATATGGCTTTATTTCTAAAGTTAATATAGACTCTTCTAATCCTAATTTCATATTTTTTGGCCCCAGGTGACTATAACAAATTTCAATAAAATCATAGAGAGGGTAGTCAATCTTGTCCTGATAAGAAAATGCGAATGTAGCATATCCCTTTTTAGATACATATCCATGGTCAATAATAAGTGTTTGTGGTAAGTAACCGTTACCCTCTATTTCATTTATTGTTATCCTTAAACCTGATTTAGTTACGAGCACAGGTTCATAATCTTCTATTAATATTCTTGCCTCCATACCATCCTGGTTAGCAAAGCGTTGAAACCATGCAGTTTCTGAATCCTTATCATAAAACTCCTTTTTTTCTGCACGCTTTTTACCTAGATACTTTTTAGAGAAACGATCAAATTCTTCTTTACTTATGAAATTAAGTTCTCTTCCTTTATATATGTGTTTTTCTGCTTTTAATAATCCTTTAGCTACATATTGAGAAATAGTGACAGTATGTAAATTTAATATCTTTGCGACATCACCAGTTGTATAACCTGGCTTTTCTAATTCTTTCTTAAGACGAAGTAGATCTGCTTCATAAAAGTATTTTCTATTATCTATATGCCAACTCGCTACATTCGAAGGAGTAAGTTTGCCTTCCTTAACATATTTATGAATTGTTGTTACCTTAACATTTAACAGTTCAGCCGCATCCTTCGTAGACAGCTCTTTACTGTACTGTTTATCATCCATTTAGTTCACCCTTAATAATCATATTTGGGTATATTATATCATTTGAAGACTGTTTTTATAAACACGCTAATAAAATAGGTAACTTTTATAAAATAAGCACTTAACTTTATATTACATCATGAATCTTCGGTTTCTCTTTTTTTGATTGCCTCATTAATAAGGGTAGCTGCATTCGTACAATATTCCTTCACCAGTGATTCTAATTCTTCCTTTGTTGGATTTGGTAAGGCTTCACTAACGGCTGTAAACTGTTTAACTTGAGATTTACCTCCTCCTAACATAAGACTTACCTCCACTACATTAGAATAGAAAAATCTATTTACCTCGACACGATAACCATCTTTAAACTCATGTAGAAAATAAACTGTCTTCCTCACTCTTACCTTTTTTCTAAACCCAATTTCTCTTTCTTCTTTTTTAAAATAGTATTTTTCCTCCATGGAATTTTTTCTCCTTCTAGAGTAAATCTAAGTTTTGTTAGTAAATCAACCTAACATTATTGAAACAAACGTAAAAATTAACTATAAATTTAACTATAAATTCATAATTAATTTTATCACAAACCTTTAAATGCGGTAAACACATAACTTATAAGTATTATTTATTAATAAAACTAACTTATATGATACTGTTAAGAGTTCCCAACTTTTTTTACTCTTATAAGGAGGTGTATAGAATGAATGATCTTGTTAGAGTAATCGGAGAAAGAATAAAATACTTCCGCTTAAATAAAGGGTATACGCAAGAAAAACTAGCTGAAATCGCCAACATTCATTCCGCTTATATTGGTGGTGTGGAAAGAGCAGAGAGAAATATTTCTCTTGGAACATTAAATAAAATAACGCAAGCATTAGAAATAGAAGCTAAAGATTTATTTAAACCAATTAGTGAAACGGAACAAATTATTAATAAGGACGTTTTGTTAACAACACATATGAACCTTTTAAGTTCAAGATCCCAGGAAGAGCTTATACTAATCCATGAATTAGTAAGTAATCTAGTATCTATATTGGATAAAAATCAAACTAAAGAAGAGTAAACTGTAAAATTAGTGTATAGAGGGGATTGTTTATGAAAGACCCAGGAATGTTAGGTTAAAGAGAACATACTCCTGTTCAAATGGGAGATCCAGGTGAAGGTATACAAATTAGATTTTTTGGTTTTAAGATAAATAAGATTCAGGTAAAATTGGTGTGAAAACTAGAAAATATCCAGGGGAATAGATGTAAGGATTTAGCAATTAATCCTCTATGGTGGTTGAATTTTGCTCTAAACAAGATTTATATATCCACTTACTATTGGTAGGGTTCATGTTTATTTGGGGTGGAAAAATGAATTTAACATTTAAGGTGTTTTTCCCTAAAACTATTTTATAAAATTATTATTTTTAACACTTTTTTCACACTATCATCGTGCAAATTACATATTCATAATAAAAAGGGATAAATCACATTAGCGATTTATCCCTTTATGTTATTTCTTTACATAATTACCGTATATCCAACCAAAGCTTTTGCCATCTTTGATTTTATACCAGTTGTTCTTTTTCTCGACTACTTCTACTACTTTATTTTTAGACAAATGCTTATAAGTCTTTGCTTTTCCACTGTCACTTGTATGAACAGCTGCTTTATCTTTTGTTACTTTCATCTTGTATAAAGTATTTTGCGTTAGGTTAGTGGATACGTATTGATTCCAAACCCAGCCATAACTTGATCCGTCTTTGATCTTATACCAAGTACCTTTTTTCTCTACTACTTCCACAATATTATTTTTGTACAAATGCTTGTATGTTTTAGATTTTCCACTATTACTTGTATGAATAGCGGCTTTATCCTTAACAATTCTTAAATCATACAAAGATTGTGGTGTTAGATTAGTGGATACATATTGGTTCCAGATCCAACCATAACCTGTGCCGTCTTTAATTTTATACCAAGTACCTTTTTTCTCTACAACCTCTACAATATTGTTTGTATAAAGGTGTTTATACGTTTTGGATTTACCACTATTACTCGTATGAACAGCAGCTTTTTCCTTAGTTACTCTTAGTTCATAAAGTACTTTTGATGGTACTTCTGGTGTTAAGTCAGTTGATACATATTGATTCCAAATCCAACCATACGTTGAACCATCTTTAATTTTATACCAAGTACCTTTTTTCTCTACTACTTCTACAATGTCATTCAGGTTCAAATGCTTGTACGTTTTAGAACTGCCACTATTACTTGTATGAACAGCTGCACTATCCTTTGTCACTCTTAAGTTATAAAGAACTGTTGGTACTTCTGGTGTTAAATCAGTTGATACGTACTGGTTCCAAATCCAACCATACGTTGAACCATCTTTAATTTTATACCAAGTACCTTTTTGCTCTACCACTTCTACAATGTCATTCAAGTTCAAATGCTTGTACGTTTTAGAACTTCCACTATTGCTTGTATGTACAGCTGCGTTGTCCTTTGTAACTCTTAAGCTATAAAGAACTGTTGGTACTTCTGGCGTTAAATCCTTTGAAACATATTGATTCCAAATCCAACCATAAGTTGAACCATCTTTGATTTTATACCAAGTACCTTTTTGTTCGACTACTTCTACAATATCATTTAACTTTAAATGCTTGTATGTTTTAGAACTACCACTATTGCTTGTATGTACTGCTGCATCATCCTTTGTAACTCTAAGCTTATAAAGAGTAGGAAGATTAGTTTCAGTTTCTGAATCATCAGTGTCTTGAGCCCCAATATAAACAGTTAAATCGGCCTCTACATAGTTACCTGAAGATAAATACATTTGGAAAACCTGTCCGTTTTTAGTAACACTAGCATTCCGAGCTCCTACAAGATTATAGGAATCGTTATTAGCTCCATAATACCCCCAAATCTCTCCATTACATGGTTCAGAAGCAGTTACCATATTATCTTTAGTGTTCTTTTTTTCTATAGTCATTGTACATTTAGCTTTCTCTAACGTTGCAGCACTAGCATTACTACTTGTTACCGAAAAGATTGTTATAAAGCTCATGACTAATACAGATAGTAAAATCATATGTTTTTTCATATGTTTTTTCATATTTTGTTTCCCTCTCTCTTCTCTCCTTATATGTACATATATGTATATTTTACTATTCATACTAATAATTTGAAACACGAAATAGTAATAAAACATCAGGACTATTTTACTATTTGTGTAAAATTATCATATTTGCAATAAATAATATCGCTCAGTATCCAGTCTACATCCTCTTAAAATACTCACCTCTCATTCTTTTTTGAACGCAAAAAAGCCTTTGAGATAACAACTCTTTAATTACAAACGTAAATAAGAGTATGTTAGCCCAAAGGCTGCTGAGTTTATTAGTTGAGACTGCTAATCTAAGTAGATTGCAAGAAAAAGTAAAATATAAAATATATACAATTACATTATACTACAAAAAATCCCTCTGTATATAAAATTAATTAATTTTATATACAGAGGGATTTTCATTAAGAGTATATTTTAATTTTTCTCACTTTTACACCATATACTTATTTTATTCTGCTATGATATGTACGAGGTGATGATAGATTGGAAAAGCAATACGATGTATTCCATCGATTAGAGCGAATTTCAGAGAGGCTAGATCAGGCATCTATGACCATTCGTTCATCTGAAACAGACACCAAATTAAAAGTTAAAAACTGGATATTCACATGGTTTCTGATTCCATTACATTCTTTATTAGATTTAAAAAGCTTATTTAAAGGAATTAAATCCCTTGATTTTTCTCCCGCACTTCCTGTTTTAGCTAGCACAATATTATTTCCATTTCTAAGTTTCGCTGTTGATACGAAGTGGTACATATTATTAGTATGGGGAATTATATTTGGATACATTTTCTCATTTGTTTTCGTAGCCCCAAGATGTATGTGCGACTTTTCGGGAGGATATTTCCGAATAGGTGCGTACTCACTTTTTAGAAATCAAGAATATGAGATTTTTAAGCAATCGTTAGTTCATGATGATGAGAATGAATTTTATTTTTCATCAATTCCAAAGCAAATACAAGCCCTTCTAAAGTCAGATGAGAATTTACAACTAATCCATACTCGAATTGATACTTTCTTAAATCAAGAGAAAGCTGAATTAGCTCAAAAAATAAGAGTACTGGAAGAAAAGTATGCTGATAAAGAAAAAGAACTTAAGCAAGCTATTAAGGAATATGATGAGGAAGCAAGTAACCTATTAAATGCAAGTACTGAAGTTCATAAAGCCATGGGATATTTAGTAGATTTTTTGAAAGCAACAAGATTGGCTTTGTTACGAAAAATAAACAAAAAGTTAAACATTGCTGACATTGCTAATTTGTTAGGTGCTGGTGTTTCTATTTTTGAGGTTAAAGATAATCATCTTAGATTAATGGGTGAAGAACAAACAACAGGTGATCTTCCGGAGTCAATTCGTTTTGATGACGAAAGTTATGCTAATTCTCCTTTTTTAGATGCTGCATTTAATGACCATGGAGAATCTTATGAAGAAATTGATGAAAACTACTTTATTATTACAAAGCGTTTCCCTATGAAAAACGAAGAAGTATGGATAATCAGCTTTCACGTTGATGCAGGAGTAGAAAAAGCTTTGTTCTTATCGGTTGGAAATGATATATTAGAGATAAAAGAAGTGTACAAAATGATTCATAGTTTATGTCTTTTAAAACAAGAACTAGAACTTGAACTTTCGTAGGAGGTGCTATTATGACAGAGCGTAAACCTGATTTTCAAATAGGCGATGTTGTTGTTGAAGTAAAAAGCGATATGAGAGATCGACTAGTAGCAAACCTTCGGCAACAAGCCAGACAATCGAAAGCGAATAGACAAGTTGATGAACCTACAACAAGGAAACATGGTCCTCATAGAAAAGGCGCTGCTGTAACTGCCAAGATTTCTATGGTCGAAGGTGAACCACAAGCAGTACTGATAAAAAATAGAACTGAATATTTAGCGAAAGATATTAAGCGTCTTAGAAGTAGATATGCAAATATCTTGGCAGAACAAACTAATGAATAAAACCCCTTTTGATAAAATCAAAGGGGTTTTTTTGTACTCAAATTGGGATTGTATTTTTCAGGGAGCCACTTTCTTCGTAATTCATTTTGGCCTATTGAAAGCCTTACAGTTCGTTCAGAAATTAATTGACTCATAGTCCTATCTTTATATTTCAAGTGTTTTTCAAGCGCATTACGTGTCATTGACAACCCCCTCTTCCGTAAAAGAATCTCCAATTTGTTATCTATATATACGGGATGTTTGTCCAGTTATGCTAAAAAATAAAAAAAATAAAATTCTCTCTCCGTTACAGTTTGTTCCCTTTTAAATATTAACTTTTATATTCAACAAATCAATTTACTTCCCACAATCCGTAAGTTTTTATTTCCCTCTTATTTCCAGAACACAACTTAGATTACTTTTACCATTTTATCAACTTAGATATAACCTAAGATTCGTCTTATTATATATATTTGCCCAAAGTTAAGAATTTATTTTATAATGAATTAATAATTAAATATAATATTTATTTAAATAATAAACAAATAGACAAATGAACTGTTTTTCTATTATTATCTGGTTTCTGATGATTTATCTAACTAGTTTTAAGACTTAAATAAATATATTAATAAGATATTATACTAATAAAAATATATCAGAGTTCCTATATAATATAATTAAAGTTAATTATTGATAAAATTATTATATATAAATTAGAATTGAGGTATATACTCATGAATAATTATCCTGTTAATTATTCTTCAACAAATAATAGTATTATTAATTTTAAAGAATTCGATAATACAAAAGAATTATCTGCATTTATGTTAAACGAAGAATTATATTCAAAATTATTAGTGGAGACCAATTTTTTAGATAATCCTAAAACCATCCAATTTAACGATTTAGAAATGGTATATCTATTTGTTCATAATAAAAAAGACATGAATGAGAAAAAGAACAGAATGACTAACACTAAGCAAGAGTATCTAAGAGATCTTTTAATTATTTATAAACAACTTTTAGAATACATAAATACTTTTCAAATTAAATTAAGCTACCGGGAAACAGACCATACTCCTTGTTTGTTTCAATCGTTAACTCATAGCAATTTAAGAAAGTATCAAGAATGGTTATTAAACGCTCCTTTAGGTAAAGGAGGAAAACCTTATGCAGCTGCAACATTAAACCGGAAAATGATTATCCTTAAAAGTTTTTTATCTTACCTATATACAAATGAATATATACAAATCCCCTTACATGAAAAAATGTTAAGTAGCAACGTGAGGGATGCAGATATTCCAAATAGAGACCTGAGTTCTAATGAGGTTCTCCAGTTACTTGACTACTTTAAAGGACACCCAATTCTTCATTGTTTTATCGCTGTTCTTTCGACAACAGGCTTAAGAATTCGGGAATTGTGTAGTAGCAGGATTTCAGATATTACTTATCAAGATGGTGATTACTGGTTGAATGTGATGGGGAAAGGAAGGAAACAACGAGAGGTTTTATTGCACCCTATATAATAGAAGAAATTAGACTATTTAGGTTAAGAAGGAGGTTGGAATTCCACTTAGATTCTACTGATGATTCTCCCATTTTTACAACTGCTACTGGAAACCCTTATAACTATAAATACTTGTCTAACTACTTAACTAAGCATATTAATAAAGCAGACATTACATTTATAAAAATACGCAGAACACCAATAACTCCTCACTTCCTGCGTCATGCTTATGCAATAATAAGTGCTGAAAACGGAGCAACTTTAGAATCAATAAGTCCTAGTTTGGGCCACTCAAGCTATCGAACAACTGCTCGTTATTTAGAGAAAAGATTGTCTCGAAAAAATAGTGCTTCTCATTTATGGAAAGATTCAAAAATCATAAAAAATATATAAACTGTTATTTAAAATTGATAAAGGAAGGGAAAATATATTTCCCTTCCTTTAAATAATTACCAACACTAGTCCATCTTCTGAAAGCTGTACAAAGTCAGGGAATATTTGAACAAATATTATGGATATGTCGAGAATGAATATTCGAATATATAATTTCCTCATAGCCAATCCAAAATTTATTTGTTTCCTACAACTACAACTACTTATTTTTCTCCCTCCCATGTCCCAATCCATTTTCGAAGTTTCTACGCTATATACATTTTTATTTGTGGAACAGAGTACTAACTGATTTATACTTCCTGTTTGAAAAAAGAATGGAAGCAAAGCAATCAACTGACTTTCGTTTTTTATAATAGTTATTTTAAAATTGGAATAGTCTCTATAAATTCAAAAGTATTTTTTTCATTACGACAGATTTATAGTTAACCCCAAAAAAAACACCCCAAAAGGTAGATTTTAACTCTAACTTTTGGGGTACAGCACTTAAACAAAGACGTTTTTTCTTTTTTTGTGATAATTAATTATTCTACCTGCATAAAATGATAAGTCTCATTAGGTACATCTAGTTTATGACCATTTATTATAACGGTATTATTATCTTTCCATTCTATTTTTGCTTTTTCCTGAGGATAATCCCAATAGATATTTTTAGTCTTTTCATCTATATTATTAAAAATTAGTTCTCCTCTTACTGCGAAACCTGTAGTAGCTCCTCCACTTGAAAGGTAAGCTTTTATAGTATATTCACCGTTAGGAGAATCAACTTCGGTTATAAAGTCTCCCTTAGGTAAATTACTCATATTAATGGACCAACGATAAAGACCGTAAACTATTAATATTAATGCAACTATTATGGAGGCAATAATTTTAAACAATTTTTTCTTTTTCAAAGTGTATTCTCCCGTTCATTTTAAATTATATTAGTGTTATAGTTTTCGCATATTTACGGTATTTATAATAAAGGTCTATTCCCCACTTTATATTGCTTTGATCTTTCGGATCATCAAATCTACTGTACCAATATTTCCATCCCGATGTACCAGCTCTAATTTGAGCTACACCAGCAGCTGAAAGAAGAGTGGCTTTAGTTATTCCAGTGGCAGTACCAATATACCCGTAATGAATGTTCCCCAGTGCTTCTCCAGAAACCTTTTTGCCCCAAATTTTGTAGGTTAGATTCATTCTTTGTTTAAGATCCCACGGTCCTTTGTTTCTCACCTGATTGTAAAACCATTTAAGATTATATTTATGTTTTCTAGCTTCTTTTTCATGTCTATGAAGCATATCCAGAAAACCTTCGGTATATTCTATTACTTTAGTTCCTAAAGGATCAGTATACCTCATAGGATTATTCTGTGCATAAGTATATCCATTTTGTGAGAGCGGATCATCAACATTACCTGACAAAGGATCAATTGTTAAAAATGAACCATTTTCAGGATTATAATAGCGAGCATTTAAATAATAGTGTTTTGTTTCAACATCGTAGTAATATCCTGCATATCTAATTGCATTTTCTTTTGCAAACTCTCCTACTTCATTTAAAACATTACCATAAGAATCATAATCATAAGAGGCAACCTCATTCTTAGCACTATCTAGAATTTTAGTTACATCACCTCTAACGTTTGTCTGAATAAAGTAAGTTTTGTTCTCCCAATTACCATTAGAGTTTTTCTTCTTCAAAATCATACTTACTGGTTTATCAGTATTATCACGTTGTATATATTGATAATATTCTACTTGTTCATTATTTCTTTTTACAATTAACGAAAGGTCTTCAGAGTCGTAATAGTACTCATATGAAACAGTACCTAATATTTTTTTCGTTCTTTTGCCATTCTCGTCATACTCGTACCTAGCAATCTCTTTATCATCTACACTATTGGAAACCTTTATAACCTGACCTAGTGAATTATATATATATTTATAATTTTCGTCTTGCACTAAATTACCGTCAGCATCATATTTGTATTGTTTACCATTTTTAGATGTAACTTGATGAATACTGTTATAAGTGAAAGAGTGTAAACTTTTACCGTTCTTAACTACCTCGGTACGATTACCTAACGTATCAAATTTATAAGTTAATTTATCTCCACTTAATAGTGTTTCTTCGCTTAATTGATTATTAGCGTCATAAATATAGGATTTTTCTCCTTTATTACTTTTCTCCTTTGTAATATTTCCTGATTTGTCATATAAATATGAATATGTTAAGAAGGAGTTCCCTCCATTTAAATAATCAATATTAGTAATTTGATTATCTTTTCCATAAGAGTACTTACTTGTTAAACTGTCGTTAATAGTCCTAGTTTCAGTATTATTTTCAAAATCATATTTGTAATCTAATTTGACTTTATCACTACCATCAACATTTATGCTAGATTGAAGTTCCCTTCCTTCATTTGTATAAGAATTTGTTAACTTTATATTCCATGGAAGACTAGATTCGTTATAAATTACTTCCTGGGTTTCCAATCTATCATTTTCATCATACTTTAAATAATTGATTTCATATTTTCCTTGCAAGAATTTTTCGAGTAAACTACTTTGCGAGTCATAATAGTACTCTTTTTGTAATAGTATGTTGTTACTTAACAAGTCTTTATAAATAACTTTTGAAGCTTGATTATTCTCATTATAATCAATTGTCCAACCTAATACATTTTGATTATTCTTATTAACTACAACACTAGTTAGATCACTCAGTTCATTATACCCATAGTTCTTACTAATACCGGAGTTTTCAATAGTTTTAAGTAAGTTACCATTTGAATCGTATTCACTTTGAATTTTTAATTTTTCTGTATCATTAATTGGGTACTCGACTTTAGTAACTTGATTATTACCATTATGAGTATAACTCGTTTCATTCCCTAGAGCATCAGTAATTGATATTAAATTTCCATTATCATCATATTTGTATTTAGTAGTTGCACCACTGCCATCTATGACTCCAGTCTTCAAGTCAGGCTGTAAAGGATCTTCATACAAATATTGAGTTTTTCTTCCTTCTCCATCTTGTAAACTTACTACATTTCCATAATTGTTGTAATTTGATAGGGTAGTATTTCCTTTAGAATCAATAGTTTTCACCGTATTTTCCGAGTCATTATATATTGTTTCTTGGTAAGTTGAATTTGGAAGAATAGTTTTTGTTACCCTACCATAATCATCTAGATAGTATTCTGTTAATTCATCTCCAACCTTTTTAGTGTAGTGCCCTTTTTCATATTTATAAGATGTGACGATACCATCCGGCTCAATCTTTTCTATTATATTACTATCACTATCATATTTATAAGTTGTTACTTTTCCATCTGAGCTAGTAGAGCTAAGAAGGTTCCCCTTATCATCAAAAGTATTATTTTCAACTTCACCATCATCATTTATACTTATTTGATTGTAATTAGAATCATATTTTGTTGAAATATGATTTCCAGAAGCATTTATAGTATCAGCTACAGCAAAAGTATCGTTAACCGTATCTCTTTTATATGTTGTTGTATTTCCTTGTGTATCCTGTTTTGTGTATTGATTATTTACATAGTCAAATTTGTAAGTTGTTGAAACAGATTCTGAATCAACTGATTGTGGTTCTAAAATAGTTATTTCATTTTCGCCATAACTTATTGTATTAACATGACCTTTGCTATCAGTGTACTCCGTTAGTTTACCATTTTCATCATAATCAAATTTTTCTACTAATGATTTATCTGTTTTTTCTGCACTAGTTATAGTTTCTATCAACTGTTTTTTTGTATTATATTTATACTCTATAGACTGTTGATTGTAGCTTGCTTTGCTAATTAAATTGTCCGCGTAGGATAATTTAATACTAT
Source organism: Niallia sp. FSL R7-0271 (assembly GCF_038005785.1). Classification (NCBI taxonomy): domain Bacteria; kingdom Bacillati; phylum Bacillota; class Bacilli; order Caryophanales; family Bacillaceae; genus Niallia; species Niallia sp. FSL R7-0271. The sequence goes on along the minus strand of NZ_JBBOTZ010000003.1, from coordinate 89,217 downwards.
TTCGTATTATATTATCCGAACTATCAACTTCAGCTATTTCATTTAATTGATTTCCTTCATACTTAAATAGGATTTTATTCTTATTAGTATCTTGATAAGCATGAATTCTATATTTTGTTGCGGAAGAAGGATCCTGCTCAAAATACTGTGTTAATCCATTAGTATCAGTAATTTTGAACCCAGGTAAGTCACTAACCGTTTCACTAGTAAGAGTTAAATACTTACCATTAGCAGATGTATATTTTTTAGTATTTTCATCATATGCAAAGGTATGTTTCGTACCATCTTCTTCTTCGTAGTATATAGTGGAATTAGCACTGTTATCCTTCTTAGTTAAAGATTCATTACCCATAAATGTCCAACCTTGTCCAAGGTCATCCAATTTAGAAGAATTGGAATTATACACCCTAGTATAGTTAAAACCTAGAGTTCCCCTAGCATATAAGGAATAATCATCAAAACTCATCGCAATATTTCCTGTAGTCACATTTACTGAAATTTTTGCATTACCTGGATGGTGGGTACTAAATGTGAAATAGTCTTCCAAACCAATAAGTTCTTCATTTAATGGTATATTACCTTTTTGTATTGCAGAAGGTGTACTTAGTGCCCTTGGACCAGTAATTTTTCCATCCTCACTAGGAGGAGCTGTATCATCGCTAAAGCGAAAGGCTTTTACACGAACCTGGTATTGTTTATTATTAATTAATGTTTGATCAGACGAACCAATATCCTTATATTGCTCAGTAGGGTCGGCAGGCAAATCAGTTATGCTATCAAACAAAGATTTCCCTTTTGAAGTCCAAGAAGTCTTGTTACTATCTACCTCAAAAGTTTTATACGTTTTTCCATTATAAAGTTCAACTTGATAATTTTGAGCACCTGTTACTGTATCCCACGTAACATTTAAAACTCCTTTATTATTTACAAAATCAGTTATATTACCGTTAACTTTAATGTTTTTAGGCGAATTCAATGGTATGTAACCATAATTTGCTCCTGATGAAGGAGTTTCTCCTAACTCTCCTACTGCTACTACTCTAATTGAATACCTTGTGAATGATTGGTATCCATCATTTGCATTTGTATAAGTTTGCCTCGGATCAATTGGAAGCTCAGAACCATTTTTATCATGATGGAGAGCATACTTACCACTAGCAATTTCTGAACTAGTGGGCCATATTTTTTGCCCTTTAGTAGTCCAACTTGTAACATTTCCTACATTAAAACTTTCATAATCTTTACCGTTGTATATTAAAACCTTGTATCCTGTTGCTCCATCAACAGCATCCCATTTAATATCCAACCAGCCTCTATCTTTATTTGTAACGTCTGTTTCAGGATATGCTGATCCTTTAACTTCTGGATAATCTGGAGTATCAATTAGAAGAGATGGAATAGCCTTCTTCACTTCTGATGATACTGGACTATTTCCTAACTTATAACGAGCAAGTACACGGAATCCATATTCTTTCCTAGTAGTTGATGTTCCACTTTTAGTTGAAAAATAGGAACTTGGGTCAACTGGTAACTCTACTCCACTACCGTCTAACTTGTAAGAGCTACTTGTGGAATAAGGTGTTTTAGGAAATATTTTCTTCCCCTTTGAAGACCAACTTGTTCCTGTACCTGAGTATACTTTTTCAAAACTTTTGCCATTAAACATTTGTAGCTCATAAGACTCTGCTCCATAAACTTCTGGCCATGAAACGTTAATATAACCTGTAGTAGATCCACTACTAGTTTGTGCTGCTTTTAAAACAGGATTTTTCATAGTAGGATAATGATAACTAATTACTAATTTTGCAACATTTTCTGTCTCAGCAGAACTTAACTTTTTCCAGTAAGTTTGTCCGTTTCCATTTGTATGCAATTTGAAACCATCATTTTGAAATTCTCCATCTATCCAACTTTGAACTGTATCTTTAACAGGAAAAGTAGCCCACTGGTCTCTCGCTACAGTAGTACTAGTTATCTTAGTGGAACCAGGTTTATTGTTCCAGGTTAGTTCATCTGCATACCATGGACCAGTAACTCTATCCAGCCATAAACCTGTTTTTTGTGTTGCATAATATGAATGAGTAACATAGGTTTTAAAATCTGCTGAATCGACAACCGCACCTTTTAAATTAGTTAATGAAAATTTAATAAATGCATAATTAGTGCCGGTGCTACTATCGTACTTACCAACCTTAAGGACATACTCTCCTTGTACTGAATCCCATTCTTTATTAAAATTAGTATTAGGTGACGCACTAGATACAAATGAATCTCCCATTGCATCAACGCTTACAGAAGGATCTACATAAACAGGATATACTCTGTCTTCTGCCTCAAGCCACGCTTTATCAACTATTAATTTAATAGAGTATTCATTATTACTAATGGATTCTAGCTCATAGTGTAAATTTGTTGATTTTGTTCCATTTCCTAACCCCTTGTTTATATTTGAGTCTTCCATCATTGGGGTAGGCAATACGAAGACTTTCTTTTTTAGGTCTTGTGACTCAAAAAAATCTATTGATCCATCATCATTAAGTTTTGGAACTAAATCTGTATTTACAACATAGTTAAATTGGTTAATCCCTTTATAGTCGGTAATAATCCAATCTTCTTTAACTTCGTTATTTAATGAGACATGTCTTAAGTCTATTCCAGGTAACAAGTTTTTATATATTACTTTGTTATCTTCGGTAATGGTATCCCCATTTTGTTGTAAGGAATATTCTTCTGTACCATCCGTGGCAACTATATTTGAAAATTCAAGTGTATGCCCCTCATATTTATATTGGATTTCTTCTTTAGAAGAAATCTTGGATGGATATGATGCCTTTAATTGAGTTGTATCAGTTTCCAGCATTCCGTTCTGCTGATTCATTGATATATCAGTAGATATTTCTTCCCAACTACCATCAAGCTTGGTATGTATGGGTTCCGCATACACTTCTGTAGTAAAGTTTCCTTCACCATCAGTATATGTCTTGGAATATTCATCCCTTTTACTTTCTACTTCTTCTAAGTTTTGGTCTAAGTCATTAGTGTTATTATTTTGCTGATTCTGTATAGACTCATCTTCATTACTTGTCTCAGCTAAAACATAATTAGGTACTAGCGAGAGAATAAGAAGAATACTAAGACTTATAGCCATGAATTTCTTAAACAATTTAAAACCTCCTAAAATAGTAAAATACGCCTAATTATAACCGGGTTAACTATTAAAAAGGTATATAAATAATTCGATTTATATCGACAAAATACGACAAAATATTATGATATAAATATAATTAATTCAGAAATAAGAAATACATATATCGCTATTATATACTTTCGGTAAAATTCACAGCAGAAAAATAGTTATCCTTATATAACAACTCGATATATAACATGATTTTCCAAACCATAAGGCTCACAATAGGTAATAAGGAGGTGAAACTGTAATTTTTTATGAGATTTACTGCACTTTTACATATATTTGATTAGAGAGAAGTGAAAATTTGTAGTTAAGTATCTGCTTAGTAATTAAATATAATCCAGTGAATAACTTAATTTACACCATTTCAACCGTTATAATAGGAATTAATCAAATGAACACTAAAGGAGAGATTTTATTGAATTTAAAGCAAATTGTATCAGATGGTTTTAGTATGAAAGATATAGAACGAAGATATTCGAGCTTTGCTTTTATATCACTAAAAACTGCACTGTATTCATATTTTTCTACATATGAAAGTTCAACTCTGTTTATTCATAGAATCTTAAACGGGAATTCATCTTATGTTGGAAAAGACACTGATAGGCAGTATTCCACAGATTATATTGAAAAATATGCAGAAACAATAATTCATTTTCAGCATTTTATAGAGTTAGTTTGCAAAGAAATCTTACGAGAAGAGAATGAACTATTAGTTTTAAACATTGATAAGCAACATGAGTTATTCTATAAATTGCTAAACAAAGAAGAAGTAACCTCTTCAGAATTAGAAGGCATACGAACTACTGAATTTAATAGCACCTTTGATAGATTACTTGGTCTAATAAAAGCCGGAAAATTAGATTCAAAATATAATTTTTTTACTTCCAAAAAAAATAAAGAGGCTTTAACCCAATTAAATCAGCTTAGAAATCGCATTTGGCACAGAGGCACCTTCGTTTTGCGCTATGAAGCTCTCGATATTTTTATTGGACAATATATCTTACCTATTATTAAAGAAATTATTTCACTACCAGAATACATAGACACTAAGTCAAGATGGATTTATCCGCCGCTAGAATTGGGAATTGATCCAATTTCAGAATTAATTAATGAAAGTTCAACTAATAGTTACAATGCAGGGAAATTTGCTTTTATTAAGGAGTTAGGAAGGGCATCATATAACAATCCTTTAATTCATAATTGGAACATTTTCAATAAAGACATAATAAAAAATGCTGTAAATACTGCACAAGCTGAATTAAATTATCAATCACAAGGTACAACTATCTATTATTGCCCTGTTTGCGGTGTTCAATCTTTAACATCGTACGAGGATTCAGATGGTGAGCAAGAGGCAGACGGAAGTTATAGTTCATATTGGACATTTTCGTGGTATGTAAAATGCCATTGTTGCTCATTTAAAATTAGCCGTGAATTAAAAAATCCCAAAGAATACGGTTATGCTTTGCCGGATTATTGGTACAGTTACAATCATTAATTTATTTAGCAATTGGAGTGTTCTATATGGTTGAATTGAGTCCCTATTATAATGGGCTGAAAATTTTTAAAAAAAGAGTTAAATATCACCATTCCAGGGTTTCAAAAGGAATTAATAATCCAATATTTCCGGAAACATTTGTAAAGGAATACTTAATCGGAACAGGTAGAAATAAAATGCCTGATATTTATAAACTTTCAAATTTAATAGACGATACTATAGATCCCGAGTTAGCATCTATGATGCAAGCATTACGTTCACAATATGAATTATTTTCACAAATAAGATTGTAGAACTGAAGATGAATTCGATTGGTGATAGGTCCAGAAAATCTTATGATTTTAAAAATGGTTAAAGTGCTACAAATATACTAGGAGGCACTTTTAACCATTTTATTTTATATTATTTATATTCCCTATAAATCTCATCTAACTTATCGTTTATGGAATTAGCTAAATTGGATTTGAGTCAATAATTTGGACACAAAAAAGTTAAGTATTAAGCGGTTCTTCTAATCTGATCCTCCATAGCTTGGGGTGTTTGATAGCCGATGCTGCTGTTGCAGGTTTACGTTCCAATTCGGACACATCCTCTCAAAATAATTGTAAGGACTTAATTAAATTGTGTCCATGAATCTATACTAACTCCAATATAGTTATATTGAAAGTGATTAGAACTTCTTAATTCCTCAATAATTACATCTAATCTAGTAGAAGGGAAACCAATATTAACTGGTCCTATCTTAACCATAAATGTATAACCATCATTAAGCCTTACTTCCCAATCATAGTGAAGAATGTTTGTTGGTAATGGTAAAATCTTATGAAGAATAAGGGTAAAATTATGATTATCTTCCTCGAATGTTTGTCCGGTTAAATATTTATTTTCTAATTCAGTAAAAAAATATTTTTAAAAATCGCCATAAAATAATCCCTCCTAATAAATTAGTAAACAAGTTTAATTAAATTTAAGTTAAAACTAATGAGATTACTATGTATCATTTCCATATTATTTATAGCTTATTAATTGGAAGCGACTTTCTATTCAATATTTTATTAAAATTTATAAACATTGGCAAATTGTAAGATAACTCTTTTATACGTTTTTTACCTTTTCTTTATTTAAATATGTAATATGTAATCTCCCCCCCATTTAATGGCCATATTTTAATAGAAGATTTGCCTAATATATGAGAGATTGGAATTGCCCCAAATACTCGACTATCGGTACTATGATCTCTATTATCACCCATCACAAAAATTTCACCAACTGGTATAGTCAAAGAATCAAAATCATCGGTTTCCTCCATTAAGAAAGGCTCTTTAACTACACTTCCATTAATATATAAATTGTTATTTTTATGTTCTATTTTCTCTCCAGGCAACCCAATAACACGTTTGATTAAAACCGAGTTATCAGGAAGAGTAAACATGATGATATCAAACCGTTTTGGTTCCCCAGTTTTATAACTAACTTTATTCAATAAAACATAATCTTGATCATTTAGAGTTGGATTCATGGACTGCCCATCCACCTTACCTAATGAAAAGAAGTAAAATCTTATAACAAACAGACATAAACATGCCACAATAAATACTAGTAGTTTATTTCTAATATATTTTTTATTCATAAACGGTACTCCTAATTAAACTAGTGGTTTTTCAAACCATAGATGAAAAGTTTCTGCTTTATAAGGGAATCAATTCCACCAGCTTTGTCCTTGCCTTCTGTAGTTGTATTAAAATCTGTGTTTTTTTGGAATTTAACATAGGTTCTTATAATATATTTAGTTAGAATATCTTCTGTTTTCACCAAAAACAAATCTGCATTTTTCAAACTTTTAAAAGTGATTGTTGTCCCCTCTATTAATTCATTAAATGTACGTGTGGTGTATATCATTTTTTCAAATTTACTATTATAAGGGTGCATTTTAATTTAATTTTCCCATCCTTCTCTTTCAATTTAATACTGAACTCTCCACCATTAAATTTAGGTCCTTTTAAGATATAAGTTAAAAAACTACTATTAAAAATATTAACTTTAACCCATAAGTTAATGGGATGGTTACTATCTTCGTGATATCCTTGAATTTCACTTTCTGTAGAAAGTATCTTTAATTTTGATTTATTTATGTACATATGATTCCCTTTCTTCCTAGTGTTCTCAAATGGTTTTTATATAGCTCTAACTCTCTATTAGAAAACTCTTTCCTTTTGAGGTAACGCCCGTTTCTATCGTTAGTATCCAGTCATATACATCATCTAAGGTATAATGATTTCTAGATATTGTGTCTGGAAAAGACTCTTCTTGCTCAAAAATCCTATACATTTTATTAAGAGCTTCTGGCATAGGTCCAAAGCTGAATAGATATCTATGTTTTACTGTTTTACTATCTCTATAGGATTACCTAACATAAATATAAATTCTCCCTTTTGCAAATTTCTTTGTTATATATCCAACCTTGCCCATATAACACCTCACTAGGATTTCCCCTACATAACCTAATTTTATTCTTGTAGGGGAAACTATAATCAAATATAAAATTTATTAACTATTTAGGAAGTAATATGTTAACTTAACCCAGCCTACAAAAGATATCCATAAAGGAACACTTAAAAGCGTTCCCCATAATAAACCAATACTAAATTTGCCAGCATGATAATGTTCATATTCCATGTTGCAACCTCTTTCATCTACTATTATTCGTTACTTAAATTTATAAACAAGACTTTGTTTAATAGAATCCCAAACTAAATATGCACTGAAAGTTCCATCTTTATCTTTCTTTTTGAACCCTTTAATTAATGATGTTGTTCCTGTAGTAAGTAGTTTTACTATATTATCCTTGGTGATGGTTACGCCCGCCTTCTGTTTAGGAATACTAAAGGTACAGTTCTTCAAGGAATAATTACTACATCCATAAAATTTATCCCTCTCAATTAAACTTCCTCCACATGTTAAACATCGTCCAACTTCTTTTGGTCCTATCTCCTGAATTAATTGCTCAGAGAAGTGCCAAGTATTAGATTTTCCCTTTAACTCATTTAAAACAATTTCAGTCATTTGTTCCGTTCTTCTTAGAAAATCATCTACTGAAGCTTTTCCGTTTTTTATATCATCCAGATACCTCTCCATACGGCCTGTAGTTAGGACGGAGGCAAAATAACTATTCTCTCCTAAGGCTTCAATCAGAACCCTTCCAGCAAGTAGTAAGTAAACCTGGTTATCTTGAACATATATATATTTATCTTTAATTTTGTTTATAATTTCATGCCTAGTAGCGGCGGTACCTAGTACTAATTCTTTATTCTTAAAGTCTTCTTTTTCCCTGACCCAATTACCAGCGTTACTCATTATCTTGATAAGATCTCCATCTGTAAATCTAGGCTTTGGTTTTGTAAATCCTTCATCTAACGAATGAGATAAGAGTATTCCTGTTTCTCCCTCATTAACAAGAGGTAACATATCATTCTCTGATTCTTCTTGTTCATCAAGGGATTTATTATAAAGTTGTTTCCATCCATTCTGTATGATTACTTTCCCGTTCGCTCTAAATGTAAATTGGTCATCGATAGAAAGAATCATTTCTCTAGATTGATATTTATGGTCTGGATAATGAGCGGCAATTACCGATTTAACAATTAAGTCGTAGATAAGCCTCTCTTCACTACTAATCAATGTATAATTGCTAACATCCTCTGTAGGAAGGAGCGCAAAGTGGTCAGATACCTTAGAAGAATCTACATATCTCTTGTCATTTGTAATATCCTTCGTGGCACCATTTAGAAACGGTTCATAATCCTCTAATTCACTTATATTGCGGAGAATATTAGGAAGGGTAGCTGCTTCCTCCTCGATTAAGTAACAACTATCTGTTCTTGGATAAGAAACTAGCTTTCCACTTCTCATATAAAGACTGTAAAAGCTTCAGCACACGATCCGATGAAAACTTATATAATTGATTGGCTTTTGATTGTAGGGTGGATAAACTAAACAGTTGAGGCGGCTTAACTATGTGCTCTTTCTCTTCAATGGAATAAACTTTTGGTCTTTTATCTTGGCAAAAATCTCTTATTAATATGGCTGCTTCCTTATTAAAAATGTGATTTTCTTTATCATTAAACCACTTTGCTTTCATCGTCCCATTTTTAAATTGTGTAGAAATATAGAAGTCCCAGTAGGGTTCACTTTCAAATGTTTCAATTTATATTTCTCTTTGATAAATAATCCCCATTAAACTGGTTTGAACCCTTCCGGCATTCATTGTTATATTCAAACCCTTTTTAGCCATTAAAGTGGTTAATGCTCTTGTTGTATTTATACCAATTATCCAATCAGCTCTTTGCCTCGCGATACCTGCTTGGTATAGATTATGGTATTCCTTATTATTTTTCATGGAATTAAATGCTGTCTCTACTCCTTTTTTTGTGAAGGACGAAGTCCATAATCGCTTTACAGGCTTCTTATTTCCTAAATAATATAGAATTTCATCTATTAATAACTGTCCTTCCATAGCAGAATCTCCTGCGTTAATAATTCTTTAATAGATGAATATTTTAGAAATTTACGAAACGTTTGTAAGGAACGAGCTTTACTAGGAATAACCTTTAATTTAAATGGACTAGGGACGATTGGTAAGTTCTTAATATCCCATGACTTAAGTGATTCATCATAGTCTCCAGGGCTATAAAGTTCTAAAATATGGCCAATTGCAGATATAAAGACAGCTGAATCAGGAAACGTCTTACATGCCTCCACTATAATATGATCACCCATCTTTTTATGTGGAAAGGGTGCTACTAATTGGCTCATCTGAATAGGTTTTTCACAGCAAACTAATACTTTTCCCATTAAAATTTCTAGCCTCTTTTCTAGTTAACTTTCTCATTATTCTAGGCCGCAGCAAGGGTATTTACATATGGTAAACAAGCTTGGATGGCACCACTAGCTCCTCTCCCTTTATGAAAAATCATTTCCTTGTCATACTCCTTACATAGTTCCTTCACAATATCCATGCTCACATGTCCTAAAGCACCAATCATCATTACTACACAATCAGCCTTTTTAATAATGTTTCGGAATTCTTTTTTGTTTCCTCCGTTACGGCATTTTCCGTTATGGAATAAAACCTTTAAGTCGTAATTCTTGCCAATTTTTTTATACGTTAATTCTTGAGTTCCACCAAAGATAGCTATTGTTTTATTCATCATTATTCAACTCCTATTAATATAATGTATATTACACCAAATGTATTACTTATTCTGATATTAACATAACACAAATTACACTGATTGTATATGATGAATAGTATTATATTTTAATTAAATTTACACCAAATGTATCAACTTTCGATTTTAGTGTTGTAATACTGGTTATACTGATGCAAGATAGAGGCTCCTACATCTGGATGAACAAAGTACTCGTTATTTTCTAGTATGTCTTCTATAGCTTGTTTCATTTCTGATGCATTCATTTTCTTAGAGAGAAACCCTGTAAACATGTGAAGATCTTCGGGGAGTTCAGGACTATCCTTAATTATCACTAATTTTGCGCCATCTCTTTTTTTATTCTCCAGCTGGCGTATAGTAGCAACCTCTTTTAAATGAGTCGATGTCACAACAATTAATCTTGGTGATACTTCGCTAGCTTCAAGATTGTGTTGTGATATGACAGAGTATTTTGCTCCAAACATAATATCCATAACATCCTTTAAGCCGCTCTCGAAACTAATACCACTACCGCCTACTACACAGATATCCGCAGTCATAGAATTCTCCTTTTAAACAAAAAAAGACCCTTTTCCAAAAAAACACATCGATAATGTGCTTTAATGAAAAAGGGTCCTTCCCTTGATTTATATTTTTTAATTTCATTATAAATGAACAACAATGCCATATCAATAGCTTCGTTTCCAATTATGAGGTCTTGGATAACGCATGTCGGAGACATTACCATTAATAAGAAGGGCATATTGACCATATCCATCCTCATCTACTACCCAGGCTATTCTGGACGCTAGACCCAATGAAGATTTATGATCATGAAGTGGGATTTGCGATTTATATACGGAATCGTGCCAACCTTTTACTACCTCTTCGAGATTTTTAACCACAGATAATTTGCATGATGATTTATTGATAACCCAACAACCATAGTTTCCACATGGTGCCACAAACCAAGAAGCATCTGTTCTTCTAGAAGGGAAGTCTGGTTCCAAAGGATAATTAGATATATCCAGTATCTCTTTCTGTCCCAGTAACTCTTTAAACATAGAGTCACTCTCTTCATCTGCTGCTGAACTTATATCTTCCTGCAATCTAAAATCCTTCGGTCCCTCATAATTCTCGTCAGGTATAATTTTACCGAAAAACTGAGTGCATCTTAAAACTTCATATGTACTGTCTACATTCACATTTGCTTTTATAGAGCAGCTCTCTGTGATCTCATCAAAATACTCACAGGAATTTCTACAAGTTAATTTTTCATCTGCAACTTCTTGGTTCGTTGTTTTGTTATTTACAATTAATTTTAACAATGTTATCACCTATTCTATTATTGGAATTTACGCTGCTCCAAATACTATCGGCATAATGCTTGTTAACAGGAGTAGTAAGGTAGCAACTACCCATAATCGTTTGCTCCACCGGCCAAACTCTGGATGTTTTAGAAATTTAAAGAAAAGAAACATTGCAAATCCAATTAAAACCATCCCTAAAACAGTAAAATAACCAGTTGTTCGAATTAAACGAATCATATCCGATGCAATCAGTGTAACATTTGTGCTATTAATTGTAAATAAGAGGATTAGAAATAACCTAATTAAAAAGAATGCAATAGGAACCCATATAAGCAGACCAGTTGATCCTTTCATGACCTGACCTGTTTTAGTGATGATAGAATAACCTAACCTTACAACTCCGAATAAAAACATTAAAACAAAAATTGCAGAGAAGAGGAAAGAAACTGTAGGAGCGTAAGAATTGATATTAGAAGTCCAGTTTACTACGTCCTCACTGAATGTTGACCCTTGATTAAAATTAATAGGGCTTGCTAATGCTTGAATAGGAAATGTAACAGCAGCAAGTAATAATATGAGAAAAGATATACTGTGCTTTCTGAGATTCATTTTAGTACCCCTTTTTATTCTTTTGAAATCTGAAGGAAGTAGTAGATTCATAGGAGATATTTGCCATACGACCATTAGCCACTTGCAAATGTTCTACGTACTTGTAATCTTCTTTTCCATAATCAATTATCTTGTCTACTGTAGCCATCCATTGATTCATGCATTGAATATTAATTCCTGGATTATCCCTGAGATGAGGAACTATTTTTTTGCCTTCAATCTCCATAATAAAGTCAATTTTATTAACCATATGGTTAGTACCATAAAAAACAACTTCTTTAACAAAGGATTGAAACTTAACTACCCTTCTAAATGGATTATATAGGGCCTCAAGGACTCTTTGCTTGCTTCTATTGCCTTCAACAGGCACAGTGACAGATACTACAAGTCTTACCTTGTTATGCTCCATGTCCCCTTCAGGCAATACCTTTAGATTTGCCGTAAAATTGATATTCAATGCTTCGCACAATGGAGAGATCCAGTTAAAGTCTGCGAACACTAGATTATCTTCTATTGCTTCATAGTATTCTTCTGTTTGATTAATACCTTGGATTCCTTTCCCATCCAATAATAAAGATTGCTCTCGAGCTAAATATCTAAAATGAAAACTATTAAGATTATACTTTTTCTCCCTTAGTACATTTATGATGGTGTTAATATCTTCTTCCGTTAATCTTGGTTGAATAGTCATTACAACTATCCCCTTTCGTTTTTATTGCAGCGTTCGTGCTTACCCTATACATTATAGACATTTAAATAATTCCATTTTGTCGATATTTGTCGATTACAAGTATCTTTTGACTCATATTTTTATATCGTAATAATTCTTTAGACTTATTTTTTTGTATCGTTTCAACTTTAGGGTAATAGGTATTTTCACTTGTGAACATCTGCTCCAAATAAACATTATCTATATTTACTTGGAGCAGAAGGTGACCGCGAAGGTCACTTTCAAAATGTTATATAGCATTAGAATAGCTATTGTTGTAGTCTATCTCTTCGTCTGGAATAAGGTAGTCCTCCGTAATAGCTGATTCTAAAATAGTAATATTTAATACTTCCACTCTCTTAGCCTTCCGGACAACATCCACTGCTAGCAAGTCACCTCGCTTTAACCTCAAGGCATCTTGTCCAACATTTATCCAAGTACGATGTCCATCAGATATATGTAAATATTCTTCTTCAGTACCAATGATTGATACAACCCACTGTTGTTCACCTTCTAAACTGTCGCCGATTTTTGCTGTTGCTAATTTTTCAAAATCAAAGGTGGTTAATTCATTAGAGTTGCTACAATCAATGTCATAGTCAGACAAGCTGATACAATCCTGATCTATAATAAAATCTAACTCGTTACTAACTTCCTCCGAAGCCAATTGTACTGGCTCTAAACTAGTAAGCTCCAATTGCAATTCCTCCAGCAAAGCTTCTGCATCAGAATTCAAATTAGATTGTACTATCGTTTCAGTTGTAATTAGTGGTTCTTCTTTTATTGAAATATTTCCTGAGTGCATTGGAGAAATGGTATCAATAGAAACCTCTTCTGGCTCAAAACAATAAAACTCTTTAGGATACAATTCATTTTGTAAATAATAATTCTTCATTCTTAAATCCGTACAATACACAAAGAATATATTTTCGATTAAGTAATACAGGCATACAAGCCAGTCCATCGTTATTGTAAATGTCATTCCTTTTCCTCCTCCAGATTAGAAAAGTTCAAACGCTAACTGTCCACTGACAACAGCATTTCTCTTCTTTTTGGTTTTAATTATTTCATCACTCGTTATCTCAAATAGTGATATTTGTTCGGATTCCTTATTTATTGCAGATTCTTTTCTTTCAACCTTTGTTAGATAACCAACTATCTCTCCATCCGCAACACAATCAATACCAAATGCTTCGACTAAGTCAACTTCCAGCACCTGTTCATTAAATCTAAATCCAACGATTTTGCCAGTCTCGATATTCGCAGATATACTTTCTGCCTTTCTAGTTAAAACATTTTTAGAAGAGGCAGCTCCAATATAGGAATTAACCCAAGCGATAAACTGTTCGGATTTAGATAATGGTTTTTGTTTTTGTTTACTCTTTCCGATATTCGCTAAAATTTCCCTCGCTCTATCAGAAGCCTCAGCAACCCATTCCTCTGTGCTACCTTTTAAAACAGTCCCTTTTTTTATGGATTGAATCAGCATAGATTGCAAATCACCGGTATCTCCTAACATAGCGTTTAATCCATCGCTAGATACATCTCCATTAATGGCTCCAGCTGCTTTATTCTTCATAGCAATTAATGTTGCCATTTGTTCCTGATAAGTGTCCTTATAGGCAATGTAATAAAGTCGGCATTCCTCTGTTTGACCAATTCTCCAAGCTCTTTTAGCTGCCTGGTTAATGGTGAACAATGACCAACTAAATTGATAAAAGATTAATGTTGGAGTGCACAGTAGTCGGGTAGGTCGGAGATGTTACCACCTCTTTCCCCCCTAAGAACCGTACTTGTACCTTTCAGCACATACGGCTCAAGCCATCTGTCGTCCTTTCCAACTTAATAACGAAACTTTTTGAATGCTTTCTTCATAAGATTAATAGCCTTTTTGGTTTTCACATCTCTAACACCATTACTTTCTAGGTAACTTACGACTCTAGGTAATTTCTTACCTTCCCCGTATTTCTCTAGTAATACATGGTGTGTTTTATGACATGATTTATGTAGTAGTTCAAAGTTGTCATAACTATCAACTCCACCAATTACTACAGGCACAATATGATTGCTTTCAATCAGTTCTGTCCCCTGTAAGGATTCACCACAAATTCTACATTTGTATTTACTCTTTTTCGCAAGTTTTCTCTTGGCATTAGTATTTTCCCTATCAAAAAATTTCTCGTCACGTTTATCAAAGTAAGCTTTAAGCGTTGCATCAAATGGACTATTATACTGTTTGATTTTCACGTGTCTTTCAATCTTAGTCCAACTCATACGAATAAGTTGTTTACTGTTTTCTTTTGGACACGTGAGAAGCCATTTGTCTTTGCTAACGCCTGTAATGTCTGGCTTAAAGTACATTTTCATCAGTTTTCTAAATGAAGTTCTATGATGTCTGTGTTTAAGGTAAATGATTACTTTTCCATTGACATAAGAATCAATATCTCTGAAAATCGATTTGGCTACCGTTGGTGACCAATAATTAGCAACCCCTTGTAATACACGATTTAGTTTTTCAATTAGATGGACTGTTTCTCTGCCTTTTCCCCAGTCAAACACTTCGTTAATTTTCTTTTTAGCGTTTTTAACACTTTCAAGAGATGGTTTAATAAACAATTTATCTCCATCCTTAGTTGGGTATTGTCTAAAGTTAAATCCAAGGAAGTCGAATCCTTCATTAATATGAACAACTCTTATTTTCTCTTCCGCTAACTTCAAACCCCTTCTGTCTAGATATGGTTGTAATTTTTCATACATTCCACGGGCTTGTTCTTCCGTAGGACATACAATGACAAAATCATCTGCATATCTAACAACACCTACTGACGACTGATATAATGTGTATCCTTGTCTTGTAGTATTAAAGTATCTTACTCCAATTTCGTCTTCCATCCCATGTAGTGCTATGTTCGCTAACAATGGTGAGATAATTCCACCTTGTGGTGTTCCTTTATCTGTTTTATGGAATGTATCATTATCAATGTATCCACTTTTCAGCCATGCTTTTACTATGTCATTATGTGGGAAGTTATTAATTCTCCCCATAATAAACTCGTGGTTTAAATTGTCAAAACACCCTTCAAAGTCACCTTCAAAAATCCATCCCTTAGCGCTTCCTCTACTTAATTTCAAGAATAAATCGCTCATAGCGTCATGTGCACTACGTTTAGGTCTGAACCCATAGGATGTCATTTCGAATTTTACTTCCCACTGTGGCTCTAAGGCATTTTTGAAAATATTTTGATACACCCTATCAACAATTACTGGAATACCTAACGGACGTTTTTTCCCTTTCTTTTTGGGGATATATGTTCTTTTAGCCGGTTTGACCTTAATATTTCTTGTACTGTACATTTTAAGTTTGTTGTATAATTCAACTCGCTCTTGCGGAGTATTTGAAATATATCCGTCTATACCAGCTGTCCTTTTGCCTTTATTTTCTTGCGTTACTCGTTTAATACTTAATAGTAGGTTTGCTTTACTTCTTAGTAGAAGTCTTTGTAATTTCCTTACTTTTCTTGTTTGTTTAAGTTGTTCGGCACGATAAATTCGTTGTTGAAGTTTCCTTACATAGCGATTAACTTTCGCCCAATTAATTGAGTGCCAGTTATCCACCAGTGGGGAAACAGCCGACGCAACGTACTCGTTGGTTTTCATAACATATCTCCCTCTCTTTAAGGATTATTCTTTCCGCTTTCTATTCGTGTTGATGACCACATGGAAGTCTGCAATCTTTCGATTTGGGTATTTCCCTATTCGACGGCTTATACAAATGAGTTTTAACCTTAACTTTCGTTATGTCGACATTCGCTTTCTCCATGTTCCTTTACCCTCTACATATTGTAGTTTCCTTACGGTCACCCTACCTCATATGAGAGGAATGTATAGGGCTTACCAAGTTTCACTAATAATAGATACATTAGGTTAGGCATCCTTCTTTACTCCGGTGGATTTATGGGTCATTTCGCAGTTCCTCGACCGTAGAACTTTTCCTATCCACATCTACAAGCTTTTTCAATCACAGTACGCTTGTTGTTGGTAACGAAGACTACAAAGATTCAGCTTACGCTTATACCTTCCTAACTTTCCCTAGCTCTTTTGGAATTCTGTGTAAATTCCTCATTAAGCATTTAACCCTCATGCAACCCAACAATTCGATTACTCGAAAAGCAGTTTCGGGCGGGAACGTCCTTAATGACTAAGACGGCTTCCTATGGAAACACTATCATTTAGCAACTTCTTGTCGCACAATCCAAACCAACTTTCACTAATTCCTGTGAAACGATACAGACATCGTATCCTTCTTTATCTATTTTCTTCTTCAGCCATTCGCTCCGCTTATTTGTACTAGTTGAAGAGGTATCTAGAATACATACCTTTGCACCTATTTGTTCCAAGATATGTTTTAATCTTGGTCGAACATCTCTTCCTTCCACACTTGAACCAGTATCGCGGACATAAACGATTGATTTTCTTCCTTCCTCCATTTCACCTTTGATAATCTCCTGCAGTTTCTTTTCCTTATTGAGAATGCGATCTTCTGGAAATCTTTCAGGTGACCAGATGAGCTCTCTATCCCCTTCTTCAGTTTTTATGGAGAAGTCTGGGTAAGAAAAAGGATTATCAGGATAAGCTATACCTGTTTGTGTTAAAGGTAGATATAACTTATATCCATCCTCTCTTTGGTCTATAGCAGTCTCGAAGGTATTTACCATATTCCGATAATGACTGTGGAGGTCCTTATCTAAATCCACCATAATAGTCGGTACATTAATTAGCTCTACAGGATCAGGCCATACATCAACTAACCGAACTAAAACGGAATTTTGAACCAAAAACTTAGAGAAAACAAATGGACTAATTCCTGGAAGGATTTTTTCTGTCCTTTTTGTTCCGCCTCTGGATTGTTTATTTGTATACTCTGTTTCTGACTCTTGATTATAGGTAGTGGTTTCTATTACGCCATATTCTTCATTCCACTTTCTTACTTCAGAATACTTATAACCGTTTTCCACCATAAGACTTGGAAAGAGTCGAAACATCGTGTAATAAATATCTTCCGCCTTCCCACCGAATAATGTTCCCGTACCGCCAACTACCTTTTTACTAACAGCTGCTAAACTACCTAAGCTATTTCCTTGGGCAGACGCACCAGATTTCAATAGCGATAGGTAACTCTTTGAAGTTATCTCCGAGTTTTCCCCCGCTCCACACCGTACGTGAATCTTTCAATTCATACGGCGTTCTATCTAATTACGTAACAATTAATTTTTCAAGTTTACAGAGGGTTCTTAATTTGTTTAATTTCTTAATTTCAGTGAAACTAAGACTAAAAACATTCAAGTATTTCTCGATAGTTTCTTTTTTAGTGGCATGAATCAATTTATGGATGTCTTTATGAACAACGACTAGGTTTTTAAATTCATCTGTACCGCCTAGAGAAACAGGTTTCTTATGATGGCAATGTACGTCTTCAGCCATTAGGGGCTTTTTAGTAATTGCACATAGACCCCTTTGCATAGAGTAGACTGATAGTCTGTTATCCATGTATTCTAGTGAACGGTTGATGATTCGGGATTTCATTAATTTAATAATTTGCTTGTCCCAAACAAAGTGGTCTTCATTATCGTAGGGATTTAAAGATTGCGAGTAGTTAAAATTAGAAGTTGTTCTAACTTCCCCGATAGGAAAGAGTGCATCTCTTCCCCCAATCATAAAAACCTTTCGCTTTCCGCTATAAAACTTGAAGTAAGTTGCCTTCTTGCTTAAGTGTAGCGGGTATCCATATCTTGTTATCTTGCGTAATCGAGACTTGAGAGTTCTTAAGAGCCGGTATTCTATATCCTTAAAATCGATAACAACGTGTGTGGCATACTTAAAGAATTGATGTACACCTAACACGGTTGAGTTGTATAACCTCACATTTTCGGGATTAGGCTGTTTTTGTAATATTTTTATTCTCTCTTTAAGAGTTTCTTTGATTTGTTTTTTCTTCTTATCAGACACATTAGTTTTAGCCACTATCTTTTTGCCTTTTGGTATAGCTCTGATTTTAAATCCAAGGAATTCTGAACTGTGTTTTCGAAGGTTTATTACTTTAGACTTTTCTGGAGATATATCCAGTTTTAGTCTATCTTTGAGATAGCCTTTAATAGCATGAAACCATTTCCATGCTGTCTTATAATCTCGAGCCATAACTCTAAAATCATCAGCATATCTAACTATGAATCCTTCTTTTAGTTCCGATGTCCTTCTAAGATTGGTGATTTTAACATCATTTCCTGCATATGTGTGCCTAGTTTTAAAGGAGTCCCATTGGTCTGAGACCCAATTATCGAGGTCATTAAGAACTACATTCGATAATAATGGTGAGAGGATTCCCCCTTGGGGTACTCCTTTTATTGGTATACCTTCTCCTTTTATTGGTGCCTTTAGCATTTTCCTAATAATAGCTAAAACCCGTTTATCTCTTATACCTATGTTCCATAGCTGTTTGATTAACAAGTTATGATTAACATGGTCAAAGAATCCTTTAATATCAATGTCCACTGTGTAGTGAAGTTTATTAATATTTATTAAGGTTTGTACTCTGGCAAGAGCGTGTCGAGTTGTCCTTAAAGGTCTGAAACCATATGAGTGATTGTAGAACTTTCCTTCACAAATTGGTTCAAGTACCTGTAAAAACATTTGCTGAATTAGTCTATCTCTTATTGTTGGAATACCTAATGGCCGTTGTTTGCCATTTTGTTTAGGAATCCATACTCTTCGGACTGCTTTCGGCTTATACTGAGAAACAATTCCCCTTATATTTCCAATAAAGGTTTGCTGGTCAGTCTCTGCTATATGCATAATGTTGTATCCATCAGTACCTTTTGTTTTAGAACCAGTGTTACTTTTGATGGTTCTGTAGGCTAATAAGATATTCTCATCTGATAGTATTTTTTCTAAAAGATTCTTAAAGTTGTTTTTGCCTCTTTTGCTTTGTTGATAAAGATTGTTCTGTATTTCAACAAAGTTATAATACTGTTTATGTCTTCCACCCTTTGCGCTCATAGGTGCAAATATCAACTCCGACATTATACTCACCTTCATACCCGAATTATGAGCCTCAACGTTTACTCAGTTAATTGTTGTTTCATTAGACTTAGGGCTATCCCTCCATTATGTTTCCATAACTTCAACGGTACTGTGCCCTTACTTTCACAACAATAAATGCATTTCGGTTTAAAAAAACCTTATAGCAACCTCCCCGTTGGTAGACGTTTGATAGGAGTTTGTTGCTTACCACGTTCCGATAAATCTTGCTTTGCATATAACTTTAGGTGTTTACTTTGAACCTGTAAGCCTTATGATCTCGTTGCTGACCATCCCGATTTTCATAACGAACAATCTTACTCATCGGTATCTTACCCCGCTGCTGCGGTGCGAAGAGTTTCCTCTAAGCTAATACTCTAGGCTCTTTCATTCGTAAATTCGTCAGTTTCACCCGAAACATTCTCACCATAGTTACTTTTTAGCGCCCCGACCTATCTCCAACCGTATCCAATTAGGACTTAGGTTAAATTCAGCCGTCTTCACCTAGCTTCATACATATAACTTCTACCGATTAAATGCATGTAGGAGTATTAGGCAACTGGTTTCAGCTCAGCTTGAAGGCTTTCATTCCCAGTTTTGATTTATCAGTTGTACTTAACCATGTTAAGCCACCCATTTCATAGCATTAATTGCTATTTATTGGGTAACGTGTCGCACATTCATGTATTTCATCAACTAACGCAATGTCAAAGAAATTGTTCATCTTTCTTCGAATATATTCGATAGTAGCTAGTCTTCTAGGGCTCCCTTGCTTCTTAGGAATATCATCCTGAGAGATTTGAATATGCTTCGCTAATCGCTCATTACCATCTTTTAAAGCATGAGACAATTCTCTTTCATGCTTTGCCCATTCTTTAAAGGAGGAATATCGAGTTGGAGCTGATTTAGCCCATAAGCTTTCACCACATTCACTACAGAAAGCATTTGCTGGCTTTTGAGCGTTATGTAGGCGTCTGCTTGTGCCAAATTCATCTTCATCCATTGTCCGTTTATCAAAAATCTCAATTTCTTCTCCATTCGCATTGGTTTCCATTCGTGAAGATTCTATTACTTGGTGTGCCTTTCCACAGCTTGAACAATAAAATCCATACCGATAAGGAACCATATTCTCTAGTTTTTGGTTACTTGTTTTCTTATAGGTGAAAGAAACAGCTGGAACAATTGCACTATCACCTCGCATGGTAGTAAAGGAAATAACAAAGAATACAGGTTTTTCTGGTTTCTTTCTCCCTGCCTTAGTCCACTCAGCGTGATATTGTATAATCTGTTCTGTTTTTTCAATCACTCTCACATCTGCATGAGGGATAATTTCTTTTATTTCTTCTGGCCATTTCTTCGTTAAAGATGGCGGACACATTAGCGCAGCATGAAATCCTTTCTTATTGCTCATACCAGCTAGTACGTCAGCAATTGCTGTCATTAATGTTGTTTTTCCTGTAGACATCTCACCTTGGATAAGTACTGCCTTATTCTTCTTTAACTTTTTAGCTACTGCGGTAGTAACATGGGCTTGGACCGGAAATAGCTCTCTTTTATAGGTTTCTATCCTAGAATCAATTGGATCCACTAAGGGATTGTGAATAGGAGTTACCTCTTCACTTACCTTGTTAATCATGTCATTTATATGTGCCTGCATATAGCTAGTGAGATCCGTAATTTCTTCTATACTCTTTCCACTTCCCTCTTTAGGAAATAGAAGTTTCTTGGACGTAATTAACTCAGAAATCAAATTATCCGCATCTTCTTCTGTAAGGTTTAATTTATATAGATATAATCCGTCAGGAAATAAATTGGAATCACAATACAGCTCAACTTTTTCCAGCACTTGGCGGCTTATAAATTCTTTATAAATGACATCCTTCCATTCCGGTAAAATGTGTAATCCATATTTACCTCCTCCTAATACTTGCCGTAGATCTTCTGATGGTTCACCATCAAAAGAAAGGATATACTCATTGTTTCCTAGCAACTCATCATGTACGATAGCAATTGCTTTGCGGTTTTGGTTAATAGTAATAGGGAATTTTTCATACTTTCCTTTTTCAGAGAACAAACGCAATTCTTTATGGAATTTGTAATCAGTTAATCCCTTTATTCCATATCCAAATGACAGCCCACCACTACCAGTATCAATTGCTGCTTTCATCGATTGCATAGTAGAATCATTCCCTGCAATGATTGTCATAAGGAGTTTAGCCCCTTGATAATCATTTTCAGGCGGTTCAACTGCTAATGCATAGCAGAAAGCTGATTGCCAGGCTTGTTCTAAATAGATCTCCAGCATTTTAGGATGTTCGTTTGATTCCTGTATTTTTGTCCACTCTATTTTTTCAGTCATTATGCTTCCTACCAAATTCTGATTGAATAGGAAAGCTGTAAGGCTCCCTATCTCAATCAAATGAGGTAGGGACACCTCCCTTTTATTTCTTTTCTAAATAGCTTTTGAAACTATCAATTACTAGTTTTCTTGCCTCTTCAAAATTACCTTCACAATATGTAGTAAATGTATGAGTAGCTTTTTTTGTATGAATACGAAACCAATAATATTGGTTCATAAAGCCCTGAAATTCCAAATAAAAGCGAATACTCTTATATTCCTCAAGTTGTAGGGAATTTGTTTGGACCATAATGTAATACCTGACCTTTATAAAACTCTAATTTTTTCTCACAGCTATTAGCCATGCTTATCATCCTCTCTCTTGTTTGCTTATATAAAAAGAAACTAGGAAACTCCCAATCTCTGTTTTAACCACCTTCATCAATTTCCATAAACGCAAAAAAGCCTTTGAAGTCAATGATAGAAAACAGCTAGATTTCAGCTATTCTTATTCATCAACCACAAAGGCTGTACGTTAATATATGCCAGCTAATCCTAAAAACGGATTGCAAAAAAAAACAAAATGTAAAATTATTATATGGGTATTATATCCTGTTTAAAAGAATTGGACAAGTTTCTTTTCGGATTAATTTCACCTACGATTTTACTATATATAATAATTAAATATATTGTTTTTATTACCCTTGTATTTATTCTGGTTAAAAATTTTTTAAGGACACCTAAAAAAATTTTTAACCTATCATACCTTAAAAATTCTTTAATCTATGAAATGATGTTAAATATATACCTTAAAAATTTTTTAACCTATGAAAATTAATACTTTAAAAATTTATTAACCTATACCTTAAAAAATTTTTAAGGCAAGGTAAAAAAAATTTTAACCCTGCCTTAAAAATTTTTATCAATTAGTGATTTTATAACAGATTATACTTACTACTTATAATCATAAGTTATAACCATGCTATATTCCCTTGGTTTATTGATTTTCATTTGTTACTCAAAACTATTAAGTTATGACACTTATAAATAAAAATATCAAGCAGAATTTGACTCTGCTTGATATTCATTTATCTTTTGTTTTAATGATGATTGTTTCAAATAATGAATGTAAAAGTTCAGTTTCGTTTTCTTTCAGATTTCCGAATATATCGACTATTGCGATAATTCCTTTTAATGCTGAAGTTATATCTGTTTTTTTAACTTTTTTCAGAAAGGCTAGGATAATGTTTAAGTCATCCTCCGATATGTTATTCAAAATAGTAAGAATTTGCAGTCGGTTAGCATCACTAATTTGATTATTCCCGAAATTTTCTCCAGGTAGAACATCTATAAGAGTTACCCCTAATGATTCACAAATTTTAATTAATAATTGAATAGTAACTGTGACAACACCATTCTCAATTTTACTTATATTCCCCTGGGACGTTCCAGACAATTCAGCAAGTTGGGTTGTAGTCATATTAATTGCTTTTCTGTATGAATATATTTTATTACCTAATTCCCTATTAAAGTCATTCATAACTTTATCCTCACATTTATATTCTAAAAATCAATAATATCAAATTGTATTTAAATACTGCAACTGAGGAGGTGTTTTATAGTTTAAAAGATAAGTACATTAAAATACCTGCTGATACTGGGAATATCTTCTTAAACTAATGCCCCCGTTTCTTTAAGTACATTCCTTCACAAACTCGCCCTTTTAGAGTTACTATATTTCAGGAAGACTCCCCTGTTTCTTCAATAAGATTTTTAACAGATATAGAGCCACTATAGTCCCAGTAGAAATAAAGGCATTAATCCTATTGGATTAATGCCTCAAGATACTTATATACAAACTTGTTGTTAACCAAGTATATATTAGAAAAACAATTATAAATAATCTGCTACCTTCTCCACTTCAAATAGACCACTTTCATTTAAAAACTGATTAAGTAAATGAAGATGTCCTGAACCGTATAAAACAAAAATTCTTTCAACATCCGAGTCAATCAGTTCAACCAAGTTTTTATATATGATTAAATTCCTATAATACCAATACTTAGCTGTCCACATAGCACCCACAGGATTGCTTTTATTACCAACTAGAGCAAGATTCATATAAAATCTTTGGTTTTGTTTGTTGAAATCATTATGATTAAGATATAATAATAAATCCCTTATTGAATGATTACTCAACAGATCTTGAATTTTTGCAACTGTGTCTTCCATTTCCTTTATATTTTTATTATATTTATCTGAACTGTGTTCCTTAGTCCATAATTCTATATCTGGAATATCTGGGTCTGGATTATTCCAATCAACACAAAATACTTGCTTGTGATTCATTTCTTTAGCTAATCGGAAACCAATTTGATGATACTCAGTTCTAGTTAAGGCGTAGTTCCCAAGTAGAAAGTCTTGATAAGTTTCATTTATATATCCACTATCTTCTGGTAAAATTTCTAATGAAATCTTTGTTGGTTTGAATGCCTTTAAAGAATCTACCACACCTTTTATTTCTATTTGCTTTTGTTCGCTCAAAATGTCATCCGTTTTTATTTTAAATAAATCTCCATTATCCGGATTACTTAAATGTGTAGTTCCAAGAACAAGAATTCTCGGTTTTCGCATTAATTTTTCCCCTCCATTCCATTTACCAATTAAGACATTCTACACTCTTCCATAATTATCCTGTTTAAATCATTGTTAAACTATACTTCCTCGATTGTTCTACAAACAAAAATAAACTAAAATAAAAACATAAATCGTAATTTAAGTAAGAAAAATCATTCTAAGGAGTAATGGAATGGCCTCAATTGAAAGAAAGAAAATGGATAATGCTTTAAAACAAGTAGTAATCCCAATCCTAAGAGAACAAGATTTCAAGGGATCACTTCCACATTTCAGAAGAATAAATTATGCCAATCCAAATCATTCTTGTTATCCGCATCGGGATAAGCATATTCATAACTATAAATCTTAAACGAAGACATTCCATCTTGTGAGCATAATTCAGCACATGGAAATTTTAAAAAATATGTATCTTTCATCATACACCTACTTTCTAAAATAAGATTAACATTTTAAGTTCCTAAGAAAAAGTTGCAATAGAAAATAAAAGGCGTATTTTATATGCTTTTAAAATATTCTTCTTAGACTAAACTGCCTTTTTAGTACCACAAGAAATCCTCAGTAACCATTAAGTTATGCCACTCATAATACAAATAAAATGCCAATTATAATAATTGGCATCAAGAATTTTCTTCCGTGTAATGTTTGTACAATTTTAATTGTTCCTCACTAAGACTTTTCCTCTGTTCAGGATCTCTATTTTTTTCAATAAAAGCACTTAACTTTTGATTTCTTGATGCAGCATATTCAAGAAAGTGTTCTTCACAATACCAATTCATTTCTGTCCTCTTCCAATTCTTTAAGGGACGGCTACCCCTTAATTGACAATGATTCACTTCGCATTTTTTATTAAGAAAATGTTTATCTATATTCACGTATACTCCCCCCCTCATCACAGATGCCTATGCATATCGCTATAAGGCAGCCGTTATTATGTTTACTAGAGCTATTTTAAGACCACCCATTTTTATTAGAGAAGGTTTCATAGTCATAAGTAGCATTAAAAATAAATTCCTTACCTTTCTTTTCTTCATATGCTGCACTTGTTACATCTAATAGCTCTTCAAGAAACTCATTCTTCGGCATTAATTTAGGATTATCTAATATTACATTATATATTTTTTCTCCTCTGCTAACAGCAGCGCACCTCGCATAAAGGAATAAATCTACGGAGAAAGTATTTGGTTTCTCTTCCCGAAAGGAATGGTCACCAAAATAACATGCATGGTCTTTTGTATCAAGAAGATATAATTTAAAAGATAGTGTTTCTTCGAATAATTTGATTTCTTTCACCTTAAGTTTTGCCAATTCTGTTATTAGGAGTTGGATTCCTTCCTTTATCTGCTTTGTACCATTAATTAAAGACACAAGTGTCCAAAAATTCGAATCATTCATAAGATTCACTTCTTTATGTTTTTTAATATTTTCATCCATCATTTCTTTTTTTTCCAGCTCTTCTATCTCCTTTTCAAGTGCTTCTCTATCGTGAATATATCTCCATTCATCGAAAACATCATGCCCTACAAAACTCCATGATTCACTGAAAGTACTAGATCTACATTTTCTCTCTATATCAGTTAAAGGAATATTCCCTATAAAAATAAACCCTTTTGGTAATTCTCCACTTACCCATTTAATCGCAGGTAAATTATTATAAAAAAACCTATTATTTCTTAATGTTTCCTGTAAAAGTGGATTTGTAATTTCGGGTATACTAGTGTCTATATATGGGGTTGTCTTTACTAATGTATCTTTACCACTGATACTAATAATCTTAATTGCTGCAAAGAATTTATTTGGAAGTGGTACTGCATATATATCGCCTAATGTTAATTTCATATAGCTCCTTCTCTCGTTATTATTAAAAGCCCCAAATCATTAACAAATTCGTCATGTAAACTGCGGATATTAGGGGACCAATCAAAAAAGCTGCCTAAGCAGCCAAATAATATTTTCTCCCCCTTTATATTTGAACAAGAAAAAGTATTTTTAATCCGTTTGTGCAGAGTGATATTAACCCTCATCATCTCCAAATTCAATCTTCACACCAACAACCTCTTTAGAAAGGTTATATTTTACTTTCACCTCGTACATTCCGTCACCATATCCAGACATTGAAACCGCACCACTAGGAACAACTCCTCCTTGTGCATCAGAAGCAACCATATCACAACATGCAACATAATATTTTAATCCAACTTCGTCTATCTCTATGTCATTAATATTTTTCACTTCATAATTGATGGCATCATCGTTACCGAATACTGCAAGATCAAATATTCCAGCTTGTGCCGAGTCAACCCCAATTGGTTTATCACATTCATGCCATTTTCCACTTGATATCTTTTCTCCATAAAATACAAGGAGGCTTTCAACGACTTCTTCATCATTGTAATTAATACTTGCTGTCCATTTCCCATTTTTCCCATTAGAAAGTATGATTTGAAGGTCTTCTTCATCCTCCAGATAACTGGGATCGGTTACAAATAACTTTCCACTTTCTACTGTAAAAGTACCAACTGTTTTAGGCTTATTACTTACTTTCGGTACATACCAATCAATAAATTCGGTTAAAGTTGATGCTTTACAATCACTTAATCCAGTTTTATCACTCCAAATAAAGATTAGTTCCTGCATAAATCTCTTTCTAATACGGTAGCAAAGTTTATCACCATTGATATTTTCCCCTATACAAACTATATCACTTGGCATATTTGTCGGTCTGTTCTCTCGATTATGTTTTACAATATCAATTGATAGTACTGATTGATCCTTAGTTTGGATAGGGAATAAAGTCCAATCACCAAATTTTGCGCCATTTGTTTCTAAAAAGAGTTCTTTGTATTCCTCTGGAAACATAGCACCAATTTCTTTTTCTGCTTTTTTCAATTCAAGTAACGACACACCTGCCACTTTCGAACTTTGATTAACCATGTTTATTACTTTCTTCATTTCTTCCTCCATGATGCTTCCGGATAAATAACTATGAGTAATTTCGATTAATATTAGTAAAATCCTCTATTGAATCAATAAATATAGTTTTTTCTTATTAAACTAACCTGCCATGTTAGTACTACAAGACATCATCAGTAACAATTAAGATACGTCACTTCTATACAAATAAAATGCCAATTATTATAATTGGCATTAAGAACTTTCTTCCGTAAAAAATTTGTACAATTTTAATTCCTCTTCACTAAGATTTTTCCTCTGTTCAGGGTCTCTATTTTTTTTAATAAAAGCATCTAACTTTTTTTCCCTTATTGAAACATATTCAAAGAAGTGCTCTTCACAATACCAATTCATTTCTGTTCGGTTCCAATTCCTTAAGGGGCGACTACCTCTTAATTGACAATTATTCGCCTCACATTTTTTATTAAGAAAATGTTTATCTAACACAAATAAGAACCCCCTCATCATATTTAATAGTAGTTCATTCATTTTATCATAGCTATACACTAAACAAAAACTTGCTATCTTAGATAGCAAGTTTATCACCTAATTAAAGAACTCCTACCCATGTTTCATTTGACTCTGGAACTTCCAGCATCATAAATGTTGTATTTCTACCTATGAATTCACCATAAACTACAACTTTATACTTGCCAGATTTTAAGTTATTAAAGGTAAATTGCCCTCGTGGATTTTTAAGAGATGAACTATAAATGTATTCTTCGGTATGCATTCCATCAAGATACCATCCTCTGCCAGCTTCCCACTTATACAAATCAGCTGTAAGTATTCCTCCGCTAATATAATCGTTAAAAGTAGCTTGCCAATCTAAATCTAAAGAATTTGTATATCCTGTAGCCTTTGTAGTTATTGTACCCCAATAAGCAGCTTTTGCACTTACTGTAGTATTAGATAATGCAGCTTGGGATTCAACTTTGTTTATTGTTGGTATTCCAACGAAAGAACCATCACTACCCTCAGGCCCAACATCAAAAGTCTTTACCTCTCCGATTTTTGGTCTTTCGTAATCCGAATGATTATTAGATGCAAACGCAGATATAGGAGTTGCAAAAACTAAAACTGCCATTAATAAAAATAATATTTTCTTCATTAAGAGTCCCCCTGGTTTATTTGTTATCTGATTAATTTTACTTTTAAGAATAATTAAATAACGGCCGCATTAACAAGTATATATAAGTTTTAGTGTTTTTCAATATAATTTGGTATATTTAGTAACATTTACCTAACAATATATGTAATAATTACTAACATAAGGTAGAGATTCAAAAGACTAAAAAAACCAAACCTTTATCATAAGGTTTAAGTTATGACACATCATAAAATAAACCAAAACCAATTCATAAAGAAATTAGTTTTACGGATTTCTTCTTTAACGTCCATTTTCTTATTCAGCAAAGCCTCCTTAAATACATTCTTCTTTTTTGTAGCATAAACTAAAAAAAGGAGCCGCGCAGATGCAGCAACCTTATTTTTTATGAATCGGTATACATTAATTGTTTACTTGATAGTCTTTATTATTTATGAACCTAACTCTCATAGTATTTTCTTTCATTTATCTTGGTTAGGTAAAGTTTTAATCTACTTTAAATTTAATTACCTTAGATTCCTGAACCCAGCCAATAACAAAATGATTTTTTGTTTCAACCTCAACCAAAATCCAATTCCCTTTCTTTTCAATTGGAAAGACAACAGTATTACGGGAAACAGCATCTTTGGAAACTAAATGAGATTGTTTGTTTGGTCTTGTTCGCAAATGACTGTCAGTACGAAGAAAAGCCATGTCACCTAAAGGCTTCTCTATTTCATGATTTTTGGAAAACACCTTTTTAACTGAAGAAACTAATTCAGTTTCACCAATCTTTTCACTTATCTGTTTGCCTATTTCATAATCGTGATTACCAGCTATAATTTTCGAGAAATATTGTGCCATTAATAATATTAATAACATTACTACCCATTTAGCTAAGTCTTGCCCGATGCTTTGCATAACATCAGTTATGAAGGATTTCAACCTTTCAGCTGGTCTCATTTCTTTAGTAATTCCAGATTGTGCTGATTGTATAGCTGATACAATCTCCAATCTTAATTCTTCCCTTGTCATACTTCCTGTTTTATTTGCATCTACATCTACATCCAGAAGGGTTGATTCATAACTTATATCTGTAGCTATTTGCTGAAAATCTACATTATTATAATCTTCTAGAAAATCATTAAAAACGCTTAATGTATCGATAGTTATATCATCGAATAAACTTCCTAATTGCAAAGTATTTATTGACTTCGTTAAATCATTTACTAATCCTTGTGCATTTGTTGAAAAAGCATTGGCAAGTTGAGTAACAGTACTATTAATGTGATTGAATGAGTCCCACAAAGAAGACTTTTCATACCAAAGTGTATAATCCTGTGGTAGATAGGAAAAAGCACTAAAGTTTTTACTAATATCAGTATCAAACACTTTTATATCAGCTATCTGACGAAGTAAAGTATCTTGCTCCTTAATTACATCCAATGCCGTAAATCTCATCATATCATTTAAATCTTGAATGGATTGTATAGCTGGTGAATTTAATATCTTTTTCATCTCATTTTGTTGCTGCCTAAATACTTCTAAAGCATCTGAGTATGAACCCATATATATAGCTCCTTATTATTTATTAAAATTTAAACATTTAGAGTAATTTACTTACTATTTAAAAAGTTGAACTAGGGTTAATTAATAAATCATCTAGATTACCATTCTTGCTTACAGATTTTATCGCCAACAACATTTTTTGGATTTTTTTCCACTCCCACATGTACATGGTTCATTTCTTCCAACTTTATTCTTATTATTTATTAATATTTTTTTATTTATATTTTCATATGGATCTTTTGTTAGA
This sequence comes from Niallia sp. FSL R7-0271, assembly GCF_038005785.1. Lineage (NCBI taxonomy): Bacteria > Bacillati > Bacillota > Bacilli > Caryophanales > Bacillaceae > Niallia > Niallia sp. FSL R7-0271. The sequence goes on along the minus strand of NZ_JBBOTZ010000003.1, from coordinate 58,790 downwards.
CTATAGTCAAAAAAACTAATATTATAGTCTTCTTCTTTTATTTTCGTTAACGGCTTAAGTACGCCCTCGTAACAATCTATAAATGGTTTTACAGCTACAGGACAATCCAAAAATAATTTAAATTCTTCAACTGTTGGAAATTTGCCTTTCCAAAGATTTTGGTATAATGATTCGTTAATTTCATTTCCAATGGCAAAACCTTTTACTTCAGGTGACATAAAAAATTTTAATAGTGAAGATGAGTCAATAATTTCAACACCTTCACGTATAATAGTAGTAAAATCTAATATATTTGTACAAAGTAATTTAATAATTTTTTTTGGTGGATTATCTGGTAAGTCAAAACTACATTTTTCTTTTATTTTTACCCAATCATTATCATTATTTATGATAGCTTCTCTTCTATTAACTTGTTCAATACCAACATCTATGGTTCCTAATGCATTTCTCTTAATTTTATCTTCATATGGAATCTGTAAGTGTTTAAATTCAATTAACAGTAGATGATCTTCAAATAATCCAATGAAATCAAATTCCACATCTCTACCATCAAATGCTTTAAATTCAATCTTATTTGTATTAACTTGAATGTGTGGATTAAAGGATAGAATATATCTTAATTGCTCCTCGTATATTTTCCCCTTATTTGAAATCTTTTTTTTCCAGCTTGCAACTAACATTTCAATTATTCTTACAGTATTCATTTGTAATATTAGACTTGGGCAGAAAATTACTTTGTTTCCCCCTGCATAAATCAAAGGCTGAGAAAAAACATCTAGTAATGGTTTATTAGAAAAAATAAATATATTAATCATCTTCTCTGCAATTACAAAGTCTATATCGTATAAATAAGAAAAATGAGTAATAAGATTTTCTTTGTCTGTTAATGGAGATAATTTTTTATACTGTGCAATATCGTCCTGATCGAATTCTTTTAATACTGCATTTTTATAAATCATTGCAATGGTAAACAGATATTCAAATCCTTTAAAAAGTTCAGATATTTTAATGCCATCTTGTTCAAGATCTCGATAAATATCATCTAATGCCGATAACTGGCCTCCTATTAAATTTCTAAATAATATGCTGGCTTGAAAAAATTCTCTCTTTTCTAGTTTAAATATATTTTGTATATCATTCACATCTAAATTTCTAGATATTGTATCCATATACGCTGAAGATTTTTGATTTTCTTTGAAATACTTTAAATTACTTTGCTGAACATTAATATGATCTCGATATAGATACCTATTTATTGCAATTCGTTCCTTTTTAAAGTCATCTTTTGAGTTAGGAATAAAAACGTAATATTCGGTATCATTTCTTCTTAATTTTTCTAGCTTCCATTCTCTAAATTTAAATTTCCCCCAAATATCAACTAGTAAATTTTTTTGAAGTGAAAGTTTTATAATTTCCTCGAAACTTTGTATATTATAAGGTATAATTTCACTTTTACTTTCAACTAGTGTATTCTCTATATCATTTCCACTTTTATAATACAAAAATCTAAATAAAGTGTTTGCAATCTCAATTAATGCTTCCATTCTGTCAGTTTCAGATATTTTAATACCTTCTACATCATCAACATTAAATTTTGCTACTTCATTCTCCATTCCGTTTCTAAAGTTTTTATCATTTATAAGTAAGTTTTGTGATAATCTGGATTGATCTTCTATATAGATACAAAACATTTGTAGCTGCTCAGAAAGTGAGTATTCAAAAAAAGTGTTTTCTTTCAATAGCTCTTCATTACTTTTAGTATTTCCCCTAATAATTTTGATTGCTTGAGTTATTTGTGAATATTCACTAACATATTTTCTAATATCAACATCTTTGTCAATTAACTGCTTTCCTGCAAGAAGAAATGCTAGGCTAAGCGTATTTAATTTCTTATCTGAAAATGATCTTCCTAAGGGCTCAGGTAAACTATTACTTAAAAGTAAACTCTTTTTGAAATTATCAGGATTTTCTATATACAAGTTAACGAGGATTGTTGATGCCTCTTGTGCATTAAATTCATTTATAGCAGTTCTTAATTTTGTAAGATTCATTATGAGTTCTCCTTAGTTTGCTTATGTATTTGAAACAAATAAGCTTTTAAGCTTATATAGTAGGATTATCTATTTCCTATTATATACAAAACAAACAGCAAGGAATTACCTGGCTGCTTTTTTTATTCTTTTATTATTTTCAAGCATGTTCACTGCTGCTGAGTTAGTACCATAGGACATTATCAGTAACTCTTAAGTTATGACACAAAACAAAAAACTCCAAATATATCTGGAGTCCTCTTCTTAAGCTTTATTTTAGTTCAGCAAGAACTGCAATTGATGTTTCATAAACTTCATCAGAATATTCATTGTTTCCTAAGAAGATATCAAAGTTATACAATTTATCATTAATGGAAACCAAACCACCATATACCTTTTTACGTTTTACATCTTCAGGAGTATATTCAACTAAGTAAACAATATTGTCCCTTAAGAATGAATCTATAAAGTTAGATGTGTCGATTTCAGTTGTTTTACCATCTTTACTATGTCTACCATATCTGCTGCTTAAATAATTTGCATAAGTAGGCTTATTTACAATTTCTTTATCAGATTCAGAAGTAGTAATCATGACGTAAGTATCGTATGGAGCTTTTATTACCACAGCAGCTGAATCAGTAGATTCATCTAATGAATTCAGTTGATATCCGATTCAATGTTGCTCCTCCGTATATTTAGTTAGGTTTTCTCTTTTAACAAATTAAAGAGAAGCAAAAATGCTTCTCAATAACAAATCTATAAGAAAGTAATATAAAACCAATATGTATAATACATGATTACCATATAAAAGAGAATAATAATTTTCTCTACAGGTTTAAGTTACAATTTAAGCACCTTGATTCTTTTCAACTAAGTATCCAATCAGCTTGTTTCTATCAATTAATACTACACCGTTAGAAGCAGCAAGCTTTACAGCATTTTCCGTATACATACTATTAGTTACAACCCAACACTCATCTGCATCATAATAACCTTTAGCAGAATATATTTCTTGAATTGCACTAACACCGACTTTATCTTTATAGCGTTTTGCCTGTACAGCTATTTTTCTGTTATTTTTAGTTAAGATGAGATCCGCACCATAATCTCCTGTTGTTGGTGTTTTTTTTACGTTATATCCTTGATCTTTATACAAAACATAAAGAAAATCTTCAAAATCTTCTCCTGACATTTCGTCTATTTGAAAAATGCCGGATTCTCGGATTCTTTGCTCCCTTAATTGATTCTGCAACTTGATTTCTTCTTCTTTTCTTAAGCTTTCTAATCTAATTTCTTCTGCTTTTTTGAGATTCCATAGACGCATTTCTTCATGGTGCAATCTTATGGAGTCTTGTCTGATTTGGTTTTGTAATTTAATCTCTTCTTGCCTTCTTAAATTTTCTAATCTAAACTCTTCTGCTCTTCTATTTTGCTCTAGCCTTTGTAACTCAATGTTCTTGGTATAAACCCGTCTGCTAATGGAAAAGAAGTCTGAAGCCCACCAGAACATAAAACCACCACAGGTTAATGCCATAGCAACACCTTTTCCGTAATCTCCCATATAAAAACGATGTCCACCCAGCAAGCCCAAGAAAAGCCATAATAAATAAGCAATACCTTTTGATTTCTTTTTATATGTACTTCCCATTATGTAACCCCTTGTTATTTGTTTTTTATAACTAAATAGTAACTTATAGCCAGATATTTGTAACTATACAATAACTAATTTTCCGGAGGAAATTTATTACATATCACATAGTTTATTTGAGTTTATTTTTATTGAAATAAGAAAAGGGTATGCCTCAATGGCAAACCCTTTTCTTATTTCCTTTATTTAATTTATTTTAGCTCAACCATCTTTCTAGCTTGTTCCATTAGATCCACTAACCCTTTATATGCTTCTTCTTTAGAATCTAATTCCATCTGCAAAACATTATTTATATTAATTAACTCATTAATTTTTCCCTTCAATTCTGTTTCATGATTATTCCTGGTTTTCAGCTGTTCATACTTTTTCGATTTATTATAGACCTCTTCTAAATAAAGAAGTATTTTTTTAAATTCATTATCTATTTCTTGTTTCCCATTGTTCTGTTCGTCGACAGGTTCAATATTAGCATCCTCAACTAAAATTATACCTTTTTTAAGTTGTTTTCTTTGGGCTTTTGCTACCTCTATTTCTTCTTTATATTGCTTTCTTACATAGGAATTCCACCTAAAACCACAGGCTGCACTCGTACGAGATAACTGTTTCCCAACCTCTTCAAACGCTTGAAGTTGTGTACTTCCATCTCTAATACAACGTAGTACAACTTCAGCTAATAGTATGTCTTCTTCTTGTGACCAAGCATCTTGTCTTGTTGGTGACATAAGAATTTACCTCCTAGTGTTTTTAATACATAATATTCATGTACTAGGAAAGTAAGACTTAATTATGTTACTTTATTTAGCAAAAAAAACACTATACAGAATGTAAAAAAGGATGTGCCAAAATGGCACATCCTTACTTTTATTGTTGAATTACTATAAGATCGATTGATTCATCATATTCTCTAATGGCATTAGAAATCAGATCTGCATACTTATTTTCCAACCAATCTTTACAAAACTCATTAGGAGCCAGTATACTGCAGTTTCTGTCCAACACTTTTAATGAAATACCATTAAACCAAGTATCAAATGAAGGTTTGGAAATTCTTTTAGAAACATATGTAAGCAGATAATTAAGTAGATTTTCTTCGTGCTTCTCCATTGCAGTTGTTTCATGATTAAGTACCACTTCTGCATTTAATGTTTGAGATTTTTTACTACTCTTAATAAGTTCCCCATATTGCTGCCATACACGGTATATTTCTTCAAAGTCCATTTGTTCTTCAATGGTTATTCTTTCATTGTTTTGAATCATTTCTTTTACATATTTGTCATGTTCTAACCTTAACTTTTTAGGAAGTCCTTCCCTCTCCTTTTTAATTGCTTTCTTAATATGTGCCGGAGCATTATCTGGTAGAACTAATTCCTTATTCCCCTCAATTAATGCTTTTGTTATTAGAGGCACTTTTTTTCTGATTTTAAAAATCGGGCCTTCCTCTCTTTCTCTTGAACGATTGATAACATTAAATTTATAGACAAATCCATACCTCTCTAATATATCTAAATAAGCATGAATAGTAGGTCTTGATTTATTCATTTTAAGGCTAATCATTTCAAAATTCGGGAAACACCAATCTTTATTTCCGTAAGCATATCTTTTTAGATGAGCATATAATGCTAATCCCTCTGCATTTATAAAATATCCCCAATAGTCAAATAAATAGTTATTTAGAATGGTAAGTTCTCCATCAATATAGGGGATGTTTTCACCATAAGCATCTAAGGAAAACTTTCTAACCTCGTTTTCTGAATAGATCACTTTATCTTGTTCTGGGACAAAGTAAGTTAGTTTTTTCTCATCCTGTTTTATTAACTTCATTCTTTGTTCAAAGTTTCCAGTATCAATCATTCTATAATACTCTAATTTATCATTTTTCCCTTTTAAGTTTAATTGCTCATTTTCCATAGCTGTTTCCTCCAGATCTTACCTATAAAGACATATCTGTAGGTTTTTTCTTGAAATTAAATGTTTATATGATAGAATAAACTCAACGAATAATTAAGAAGAAACCGCTTGTCATTTCAATTAACCACAGGTCCTAAACTGGTAGGTTAATGAATTATAGGTGGTTTTTTTTAGTATAGCATATAGAAAAAAGGACCCCACAACAAAACTACCGTAGCTATATGCACGGTTTTTCATTGTAGGGTCCTTCCCTTTATCCGTATACTATTGTTTCTATAATTAAAACATATTTTTCTATAAATCTCAAACCTATCATTATGAATAAAGAGTAATAAAAGTCTAGATGTTGTAATAAACACAACACTTTTGGGGTTTGAAAATATAGTAGATTATTATTTAATAATATCTAAAACACTTATTTCTGTTTGTGCTTGTTTATATAAATATATTTAACTTGTTTATACTTGTTTAATCTTGTTTATGGTCCTGTGGAACTGTTGGGACTGTAAGGTTTGGAGAAATAAAGTACAACACTTTGGGGTAAAAGCACAACGTTTTTGGGGTAAAGGCACAACACTTTTAGGGTATATAAGCACAACACTTTTGGGGTAGAGCACAACATTTTTGGGGCGTAAACACAACACTTTTGGGGTCAAATCTTGGTGAAATATACACCCCAGTGATAAGGACTTCCAAACGTATACATTCTCGATTAAACAATTTGGAAATTTAATTGGTTCCAAAGTCGAAGAATTTATATAAAGAGGTCGATAAGATAACAACTCAATTAATGCAACCCTTTTTATTTATTAACCACGAAGGTAAACCAACTCGAATAGCATGGTTATCTAAGGCAACTTATAATGTAAATGAGGGTTCAGTAACAGTTCGCTTTGATCCGGACTTAAAACCTTTCTTCCTTTTATTAAATCAGAAATTTACTAGGTATAAACTAGGTAATATTTTACACCTGCGTAGCAACTACTCTATTCGTTTATACGAGCTTTTAAAAAGTTATGAAGGGTTAACTGAGAGAACCTTTACTGTTGAAGAGCTAAGGGCTAAGCTTGGAGTCCAAGATAAATATCCAGTCTGGATTAATTTTAGGCAGAGAGTAATTGATCATGCTCAAAATGAAATTGCTAAGAAAACAGATATCTCCTTTACATACGATACAATTAGAAAAGGACGCTCTATACATAAAATAAAGTTTAAAATAAAAACAAACTATTCTGCTGAAAATGTAGCAGAAATTGAGGAAAAAAAGGATTCCCAAGATGTAAATGATATTCAGCGGCTGGGTCTAGAAATGGGATTGAATTTAAATAAAAAAGTTATAAATGGCTGGCTTGATTATGGTAAGAACAATATTATTGAATTGATGAATACCATAAAGTACGATAATTCTATTAGAAATCCAGTGGGTTACATTTCTAAAGTGCCGCCAACAATGGGAACTAACCATGATGAACAACTTGATTTATTTGAGGATAAAACCATTCTTCTTGAGAAGGCTATCCGGGAATTTATTATGAGTAAGTTACCTAAAAGGAAAGTTACTAGAATAGAGAAGATACCACATTATATGCATAGAAATGACGCTTTAGAAATCTTGAAGAAATATTTCGATGAAGATGAATCTAAAAAGATATGGGAAGAGCAAGGCGTTGAAATAACTGAAAAACTGTATGAAGAAAGTAAGAGTAAACTAATTTAGGCACCTTCTAAAAGGTGCCTTTTATTGTTTTACCTCAGTTTATCAGTAATTCGACTTTATTAATAAATAAAGATTCTTCAATATCTGAACATAGTGAGAACGCAATTTCTTGTGAAACTGTAACTTCTTTTTCTTCCATCAAACTCGATCTTGCTGGTGATTCTTCTCTTATTGCAGACATTAATATTGTTACCTCATGGAAGGTTCTTTTATTTACTTCTTTTATACTTTCCTTCGACAAAGAGTATAATTCTACTAATTTATTTTCTTCTGTATTATTGAAACATGTTTTTTTTAATGTATATTGCTCATTTGCCACTAGTTATCATCCTCTTTTTTGTATTCCATACCACAAAAAAAGCCAACTAAACATAAGTTTAATTAGCCGGTTGCGCTACTAGCTACAAATCATCCAAGCGCCCAAATAAAGATGATTTTTCATCGCTTCTAAGTATAGTGACTTTATACCTATATTATATTCAGTTTTTACCAAAATGCAATTCTATTTTTTAAAAACTTTTTTTAGTATTTTCTCTTTTCTCGGGAGCTACTTTTTCTTCTCTGGAAAACAGGCTGAAATAAATATACCTATTATATTATTTAAGATAGGTTAGTAATTTTTTTATTGTATAGTTTTCTTGTTATAGTAACTTAATTAATGCAAACAAGCCCTCACCTTTTGGGGGAGGGCCATAAAATGGTTATACCTTCTCTTCAAAGAACTTATCAAAGTTGAAAAGATAGCAAGCCTCCCTATAAGCTTCCTATCCATCCCACAACAAGATTCCCAACAAAAAATATAATAATTGCAATTCCTATAATTGTTAGGCAACTAGCACCTTGTGGTCTTTTATCTCCACAATTTGGGCAAAGAATTGCATTTCTGGAAATAGGTTTTCCACATGACCTACAGTTTAATAATCGATTTCTAATTTTTAAGCCCTCCTAAACTTTATAACTTTATACCTAGTTTACCATTTTTTTAATTACTTTTATTACTAATTTACTAGATGGATAATTTACTTTTTACTAGCTTTAAGTGTTGCCTAGCATAGAGAGGTTTAAGAAGGTGGTTATCATATGTATGGAGAATTGTTAATTTGAGTGGTATAAAATTAATCACGTAGATAGATAAAGGATTAGTACTATGCTAATCCTTTATCTTTTTTATTATCTATACAAACTTCAGTTTAATTTTTACTTCCCCTTTTTCTTTTTTCATAATAATCTATTAAGCTTCCAAATATTTGCTGAAATGAAGAGTAATAGCTTTTAGGATTGTAAGTGGCTATGCTACCCCAAAGTAGAGTTTTTAAATAAAATTTATCATTTAAGTATTTGAATTCAGTCTCAATTCTTGCATCTACTTCAATATCACCTAACACGATGATATTGTTATTGCCAGGTCTTATAAATATATTAGAAGGATTAATATCATCAGCTTCTATTATAACTTTATATTTCCTTGGAACATTTTCATGCATGTGACTAAAGAAAAAGGAATGGAAAGAAGGCTCATTATCCTTCTCCTCTTGGTGAAACCAAATATAGTTTTTTCTTTTATCCTTAAATCTCATTACATAATTTGATTTGGCACTAGGAATTGCTTTCAATTTTACTTTTCCTGTAGCTAGATAATACTCATAGTCTTCTTTTGATATACGATTACTATAATGTATCAGTTTTTTTCCTTTAATCTCTTCAGGTTTTATCTTTCTCACATAGTATTTATTGGGTCTTTTATAATATTGATCAATTAAGATTACTATACATAAAGCTATCAATGATACTATAGTAATTTTTATACCAATAGAATGTATGCCGAGCTTTATACTCATTAAGGCGTTAATAAATATCCCAAATATAAATAAGGGTATAAATAAGATGAAAATTAATAATCCCCCTATAAGGGTCATAAACATCATTCTATTACTACCAAGTCTTTTTTTGTCCTTCATCCTTTTAACGAAAGGGTTCATCATAAAATAAAACCTCCATGTTATTTATTTATAGCGAAAGCGACTTGATAATAAGTCGCCTTCGAAAATCCTATTGAAATTAATCTTTTTGTTTTTTTCTTAGAAATAGAACATAAACAATTAGGTAAACTAAAAGTCCGAAAATACCAATGTTAAGTAGTTGCCACACTGCTGTACCCAATCAAAATCCTCCTGTTTAGTAGTTATCATAAAAGTGTTGGTTCAAAAGAACCGCTACTATTTTACCATAATTAGCCTTTTTATACACGTAGCATCTAAAAAACTTATATTATCTCCTGTTCCCTTAATAACGTAAGAAGGTATTCAAACTGCTTGTTGATCGCCTCCCTTTCTATCCCTATTGGAAACGCAATGGGGTCTTTTGTGCCTGCTACGAGGTAATCACTTACACGATTACTAGCAAGGAGTTTATCCTGAATATAGCTTTCAAAAGCCCTCGCAGTAAGTTCAATAATATCAGCCCAATATGGCTTTTTCCCTTTGTCTAGCTTCATAGATGCTAAAACATAGTTAGAGACTTGTGAAGGATAAGGTATCTTTTCCACTCTATCTCCAGTTTCCTTTTCATGAAGCCAAGCTAAGGACAAGGCAAACTTTTTTAAATCTCTTTGTTGTATCGTTATTAATTTCTTTTTCTTTTCTGCAATGTCACCTATGCCATAATATTTTTCCATCTCAAGTGACTCTTCCAAATCTATTTTTTGCATTTCAGTATACTCTTCCATGCTAGCTAAAAGGTCTCTGTTATGATTTCTATAGATCTTTCTAAACTCTAAGCCTCTATACGAAACACCTGTACTATTAGTGTTTTTGATATATGCAATGCTATTTCCGCTCCTGATTGCCGTTACCAACTCTTCATATGCGTTTTTAACCCTAATATCTATATAGGAACCCAAAGTATCTACATTGGAAGCATATCCCCTTCTAGAGGTATCTCCATGGCTTAAACAATAGATATAATGATCAAGAGCATGCCACCATTCGTGAGCCAATACCCCTAAAGATCCTTTATTCTTAGTCATATTAATTACTCGAGAGAGAGGTTCATAGTGTGCAAGTGCCTGTCCTCCTCTTCCTCTAGCACCATATGCCATTGCCAACGTACCGTCTAAAGAAAGAGATTTAGAACTACTACCTAAAATGTCAGCTAAATCCATCATAGCATCTGAAGAACGAATTAGATGCTCCATAGCTTTTTCATCATCTACATAGTTACCAAACTGAACGCCTCTAAATCCAAAAAAGGAGATTAAGTCTTCTGGTTTTTCGATGTAACTAGGGTGGCCTCCTGTTCTGTCAGGTCTTTCTGGTAGTTCTCTAAACCAAGAAGAAGATTTCTTCTTTGGTTTAGCAGCTGTGTTTTTATTTAATAACTCATCCCAGGTGTTTATTAAGAAGGCTGTTTTAAAGCTACTTTGATAGCCACGCTTTAAATAAAAGTCTCTAAATTCCCCCCCTAAAACACTTAATCGAGCAGGTCCAAGGTATGCTTCCTTTTGTCGTCTTTCCGTATTTAATTCTTTTCCAAGGCGATTGATAAAAGGGGCTACATCGTCAATCCCTCGAAGCTCTTCCATACAACTCAATAAATATTGGGCTGCTATCATAAAGGCTTTCCGTCCTTCTCTTGTTTGGTTTGCTGGTACTTTATCAACACGATTAAGGATTAATTGCTTTAGTTTAGCAATTGCCGGTTCTGTTCCTTTTGCCTTTTCATTCTCTAAGGAGAAATGCTTGAAGAATTGTTGTTTGGAAATGAGTTCCTCTGATAAAAGAGGATTTACCTTTTCGATTTCCTCTAGTAGTTCACTGCTTTGCTTTTCTTCAAATGCTTTTCGAAGCTCTGCAAGTTCTTTTCTGGAACCATTTATTAGCTCTCCTACATCATAAGAAACCTTATTTGTAGTTTGTTTATCGGTTCTAATGTCTCTGATTTCAGTATTGTTTTGCTCCATATCCATAAATAAACTTAATTGATTGGTCATTAATTTTTCCTCCTGAGTTATATAAAAAAGGACTAGTGGTTATACCGCTAATCCTCTTTCTAAATTCTTTATTCTATTGGGGAAATTACTTCTTTTCTGCTAATTCGGTAATTTCTTCATTCGTTAATCCATAATACTGCGTAGGTTCTACAGTAAATCTTAAACACGGACTTAAATAAATGTCGTTTATTACTTGGCCATTAAAAATCAATTGTTTTTGTCCTTCAATAATTTCAAATTCCTTTTCATCTTCAAAATGGTCTACAAACATAGCAACTGCCATTTCATCCAAAGATTTATGGAACAATCGTTTTCTACTGTTCATCTCCGTAAATATTTCATTGCTCCTTCTATCTCTATATGTTCAAATATACTAGCTAATCTTATTAAACTAACTTTCTTATAACACCATTAGGGCTAATTAATTTAACTGAAACATCCCTTTTAGTCCTCGTTTTAGTAATAGTTGTTTTACTACCGTTATCATGAGTTTTCACTTCAGTCTCTACAACTTTAGAAACAATCTCTAATCCTTGGACTAGATGATAACTATCTCCTTCTCCAAGTTCTCCGTTGATTGCTCCACTTGCCATTAAAAGCGATAACTGACCTTGGTTTAAAGGTAGAATAGGATCTCCCCCAATAGCCAACTGTCTTGGCTTAGACCGATTGATAAAAGCAGTAAATCCTTTACTATTTTTTATCCCCTCCACAAAATCACCTTTGTTAGCAAGTTTTGTGTAGAAAGTTTTTATTTCCTGAATACCTGAGGGAACTTCCCATTTTTTATTTGCCCTTATAATTTGGTCAATTGAATTAACCTTTGTTTGAACAAAAGATTCAGAGTCCATATTTAGCAGAAATTCATATAAATTCTTATTAATTTCCTTTACTTTGCCGCTTTTCTTTTTTCCGATAAAGATACATTGTCTAAAGTCATCATAATCTTCATCCGAAAATCGCATAATCCCAACATCAAAAAATTGGGTTGCTAGAAATCTGGCAATCTGTTTATCTGCAAAACGATAAGAAGGAATAACGTAAATCATTAATCCTCTTTCAGCTAAGTAACGAGTGTTACGATATAACTCGCTCCATTCCTTACGATCAGCAGAATCGTCTTCCATTCCCTTCATACTGTAATCATATGGTGGGTTTAAATATAGAAGTGATATAGCGTCGTTTTGTATCACCATGCTTTCTATAGGAGCATTAATACAATGATGTAATAACTCCTGTGCTTTAGCTGCTCTTTGTTTGTCTAATTCCACTCCATATGTTGAAATCAGACAATCATCGGACTGAAAAGCTTGTGATAGCTGGTGAAGTATTTTGCCTTCTCCACATGTTGGATCGAACCAGACACCACTGCCTGTTACACTTAACAAATCTATTAAATTTTGCCCTTGTGTTTCTGGAGTTGCAAAGAAACCACTACGTAATAGCGATAGGTAAGGTTTTGATGTAATCTCCACCTTTTCCCCCGCTCCACACCGTACGTGAAAGTTTCCCTTCATACGGCGTTCCCTCTGACAATTTTAAATAATAGGTTCTAGTTTACATGCTGAACGCAGTTTGTTTAATTTCTTAATCTGCTTTTCATTAATTTTAAGTATTTGCATGTATTTTTTAATGGTCTCTTCTTTCCGAGTATGAACCAGGATATGAACCTGTTTGTGCAAAACGACTAGATTATCAAATTCATCATTACCTCCAAGACATAGAGGGATTATATGATGACAGTGATAATTTTCTAATTCATTACTAAGGTCAATACCAGTGACATGGCATTTTCCTCTGGATGCACTGAACTTTGAGATACGATTATCGTTGTACTGAATGGTTCTTTCAGGTATATACGTCTTCGCAAGGATATTAACCGCTTTGCGCATGTTGTATATTAGGTTGACCTTTGCATTCAGTTCTCTTCCAACAGTCGTGTAATCAGTGATATTTTGATTAAACGATAGGGGGATTGTACTCTTCACTGCCGGTACCGGTATAAGGGGCACATCTCCTATTTTGAAAGTGTGATAGTTGTATCTTTCATATCCTCGGACTTTAAACTGTCCATATAGTCCTCGCTTTTTAAGTCGATTCCAAATGCAACGGTGGACTCGGTAGGCGATAAGTTTCATATCACTCGAAACATGGGTGGCAACTTGGAAATAGTTATGAATTCCTCTTAGATAAGAATTGAATGCATATGCTTGTTTCCGACTATGGTTAGACCATAGCTGTTTGGTCCTTTCCCTAAGTGACTGAATGATATCCTCTTTCTTCTTGTCGCTTATGTTTGTGTAAGCAACTCGAGTATTTCTTTTCTTAACAGCTCTCATTGAAAAGCCTAGGAATTCGGACTTTCGTTTCCTAAGATTTGTAATCTTAGACTTCTCTTTAGATATATCTAGACCTAATCTAATTTTGAGGAAGTCTTTAATAGCATAGAACCATCTTTCGGCGGATTCTCTATCTTTAGTAAAAACCTTGAAGTCATCCGCATATCTTACAAGCCATCCTTCTTTTAGGTTGGTTTTCTTGAGTGCTCTCCATTTGTTGGAGTTCTTAGGATATGCAAGTAGAGTTCTAAAGTTTTCCCATTGATTTGATATCCAGTGGTCAAGTTCGTTAAGAACTATGTTTGAAAGTAATGGAGATAAAATTCCACCCTGTGGAACTCCCTTCTTGGCTTTGCCTTCTCCCTCAATCTCTGCTCTAAGCATTTTCTTGATTACCGCTAGTATCTGTTTATCCCTTATCCCTAATGTGTAGAGTTGTCGGATTAATTTGTTGTGGTTAACATTGTCGAAGAATCCTTTGATATCAATGTCTACAACAAAGTGACATTTTCCCACATTAATAAGGTTTGCTGCTCTTCCAAGTGCATGGTGAGTAGAGCGATTGGGTCTAAATCCATAAGAGTGTTTATAGAATTTCGCCTCACAGATGGGCTCAAGAATTTGTTTGATAGCTTGTTGAATTAATCGGTCTTCCATGGAGGGATTCCGAGTGGTCTTTTTGAGCCATTGACTTTGTCAATAAAGACCCTTCTTACACTATCAGGTTTAAAGTCCAAGAATCTATTTCTGATTCTGTTGATGAACGAATCTTCATCAAGGACTTTATAGTCATGAATAGTTAAACCATCCGTACCTTTTGTTTTACTTCCTGTATTGGATTTGATTGTTCTATATGCTAATAGGAGGTTTTCCCTACCGATGATTAAATCCATCAGGGTGTGGAACAGCTCTCCATTTGAAGATTTAGCATAAAGTTCATCAAATACTGGTTGCAGATTATAGTACTCAGAAAATCTAACTGCATTTGACATTGGTAAGTTTGTTACTCTCCCTTTATTGAGATTTCACCTACTGAGTCTTAACCGATTGCTTACCGCTAGATTTGTTTCTATTATTTATTAATCAGACTAGTGGCCGTCCCTCAGCTATATTTCTATAGCTTCATCAGTACCATGCCACCACTTTCACGATTGTCAATCTATGTTATAGATAAGGTTATCTTTTCCATAGAACCGCTTCAAAGGAGCCAATTCCTCCACGTCAATCGCTTCCCACGTTCCATTGTCTTTATCCATACATACATCCTTAGGTGCCTTCTTTACACCTGTCTGCTTGAACACTCCTATATAGTGCTAAGGATTTTCATAACAAAAAGTCTTACTCATCCTCACAGACCCCGCTATAACAGGATGGTTATTCCTAACCATTTCGGCTCTAGATGTGTACTTTCAAAGGTTCGTCAGTTTCCGTAGAAACAATTCTCACCATAGATGCTTTGTGGACGCCCGGCATATCGTACTTCCATTACCTTTCAGCATTGGGAAGTACTTCTGCCGACTTCACCTGGCTTCATACACTAATTAATTTTGGCTTCAACTAATGCATGCAGGAGTCTTAGCGATTATGCTTCGGGGCGGTTAAATCCCTCATTTCATAATTCAAGACAACAGTTAGCTATCTACTGACAGCCGACCTTTTCACTTTAGAGACACAAGTTTATAGGTCAACGTGTCGCACTTTTATTCCCAACATGACTCATACTAATATTCCTCCTAAGTACTGTGCTTTGATATCTTTCCAACCTCTATTGGTACAATTGTTCTCAATGAATTCCTGGTAAGGGTCGCTAAAATCATCTAATAACGTAACCAGCTCATTGAGTTGCTTCTCTGTAATCTTTGATTTGGTATATAAGGTTTTTAGGTGTGTTAATACAATGACCTTTAAACTCCTTTCCTTCTCCTCGCAAGCAGTAACTATTGCTCTGTAGTAAAGAAAAGGAAGGTATTCACTTGCCTTATCCAAGAATGGTTGTAGTACTTTATAATTCTCTATATATAATTTCATAAAGACCTCCGTTAATAGAAAAACGTTCATTCTACATTAGAATGAACGTTTTAAATTCCTTAATAACTTAATTATCCCAAGGATTCTTTCCGCTATAATAGTTAGCATTCTCAAAAGGATCTTCATTTGGAATATCGTTATTATATTTGTTGTTGTTTGAATAGCTATTAGAGCTATTAGATGAGGATGAGTTTTTAGGTTCTAAAAATAAGATATCCTCTGCTACAACATCCAAAGAAAATTTTCTTTGATTGTTCTCTGTATAAGTACTACTTTGTAATCTAGCTACGATGCCTACTTGCATACCTTTTTTAAAATGTTTATAGCAAGTATTAGCAAGGCTTTTCCCTTTAAATGCTTTAATAGGGATGAAATCACAATTATCTTGCTCTCCTTGCTTGCTAAAGCCTCTTTGAACAGCTAGTGTAAACTTACAAACTGGGTTTTCCTCATTTCCTTGCATTACAGGATCTTTAGTTAATCTTCCAATTAGTGATGTATAGTTTTTCATAATAAATTCCTCATTTCATTTTTTTGCAAATAAAAAATTATGTCTCTCTTATAAGGAAACATAATTTTTAACACACCCAACAATTATATAGTCAGCGTCTCTATTCAATTCTTCTAACCTCTTTTATCTGCACTAAATCAAATATCGAAGAAATAGCCAAGAATAGCTTTTTTCATTCGAGCAGGCAAACTTTCATTTTCATTTCCATGATAATTAGTACTGAAGTTATATTGTTTCTCTCCTTTAAGCCTCCACATAACCTTTTCACCAATAGCTTGTTCAATAGACTCAACGAAAATAGCAACCTCTTTAATGGCATATTTTTTTGATTCGGACTTAGCGTGATAAATGCGGCGGTCTCCATTTTTAAAAATAATCTCCGCACTCATCCGTGTAGTTCTTTCATAAACAATAACCGTCTCCATATTCCTTCTACAATCCTCAAATACCTCATAATTCATTGTTAATTTGTTAGTAGCTGTTTCCATTTTTATCCATTCCTCTCTTTTATAAAATTTATTTATAAGCAAACGCAAAAAAGCGCCCTGAGAGTTCGTTTAATAAGCATAAAAATGCTATTAAGTACGATCCCAAAGGACGCTGCGTTTAATTATTTATACCTGCTAACCAAAAGGTGGTTGCTGAAAAATCAAAAATAAAATATATTTATAAATTAATTTTACTATTTCTATTCGTGATGTTCAACCAATATTTATTTTATACATATAATCAACATTGATAATTATACGCTACATAGTGTAGATGACTCGTATGTCAATAGACAAAGGACAACAAAAAAATGTACCACAAGATCCGTGCATATTCAAATTAGGCACATCTTTCACTAAACCGATTATTATAAAGAAGCAGTAACTATTCAAAAAACCTATTATGTCTTTAAGTACAACATAACTTTATTCCTATACATATTTTTTGTCACGATTTCACATCGAGAAGCGGGCATGTTAGCCTACTTTGACAGAGCTAACTCGTTATATCTGGCTGCACTTTTTATTGCACTAGTGTGTAATTAATCCTTCAACCTATGTATTTTTTTTTGCAAAACACATGTGTGCTGATTGTGGTGCAAAATTTAATATAGATGTTTTAGAATAACCTAAACTCAAAAAGATTATTCATTAATACATATCTATTTTTTCTAATAAATTATTTAGAGAGCGCCTGATATCTAATGTATCACTTCTTAACTCTTCTAATTTTTCTAGCGGATAATTATTAAATATTAGTCTATCACCACTAATTAAGTGAAAATAATCATTTAAAATGAAATATCGGCTTAGACACTGTAATTGATGTACTATATCATTCTTTATATTTTCAATAATTTTATTATCGAAAGAATTCTTTCTTTTTTTCCACTTTTCAACTATTAACGATAACTCATTAGTTAATTCAAGACTAAATGGTTGCGCAGCAAAATCCGTATCAATAATTCCTTCTATTATGTCTATAACATCCTCTTTGAAGATTTGAAACTTTTCATTGTCACTATCATTTAAAGTATCTATATTCATAAAACCGTTATCTATTTTTTGGTAAAAGTCATCTCTAATCTTTTTCAATTCTTTTTCCGAGTACTTATTACCTTTAGGATGTTCATTATTATATGATCCTACTTCTGCATGACAATCAAAACATAATGGAATACAATTGTCAAAGCTGTCTTTTCCACCTTTTGATTTTTGCTTTATATGGTGTAATTCTATCTTTGTTTTAACACTTCTCTCACATATGCAACAATGTCTTTTGCAAGCTGTTAAAGCCGATACTATAACTTCTTTTGAAAACCCCATATTAGTCCCCCAAAATAAAGTATTAATTTTTAATTACCAACTTTTATATATATAAGAATTACATTGAGCTCTAAAGAATCTAGTATGAATATTAGGAACTTTGCGAAAGAGAATATGTTTATGTTATCAATTAGTGCTAGTTACATTTACTTTAACTTTATTTATAGTTGGAACTCCTGCATTTTCGAGTGTCTGTAAAAGTTCTGAAATACTACTAGTAGTTTGCCTAGTATTCTCTATTCTCCCATATCTAGAAACTTCTCTTTCATTACTAACTGTGAAAATTATGCATTCTTTAGCTCTCGATAGTGCAACAAAAAATGCATTTTTATCTGCTTCTCTTTGTGTGGAGAAACTCCAAAAAGCAGCATCCTCTACACCAAGAAAGATTACAGTATGATATTCTAACCCTTTACTTTTATGAATAGTCATAATAGGAATACTATATTCTCCACAGAAATCGCGGATTAGTTCTTCCATGGAAATACCATTCCTGTAATTTAATTTCAAAGGTAGCTTTTTTATTATCACATTTAAATAATTCCCTTGATTGTATTTTGGATAAAGTGATTTGATAATATCTTCATTCAAATAATTAATAATTCCTCTTATGATGCTCTCAAACTTCTCTTTAAAGTTACTTTCATCTATAGTATCAAAACAATCTTTAATCCTTGATAATAAGTTGACTAATTCTTTTTCAATAGATATGTAATTTAAACTTTGTACATCTATATCTCCATACTTAATCTCTATAATTTCATCAATTACATTTAACCATAATTCTGGAGACTTTTCTTTATAGGTTAACTCCAAAAACTTTATCAAAAGTATTATTATTTCCTCTGATAAAAGGTCTTGATACTCCTTTTCAATTCTACTTTGTATATTTAATTTCGATAATTCATTCATAATAGTTGCTGCATATATATGTTCTTGCTGTTTAACAATAATACAAAGTTCTTTAGGTTTTAGTTTCTCTTCTTTAATCCACTCACTAATTCTTTCAGCTAATATTCTAGCTTCACTATTATGGTTTTCGAAATTCCAAACTTCACATACCCCATCATCCTCCTTCCAATTTCCAGTAGCTTTTACATTTACTGTATGATTATTTAAAGTTTGTGAAAAAATATTTTGTATATATACTAGTTTGGGCGCCGATCTAAAATTGCATACAAGTGTAGTCTGTTGGGCATTAAAGTCTGAAGTAAATACATCAAATGCATTAGGCAAAGCTCCTGCCCACCCCATTATTCGCTGTTTGTTATCACCAACAGCTGTCAGTCTCGTATCTGATTCTAAAAAGATAGTTTTCACTAAATTATATTGCAAATCTGTAGTATCTTGAAACTCATCTAAAAACACGTGACTGTATGTCGCCCTTAAAGCATTAACGATTAAAGGATTTTGACTTAAAAGATATTCAACTAAAATGGATATAATCGGGAAAGTTAATGAACTTTTAAGTTCACCGCTTCCTTTGATTAACACCTTCCATATTCTTTTATTAATCCAAGAATACAAATCATTTTCAAAACTTACTATGGGTAAGTTTGAACTTTTTATCGTTCTCATTAATTGATTAAAGTTATATTCATGTTGCCAATTTCGATAGTATAAATTTGTTTCAGTAATATATCTCTTTACAATATCATCAATATTTCTCTCATTTAAGATTATTTCATAATCCTTTTTTGGCTTATAATCCTCTGGTAGTGCATTTAAAAACTGCTCTAATAATCCCCTAGAAAAAGCATCAAATGTTTTAGATTCAAATCTCCTTACTACATCTTTGCCATACCTACTTTGAACCCTCTCTTGAAGATTTTTTGCTGCATCTGATTTAAAACTTATGGCTAAAATCTTTTTAGGTTTAGGACAAGTATTAGTTTCAATTAAATATCCTGCTTTATGAGCTAATAATTCTGTCTTACCCGCTCCTGGTCCAGCAGCTATTGCTATATTGGTTGGGTACTTAATTGCTTCTAAAGCTGCATCTTCTAAAATAATATTATTTGAAGGTAACCATTCGTTTGCATCTATACTCACTTAAATTCCCCCCTTATAATCCAATCTTTTCTTTTATTCGATTAATAAGCTTAATCAGTTCTAAAGGAGCGTTATCAAGTAATTTTTTATTATTAATATCTTTAAGTGCTGCAATATGTGTACTAGGCTTCCCTCTACCTAAAAATAAAGAATTGTACCAAATCATTATTTTTTTTTCTTCATCTGAATACGTTTTTGCAGAAGCAGCACTACTTTTTAAAGTAGCATGTATAGAACTCCGTAACTTACCATTATACTCTGCGGAATCTTCATCCTCGATATCTCTAGGACCATTTTTCATAGTTTGATGATATTCTTCTTCAAACTCTTTTAGCATAGAAAAATCAATATCTAAAGGGTATGAAAAGAATACATCTTCTTTTTCTAATTTTTTTATCCACATATTCATACTGGCTATTCTTTCAACATTTCTTTTGTGAAACTGTTCAATATTATCCATAGTGTAGGTATAATTGTAGGTATAATTTCTTTTCTTGCCACCTATAGTCACTTTAACTTTCAGAAAATCTTCTGAAGTTCTATCATTTGCATGAAGCTGGTTTAAAACATACTTAATCCTTCCCCATCCTCCTCCATTTCTCTCTCTATCTAAATCTAACAACGTAACATGAGGTATTGATAAATCATTTAATAGTTTCCACATGTGATTAACATGTCTACCACCTAAAGGTACTATGGAAATATTAAAATCATCTAGAAATATATCTGAAGCACTTAATAACTTAGGTAATACAATTTCTTCACTATCACCTTCTCCTAAAACTACTAGTTTCGAGAAATATAAATCTGGATATGCTCTAACGGCTTCTTTAATATAAGTGTGTGCTTCATCAGTTTTTTCTGGAAGTGTAATGGAATTTACTATCGACTCAGAGTTTTCTACTTGTAAATGTCTTATATACTCAGGATCTATTTTGCTAACTATCGATGAATTGTGCGATGATAAAATAACTTGTGCATTATCTTTTTGAGCTATTTCTTTTAAATTCCTAACTACTCTTCCTAATAAGTGTTGTGAAATATGATTTTCTGGTTCCTCTATAGCTAATATGTTTAACAAAGGCTTATCCTTTTTATCTTGATTATTTTCAATTTCAAGTAAAGCAGAAACTAAGGTTATGTAGAATAAAGATTTTAAACCATCACCAAGTTCTTCAACTTTAACAGTATTCCCATCAACACTAGGATTAAATAAAATTTCTACATTTTTCAAAAAATCCTCTAAAGTATTACTGTTAAATTTTAAATTGCTATTTGAATATCTATGATCCCTATGATACTTATTCCATTGGGTGTTTAATATTTCTTGAACGTTCTTTATCCCATCAACACCCTTAAATAAATCTTCAATAGGCGTGGTCAAAGTCTCTATTTCTTCACCTAGCTTTTCTGGCCATTTAATACCATCAAAAATTCTCCACAATAACGTTCCAGAAGCATTTTTAAGCTGATTAGTGGGATTTCGCATAGCTGGCACATACATCATTTGAATTAAATTTCTATGATGAATTGGTACCTTTACTAAGTCTTCATCTTCTTCTATGGCTCCATATGGTACTTTTATATAATACATTTCCTGTTCTATATTACCTTCAGGGTTTAAACCCTGTATCCACTTTCCTTTCAATCTGATTCTTAAATATGGATCTTCACCAATCCGTTCAATAACTAGATGTTTAATAAATTCAGGGATTGTTACTATTTCTTCTGGAGTTTGAGTTCTTAATTCAGGAAAGTTTATTTTTGCTTCAATGGAAAGATTAATTTCTTCAACCATCGAACTATCAGTATTACTCGGAATATGGAAGTCTGTTTTAATTAAAGTTCTATCTATGTTTTTTTGCCCAAACATCCTTAATAAAGCTGTGATTAGACCTGTTTTCCCAGAACTATTCGCCCCTATTAATGCTGTTAAGTCATTTATCTTAACAACTTGTAAAGAGTCACCAAAAGACCTAAAATTATTTAAATGTAATTCAGAAATCAACATTGAAATACCCCCCTCTTATTTCCCATTATATAGTAAACTCTTACTTAAACTCTATTGATTTCGAAATCACTCTATATGGTTTAATAACAAAGTCCTTTTTAAGAATTATATTTTTATTATGAAATGATTATGGTTTGTTTAGTAATTAAGGGTTTTCCCATAAAAATATAAACTATTCATTGTGATTTATGATTAAATTATAAAATATATTAATTTTAGCAATAGTTTTATAGATGTTTTTGCTAGTCTAAGTTATTTAATATTAGGACAGAAGCACCACATCCTAATGGAACTCAAATACGATGGATTTTAGTTATATTTATCGAGAGGCTACGGTGATATAAACAAAGTAGAACTGAAACCCAGGGAGTATTTAGAAGAATAATTTCATTGGCGGCTTAATTTTATAATAGATTTTTATTCATAAAAAATATAAAAAGAGATAACTTAACTAATCTGGTATCTCTTTTTCATTTTAATGAATGGATTATAGAGAAGATGAGGATATAAACTTTTTATTTTTTAGTTTGTCCGTTTTAAAATACGTTAATCTCCTCCATATTAACTCAATTGGTCCTTGTCTAAATAATAATAGCCACAAATAACTTAACCAGATTTGAAAAAGTGCCATTAAACAAGAAATTATGATTAACTTTGATGGAGATAAGGTTCCATACAAATGGAATACTTTAAAAATAACAAAGCCTATTATATTTTGCAGTAAGTAATTACTCATTGAAGTTCTACCAATATTGCCAATTAAGGTAAGACTTACTTTAAACTTGTGCATTATTAATAAAACACTTAATCCGTAAAATAATGACATCAATGGGTTACCAATAGCTTCAGCTGCTTGCAAGTACAATAAAGAACTTGGCTTTAAAACTGGCAGTAGTTTAATAGATGTCCCTATAAGTCCAAATATTCCCCAAAAAATGAAGTGTTTTGCTGTTATTTTCAATAAAATTGATTTGTTTTTAGCAACCAAGACACCAATTAAAAACATTGGAAAAATACTTATATATAAATAGGGTAAGTTATCCGGTTGATAGGTATTTAGCCAATCATAAAAATTCTGTAGAAATAATAGTGTTCCACCTGATTGGTAATTCATAATAACTGAAATGATGTAATTGTGATCAAGATACTCAGACGGGTCGTAATTATAACCGATAAGATTATATAAAATAAAAAAGTTTGGTAATAAGACAATAACAATCATCATACTTATAATCCTTTTTGGAGCCTTATAAAGCGGAAGTAAAAGAATACCGAAAATTGCATAGACAATTAATATGTCTCCATACCATATAAAAAAAGCATGGAGTATCCCGATACCTAGTAATATAATCTGCCTTTTTGAAAAAAGTTTGTAAGGATTATTCCCCTTTGCAGCAGCTCGGTCCATGAATATCATAAAACTAAATCCAAATAGCATAGAGAATAATGAATAAAAGTTCCCCTCTGCAAAGATAAATAATAACTTCTCCACTATCCGATTATGATGTGAGGTCCAAAGGCTGCTTGGAAAGCTATCATATAAAAGGGGAGTACTTAAAGGCAATATGTTAGCAAATGCTATACCTAAAATTGCAAAACCTCTTATAACATCAATTGAATGGATTCTATTTAATTTATCCATTTATTTATCCCTTCTTTCATGAAAAAAACTCCCCAAATATAGCAATAAAATTTTGCTCATTTGGGGAGTCCCATCGGTTTATTTTATGTTAAATAAAGCATAGCAACTAATATGTATACAGTCAATAATCTATGTTGTGATTAGTTTTTTCTTACTTTGTTTAATAATTTCTTCATATATTTCCTCTTGACGAGCTTCCCATATCTTAGCGGCTTCCTCTTCAGAAACATACTTACTAAAGAACTTAATTGCTGGTTGCCCTAACATATAAATAGGAATATGTTCTATCCTCTTTACCTTCCTTTTAGGGACATTCTCTTTAATAAACCCACGGACAGCTTCTTCTGCTGGATCGCTTAACTGTTGTTTGGATTCTTCATCTTCTATAGAATTAGCATAATCTAATTGGATAGCTTTAACAGTATAACCCGCTTTCTGTTTTATCCCTTTTCTTCCTAATACGTATGCTATGTTCCTTCTAATTTGTTCTTCTGGAAATTCTTTTATTAACCAGTCAATTTTATCAGACTTCACTCCTAAGTTTGATAACTGGAGCTGCAATTCATCAAAAAGTGATAATTGCTCTTCATCTAATTTTTCGTCTTCTTCTAAAGAAAGTTCCTCCCCTATAAAGTTGGAGGTACTATTAATGATAAATTCAATACTAGTAACTTTTCTTCCAGTCTTGATCTCATTAAACTGAAAATTAATATCTGTAGTATTATTAATTTCATTTTGAGCAACTAATAAAACCTTACTCTTAAAATGTCCATATTGTTTATACTTAGTAGGTTCTATTCCTAGAAAAGTACGAAGTTCCATTAATGTTAACTTCCTTTTTCTAATTCGCTCATATTGTTTAAGGAGCTCATAGATTCTAATGGAATAAACAGAATTTAGTCGCACTACATTTTCCAGTTGATAAGAAGTAAACTTATCTTTTAACTCCAGGAAAAAGCCTTTTAATTCCGGATGGAATTGAAGAGTAATATATCCTTCGTTATCTTCATAAATAGAAGTTATTACCCAACTATAGTTTCGTTGCTTTCCATCCTTTTTAATGGTTAGCACTTTGGTTTGTAAGCCATTCACAATTTCTCTAAGGTAAGAATAAAATCCAGTTTTCTTTGAATTACCGATAATTTCAATGAAATCTCTAGCTCTAAATCGATATGTTTTTAATGTTTCATCTTTAGGTTGGACTTTAGAGGCCATAACCAAAAGAATTCTCTGCTCTTGTAAGGATAATTTATATGTACTTTCAATTAACTCATTTGATTTAGTGACCCAATTCTTTGTACTTATACTATCGAGTTCATTTTCACTCTCAATGATTGAATAATCCATACGATCCTCCGAATACTCATTATATAATTATACTATCACTAAATTATCATAAGGTGATAGTATTGTAAATAAAGTATCCCCAAAATTACTAGAGAATAAGTAAGTATCACTAATTTTGCTGATTAAATAGAACAAATTGTTTAAAGTATAATAAAGTATCACTAATTTTGCGCATTAAGGTTATTACAGGATCTAAACGAATAATAATTGGGATGTTATTATCATTTATATTCTGTATTGGAGTACAATTGATTAAAATTTAGAGGATTATCGGTACAGTTCATGGAGAAACTATCCTTTTTTCAATGTATACACGCAAAATTGGTGATAGTTATGGTATAACAAACGCTAAATTAGTGATATTACAGGTTGGTGCAGAGCATTTCGGAGAATTTTAGCTATTAATACAATATGCATCGCAAAATTAGTGATAGTTAAACTCACATTCCACTTATACAACCATAAATGCCGTCATCACATTGTTTTAGATTGACGCAAAATCAGTGATAGTTAAATTATTTCCATAGATATATAGTGATAAATCAGCATTATTAATTTTAAAATTTCATAAACTTAAGTGACATTTTTCGATTTTTTGAACCTTTATTAATTGTCAATGTGACAAATTCCGCAAAATTGGTGATACTTTAGAAAAATAATCCATAAAATTATCTTATCTGGATATGCTGATAGTAAAATTAGTGATACTTCACGCTAAATTAGTGATACTTCATACTAAATCAGTGATATCTTCACGCTAAATCAGTGATATCTTCACGCTAAATCAGTGATATCTTCACGTTAAACCAGTGATATCTTTCACGCTAAATTAGTGATATCTTCACGCTAAATTGGTGATACTTCACGCTAAATTAGTGATACTTCACGCTAAATTAGTGATATCTTCACGCTAAATTGGTGATATCTCCGCGCTAAATTAGTGATACTTCACGCTAAATTGGTGATATCTCCACGCTAAATTAGTGATACTTCACGCTAAATTGGTGATACTTCACGCTAAATTGGTGATACCTTACGCTAAATTGGTGATAGTTATGTCCCTCAAACCCTTGCTATTTCTACTTCATTCGACATCATAAAACAATTAAAACATTATAAATAATAATAAAACATAATAATAAAACATTTAAACAGGAATAAATCTGTTTTGTTTTTCATATTATATAGGTTATATTTTTTGAATTAAAAATCCCCCTAAAAGGGGATTTTTAACTAGCTTCAGTTGAATTTTTATTTTCCTGATTAATAAAAGTAAATCCAGCTTTTATAAGTAGCCTAGATATTTCGGTCATTTTATCTAATGTATCACTCTTATCTTTAGTTATGTAACTTTTGCAAAAACCTCTCGCCATTACTAAAACTTCATTTTCATACCCGTATATATCCACTATCTCACAATTCTTTTCTTTTTCATTACCTTCTTGTAACTCCATATAATAAATAAGATTTTTACTAGTATTCATTTTCTAACCTCATTCCAGAAAAAAATGTAATTAAACCCTCAAAAAAGAAGAAGCTAAATGCTTCTCCCATCCTTTAGTTATATTTCAAAGACTAGCTGACCATCAGACTCACTTGTTGTCGGAATAGTTGCTGCTTCTATCTTTTCTCTTTTTTCTCTTAAGTACTTTTCATTCAATCCATCAGAAATTGCCGAAATCATTAAAAATTGAATAGCAGCTTTTTGGGTTTCCTCAGTGAAGTGTCCATATTCCCAACCTAACCAAGAGTAAACATGCTCGTAAGCTTGCTGTCTAGTTGTGCAGGATTCTTTACATACTACGAATGTAGCTTTATTCCATACTAACTTTTCTTTAGTGAATTCTTGACTAGTTGGAAAGAAAAAAATGCTGCTATGATTAGTTATTTGTCTCTCTTTTAAGAAGCTATATAGTTTTGCTTCCTCCATGTTAAACTCTATATTTATATAAAAAATTGGATTGGTCGTTTTCGTCTCTAATTTATTGATAGTTTTATTCGGAAGAAATACTAGCTCTCCGTCATAATTAAAGCGTTTTGGACGTAGTTTTTCCCTTTGAATAGAAATACCCTCTGTATCTATCCAAGCGTCTAGGATAGCCATTATTTCATCCTCAGATATTAATACAAGATTATCTCTTTTACTAATAAATAAAAGATGTTCTAAGAGTAACTTTCTACCTTCAAAGGTTAATCCTCCTGGAGAGTAATCTACCTGTTTTATACGCTTAAAGGTTTCAAATTGATTTGCGTATTTAGTATTTTCATTGATGTTAAACAAATCAATTTGCCCAACATCATCATTCTGCTTTAGCATTGCTTTATAATTCGGTCTAGATAGAGTCTCTCTATAGCGAATATCGTTTCGCATAGATAACATAAGGTTCTTCCACTCTAATAAACCTAAATAATTGTAACCATCACTAATATAGCGTTGTAACATCGGATCTTTACCTTGAGAAATCATTCCACATGTCCAACAACCATTTCGTGCATTTGCACTTCCACCACAAGTTTTACCTTCTTCAGATTTTACGGAACATTCCAGTACTCCTTCTCCATATTGAGTTGTTAATTCCTCTAGACTTACACCAAAAGGAAGAATTTCATCCTGGAGTAGATAGAACCATAACTCATCCGAAGTAATAAAACGGATAGGAGAAAAACAAAGTATTTCTTTAAATACTGCGTGTTTCCCATAATAGGATTCTTTATCAACTGCGTGTTTATTGATACTTGCTCTTCTTCTTGCGCTTTCTTCATCTCGAACGCCAATCCATGCTGTAAGTAAGTGTTCATTACCCAACTGGATTGGAGCGGCTGCAATTAATTCTTTTATTTTCTTATTAGTGGGATTGATTTTTAACCAATAGGTACAAGAACGAGTTTTAGTTTTAGGTGTAGGAAGCAGATTTCCTCTACCAAGTGTTCTTACAAAAAAGTTATCTTTCATATCAGGTTGGACCCGGTGTACTTCTATAGGTAGTTGATCTACTACAGCCTTTTGCTCAATTTTATCTAAGGAAGATGCTATATAGTTCCTCATAACAGGTGTTTCTACTCCAGTTTCAGAGGTCATTATATGTACCTTTTTATTTCTTTCTTCAATTGGTAAATCCATTAACATCTGCCATGTTAAACTGAGAACTAGGCTGGAATCTTTTCCACCTGAAAATAAAATAACAATAGGTCTATTATCCATTAAATAGATTCTTTTCATTTCCGCTTTTACTTGTTCAAAAATATCCATATAGATAATCCACTGCTAAAAACAATTAGTGAGGGATATCCCCCGCTAATCAATATTAGCAGTGGATATTCACCTCCAAATTATTATTAAGCTAGTATTCGATTCGCAATCGTGGCCTTTTGCTTTCGGTTCAGCATCCCTAACATTTTTGATTCATCTTCTAGTGTCATAATGGAAAAGTCTAAGCGGATATCTTTCACCACTCTAAACTGATCAATTTCTTTTTGTGTAATAGTTCCATTCGTAATGAATGTATCTAATAATGCCGAATTTGGTTTTACGTAATCAATTAGCAGCCCTTCACCAAGACAATCATATATATAAGGAATATCGTATTTAGGGGTGTTACTCACTAATGATATGCTTCCAAATTTATGAGCTATTGATTTTCTTTTTTCTTTAGATATACTCATTAATTCTTTTATTTCGTTAGAATTTAACAACTCTTTCTTTAAACCATCATATTGAAAGTTCAAAGAGTTCAATTGAGGTTTTAAATACTTTAATTTACTCATAATATCATTTAAATCCTCAACAAGTTCGTTATTTAGTTGCTCATTCCCTTTTATGGCTTCTTTGCCTAGTTTATTGAAGCTGGTCTTAACATAGTAGGTATCTGGTAATTTGAATTCCTGAATTAAATCATGGTACAACACATTTTCCTTAATCCGCTTCTCATCTATATCTACAACTTGGGTTAATAAACCAAGATTGTAAAGATACTCATTTAATCCCAGTAAATCAACTTCATAAATCTTTTTAGCTGTGAAGCGGCCAACTAAATTATAGTTAGTAAATTCATGACGTTTGGATTCACTTTTTTCTAGTTGTTCTCTAACTTTAGCTGTTAGTGATTTAATGTCCTTTTCTGTTTTCTTCAACATTTGATACTGTCCATTTTCAATAAATGATTCCATTAATTTTGCTGCAGAAATATTCTTTATTTGTTTTTTACTCATCTCTTTAATCCTTCTACTCCCTTATCTAGTATGGGGAGTTGTTAGTAGAAACTCCCCACTAGAAGAGGTAAAAGTTATTTGTATATTTGTTTTAGTAATAAAAAAGAGTCCTTGAAAATGACTGATTTGGTATAAAAAGTAAAAAAACTCTAATTTAGAGTGTTTTTACTTTTTATTATTTCTCTTTAAAGAACTGCTCCACCATTCGATTCATTTGGTCCCAACTACTTGCATTTTCATTGAGTAATATGTTGAATACATAAACGGAATTATATTTATATCGTGATATATTTCCATAATGACCATCGGAAAGGGTATGAAATGAACCAAAGTTATCATCGATCCACATTATAAATTCAGCAGTATCACAACCCAAATCGCGAGATTCTTTTAATAAATGAACATAATATTCTCCATTTAATTCTGCCTCAACAATATTTTCTGCTACATCTGTTTTTCTTGCTGTATAAAAAGTAAGTTCATAATACACGTCGTCATAATCCATATCTTCATCAAGATAATCAAGTTTAAGTTTTCTAATTCTTGCACCTGCTTTGCGATTTAATGTTGTAATGTTATCAATGTCGCAAGTAAGAGATTTTAAATTATTATTGGTGCTACCGTTTGCCATTTCTTCAAAATATAAAGGATCTCCAATTTTAACTCTACTAAATGGTTTAATATCGTACGTCTTTTCATTAAGAATTGTTATATTCATTTTATTTGTCTCCTTCAAATTCTTTTTTAATTTCTTCTTCACATACTCTTAAGGGATTAAGAAAATCGTTGTCTCGCCAATAATTAGTTAATAATGCTTCGTAATTTCACAATATTTACACTAATATCAAGGCTTTTAAATTTATTCACTACTATTTGTCTAGCATGATTTTCATCCGCTGCTAATACCTCTATTTCCTTTTTAACTTTTGATTAGAAAATTGTACAAAGAAGTAAACCATATAATGTTTCCTCTCTACTGATCTACCTTTATATCTTTCATCTCTGGGATTCACAATTTTAACTTGGTCTGTATGTAGATAGGTTAATAGCTCTCCAGATGCCACTTCAATAAGTGCCTTTTCATCTTGGAGAATGGTTATAATGGTTGTTTTACCTGTCGCTACTTTAAGCCCATCCATGTAAATACAATTTGGCTCTATACAGTACATGTTTTTTTGAGTGAAAAATGAAATGCTCATGCTATATCTTCCTCTCCAAACGAAAACAAATCGAACTCTTTAGGAGATAAATCTTCCCTAATGAAATCGATTTGTTTCAATGTCTCTATTAATTTAAGTTTTTGATTCTTTCTACTTCTCTTTTGAATAATTAAGGAGTTATTAACGATAGTTAAATAAATATCTCCCTTTACAAATAGTCCCTTTGAGTCAATCATCTTACAAGAAGGTCTTTTCGATAAATCGGTTATCCAATCTTGGTATGTCTTTGATGGATGTTCTATTATACAATCAATACTTGTTACGTGGGCTCCTAAACAGCCTATGGATAAATCAAATAAATAGGAACATCCAACAATATCTCCATCGAAATAAACTCGATAGCCTTTTAGTAACTCTCTGGACTGGTTCTGAAAAGGTTCTATACGAAAAACACTTCCATTCATACTCCATTCAAAGCCATCTTTCTTTTTAGTAAATCTTATCCCTCTTAAAGCTTCTTCTACTTCATCGGGCTCCATAGGGATAAAACATGTAAGTTTATACATCTTAGTCCTCTCCTATCTCTTTTTTCTTTGAAACACAAAAAGAGCCTTTAGGAACAGTCTTTAATAAAGCAAAATTGCTTAGACTGAACCCAAAGGCTCTTCATTTAGTAAATAACCAAAGAAAAATAACAAAATTTAAAAAATCTATGTGTTTATTTTACCTTTTTTATTTACTAGTTTCAATAATAGTATTTAATGAATAGTTGTTTCAATTTCAATTTGTTTAACAAGCTCATTAGCCGTTTTTTCACTGATATTCTCTGTGGCAGCTAGAACATCATAGTTTCCCATTTCAATAATAAGTTTAAATTCCTTTGTAAGTTGTTCGATTGGTGTTTCTGTTAATTTAGCAGCTAAAACTTCGTCTTCCACCATTGAAGTATCTGAATAGAAAATTTTCTTATTTACAGAGTAAATCTCAACTAAGTTTCCTTCTGAATGGAAATATGATTTTTTCGTATAGTAATTTACAGTTTGTTCACCATTAAAAAGTAGAGTGTTATGTAATAACATAGTATCAATCCTTTAACATTTTTATCTTTCGTTTCTATAAATGTTTTTATGACGGTTTTAAAATAATTTTATGCTATGAATAAGCTCCCATAGTGTCAATTATGTCAGTATTTTATTAAAAAATAGTAAATCTTTTATTGTTAAAAGTTAAAAACTAAATCCAATTAATTATATGATAAGTTGTTTATAGTTGGAATACCATAAAGTTTTATAAATATGGAATTATACTATAAAATAGAGTGTTTGAATAATAACCCTCAATCATTGAATTTGACACTTTATTACCATTAATGGTTTTATATTCTTATATAAGATGAAACTTTTGGAGGGGAAAATGAGGAGAAATGATTTATCAAATCATATAGAAACCAATATTCAAGGTAATATAGAACAAGCTTTTGAATACTTGCATTATGCATATGAGCATTCTTATAGCCCAGAGTTAAGAGCTAAGTTAGAAATATTATTAGAAATAGTGGATAAAGTATACGATCAGTCTGTTAACTTAGAAACAACCTATTTAAAGGAAAATGAAATTACTGAATCTATAAATGGAACAACGTCAAGAACCTCATCAAAAGGTTTAAGCGGAACTTCATTTAAACCACCTAAGAGATTGTATGCCTCCACTAATTCTAAAGCTCCACTAATTGAGCAGGGACGTGGAAGGAACGCTCGGCTTTATTAGGTAGGAATTCATAAACAAAAGAAAGCCCTCTTTAAAACAGAAGGCTTTCTTTTAATATTTCCTATGATACTTGTAAACATTTAAAGCATCATCAATTATTTCGACATCTACCGTATCTTTCTTAATTACTCCATTCTTATATTTAACTTCAAATTCAAATTGTGCGGGACCTTTCTTTAAGTTTGTAGGATATTCCTGATGCTTTTTATCATAGATGAAACCATCGTATAGAATATCTGAAACTTTAGACAAGGTTTTAGAAATTTTTACAGGTGTGTTATCCGTTTGTTTAGCTATTAGTGTTGATTTAAAATATTCTATAGGATAACTTGAAACATCCGCCTGTAGTAAGAATTTTTCACCACTATAGAATTTATCTAGCGAGTGTCCTAATTCATTATGTTTGTTTAACCAATCTTCCGTATGGTTTACATGTCCTATCAAAATTAAAGGTTTTGAGTTAAACCAGGTTTCAACTTCTGTCGTATCATATCCATCATTAACTACTACCGTAATATCATATCGACCTGTTTCAGTCTCTTGTTCATAACATAAGGTACTACCAGAAGTTACTCCATCTTTGTTTAGGACTAATGAATTTGTGGTGTCATCTTTATTAATATAAAGTTTTACATTCATCGCTTGTCCGTCTTGATCCTTAACATTTACGCAGATATTTACTTTGTCGCCTTCATAAACATCATCAGGATTATAAGTTACTGTAACCTCTGGTACTCTATTTTTTACTACTAATGATTTAGTTTTACTTGCTGTCTCTCCACTATCGTCCTTAACGGTTAATCTAATTTTCCATTCTCCGATAATATTAAATACCTTAGAAGGATTTAAGGAAGTTGAAAAACTAGTCCAACTTGAGGAATTCGGTGCTTGATATTCCCATTGATAAGTTAGAGGATCCTTATCTAAATCACTTGATTTGTTAGTAAAAGAAACAGTTGTGTTGTTGTAAATAGTTGATGGACTAAATGTGAAATCAGCAACAGGTGGCCTGTTTTTAACTTCTATTGTTTTGCTAATAGAATCGCTGGCATTACTACTATCTGTTACGGTAAGTCTAATTTTCCAATTTCCCTTTTGATCAAGAACTTTGGCTATATCCTTTGCCGTGGAAATCTCATTCCAAGTAGTTGTATTTGGCTTTTGAATTTCCCATTTATACGAAAGGCTATCTCCGTCTTCATCCTTAGATGCGTTGGTAAAAGTTATATTGGTGTCGTTATATACAGTTGTAGGATTGTAGGTAAAATCAGCTTTTGGTGGTCTATTTCCTACAGTGACAGTCTTGATTATGGAGTCACTTGTGTTACTGTTATCGATTACAGTGAGACGTACTTTCCAATCACCTTTTATTTCAAGCACTTTACTTGTATCTTTATCGGTGGAAATTTGAGTCCAAGTTGTTGTATTTGGTTTCTGAACTTCCCACTTATAAGTGAGCGTATCTCCATCAGCATCTGTTGAGCTATTCTTGAATAATACTGTCGTGTCATTATAAATAGCTTGTGGGCTGTAAGTAAAGTTGGCAAGAGGCGGTCGGTTAACTACCTTGATAGTTTGAGTAACACTATCACTAGCTGCATTCACATCCGTTACCGTTAGTCGAACTTTCCAGTCTCCTTTTTGATTCAATAGGCTGCTTGGATCTTTTTCGGTTGAAAAAGATGTCCAAGTAGTGGAGTTCGGTTTTTGAACTTCCCATCTATAAGTGAGCGTATCTCCATCTTTATCCGTTGAAGTATTGCTAAATTTAACCGTCGTATCGTTATAAATGGTTGTAGGACTATAAATAAAGCTTGCTGTAGGTGGTCTGTTTCCTACAGTAATGGTCTTTGTGACATTATCGCTAGCTCCGGTTACATCTGTTACAGTTAAACGAATTTGCCAGCTACCTTTCTTATTAAGTACTCTATTAGGGTCCTGTGACGTTGAGAATTCTGTCCAATTAGTAGAGTTTGGTTCTTGAGCTTCCCATTTATAAGTGAGAGTGTCTCCATCTTCATCTGTAGATAGATTTTGGAAAATAACTTTCGTATCATTATAGATGGTGTCGGGACTGTAATTGAACTTAGCTACAGGTGGTCTGTTATCTACCGTAAGAGTCTTAGTAACAGAGTGAGTAGCTTCTCCATCGTTAGCAGTCAAACGAATATTCCAATCTCCTCTGTCTGCAAATACCTTTCGTGAATCCTTTTCTTGTGAAAAAGTATTCCAACTGCTACTTCCTGATTTTTGATATTCCCACGTATATGAGAGTGTATCTTTATCCAAATCCTTTGATTTGTTTATAAAAGCTACCTCTGTATTGTTATAGATGTTTGTTGGGTTCCAGCTAAAGTCGGCAACGGGCGGTCTATTTATGACATATAAGTAGTGTCGTATGGATACTTCTTCCTCGCCATCTGAGACGGTTAGTTGGAATGTATAGTTACCTTTCTCCAATGTAAACTTTTCTGGAGATTCTTTAGTAGAAAATACTTGGTAATTTGAATCATCTGAACCATAAGGCTTTCTCTCCCATTTATAAGTAAGCGAGTCCCCATCTACGTCACTGGAAGTATTAATGATTCCAATAGAGGTATCATTATAAACAGTGTTACTTGGATCAAAAGAGAATTTAGCAACGGGCGGTCTATTTATGACATATAGATATCTTCTTACCGATGCCTCCTCTTCCCCATCTGAAACGGTTAGTTGAAACGTGTAATTACCCTTCTCCATCGTGAAGTTTTCAGGTGTTTTGTCCGTTGAGAATACTTCATAATTGGAATCATCTGAACCATAAGGCTTCCTTCCCCATTTATAGGTTAGGGAATCTCCATCAATGTCTGAAGAGGTATTGTTAATTCCAATAGAGGTATCATTATAAACTGTATTGCTAGGCTCAAAAATAAATTTAGCTTCTGGTGGCCTATTGTTTACATACAGGTAGTGTCTTACTGAGGTTTCAAATTTCCCATCTGAAACAGTAAGCTGGAAAGTGTACCTTCCTTTGGGCATTTTAAAATTCTTAGGTGTTTTATCTGTTGAGAAAACTTCATAGTTTGAATCGTCTGAACCATAAGGCTTTCTTTCCCATTTGTAAGTTAATGAATCACCATCGGGGTCGGAAGAATCGTTTATTAATCCAACTGAGGTATCATTGAATACTGTATTGCTTGGGTCAAAAGAAAATTTGGCAACAGGAGGTCTGTTTGCTTGGAAGTCTAAAACAGCTTGCGATCCTTGGAAGGTCCAATAAGATGTTTGAGCCCATTTCTTTTTATTTTTATCAACAGGACTAGTTACTCCATACCAGATTGCAACTTGAGATTCCTCGTAATCAACTTTTTTGTAGTCGGTGTTTTCATCGAAATATCTCTTCTCACCTAATTCATCTATAACGCTTGGAGCAGACTCCCTTGGAGTACTTCTTCTAAGAACCCCATCAGTATTCATCCTTAAGGTATTAGTTTCTTGGCCACTAGACAAAGATAGTTTTCCACCATTATAAGGTTTATCACTAAAATCAAAAGGTAAAATTAGGGGAGTTGCAACAATGTTACTATCCACTTGTTTTACAAGATATAGAATATACTTTGCGTCCTCATCACCAGCAAATAATTCGTCTAAAGGTAAGTATGCTTGGTAATTTACATCTGCATAACGCATATTACAGTCGTCTACTGCTCTATTCGTTGCTCCTGAGGGACATTCATTCCATACGCCAGCTCCTTGGTTATTATATTCCAAGTCCTCTGTAGCATCTGCCCAGTATTGTATGGTTTTATAAATTTTATCCTCCCCAATGTTACTATTACCAGCAATTTTTTTTGCAACTATATACGTATTTTGATTAGTAGCAGTATGTTCCTTGTAACCCATAAGAACAGACCACCCACTGAAATGTATATATGGCTGCTTTCCTTTTCCAAAGTCTTTATCAACAACCTCATAACCATTTTCTACGTACTTATTCATATAAACATCGGATACAATTCGCATACCCGAAGTAGCGGGCAATTCTTTATTTCCATACTTCTTATTCCAATTATTTTTTATTGTAGAGGATACATTATATATATCATCATCACCTGGTTCAGCATAGGCATTTGGAATAAAGAATAGAAAAAAACTAAGTAATAATAGAGGTATTACTAATTTAAATCTTAAATTGGTCATTTGCTTCCTACTTTCGAAAGATGGGCTTTAATGGCTGTTGTTTCATTAAATATCCTCACTCTCCTTCATTTAATTTAGCAAAAAAAAACAACCCAAGAAGCTATAAAATAGAGTGACTCTATCTATAGTTCCTGGGTTGTTCCCATTTAGTATATGTAATTTGCTATACATTAATTTTATAGCAAATTATGTTCTAAATCAATATTTATATGACTTAGATTACTACCTATGAGATATATTATTTTTTATATTGATAAACCGCTGCTTGTCTAATCATGGATAAATTACCTTTAAACCAGCGAGGACTTTCCGTAGTCATAACTGCAATAATAGAGGGTCCTTCTATGTTTTCTAATATATGATAATTGGGATTAGAATAAACAAAAGGGTAGCTTTCTGTGTTACTATCATCAATAAATTCTAAGTCTACAAGATAAAGATCATGTTTAAAGAATGAAGAATCAGTTGGATTATAAACATATCCCGCAGTACTTGTTAAATCTAGGTTGTTTTTTAAACTTGCTTGAAAGTTTTCCATCGCTTTATTCTGATTGAAAATAATCTTTCCATCAGCAAGAGCATCAGGTTCAACAGCCAAACCAGCATCATGGACTGCTATTTCTGTAGCGTTTTTCAGCTGCCTTGTGGCAGTTTTATCGGCATCTAAATTAAATTGTATTTGGGTAATTAATGCAAACAATAATACAAATATAATGGTTCTTAATGTAGTAGCCATTGATTACTCCTAGTTAACATATTCACTTAAGATTTTGGTGTGTTTGGTGATGGTACTTGGACCTTGATTGAAAATATCTAGAATAAAAATAAAAGTTCTAGGAACCTGTATACTTGCTTCCAAATATTCATTTCTAGGAGTTAAGGTCTGAGTAGCTGTTATATTTATTTTGGATTCATTAAATTTATAGTCTTCAACTAATGTTTGTTTCATATCATCTACAATACTTGGAGTAAAACTACCTTCTATTGATGCTTGCTTAGATCCTTCAGCTAGTACGACTTCTACAGCCTCTCGGTTAAGGCTATCTATATATGCAAGTATAGGAGCAAACATAATGTTTACAGCTATGAAAATCGTCATCCATTCAGCTAATGCTTTTGCCATATAAAAAAACCCCCTCTTTAAAGGGAAAGGAGCAAATTATTATAGATATAATAGTTGCTCCTTTCTCTGTATTATTTATTTTCCAGTGCCGCTAGGTAGGTTGGTCTGCATGTTTGTCACTTTTGTTCCATAAGCGCTAGTTTCGCTGTTAACTAGGTTGTAACCACCAATGAACAGAAATGCTGAAATTGTAATTACTGTGATAGCTATACCTAAGAAAGTTGATAATGTTTTATTCATGATAAAATTCCTCTTTTCAATAATTTATTTTTAGTTGGTGTTCGTTTTTTAACATTTCTTCATGTTTGGAGTTTTTGTCTGCTAATGCTCCAAAACTAATCCCAATGACTAATGACGTCATGATGACAGCAATTGCAGCTAACATCATAAAAACAGCTAATGACTTTGACATATTGTTTCCTCCTTTTAACTGCTGTCATAGGTATAAGTCGCTACATCATCAGATAGATCTTTCATCAGAAAATATAGCCCTCCGAAAACAAAGGTGCTAATTACAATTGCTGTTATGGCAATATACATATAGAAGGCAATGGATTTTTTCATTGGTGTCACCCCCTTAAAATTATAAGATTTTAACCTCTTGTCTGTTGTAGAATGACAGTTACCATTGTCACAACTAATACTAAGAAATTTAGTATGATTATAAAATGAGTAGCCTTTACAGGAATGTTTAATACATCATTTGTAATCTTTGTCTTTCGTCGGTAGTTTTCGATTTGATTTTTTACAAACATTTGATGCATACCTCTTAGTTGTTGCAAAGCTGTTTGTCTGTCCATTCCATCCAGGTTTTTTATTACACCAATTAATGCTGCTGATTCCTTGGAATCGATCTCTAACAAGAAATTGTCTAATGCTGTATCAGAGCCCAAATCACTTGTCCAAGTAGATAATAGTCTGGTTAAAGGTTGTTCAAGATATAAGAAATAAGGCTTCATACTTCGAAGAACGTTATAAGTATTAATCCTATTTACCGTCATCATCTCTATTTCATTAATTAGTAAGTCATAAAGCATAAATACTTCCGAGTGGACTTTGGCTTGCTGAAAATTAACTACTCGTTTCATGACAAAGTTAAATATAGAGAATGGAAAACTTGGTAATGAAAATAGAATCAATAAAAGAATGACAATGCCGCTTATATAAATGGTTTGAGTAATGGTTCCCTCTAGTAACATTGGGACTATTACATAGTAAAGAATAAGAAAACCATAAATACTTCCGATTAAAAGGTAATATCTAAATCCATTAAGGCCCAAAGGATATTGTGCTCTTCTCAGCTGGTCTTCGGCTTTAGAATGCTTTGTTCCTTCTATTAATCTAACTCGGCTTTTTTCAATACTGGATGATAATCGTATTCTATAATTTAAACGTTCTGCTTTTGTACTAAGTCCTGTGTAAACTAAAATGCCAGCTATGATAGATAAAGCAATGACAATTAGATATACAATTACATTCATCAATTTAAAGAGAATAATTTCATTATCCATCTAGCTACCTCCCATCGTTATAAATCATTCTTTGGACTCTTTAAGAAGATGGAGATAATGATGGAAAAAATGACACCTACGATACATAGACAGAAGAGAAACAAGTTCCATTTCCCTTCAAATTGCAAGGAGAACCAATCCTGAGCACCACTAGTATAGTAGCCTAAGATCAATGAACCAATGAATAACGGTGCAGTAATAAAACCGTCATAGATAGAGTCTTGCATTTGTGACTTTTCTTCTTCTAACATCTCTTCAGTATCTTCCATTTGTTTGGTTAAAACCATCAAGGCATTTGAAACTTTCTCGTTATATAGATAGGCTTTTAAAATAATACTGCCTAGACGTTTGGACCAGTTGGTATTTGCAGTATAAGTAAATATTTGTACACTTTCCTTCAATTCCTTTTCGCTTCGTGACACTTGCAAGTCTGATATTAAACGAATTGTTACTTTACGAAGTTCTTCGTTCTTAATCTGCTTTTGTGTTTCTGCTAAGGCGTAGTACATATCCTGTTGATGAGTACTATAGTTCTGGGTCAACCTTTGAACAATAGAAAGAAATTCTAAGCTCATAAGATAACGAATTTTATTTAACTTCAATCGTAAGAATATGTAAGGGATTGAAGATAGTAATAACCCAAAGATTACAGAGACTACCAAATCATGCAGTGCCATGAAAAAGAGTATGAACATGGTAAATCCTATAAGAACACTAAATAGGACAAATACTTGGGCATCTAACTCATTTCTTTTATCGCTTGTCGTACGAATGAGAAGCGAAACATGCTTGATTAAAGGATTATTGCTAACCTGACTTTCTTTTACATCTAAATTTTTTTTAATTCTTCGTATCCGATATTTGTAATTCCAATCACTATAGGTTATTTTGAGTGACTCCATCATAATTAAGTAAGCAACCCGTAATGAAATGACGAGCAAGATACCATAGAGAATGTATATAACACCAATATGCCAAATCCAATGTGTAATGTTAGCCATTGGATTCCTCCAACATGTCAGTTAGTAGCTGATCTTTAATTAGTTTGTAATCTGACAATGGTGATTTCTTCGCTTTTCTTGTTAAGTGATTTATTAATATTTTGGCATCTTCAAAACTCTCCGTAGCCATTAGGGAAAGTAGTTCTTTTGATAGATTAGCTGAATAATAATATTTCTTTGTTGCGGGACTATAGCGAATTAAATCTTGCGTTCGGTGTTTCCTGTTCTCTTCATCCCATATAACTTCCGTTACCCCTATAACTCTTTTGCGTTTTCTATCTCGTTCAGCACTCATTGTTACAATTATGTCTATATTTCTTGCAACTCGCTCTAATTCATTTTCAAAGTTTCTGTTTGGGAACTCGTCCAATATATGCCTGGTTATTTGGGGAACTACATTTTCTACTGTAGTTAAGTGATAAGTAGAGTAGGCGCCCCTTTCTCCACGTTCACAAGCTTGTAGATAACCCTCTGTCTCTAAAGAACGAATTTCCCCAACGACAATATAGTCATGTTCCATCCGTAATAAACGTGGGATAGCATGATGTAAGTCTCCCTCTTTTGCTTGAATTTCAAAGACAAGTCGATTCAATTCTTTGGATAAATTTAATTCAAAGTGTTTTTCTAATACGCCAATTACATAAGAAGGATCTCGTTCTTTAATCATGGTTTTCATGAATGTAGTTTTTGCTGAACGTACCCTTCCTGCAAAGATAGTATTTGCCATAACTCTCGATAAGGCCCGAAAGAAAGGTATATCATCTTCTAATATAGTTCCTAAGCGGGCTTGCTCTTCTAAACCAAAGTTTTTTACAACAAATCGGCGGAACATAATATAATTTTCTTTTCCTCTTGGCTTTTGAATCATCGTGATACGGCTGCCATCTTCTCTTTCAATCTCTAATTCAGGAGTTTGCTCATTGATAATTGCGTCTTTTATACGGATAGTAAAAGCTTTTTTCACTCTCTCTACTCGTTCGATGCTTTCGAATTCCTCATCCTGTTTTACAAAAGTACCATCAATATCAATCCAAAGTTGAGTTCCTCTAATTACCGCAGCTTCACTGTTCGGCATTTTATCCCACTTATGAAGAATGCTGACGCCCCATACTTCATGGAAAATAGCCTCTGATAAAGAACTATAAAAAGAAGGATAATCGGTCGAAGAGATATTCTCTTTATGAAGTACTTCATTAATTTTAGTAATAAAGTAAGACATTGCCTGTTGGTCTCCAATTACCGCTCTGTGTTGTCTCTCAAGCCAGATGTTGCTGTCATCTTCAGCAGAATCTCCAATTTCACGGGAACTTTTTTTATCAAGGCTTCCATCAATAACAATTTCCTGTAACTGATTTCTCACTTTTGTGCAGATATCCTTAAAGGAACGGTTTCTCGTATAGTCATTTATTCTGACTACTTGTTTTAATCCTTTTGTTGAAACAGTTTCAGCTAACCATTCTGATATACTAAACTCTTTTTCAATTCCGATTTCTTTTTCTAAGCTATTCAGTTTCACTCACTCCTTTCTAGTTAAAGATCGAAAATAAACCTTTCTTTTCTTTTAACTTATTGTGTGGAAGAAGGGACTCTGAAAGGTCACACTCCGCTATGATTACCTTAGATAAGAAATCGATTTCCTTAGAGTAGGCACTCTCCGTAAAGTCATATAATAATTTCCTTTGATAAGAGGCCATGGTTCCCAATTCCTTAACATCTGGTAAAGTCGATATTCTCTCCATGTTCAATTCTTCTTCTAGATCTTTTTCATTTATCAATGTATTAGCTGGTTGATATTTATTAATAATCAGCATAAATTCCTCTGCGCTTCCTCCGGCAGGTTCTATTAGCTGATGAAATACATAAGGGAAATATCCACGGTATCCTTTTACTTCCTGGTTAGTAACTAAGAACTTCAAACCACTAGATAGATAAGATTGAACGGTTGGAGCGGTATCAAAGTGTGTACCTGCATCGATTAAAATAACATCAAATAAGTTTTTTGCTACAGTTATGAGATGTTCAATTTCTTCTGGTTGGTACATTCTTTGCATCTTTATATCCCTATTACCTGCCAAGTGATAAAAAGAGTCATTATAATGGACTGCTTCTGACAATCTCTGGGCAGTTAAATTCTTTAGATTGAGGTCAACTTTTAAATCATTTAAGTACTGGCCTTCATAATGATAAAGATAGTCAGCAGGGTCCCAGCTATTTAAACTTAATACCAGCACCTTTTCATCTGTCTTCTGAGATAAGGAGCGAGCTAAGTTTAAAACTGTTGTGGTAACTCCAGCACCGCTATGTGTTCCGAAAAAGCTTATTACTCTTTTTGTGGATGATGTATCTTTCTCAAATAATCGAGCGATGATAGTATCTACCAGTTGCTCATCTGTGCTGTATTCATTAATGACCTGTATTTTTACAGCAGCGGCAATTGTTTTAATTCGTTTCGTTATAATTTCGCTTTTTAAAGCAACTGGTTTGAAAAAGATACCTTGATTTGGATACATTTCTCTAATGTGATTTAGCTCATCAAGTTGTACGATTTCACCATCTAAAAATACAGCATCGATATTTTTTTCAGAATGTAATGTTGAGCTTGCTAGCAGGGCAGTTATCCCCTCTTCTTTCTTTTCAAATAACTGTTTATAGGTTGAGTTTTCTGAAACAACAAGTATCTTCACGTTTTAGCCTCCAATATTAATAGGTGATATATAGCTTTGCACCTTTACCTAACACTTGGTCCATTAACTTCTTAAAATCATCATCATTTAGAATTACTTCTAGGTCACTAATCGTTGACGTAGCATTTAATCTTTGGTCTTCAGTAGTTTCCTCTGTAGTAGCAGAGACAACTTCTTTGTTACCTGAGTCTTTTACATAAACCACTTTTACGTCTTGTAGATAAGGAGTAGCACTAGTGGAAGCTGCTTCACTGTTTTTTGAACTTTTATTGGATGGTCCATCTTCCGTCATATTGGTTGAACCATCTTTATTCACTAGATAAATATCAACTGTATCTTTTCTTCTCAGTGAGCCTGGCTGAGCATAAATCATATCTTTCGTAATTGGGCGTATTGCTTCTCCCTCTTCTTTATTTGGAACAATTTCCTCGACATCAAGCATGTTTCCGGAAATCATGGAGTTACCTTCTATTAATTGACTAGAATCTATGCCGATTATAGAGTTGATATCTTTTGCTAATACTACATTGCTAATTAGGGTTTCTTTTGGTCTTCTTTCAGTAGTAATTTTATCTGCAGTAATCTTTTCGCTTTTTTGTATCTCTTCAGTGGCTTTCACTACAACTACTTCCACTGAATCAATTCGATCCCTTAGGAACATATCGTAGACAAAGATAAAAGCTATAGTACAAAGAGCTGTCATTAACCCAAGTGTAATCTTGACAGAGGGTTTATTTAAAAACTTCATTATTGTGTTTTACCTCCTGATTTGATTTTTGGATAGATATTTTTTTACTGAATATACTTCTTAAGAATCCACCTTTTGTTTTATTGTTCAATACTTCTTTAGGGAGAAGCATATCGGTTATAGGGGAAAACAGGGTTGATACTTTTGTTGAATAATCCTTTTGATCATTAAGGAAAACTCCCTG
Organism: Niallia sp. FSL R7-0271; assembly: GCF_038005785.1. Taxonomy (NCBI): domain Bacteria; kingdom Bacillati; phylum Bacillota; class Bacilli; order Caryophanales; family Bacillaceae; genus Niallia; species Niallia sp. FSL R7-0271. Next base: position 15,189 of record NZ_JBBOTZ010000003.1, on the reverse strand, counting down.
GTATTGTGATTGGAAAACATCCGAATCAGCAAAGGAAGGTAATGTTAAAATTAACTTATCAGATAGTAAATCCTTAATTAATGGGTTGTTGTTTATACCTTCTGTAAAACGATTACCGATGAAATGTAGCTTATCGGAATGTAAAATGGCTTTCAGTTGTTGATTCTCTTCTAGATGTTGTAAGAGAGGAACATCAGGAGTAACAACCATTAAAACAATATCTGCAATATCAATTAAGTCTTTTGTTATTTCCTTATCCCAACTAGTACCAATATCAATAATGTTAATTAAGGCATCACTGGAATATAAAACTTTTATAAATGTCTCCAGAGATATATCATGAGGAGCCTCATAATCTGATGTTGGATTTTGACAGATGATTTGAACACCATCTTTCGTCCAATCGGTCGTTTGGTTTGGTACTCTAAATTCCGTTATTAATTCTTGAAAGAGCCCTCTATAGTCGGGGGCGTATTGCGTCCCAAAGAAACGGTCATATGTATACGGGCTAGTTAGTGGGGATTCAATATAACTGACTGTTATGTCTGTCTTTGCAATGTTTCTTGCTAAAAGGTGTGAAACAAAAGAGCTGCCATTCCTTGCTGTTGGACTCCCAACTACAACTGTTTTTCGTTTAACTGGAACACCTATTACTTTTTCAGTGCTATTGTGAACGTGAATGTTATAATCCCGTTTAATTACATTCTTTTGAACAACCTTCTGAACAACTTTTTTCTCTACGACCTTTTGAACAACTTTCTTCTCAACAACCTTCTGGACAACCTTTTTTTCCACTACTTTAACTGGTCTAACTCGTTTCTCTTTTTTTTCCTTTTCTTTTTGTTTTTCTAATTCCATTCGCTCCTCTTCTTGTTTAGCAGCGAATAGAGGAATGGTTGTAGAAAGATATTTTTCTACCTGTGAAAATTTAGGTTGTTCGGAAAGTTGTTGGATAAACTGTTCTAAATCAATGGTATTTCGATTAAAGATATCCATTACACCGATACTAACTAACGTAGAAAGATAAGGATCCTTTGTCGGACGTTCACATAGGAAGACTATCCGCATGTGATTGTCGTATCGAATGCGACACTGTCTAATGTAGGTCAGCAATTCGTTATCTCTATCTTCCTGTTGTTCGTAGGAACTCTCTAAGTAGCGGTCATGGATAATTAAGATATCTGGTGTTTCAATATCTACAATTTCTTCTAAATACCGTCTGTGTAATACTTCTTGGTTGGATAAAATAAATTGATCTGTGTGCTTGTCAAAAGCATCGCATAAAATTTCTGTATAATTTCTATCGCCTACCGCTATAAGCACCTTTTTCATTTCTAAAAAGCTCCTTAAAACACAAAAACACCCGAACATAAAACCTACTACACGTATATGTAGTATGCTTTACATTCGGGTGTTTCCCGTTATAATATGATGTTTTTATCATTAAATTTAAAGTTATAGTCAATTAATATTATTCTCTAAGTTGCCTTAAAAGAGAATCACTAATTACTCCCTCATATTATCATTTGCTGTTAAAAGTTTCAAGTAGAAATTTATTAGAAATAATAGTAATTAGATTAATTACTATTATTTCTATTTCTATCCCTTAATTTAATATAATATTTATATTAAGTAAAAATCTGCAAAGGAGAATTAAATGAAAACATTGGATTGTTCAACAATAGAAAGTACACAGAATTCGTTAATTTCGTTGTTTAAGACAGATTTGGACGGATTAAATAAATTTCTTTTAGCATGCAATGAAAAAATTACATTTAATAATGGGATTAAAGATTGTAGTCTTACTTTTAATGACATTTTGACATATTTTCAATTAGATAATGAGGAAGTCCTACCTGATAGAATCACAATGTTCCATTTATCAAGTAGCGTTGATGATAGCTCTTTTAAAGAGCATGGACTGCTTAATTTAGAAAATGTTATTAAGAAAGGTTTATTAAATGAATTCTTCTTAAAAAATGGTATTAAAATTGTCTATAAAGAAGGTGTAGCACCTATAATTACTTACAAAAATAAAGACTACACTGATGAACATCTATTCTGGAGATTTAACCAAGATAAGTGCATTAACGGTTTTTTAATTCGAGAAATGGCCGAATGTAATTCTAATGTACAGCATTTAAAAAAATGTCCGGAGTTTATTCATGATCTAAGTCGACTGTTAACCAATCCAGATTTGGTATCTAATTGGATAAAAGAAAATAAACGAATCAAGTTGTCTTTATCAGTTGATTTCAAGGATCTTAATAACTATGATGCTGACATTTTAATTGTTGGAGCAGTTGAATATTTAGTTTTAAAAAGTAAAGAGTTATGGAGTTCAGGAGATAATTACATGGTTTACTTAGATGAAGATGTTAATATCTTACCATCCGATATTTTAAGAATAGAAGTACAAAAATAGTTCATATTCCCAAAGAAATTAGAGGCTTATTACGATAGGTATATAGATTGTTCATTTCACTCTTTATAGAATTAGGATAATTTGCTATGCTAGTTAAGCCATTTTAAATAAAGGGTGATTAATGTTGAGCGAAGAAAAGTACAATGGGTATGATACTTCAATTATTTATGACTACAAAGAATATCCAGACGTTAATAGCGGACGCTGCGACAACTGTGATAATGCTCAGTTTAAGAGTTCTGTTAAGAATTTCATTTTTATTCGTGAATGCCGTAAATGCGGAATGAAGAAGAGTATTTAATATTATATGGATTTTTAAAATTAATAAAAAAGCATGGGATTTATTATTCCCATGCTTTTTTATCTGCACAGCCACTTACTAATTTCATTGTAATTGCTATCCTAAACAAATAAATACTTTAGCTTAACTCTGCCTTGGTCCTCCACCCTACCTAAAACATCAGTGAATCTGTGCACCAGTGAACCACTTTCAGCTATTTTGATTAGGATACATTTTTTGTTTCTATTACTTTTAATAAGTTAGGGGGAGAGGGCTTAAGAGTGATTATTACTATCCTAAAATGATTTAAAAGTTCTAAACAAAAGCCTCACGCATATATTTTAGTAGTTCACTACACCACTATTATATAGGCCAAGGAGGTACCGTAATATGATTAGAGTAAATGTTCCTAACAAATCAAAAGCAGCTAAAACACGAAACTTAGGCGCTAAGAGATGTTGTCGTTTTTCCATATCAGTTACCTCTAACACAGAAAACAAACTAGATGCTCTTGCAATCTCTACAGGTTTTACTCGTTCTGAACTTTGTGATTATCTTTTACAGATATGTGTTAATAGTCCAGATTTAGTAAATAGTATTCAAGATAAGTTTAATAAAAATGAACGATACAGAGTTCATCCTAGGATAATTAATGATGGCGAGAAACAAGTTGTAATTTATTAAGGCTCAATTAAGTTAACTTCCTTTTTGGTGGCTGGGCGAACATCATTCCCTGTTTAACCCATTTTTTATCAAAGTCACTACACTGTTTGCACAATCCTAAACGGCTCGAAAAACTGCTTTTGTTGCGTACTCGGATTTGTTTATCACAATTTCTACATTTCATCTATGTTCAACTCCATAGTATTTTTTAATAATTATGGACTGATAGATTAACTTTCATACATAGGACTTGAGCTGAAAATTACATTACTATTACAATTCTTGGATTTATAGTAAGAGCACATTGCCCTGGAAGCAATGTGCTCTTACTATGTATAATATTCAGTTATATTTTAATAAGAAACGAAGTGAAGGAAGCCACTAATTGCGGTTCGTATAATTTACCTTTCAATTGATTTAGTTCATCTATTACTTTCTCAAATTCTAGAGACCTTTGATATATACGTCCATTTAACATTGTATCGTAAGAATCAATGATTCTTACGATTCTGGCTAAAAGTGGTATAGCATTTCCTCCTATAGCGTAATAACCACTCTTGTCGATATTTTCATGATGGAATAGAATGCTTGTTGCATAAGAATTGGGGAAATCTTCAGTTTCTAATAAGGTCTCATAGCCATATCTGGTATGTTTTTTAATTTCCTCATACTCTGATTCTGTAAGTTTTTCCTCTTTATTAAGGAGTTTAGAAGGAATTAGAAGCTTACCGCAATCATGGAGAGCTCCTAACTCAAACATATGATTTGTTTCCATACCAAGATATGCTGTGAATGCTTCTAGAAGCTTTCCTACTCTTACGGAATGTTCATAGGTAGCGGGGCAATGGGACTTTAAAGAATCTAATAATGTATCTACAGTGTATATTGTAGTTACAACCATATTGTCCTCCTTATATAGGTAAACGAATACGCTTTAAACCTTCTTTGCTTGGTTGGAAGAAAGAAGTGTTTAACCCCTCCTCCATAAATTCCTCTACGCAAAGAAGTATGTTAAAAGGATACGTATCTAATAATAGTTCTTTTTGAATTTGCTCAGCAATAGTAAGTGTAGATGTATAAAGGATAACCATCTGGACATTCTCAGGAAAGTCACTTACTGGTAAACTGTTATATTTTTCGTGAATATATTTCCAGTTTTCCAGTTTATCACGAAAATACCCTATGTAATTTTGATTCATTTGAGCACGATCAATCAGAAAATTAATGTTACCGTTTTGTGTCTTAATTTCCCCTACTCCGAGTGGGAATTTATATCGATGATTGTTCGCAATTCTTGCATTCCATTTCCACTTGCTCAGTACTTTTCTTTCAATAAGTTGGCAGCGTAGTTCATTCATTGCAACGTACCTTTTAATACCACCAATACCGTAGTTATCCCAACGGTTTGGGTCCATAAAGAACTGGTCATTGTAATAATGCTTAAGTAACTTAAAACCTGCAACCCCTAATGTAAATGGAGCGGGTGGTTTCACCTCTTCTTCTACATCCGTTCGTATTCTTACTTTCCATCTTTCCACTATTCCATTGGTTCGCAAACGGTCTAACCTTTTGGATGTATCTGAACGACTCAAGATTGGTGCCATATACCGACGTAGTTGATCTTCAGTGGCACAAATAGCATCTCCTAAAACCTTAATCAGGGTAAAGTCATGTTCGTCAATAATTTTTCTGTTTAAGAGTGTTATTGCACCCTCGATACCTGTATAAGGATAATACTTTTTGGGGAGTATCTTGCTACCTTTGAGAAGAGGATGGTCCCAAAAAGGAACCTCCCCATTTCTCGTAGTAAACATAGGGTATTCAATTTCTTGTTGTTCTTTTAATGATTCCATAGTGTTCATTACTCAAACAAGAAACTTGCTGGATCTTTTAATTTCTTTTTACCCCTTGGATATCCCGTAATAGTTACTCTTGCTTTACGATTCTTTTTATCCACGCTTCTTATAACGCAAGATACTATATCCCCTGGCACCGGCTCGTCTAAATAGTTTGGCTTAATTCCTTTAACCTCTAACCCCACGTCTAATTGAACAAAGATACCGTGGATTGGGCTTACTGCTGTTACTTTACCGGCTATTGTATTCATTTCCTTTAATGTATCTAACTTATTAAATGGATCTTCAATAGTAGCTCTTCTACTTACTTGAATTAAGGAGTTTTCTCTATCGAAGCGAAGTACTTTGACTTCTATTTCTTCCCCGCGGTCAAATAATGTTTCTACACTTCTGCTTCTATCCCAACTCCAGTCATTAGGAAGCATGTAGCAATCTGCTCCATTTACGCGTACAAAGATACGGCGTGTATTCGGGTTAAAGCCACGTACAATTCCTTTAAAAACAGTATTTTTTAGTTCTTGTGTTTCTTCTAACTCTGTTAATTGTTCCATGAAAGCAGCCTTTTTGATATTGTCTGCCTCACGTACGCTTACAATTGCAATTTTGTCATCGAGGTTTAAGTTAGTGATGATAAACTCCTGGATGCTTCCCGTAAATCCATTAAGGGATTTGTATTCATGTTCGGAAAACTCATTACTAGGGCAATAAGCATTAATGTTACCTTCAAGTTGAAATACTGCTACTTCCATTGATTTATCAACGTACTTACCATCTTCTAAAACTTTAGATGTTTTAGTTCCAACGGACGTAACTACCCCTTTAATGATTTCTCTGTTTCTTCGAATTCTTGCTAACTCCTCTAATTGTTGGTCGTTTGTCCATGATGCGAGTAATTCTGCCACTTCTGTTTCCTCCTATAGGTTATTTAATTAGTGAAAGTAAGCCAAAAAAAAACAACCCAAAACAAAAGTAGTGATAACTACTTAGTTTTGGGTTGTTCCCATTAGTATATTAGATTTTAATTTATTGGCTAACTCGTTTTATTAATAAAGAAATTTTAACCTAGTTTTCTATTTATTTCAATAGTGGATTTATAAGTCAAAAGGTTGGATAAAACCATCTAAAGGTGAACTGCTGTTTTTATCTTCCTTTTTCACTTGATTCACTTCTGTTTGGATTTCCTCGAATAGGGCCAGTTCCTCTTTTCCTAATTCGGATTTCTTTACTTCTTCGTTGTTCTTTATAGGTTTCTCCTCTACGCTCTTTTCATTAGAGAAGAATTTATTTAAATCAAATTCTTCAATCTCACCTGTGCTTCTGTTACTTTCAATAACGTTATCTGCTTTTTCCAAATTTGTCGATTCAACAATAGGAACGGTAGCAACAGCCACATTGCTCAATGGCTCTCGTCGTTCATTTGAATTATCATTTGAGATAAGCTCAACCCCACCGTCTAATTTCGAAATAATGGACTTATTAATCACATTTGATTTAAAAGTAGGTTTTTGTTCTGGTGCACCATTTGGATTAATGGGAAAGTGGATTTCATTTTCTGTTATCTTTTCTTCCGCTATCTGAATTATTTCAGGTGGTGCAACAGTAACCTCTTCTATCCCTTGTTGAATTAAATTCAAATCACTATCCTTAATCTTACTTCTCTCTTTTAACCAGATTTCTCCGTTTTCTGGTAATACCTTAACAATAGCTTCTTTAAACTCAGCTCTTGGTACAAAGTTAGCATCTATTTGACGTACCGGTACAGGATTATTATTCACCACTATTTTAATAGCTGCTTGGAACGCTTTTTGATATATAATATCGCTTGGAGAGAGGATAGCTTCCTTCTTCTTCTGATAACTGCTTCCAGTTCTAAGCACAGGTTGTTCCTGTAAAGGACTGACAGCTTGCTCATTCTTTCCTTCTTCAAATTTTTCATCTTCACCAAATATCTCGGAAAACAGCCTCGCGTCATATGAAGGTATGTCACCATAAACCATCTTATGTCGAAGGGTACCAAGCAACGTTTGCATATAAGTTTCTCCATATTTATCCGCTAGTTGGGTAATGGTTTGAGCAACAACTGTAACAATGGCTTTGTACTTACGGCTTTGTGCAGGGAACTCCTTAAAAGGTTGGAAGATATAATCAGGAAATTCATCTGCAATAATATGTGCAAATGTACTTGTATTCGGTTTACGACGGAAGACGGCATTCTGCAAACTAAGTAAGATGAGCTTACCTAGAATATTAGATAGTCCTGCAAGTTCCCCTTTTGCAGTATTAACTAAGAGGATTCCCCCTTTTTCCAAATGTTCATCAAATGAAAAGTTTGATTTTCCAAATAGTACTCTTCGGATAAGAATGTTGGCTCCAATGTCGTTTAACGTGTTGCGCAAACCCTTGACATATTCTCCTTGAGCGTCAACATATACATCTTGTCCTCTATATTCTCCATGAGCTACTTTTTCCGCTACCGCATTACCTGCAACTCGAAAAACTTTAGGAATATGGTTCATATCAAACCATTCATCAATTTGCTTCACGATTGCCCAATGGTTACGCTCATCCCGATTTTCAATTAAATCGAAGTCTGGCGGTATGGTGTCCTTTAACTCAAGGTGCATTTGTCTAACTAGTTGTGCGTTATCATACATTCTTAGTAATAGATCAAAAGTTACTTCTTTATTCGGATTATGAAGCTTCAATAAATAAATATAGTTCTTCAAATGGTTTCTTTCACTCTGTTTAAAGAAATCATTTCCTCCACCTTCTGCTAATCCTTCAATGACCATTGCGAAGGCTTCAGCAACTTGGTCAACAGGTCCTTGCATAGGATTAATGGAAGGAGTGTTCTCGTTAGTTGGGTCGATGTAAAAAACTGATTCTTCTGGAATTCCATGTGCTTGTACTAATTGATAAGCTTTTTGACATAAGTCATTAGAAGGCTCAATGATACTAATACTATTAAGGTACTTACCACGGACGTCCTCTGAATCATAATTCTCTAATTTAGATATCTTAGGATAGTCATTGATAAACTTAGTCATCCAATGAAGATCTTGATTAATTATTGGTAGTAGTAATGCTGCCGTTTTACCTGTACCGATGGAACCAATAATAATGTTATTAAGCGTTCTATCACGACCGGGTTGTATAATTAATTCTTTTGTTTCAGAATCTGGACCCAATACAACATCAGGCCATTGTTCGGTATCACCTTTCTTAAACCATTTCTGTAAGAATGAGTTCTTATATTCAAATTCATAAAAAGCGGTTTTAATATCCTCTGAGTATTGGGAATACTGCCCACCTAACCACATCAATATCATTCCAGTTACTACTGAAGGTGTAAATATTATGGTTATAAACAAAGTGTTTATATCACCTACAGCAACAGCAAACCAAATATTATCTACTTGAAGTTTTTCTATAAGGTTCCCTAGATACGGAATTAGCGTATTGTAGACAGGCATGGTAATCAACCACAGATAATAAAAGGTAATACCCAAAAACATGTTCCAAAACCATAACACTCTCCAAAGGGGTGTCTGGAACTTTTGGAATTTAGTACTTATTAGCCAACCAGCAATTAAAATGAGTGTTGATAATAAAAAGCCAATAAACCCTGACTTCAAACTACTACCGAATAGCACAAATGATGGAATACTACCTTGGAACTGACCTATCATAACAAAAAAGTAATTTATGATTGGCCGTAAGGATAAATATAAAGACAGTACCCCGATTATTGAAATGGAGATGGCGGGCAGTCTTGGATGAACCCTCCAGTTATTCAAGGACTCTCACCACCTTATTATTTGACGGACTATCAATTTTTTTATAATGCCAAACCTGTGTCTGTGAGAAAGAGATATGTTTGAAATCTTTAGGTAAAACATCATTCTGCATAGCAGCTGTGCTTAAATATAGAGCATATACCTGCTCGACTTCCCTCTTCATCCTTTTAGAAGAGATTAAGGTTTCTAAGTAGGATAGTCTATCAAATGCATTTACACTCCCCTCTTCTACAATATTAAATATGACATCTAACTTTTTATTGTTCAGATGATCCACCATTGCATGATGGCTATCTCCATATAGTTCATCAGGAACGTCGCTTAAATAAAACTCACTCGCTTCTATAGGTGATATTGTATAATCCACATCATCGTTTAACTGAACAGATAGCATAGCAAGTTCTAGTTCACTCTCTTTTTGACTTTGCGTTATTGGATAAATACCTTTTAGAATATTGCTAGCAATGCTTGGGGCTCTGTATGCAGAACAAACATAAAAGTCTAAGTTTTTAACCTTGTTCCCAACCTTATTACCAATTAGTTGTTTAATGTTAACTATCCGTATTTCACGATTAGCAGGATATTCAGTAGTGTAAGTTTCGGACTTATTATCAGCTACAACGAATAATATAAAATGATGCTCTTCTGGTCTTGTTGTTGCTAATTCCATATAACTATCTACTTTTTCTTTAATTTTACTTAGATTCTGATATCCGGTATCAAACTCAATATTAAGTATTTTTTTGTCAGTGGTTGCAATCTTCCAATCTGGAATAATAATGGTTTCCTTGTTTAACATGTTTTCTGACGAAGAATATGTTTTGTAATTAGGATGTGTAGATGTAATAGTAGATCTTTTATCTTTCATCTCAATGAGAGTATCAATCACGACATCTTGTATTCCAAAGTAGTGGCTTGGTTGTTTAATATTCTTTACGGTTACCTCTAATAATTCTTCATCATTTATTACTCCTTCATTTTGGAGTATTTGAAAACCGTACTTCCCAATTTTATAACAGGATACTACTGGCTTTCCTAAAGTACTAAGATATTCGAGAGAAACAATGTCATTAGAAAACCACCTTTTTAATTTAGATTTGATGGTGGATTCAGGAACGTTAAGAATATATCTTCCATAACGTTTTATTTGTTTAAGGGTTAAGATGCGATTTGTATAGATTAATTGCAGCAATTCTAAATCCTTGGAATTAATCCAGGCTCCTTTCTTTGTATGCTTTATTGAATACCAAACTTTGTGTTCATTATCCACTCTTTCCCACTCCTTTTTAACAAAAAAAGACCCTATCAAATAAGAAGCCGCGGTGCTACCTCTTCAATGATAGGGTCTTTCCCTTTGGATAAATTAAACTGAAAACAGTATAACATTGCAGAAAGATGGAAACAAGATTATACAAAATTACTTGCATAATTATTATAGTATATACAGGAATTGTAATTTTTTAAATAATACAGAAGTATATGTTCATTTGCTGAAAAGTTGGATGTTTTAGGGTAATGTTTCTGAAGGTAAAACACCCCTTTTTAAGATGGTTTAAAGGTATGAAGTATGGATTATTGATATCGGTCTATTACTTGGTATTATTAAATTTTACTCAGCACCCTAGAGTCCGCGGACCCTAGATGAACTTTTTTTAAGACTGGGGGTGCGATCTGGGGTCTTGACCTTCATTAATTTAGTAACTAGGTATGGATAAGTGCTTCATGTATGAATTACTGTATACTCATTCTTCTATATGTAGAATATTATTACTCTTTAATATTAAATGAATCTATTTGTAGTGAGTTTTTAACTTTTAGTAATCTACTTATAAAGTACTTGTGATTAATTGTTAGTATATATGTGGACTGAAAAAACAAAAATATAATTTAAAAAACCATTGCATACAAAATGTATGCGATGCAATATACCGTTAGTTGCTTTGTATGCAAATTGCATACTTTGGTATAATAACCTTTGACAAAAGTATGCGTTTTGCATACAATCAAATTATAAATCTAATATGTACCAATTTAGGAGGAGAATACATGGCAAGATTCGTATCTATCGACATAGGAAATGACGCGGTTAAAGGTTATTTAGGAGATATTGAGAATAAGATATACATACCAAACGTTATAGCTGATTTAAAAGATCGTGAAATTGTAGAAATGGAGAAGGAACCGCTTAACGCTTTACATGTTGAGATAACATCATCCGCACTTAAACAGAAGAATGGTTCATTTGCTGTAGGAAAGTTAGCTTCTAAGTATCCTAATAATGATGAATTAACACCTGAACAAGATAAATCAGAAAGTGATCAACCAGTTATATTGTTGTTAACAACATTAGCTTATGATGCAATAGGGAAATTCGAAGAAAAAGAAGATATTATAGAAGCTACATATTATCTATCTACTGGATTACCATTAGATGAAACTAAAAAAGGCAAAGCAAAAGAGTTCAGAAAAAAACTTAGATCAGCTCAACATGAAGTGAAGTTCCTTAAAACGCCTAACTTTGAAAATAAGACAGTCAGAATTAAATTTGAACAAGTCTTGGTAAACACTGAGGGGTTTGCAGCATATGTGGATTTAACAACTAATGATAATGGATCAACAAAAAATGAAGAAATATTAGGGAAAACAATATTAATAAATGATATTGGTGGTCTTTCAACTGATTCTGCAATTATTACGAAAGATGCTGAGGTTGATAACACTTATAGCGATGGTATTAAAAAAGGTGTTTCTACGTACTTAGATAACATAATCAGAAGAGTTTATTCAACACATAAATATACTATTAAAAGTAGACGTTCTCTAGTTGAAATAATCACTAATCAAGATCCAGAAGAGCAATATCATATTTGGGTAGATGGTAATAGAGTTTCAATTAAGGGAATTATTGATGATGAGTTGTCAATCTTGGCAAAAGAAGAATATAAGCTCATAAAAGAATTATGGAGAAATGTTCCGGATATTCGCCTGGCTTACCAAATCGGTGGAGGGTCAGTTGTATTAAAACCTTATGTGACAGAGATTAACCAAGCAGACAAAAACTACCCACTTCGTTTTGTTTCTGCTGAAGAAAGTGTTTGGATGATTGCTAGAGCATATTTCAAAATATTAATGATGTATGCAGATAGTAAAGGTATCTCTGTAAATGAAGCAGCTGCTGCAAGTGAGTGATAAGCCGTGGATTTCTATGAACCTGGTAAAACTATTTCTTTTCGATTGCCACAGAATACACCAAAAGCAGTTATTGAACACTTAAACAAACGCAAAGTTAAAATAGGAAGAAATTTCAGTAGAGAGATTGCTCCCCTCTTTGTAAATGCAATTGATGACGCTTTAAAGAAAAGTCAGACGGAAACGGTAAACATTCCCCTTCCATCTGACTTAACTAAAGACCAATTAGATTGGATTAATTCTAGCTATACTAAATCGCTACTAAGTCAATTAATATATCAAGTTATTAACAAACCTGGCACCCCTTTTGCTTTTGATGAAGGTATCCAAGCGATTGACAGTAAAGAAAATGTCGAAGTTCAACAAGAAACTACATCATTTAAAGTAAATTCTACAACAAGTAATTTTGTACAAAAAACCTTTTTGAATTTTGATGATGATGATTAATCCCCTTCACTTAGATGGGGATTTTTTTATAGTATCAAGTTTTCCACTGTCATTAATTGCAGTATTCGAGTAAAATAAAGATAAATTAAACTACATGTACCCTACAATAGTGTATTATTAGAGTTATTTGTAGGATACATGTATAGTGTAGGGTATAATTATTCTATAAAAGAAAACCATTTGTAGATGAATTGTAGAATAAATATAAAATACAAATAACAATTGTGAACTACAAATGAAAATTAGGCTATAAATGGTCTATATAAAAATGTTAATGGATTAAATTTGTAGAATACAATTGTTTTATAAATTCTATATATAGGACAAGAATTTTGTAATTGTAGATGTGATATAGAATACATATGGACAACAAATGACGATGAGGCGATTAACAAACAAGTGTTTTTGTGAAAATGTAGACTATATGTATTGTGTAATCTATATGTAGTCTACTTAGTTTGTTGTATTAATATTTATCAAAATATTAGTTTACATAATGTTGGAGGGTTGGTTATATGAATTACTGGAAGATTAGTGATTTCACAGAGCAAATTAAATTAGCCTTTGAAAATGAAAAGATCCACATGAATACTATAGATGGATGGTTCAAGGCTCTTGAAAGTAAAAGAATTCATTATATTATGCGTACAGAGGATACTAAAGAAAAAGTTTATGATGAATTAGACCTGAAAATTGCTATTTTTATTAAAAAGAGACGAGAAGATAAATGGTCATTAGCAGCAATTCATGAAGATTTAGGCAATCATTTTGAATTAAGGGGTTTTCCAACAAATGAAGTTGGACCAGTGGCATTTGATGGAGATTTAGAATCATTAAAAGAGCAATTAAGTGAAGAATTAAAAATAACATTTAATCAGATGGCTGCTACTCAGATAGAAGAAATCAAAAAGCATTATGACTCTATAATTGAGCAAATACCTAAATTGCCATCACCAGAAGAACAAAAAGAAACAAGATTTCAGGAAATGGTCGTAAGAAGAAGGGTAGAAGCCGCTTTAGAAAATGAAGCAATCGAATTGTGGTCCACAAAACCTGAAAGTGAGAGGTTAAAAAAAGTAGGACTGTTTAGAAAAGAAGAAGATTTTAATAAAAGATATGAATTCATTCGAAGTTATATTAATGAAAATTACGAAAAAAGACTAAAAAAGGAATTCGGTCTTTAATTCAATTGTTAATGTATAATTAATTTCTATAAAACACAGCAATTCAACTTAAACAAAATGAAGGAAAGGGGGATTTCTATTAATCGAGTTGGAGCAATTATGGTGTATACTTTATTATAAAAAACCTAAGTATAGTGGGTGTAAATAGCCACTTATATTTAGGTTTTTTAATTGCTTTGTTTTATATTTTGTTGTGAATGTTAGTGTAATTAATTACTGTAAAGATTACTAAACAATTAATATATACGAAATAAGGGGAAGTATACATTTACAATTAACCGCTTATTGCATAGTTCAATAAAAAGATGAAAAGAGTTTTGGGTTAGATTAAATTCGGTAGAAGCAAAACAATCATATCCGTGAAAATTAATGAATATGTAGACCATTAAAATTAAAGAAGGTATTTAAAAAGGTGAGCAAATGGATGAAAGAATACTATCTGTTTTTGAAAGATACTCTGAGGAAGCAATTATTGGTTCGGGTATTAATAAAGAACAACTTACAGAATTAGAAAGGATATTAAATGTTAAATTTCCTAAGAGTTATAAAGAATATCTATTAACTTTTGGTTATGGAGGAATATTTGGGAGATATATATTGGGACTGGAGGAACCACCTAATGATGGCTCAGTAATTGAAGCTACTGTTGATTACTTACATAAAGGACTTCCTATAGGATTTGTTGTAATAGAGGATGTACATGAATTTTTATATTGTATTAATACAAGCGAGGTAAATACAGATTTTGAATGTCCTGTTGTTTGCTATTTCCCGCATGGTCAACCTTTTAATAGAGTTGAGTATTCTTCATTTAAAGAATACCTAGAAGAACTAATTGAAGAAGGGATTGATAATTTTTAAATTATCGGATTTGTTAAAGGGTAATTTTGAATTTTATTATAGAACTAACGAGGGCATTCTTATTTATATTAAGAAACCTTTTGGTTTTTCATATAAGGGGCAGCATTCCTGGTATAGATGTATAGATGAAAAAGTGCTTATGGCAGAAACATGGCAGCATTCCTGTAATAAAATAAGCTAGCTTATGGTAGAAACAGGGCGGTTTAGTTTCATAAGCCTAGATGATATGATAAAAGAAATATTGGCAATATGGGGTTGATTCAAAATGGATAATTGGAGGAATATGGCGATTTGGTTTGAACAAATACCAGATGATCTTCAAGCTTACTTTAACTTGAAGGAAGATGAATTTGATACGATTCAGTTTGAAAACATTCAATATTTAACTCTTTGGCATCATAAAAAGAGTAAGTTAGGCAACTTTGTTGATATTCCAGAAAATCTGCTCTATCTAGAATTAAACTGGTCCAATATACAAGATTTCCAA
>NZ_JBBOTZ010000002.1:0-1438088 GCF_038005785.1 Niallia sp. FSL R7-0271 | reverse complement strand
CCACTTGCGATGTTAGCAGTCGAATTTGGCTGGGTATTTGCAGAGCTGGGCAGACAGCCATGGATTTTAAGAGGATATATGACAGTGGAAGAGGCAGCAACTAAATCTCCCTATATTGTTCACATGTTTTTCTTATTTTTAGCACTATACTTAGTGCTTGGAACCCTATTTGTCCTTACTTTAAGGAAATTATTTAAAGATAAGCCTGTGGAACTCGAATTAGAGAAATACTACCCTGAACTTAATAAGGGGGATAAAAAATGAGCTATGAAGTAATTGGGATTAGTGTATTATGGATATTTTTATATGGATATCTAATAGTGGCATCCATAGATTTCGGTGCAGGCTTTTTCGCTTACTATGCAAAAGTTACGAAACAAGATCACATTATCAATAAAATTATTTCACGTTATTTATCTCCAGTTTGGGAGGTAACAAATGTATTTTTAGTATTCTTTTTTGTTGGTATTGTTGGATTCTTTCCATCAACAGCCTATTACTATGGATCAGCATTACTTGTACCCGCAAGTTTTGCCATCATTTTGATAGCTATTCGCGGTTCCTTTTATGCTTTTGAAAATTATGGGTCAAAACAAAGTAATATTTATATGTTTCTATATGGTGCAACAGGGCTATTTATCCCAGCCTCTCTATCGGTTGCCCTAACGATTTCTGAGGGCGGATTCATTACAGAACAAAATGGACACGTATCATTAAAATACTTTGAGTTATTTACTAGTCCATTAGCTTGGAGCATTGTTGGTTTGGCTATTGTCTCTGTCCTGTTTATTAGTGCGAGCTTTATAACGTACTATGCATCAAGAGCAAATGATATACCGGCACTTCATTTAGTAAGAAAATGGGCACTTTTTTGGGCAACACCAACCATTATTATGGCACTTACAACCATGATAGCTTTAAGTCAGCGCAATCAGCAAAATTACGAAAATATGATTGATTTATGGTGGGTTTTTGGTCTATCGATGGCATTTTTCTTAATTGCGATTAGTCTATTGTATATTGGCAAGTATTATGGTGTTGCTTTTATAGCGATTATGCTGCAATTTCTTTTTGCCTTTTTTGGATACGGCATGGCCAAGTTTCCATATTTACTATATCCGCAAATCAGTATAGAAAATAGTGTTACAAATCCTTCGATGGGAATTGCACTTATTGTTGCATTTATAGGTGGACTGCTATTATTAGTTCCTTCCCTGATTTTGTTAATGCGTCTGTTCTTATTTGATGCAGATTACGCGAAGGGTAAAAAATAAATGAGATTGAACAAAGGGCTGAATTGATTATGCAAAAATTAAAGCAGACCATCTGGTTATATAAAAAAAGAATTTTTCTTTTAATGGGATTAACATTAATACTTGGTATAGCCGTTATTACACAGGCTTTCGCAATGACGAATATAGTGGATGGTGTCTTCTTGAATCATCAAACCTTTTCAGCAGTTATACCATGGTTAATCCTATTATTATTCATACTATTGATTAGATCTAGTTCTGATTATCTAAGTAAACGTATCGGTGTTTCCATTGCGAGCGATGTAAAGAATGCTACGCGTAAAGAATTATTAACGAAATATGCTGGTAGCTCTATTCAGTTAGCAGAAAAAGGGCAAACAGGTAAAAAGGTTAGTATGCTGCTTGATGGTGTGGATGAGATGGATAGCTTTTATAGTCAATTTATTCCGCAAGTGATGCAGAGCACCTTTGTACCGATTTTAGTGCTAATAATCATTTTTACACAACATATCAATTCAGGTTTAATACTATTAGTTTCCGCTCCTTTTATTCCGATCTATATGATTATCATCGGAATTAAAACGCAAAAAAAATCAGAAGAGAAGTTAGAAAAACTAGCTTCTTTTTCTGGTAACTTTTTAGATGCATTAAAAGGACTCGTTACGTTAAAGTTATTTGACCAAACGAAACGTCAAAAGGATGAATTAGAAAAAAGTAGTTTGAGTTTTCGTGACACAACTCTTGATATACTAAAGATTGCTTTTACACAATCCTTTGCACTTGAACTTATCTCCATGCTAAGTATAGGAATTGTTGCACTGGAATTGGCTATACAGATGATTATTTATGAAAACATGTCATTCTTCACGGCCTTTTTAATTCTTATATTAGTTCCTGAGTTTTTTACTTCATTAAAAGAACTAGGAACAACATTCCATAATGGCAGAGCAAGTATGGGAGCGACGAAAAAAGTATTAGAAGAATTTGAGGAACAAGAAAACTTGTTGTTATGGGGAAAAGAAGAGCTGCCAAAGCAGGATGTTCCTCCAACTATATTCCTTGATCAAGTAGGATATACCTATCCTGTTGGGGACTTTCAATTAAAGCCGGTCACTGCTACGTTCTTGCCAAAACAAAAGATTGCCATAGTTGGTGCAAGTGGAACAGGGAAATCTACTTTACTTAACATATTGGCAGGAATGATAACTCCAGATCATGGGTCAGTTAAAATTAATAGTAGAGAGCTGACTAACTATACAGAAGCTTCCTGGTTAAATCAGATCTCTTACATTTCACAGCACCCTTATATTTTTTCTGGTACGATAGCTGAAAATATATCAATGGGGATTACAGATAAGGTAGACGAAACAGCTATAGAAGAGGCTGCAAGATTGGCTGGGCTTTTACCACTTATAAAATCTTTAGAAAAAGGGTTTCAAACAGAAATAGGGGAAGCAGGCAGGGGATTATCTAGCGGCGAGAAACAAAGGGTATCCATTGCCAGAGCCTTTCTGAAAAAACCGAATATAGTTTTACTTGATGAGCCAACACGAGGACTTGATCTTGCTACGGAAAGTATCTTGCAGCAATCGATTGAAATGCTAAGTGAAAAGGCGACTGTTATAACGGTAGCACATCGATTGCATACCATTAAAAATGCAGATCAGATTCTCTATCTAGAGAATGGGCAGTTACAAGCAACTGGTACGCATGAATACTTGGTTGAGAATATCCCAGCATATAAAAAAATTGTTACCATTCAAAAAGGGGGGGCTAAACAATGAGCGCTTTGCTAAAAGTAATTAAACTAGTTTTAATAGAGAAAAAAGATATCGTTATTGCGGTTATCTGTGGCTTTATTGCTGGAATTAGTAGTGTAGGTTTATTTGCAGCAAGTGGTTATCTTATTTCTAAATCAGCCTTAACCCCTCCCTTTTATACATTAATTGTATTAACATCAACTGTAAAATTATTAGGTCTAGTTAAAGCAGGGGCAAAATACGGAGAGCGTCTTTATTCCCACAGAGCAACATTTACCATTTTAAGTAATTTGCGAGTGGCTTTTTTTGAAAAATTAACTCCACTTGTTCCAAATGTTTTTCAAAAGTATAGAAGTGGAGATTTACTAGCACGTGTAGTTGGAGACGTAGAAAGTTTACAAAATTTCTTTCTGAGAGTTTTTTACCCACCAATGGTGTTATTTCTTGTTTTTATTAGTACCATTTTCTTTGCTAGCTTCTATTCAATGGAGATTGCTGTAATCCTTTTAATTGGATTTTTATTGACCACCGTCCTTATTCCAGCGCTATTTACCTTAAGACAAGTGAAGATTAATGGCAAAGTTAGAAATGAACGTGGTGAATTATCCACATATATTACAGAAATGATGTTTGGCTTTCGTGATTTAAAGTTATTTCAACAATTACAAACAAAACAAAATCATTTAATAAGTCAATCAGAAGCCTATATTGCTCAACAAAAAGCTGAAAATATAAATAAAATATCCAGTCAATCGTTTAATGGATTTATTACCTTTGTAGTCAGCTGGTTTGTCTTAGGCTTTGGAGCATATTTAGTTACGAATGGTACATTAGAAGGGATATTTTTGGCAATGCTAGTCATGGTTTCCCTTACTGTCTTTGAGCCTGCAGCACCAATGGCCGTCTTTCCAATCTATATGCAAGAAAGCAGTGATGCTTCCAAGCGTTTATATGATGTAGTAGAAGACCCAGACATACAGGTTAATGAGACTAAGGCGACTATATTTAAATTACCGGCTAATGCCCCATCACTACACTTTAAAGAAATCCAGTTTACACACCAAGGCGATTGGCGGACAACAATCCCTAATCTTTCATTAACGATACCATCTAAATCGAAAGTAGCAATTGTAGGTGCAAGTGGTTCTGGAAAATCCACATTACTGCAAATTGCCTTAAAGTTACTACAAGTTCAAAACGGTAAAGTATTCTGGGATAAACAAGATACAGCAAGTATTGCAGGCGAAGCAATCTGGGAACAAGCAAAGGTAGTGTTGCA
Source organism: Niallia sp. FSL R7-0271 (assembly GCF_038005785.1). Taxonomy (NCBI): domain Bacteria; kingdom Bacillati; phylum Bacillota; class Bacilli; order Caryophanales; family Bacillaceae; genus Niallia; species Niallia sp. FSL R7-0271. Next base: position 1,433,796 of record NZ_JBBOTZ010000002.1, on the reverse strand, counting down.
GGAAAATCATTTCTTTTATGGTACCATCCGAGAAAATCTAAAATTAGCTGGAGCTGAACTTACAGATGATCAGTTGAAAGCTGCCTTAACTAACGTAAATCTTGAACAATTTTCTTTAGATCAGCAAGTATTAGAAAACGGTGAAAATCTTTCAGGAGGAGAAAAACAGCGATTAGCCATTGCTAGAGCTTTCCTAAAGAAAGGACATCTGTGGTTATTAGATGAGCCCACTTCATCATTAGATGCACTGACAGAACAAAGTATTTATCAGCGACTTTTCGAATATGCAAAAGAGGATACTTTAATACTAATCAGTCATAGGCTGCAAGGATTAGACAGAATGGATCTAATTATTGTAATGGACCAAGGAAATATTATAGAATCCGGTTCCTATCAAGAGCTTATGAACAAACAAGGATACTTCTATGAAATGAAAACATTAGAAGAAAGTTTACTATAAAAAAGTATAAAAGTTAATATTAATACAGAGAACCTTGTGAAGAAATGTACTTAAATATTCCGAATTCCAATAAATCCAGCTGTGAATAGCTGGATTTTTTTATAATAAGCTGGATTATATTCTTGTTGGTAAAGGAGCTTACTTATAAGTGAAATTGTTTGTGAGGATTTACCCATAAATAAGCACAAAAAAGCCTCCAAGTAGAGACTTTTATGGTCCTCCTATCCCATATGCTACTAACAGCAAAAAAGTAAACAAAGATAACAGTACAAAAAAGATGGAATTAGAAATAATACTGAAAACCATGATTGGCTTATCTTTCGTTTTTATTCCTAATATCATTGCTACTATAAACCCAATGTCGATTATAAAATATAGGGTTATACTAACCAGCATATGTACATTGGGAAAGTATCGAAAAACAGAGAACACTATAAATGCTAAAACAAGTAAAATAACAGTAAGTGCAATTGGGTTAAAACCTTTTCTAATTTCCTGAGTCTGTTCACTCATATTTTTTTACACCTCCTTAGATACCTGAAAAATGGGTTACAGTACAGTCTAATCACCTTTTTAATACTATTACGGTTCTGAAATTCCATTTGCCAATGCTAAAAGAAATGTAATGATTGACATTATCACAATTAAAACAGAACTTGATACTATGCTAACAACAAATAGGGCAGAGTTTATCCTGTTTTTAAAAGATAAAATAAAGGCTACAACGCTTCCGGCAATAACTATTAAATAGCAAATTACCACTTTATCTAAACTAAATGTATTAGGATGATGTCTAGAAATATACAACACTACAATTACAGCAATAAATGCATGCACTAATTATAATGGATACAAAATTATTTTGTTTTTCCTTCCTTAGAACAGTCATTTAATCACCTCTGAGTAATTTTATCAAATTATTGTAATTTTTACCAATTAAAACGATGTATTCTAAATGTTAAAAATTGGTATAAAAGGAGGCTGAGGTGATTATGGCTAAACCCTATAATGATTAGAGAAGATTATAAAAGAGTGACTATGCTTTTGAAAAGGCAGGGGCCTGTCCTTGTGAAACAATCTGTGTAGGATAGTTTAATAGTGAAACTTTTAAAATTCTCATACGTATTTAAAAATACAGCAAATGCTGTGTAAATGAAAGGGATGGTTTTACTATGTTATGGATTTTTTCTCAGGATAAACAAAGTTTGATAAGTGTAAAAGAGGTTACTGTAGAAGGAAAAAAAATAGTAGGCAGTTCAAATGAATGGAATAAAGCTTTAGGGAAGTATGAATCTAATGAAAGAGCATTAGAAATTCTTCATGAGATATTTACGAAAATACAAGAAAGCAATGATATTTCTGTGACATACACTATGCCTATAAAATAAAAGTTGATTTTTTAAGGTAGCGGGGCATTAATCCAAGAAGGATTAATGCCTTGTTTTTTTATGTCTTTTCTGAAGCTGCAATGAATGGTTAGCGTAAGCGTAATTCTTCACAACAAAAAATCAGCAAGAATTGGATAAGTGGCGTATCCATAATGAAAAAGGGATAATATCCTATATTAAGTGAAGCCTTCATTAACAGACCTTCTTAAAGGTGTTCCATGATCCTGGGACACCTATTTTATTTTTGTGAAGAAGAAGAGGATTTCCCATGAGGCCTAAGTTTTAAGAGTTAAGGTGTTTAAAATTGAGGGAGATTAGTGCAATAAGAATGTCAATAAATTTAAGTATCTAAACGAAGCAGTTTAGAGATATAATAAACACACATACAAACAAAAGGGAATTTACTGAAATATTAGGATGAAGAGAAAAAAATGACTACTCCGGATCTATATTCAAAGTTAGTTTTAGCACCTACATACATACTTGTATTAATAATACAATTCTTTATCTGTTATTAAATTTTAAGAAAAAAGGGTTCTTTGCATTTACGTTTAAAATATATGCGATATTTATTTTAGGTAATTACGTATTAGCACTTTATTTTCGTTTTTTAGTTAAGTAAAAAAATTCACTAACCACCTTATTTGGTGGTTTTTTCATGTTATAAATGAGATTGAGTAAAAAATATATATAAAACATCCCTAATCGCTAATACTTATGTTATTATTAGTGTAATATTATACTTTTATATAAAAATTACACAAGGGGAAAAGTTTAATGCAAAAGAGTCACTTAGTTTTATGGCTGTTAATAATTACTGCAACAGCATTAGGAGTATATGGACAATCACTAGCCTATTTTCTTGAGGGGATAATTAATACGACAGATAGCATTTATTACTTAACTATAATTACTGTAATTAGCATAAGTATATGCTCAGTTACTCCCGTAATAGGATTTTGGATGATAAAATTAAAAAAAGTTGAAAAAAAATACAGTCTTTTATACATTTTTGTTTTTGGAACAGTAGGAACCTTTGTATCAATGTGGTCATTATTTGTTTGTGCAATGTGGTGGGGGTAATTTATGTATTGCTAAGGTGCATTCATATACATATTGTCATCTCTTAAGGTGTTAAGTGTTGCCCTTATTATAGAACTATCTGGCTGTAATAAGTGAAGAGGGCCATCTATAATAGTAGAACAAGGAACATAACAACCACTTACAATAGATTGATAAGTCTGGTACAATAGTGGTGCTTATTTTACCAACTGTTTTATTGTAATAGTTTTGATTCATGGAGAGTGTAGTAATGAAAAGGTTCTTAACAGCCACACTATCTGTTGTTTTATTTGCAGTATTATATTCTTGTATTTTCTATGCACCTGATTTTAGTTTCTTTTGGTCCATTTTATTACTTTATAGGAATACCGGTATCACTACTTATAGATGTTGGCATGGAAAACATAGTAATAGAATCAAAAAAGGTAAGATATTTTCTCGTTTTGGGAATGTATTCAGTAGCTGGTATTCTTGCTGGTGTTCTATTTTTAATTATAGGGTCTCACTCTTTCCTTATTAAAGATGCCATTATATTTTCAATAATAGGAATCATTGCATCAAATATTTATTTTCATTTATCATTGTTGTTATCAAAAGTAAATTTAAAACCAATATGAATTTTACATGGAGACAGCTACTATTATGTGGCTGTTTTTTATGTAATTAGGGATTATTCCTTTTAATGATGAAAGTAAAAAACAGATACTTGTGAAAAAATGCACTGCTGTTTTACTTAAAAGAATAAGCTTAAATTTTTTGTGAAACCTCATCCATTCCATTCTGGAATTAAATTGGCACTTATAAATTATTAGAGTACTTAATAATAATTGATAAAATTAAAGCAGTGGAATTAACATTTAGTTGGTGGGAAGGGGAAGTTATATGGATACAAAGATGGCGCGAAATAGGGCTGTGTTATCAGGAAAGTTAACTAATGTTCTAGATTCTAGAACGTTAGCAAACTCTCACAAAAGGCTTAAGGAAGTACTGACTGAAGGTATGACAATTCTCGATGTGGGCTGTGGAACAGGATCAATAACATATGGAATTGCAGAAGAAGTGGGTCCTAATGGTCGCGTGGTAGGGATCGATAGCAATCCGAATCTAATAAAAAAAGCCCGTCAAGCTTATGGCGAAACACCAGGATTGTTCTTTGAAACAGGTGATATCTATAATCTCCCCTATGATCAAGAATTTGACATCGTTAATGCATCAAGGGTTTTAATTTGGTTATCGGAACCATTAAAAGCATTAAAAAAACTGACTTCTGCTACTAAAATAGGAGGTCGTCTAATCATTGTGGATTACAATCATGAGAAAATTAATTGGCAGCCACAGCCGCCCTCAAGTATGCTTACCTTCTACTCTGCCTATTTGAAATGGCGTTCGGAAGCAGGTATGGACAATTCGATTGCCGATAATCTCCCCAATATGTTTCAGAAAATAGGAATTGGAGAAATTACCATAACTCCCCAACACGAGCTAACAACGAAACCTCATCCTGAATTCCAAACTCGCATTGGAATTTGGGCAGATACTGCTTCAAGCAGAGGAATTCAAATGGTAAGAGACGGTTTCATAACGGAAAAAGATTACCTAAGGGCAGAAAATGAATATCGAGAATGGATGGTTAGGGATGCTGAATCATTAATGATGTATATGTTAGCTGTTGAAGGGAAGCGGCTTAAATAAATTAACCTCATTCTGAATCTTTAAAAGAACTGCATTTATTTGCAGTTCTTTTTATCAGGAAAATGGCAGCATTCTTGTAATATCGGATAAAAAAAGTAGAGTATTCCTTTAATGATGGGGAATGATTTTTTTATGAGATAAAATGACAGGCTGGTTTAAGTAAATTAATTAACAAAGTAAGTAATTTAGTTGATTAGCTGCATAGTAAGAAAAACACCAGTTATAAGATTCATATAATTTTTATATTACACAGATCTAAACGCCTAAATGGATAGCCTTCAGACTCTTTAGGTCTTATTATTCATTTGGGAAAAGTTGATGGAAATATATTGTTTAATTATGAATTAATGTTATTATTGCTTTATAATTACTTAATCGATAAATTAATAAATAGATTAAATTACTTTACTCTACTCTTATGCTTTTAACTCTTACTTTTTTATAGAAAGGAGGTATATGTAAAAAAAGAAAGAGTTAAAATAAAAATTTTAAAATATTGGGGGATTGGTTGTGAAAAAATTATCAAGTTTTATTCTAATTTTACTGTTAGTTACTTCTGCTTTGTTTATTACTGATTCAAAAGCAAGTGCTGCTTCGGGATTTTATGTAAGCGGTACCACTTTATATGATGCTACGGGTAAACCGTTTATTATGAGAGGTGTAAATCATGCTCATTCTTGGTTTAAAGAAGATTCAGCAGCTGCTATTCCAGCAATAGCAGCAACTGGAGCAAACACAGTAAGAATTGTTTTATCTGATGGTGGACAATACACCAAAGATGATATTAATACTGTTAAAAGCCTTTTGTCATTGGCAGAAAAAAATAAACTGATTGCAATTCTGGAAGTTCATGACGCAACAGGAAAAGACGATGTGGAATCTTTAAATCGTGCAGTCGATTATTGGATCAGCTTAAAAGACACATTGATAGGCAAAGAAGATAAAGTGATAATAAACATTGCGAATGAATGGTATGGTACTTGGGATGGTGCGGCATGGGCAGCTGGTTATAAACAAGCTATTCCAAAGTTACGGAATGCAGGCTTAAATCATACTCTAATAATTGATTCTGCTGGATGGGGACAATACCCAGCTTCCATTCATAATTATGGAAAAGAGGTATTTAATGCGGATCCATTGAAAAATACAATGTTCTCCATACATATGTATGAGTACGCTGGTGGGGATGCAGCAACTGTTAAGTCAAATATTGATGGTGTCTTAAACCAAGGATTAGCTTTAATAATAGGAGAGTTCGGACAAAAACATACAAATGGAGATGTAGATGAAGCAACCATCATGAGTTATTCACAGCAAAAAAATGTCGGTTGGCTTGCATGGTCTTGGAAAGGAAATAGCACAGATTGGAGCTATCTGGATTTAAGCAACGATTGGTCTGGTAACAGTTTAACTGATTGGGGTAATACGGTTGTTAATGGGGCAAATGGGTTAAAAGCCACTTCAAAACTAAGCGGAGTATTCGGTAGCTCAGCAGGAACAAATAATATATTGTATGATTTTGAAAGCGGTAATCAAAACTGGACTGGATCAAATATCGCGGGTGGACCTTGGCCTACAACAGAATGGGCAGCAGGAGGCAAACAGTCATTAAAAGCTGATGTCCAACTATCTTCAAATTCCATCCATTATTTATCCCTATCTCAAAGTTTGAACTTTAGTGGGAAATCTAAGTTGAAAGCTACTGTTAAACATGCAAACTGGGGAAATGTCGGCAATGGAATAAGTGCAAAACTATATGTTAAAACGGGTGGAGACTGGAAATGGTTTGATAGTGGAGCAACAAAAATATCTTCTGATACGTCTCTAACACTTGATTTAACTACTATCTCTAATATCAATGACATTAAAGAGGTGGGTGTTCAGTTTACAAGTTCAGCTAACAGTAGTGGTCAAACATCGCTTTATCTAGACAATGTAACAACTCAATAAATGTTAGAGCTAATCCTTACAACAGTGAAGGATTAGCTTTTTATAGCAGCACTTAGTGAGCAATAGTTATAAAATAAGAGAGCCGCCGATTGCCCCAGTAATAACTATTACCCATGGAGGAACTTTCCAATATACTAGCAGACTAAACAATATTGCTGCCAAAGCAAAATCACGGGGAGAAAGTATGGAGCTAGTCCATATTGGATCATAAAAGGCTGCAATTAAAATCCCCACAACTGCGGCATTTATACCCATTAGGGCGCCGTTTATTTTTGGATTACGCCGTAATAAATCCCAAAATGGTAAGAACCCCACTATGAGCAAGAAACCCGGCAGGAAAATTGCAAATGTAGCGAATAAACCACCTTGCCATCCATATATAACAGTCCCGAGATATGCAGCAAAAGTAAATAATGGACCAGGAACAGCTTGGGCAGCACCATATCCTGCTGAAAATTCACCTTTATTTAACCAACCAGCAGGAATAAGTTCATTTTGAAGTAATGGCAAAACAACATGTCCACCACCAAAGACTAATGATCCTGAACGGTAAAAACTATCAAATATGGCTATCCAATTCGATGAGGTTATTTCTCTTAACAAAGGTAAAAGAAACAGTAAACTAAAAAAAACAATCAAACAACAAATAGAGAGCCATTTAGAAATGGGAAACTGTAGTTTTGTTTTATAGTCGTTATCTGGTTGGCTTCTATATAAAAGAAAGCCGATAATCGCTGATAGGAGTATAACGCCTATTTGAGTAAATACAGATTGCCAGATTAGAGTTCCAACTAATGAAAGTAAAGCAATTGTTTTTCTCTTTAAATCTGGGGTTAAACTTTTTGCCATTCCTAATATAGCTTGAGCAACAACTGCGACTGCGACAATTTTTAGACCATGTATCCAGTCAGCTTCACCCACAAACCTTCCTCGGAGAAGTAAAGCAAAAATTATTAATGCTAAAACAGAGGGAAGTGTAAAACCAATAAACGAAACAATACCTCCAAGAATGCCTCCCCGTAAAACACCAATGCCAATTCCAACTTGACTGCTAGCTGGTCCGGGTAAGAACTGACATAAAGCTACTAAGTCAGCATAACTTTTTTCATCCATCCATTTTCTTTTACGGATATATTCATTATGAAAGTAGCCAAGGTGAGCAATAGGTCCCCCAAAAGAAGTAAATCCAAGTTTACTAGAAACCAATAGGATTTCTAAAAGAGATTTAAATCCCTTATAATGTTTGCTATTCTTCATTTGCTCTCTCTTTTCAATCTGAATTTATAAGCAAAAGTGTAACAGTTTAGGAATTTTATACAATAGTATACAGAGTAAATTAACAATATCTTAACTTTTGAATTTAATTTATCAGCCTTAGACTAGTATTACAGGATACTCACTTGCTATAAATAAAAAGGCATATACTGGATATCAGCATATGCCTTTTTTATTATTAATCTAAATCCTCTGTCTCATCGATTAAGCTGTCTGTAGAAGCATCACCGCTAGTGTCAACCGCTGCATATTCTTGCTCTACCTTCAGCTCTTGTCCGTTTGCAAATTCTGCTTTAATACTGATTTTAATAAAGGATTGTAATCCTGTTATTTCTTTAATTTTATTAATAAGTTCTTCATCAGTTGCAGTATGTGTCAAACCAGTCGTAAATTGTGAGAAGAAAGTATTTGCATTTGGAATGCCGATATTATCCTTTACCATTAACTTAGATTTTTTGCCAAGCTTGAATTGAATTTTAAACTCTTTGTCGTTTTCATTCAATAACACAACTTTTAGCTCGTCCAATTCATAACTGTTGCGTATACCATCTTTATCTAAGTCTTCATCAGCATCTTTGATTCCGTCATTGTCACTGTCTTTATCTTTAGGATTATATCCAAGGTCAAATTCAATGCTATTAGTTAATTTATCCTTATCTGTATCTTCATTTCCGTCATTAAGTCCATCTTTGTCTGTATCTACTAATGTTAAGCTAGTACCCACGTAGATTTCCTCTTTGTTTGTGAGATTGTCACCATCTTCATCTTCTTGTGAATCAATGATTCCATCATTATCTGTATCTGCTTTTAACGGATTGAGCTTCCATTTAACTTCTAGACCGTTTATAAGTCCATCTTTATCCTTATCTTCGTTGCTGTCAGAAATCTTATCCCCATCAGTATCCTTTTTAATTGGATTTGAGTTAAGCTGGTATTCGAGCACGTTAGATAATCCATCTTTATCAGGATCTTTTTTAGCTGCTGCTTTTCCATTCCCAAGCTTGTATTTCTTTTGCCAGTCATCTGCTATCCCGTTTTTATCTTTATCGACAAATGTACTTTTCTTTGCCTCAGTTTGTAACCCTTGAGAAAAAATCAAGGACGTTGCCAAAACACCAATTGCTAACTTTTTCATTTCTCATTCACTCCTTATTTATTGTGAACGGCAGCTGGCTGACATAGCTTGGCATCACCTTAGTCCCTATAGCTTTGCGCCCCTAATTTTCATTAGGTTTGCCCCGTTTAATGTGAGTATACAAAGGGTGTCGAATTTTGTCATTATTTATTTTTCCGAAATATATTACCTTGTTAAAGGAGCTGTTTTTTGGTTTTTGTTAGTACAAATTTTTATATAGGAATCGGTTCCTATATGATTAGTGTAAGTACATTTTCTTAAATTAAAAGAGGGTGGCTATTAACTGCTATCCTTAAATCGCTGTTCCAAAAATCCTTTGAGAATAAAAAAAATGGCTAAGGCATGATGAAAGAATTGGATAATAGAAACGCACGTCAAGAAGATATATTTAAGCAGAAAAAACAATCAGGCTGTTTGCGCTGATTGTTTCCAATTTATTTGTGCATTATTTATCTATCCTTAATTTGGTTACTACTTTATTATTGATATGATTATTTTCGACTTTTTCTTTTACCCATAAACAAACATCAAATTTTTTATCTTCTACAAATTCATCCTTTAACTGCTTCATACTAGAAATATCACCATTAAATACTGTACTATCATCGATTAAAACCTCAAACGATTCATAGGAAGCTTCAGGATTAACATCTTCTTCTCCTACAATGATACTTTGATCACCTACTGCATTGAATGCAGCCAATTAAAAACAATACGATAGTAGCTGCAATAAAAAGAGGTGGTTTTTTCATTCTGTCCCTCCCGTATTATTAACAATTTAATCTCTAATATTTATGGGGGTTTTTAGCTAACTCAAGTTAGATTTAGAAGACCATTTTGATGCAACAAACTACTTCCTTAATATCGTATTAAAATGAAGCGTTATTCTTTTATTAGAAATTCATTCTTTGTATTAACTATTAATATTTTATTATTATCTAATACTATTTCCAGTGGGAAAATAGCCGAATATTTTTCTGAAAAAAGCCATTTTCTATCTGGTTGAGCTAATATAACAAATATCCCTTTATGTTTTTTCCCCATAAAGTTTAAATATTTATCACTAATTGAATTATTATCTCGTTCAAAAATCCCGTTATTAATCATTTCTTGGCCAGTTTGCATTACATCTTCAACGACAAGACCAATTTCAGAAATATTAAGGATACTTTCTGAAGTAAATGGAAGGTTACTATTGGAGTTTATCCCATATCTTGCAATAAATTCAACTATATTACCAGAAGGATCATAGAAATAAAATGCATGGGCAGATAGATGAGAGAAATCAACTTCATCTTCTCCATTTTCAGTTAATAAATTTAATCTCTCCTTAGTCCATTGTTTCTCTTCGCTAAATTTATTAGCGGGAATATTAAATGCAAAATGATAAAATGGGTTATTCGAAGCACTCTGATTAGTAAACGTTAATTTGCTTGAGCCTACCATTATTTGAAAATTATTGTCATCCTCATCAACTAAAGTAAAACCGAGCGTTTTAGTATAGAACATCTTTGTTTCTACTAAATTATTTGAGTGTAAAGTTAATGATTTGATTTCCATTGTTTTTTCCTTTCTCTAATTATTTAAAATAAAGATACCACATGCTGGAATAATTTAGAATTTTAAGAACTTGAAAGTTTTAGTTATTGAAAAGGAGGATAGAAATGAACTTAATCAAGCGAGGGTAATCTAAAAAGGTGTAGCCGTGTATGTTATTAGTGCACATGATTCAAAGAGGGGAGAGTAGTACAATGTATCAAAAGCTAGAAAGGCTCCCATACACACGACTAATAAAAAATAAGAATCAGTTTATGTAAATAAGCAGAGAAAAATCTCTGCTTATCCAGGAAAGATGATTATCTATTTAATTGTTTTCTAGGTCTTCTAACTAGTTCTCCGCCACAGTTTGGGCAAATTTGTTTCATATTTTCTGTACAAGGTTCGCAAAATGTACATTCGTGAACACAAATATAAGCAATTGAGCTTTCCGCTAATAAAGAAGTACAGCGTTCACATTCTTTTCTCATTTCCAAAGCCATTATTATATTCCTCGCTTTTCAATAAACATGCTTCTGCACTTAAACTCGTTTTACTATTCTCTGTAAGAATCATGTGATGGTGTATACAAGTCTTCCACTGAATTCCTGACAATTGAAAAGTGATCAACATTGTAATGGCCATGAAGAGTATCATTATGGTGATTTATAATTTGTTCTGCACGTAAAAAATCATTGTCTGTTGTTGAATGGGCGTCGCCTACTAATGTAACGTCAAAGCCATTGACAGTGGCTGTTCTAACGGCTGTATCTATGCAATGCTGTGTTTTACAACCAGCAATAACGATATGTTTTATGTTTTGTGATTTCAGATGCTTCAAAAGATTTGTCCCATGAAAGGGATTCGTTGCAGTCTTATCAAAGAAGATTGGATCAGAAGGCACATTAATTTCATTGTGAACTTGAAATCCGCTCCCTACACCTCCTGCAACTTCTGAATCTCTTACAAATAATACGGAGACATTTGCTTCTGCCGCCTTTTTGATTAATAAATTTATATTTTTAATCAGTTGTTCTTTATTAAAAACTACTCCTTCTTCTTGATTGCCATCAATTATTTCTTGCTGGGCATCGATGATTAGCAATGTTTGGTTCAAATTATTTTCCCCTTTCAGAATTTGGGAAAACGCTAAGTAGTTAGATTACTTAATCGTAATCCCTCGATAGATTTTTACGTAAATATTTTTTTTATTAGTCATAATACCTACCTCCTACATTTTTTTATCAAAAGTATCTGAATTATCAGATGTTTAAATTGTAACATAATTATTTTCATGATAGGCTAAGTTGTAGAAGATAAATAATGAATTTTTCCTTTTATAATAGAAGCTTGGAAAAATATAAAAAGATTTTAATAGATGATTTGATAAAGCAAGATATTATAACCTATAGAATTAACTAATAGGCAACTATGCTTGGGTTGGTAACGGCTTTAGCAACTTGCTTGTTTTAGGTTATAAACTAACAGATTGGCAGTTTCTAGTAGTTAATTAGAAATTGTTTCCATTTTAAATCGTTTCCAATTTATATGTACATTTTCAATTTTAAATAAATTGTTGCAAGTTAAAAACACTATGTTATAATTCACACTATAAACATAGGAATTATATATTTTATGAGTTAAAGGACTAACTAGTATATTCTGGATTTCAACATGGGAGTGTTAACAAAAATGGGTTCACATGTTTTAGACTTAAAAATGTTGCAAAATAACTTTAGTACAGAGGAAATGCGTGCTGTATGGAATGATGAAAATAGATTACAGAAAATTCTTGATGTTGAAGCTGGATTAGCGTTGGCGGAAAGTGAACTAGGAGTTATTCCCGAAAAAGCGGGAAGTGTGATAAAAGATGCTGCAAAAATAGAAAACTTCGAAATTGACAAAATAGCAGCAGAGGCTGCGAAGCTAAAACATTCATTAATGGCAACTGTTAATCACTTGCAATCACTTTCTGGTGAGTATGGTGAATTTGTTCATTATGGAGTAACTACTCAGGATGTAACGGACACAGGTATGATTCTTCAGTTGAAAGAAGCAAATCACATACTTAAACGAGATATTAAGAAAGTAGCGGAGCTTTTAATTGGATTAGCTTCTACCTATAAAGATACGCCAATGCCTGGAAGAACACACGGAATGCAAGGATTACCAACAACGTTCGGCTTTAAGATGGCAGTAGTATTAAGTGAGTTTGAACGTCATTTAGAAAGATTACAGGCTGTTGAAACGAGAGTCTTTACTGGTGTGCTAGCAGGAGGGGTCGGAACCTACGCAGCATTAGGCAGTATTGGTCCTAAAGTAGAAGCAAGAGCATTAGAAATTCTAGAATTGGATACCCCAGATATTTGTTGGCATTCCTCTCGTGATAGAGTTTCTGAATATGGTTCTGTACTTGGTTTGATAAGTGGATCTCTAGGGAAGTTAGGGAATGAATTTTATAATTTAATGCGTACAGAAATTGATGAGGTAGAGGAGCCATTTAAAACAGGAAATGTTGGCTCAACTACAATGCCTCATAAACGCAACCCGGCTATTTTTGAAGGTATCGCAAGCTTAACGAAACCTATTTTGCATAGTGTTGCATTGCTCCATGAATCATTAGTGATGGAGCATGAGCGAGATGCAATGAGCTGGAGAAGTGAATGGATTGCTTTACCTGAAATTTGCTTATATCTTTCTTCTCAGTTGAAAAGCACAATCACTGTTCTTGAAGGATTAGTAGTAAAACCTGAAAATATGATGAGAAACTTGGAAATGCAAGGTGGTCTTGTCCTGTCAGAACGTGTCATGTTTGCATTATCTGAAAAGGTTGGGAAGCAAACTGCTCATCACCTTGTGTATCAAATCTCTATGGAGTCAGTCGAACAAAAAGTCCCATTTAAAGAACTTCTGTCAGCAAATGAGAAAGTAGGCTCGGTGCTGTCGAAAGAACAGATTAATCAGCTGCTAGATCCAAGTCAGTATACTGGTCTTGCAAGCCAAAAGGTAGATGAGGTTATTCAATCTATTAAGAATGGAGGGTTATTAGTTGAGTAATTTGACCTTTCATCAAGCTACTAATAAGGATATCAAAGCATTACTAGATTTATCACTACGCGGTTATGCTTCCATCCGTGAGCTTGGCATTAATTTTGCAGCAGCCACTGCTGATGAGCAGCTAGTAGAAAAAAATGTCAATGAAAATATATGTTTTTATATGAAGGATGGCGACGAGATGGTAGCGACTGCTTCTATCCGTATGCCATGGAGCAGCCATCATGGGCCATATGAAATACCGCATATTTGGTGGGTTGCTGTTGCTCCTGAGTTTAAACGCAAGGGTTATGCATCAAAACTCTTAGATTTCATTGAAAATGATTACTTGCGAGACACGCTTCATTGTCCTTCTGTTTCATTAGGCACAGCAAAGGAGCATCCTTGGCTTGCAGACATGTATCTAAAGCGTGGCTATGAAAAGGTTGGAGAGTCCGATTTAGGTAAAGGACATGTAACAATCTATTTAGAAAAACTATTATTAGCAAAAACATATAAGAAAAGGTAGGAGACATCATGAAAAAGAAATTACTTGTAGTTATTACTATGGCAGTTATGTTGTTATTAGCAGCTTGCGGAAGTGGAAATGAAGAATCAGGGGATAGCAAAAAGAAAGTTCTTCGTGCAGGATCAACGGCACAAAGTTATCCGAACGGCTATGAAGAAGATGGTAAATTAATTGGATTTGACGTAGAAGTATTTGAAAAGATTGCTGCAAACTTAGGCTATGATGTGGAGTGGGTTAAAACGGACTTCGCAGGTTTAATGGGACAATTAGAAACAGGGAAAATTGATACTGTTGCAAACTTCGTTGCTGTAACGGAAGAAAGAAAAGCAAAATATAATTTCTCTGAGCCATATGCTTATGCTGGGGCTACAATTGTTACAAACAAGGACAATGATTTTGATAGTTTAGATGATTTAAAAGGGAAAACAGTTTCTGGCGTTTTAGGCTCTAATAATGTTGTAAATCTAGAAAATTTTGATCCTGAAATTATCGCAAAAACTTATGAAACACGCGATGGCGCAATGAATGACGCAATCAACAATCGTGTCGATGGCTATGTTAACTCAAAATCATCTTTAATTGCTGAGATTGATAAAGGCGATCTACCATTGAAGTTTGTTGGTGACCCATTTGTGTACGAAGATGTTTCTTTCCCATTCGCAAAAACAGAAGATGGTGAGAAATTAGCAGAAGCATTTAATGCAGAAATTAAGAAATTACGTGAGGATGGAACATTAGCAGAACTATCTAAAAAATACTTTGCCGGTGAAGACATCACAGTTAAGGAATAATTTGGAGGAACAAAATGAATCTTGAACTCGATTTTGGTTACTTTATAGAAATTTTTCCGGCGCTATTGAAATTAATACCATTTACCTTATTTCTTGCTGTCATATCCATGTTCTTTTCTGTTATTGGCGGCTTAATACTTGCTTTGATTACTAGGTCGAATATACCTGTTTTAAAGCAGCTTGCAACCATTTATATTTCATTTTTCCGTGCAATTCCAACATTAGTACAGCTGTTTTTAATCTATTACGGATTGCCGCAAATCTTCCCAGTTCTAACTGGAATGACCGCAGTTACAGCAGCTATTTTGGGACTCAGCTTAAAGCAATCGGCGTTTTTAGCGGAAATTTTCCGAGCAGCATTAAACTCTGTCGATAAAGGGCAAGTAGAGGCTTGTTTATCTGTTGGAATGACGAGGGCACAAGCTTTGCGCAGGGTCGTATTACCACAAGCAACTCGTAATGCGATTCCAGCGAGCAGCAACGTTTTTATTGGTCTAATTAAAGAGACTTCCCTAGCTTTTACATTAGGTATCGTTGAATTATTTGCACAAGGAAAGATATTAGCAGCAAGCTCCTTGAAATTCTTTGAAACATACTTAGCATTGGCATTGCTTTATTGGATTCTAATTATAATAGTTACTTTAATCCAACAAGTAATCGAAAAGCGAATGGAAAAACCGTATATCAGTTAAAGGAGTCTTACCATGATATCTGTAAAAAACTTGAAAAAGAGTTTCGGTAAAAATACCGTTTTAAATGGTGTTGATTTACACGTCGATCGTGGCGATGTATTGGCCATTATTGGACCGTCTGGATCAGGGAAATCAACATTACTACGCTGCTTAAATTTATTAGAAGTACCAGATGAAGGGACTATCCATATTGGAGAAACAAATGTAGATGTAGCTAAAATGGGACGAAAAGACGTCCATAATTTGCGACAGGAAACAGCGATGGTTTTCCAAAACTATAATTTGTTTAAAAATAAAACAGCTTTGCAAAATGTAACGGAAGCACTAATTGTTGCCAAGAAAATGGATAAGCAAGAGGCAGAGAAAATTGGTAAAGAGCTATTAATAAAGGTAGGGCTTGAGGATAAATTCCATCAATATCCGTCTACATTATCTGGCGGTCAGCAGCAGCGTGTCGGGATTGCCCGTGCGCTTGCTGTAAACCCGAATGCCATTCTGTTTGATGAACCAACATCTGCCCTTGACCCTGAATGGGTTTCTGAAGTACTTCAAGTTATTAAAAATATTGCTAAGCAAAACACGACAATGATTATCGTTACACATGAAATGAAATTTGCTGAAGAAGTAGCAAACCGTGTCATCTTCATGGCAGACGGAAATATTGTCGAGGAAAATGATCCAAAGGAATTATTCCATAATCCAAAAAATCCACGAACGAAACAATTTTTAAAAACACTGGAAAGAGATGAATAATAATCATGAAAATGTCTCATGAACTATTAGAAGACTTAATTGGAAAAAGAAGATATTTACATGAAAATCCAGAGCTTGCTTTTGAAGAATTTAATACAACTGCTCATATTAAAAAGTGGTTACAAGAACACAATATATCCATTCTACCTCTTGATTTAGAAACAGGTGTTGTGGCGGAAGTTAAGGGTGCGTTTGCTGGACCGACTATTGCAATCCGCTCAGACATTGATGCCTTGCCAATTAAAGAAGAAACAAAGGTACCGTTTAAATCGAAAACAGACGGAAAAATGCATGCATGTGGTCATGATTTCCATACTGTTTCCATATTAGGAGCGGCGATTCTTTTGAATGAGCAGAAGGATAACCTGCACGGAACAGTGAGATTTATTTTCCAAGCAGCAGAGGAAGTTGCCCAAGGCGCGAAGCTTGCTGTCGAAAAAGGAGCATTAGAAGGAGTTGCTTCTATTTTCGGAATGCATAATAAACCGGATTTGCCAGTAGGTACTATTGGTGTAAAATCAGGGGGATTAATGGCAAGTGTCGATAAATTTAAGATTAATTTCCATGGTGTAGGCGGGCATGCGGGTATTCCTCATAACGCGATTGATCCTATTGTTATTGCTAGTCAATATGTAACCTCTGTCCAAACTATTATTGCTAGAAGACTGAATTTGTTTGATAATGCGGTCATTAGTATTACAAGTATCCATGGAGGAAACACATGGAATGTCATTCCTGACGTTGTAATGCTTGAAGGGACAGTTCGGACATTCCAGCCTGAAGCACGAGCAGCGATTCCTGGTCTAATGAAAAACTTAGCAGAATCGATTGCTCAAGGAAATGGCGGTTCTGTTGAGTTTATTTGGGATGATTATTTACCAGTAGTTAATAATGATGCCAACTTGGAGGAAGTTGTTCGCGCTACTGCTGTCGAAGCTGGCTATAATGTTGTCGATGCTGTGCCTAGTGCCGGTGGAGAGGACTTTGCGTTTTATCAAACATACATTCCAGGCTTTTTTGTTTGGATGGGTGTAGATGGACCGCAGGAATGGCATCATCCACAATTTGATTTAAAGGAAGACGCGATTAAAGTTGCGTCTGAGTATTTTGCTAATCTAGCAGTAAATGTATTGAATAAGAAATAATGATGTCGGCTAACTGTTTTGAACAGGACGGTTTTTGAATAAAAGTAAATGCTTCGCAAGCGTAAACGACGAATTTATGTTTGCGAAGTACTGTTCTTCTAGTTATGATCTTTCTTCTGCAGATAGAAGAAGGATTTTATTTTTGTCAAAAGGGTTAAAAAGCAAAGGAGGAAAATCAACATGAACGAACAACCAAAAAAGGTGAAATTAGGTTTGTTTCTAGCTGGAACAGGTCACCATGTTGCTTCATGGAGACATCCACATGCTGTACCGAATGCATCTATGAATCTAACATATTTTAAAGATATCGCACAGACTGCAGAAAAAGGGTTATTTGACCTATTATTTTTAGCAGATAGCTTGTCTGTTGATGAAAATTCACATCCAAACATTCTAACTAGATTTGAGCCAATGACGTTGTTAGCCTATTTAGCGTCCGTAACTAGCCGTATAGGCTTAGTTGCAACAGCATCCACTACATATGAAGAACCTTTTCATGTTGCTCGAAAGTTTGCATCATTGGATCATATAAGCGCAGGACGTGCAGGTTGGAATGTTGTTACGACATCACTAGCTTCCACTGCAGAAAACTTCAATAAGACAGAGCATTTAGAACACAGTGCCCGCTATAGAAGAGCAACAGAGTTTATGGAAGTATCCAAGAAGCTATGGGATTCGTGGGAAGAAGACACATTAGTGATTGATAAAGAGTCAGGACAGTTTATTGATACAAGCAAGTTTCATCAAATCAACCATCAAGGTGAATTCTTCTCTGTTAGAGGGCCGCTAAATGTATCAAGATCGCTTCAAGGTCATCCAGTCATTGTACAAGCAGGGTCATCAGGTGATGGTCAGCGATTCGCAGCTAAATATGCGGAGATTGTCTTTACTGCTCAAGCAAATAAAGAGGATGCAATTACCTTTTACAATGACCTAAAAGGTCAAATGGAGATTTTCAACCGAAAGAAAAGTGATGTTAGTATTATGCCAGGATTAATGCCTATAGTAGGAGCGACGGAAGCAGAAGCCCAAGAAAAATATGAAGCATTGCAAGAGTTGATCATACCTAAAGCTGGACTTGCTATTTTAGGCAGATACTTCGGTGACATAGACTTTGCAGGCATTCCGCTCGATACAGAATTTACAGATATCAAACTTCCAGAGACTGTTAATGCTATCCAAAGCAAGCATGAAATGATTCTAAAGAAAGCAAAAGAAGAAAACTGGACATTACGACAGACTTATCAGTGGGTAGCAGGTTCGCGGGGACATCATATAGCCATTGGAACCCCAACTCAAATTGCTGATAAGATGGAGGAATGGGTTAGAGACGGTGCTGCTGATGGATTCAATATCATGCCTGCGCTTTTGCCAGATTCACTAACAGACTTTGTTACCTATGTCATTCCTGAACTGCAAGCTAGAGGAATCTATCGAACGGCGTATGAAAGTAATACATTACGAGGGAATTTAGGATTAGGGCGGCCGGTAAATTCATACTCAGAATAAGTTATTATCGAATACTTCAAGTAATTATTGAGATAAGGATAAAGAGGATTCTAGGGTGACTGTTAAGAAATTGAATATATATGATAGTAGTTTATTGAAACTCATGCCAGGTTACTTGGTGTGGGTTTAATTTTTATTGAAAGAGGGATTAGTCTGTTTTTATAATATTTAAATTCATTCTAAGAGTGATTAACGCTTGTTCTTAAGTGTAAGCTCATTTATTTATTTGCGTGTAACTGTGTATTTAAGGAATTAGTGTATATAGAAACTAAAAAGAGTGAAATTATTTAATCATAATACTTAAAAAAGAGAGCTATACTTTTGGTTATTTCCCACACTTGTAATTTGCAGGAAAGTCAAAGATGGTAGATATCCCGAACCAACTATACCATAAGGGGGCGCAAAACTGCGTATATTATCCTATATAAGCTGAAAAAACCTGCAGATGAAACACAAATTTAAAGTGTTTCGACTACAGGTTTAAAATACAGCCTTCATTCTTTTTCTACATCACTTTTCCATTAGTGAATAATTTCGCTTGATCTAGCTTTTTCTGCCGTTTTTTTCGTAGCATTAGCAAGTGGTTTTTTCAGGAAAACGGCAATTATTATTGCAACCACACCAAACAGGAGCAACATGCTTACAGTATGAAAAACTGTTTCATTTACCATTCCACCAACTGTTTCACGTAATAAGTTAATTGCATACGTAAATGGTAAGAAAGGATTTATGGCTTGGAAGAATGGTGGAGCAACTTGAATCGGGAATGTTCCACCTGCACCTGATAGTTGTAATACAAGGAAGATGATGGCGATTCCTTTTCCGATATTACCGAAAACCGAAACTAATGTATACACAATAGTCATGAAAACCATGCTGATAAGAATACTGGACAATACAAAAGCGGTTGGATTGGCTACATAGGCTTTTAAGATGAATATATCTCCTAATGTAACAATCAGACTTTGGAATAATCCAATCGTTAGAAAAGTTAAACCTCTACCAAAATAGATTTGATTAGAAGTATAAATTCCTTCTGGATCTCTGACATCCACACGCAGCAAGGAAATCAGTAATAATCCTCCAACCCATAAACTTAGTGTTGTGTAGAATGGTGAATTGGCAGACCCGTAGTTAGGTATTGGAAATAGAGAATGTTCATCTAAAACAACTGGGTTTGCCATAAAATCACTTTCTTCATTAATATCATTTTTTAACAGAGAGATAATTTCACCAAGATCATAATTATCTTCAAAATCCCGAATAGAATCTGCTGTATTAGTAAGAGTGTCCTTTAGGCCTGGTAATTCATCTCGAACTAGATTTGCAACCTTATGAACAGAATCTTCCAATCCCGGCAAATCATTTCTAATGATGGACGCAACCTTAGAAAGTTGTTTTTCTGCTTCAGGAAGGTCATTACGCACAAAGTCCGCTGCTACATGCACTTTCTCTTCTAAGGATGGAAATGTGTCTGTATAGAAGTCTGCCGCTTTATCTATTCCTTCTAAAACATCATCAATATTATCTTGAATGATGCTAGAAACTTCTTTAACCTCTTTTTCAATTGCAGGTAGATTGTTTTGAAGTTTTGATAAATTTTCCTGTGCAAGAGTGAGTGAATCCTTTGTAGTAACTAAAATTTCTTTAAGTTTCGGTAAGTTCTCTTGAGCACTTTTTAAATCTTCCCCAGCATTTTGTGTCGCTTCTTTCAGTGCATCTAGGGCATTATTAATGCTAGGTGCTGTTTGCGTATCATAACGATTAAGCATTGTAGTGCTCAGATTAATAGCTTCTTGAGATAATGTTAACAACTCTGTTGCTTCTTTATTTTCTTGGATAGTACCAAGTAATTCTTTTTCTTTATTAAAATTTGTTTGCAAAGATTGCAAGTCCGTTATTTCTTGTTGTAGTGTTGACTGCCCATTTGTAGTAGCAGTGTTTAATGTCGTAAATAAAACAATGGAACGATTTAGGCTGTCTATACTTGTTTGTACTTGTGCCTTTAATAGGGACGCTTTTTCTGTTATTTCTTGATCAGATAGTGAACCACTTTTAACTAAAGATGCATACTGATGTACAGCATCCGCTGTTTTTTGATATAAGAGCAGGTTTTGTTTATACACAGGTCCTATTGTATTAAAAGCTTCCTGATTTTCTTCCATAAAATCAGGAAGAACTTCCGCTATTTGTTGCCCATTAGTAATGCCTTGTTCTATTTCTTCTAAAGAGCCACTTGCAGTTGTAATAAATTCTTGCATCTTTTCGACATTAGTGACAGCTTTTGAAACAGTATCACTAATTTCGGAAAAATGAGTTTCTAATTCAGTTACTTTTCCTGCAACTTTTTTGATTTCAGGAGCTTTTTCCTGAAGCAGAAGAATACCTTCGCCTACT
This sequence comes from Niallia sp. FSL R7-0271, assembly GCF_038005785.1. Taxonomy (NCBI): domain Bacteria; kingdom Bacillati; phylum Bacillota; class Bacilli; order Caryophanales; family Bacillaceae; genus Niallia; species Niallia sp. FSL R7-0271. The sequence goes on along the minus strand of NZ_JBBOTZ010000002.1, from coordinate 1,412,449 downwards.
TTTTCAAGTTCTGGTAGTTTTTCTTCTAATAACAAAATATTTTCAGATGCTTCATTTAATTGTGGAATAGCTGATTCTAACGCTAAAAGTTTTTGCGCTTGTTCATCTATTTCAGGAATTTTTTCCTCTAGATTTAAAATCTTCTCAGATAAAGCATCCATTTGAGGAATATCACCCTCTAGTGTGAAGATTTTACTTTCGATATTACGAATAGTAGGTAGTTCTTCTTCTAATTTAATTCCCGCATCATTAAAGATAGTCAGAACAGATTCGCTGACTGTTTCCACGAAGCTTTCCTTTACAGACTGTACAATAGTGGAAGCACCGCTGGAAGTCATTTTTGGAGCAATGGCATTCAATTTTTCGTTGACCGTATATTCAATTTCAGGTTTTATTTGTTTATCCTCTAACACCGTACCTATTTTCTCAGAAAAGTCTTCCGGTATATAGAGACTTGCGTAATAAGTACCTTTTTTGACCCCTTCATCAGCTTCTTTTTTGCTGACAAATGTCCAGCCAAGCTTATCATTCGCTTTTAAGGTTGCAACAATCTCATCCCCAATATGAACTTCCTTATCACGAATAACAGCCCCTTCATCCTCATTGGTTATAGCAATCTTAATTCCGCTTGTGTTGGAATATGGATCCCAAGAAGCCTTCAAGTTAAACCAAGCATAGAGGGAAGGCAATATCATTAATGCAATGATTAAAAATAAAGCAACAGGAGCTTGGAAAATTCGTATCCAATCATTTTTGTAAATAGTAAATATGTTTCTCAATGACTTAATCACCCTTTGTTCATTATGCATGAATATTTATTATATGGATTACTCTACCATTTCATTCTTTGTTAAATTCTATATGCTGTCAATCAATTTTTTGAAATAATAATAAAATAGGACCAGTACATATGTATTAGAAACCATATAATAAGACTGCATTTAGTGGTTTAATTCAAGAAAATTTATCTGGAATAAGAGGGGGGAAGACTTGTATAAAATAGAAAATGGTAGGAATATAGTTTAATATAAGATTATGTTAATAATGGGTATTTTTGCTATAATAATTTAGAAAGTATAAATTGGTGGCAAAAAACGAGGAGATTTTAGCGTGATTGATTTGATTATTGGATTGTTAATAAACGGTTTAGCAATAGTAGCATTTTTAATTTTAAATAAATTTAATGCTAAAAAAGTAAAATTATCAATAGTAAGTTTTATATCAACTATAATTTTTGCTGTAGTTCCTAGTGTAGGTCATCGATTTGAAAAGAGCTTTGGAGATTATTATTTTGGTTTTCCTGCAGATATTCTAGTTTATCATGGTGGAATGCTGTTTTCAGTTATCTCGTTTGGGCTTTTATTTAACTTTTTTTTCTTTTATTGGATGTTTAAACTTATAGTCAAATTAGGAGTTTTTATAAGACCTGTGAAAAAAGGAAATATTGGTGATATTTAAAAGGAGCTGCTGCGGCAGCTCCTTTTCTTATGTAACAATCCTAGTTTTTTATTTCTTGGATCTTTTAATATTCAAAGGTAATAAAAATCTTTATGTAGATTCAACACATTAACTCGAAAAAGAAAACACAAACATCAATAATTAACATTATGAATTTTGATAATGATAAATATCTGAGTTGAATTATTGGTTATTTAAAATAACCTATGTTATTATTAATTTGAGATATCGCAATTCAAAATATATAAAAAGGGGATTTAAACATGAATTTTAAAGACAAAGTTATTATTGTAACAGGAGCAGCAGGCGGTATAGGGAAAGAAGTAGTGAAAAAAGTAGCGAATGGTGGGGCAAAGGTAGTACTAGTGGATTTAAACAAAGAAGCAATTGAATCGGTACAAGCAGAGCTTCAATTAACGGAAAATAATAGTTTAGTTGTACAAACTGACGTATCGAATGAAGAGAATGTTAAAAATTATGTAGACCAAACAATTGCTAAATTTGGTCGAATTGATGGTTTTGTTAATAATGCAGGAGTTGAAGGACCAGCTAAACTAATTGAAGAAATAACAGAAAAAGATTTTGATTTTGTCTATGGTATTAATGTTAAAGGTGTGTTATTTGGTCTTAAACATGTTTTGCCTGTGATGAAACAACAGAATGCTGGTTCTATTGTTAATACATCATCTGTAGCTGGGTTTACTGGAGCACCAAGTATGGTATTATATAATTCATCCAAACATGCTGTAGTGGGTATTAATAAAGTAGCAGCTCTAGAAGCAGCAACCTATAATGTCCGTGTGAATACTGTTAACCCAGGTGTCATTAATACTCAAATGATGCGTAATATTGAATCCAATGTTTCAGAAGATGCTGAAGCTGCAAAACATGCATATAATGATGCTGTTCCGATGAAACGATATGGTGAACCTGAAGAAGTGGCAAATGTAATTGCATTTTTACTATCAGATGAATCTTCTTACGTTACTTCATCTTCCTATACTATTGATGGTGGTTTATATAACGTTTAATAATAATGAATGTCGAATAATCAAGCTAAAGGAGTAGGTGTATTTCTACTCCTTATTTTGTATTACTTTCTTATGTCACAAATATGGCAGCATTCCTGTAATATATGCAAGACCATTTCTTATGGAACAGTCGGACTGGATAGTGACAGAATGTTAGTTAGAAAACTACGTAACAGGCACTGTTATATAAAGGATTGGCAAGTACATCACAATTTACCTTTAGATGATGGAGGAACAAATGATTTTGCTAACTTAGTACTGATAAATAATGATACTTTTCATAAATCGGTTACTAATGAACAAAACTCTTTGAATAAAGGCTTATCACCAAAACAAAGTATCGTTTAATAAACAATTAACTGAAACAGCGCCATTTTATTAAGGTACTATAGTGGTAGCATTCGGGTATTAAATCAAGAAAATTTTTTCTTGTGTTAATGCAATAGATGTTGAAATCCCTTTTATTATACCAAGACATATATTTTATACTTCATGTTCATAAACTCTCTAATGGCATATAAAGAATTGTTTTGTACGAATAAATTCTTAAAAGGAGATTTCTTCATGAAGGCGATAATATATGAAAAATATGGAACGACAGATGAGCTTGAACTCAATGAAATAGACATTCCGTATCCTCAGAATAATGAAGTACTGGTTAAAGTTCATGCTGTATCCGTAAATTCGTGGGACTGGGATCTATTAAGAGGTAAACCGTTTTTAACCCGTTTGGGGGGAATGATAAAACCGAAACACAGGATACTGGGAGCAGACATATCTGGCAGGGTCGAAGCGGTTGGCAGTCATGTAAAGCACCTTGTAGCAGGAGATGAAGTATTTGGGGACATATCTTGGTGTGGCTGGGGCGGTTTCGCAGAGTATGTGTGTGTACATGAAGATGCAATGTCCATAAAACCAGCTAGTATGACATTTGATCAAGCGGCCGCCATTCCGCAAGCAGCTGTGCTCGCCTTGCAAGGATTACGTATTGGCCGCCAGAATACAAAAAGGCAAACTGTTTTAATTAATGGTGCCGGTGGGGGAGTGGGCACGTTCGCCTTGCAGCTGGCAAAATTACATGGTGCTGAGGTAACCTGTGTGGATAGCACCCAAAAGCTTAATATGCTAAAGTCATTAGGGGCAAATTATGTCATTGATTATAAGAAAGAAGACTTTACCCAATTGGATAAGTCGTATGATTTAATTCTCGATGTTGTTGGTACGCGGTACATATTTAATTGCAAGCGAGTATTAAATCCTAATGGTACATATGTTATGGTTGGAGGGTCGTTATCACTAATCATCCAATTATTATGTCTAGGGCCTTTGTTTGCAAAAACAGAAAATAAGACGCTGAAAGTTCTTGTACATAAACCAAATAAGAAGGATCAAGATGCTTTAACAAAACTTTATATGGAAGGTAATTTACTACCTGTAATTGATAGACGGTATAATCTAAATCAAGTGAAAGAAGCTATACGCTACCTTGGTGAAGGACATGCAAAGGGAAAGATAATTGTTAGTGTGGTAGATAATTTTCAAACCTGAAAACGTTCATCCTATCAGATGAACGTTTTTTATATAGAGACTTAGTTTATACTTTAAAGATAAGCAGGAGTATGACGTTAATTTGTTTCTGGGAGAGTTAATATGAACAAACAAATGTATTTTGGAATCAAACCTTATTATGTGGACATAGAAGAATTTATTGTAAACCCAAAACCTAAAAATGTATGGCAGCTTTCATACTCAAACGAGGATATAAAAGAGTTATTCATTTTAGTTTTCACTCAGCTTAACCAATTTCCTTTGTACGTAACATTTGAATATTACGATGATGATTATTCTAGTGCAAAAGAGGAGTTAGACAGATTGGGTTTAGAATATTCCCATATATTTATCCCTCAACAACGTGCTCGTAGGATGACTTATGATGAAGGCCTCAAGGATTTTACAGAGGTTTATTTTGATATATTATTTTTTACTGTTAAGGTTACAGATTCAAAGCAGTTTAAACATCTAGTTAATGAATATCTCATCCCTTACCATCATTTTATTGTTTCAAACCAAGATAACATAAGATTTGGACCCTGCTTTTATAAAGAGGATAGCATTACTTTTCATATGGATGATACATCTACCTTTGGAGTAAAAGGGTATGATATATGTTTAATTTCTTTTTTTTCTAACCATTATTTAAATACAAATGACTTTGTTAAGCTATTTTCTAAAGAGATAGATATAGAAATGGATATTGATGAAGATGAAGAAGAATAACCATAAGTGTTAGTAATTTCATTTCTGCAAAGTTGCTGCCTCACAGCAACTTTTTTTATGGGATTACTTTTGGCAGGATATTATAAGAAGGTAAAAAAACAGCTTCATTCCGAAAAAAGAGTGGGGAACTGTATAATTTTTCTAATTCCTTATAAGAAAGTTATGGTGACATTGAAGGTTTGTTTTAAGCTCCTCGCTCATTCTATCTGAATCATAGGCACAAACAGACAGAATTCCCTTTCTACTGACTATTATTTCAGCTTCCTTTTCAGACTCTGTTAATTTGTTATGTATATAACTAATATCTCCCCATTCTATATGGGCCCAGCTACGTACACGAAATTCTTGTTCATTATAACCCTTATAAAGTCTAGGAAGATAATCAAAAATAGAATTGCATGCAAAATCTCCGTTTGCAAAGTAGAAGTCATAATTATTGATGAATTTAACTTTGCTAATTTGACTTTCATTCAGTAGCACAGCAAGTTTTTTTTCTATCAATGGAACAATCCGATCATTCTCAATGATTAAGGAATATTGGTTATGATCCAATCCAGAGATAACAAAATCAATAATATTATTTATATAAGTATTTATATCTTCGAAGAAATATAATACATGACCTTCTGTAAGGTCATTGAGTTGATTGATAACTTTGACATCCCGCTTCTCCAAATTTATAACCGCCTTTAATGGATTAAGTTGTTAAACAGAGGTAAAGTAACGGCCTGGTTATTACTTTCAACAGGACAAAGCCAATGATTATTCTGTTTATACTTACTTACTAAAATAACATTGGTATAAGGAATTTAATAGTAAAAGTACTTATAATGAGTAAATAGTTATAGGGAAGATTTTTTATAAGGATTATATTGAAAAATTAGCGTAGAACTATCGATTATGAAAGGGAAATCCTTAAAAGAAGAGGCAATATTTGAGCTGCTAATATTTCTGTATTCATTATGATATGATAATGGTTAAGCAAGAAAATTTACTTTCTAAAATAAATTCAAGTTTTAAAATGGTGTATTAAAAATTAGCTGTTACATATCAATTTATCGACAAATGAGTTTTCCGATAAATAACAATTAGAGAAGTGGAGTGAAGCTTTTATGAAGTTTGGCTATAAGTATGAAAATGTTACTTTAAAAGAGATAGAAAGACCGTTAAGTGATTTTAATAATAATACTGTTGTTCTTTCAGATGAAACGATGAATCAACGTAAAAATAGGCTTTTAAATAAAATGAAAGAACATAATATTGATACGGCTATTATATATGCTGACCGTGAACATGGTGCGAATTTTGAATATCTCACAGGTTTTATACCGAGATTTGAAGAAGCCTTGCTAGTTATAAGTCAAGATGGAGAAGCTTACTTATTATTAGGGAACGAAAATCTTAAGATGGCAAAATTTTCACGATTAAAGGCAGAAGCAATTCATGTTCCTCACTTCTCCCTTCCAAATCAACCGATGGAAAACAGCATGAATTTTGCAGATATACTTAAAACTGCCAATATAAACGAGCAATCAACGATTGGGCTTGTAGGCTGGAAACTGTTTACTAGCAAGTATGATGATAATAAACAGTTATTTGATATTCCTTATTATATTGTGGATTCGTTAAAACAAATTGTTGGTGATAGTGACAATATTATTAACTGTGCAGAACTTTTTATTGGGCAAGAGGGAGTTCGAATAGTAAATAATGCTGATGAAATATCTTATTATGAATATGGTGCCAGTTTATCATCAGATTGTGTATTAAAAGCAATGGATGAAATAGAGCTGGGTAAAACAGATATGGAGCTTGCTAGTTATTTATCTGTTTATGGCCAACCGCATAATGTAACGAATATTTTTGCAACAGGAGAACGATTCACAAATGCTGTTCTTTATCCGCAAAATAAAAAAGTTCACCTAGGAGATAAGTTTTCCATTACTACAGGATATAAGGGTGGTCTAACAAGTAGAGCAGGTTATATTGTAGCTGATCAAGCAGAACTACCGGAAACTGTAGGAGACTATTTAGAGAAAGTGGCAAAACCCTATTATACAGCTGTTGTAGCTTGGTTAGAAAATATCAAAATTGGTTTAAGCGGGGAAGATATGTATAACTGCATTCAAAATGTCCTGCCTAAGGAACAATTTAATTGGTCATTAAACCCAGGCCATTTAGTAGCTGATGAGGAATGGATGAGCTCCCCAATATACCCAGAATCAACAGCGAAAATACGAAGTGGTATGCTGTTTCAAGTAGATATTATTCCGTCTGTTCAAGGCTATGGTGGTGCTAGTGCGGAAACAGGAATTGCGCTGGCAGACGAAGAGTTAAGAAAAGAAATACAGGAGAACTATCCGCAATTATGGGCTCGGTTTGAAAAACGAAGAGAATATATAAAAAATGTACTAAATATAAATTTACATCCTGAAGTTTTGCCTTTATCAAACACGGTAGGCTATTATCGACCATTTGCTTTAGCTAAAGACAAAGCATTAATTTATAAAAATTAAGATGAATGATATATTCCTTTTGAGAAGAGGAATAGCTTTTCATTACAGTTGCCAATGGCAACTGTTTTTTTTATCAGAATCATCTGTAACGCATTTATTCGGGGACTAAAACCAACTTTCGTATAATATGGTAGAGCAAAGCTAGTAAACAAAAACGATTAAGGTTGATCGGTTAATGGGGCCTTAGAAGGAAAACTTTTTATGGAGGTTTCCTTCTATGTTATATAAACATAATTACCCAGTAAAAGATATACTTCTTTTTTACCTGCTACTTTGTAAATCGCAAAAATTAGCGTTCACATTTCGAGACTTAGAGTAATAGTTTAATTATCCCTATCTATGCTAGAGTTAAAATCATTAATCTTTTATAACTAGTCCCATTAAGGCAGAAAATTGAATAGCTTGATGAGTAGAAACGGTACAACCATTTAAATTATCAATGGAGACGATAAGCGATTCAAAACTAGACGAACTAATGTCTATCCCTTTAAGAGGTGTTTGTTCAAAATTCGCACCATCAAGGTCACATAATTCAAACTCTACCTTTTTAAGTTTACATTCATAAAAATCACTATTCTTTAGAGCGGCTTCTTGAAATACTACTTTTTCTAGTTTCGAATGCCCAAATGCAGCCAAATTTAATATGCTATTATTAAATTTCACATTACCAAGACTAGACTCTGGAAACGTGGTTCCTAATAATTTGCAGTTAGTAAATTCAACTCTATGGATAGAGGATCCACTTAAATTAGCATTGGAGAAATCACAATTCTCAAACACAACATCCGTAATAGAGATATTACTAAAATCAGTGTTAGTGAACTTACAATTCTTTATTAAAGCCTTGTCTAGCCGAACCCTGTTTAAGGACTCATATGTAAAATCTGAGTTTGTTATTGTACACATTTCCAATATGGGATCTTCCTCATAATAAATATCACTAAAATTCTTCGCAGGTAATTCTAGTGAGATTTTAGGTGCTGCAATCTTCATAAAGCAACCTTCTTTCATTATATTAAATAGGTATTAACTAGCGAGAAGTATAGCATATCCAATAATACCTAGCTAATTATAATGTTAAATTTCTTGTTAGCTTATTTTGTAAAAGAAGCTATTAGCATCCTAGATGCTTATATATGTAGAAAGGAATGTAAATCTTCGCGTATAGAAAAGGGTTAATGGCTAAAGAACCACAAAAAGGCTATTTAGCTTAATCCAATTCACAGAAGATGGATATATTTTGAGAACCAGCTCATGTAGATGTATCTAACAAGTTCCATTGCGAGTAATTTCTGTAATATGAACTAATTTTATCGAAAAAGGATGTTTTTTAATCTCTACGAAACCGCTCTCATAAATGTATAAAATCTCGTATTTTTCTGAACAATGTAGAACCTTTTCGCCTACTTTGTACATATGATCACTCCTTTTTTTCTTCATCATTACTAATAGAATTGCATACTTCTAAGAACTATTGCAAAAGTATTTTTATTTAGTAAATAGGATGAAAAGAGGAGAGTGAAAAATGGTAAAATATCCTATAAGTTTTAACACTTACATTTTGTAAAATTTGTAGAAAGAGCTTCGTAAAACATATACTATATTTAAGCAGAGTCCTCAGGCACTTTTTTACTTAAGTTATTGAAAATCTGGTAACGTTTTCGAAGATGTACTGCCGTACTATACGGTACATCTTATTTATTGTAGGTAAATACCTATACCTTAATAATTAAAAATAATAAGATATATTGTCAGCCAGTAATTAAACTTTTTTCTTTGCTCCACTAATACAATTTTTGTCAACCTTCTTAGGTTGACCCTTTTACATAAATGTCAGTAAATTTAACGCTGCATTTTTATAAAATGTACAATGTATAATAAACAATATTAGCTATAAAGTAACAGGAGGATCTATATATTTGTTGAATATAATCGGTTTTTTACTATCCATATTGACAATACTCTTGCTAATTGTTTCTTTTATTTATTTAATAATCTACTTTTTGAATAAGAAACATTTTCCCAAAAAGCTACTACTTGTCACTTTGACAAGTTCACTTCTATTTATAGGAGTACTACTATATGGGATTTATTTTTTTTCGTTTGATAATATTAATAAAGATTATACCCAAAAAGGACCTGAACCGTTATCGTCACCCACAGAAAAGTATACAGCTAATGCTTTTTATGAACTATATGGAGGCGCTGCCGGGGGAGTTAATGTATGGATTGAAGTCACTAATAATGAGGAAAATAAAGTGAAAACTATATATTATAGTGATGCAAAATCTACTTTTTCTATGCATTGGAAGGATGAAGATACTTTGTATATTGTAAACAACGATCCTGAATATCCAAATTCAAATAGAAGCATTGAATTAGAAGTTGATAAAGAAATTTATCATGAAAATGGTTTGGCTTGTACTAGTTGGCTCATGAAAGACGAATTTGAGCAATGTTATCAAAATTGACTACACCTAATGAGTATAACGGGTTTTTTCTAATCAAACAGAAGCTAAAAAGCTTAGAAAAACCGACGACTGTAAGTTGTAGTGGAAAAAAGTTTTCATTCCGTACAAAGATGATTTTTTGGGTGTTTATTATATTAAGATATCGTTAGCTCTCTTTGGTTTAAAGGAGAGTTTTTTAATTAGAGCACATAAAAACCAAGTATAAGGTATTTAGATATCAATGAAATAGGACAGCGTGTTAAAGGGTAATATTATATTTAAAAAACGTTATTGTTCTTGTCACTTTCTATTTTTTATTAAATAATTATTAGCAATGCTTGACAGAAGGCTAAGTAAGTGTTAGTTTATAAAACGTAATAATTACGATTTAATTTTACATAAAAATAGGAGGGGAAAAAATGAAAAAGTTATATCTTAGCTTATTTAGCATGTTATTAATTAGTGTACTTTTAGTAGCATGTTCAGGAACAAAAAGTGAGGAAGTAGATGGAGCAGGGGCGAAAGAATCAGAAGTACAGGAAGATGAAGTGAAAAATATAGATGATGCTCCAGAAGAAATAAAAATTGAAGGAATTGGAGATCATTATCATACCGGTGATAAGATTGAGTTAACTGCAGTTTTAGATAAAGAAACAGAATCTGGACATTGGCACTGGTATAGTAGAGAAAATGCCAATGAAGAATGGAAAGTAGTTGAAGGGCAAGAGAGCGAAATCTTTACAGCTGAAGCAACGGTTAATGGATTAGAAGTAAAAGCTGCTCTGTTTGACAATGACAACAAACCAAGTGCCCAATCAGCACCAGCTAAAATTGTCATTGATGATCATCATGGAACTGACGAAAAAAGTAAAAAAATATATCAAGGATATTTTGAAGATAGTCAGGTAAAGAACCGTGAATTGTCTGACTGGGAAGGTGACTGGCAATCTGTTTATCCATATCTTTTATCTGGAGATTTAGACGAGGTATTGGAACATAAAGCAGAAAATGGAGATATGACAAAAGAAGAATATAAAGAATATTATACAGTAGGCTATAAAACGGATGTTGACCGCATCCTCATTAAAGACAATGTTGTAACTTTTTTTGAAGGTGACAAGGAGTATTCAGGAAAGTATGAGTCAGACGGATACGAAATTCTTACCTATGAAAAAGGGAATAGAGGAGTGCGTTTCATTTTTAAATTAGCAGACGGAACAGAGGACATGCCTAAATACATTCAATTTAGTGATCATGGTATCTTTCCAGCTGATTCCCATCATTTCCATCTATATTGGGGAGATGACAGTGAGACATTGCTAAAAGAAGTCACTCATTGGCCAACATATTATCCTTCTAATCTAGATGCAGCTGGTATAGTGCGTGATATGTTAGCTCATTAATAAATATCGAAATTATTAAGTTATTAATATACTAAGTTTGAATTAAATTCTAAAATCTAGCTTTTAAATCGTAATTATTACGCTTTATTTGGTTGTTTGGAGGTTTATAACGCAAATGAAAAAAAGTTGGTTAATTTTCATTTTGATGATGTCCACTTTTCTTTTTGGGTGTCAAAATGCAGAAGAAAGCAGTACGAATGATGAGAAGCTTTCTGTTGTAACATCATTTTACCCTATGTATGAATTTGCTCGTCAAGTTGCAGGAGATCGAGCGGATATAAGTTTAATGCTATCAAATGGAGAAGATCCCCATCACTATGAGCCAAGTGCAAAAGATGTCGCTCGTGTCAATGATGCAGACGTTTTTGTATATAGCAGTGAAGAAATGGAGTTTTGGGTAGGAAGCTTATTAAAGACGATTGAGAACGATAAATTAGTGATAGCAAGAACGGCAGATGGTGTTGAATCAGAGCACCATCATGAAGATGAACATGAAGCATCTGATGAAGATGCAAAAGGTATAAAAATTCAAGGTGTTGCAGATCATTATCACACTGGTGATAAGATTGAATTAACAGCAGAATTAGAGGATGATTCAGGTTATGAACATTGGCACTGGTACACAAGAGAAAGTGCTGATAAAGAATGGGTTACTGTCCCGAATCAAGGCGGACCTGAATTTAATTATGAAGCTGCAGGGAAGAGTTTTGAAGTTCGAGCAGTATTGTATGATGATGCTCACAATGAATTTGCCGAGTCCCAACCAGTAGAGATTGTTATTAATGATCATGGACAAGCTCATGGAGACGGTGAAGAAGCTGATCATCACGATAACCATGGAAGTGAAGAAAGTGCTGGACCAATAGAGATTATTGGCTTGGCAGATCACTATCATACAGGAGATGTCGTTACACTTGTTGCTGAGCTGCAAGAAGAAACTGACTATGAGCATTGGCATTGGTATACTCGTGGAAGTGCTGATGAAGAATGGGAAGCAGTGTCAGGACAAGGAACTGATCATTTTGAGTACAAAACAACTGGTGAAAGCTTTGAAGTAAAAGCAGTACTTTTTGATGATTCTCATAATACATATGCAGAATCAGAGCCAGTATCTGTTTTAATTGATGACCATGAAAGCCTTGATCCACATATTTGGTTAGATCCATTATTGGCACAAGAGCAAGTAAATATTATTCGTGATGCACTCATTGAAGCAGATCCAGATGGAAAGGACGATTACGAAAAAAATGCAGCAGCTTTTAATAAGGAACTTCAAGCAGTACATGAAGAATACCAGGCTGCGTTCGAAAATGCAGAGAACCGTGTTTTTGTCGTACAACACCAAGCTTTTGGATACATTGCGGAGCGATATAATCTAAAGCAAATCGCAATTGGCGGTTTATCTACAGAAGTGGAACCGAGCGCATCACGTATTGCAGAAATTAGAGACTTAGTGAAAGAAAATGAGGTACCAGTTATCTATTATCAACAAGGTGCTAACTCAGCAATTGCAGAAACAGTAGCAGCTGAAACAGGAACAAAGACAGCTAGTCTGTATGATTTAGAGGTTTTATCTAAAGAATTACAAGATAAGAAATTAGGCTACGTAGCAGCGATGCGTGAAAACTTGAAAGCTTTACAGTTAAGTATTAAATAATTATTCAAAAAAGGAATTGCTTTTTCATAAGCAATTCCTTTTTTATTCGCATAATCTGATGAATTAACAGGAATGCCTCTGACGGGATTCGAACCCGCACTCCTTTCGTAAGCATAGGCTAGGGGGAACACGCTTCCCTACGGACTTTCACCGGCTAGGAATTTCACCTGCCTCAGCTATTTTTGCTTTTCGGTGCTTCTGAAACCCTTTCCTTGCGACCCGGTACTAACAATGTTTTCCGGCGCTCTTCCCTTCTATAGCTACAGAGGCGAAAATAAATTATTATTTAAATGTATCATGATTATACCATATTAAAAAGGAATAATATGTAATAATTTTCTTGCTGTTTTTATAATCCTTATTTTGATAAAATCGAGTAAAATAGCTCAACTTAAAATGAATAATGGGAAGATATAAAATGAAAAGATATAAAGTGAAAAGATATAAAATGAAAAATAAAAGCAGAATAAGAGAATTTTTAAAAGAGAGCTTTTTCGAGGTAGTAGGTGAAGTGATTTGGAATATCTTAATGTTTATACCTAAAATGATAATCCGCTTAATAGGTCGCTTAATAGATAACATTTGGTGAAGTGGTTAATAAAAAAGTATTAATCAGAAAGAGTTAATGCTTTTTTGTGTTCATTTTACATGTAAATGGAATGCTCATTTAATCTTTTTACTTTAAATGAAAATACTGTAGTAATTAATGCTGCTAATACGGTTATTCCCCCAATCCAACCTAGATTATGAATAGAAGTATACTCAACAACCAAGCCTCCTAATCCTGCTCCTAACGTCATTCCAATATTCATTAGTGCTGTATTAAAACTTAGAACTATTTAAGATGATTCTGGTTTTAAAGTTATTAAATAATATTGATTAGCTGGAGTAGTTATCCAAGCAGATGTGCCCAATTCCATAAGGACAATAATAATACCGATTGTTGAAGTTGAATTGGATGTAAATGTAATTAAGATAAATGAGTGAATGATTAAGCTAATGATAATTGTCCGCATCGGCCCCCGTTTATTAAGAGCAAATCCTCCAACGCGAGAACCGATAAACGAAGAAACACACCTAGAATAAATAGAAGCTAATTCTTGCTGATGGGATATTTAATAAGTTGTTTAGTAATGGCGCAATATAGGCAATTACCATAGTTTTCCCAAGAATCCAAAATACGGTTGTTAATAGGCCAGTAAATACTTTCGTATCTTTAATAATAGAGAATTGCTGCTTGAAAGACATAGAATTGTTACCAGCTAAAGGAGGAATTAATTTAGATAATAGTAGCAGGCTTATCAGTGTAATAAAAAGATATACCGCCAATTAAAAAAGTTGGCAATTAATGTTCCAATCCCGCACCCCTAATACTAATGAAACCGTAAATCCAGTAATAACAGTTACAATCGCACTACCTTGTTTTTCTGGTAGACTAATTTTTGCAGCATAATAAAGGATAGCTATATTGTTACATTGAACTTTTTCAATGAGTTTATTTTTGAAGAGTTAAAAGGGAGAGGGATATTATAAGACAAATCACACTCAATCCCTTTTTGCTTGCGAAGCAAGGCATTCATTAAAAATAGTTTTGAGGATTTTTTAATGCTCTTGCTATTTTGAGAATTCCCTCTTGAATTCGATTGTCTTCTACATTGGAAACATTCAGCTTCAAAATCCGTTCTTGGTAAAAGCCATCTAAATAATTTCTTTTAACTGAATCTAGTTGTATGCCTTGGTTTTGCAACTGGTAAACTAATGATTTTAAATTCATACGCTTGTCTAACTGAATATGATTATGCATAACAATTTCTGATGATGATTCGTAAGCAGGTAAATAATCTTGTATAGACTGATGCAGAATTTTAGCACGTGTATGATAGATGGTACTGACTTTCGTTTTATTGTGTTCATAAATTCCATTTTTTAAATAGAGATATAATGCGGCTTGTGAAATCATAGAGCTGTCGATATCTGTTGTCATTTTGTATTTTTGAAAGATATTAAGGATAGAGGGAGGTAGAACTGCCAATCCAACTCTTAATCCTGGAAACATAATTTTAGAAAAACTTTTTAAATAGATCACTTTATCATGTAAATCATCTGCAAAAAGAGGGTCATTCTTCGGGTTGAAATCAAAATCTGCTAAATAATCATCTTCTAAAATAAAAACATTATATTTCTCTGCTAATTGTAAAATAGCTGCTTTTTCTTTTTTACTGTATGACGAGCCTAAAGGATTATGGAAGCGTGGCATCGTATAAAAGAATTTAATTTCTTTTTTATGAAATAATTGTTCAAGTCGTCCTAAATCAATTCCTTTTGCGGTGCGTTGAATTCCTATGACCGGTAGTTGTAACGTTTTTAGTAAATCCATGTATAAATGGTAGCTAGGTTGCTCTACTAGTATAGTGGAATGATTATTTGGAAAAGGCATCAAACTTAATATAGAAAGAGCCTGCTGAATACCAGAAGTGATGAAAATTTGCTCTTCATGCGTAAAAACTTGGTATGATTCTAACAGTTTTTTTGATGCTGCTATAAGCGGAGGCCAACCGTTGGGTGTTCCGTAGCGAAATAATTCTTCTTGATACGTATCAATAGCTTTATTTATACAGTGTTGAAATTCCTTGTAAGGAAAAGCATGCCAAGTAGGAGCAGAGCTTGCAAAGTCTATTATGTCCGTGGCCGATGGGGTTTTGAAGACATGATTATCTACAACATAATATCCACTTTTCGGTAGTGCATAAATAATATGTTGTGCCTCCAATTTTTTTAAAGCGGTCAAGACCGTGCTTTTACTACAAGAATATTGTTGTGTTAAATCTCGAATGGATGGTAATTTTGCACCGGTTGAAAATTTATTAGACTGAATTTGCATAAGAAGAGATTGATAGATTGATTCATATTTAAGCATCATAAGCCTCCATTGCATCTGTATCGGTACAGATCGGTATTTTTTATATCGTAAAGGTTAGCGTAATCTCTTACGATAATGGTACCGGCCGGATCATCATAAAGGGGGTAATGAAGATGAATGAAAAAAGAAATGCATATATCGCTGCAATCATCTATGCATTCATTATCGGTTTGTCATTTATGTTTGTTAAAGTGACATTATCTGTTGCAACACCGTTAGATACACTTGCACATCGGTTTACTATTGCATGGATTGCTGCCACTGTGTTGTTGTTAAAAAAAGGATTAAATAAAGTCAATGTAACAAAAAAAGATGTACTGCGAATTGCCTTGTTAGCCATCTTATATCCGACACTCTTTTTTAGCTTTCAAGTATTTGGGCTAGTGCATACTTCCTCTTCAGAAGCTGGTATTATTCAAGCAACAATACCAATTTTTACGTTAATTCTTGCAAGTATCATCTTAAAGGAAACAACTACCAGCAGTCAAAAAATAGCAGTTAGTTTATCAGTATTTGGTGTCATATCTATTATGTACATGAACGGGGCAGGAGGTACAAAGGCAAGTCTTGTTGGAACGGGGTTAATCTTGCTTTCAGCACTTACCTCCTCCTTATACAACGTATTTGCTAGACAATTAACACAGCGATATTCATTATTCACGATCACATATATAATGACCTTGTTTGGATTTATCGCTTTTAATGGAGTCGCACTGACAACTCATGTTATAAATGGTACACTCCGTCAATATATGCAACCTTTTGGACATTGGGATTTTGTTCTTGCGATTTTGTATTTAGGTATCTTATCGTCTTTAGGAACCTCCTATCTATCTAACTATGCATTATCTAAAATAGATGCATCAAAAATGAGTGTTTTCAGTAACTTTGCTACACTCATTACTATTGTAGCAGGAGTTATTTTTTTAAAAGAGGATTTTCATTTATATCACATAGCAGGTTCCATTATGATCATTCTTGGTGTTGTTGGTACAAATTATTTGGGTACAAGTAGAAATTTAAGTAAAAAAACTTCTCGCTAATTGTATGCCTACAATGAGGTATCTAAATTAGAAACAAATGACGAAAAGTTCTGTAGTAGCTAAAAGGGCTAAAAGGAGGAAACTGAAACCTTTTAGCTCTTTTTCCGTAGTATTGAATAAATAAGTCAGTGGAAAGGGAGGCGTTACTAAGAAAATATCAAGAATTACGATTGGTAAAAAATTTTATAGGGAGATATTATGAAGAAAACTTTAGAAAAAAGATTGAAATATTTATTTTCTGGGGAATTAACTTCCCTTATAGTTTTCCTTTTTTTAAGTTACCTATTAAATTCCGTATATCCTAATTTACACTTATATTCGTTAGGGTCATTTTGGATTTCATTTTTCCTGCTAGAGTTTTTATTATTACAGGGAACAATATATTGGCATCTTAAACTAAAGCAATTAAAAAAACAATATACTCCTAATACAACTATTAATAGTATCCAAAAGTTTAAGTTTTTAAAGAAGCTTAATGGTTTTCTAATTTTTGCTCCTTTTATAGCGTTCGTAACTGATTTGTATTTGTGGAAATCGAACTTACCTGTTGGGGGGTAAGTATTGCGCTGTTCATATATCTCTTTGCAGTCTTAGAGTATATTAACTATTATTATATTCAACTTTCCTATGATAACATCTCGGATATAAATTATTTATGGAGGACTAAAAAGTTGAAGAGGGCGTGTTTAGATAAAGACTTTAAACGGTTTTATTAACGAGAGAAACCTGCCTGTTCATTTATTGTTTTTCAAATCTACACCAAGGGGAGATAACCTATGGAAATAGAAATTATCCAGAGTATTGAAAAGGAACAAGATTGGGTAATCGTGGATGGGGAATTTGAGCAATTTCATATATCAGGAGATAATGTTGACTATGTGGAAGATACGATAAATCTGATGCAGAAGGCAGCAATTACCTGCTTTAAGTATCCTTTTTATATTCACTTTGAAGGGTATGATGATGGAATAACATCGGTATTAGCAAAGAGAGATAAATTAGAAATATATTATCAAAATACAGGAAGAAAAGTTCATACTATGTCTAATGGTAAATCCTACCATGCGGAGATACCAGCATACTCTGTGACCATTCCGAACTATGAAGCATTACAAACAGCATTTTCAGAATGGTTTCAATTGGCTCAAGATAATAATATGTGGATGATAACACAAGGCTCATGTGTTCATTATGAAAGTAAGTTTGCTTCTACAAATATAAGCCAAGAACCTATCATTTTAATCCCTGGACACGATGCACAAGAGTTGATTTTTATTACAAACCAGCCTTCTTATCAAAAAGAAGACAGCTTGCGTGTAATCTTTGAAGAATAATTGCCAAAATAACAGTCCATTCATAAAGGACTGTTATTTTATTTCATGAAATATCTTTTTTTTATTACTTGAATAAATATGGCAACATCTATAGGCTGCTTCACTATGTTATTCTTTGTTTGTTGGATGGATTAAACCATTTCGTGGGCATATTTATTTTTATTATCCTCATCAAGGTCTGAGTTATTTTTTACAGATAACTGTATGTAATAAGGAAATTTTTCTTTAGATTGTTTATCCATTAAATATTATTCTTGGAGAATATCAAAATTAATACTTTCTTCTGTGTAATATGTTTGGTAGTAAAAAAAGACTCTTTAATAAAGTTATTCTGAATTAGCTGTAAAAGAATCGACAGAACCAAGAAAAAAAACGGTCTGTTTGCATTTTCACTCTGCATTATCATTTTTTCTTTATTTAGTCTAATAAATGAGGACAATATTAATAAGTTAGACGAGGGGGAAATACACGATATAAGGTAACGGTCGCTTATTTGTCAGAAAGTGAGCATGGAAGCATTGTAATTTCTATTTACTGGTTAATTTGAAACTTTTAAGATAGCAAAACGTATATATAATTACCAGATAATATTAATTAATACTATAAATGGAAGTATAGAGAAAGAGGTGAAGATAATATGGCAAAAGATAAATGGAAAGGTTTCGTTGCTTTAGGGATTTTACTAACTGCTATTGGATTTATTCTACTATTTTTCAGTATTAAATTTGGTACATTCACTGCTGAAAATTGGCTTATTAAACAAGGAGGGGCAGACACTTCTACATACCATCTAGTAATGAAAGGCTACATAAATAATTTTTTGACTGCTGGCAGTATACTTTTTGGAATTGGTCTTGTCACAACGCTGGTTGGGTATTTTAAGATGCTTACTTCTTCGTCACTTAATAGAATGAACTAAAATCGGGCGCTTACCCATAGAAATTATGGGTGTGTCTTTTTTTATGTTAGCCAATGGTGTTATAAAGCAATCATTAGGTTGATATTTCTTTATGGCTTGTAAAAAGTAAATGGAAAATGATTGACTGTGTGGTAACCACACGGTTTATGCTGTAAATATGATTGGAGGAATAAGCATGCAGCACTTAACAAGTGGAGAATTAGCTAAATTACTGAATATAACGAAATACGTTGTAAGGCATTATGAGGAACAACAAATAATACAGCCCGCATTTATTGATGTAAATGGCTATCATATGTATGGAGAAGCGGAAGTGTATGCGATGTCACATATTTTGCTGCTAAAGCAATTAGGTTTTTCGTTAAAAGAAATAAAAAACATTGTGGAGAAGAAAACAGATTATACAGAAGCATTATCTAGTGTACTAGTACATTTCGAG
This sequence comes from Niallia sp. FSL R7-0271, assembly GCF_038005785.1. Classification (NCBI taxonomy): domain Bacteria; kingdom Bacillati; phylum Bacillota; class Bacilli; order Caryophanales; family Bacillaceae; genus Niallia; species Niallia sp. FSL R7-0271. The sequence continues at coordinate 1,393,002 of NZ_JBBOTZ010000002.1, read as the reverse complement.
AATGAAATTACACGTCTTACTAAGTTAAAGGGGAATGTACAAACCATTCTCGAGCTTCAACAAACTGAAACATACAAGCTGGTCGAAGAGAATAAAGAAGACAGATATTTTGCCTGCTTTGAGGATGGATTTGTAGATGAAGCATACAACCTAAATTTGAAAAAGCTAGCTAAATGGAAAAATGGCAATAGAAATATTGTAGAAGATGTCTCTTATGCAATATTAGAGAATGGAAGTAATGTCAAAGTAATGTATAGAACGAGTTTGGAAGAAGCAGATTATGCTTTTCGTGCAGGAACCTACTATTGTAAGAAAATATGTGTAGAACTAGAAGACCAACTTTTAGAAGAGATAGAGTGTTTTTACAAGAATCTCGATCAGATAAATGCCAAATTTGAACATGATTTATTGATACTAGAGGAAGCGAATTTATCAGCATTTTATATCAAAGAGATGGTATATAGTTTAGAGGTTAAGGCGAAATGAAGCGAGGAATTGCTAGTTCTAGAAAGGATATAGAAGAGATAGCGGTTCTATTATTGGAAGGATTTCAGGAAGAATTTCAAGCACTAAACTTGCCAGAAGTCGAGCGGAGTTTTGTTTTGCGTTGCCTAGCAGAGCGAATCACCGAGATAATTTGCTCATAGTAAGAGATAAGAAAATAGAAGGAATTTTATTTATTAAACCAAAAAAGTGGAAGGGACTAAAATTATTGGGTCGGTTGTTTATACAGTTAAATTTACAAGCATTTTTTAAAACATGTATTTTCCTTGTAGCGTTCGATTATAGAAGCAAAGCTAAAGAAATTCACATAGACTTTATAGCCGTAACTAAATGTAACCGAGGAAAAGGAATTGGTACACAGCTTATTAAATTGGTTAAAAACTTGGTGAAGGGTGATCAGTATGTAACATTATATGTTTCTGCTACTAACACTGCTGCTAGTAGACTTTATGAAAGACTAGGATTCCAGATAAAGAAAAAAGGAACAAGTTTAATAGGAAGGCAGTATGGAATAGAGAGGTCGTATTTCATGGAGTGGAAAGGGATAAAAAATAATGAAAACGAGGTTTAAATTACTTATTAGCATTGTATTGATAATAATGACAATCGCTGGTGTTTTCCTTTATGAAAATGACTACGCTATGCTGGAGAAAGAGGTGAACATTAAAACAAAGCAAGGAAATTTAGAAGGCTTTCTTGCCATGCCTAAAGAGAAGAATGAAGGAATTGTTATATTTGTTCATGGAGATGGACCGCAAAACGCAACACAGGATGGAGGTTATAAGCCTTTAATGGAACGGTTTGCAAAACAAGGCTATGCATCTGTATCTTGGAATAAACCAGGAATAGGAGATTCAGCAGGTAATTGGTTAGATCAAACAATGGACGATCGGGCGAAGGAAGTAGAAGAAGTAATCGAATGGGCAAAGCAGCAGAAAACTATGAATACAGAGAAAATCATCCTCTGGGGAGCTAGCCAAGCTGGCTGGGTAGTTCCAAAAGTACAGCAAAATCGCACCGATATTACAGCAGCTATTTTAGTGGGTCCTGCCATCAATTGGCTTAGACAAGGAGAGTATTTTACGACCATGGAAATGAAAAGAGCTGGCAAAACGGATGAAGAAATACAGAGTGAACTAGACAAGGATGAACAAGCGTCTAATCTTATTGAATCAGGCGCTTCCTATAAAGAATACATGCAAAAAACGAATGACAACAGCTTATCCGAAGATAGATACACATTTGTGCAAAAGAATATTTCAGCAGATGGGACAGAAGATATTAAGAAAATTAACTCCCCAGTATATTTGATATTAGCTGAAAATGATGAGAATGTGGATTCTAAGGATACAGTGAAGACATACAAAGAATGGTTACCGGAAACGCAATTAACAGTAAAAACGATATTAGGAGTCAAGCATTCTATGTTAAATCCATACTTGCATGATTCAGAATTTTTAATCTATGTAAGTGCCATCTTAGCTCCAAAGGATACACTGATAAGTAAAGTCTATTTGGATTATTGTGAGGAAATAGTTCGTCACATATAAAATAAGGTTTAGATTTTCGTATAAAAAACATTGTATAATGCTTGATTTAAGGAAGCATTTCGCAGAGATATTATTAAATAATTCAACTAATCATTATTAAGCAGTCCTCCCTGATTAAAAGTTTTGGAAAAGGGTAATATACCTCTATAAACTTAAATGAGGTGATGGAGATGTCTAACATGATAAAACAAGAAGAGTTGGAAACATTAAGAGAGTTAATTAAAGACATAGACACAGCCATGCTAACGACGGTAACAGAAGAAGGGCTTGTGTCTCGTCCTATGAAAACACAAGAAGTAGAGTTTGATGGTGATTTGTGGTTCTTCACGAAAAAAGAGACGGATAAATATGAAGAAATCTTACATGATCAAGACGTTAATGTTGCTTATGCAGGTAAATCCTATGTTTCTGTTCGCGGAAGAGCGGAAATCGTAGAGGATTTAAATAAGAAAAAGGAATTATGGAGCAAAGCATACGAGCAAATTATGCAAACTTCTTATGATGATCCTAGCGTTGTCTTAATAAAGGTGAAAGCAGAAGCGGCTGAATATTGGGAAACAGGTAATTTCACGAAGAAGATGGCCTTTTTCTATAAACGGATGACAGGGCAAAACTCTAAATCTACAGATGTTAATGAAACAGTTGAATTGAATCAGTAATAAAATGGGTTGTCTGAATATCAGGCAACCCATTTTATCTTTCTCTTGCTATTAATAATTGCATTTATATTATTTGATTTCGATAGTATCTTTATGAGATTTTCCATCTTTCTCATAAGTAATAATTAATTTGTATACATGTCCCTCAACTAGTTCATCTCCTAATAGAAAGTCAGTAAAGAATGGGTTTGCGGTTGTTACAGAACCATCTTCAGCTCTTCCATAACTAAACTCATCCTGCTCAGCTATTATTTCACCATTATCCATATATTCTAATTTGGACACATTAACTTTTTCGTTATTTAATTGCTTTATTTTACCTTGCCAACCGCTTGGCGCACTTTCATCAAGGTTTTTCTTGTATGTATATTTCCACATACCGTTGTCAGATTTACCAGAAATAGAAATGCTTGAAATGTATGCATATATACCAGAAAAAATAATGAGGAGACTTAAAAATCCAATCAAAAATCTCTTTTTCTTCAACCATTTCTCTCCTTTATGTTTAGTGGGGGGCTTTATGTTATTAAAATAGCAAATACATTGTGTCAATCTTGAAACATTAGACGATGATAAATTGGAAAAGTTTCTTTTTATGTATAATTATGGAACTTTTTTATTTTCCGTTCGTATAGAGAATAGATCGCTTTTTGTAACGGTTTAATAAAAGAGTATCCTGATTAACCAAAAAGGAGTATCAATTATGGTAAAAAGACTTTCTATGATGTTAGTGATTATGATATTGGCAGTCATTACTTTATTCCTAGCTGCTAAAAATCCGACAGGCCCTAATACTGTTTCATTTGATGAACCGCAAAATTTTTTAACGTCCCTTGGTACACTTATAGTTCTGTTATTACCACCATTGATTTTAGCTTTTTTTAATCATGTTGCTTTAAATATTATTTCTGCAGTTTATCAAGCGTTTATAGTACTGACCTTTTTAGGGGTAGTTATCGTAGGTTTAGTGATTCCCAGTATTTTAATAAGCATTATTGGTGGTTTAGGAACCATTGTTGGAATAATTAGTATTGTTATGACCCTATTTGACCTTGGGAATGGAAGGAATTCAGTGGTAGTAAAAAAATGAGGGCGTGGCAAACTCTGAATAAATGGTATAGTGACTATTTTACTTGAGGTGGATGATGGATAATCTAAATAAGATTGCTATTATTGGAGGAACAGGAAAGGTTGGACGTCGAATTGCTGTTAAAGCGTTAGAAAACGGCTATCAAGTTCGAATGCTTGTTAGAACTCCCAAAAAGTTATCTTTAAATGACGATAGGATAGAAATAGTAGAAGGGGCTGTCCAGAATAGAGAAGATATTCAAAAGCTGCTAAAGGATTGTCAAATAGTAATTAATACTTTTGGGCAACCCCTCAAAGAGAAACCGATTTATAGCAGTGTTACGAAGACAATTATTGAGATAATGGCAGAATTACAAATTGAACGTTATATAGGTGTTACTGGAGGTTCCTTAACTATTTCTAACGATAAAAAAAGTCTTATAAATAGACTTGGTGCAAAGCTGTTTGAAAATTTTTACTCTGATATGATGATAGATAAGAAAAAAGAATGGGATTTTCTTAACAGTAATGAACACAGATTGAAAAATGGACTCTAATTAGGCTGCCATTCATCACTGATCAGGAGGATATAGGATACATAAAAGAAAATCTAACAGATTTACCAGGAATAAAAATAACAAATGGAGATATCGGTACTTTTATAATTAACCAAATTGAAGATTCGAAATATATACAAAAAGCACCTTTTATCTCCAATTAATTTTATTTAAAATGGAAGGTTCTGTAATAAAATGAATTAAAGCAGACAGTAATTGTAACTTTGGAGGAGAGATATGAGAATCTTCTTTTCAATCTTATCAATAATATCCACACTGTTAGGATTTCTTATGATTGTATCATTCTCTCAGGATGGAGAAATTGCTGAAACATTATCTTTTGGAACAAAGGGAATGTCATTTATGTACATACTAAACCTTTATAATTTTCTAGGAGTATTGTTTGCATTTCCTGCAGAGAGGAACAAATACAGATTCATATTGTTCACTTTTAGCACCATTATGCTCTTGATAAGTCTAAGCCTAACCTTTGTTGGTTTGTATGGATTTCAAGAACCTTAAATTTAAGTAAAATGAAAACAAAACTGGTCATAAACTAATAAGCCACGTCGAATATCAATTGGCAAACTGATTCCTTCCTAATTTTCCTACAAAAATAGATAATATAAATAACATTAATTAGCCATCACTACATACGGTATAAATTAGAGTAAGACCAGAAGGAGAATCAGTTACTTTAATGGTGAATTTTAAACGGATTGGTTAAATTATCTCTATTCAAGGAGTGATGACATGAATTTTTTGCATTGGTATGATTGGATACAGCCTACAACACCGTCTGCATCGATTATTTTCGGAATTCTCTTCACTGTGATTGCCGCAGCAACTGTGTGGTTTAATACAAGAAAAAAGAAAAGTACTGGCATTGCCTTTTTAACAGGATTGAGTGTAACGGTTATAGGGGTATATATTTTAGTAGTAACAGGGTTCTATAGCTGAACCCTGTTAAATGTATGTCAACCATTACATTTTGGTGATTTTTATGTGATGGAAACTAGTAATCAGCAAAAAACTGCTACAATATGGTTGTGAAGAAAGGGAGTGATAGGATGAAAAAGTATATTTATATGGTAGTAACCTGCTTTGTGCTAAGTGCAAGTCTTGTTGCAGGTCAAGGGATTTTAGGAACGCCCTCTGCAAAAGCTGCCAGTTCTGTAACATATACAGTAACAGCTGATACACTGAATGTAAGAAGTGGTTCGAGTACAAAGCATAAAGTGATTGGTTCAGTAAAAAAAGGTAGTAAGCTGTCTGTACAAAAGAAGGAATCGAACGGCTGGTATAAGATAACCTTTAAAGGAAAAACAGGTTATGTGAGCGGCACATATGTGAAAGCGGCTTCAGCAAGTACTACAACTTATACGGTAACCGCAGACACTTTGAATGTAAGAAGCGGCTCGAGCACGAAGTATAAAGTGATTGGCTCTGTAAAAAAGGGAACAAAGCTTACAGTTCAGAAGAAGGAATCAAATGGCTGGTATAAAATTGATTTTAAAGGGAAAACAGGCTATGTCAGCGGTACATATGTAAAAGCAGCAACATCATCTAGTGTTTCATCAAAGTCTTCCATTGAGGATACTGTAAATAATATGAAGACACTTGGTAAGGCCCAACAGTTGATATTAGTGACATCATCGAATGCTTCTTCTAAAACAGCGACAATACGTACATTTGAGAAGACTAATGGCAAATGGAAACAAGTTCAATCGATGACAGGCGTGCTTGGCAAAAATGGAATGACTGACAAAATGTCAGAAGGCTCTCAAGCTTCACCGACAGGGAAATATACAATTGGGACAGCCTTTGGGAGAGGAGCTAATCCAGGTACGAAATTACCATATCGCAAAATTACAAGTGATGATGTTTGGGTAGATGATCCAGCCTCCTCCTTATACAATACTTGGCAAAAGGCTTCTAAAAACAATGGACGCTGGAAAAGTGCCGAAAAGATGAATATTCCTGAATATGATTTAGGATTTGTTATCAATTATAATACGAAAAACCCAGTTGCAGGAAAAGGAAGCGCGATTTTCTTCCATGTTGCAGGCAAGTATGGCTATACAGCCGGCTGCACAGCCACTTCTAAAGCTAATGTAACGACAGTGTTAAAATGGCTGAGTCCAGACAAAAACCCTGTAATTATTCAAACGCCAGATTCTGGTCTAGGCAAATACTAGGTTCATTACTGTCCTTTTATTAGTAAATAGAAAAAAGGCGAGAAAGAATATTTTTCTTTCTCGCCTATGTTGTTTAATGGATATCTTTCTTTTTGAAATTACCGCCTTTAACTTCTGCTACATCATAAACTGTAACGAAGGCGCCACTGTCAATTTCATAGATGATTTCTTTCATTTTGCTTTCTTCCAGTCTGTTGATGACACAAGTGATTTCTTTAAATCTTTCACTAGAATAGGCTCCCTGTACTAGACTGTATGTAGCACTTCTGCCTAGTCTGTCACGGATAGTCTCTACCATCAATTCTGGTTCATTTGTAATGATTTTAAAGGTTTTAGATCCGCTTAAACCTTCTTCGACGATATGGATTACTTTAGAGGCGATAAAGTAGGCGATACCAGAGAGGATTGCTCCTTGGAGACCGAATACGATTGATACAATAGCAAATACAAAAACATTAAGAAATAAAATAAGGTCGCTCGTACCAAAAGGCAATTTTCGTGACAGTAATACTGCAAGCATATCAATTCCATCAAGCGCTCCACCGTTACGCAATGCAAGACCCATACCAAAACCGATGATGATTCCGCCGACTACAGTAACAAGCAATGTATCTCCATGAATAATCGTATTGATATGGTGCATAAGTACTGTACCTGCAGCCAGTGAGGCGATGCCGATTATGGAAAATATCGCAAAACTCTTACCTATTTGCTTATATCCTAAAAATACAAATGGTAAATTTAAAATAGCAATCAAAATGCCTAGCGGTAAATCTGTCAGTTGGGATATAACAATGCTGATCCCGGTAACTCCACCGTCGGAAACATTGTTTGGAATTAATACTGCTTCAAGTCCATAAGCTGTAATGAACCCGCCAATAATTACTAATAAAATCCGCGATAAAAACTTAACATTATTGGGCTTTTTTTTCGTGATCACACTCATTTCTTTTTCCTCGTTTCTTTCTACACTTTTTTATTTAGCACAATTAATACTACCATAAATTCCGCCTTTTTTCACAAAAGGAAGGTTATTAAGACAAATTCCAAGCATTTTTTACATCATCTTTTCTTACTATGGAAAGAATAGATTCAAAGGACCTCGGTCATTTGTACTAAAGGGATTTGCTGTTTATATTATTACCTGAAAGGGCTGTGTATGATGCACGTCGCCATCACACTTCTGACTATTATAGCCTCTCTTAAATGGGGAGATTGGAAAAACTGGCGAAAATATCATGCCAGTATGTTTTTTATATCTACAGGTGGTCTGCTTTATGAGTATATCGTGAATGAAAATACACTTTGGAAGTTTCATCCCGATTTTTTATACAGCCACGAGATGATTGTCGTTATTTATGCACTTATAACCATGCCGATTAGTATCTTTCTCTTCTTGTCCCATTTCCCTGAAGGGTGGGTAAAGCGCATAATTTACATAGTAGTCTGGTCTGTAATCTATATAGTGATAGAGTGGATACTATTTTTGACAGGAAGAATATCGTACCAAAACAGCTGGCAATTTGGATATTCCTTTTTGTTTGATCTTATTATGTTCTCTGTCATTGCATTGCATCAGCAAAAACCAGGTCGAGCATATATAATATCTATAATCGTTATCGTTTTTCTTATTCTTTGGTTCGATGTCCCATTTAAAGTGCTAAAATGATTTATATGGAGATATATGTATATAATTAACCAACGATTGAGGGGTATGTTTCTATTGGAAAAAATAATCATGAATAATGATGATTCAAGCAAGGGCTTTTACTTATGTATGCAATTGTTATCACTTATAACATGTAAAAGAGTCAGCTTAATAGAAAGATGGAAGGAACAGTTTGAGAGTTGTGATGTAAGAGACAATGAAAAGATTTAATAAAAGCATGCAGTGTCTTCAATTTAAGCAGTATAAACAATGAAGACGTAAGGATAAAGAGGTAAACCTCAAACGCAGTAGTTTGAGGTTTTTTTGTACTCATTTATTTATTAGAAAATGGATCTCCAATTAAGGCATTAAGTTCGTCATCATTATGAAGGAAATCTTCTAGCGTATAGCTGTTAAGAACGGACAAGAATGCCTGAAGCGCCTCATTTAGAGCATGCTTTAGCTTACAGGAAGGGGTTAGGATGCAGTAATTTCTTCCTTCAGTGAAGCAGTTGACAATATGGAAATCTTCTTCTGTTGCTGTTACTACTTTCCCGATATTGATCTCATTAGGTTTCATAGCAAGTTTTAATCCGCCGTTTCGCCCTCTGATTGTTTCAATATAGCCAAGTTTTCCTAAGTGATGAATGATTTTCATTAGATGGTTCTTAGAAATATTATATGTATCGGCAATTTCTTGAATAGTACTTAATTGACCGTCCTTTTTTAATCCTAAATATACTAACACGCGTAAAGAATAATCCGTATAATTTGTTAATCTCATTAGAAAACCTCCATTGAAGCTCTCTTTATTATAGCACCTAACCGCTTAATGTGTAATTGTGACAAATTTATGAAAGATGTATTCAAAATATATCTTTTGTAATTAAGTTAAGTATAATGGAAACATGTAGAACAAATACATGTTTAAATGATGGGGGAAATAATCATGTTAAATGAAAAAACAATTGAAATTATTAAGAGTACTGTGCCTGTATTAGAATTGCATGGAACAGAGATAACAACTCGCTTTTACAAAACACTATTTACTAATCATCCAGAACTATTGAATATCTTTAATCATGCTAATCAAAGAGAGGGTAAGCAGCAAACGGCTCTCGCTAATGCTGTTTATGCAGCAGCGGTTCATATTGATAAGTTAGGTGCGATTATTCCGGTTGTTAAACAAATTGCGCAAAAACATAGAGCGCTAGGTGTATTGCCAGAACATTATCCAATTGTTGGGGAAACGTTATTACAAGCTATCAAGGATGTATTGGGCGATGCCGCAACAGATGAGATTATCGGTGCATGGGCAGAGGCTTATGGTGTTATTGCAGATGCCTTTATCGGTATTGAACAAGATATGTACAGAGAAGCAAAAGAACAAACAGGCGGCTGGGAAGGCTTCCGAAACTTTGTCGTTACAAAGAAAGTAGCAGAAAGTGATGTAATAACATCCTTCTATTTAGAAGCAGAAGACGGACAGGAAATTGCATCATTCCTACCAGGTCAATACTTAACAGTAAGAGTGCATCCAGAAGGAGAAGAATATTCACATATTCGCCACTACAGCTTATCTGATGCGTCAGGCAAGTCTTACTATCGTATAAGTGTGAAGCGAGAAGAACATGGGGTAGTTTCCAATTACCTTCATAATGAGATCCAAGCAGGTTCTGTCTTAGAAATAAGTGCACCAGCTGGGGAATTTGTTCTTGACCAAAAGGAAACTCCAGTTGTACTAATCAGTGGCGGTGTCGGCATTACCCCAATGATCAGCATGCTTAACACAATTGTCAAAGAGCAGCCAGAGCGAGAAGTAGTATTTGTTCACGGTGCATTGAACAGCTCTGTTCATGCAATGAAACAAGAATTGCAACAGCTAACTGACAAGCATACTAATATAAGAAGTTATGTTGCATACTCTTCACCAACAGAAAAAGATATAGAAGCTAAGGTATTTGATAAAGAAGGCTATATGGATCTTGAATGGCTGCAGTCAATTGTTCCAAGTAAGGATGCGGATTTCTATTTCTGCGGACCAACTGCATTTATGAAACTAATAAACGCTCATTTAAAAGAATTGCATGTGCCAGCGGCTAATATTCATTTTGAATTTTTTGGTCCAGCAAGCAATTTGGAATAGTTGAATAGGGAGGAGCGGGCAAATGTCCGCTTCTTTTTTCATCTATTCTAAAAATCAATCTTCGTCTTCATTAGTTTTTTTGGTGCAAAGGGTGCTTTTTTTTAAAACATATTTCGTTTAAAATAAAAAAACCGTCTTACAAACAGGGCGGTTTTCCTTGATATGACGGCATTTTGCAAAAATGAGCCTATTTTTTTAAAAAAAGTTTTAAAAAAGTGTTGACGTTAACTTGTATAGAGTTATATAATACTACTTGTCGCTGATACAACAAACGAAATAAACGCTGAATCAGCAAGGAAGAAATATAAAAACTGGCCCATTGGTCAAGCGGTTAAGACACCGCCCTTTCACGGCGGTAACACGGGTTCGAATCCCGTATGGGTCACCAATATTCGGAGGATTAGCTCAGCTGGGAGAGCATCTGCCTTACAAGCAGAGGGTCGGCGGTTCGATCCCGTCATCCTCCACCATATAAATGCCGATGTAGCTCAATTGGTAGAGCAACTGACTTGTAATCAGTAGGTTGGGGGTTCAAGTCCTCTCGTCGGCACCATCTTTTAAAATGAGATGAGTCATTAGCTCAGTTGGTAGAGCATCTGACTTTTAATCAGAGGGTCGCAGGTTCGAATCCTGCATGACTCACCATTTACGCGGGTGTGGCGGAATTGGCAGACGCACTAGACTTAGGATCTAGCGCCGCAAGGCGTGGGGGTTCGACTCCCTTCACCCGCACCATGTAATTTAATAATTCTAAGCGGAAGTAGTTCAGTGGTAGAACACCACCTTGCCAAGGTGGGGGTCGCGAGTTCGAACCTCGTCTTCCGCTCCAAAAAAAATGCGCCCGTAGCTCAATTGGATAGAGCGTCTGACTACGGATCAGAAGGTTATGGGTTCGACTCCTTTCGGGCGCGCCATATCGGGAAGTAGCTCAGCTTGGTAGAGCACTTGGTTTGGGACCAAGGGGTCGCAGGTTCGAATCCTGTCTTCCCGACCATTAATATTCTAAAATAATAACGGGGCCTTAGCTCAGCTGGGAGAGCGCCTGCCTTGCACGCAGGAGGTCAGCGGTTCGATCCCGCTAGGCTCCACCAATTTTATAAAAATGTATGGATGATAATATGGCGGTGTAGCTCAGCTGGCTAGAGCGTACGGTTCATACCCGTGAGGTCGGGGGTTCGATCCCCTCCGCCGCTACCATATTTCGGACCTTTAGCTCAGTTGGTTAGAGCAGACGGCTCATAACCGTCCGGTCGTAGGTTCGAGTCCTACAAGGTCCACCATCGGAATGCTTTTATCAAGGAGGAATACCCAAGTCCGGCTGAAGGGATCGGTCTTGAAAACCGACAGGCGGGTCAAACCGCGCAGGGGTTCGAATCCCCTTTCCTCCTCCATTAGTTAAATAAATAATATTATCGCGGGGTGGAGCAGTCTGGTAGCTCGTCGGGCTCATAACCCGAAGGTCGCAGGTTCAAATCCTGTCCCCGCAATCTGGTCCGGTAGTTCAGTTGGTTAGAATGCCTGCCTGTCACGCAGGAGGTCGCGGGTTCGAGTCCCGTCCGGACCGCCATTTTTAAATATGTTTGTAATATAATATCGGAGGGGTAGCGAAGTGGCTAAACGCGGCGGACTGTAAATCCGCTCCTTCGGGTTCGGCGGTTCGAATCCGTCCCCCTCCACCATTTATAACCTTGGCGGTTGTGGCGAAGTGGTTAACGCATCGGATTGTGGCTCCGACATTCGTGGGTTCGATTCCCATCAGTCGCCCCATATTTTCTTCATATTCATTGGGCTATAGCCAAGCGGTAAGGCAACGGACTTTGACTCCGTCACTCGTTGGTTCGAATCCAGCTAGCCCAGTCATAAGGGAATGATTTATTCCCTTTTTATCCTTGCGGGTGTAGTTTAATGGTAAAACCTCAGCCTTCCAAGCTGATGTCGTGAGTTCGATTCTCATCACCCGCTCCAAAATAATATGGGCCTATAGCTCAGCTGGTTAGAGCGCACGCCTGATAAGCGTGAGGTCGATGGTTCGAGTCCATTTAGGCCCACCATATTATTGTTCCGCAGTAGCTCAGTGGTAGAGCACTCGGCTGTTAACCGAGCGGTCGTAGGTTCGAATCCTACCTGCGGAGCCATATAAATTAATATATATGATACATAACGAAAACAAAACATGCGCCTTTAGCTCAGCTGGATAGAGCATACGCCTTCTAAGCGTACGGTCAGAGGTTCGAATCCTCTAAGGCGCGTACCAAATGCAGTTGGACTTACTGCACGGAATGCCTTTCGATACGTAATGACCCAGTTTCATTGCATATCGGGAGGTGTTTTTATTTTGCAAAAATTTGCTTGTTCGTTTAAAAAATAGTCCCAAAAAGATATTATAGATTTTCTGATTATTCCCAATTAATAAGATTTTTTGTAAAAAATATACTGTTTACACAAAAATAAAATCGCTGTAAACCTATATAATGCTACCGATATAAACAGTAATTGGGCAGTTAAGCCATTAATAATAATTAAGGTGATAAAAATAATGACAATCATTATTATCAAGGACTTTTTTGTAAATTTAACAATATTGATTTCTGTCCTTTTTTTCTATTCCAGAGTCATGAAAGATTCACAGCTTCATCAAGATTCTCCACTTCATATAAAACTACTTATGGGTTTTGCAGGGGGAATTATTGGCATACTTTTAATGATATTTAGCATTCATGGCAGCTTTTTAATCGATCTGCGCCATTTACCAATTATCTTGCTTGCATATTACGGTAGGGGAATTCCTGCTTATCTTTGTGCGGCGTTAATCATTTTCGGTGATTTTTTTATTAACAGAGACTTCTCTTTTGTAGTGATAATCGTCTTGTTTTTAATAGCCTTTGTTTCTATCTTTATTGCTAATAGAAATATTTCAGGTAAGCATAAGGTATTCGCTACTTTAACTACGACAAATATTATACTAACGACGATACTTTATTTTTTTGTATTAGACGATATAAAACATTATATTTTCTCGATGTTTTTGCATGTTATATTCACCTATGTAGCTGGTTATGCATCTTTTAACGTAATCGAGTACATTAGAGCAAGCCAGGAATTATTTAATAAATACAAGTTAGAATCAACGATAGACAGCTTAACAGGCCTAAATAATGTTAGAAAATTTGACTATATTTGTAAGAAACTGATGAAAATAGCTGCAACAAGGAATGAAGCTTTAACACTTCTATATATCGATATCGACTTTTTTAAAAAAATTAATGATACGTACGGGCATTTAGAAGGAGATATGGTGCTAAAAGAGGTTGGTAGCATTCTCAAAAATTCCACAAGACCAACCGATATCATTAGCCGGAACGGCGGGGAGGAATTTACCGTTATTTTAGTAGACTGTTCAACCGAATTGTCATCTGAAATTAGTGAACGGATTAGAAAATCGGTAGAAGATCACGTATTTATGTTAAGTAATGGAGAAACGATTAACATCACTGTTTCCATAGGGGTGGCAGCTTTTGATAAAGCTGTAAATGATATTAACTTATTTATAAATAAAGCGGATAAAGCATTGTATCAAGCGAAAAAGCTGGGACGTAATCAAGTTGTTTATGATTAGAGCGTTGTTTATACAACGCTTTTTGCTTTTCTCAAGTTAAATTAGTGAACCTTCACATGACCAAATGTAAAAGTAAGCAGCAATAAAAATTTTTCGTCATTACGACATCTTTTTAATAGGATACAGTATTAGTTTTGTTAAGCGGATAGGTATTAGTCTAATTATAATTACAAAAACACTTAGTTTGTTGATTGCACAAACTAAGTGTTCGAGATATAATTAAACCGTATTAAAACGCTTTCTTTACATAGGAGAGGAGATGGAATGATGACAAGAATTAGCTGCAGGTAGCATTTTAAGCTAAATTCACCGCTAAATGAAAGTTTGCCTAGTTTTTCAAACACATAAAATAGAAGGAGGTATAGGCAGAGCAGTTTGCAGAAAGCAAATTAATACTCTGTCTAGCAGACTATGAAGCAGAAACGAAATTCACTCTATATCTTCTCATTAACACTCGTAGCAGCAATTGGCGGCCTTTTATTTGGATATGATACAGCAGTCATTTCTGGGGCTGAAAAATCCGTACAAGCATATTTAATTACAAGCTTAGATTTAGGAACATTAGCGCATGGTGCAACTATTTCGAGTGCACTTATCGGCTGTATTATCGGAGGATTAATATCAGGTTATTTTGCGTCTGCATTTGGTCGCAAGAAGTCGCTTATCATTGCAGCAGTCCTTTTCTTTATTTCGGCATTAGGGTCGGGATACCCTGAATTTCTCTTCTTTCAGCAAGGGGAGCCAAGCATTGCATTGTTGTTTGTGTTTAACTTGTATCGAATCATTGGCGGAGTTGGCGTAGGGCTTGCATCTGCAATTACTCCAATGTATATTGGGGAAATTGCCCCAGCGGATATTCGCGGTAAAATGGTCTCTTTTAACCAATTTATGATTATATTTGGAATGCTGGTCGTTTATTTTGTTAACTGGGGGATAGCAAACGGACAAACGGTAGAATGGGTTAATGAAATTGGCTGGCGTTATATGTTTGCTTCGGAAGCAATACCTGCAGTGCTGTTTGGTCTGCTGCTCTTTTTAGTTCCGGAAACTCCGCGCTACTTAGCGTTTAAGAGAGAAGATACTAAAGCAATGCATGTGTTAGCCAAGATAAATGGTGCAGAACAAGCAAAAACGATTCTACAAGAAATTAAACAGACATTGAATGTAACACAAGAACCAACAAAGTCTGCTAAACTTTTATCTTTTGGAAAGCTTGTCATTGTTATTGGGATAATGCTGTCTGTTTTTCAGCAGTTTGTAGGAATAAATGTTGCTTTATATTATGCTCCTCGAATCTTTGAAAGCATGGGTGCGGCAAAAGATGCTTCGATGCTGCAAACAATCGTTATGGGGCTTGTTAATGTCGTTTTCACTGTTATTGCTATATTTACCGTAGATAAGTGGGGTAGGAAACCGTTATTAATAACTGGCTCTATCGGGATGGCAATAGGAATGTTTGGTGTAGCCGGCCTTGCTTTTGCCAATATCATTGGAATCAGCACATTAATTTTTATTATTGTTTATACAGCATCTTTTATGATGTCATGGGGACCAATCTGCTGGGTGCTTATTGCAGAAATATTTCCTAATAAAATCAGAGGGCAGGCAGTAGCAGTTGCTGTTGCTGCACAATGGGCAGCAAACTATTTTATTTCCTCTACCTATCCGATGATGATGGAATACAGCGGTGGGTTAACATACGGTTTTTATGGCGTAATGAGCATTCTATCAGCAGTATTTATCTGGAAATGGGTCCCTGAAACAAAGGGAAAAACACTTGAATACATGGATAATTTTTGGATCAATAAGACGAAGGGTCAAAAAAAGGCATCATAAATAAAAACATACAGGTAGTGGCAAGACTTTGAAAGTTTTATCTCAGGTCTTGCCACAAGTATTTTTTTGTAAACTGACAATATATTAAGATATTTAAAGAAATTTCGAGCTGGAGTTATATTTGGACATGAAATCTCGGTTAAACGAGTAAATAAAGAGTAATTTATACAAATTTGAACAATTAGCTGTCTTTACAAGAAAATATTGGAGGAGTATGATTGCTAACATAATATTAATTCTTATTCGCTGAGTCTTTTTAAGAGCGGGGGACCCAATCTGTGATGAACAATCACATGGGGTGAATCCTTCTGTAGAAGGTAGGGCTACTCTTTTGGCCCGAATCCGACAGCTAACCTCGTAAGCGTAAAGAGAGAGGATGTGTAACTGGTGATCGAAAAAATCAACTCGACCACGGGGTAATCCTCCGCGGTCTTTTTTCTGTAATTAAATAAAAATATCTTGTATCGCTGAAATCCATTTGGAGCGGGGGACCCATTCAATACGTGAGCAAAACTCACCGGGGTGAATCCTTTATGAGAAGGTAGGGCTACTATCTTGGCCCGAATCCGGCAGCTAACCTCGTAAGCGTTAAGACAGAAGGTATTACCTTGGATTTAAACCCCTTGTGTAATACAGGGGGTTTTTTGTGCAAAATTTTAATGGGAAATATTAACAAAAATGAAAAGGGGCAGTATATGGAAGACTTGCTTATGCTTGCGATTATTGGGATATCAACAGCCGCTATGTTTGGATTAATTACTTGGTGTGAACAAAAAACAGCTGTAGGCGAACAGGAGGAAAAGAAATGATTACGTTTATCTTTGTCCTGGCACTAGGTGTTGTCATCTACTTGCTGTATGCGTTACTGAACCCTGAGAAATTTTAATATAAACGGAGGGGAAACAATTGGTTTTCACCATATTATCAATCATTCTTACACTTCTGCTCATAGTGCTATTAGTAATTCCTATGGGAAATTATATGGCGGTCGCATTTAATGAGCATCCTACAAAGCTGGATAAGATATTTTATCCTGTTGAAAAGTGGATATATAAACTCGGCGGAATAAAAAATAACACACAAACTTGGAAACAATATGCTTTGTCTATGCTTGCAGCAAACAGTTTTATGATTCTATTAGTCTATTTGATTTTCCGATTTCAAGGGTTTCTTCCTTTAAATCCGAACCATATTGCTGGCATGAGTCCTGATTTAGCTTTTAATACAGCAATAAGCTTTATGACAAATACGAATTTGCAGCATTACAGCGGAGAATCAGGGTTATCGCTGCTATCACAATTGATTGCGATCATCTACATGATGTTTGTCGCCCCAGCATCTGCTCTTGCAGTTGCCATTGCATTTATAAGGGGATTAGCGGGGAAAAGGCTTGGCAGCTTTTTTATCGACTTAACCAGAAGCATAACAAGGGTACTGTTGCCGATTGCATTTGTCACTAGCTTTATATTTATTGCTCTCGGAGTTCCACAAACAATGAACACAACAATGGAGGCCGAGACGCTCGAGGGAGATGTACAGACAATAGCAACAGGTCCAATTGGTTCCTTCTTATCGATTAAGGAGCTTGGTAATAATGGCGGAGGATATGTAGGAGTTAACTCAGCGCATCCTTTTGAAAATCCTAATGCACTTTCAAATACACTGCAAATTATCTTAATGTTCTTATTGCCAGCTTCTATTCCGATTACTTACGGAAAAATAATCGGAAATAAAAAACAAGGTAAAGTATTGTTTATTTCGATGGCTATGATTTTCCTTGTGTTTCTCAGCACCTCCCTTTATCAAGAATATCAAGGAAATCCTGCTTTTACTAAGATGGGATTATCAGCTGAAAACGGCAGTATGGAAGGCAAGGAAGTTCGGTTTGGCATTGTTCAGTCAGTCTTGTTTGCGATAACAACAACTGCAACAGAAACAGGTGCTGTTAATACGATGCATGATACGCTGACACCTATTTCCGGGATGCTAACATTGTCGAATATGCTCTTAAATACCGTTTACGGCGGTGTTGGCTCTGGTTTTATCAACATTATGATGTATGTGCTGATTGCTGTTTTTCTTTCAGGGCTCATGGTTGGAAGAACACCTGAGTTTTTAGGGAAAAAAATTGAAGGGAAGGAAATGAAGCTGATTGCCGTTACCTTGTTGATTTCGCCATGTCTAATACTGACAGGAACTGCTTTAGCTTTATTCACCCCATTAGGCAATGAAGGAATTTCTAATCCAGGATTCCACGGATTGACACAGGTGCTCTATGAATTTACTTCATCTGTTAATAATAATGGCTCAGGCTTTGAAGGGCTTGGTGATGCGACTCCTTTCTGGAATATATCAACAGGTGTTGCTATGTTCATCGGACGATTTTTTCCGCTTCTTACGATGCTAGCAGTCGCAGGAAGTCTGGCATCCAAAAATATTGTGCCAGAAACTGCCGGAACATTCAAAACAGATACTTCTTTATTCGGTGGGTTGTTTATTGGTACGGTTTTTATCGTCGGAGCTTTGACGTTTTTTCCAGTCCTTGTCTTAGGTCCGATTGCTGAATTTTTGACATGGTGATGGAGGGTTAAATAATGAATTTACAAGAGGAAGTACAAATTCAGAAAGAAACAGCCTTAATGAATAATGATATTATCAAACATGCTATGAAGGATTCCTTCCTAAAGCTACATCCTAAGCTTATGGTGAAAAATCCAATAATGTTTATTGTGGAATTAGGATTCTTTATCACTTTCATTCTTTCCTTTTTTCCTAATATATTAGGAGCACATGAAAGTGATCGCTGGTTTACTATCACTGTTTCTATCATTCTGTTATTCACCGTCTTGTTTGCAAATTTTGCAGAGTCCATTGCAGAGGGAAGAGGAAAGGCACAGGCCAATGCGCTTAAGACTTCCAAGACAGATGTGTTTGCTAACCTGCTTATTAACGGCAGCATTATGCAAGTTTCGTCTTCCAGCTTAAAAAAAGGGGATATCGTTCTAGTTAAACAAGGAGAAATGATACCTGGTGACGGGGAAGTGATTCAAGGGTTGGCATCTGTTGATGAATCGGCAATTACAGGTGAATCAGCACCTGTGCTGAAAGAAGCTGGAGGAGATTTTAATTCGGTAACAGGTGGAACACTTGTCGTCAGTGATGAAATAAAAGTGAAAATAACAAGCAATCCTGGCGAGTCCTTTTTAGATAAAATGATCTCATTAGTCGAAGGTGCAGAACGGCAAAAAACACCGAATGAAATTGCTTTAAACACGGTGTTAATCAGCTTAACACTTATCTTCCTATTCGTTGTCATGACATTGCCATTCTTTACAAACTACTTAGGCTTTCAGCTGCAAGTGCCTGTTCTTATTGCCTTGCTTGTTTGCTTAATTCCCACAACAATTGGTGGGCTTCTTTCTGCAATTGGAATCGCAGGGATGGACAGGGTGACCAAATTTAATGTTCTGGCAATGTCGGGTAAGGCAGTCGAGGCAGCAGGAGATATTAACACTATCATTTTAGATAAAACAGGCACCATCACCTTTGGGAACAGGATGGCAAGTGAATTTGTGCCAACTGGCAATACGAATAAGAATACGCTTTATAAGTGGATTGCCGCAAGCTCTGTTAAGGATGAAACCCCAGAAGGGCGCTCGGTTCTGGAATTGTTGGAAAAGGAAGGCTATGCAATTGATTTATCCTTGGCAGCCGGAGCAGATATAGTTGAATTTAAAGCTGAAACAAGAATGAGCGGGTTAAATCTGCCTGATGGCAGACTTGTTCGCAAAGGGGCAGTCGACGCAATAAAACAATGGGCTGTTTCAAACGGCGGCAATGTGCCAGAAGATTTGGACAGAAAAGCAAATAAAATAGCCCAAGCAGGAGGCACTCCATTAGCAGTGGCAATCGACAACCAAATTATTGGGCTTATTTATTTAAAAGATACCGTTAAACCAGGGATGAGAGAAAGATTTGACGAACTGCGGCGGATGGGCATCAAATCAATTATGTGTACTGGCGATAATCCATTAACTGCAGCAACGATTGCCAAAGAAGCAGGTGTGGATGAGTTTATTGCTGAATGTAAGCCTGAAGATAAAATCGCAGTAATAAAGCATGAACAAGCAAAAGGGAAATTAGTAGCTATGACTGGAGATGGCACGAATGATGCGCCTGCACTGGCACAAGCGGATGTTGGTTTGGCGATGAACAGTGGCACAACTGCAGCAAAAGAAGCTGCTAATATGGTTGATTTAGACTCTAATCCTACTAAATTGATTGAAGTAGTTAGCATTGGCAAACAGCTATTAATGACAAGAGGTGCCTTGACTACTTTCAGCATCGCCAATGATATTGCGAAGTACTTTGCGATAGTGCCTGCGATGTTTATGCTGGCAATCCCTGAGGTCAGTGCGTTAAATATTATGGGACTTCACTCGCCAGTTACAGCTATTCTGTCAGCATTGATCTTCAATGCAATCATCATTCCGCTCCTCATTCCACTGGCAATGAAGGGGATAGAATATAAACCAATGAGTTCAGATGCACTATTAAGAAAGAACCTGTTTATTTACGGAGCAGGAGGTGTGATTGTTCCATTCATTGGAATAAAGGTAATAGATATATTAATTTCGTTCGTAATATAACAGTTACGGAAGGAAAGGGATGAAACCATGTTTGCAACCGTTGCAAGAACAAGCTTATTATTTATGCTTATTTGCGGAGTGATTTACCCATTAGCAGTTACTGGTATTGCTGCTGTTTTGCTGCCAGAACAGGCAAATGGCAGTCTCGTCTACAATAACGAAGGGAAAGTGATTGGCTCTGAGTTAATTGGACAGTCTTTTGCTGATGAGGGCTTCTTTCATTCAAGAGTTTCAAGTATTGATTATGATGCTTCTAGTTCTGGGACAAATAACTATGCTCCAACAAATGAGGAAATGCTTGAACGAACAAAAGCGTCTATTACAGAATGGCAGTCTGAGAATCCAGATGTATCATTAAAAAGCTTGCCCATCGACTTAATAACAAATTCTGGATCGGGACTTGATCCGCATATTACTCCAAAAGCGGCATTAGCACAAATTAATAGAGTTGCTGAACATACTAATGTACCGAAGTCAGAGCTGAAAAGCTTGATTGAACGTCACACAGAAGAAAAGGAATGGGGATTGTTCGGAGAGGAAAGAGTAAATGTGCTTAAACTTAATATATCATTAATGGAATTGACCTCTTAATATTTTCCAAGCTTCCTGCTGCTAAAAGGGCAGGGAGCTTGCTTAAAGAAAGGAGCTAGGAATAAATGTGAAGGAAAATCATCCATATTTCAGAAGAAAGACAGCGGAAGAAATTTTAGCAGAAATGGAAAAGGAAGGAAGGGGTAAGCTAAAGCTGTATATAGGAGCAGCGCCTGGTGTTGGAAAAAGCTACAGAATGCTGCAGGACGCAAACGAACTGCGTAAAGAAGGTAAGGATATTGTTATTGGCCTGATAGAAACACATAACAGAGCAGAAACAAAAAAACAGATTGGCGTGCTTGAAACGGTTCCGCTCCTTGAATTGAACTATAAAGGCAAGGTATTTTATGAAGTGAATATTCCTGGAATTCTGAAAAGAGCTCCAGACATCGTCATCATTGATGAACTCGCCCACTCGAATATAGCTGGATCAAAAAATCGGAAAAGATATATGGATGTAGAAGAAATATTGGCAGCAGGCATTGATGTCTATTCTGCCGTCAATATTCAGCATTTGGAAAGTGTCCATGATATTGTCGCCAATATTACAGGAGTAAAGGTAAACGAAAGGCTGCCTGACCTTTTTATCAATAAAGCAAATGAAATTCAGCTAATCGATATTTCTCCACCAGAATTAAGAAAAAGGCTCCAGGATGGCAAGGTATATGATAGTCCTAAAATTAAGCAAAGCCTACAAAACTTCTTTACAGAGGAAAATCTTTATGCGTTAAGAGAGCTTGCGTTAAGAGAGGTGGCTGATGACGTAGATGGAAAAATCGAAGAGAATAATGGCCATCTATATCAAGGGCCAATCGGTCTCCAAGAAAAAATCCTAGTTTGCGTACAGTATAGCCAAACTGCAGAAAAGCTTATTAGAAGAGGCTGGAGAATGGCAAACCGCCTAAAGGCGAAGCTGTATGTACTGCATGTAACAGACAGCAAAGAGCAGGATATGCCACAGTGGAAACAAGAAAAAATCACAGCATGGAGGGAATTAGCCCTGCAATTCGGTGCCGAATTTCTGTTGAAAAACAAAAGAATGCAAAAGCCTGCTCATATTATCGTAGAAGCGGCGAATGAACATTTTATTACACAAATATTGCTGGGACAATCTGCACGAACAAGATGGGAAGAAATCAAAAAAGGTTCCATCGTCAATGAAATAATGAGACAAACAACAAATATTGATATTCATATAGTTGCAGACAGCAAACCAATCAGAAAGGACAAAAGCCAATGAATGTTGCCTTTTTTCTCATACCAAAACACGAAGTTGCATTCGTATTCCAGCATTGGACAATGAGGCAGGTTATGGAGAAGATGGAGTATCACCGCTACAGTGCCGTTCCAATCCTTGATAAAGCTGGCCGCTACTTGGGCACTGTAACAGAAGGTGATCTGTTATGGAAAATGAAAAATACTGGAAATCTTGACTTCCAACATACAAATGAGGTGAAACTTCAAGACGTACCTCTTCACGCTAGTAATGAAGCGATAGCTGTGAACAGTGAGATAGAAGCAATCGTCAGCACGTTACTAGAACAAAACTTCGTTCCAGTAGTCGATGATTCTGGTGTTTTTATCGGAATTATTAGACGGAGAGAAGTGATACAATGGCTTTCGGAGGAGAGCGGGAATGTGTGGAGGAAGAGAAACTGATTAGGAATGTCCTAATCAGTTTCGTGACTTAATCTATTCTATTATTCTGCAGCAAATACTTTAGTAATTCTTTCCATTGCCCAATCAAGCTCCTCCTTCGTAATAACAAGGGGCGGAGCAAACCGGATGACGGTATGATGTGTTTCTTTGCAAAGCAATCCTAGCTCCTTCAACTTCTCACAAAAAGGTCTAGCTTCTTCATGTAATTCCATGCCGATAAATAGCCCTCTGCCTCTTACTTCTTTAATGACAGAACAATTTAACCCTTGAAGTTTGGCAAGAAAATAAGTACCGAGTTGTTGAGATCGGTCTGCGAGCTGTTCGTCCTCTATAACTTCTAATGATGCAATCGATACGGCACAAGCAAGCGGATTTCCGCCAAATGTTGATCCGTGTGAACCAGGATTAAAGACGCCAAGAATGTCCTTATTGGCAACAACACAGGAGATAGGAAATACCCCGCCTCCTAGAGCTTTTCCTAATATGAGCATGTCTGGCTCGATATCCTCCCACTCATAAGCAAACAGCTTTCCTGTTCTGCCGAGTCCGACTTGAATTTCATCTGCGATAAAGAGAACATTATGCTGCTTACATAATTCAAAGGCAGCTTTCATAAAGCCGGGAGGGGGAAGGATAATTCCTGCTTCACCTTGTATTGGTTCAATTAAGAATGCTGCTGTATTAGGTGTAATCGCTTCTTTTAAACTATTTAAATCACCGTATGAAATGAGCCTGATACCAGGCAGCAAAGGACCGAACCCGCGCCTGTACTCTGCTTCGGAAGATAGAGACACAGCTGCCATTGTGCGCCCGTGAAAATTCCCAGAGCATGCAATTATTTCCGCTGAATTTTCATCTACACCTTTAACATCATATGCCCAGCGCCGTGCAGCTTTAATAGCCGTTTCGACAGCCTCTGCACCGGTATTCATCGGCAGAGCCATATCTTTTTTTGTCAGTTTGCACAGCTTTTCATACCACGGGCCAAGCTGAGTATGATGAAAAGCCCTGGAAGTCAAGGTAACTTTATCTGCTTGATTCTTTAAAGCAGCAATGATTTTCGGATGGCAATGTCCTTGGTTTACAGCTGAATAAGCACTAAGCATATCCATATACTTGTTTTTCTCAGGGTCCTCCACCCACACTCCTTCTCCTTTTTCGATGACAATCGGCAGGGGATGATAATTATTTGCTCCGAATTCTTCACTTTGTCTAATAAATTTTTCTGACATAGACATAAGGATTCCTCCAATCATTAGGTGGTTTTCGAAACGAAAGTTTATATCATATCGTGTATGGTACGTACATAAAATAAGTTATCACTTTCCGCATTATGGAAACTTCATCTATAATTTGGAAACTTAATTTTATTGTCAAATAATTATGAGATTATGTCAATGGGTCTTCTAGTTAAATTTCTTATTATTCATACTTTTGTAAAAATTATATTGCAGAATGTATTTCAGTCTGCTACATTGATGGTGTAAAAATATTTTATATGTCAAAAAAGAATGAAGGTTATTATGGTACAGTCTATTGATAGAGCAATGAGTATTATAAAGCTGCTTGCTTCTGATAATGGAGAATGGTGGTCGATTTCAGAAATTGCCGACAGTCTTAGTCTGCCTGTAAGTACAGTTCACCGCCTCTTAAATACGCTTATCCAGCATCAGCTGGTACTGCAAAATGCCGATACAAAGCATTATAAACTCGGCAGTTTATGGATGGAGATTGGTTTGCGCCAGCTCGAGAAGGCAGACTATCGAACGAAGGCGCGCGAAGTAATGGCAGAATTAGCACAGCAAGTGGAGGAAAGTATTTATTTTAATATCCGTGACGGAATGGAATCCATTATTATTGAACGAGTCGACAGTCCTACTAATGTTAGAATTATTGACAAAATCGGCTTGCGGATTCCGCTCTCAATTGGGGCGCCAAATAAAACGATTCTGGCAAATATGCCAGAAGAAGAAACGCAAAGAATCGTTAAGGAATTGCTTCCATCTTCTAAAGAAAAACAGAGTCAATTATTTGATCAACTGTCTTTAATAAAAGAACAAGGGTATGCGGTAAGCTATAGTGAAAGAACAGATGGCACAATATCTGTTGCAGCTCCCGTTTTAGATTTTAATCACCAGCTGGTAGGGGCAATCAGCATCGGAGTCGTCCAATATCGTGTTAGCGAAGAACGTTTATCCTACTTAATTCATTGTATAAAGAAAGCGGCAAAAGAAATTTCTACAGCATTAGGCAGAACCTGAAGTCAGCGGGTTCTGTCCATTTTTATATAGTTAATGGAAACAAATTTCATCATATGGAAAAGAGGGCTAACATGGAAAAATGGAACACAAAAGAGCAATTAGTCGACCTTTTATGCAAGCTTGTCAATATACCTAGTATTACAGGCTCTGACGCAGAAAAAATTCTTCCTGACTTTGTCGTAAATGAGCTAAGAAGCTTAGATTATTTTCAGAAACATCCAGATCATCTTCAAAAAAATCCAACAGGAGATGGCAGATATTTTGTTACAGGCCTTGTGAAAAATCAACTTCCAACAAAAAAGACAGTAATTCTGATCAGCCATTTTGACGTTGTTGATGTGCAGGACTACGGCAGATGGAAGGAACATGCTTTTGATCCGAAGAAACTAACAGAAATTTTTCAGTTGCATAAGGAAGAACTTCCACAACAAGTCAAGAATGATATGGAAACAGGAAATTGGTTATTCGGCAGGGGAACGATGGATATGAAATGTGGATTGGCCCTTCATATGTCGATGATTGAAAAAGCATGTAATGGAGAGTTTGAAGGCAATATCTTGTTAGTGACAGTTCCTGATGAAGAAGTAAATTCAATTGGAATGAGAGCGGCAGTTCCAATATTGCTGGAACTTGCTGAAGAATATGACTTGGAATATGTGACTGTTTTGAACGGTGAGCCGATGTTTATGAGATATCCTGGTGACAATAATAAGTATATTTATACAGGATCCATCGGCAAGCTGTTGCCAGGTTTCCTTTGCTACGGCAAAGAAACACATGTCGGCGAACCTTTTGCCGGGTTGAATGCAAACTATATGGTATCTCTATTAACAGAAGAAATCGAACTGAATACCGATTTATGTGAAATAGTAGAAGGTGAAACGACACCGCCGCCAACTAACTTAATTCAGTATGGCATCAAAAAAGATTATTCTGTGCAAATACCGCATCGCGCTGTTACGTTATTTAATCTGTTTTTATTAGAAAAGAAAATGGATGATGTGGTGCAGTTACTCATGGAGAAAGCCGGCAATGCAGCTGCTAAAATAACAAAATCCTATTCATTGCAAGCCGCCGAGTTTGCTAAATATACTCCCTTTTCGCCGCCTAGAATGAATGTTTCTGTATTAACATATGATGAGCTTAGTCAATATGCAGTAACGAAGTATGGAAAAGAAAGTGTAGAAAGCATCCATACCTCGATTTTGCAAAACAGGGGAGAAATGGATGACAGAGAAGCAACCATTGAGATGGTCGATAAACTAGCGATACTATGCAAAGAACTTGCCCCTATGATCATCGTGTTTTTTGCGCCACCCTTTTATCCTGCTATTAGTTCCTATAAACATCCATTAATAACTACAGTTGTTCAGCAAATACAGACATACGGAACAGCTGCTCACGGCATAGATTTTGAAAAACGAAATTACTTTAACGGTATATCCGACCTAAGCTATGCTGGTTTGCAATATCCAGCAGAATCGATGATATCACTTACAGCCAATATGCCAATTTGGGAGAGAGGTTACACAGTCCCTCTTAGAGAATTAGAGCTGCTAAATGTACCTGTATTGAATATCGGGCCGGTCGGATTTGATGCCCATCAGTGGACAGAACGATTAGATATTGATTATGCCTTTGATATATTAAAGGATATTCTTGTTGACAGTATAACTACTTTATTTACAGAGGCATATATTTCTGCTTCACCGAAAGAGAATAATACACTTGACTAATTACTAGCTTATGCTTTTTCAACTTTACGAACAATCGATATAAAGGTTCGAACAAATAAGAAGGTAAACGCAATCGAAAGGAAACTGAAAGAAGAATTCCAGCCTTTTTTATATTGGACCAGCTTTGTATGCTTCTCGATAAAATGTTCTGCAACTGCAGAAGGAAGACTAAAAAGCAGACATTTAAACAATATTCCCGGCAATTTTGAATTTTTTGTTGCTTGATTGTAATAAACACAAGTGACAGGAAAGATCAGGTAGCTGAAAAGCACACTAATATCAAAAGATTTGAAAATCCTGACAGGGTATGTAATATAGCCTTTTTTGACAACGAGGTAATCTAAGATTGATGCAATATAGCTTTTAAACAAAAAGATAATCAGCCAGTCCTTTAAAAGTGGTTTTCTAATCAGGTTTAAGAAAAAGCCAATACTGACAACAAATAAAATTCGTAAAAAAATAAGTTCATTTCGTTTAGACATTGCTTTCTCCTTTGGTTTTTTCTTAGTTTGTCCGTATGAATTACAATTATTTACTATAAAATACTAAAAAAACGGTACACAATAATGTGCACCGTTTTTTATAAAAATTATATATGTCTATCCCGACCTGACAAAATCCCAAATATTGTCACAATCCCTGCAATAATGATTAATAGCACGATTGGGGTTGACCAAACATGTGTCCAATCAAACAAGGAACCGATAAATAGTGGGCCAACAGCAGCTAAGATATAACCTGTTGATTGGGCCATCCCAGACAGTTCTGCTGCCTGTTTAGCATTTTGAGAACGGAAGCCGATTAAGCTGAGAGCTAATGGGAAAATTCCGCCAAGTGCCAAACCGATTAGGATGATACTGATAATTAGGATTGGATAGTGATCTGCACTAAACAGAAGACCGCTGTATCCTAAAATAGCACAAATGCCTAAACCGCAGGCAATCAACGACTGGGAACGAAGACGGCTTGCTATAAACGGGATGAAAAAGCTTGCAGGTAAACCTACCAGCTGTGTAAAGGACAGCATCCAGCCTGCAGTTTCAAGACTCATTCCATAACTATGCAGGATTTCTGGCAGCCAAGAGATGGTCACATAAAATAAAAACGACTGAAATCCCATGAACACGGCAATTTGCCATGCAATCGGTGATGACCAAACTTTTGTTGAGACTGGCTTTGCACCAGTAATGACCTCTTTATCTTCTCTATTGTATTTCAATAAATAGAACCATACAATAATCGCAGCAACTGCAGGAATTCCCCAAACCATTTGAGCACCTTGCCAGCCCAAGCCTTGTCCGTCAGCTAATGGGACACTTAATCCGGAAGCTAAAGACGCGAACACACCCATTGATGTGGAGTAAACGCTTGTCATTAACCCGAACTTTTCTGGGAATTTATCTTTAACAATGGCAGGGAGCAAAACATTGCCAATTGCAATCCCTATACCGACGAGCAGAGTACCGGCGAAAAGAAAGAACGTATAAGGAATTGACCTAGAGCATATGCCAGTCAATAAAATGATTAAACCGAGAAGCAATGTCTTTTCATTTGATAATCTGCTGGATATTTTAGGGACGAGGGGTGACATGACAGAAAACGTGATCAAGGGCAAGCTCATCAGCAAGCCAGAGCTCCAATGGGCTAGTCCAACATCTTCTTGTATGAAGCCGACAAGCGGTCCTAATGACGTAATTGCCGGTCGAAGGTTGAAAGCGACAAGCACGATGCCTGCAATAAGTAAATAAATAGAAATAGATTTGTTGTAATCAGATGATTTTGATAAGTCCATACTAGGTAACTCCTCTCAAATGTTGCAAACCTTATACAGTATAACATAAGAAAGCAAGTTTTTTTGAGAAGGAATTCACAGGATGTAAGAACTAATAGAATGATATAGCTACTTTTAAAAGAAAAAATTTTGCTGATTTTTGTTATTTCAAAATACTGCTTATACAATCCTCCATTTAGATAATAAGCATAATTACTCTTAAAAAAGAAATGTAAGAATAACTCTCTGGTAACTTAGTCAAAATTGCCCCTATTGACAATAATTTCATAGATTGTTAATGTAATAAAAATATTTCTTATCCAGAGAGGCGGAGGGACTGGCCCTATGAAGCCTCAGCAACAGGTCTTTTTGACACTGTGCTAATTCCAGTCGGGTGACTCCTGATAGATAAGAGCTTATGTTATTTATTAGTCAGCAGCGCACTCTATTTTAGGGTGTGTTTTTTTCTGGATATTTTAAGGAGAGTTAAGATGGAAAAGAACAAACAACAATTTCAGCGGAAAATGCAAACACGACATTTAGTGATGCTGTCACTTGGAGGAGTAATTGGAACAGGACTCTTTTTAAGTTCAGGCTATACTATACAGCAGGCAGGTCCTATCGGTACAATACTGGCCTACCTCATTGGTGCGCTTGTTGTGTATCTAGTGATGCTGTGCTTAGGGGAGCTGGCTGCGCATATGCCAGAAACAGGAGCCTTCCACAGCTATGCCGCTAAATACATTAACCCAGCTACTGGTTATACAGTTGCCTGGTTGTACTGGCTAACGTGGACTGTTGCATTAGGATCAGAATTTACAGCTGCAGGACTTCTCATGCAGCGCTGGTTTCCATCTGTTAATGTGTGGATTTGGAGCTTAGTATTTGCAATTTTAATTTTCATACTTAATATACTTACAGTCAGATTGTTTGCTGAATCTGAATTTTGGTTTTCCTCTATTAAAGTAATTGCCATTGCCCTTTTTATTATTTTAGGATTAGGAGCAGTGTTCGGGCTTATTCCAATGACTCATTCACAGTCTGCACCGCTGCTGAGTAATTTTACAAGTGGCAGTCTTTTCCCGAACGGTGCTGTCACGTTGTTTATGACGATGCTTGCTGTTAATTTTGCTTTTTCAGGAACAGAGTTAATTGGAATTGCCGCAGGTGAAACGGCAGATCCGCAAAAAAACGTCCCAAAAGCAATTCATACAACATTATGGCGTTTAATCATTTTCTTTGTTGGTACTATTTTTGTATTGTCTGCCCTATTGCCAGCATCCGAAGCCGGGGTGTTAGAAAGCCCATTTGTAACAGTGTTTGAGCGGATTGGAATTCCATATGCGGCAGATATCATGAACTTTGTAATCTTGACCGCCATTTTGTCTGCTGCTAATTCAGGCCTTTATGCAGCTTCGAGAATGCTCTGGTCACTTGCAGATAAAAATACAATTTCACCGAAGTTTAAAAAGCTGTCGAAAAAAGGGGTTCCAGTCTATGCCGTGATTTTCAGCATGTTGGGCGGAGGATTAGCGCTTTTATCAAGCATAGCAGCTCCAGATACAGTTTATATCGTGCTCGTGTCTATTTCTGGACTAGCTGTTGTCGCTGTTTGGATGAGCATTAGTGCTTCACAGTTTTTGTTCCGCAGACGCTTTATTAAAGAAGGAAACTCTGTCGACAGCTTAGTCTATCGCACACCGTTGTATCCATTTGTACCGATTGCTTCTTTCTTATTATGTCTTGCATCATGTATTGGTATTGCCTTTGACCCAACACAACGGATTGCCCTGTATTGCGGAATTCCATTTATCCTATTTTGCTATGTCAGCTTTTATGTAATGAAGAAATTAAAAAAAGGAGAAGTAAAGTATGTCGATCAGCAGCAATCCAATTAACAATATTTTATCAGATTATCCGCTGATGATTTTAGACGGAGCATTAGCGACAGAATTAGAAGCATATGGCTGTAATTTAGATGACCCGCTTTGGTCAGCAAGAGTGCTTTTAGAAAAGCCAGAGCTTATTTATCAAGTGCATACAGAATATTTTCGCGCAGGAGCAGATTGCGCCATCACCGCAAGCTATCAGGCCTCGATTGCAGGCTTTGCAGAAAGAGGTATAAATGAAACAAAAGCAATAGAGTTGATAAAAAAATCCGTTGCTCTTGCCAGAAAGGCTAGAGATGACTTCTGGAAAGAGCACGAACAGTCAAACAGACCCAAGCCGTTAGTCGCTGCATCAGTCGGACCATATGGCGCATACTTGGCAGATGGATCTGAATATGTCGGGAACTATGATGTAACAAACAAAGTACTTACAGACTTTCATCGGAAAAGAATGATAGCATTAATGGAAGCAGGAGCTGATATTCTTGCATTTGAAACAATTCCCTCTTTGCAGGAAGCAACCGTACTGACTGAAATACTAAAGGAATTTCCGAATACATACGCCTGGCTTTCTTTCTCATTAAAAGATGAAACACAAATCAGTGACGGCACACCATTAAAGGATTGTGGCAGACAATTCACAGGACACGACCAAATTGCCGCCATCGGCTTTAATTGTGCATCAGCACAAATCATCACAGAAGCAATCAAAAATATAAAAGAAAGTACAAATAAACCAATAATTGTCTACCCAAATTCAGGCGAAACATACGACCCGACCACAAAAACTTGGCATGGCGAGGAAGCATGCGCAAGTTTAAGCCATAAAGAATGGTTTAAAACAGGAGCGAGCATTATCGGCGGCTGTTGCCGAACATCACCGCGGGATATTGCAGTAATTGCTAGAGAATTGCGGTAGTGAATAATTCTGAGACTTGGATATAATCCAAGTCTTTTTTTATAAGGAAAGAGAAAATTTAAGTCTATAATTTATTTTAAATGGAGAGAAGTAAATTTGATAAGAGATAAATAATATAGTTTTTGTAAGTATATCTATAGTTATATATCTTTTTTATAAGGCATTTATATTATATTTTGAAGCGATAGGATAGTGGGTTGATATTCAGGTTGTACAGCTGAAGATTTAAATTAAGATGTGATTAGAATGGTGAATAGAGGAGGTGTTTTTCATTTCAAAAATAGCATACAGTTCTTTTTGGAAACAAAGTACTTTAAGCTGCTTCATTGTATTGATTATAACTTTCTTTCTTCATGACTTCATACAAAATAATGTTGAATTTATTTTGATAGTAGATTTTCTTATATTTGCGGTAATCTTCTTTGTTTTGCATACGATTTTCTTTCTTGTTGCCCGTCCTAAAATTTCTTCCCACAAAAAATAATTACATCAATAATAAACACTTTTGTATTCAGAATAGTTATTCCTAAGTGAAATATAGTTTTTTTATTTCAAATAATATGGTGGGTGCCCTAATTTTTAGACTACATTAAGATTAGGGTGCTTTTTTATGGATATCGTTTGTTGCTAGTAAGAGGACCTACGTGATTATAAAGAAAAGGTTGCATTATATTTTTAATAAGATATTTAATAGAAAGAATAACTTAAAAAAATTAAGTGAAGTCAGAATAGACTGCTATGTTAAGATAAATATAATCTTAATAAAGAAGGATATCCTTTTGTACCAGAAAAGAGGGTTCAGATGAAATACTTAAACAAGGAGCTAGCACAGGAAATCGTCAATCGCACGATGACAATTATAAATTGGAATATTAATGTTATGAATGAAAAAGGGGTTATTATTGCCTCAGGGGATGAGGATAGAGTTGATTCTATCCATGAAGGTGCAGTAAAGGTAATCGAAACGCAGACTGGTTTTGAAATTGGTGTTACAGAAGCAGATAAGTTTCATGGGGTGAAAGCAGGTATAAACTTGCCGATTACTTTTCATGAAAAAGTTGTTGGTGTCATTGGGATAACGGGAGCACCTGAGGAAATCCGTAATTATGGAGAGCTTGTCAGAATGGCTGCCGAAATGATCATCCAGCAAGCCTTTTTAATGGAGGAAATGCAATGGGATGAGCGGTTAAAAGAAGAGCTTGTGACGATGCTGCTTAATGGACAGGAAGACTTTGATTCACTCTATTTTGACCGAGCTAGGCGGCTCGGCATGGACTTAACTATTCCAAGAACGGTAATAATTATGGCAGCAGATGATAATGCTAAAGTTTTTAAAACCATTCGTGCAAAGCTGTCAACGGATGATCTATATGTTGTCCACCAACATTATATTATTCTATTAAAAAGGATTGTATTAAAAAATGGCGTCTGGAATCAAGCAGCCACAAGAGCTGAGCTGGAGAGATGGATGTCTTATCTCGAAAAACAGGAAGAGCTGGCAGTCAAATTTTCTCTTGGAACATACTACAGCGGCTTGGAAGGGATACGTATTTCTTATCAGGAAGCTGTACATTCTTTAAAGGTTGGTAAAAAGCTAGATCCAGATAAGAACATCTATTCCTCAGAGGACAGAAAGCTGCCGATTTTTCTGTCGCAAGCAAAAGAACAGGGGCTAGATGTTAAGTTTGGTACCTATATCGAGAGGCTGAAGCAACAGGATAAAAAAGGGGAATTGCTTGAAACCTTGCTTATGTATGTAGAGGAAAATGGAGACGTGAACAAAGTGGCAGCAAGGCTGTTTATTCATCGCAATACACTTCGCTACCGTTTAGAGCGAATTAATGAGCTGACAGGTAAGGACCCGCGGAAAATAAAGGAGTTAGTAGAGCTTTATCTTTCTGTTCTTCAAAATCAACTTTCATAGACTTGTGCAAATGCACAAAAAAGCTTGGAGCTGCCAAGCTTTTTTTTATGGAATGAACGAAGAAAAACATTTAGGAAACGCTTACAATTATTAATAATTACAAACAAATGAGGAGGAACTATTTTGGACATTCAAGTAAGCGCTTTAGGAGCAATTGTAGCACTTGTTGTAGCAATTGTATTAATACTGAAGAAAGTTTCTCCTGCTTATGGCATGATTGCCGGCGCCTTAGTCGGTGGACTAGTCGGAGGAGTAGATATAGCTAATACAGTTTTGTTGATGATAGAAGGTGCGGAGGGGATTATTCCTGCAGTGCTAAGAATTCTGGCAGCTGGGGTGCTTGCTGGTGTCTTGATTGAATCTGGTGCGGCCGCTGTTATCGCAGAAACGATTGTAAAAAAGCTGGGAGAAACAAGGGCGCTCCTCGCTTTATCATTAGCGACGATGATTTTGACCACAGTCGGTGTGTTTGTTGATGTTGCCGTTATTACAGTAGCACCGATTGCTTTGGCAATTGCTAAAAAGGCCGGCATTTCTAAAACCGCTATTTTGCTGGCAATGATTGGCGGAGGTAAGGCAGGGAATATCATGTCACCAAACCCGAACGCGATTGCTGCTTCGGATGCCTTTAATGTTCCGTTAACATCCATTATGGCTGCAGGTATCATTCCAGCTGTTTTCGGACTCGCCATTACCTATTTGCTTGCAAAAAGACTTGTCAAAAAAGGGTCAGTCGTCCAGTTAGCGGAAATTGACTCTCCTAACAGCATGGAGCTTCCATCCTTTTTAACAGCGATTGTGGCGCCGATTGTAACGATTTTGTTATTAGCATTACGGCCGCTATTTAATATTAGCATCGATCCAATGATTGCCTTGCCGGTTGGCGGAATAGTCGGTGCAATTGTGATGGGGAGAGGGAAAAAGATTAATGATTATGCTGTATCTGGCTTAGGAAAGATGTCCGGTGTTGCGATCATGCTGCTTGGAACAGGCACATTAGCAGGAATTATTGCTAATTCTGGTTTAAAGGATGTGCTCATTGATGGGTTAAATGTCCTTGGACTTCCAGGTTATGTGCTTGCACCTGTATCGGGAATTTTTATGTCGGCAGCAACAGCTTCTACTACTGCAGGAACAGCAGTGGCAAGCCAAGTGTTCAGTTCTACCATCCTTGACATGGGTGTGTCAGCCCTTGCCGGTGCTGCAATGATTCATGCTGGTGCTACTGTTCTAGATCATCTTCCACACGGAAGTTTCTTCCATTCTACAGGCGGCAGTGTCAACATGGACATGAAGGAACGCCTAAAGCTATTGCCATATGAAACACTAGTGGGCTTAACATTAGCAATCATATCAACCCTTATTTATGGGGTGTTTAAACTATTTGGCTAAAAAATATAGAAAGGAGCAATAAAGATGAAGATTGTCCTTGCACCAGATTCCTTTAAAGAAAGCTTATCAGCATTACAGGTAGCAGAATCGCTTGAAAACGGCTTTAAGCAAGTATTTCCTGATGCTGAGTATGTGAAAGTGCCTATGGCTGATGGAGGAGAGGGTACTACGCAGTCATTAGTGGATGCTACAGGCGGAAGAATTATCACAAAAACAGTGACTGGCCCGTTAGGCGAGAAAGTAGAGGCGTTTTTCGGAATACTTGGTAATGAAACAACTGCAATAATCGAAATGGCGGCAGCCTCTGGGCTTTATTTAGTACCACAAGAAAAAAGAAATCCCCTTGTTACGACAACAAGAGGCACTGGTGAATTAATTGCCGCTGCACTTGAGCATAATGTCGACCATATTATTATCGGTATTGGCGGCAGTGCGACTAATGACGGCGGTGCTGGGATGGCAAGCGCGCTTGGTGCCCGTTTCCTTGATAAGAACGGTCAAAAATTAGAAGATGGCGGCGGTTTCCTCAGCAGTCTTGCTGCCATCGATTTATCGCATTTGGACTCAAGGTTAGCTGGTGTCAAAATCGAAGTGGCTTGCGATGTGGATAACCCCTTGATTGGTCCAAAAGGAGCTTCTGCCATCTTTGGTCCGCAGAAAGGTGCCACTCCTGAAATCGTGCACCAACTAGATGAAAACCTAGCTCATTATGCAGCAGTCATTGAACGAGAATTAGGCATAAAAATAGCTGAAGTACCTGGGGCAGGAGCAGCAGGCGGACTGGGCGGCGGTTTGCTGGCATTTATGCAAGCTGATTTGAAGCGCGGCGTCGACATTGTGATTGAAGCAACCCGGCTTTCTGAGCTTGTTGCTGATGCTGATTTAGTCCTTACAGGAGAAGGAAAAATAGACAGTCAGACGATTTTTGGGAAAACCCCAATCGGCGTCGCTAAGACTGCCAAAAAACATGGTGTCCCTGTAATAGCCATAGCTGGTAATGCTGCAAGTGACAGTGATGTTGTTCATGAACACGGCATTGACGCAGTCTTCAGCATCATTCCAGGTGTTATATCCTTACAGGAAGCATTTCAGAATGCAGAGGAATATGTGGAAAGAACAGCCCGGAATATTGCTGTTGTCTGGGGGATGAAATAAGAAAGGGGAGTCACCGTTGTGTGACTCCCCTTTCTTATTTTTCCGTATTTTCTGCGAGTATTAAAGTGCAATTTGTTTCGCGGAACTGCTCGACAATACTATCAGATAAATTGGCATCTGTAATGATGTAATCAATGCTCTCTAGCGGGGCAATGCTAACGGTCACGTCTTTACCAAACTTCGAACTATCAGCAGCTACATAAATTTCCTTGGATATTTCAATCATTTTCTTCCTTGTTAAGACTTCCTCTAAATTATAATCAGAAATTCCCTTTTCTAGCGTAATCCCGCTTGTACAGATAAATGCTTTATAGATATTGAGCTCTTGAAAGTTAAATAGATAATCAAATGTTACTACTGAATTTTCTTCTTTACGGATTTTGCCGCCAATCACAATTAATTCCACATCGCTAGTCATTAGCTCGGTTATGATTGGAATGGAGTTGGTTACGACCGTCAAGTTTTTCTTGTTTTTAATATATTTGGCGATTTGATAGGTTGTAGAGCCGCTGTCGAGAAAGATACAATCGCCATCATTGATGAGATTGCTGCATGTAAGGGCAATGCTTTCTTTTTCAGTCAAGTGGCTGACCATCCGCTCTCCCATAGTCGATTCACCTAAGAACGATTCAACTAGCTTCACACCACCATATATTTTCTCAATTTTCCCCTCATTCGTTAGCGTTTGAATATCTCTGCGTAAAGTATCAACAGAGATGCCAAGCTCTGAAGTTAATTCTGTCATTTTAAGGACTTTTTTGACCATCAACAATTCTATAATTCTTTTTTGTCTTTCTAGTGGAAACATGCTTTTTCCCCTCATTCATTTTAATAGTGAACTTGCCTCTATTTATACTTTATACGTAGAAAAAAAGCAAGAAACACTAATTAATTAAAATGAATATATGCAAAACTAATGTATAACTTATGCTTAAAATATGCATATTTTACATTCGCTTAACAAAAAACAGGTTTGTCATTTACATATAGTATTTATACTGAAGTTGTGCAAGAGGAGGTGGAAAGTTTGCTTCAACTACAAAATGTCAGCAAACAATTCGGGGATAAAGAGGTTCTGTCAGATATTAGCTTATCCATCCAAACAGGGGAAATCGTCTCCCTTTTAGGTAAAAGTGGAAGTGGAAAAACAACTCTATTAAAAATCATATTAGGATTAGTAAAAATGGATAATGGCAAAATACTTTTCAATGAGGATAATGTTTCAAAAGTTCCAATGGAAAAACGAGGATTTAATATTGTATTCCAAGACTATGCACTATTTCCTCATTTGAATGCATATGACAATATCCGTTATGGATTAAAAAATAAAAAAGGCAGCATTACAGAACAAGAAATTCAAGAGTACATTGATTTCCTTGAACTGCAGCCTCATTTGACTAAACGAATTCATGAATTATCAGGAGGGCAAAAGCAGCGAGTCGCACTAGCGAGGACACTGGTGACAAAACCGAAAATTCTATTATTGGATGAGCCTTTGAGTGCTTTAGATGGGGTTATTAAAGAATCGATTAAGGAAAGAATTAAAACAATCGCTAAGGAGTTTAAGCTAACGACAATTCTGGTTACACATGATCCGGAAGAGGCGATGACGATGTCTGATAAAATTCTCATCATCAACGACGGTAAAGTTTCCCAGTTTGGAACACCAGAAGATATCATGCAGCGTCCACAAAATGAATTTGTACGCAGCTTTATTTTGAAACAGCTGGAGACGAAAAGACAAAGCATTCTGTCCTTATATGGTGGCGCCCATGTATAGTGTCAAAAAAGAGATGCGCCTTATTTATTGGCTCGTTGTTCTTCTGTTCTCGTTATTTATGCTTGTTCCGCTCATTCTGCTGTTTATTCGGTCGGTGCAGGGAGATGAAGGTTTATCGTTGCTTCATTTTCAGACAGTAATAACAGATAAAGCTTTTGGTGAAGCAGTTTGGAACAGTGTGAAAGTGTCAGGGCTTACTGCTGTATTAACAACCGTTATCGCGTTTGTGCTGGCATACAGTATTCAATGTACTAGGATGTTTCAGCCACTGAAAAAAGCGGTTAGAATTGGCATTCTTGTTCCAATGCTGCTCCCGACAATAACATATGGCTTTGCGATTATTTATTCATTCGGAAAGCAAGGCTTGCTGACAAACATATTTGGCGGGAAATTATTCAATATTTATGGCTTTAATGGCTTATTGCTTGGCTATGTCATTTATACCATTCCACCAGCATTTTTGTTAATTCACAACTCCTTTATGCAGGTAGACAAGAAATATATGATTGTGTCGAAACTAATGGGAGATGGGGTGTTCCGCAGTTTTAATACCACGGTGCTTCGCCCGTTAATTGGAACATTAGGTGGAGCGTTTGTGCTTTCGTTTATCCTAAGCTTCACAGACTTTGGTATTCCGGCCTCTATCGGCGGGACGTACAATGTTGTCGCAACACAGCTTTATCAAGTAATGCTTGGATCTATTCCTAATTTTAACCATGGGGCAGTAATCGCTGTAATGATGCTTTTGCCAAGTGTAATTGGCATTTTCCTGTTAAGCTATTTGGAAAAATTCAATTTTCATAATGACAATGTCTCTGATATGGAGCTGCTGGAGAATAAGAAAAGAGACAGTGCTTTCGGTATTCTGTCTGCACTGATTATCACAGCTATGCTGTCTGTATTTGCGGTTATATTTATCGCACCATTCGTAAACAGTTATCCGTATGATATGTCATTTACTTGGGGGCATTTTCAATCAGTACTTGAATCCAGTGAATTAATTTTCGTTTACAAGAATTCGATTTTAATAGCAGCAAGTACAGCTGTTTTTGGCACAGTAGTAGCTTATTTCGCGGCATTACTAGCAGCGCGAACAAGTATGAAAACGAAGGTACTGGATGTTATCTCTATCATCTGTAATACAGTTCCTGGCATGGTATTAGGATTATCTTATTTACTGCTTATCAATGGTAGCACTCTAAAAGGAACATTTTTAATTAT
This sequence comes from Niallia sp. FSL R7-0271, assembly GCF_038005785.1. Taxonomy (NCBI): domain Bacteria; kingdom Bacillati; phylum Bacillota; class Bacilli; order Caryophanales; family Bacillaceae; genus Niallia; species Niallia sp. FSL R7-0271. Next base: position 1,354,273 of record NZ_JBBOTZ010000002.1, on the reverse strand, counting down.
CATCTTATGTAATATCGTTCATTATTTTACAACACCATATTTGATGGCAAAAAACACGTTAGCAAAAATGAATCCAAATTGGGAAACAGCAGGAGGTTTATTCGGAGATAGCTGGTTCAAAACAATTTGGAGAGTTATCTTACCTAACTCTATAACAACAATTATCGAAATGTTCAGTTATTATTTTATCAATTCGATGGTTACCATCAGCGGGATTATCTTTTTAGTATCGACACAGACAGTTGTGCTTGCGAGCAAAATTAAGGAGCTGCAGCATTTTGCTAAATTCAATGAAATATTTGTTCTGTCGATTCTAATATTTGTTACAAACTTAGCAGTAAAGCTTATCTGTGATTATGTCCAAAAACATAAAGCAGCAGGCTTTGTTCCAAAATCCAAAAAAAGTGAGGGGATTAACATGCAAAAAGCGATGAAACAAGTGGCTTTGTTATTGATAACCGTCAGTCTGTTTTTTGTGACGGTTGCCTGCAGTAACAGCAGTGCAGCGTCAGAGAAAGTAGTGATTGCCACAAATGGTGATGAAGAGGCAATAACAGCAATGGAAAATGCATTAAATGCAGCAGGTTATGAAGGCAAATATCAATTACAGTCTTTAGGAACTTCTGAACTTGGCGGGAAACTTATTGCCGAAGGAAAAGACATAGAAGCAGATCTGGTCACAATGAGCTCCTATTTCCTTGAAAGTGCACAACAACAAAATGATATGTTTACAGATTTAACGTTTGAAACAAAAGCAGTTGATGAACATCCAGCCTTTTATTCTCCAATCCTTGCAATTACTGGTGCGATTTTTGTCAACACAGAGGTACTGAAGGAAAATGTTTTAGAAGCGCCAACGTCTATTATGGATTTAACAGAACCTGAGTATAAAGATTTAGTCTCAATTCCAAATATTGCAGATTCATCAACAGGGTGGCTGTTAGTACAAGCCATTCTAACAGAATACGGAGAAGAAGAAGGGAAAGAAGTGTTGGAAAAGCTGATTGCTAATGTTGGTCCCCATTTGGAAAGCTCAGGGTCTGGTCCTATCAAAAAAGTTCAAGCTGGAGAAGTAGCTGCAGGATTTGGACTTCGCCACCAAGCAGTTAAAGCGCAAGAGGAAGGAGCACCGATCAGCTATGTTGATCCGACAGAAGGGAATTTCTCTTTGACAGAATCAGTTGCAGTCGTAAACAAAGATGATAAGGAAAAAACAAAGCTTGCCATGGAAATGGCGGAAACAATTATCAATGATGCCAGACAGGAATTAATCACGAATTATCCAGTAGCCATTTATGAAGGCGAAACAGTAGATGACATTAACAAACCTGCTCATGCCAAACAGTATGCAGAGCAATTAACTGTAGAACTATTAGAAAAGCATCAGCAATTATTTACGGAAGCGAAACAATAAGGAGGAAGACAACAATGAGAAACTATAAATTACTAACACCTGGACCATTAACAACAAGCAAAGCAGTAAAAGAAGAAATGCTGTTTGACCGCTGTACATGGGATGATGATTACAAGCAAATTACCCAAAAAATTAGAGCACAGCTACTAAAACTGGCGGGTGCACCGGAAAGCGACTATACAGCAGTATTAATGCAAGGGAGCGGCAGCTTTGTAGTAGAATCTGTGTTGCATACAGCTCTTTCGGAGCAAGATAAACTGCTTATTATTACTAACGGGGCCTATGGCGAGCGGATTGTGAAAATGGCGAAATATTTGCGTCTTAACTTTGTAGAATACCGTACAGCGTATAATGAACATCCAAACGAAGCAAAAGTGAGAGACATTCTTGAGGCAGATGAGACGATTACCCATATTGCGATGGTTCATTGTGAAACAACAACAGGAATCTTAAACCCTCTAACTCTAGCAGCTCAGTTAGCAAAGGATTATGATAAAAAGCTGATAATCGATGCAATGAGCAGCTTTGGCGGTGTGGAAATGAACATAGCAGAGCTGGGAATAGATTTCTTAATAAGCAGCTCAAACAAATGCATCCAAGGAGTACCTGGCTTCGGTTTTGTATTAGCCAACAAGCTTGAACTGATTGCATGTGAAGGCAATGCCCGCAGCTTATCGCTAGATCTGTTTGATCAATGGAAGGAAATGGACAAGGACGGAAAATGGCGCTTTACATCCCCAACACATGTAGTAGCAGCATTCTCAAAAGCAATCGATGAACTGCTAGAAGAAGGCGGTGTTTCTGCTAGATTTAAAAGATATCACAACAATAATTCAGTACTAAGAAGCAGGCTAGCAGAGATCGGCTTTACTGCTTATATTACAGAAGAAAAGCAATCACCAATTATAACAACCTTTCTGTATCCAAGTGAAACTTTTAGCTTCATTGATTTCTACTCGTATGTTAAAGAAAAAGGTTTTGTTCTATACCCAGGTAAACTAACTGATATAGACACATTCCGTATTGGCAATATCGGCGAGATCTATGAAACAGACATACAAGAACTATGTGATGTTATTAAAGAATATATGGGAGGACTTTAATATGAACAGAGTAGAAGGCATTATTCTAGATTGGGCAGGAACAGCAGTAGATTTTGGGTGCTTTGCACCAGTAAATGTGTTTATTGATATTTTCCACAATGCCGGAATCGATGTAACAATGGCAGAAGCAAGAGAACCGATGGGGATGCTGAAAATCGACCATATCCGAGCAATGCTTTCCATGCCAAGAATCTCAAGCCTATGGAAAGAGCAATACGGACGTGAGTTTACAGAAGCAGACGTAGAGCGGCTATATGCTGAATTCGAGCCAGCCCTGCTCGCAAGTTTAAGCGAATATACCAATCCAATTCCAGAAGTGCTTGAAACAGTCCAAGTTTTACGCGAGCGCGGCATCAAAATCGGCTCCACAACAGGCTACACAAAAAAAATGATGGACATCGTCGTACCAAACGCTAAACAGAAAGGCTACAGTCCAGACTTTCTCGTTACTCCAGACGAAACAGATTCATATGGCAGACCATATCCATATATGATCTACCGTAATATGGAGGAATTAAAGCTGACAGCCTCTTGGAACGTTATAAAAGTTGGCGATACAGTATCCGACATAAAGGAAGGCATTAATGCAGGAGTCTGGTCTGTAGGAGTTGTAATTGGAAGCTCGGAAATGGGACTAACGCAAGAAGAATTCACAGCACTTACAGAGGAAGAAAAGGAGCAAAGCATCTACACAACAAGACAGCGTTTTATTGAAAATGGTGCAGATTTTGTTATCCAAACGATGGGAGAGCTTCCTCTATTAATGAAGAAATTGGAAGAGATGATAGAGGCAGGTAAAAGACCTGGTGCAGGTGCTGAAATAAAGATGCCAATTGCTTAAAAAAACACACTTGAAATATTAACCGTTGCAAAAGCCTTCCGTTAGGGAGGCTTTTGCTTTTTTTGCAATGGACGAATCTTTTGGTATGGCTAATACGTATTGTTAACAAATAGGAAAACTTAAAAATCAGCACTTTTGGATTGCCCAATTTTACAGGAGGTGCCTTATGAAACAACTTTATATAAAGCAAAAGGTATTCAGTTTAAGTGGAAAGTTTACAGTGAAAGATCAAACAGAGCAGGATATTTATTATGTGGAAGGAAGCTTTATGCAAGTCCCAAAGACCTTCTCCATAATGAATACAAATAGACAAGAAGTTGCCCTTATTACTAAAAAGGTATTCAGCTTTTTACCGAAGTTTTTTGTAGAGGTAAATGGCCATGAGGCGTTAACGATAAGAAAAGAGTTTTCATTCTTTAAACCACGGTATACGATAGATGCAGCAGATATTGAGGTACAGGGTAACTGGTGGGACATGGATTTTCAAGTCAAACAGCATGGCAATGTGATTGGTACCGTTAGCAAGGAATGGTTTACTTGGGGAGACAGCTATAAGGTTCAGATAGAGAATGAAGAGATGGAGGCTATTATTATCGCGTTAGTTGTAGCAATTGATTGTGTGAAGTCTGATGAAGCAGCGGCTGCTTCGGCAGCGACATGATGAAGATGCAGAAATAAATATGCAGATGGAAAAAAGATAATTAGGGAATCATCACGGCTATATTTTACTTGATAAAACCTCATTTATATATGGTACGTATTAGTACTATAAATAAATGAGGTTTTATCGGTCTTGCTCTAAATTAAATGCGGGGAATAGTGAGTATAGAGGTAGTGAGTCCGAACAGAATTAAATTTTCAAGCTACGCTATAAAGATAATCTATATTAATGAAGATTATGCTTGCTCAAATATGATAAAGGGGTAGTACCACTTACTAGATAATTAAATCAAAACTTTTTCATAATTATGAACGGATATACTGATGAACTATAAAAAGAAACGTAATAGTACGGTTCCAAGGAATTGTCTTTTAATTTGTATTAAGGCCTCCACCATTTAACCCTTCTTTGATATAACCATTTACTTGGATGTTAGACAATAACCCGATATGACCAATTCCATACAGTTGAATATTTCTAGCACCTTCTAATCTAGATAAGTATGGATATACAATCCTATCACCTGTACTATAGATAGATGTATAGAGAATTTTTTGGTTTGGATCTGTTCCTGGTAGTGCAGTAGAGGAAACAAGACCGTTAGCACCACCAAGTGTTACCACATTTCTAATCTTATCTCCTCCACCTAGATACTTAATGTAATAGAGAGTATTTGCTCCCCCCATACTATGAGCAACAATGTCTATTTTATCTGCTCCAGTCTCTGCTAACACACCCTCTATATATCTAGAAAGTTGTGGTCCATTGTTTGAATTTCTACCAGTTTTGTCTAAGAAATCAATTGCATAGAGACTGTCTCGATTCCAACCTTGACTCACTAAATAATTCTTTATAGCATAAAAGTTATAGCTATTGCCACTAATGCCATGAACTAAAACAACTGGATTATGGTCAGTGGCTGCGTTTGTGTTAGTTGGATGTATCCCAACTGCAGACAAAATTAGAATGATACTTAGTATAAAACCTACTAATAGTTTTTTCATTTAACTCCCTCCAAAAATAATAATTTACTATAAAATTATACTTTAAATTACTAATTTGTTAAATAGTTCCTATTTATTTATAGTTTGTATTCTTGAATAGTTTTAATATCTATAAGAAGAGGAATTTTAAGTAATGCAAATTCGTGGTATTAACGGGACAGTATAGAGAAAGAAGGGATACTCCCAGTTTAAATATTTTTAATTAGAAGGTTTTGTGTACAATAATTTTTTTAAAAGCTAATCAAAAAATAACATTCATGCTTATATTCAACGTTGCATTTGGTATATAATGGATATTAATATACAGAAGTTTTGGAGGTTTTTATGTTTTTAGTTAACAAGACTATGGATACACTTTTAGAAAGCCTAAATAAATATACGGATACTCTGATAGAAAAATTAAAAGAAATACAGCAATATAATTTTTCGCCTGATATTGATTTATTAGACTTTGTAGTTTTTATGGATCAATCAACAATTGACATTAGAATGTTTTCAATGGATAGAGATAATAATGAAGTTTTCAAAGAAACGGAGGATTCATTGCTATTTGCTGGTAGCAAAGGAATACTCTCAGACGTGGAATTTAGACACCTATCAGATGAACAGCTTGATGAATTTTACAGCTTTTATGAGGCAAATGAAGAAGAGTTAGTCCCAAAGGAAGAAGGAGCAATAGCAGAATGGTTTCAGAATTGCTGGAGGATGGCAGATGCAGATGCATTAGTATTACCTTCTTATTTTGTTTTCCATGATGCAGTAGTCGCATTCGATTTAACTACTTGGAAATGGATCGATGAAAATGAAAAATGGTTATGATTATTCTATAGATACTCTCAACATTCTTAATTAATAAAAACAAAAAGCATACTTTTTAGAGTGCAATTTTTTAGTTTCAATCCTATATTTCGGCGGCTTTCCTTAAATATAGGGAGATGCATTTATTATGTTAAAACGAGGCACCATTTCTGAGACAAAGAAAATTAGTACTTTTATGCAGAAATCATGGCAGGTTAACGAAAGTTATTTGTTTGCAAATGAATGAAACATAAGAAATTGGAAAAGTGCTGTATCCATATAGACAAGGGATATGACATATATTTGGTGAATAGCTAGCCGGACTCCCTCAAGTAATTTCAGTCATCCGTCTAACCATTATGACTTGCTATTGTCGACCTTCTTCTATGGAGCAGCCTACATCATTCATTGGTTCCATTCTATTCTCTAACAACATCTTTAATAATACTTTTACGTTTTCTTTATCCTTATATGTTAATTCAATGCCCCTATAGTTAATGTTTTCGTGTGTTAGTATCCATTCAATATCTGTTGGAGATTTTGTTTGTTCTACTTTTTCGGGGCTTCCTAATAGATAATCAGTTGTAGTATCAAAAACCTCCGCAATCTTTGACAATAATTCCATTGGTGGCAGACGAAGTTGAGACTCATATCCAGAATACATAGATGCTCCTATTCCGATTTTTTCAGCTGTATGTTTGATAGTCCAGTCCCTTTTAAGCCGGAGTTCTTTAAGACGATTTACAAGTTCCCCAGCAAATTGGTTGTTTTTCATATTGACCCCCCCTTATTTCGTTCTTTATTAAGAATTATTTAGAATATTATACCAGAATCTTCTTCAGAATTCATACATTAATTAACGCTTCACAGAACTAAAAACAAAGAAGGAGATAGCCAGAGTCGTTGGGGCTTGGATTTCTTTTATTGTCTTGGTGTTAATTGGACTTTAGACAAATTTTGTTTTTTATACTGTATACATTTGTTTACACTGCAATTGTTTACTTAAGTGGTATTTTTAACATAAGAGGTGTTTGAATTATCTGAATATAGAAGGAAGATGTTTAGAGGAGCAAAGATTGAAGATTGTATTTTAGATTTTATTGAAGTGGAAAAAGAATTAAGCACGTCATTGGAAACTACTGATAAGCTGGAAAGACAAATGCTTCTTGGAATGATTAAAGCGATTAGGTTAATTGTTAACTAGTTAGTAAGGGAACTCGATTACACTGTAGGAGGCGATATAGTGAATGCTAAGCTGAAGGATTTCATTAGTTCTATTGAAAGAAGAGCAAATGAAGCACACAAACAAAGCAGCACTAGTATAAATGACCTTTTATATAAAATGTATTATGATGACATTCCTGATATGGCTAAAGAAGAAATAGCTAAAGTGCCAACTAACTATCAAAAAGGTTTATGGGAAGGTATGGCTTTAGGCTATGAGAAAATAATAGTTGATCTGCAAGTAATCCTCCATTCAGAGGCAAATAAAAAGCTGTCACTTTTAAAGATAAACGCAGATAAGTTGGAAAAGTTGGCGGAAGTGTTTAAGGATAAATGGAAAGAGGATGAGATGGATTACAGAAGTGGATTTATGCAAGGGGAAATGTCTGCATACACATTAATCAGAATAGAGATGAAAGAAATCTTTTCTTTATAGTTCCTAAAGTGAAAGAATCAAGGAGTGTTATATTAGTTTTCTACATTGGTATGATTGGATACAACCTACCAATCCATACGCTTCCTTTTTTGGATAATTATCACGATTATCATGGCAATAACAGTTTGGATTAATACAAGAAAAAAGAAAAGCGCAGGTTTTGCAGTTTTAACGGAAATTTCCTTTTCGGCAATATTGGTATATATATTAGTGTTAACAGGTTTTTATAGCAAAACAATTTTTTAATATACCAAAAATAGAATAATATATCAGCATTTTTTTGTAAGTAAATGAAAAGATTAACTCATGGAAGAAACTAGATAGGGAAGTCACATAAGAACAATCGGCTGCTTATGTTGCATAAGATAAAGTTATTAAGTACTAAAAAGAGTTCTTGCATATATTTAGCAAGAATTACTTTTGATTTATGGACTATTTCATCTACAAATAAGAAAAAATGCTAAAAAAGGCGTACATATAATTGTAACCGCCTCATTGGACGGTCATAATGTTTATTAATTTAATTATTTTTTCATCATCACCTGTATCAACATACACTAGCTCAGTATCATTTATAAAAAAATCTATGTAGAACTGTTTACCAGCAGGATATTTTCCATCCCATCTATGTGGCACTTTGTATATGTTAATTGTTCCATCCCCGTTACTACTATAAGTCACTGAGCCATCCACTAAACGTGAACCTGATAAATGTATAACATCCTCTGGATAATTAGCACTTGTCTCATCGTTAGGATTAAGTGGCTCGCCTGCATTAATATGTTGAATATATAATTCATCGATGTCCTGATTTGGCCCAAGTTGCAACCAGATTCTAGCATATTCTATTTCTTGAGCAGAATACTTAGATAATGTATTGGCTACCTTATTTTCAGATGTGTTATTAGATATTTTGTTATCAGAATTTGATGTGGAATTTTGATGATTTATATTAATATCTTTCTCTGTAGCAACTAAATTTTCGTCATTTGAGGTTGTAGAAGAAGCCGAAGATGAATTAAATTCATTTATTTCAGTTTCACCAATTTTCCTAGTAGATTCAGGTACGGGGGAGTCAGTATAAGAAGAATCCTTGCTTAGATCAATTGTACAACCAAAAAGTAATAAAGTGAATAAAAGCAATGATACCCTAATGAGTTGAATTCGTCTTTTCATTCAACCATTCCTTTCATTAAAATACATTAGTAGTATATCATACTAGTGTTGGAAAATGTTGTATTTAAATTTTTGAACAGGTGCTTTACTTCAATAATGAGAGCATGATAAGCTCATTTTTTTTGTTATGCAGCTATCGTTAGAATTTTGGCACTAGATGTAATATATATATTGAATTATGTAATATATATGTTACAATTTGTTTAGGAGGGATAAAACCTTTGGAAAATAAAGTTAAGATTGCTCGTACGCAAGTAAGTTTGACACAACAACAACTGGCAGAAAAGATAGGGGTTACTCGCCAAACAATTAGTTTAATTGAGAAGGGAAAATATAATCCAACTCTTAAGTTGTGTCTGGATATTTGTTATGTAGTTAATAAAACATTAGATGAAGTATTTTGGGTAGAAAGTGAGGAATGAACATGCAAAAAATTACTGATGAACGTTTAGCACTTCAAAACTTAAGGAACATTCGCATTGCATATATTATTCAAACTCTTGGTATTCTTGGGATTTTAGGGTATGACTTAATAACAAAAGGGTTAGACGGAATGAAAGATAATCCTTTATGGTTTGTATTTATAATTACCTCAGTTATTTCAGCTTATTTATCAATAAGTATTAGTGTGGATCATGAAAGTAAAATTAATCCGCAAAAGAGTTTAATAATATCAGTAATTGTACTTGTTTTAATTTCAACTAGTGTCGGATTTCTTGTATCATTCACTGATGGTTATAATATTATCAACGGCTTAATTATGGGAGGAATATTATTTATTTGCGGTATTATTCCAATAGTATATATCTATAATATTCGAAAAAAACGACAAGAAAACTATACTGAGGAGTAAAACAGTAGGTATTACAATTATTTAGTAATTAACTTTCCCTTTTACAAGGAAAGTTTCTTTTTTAAGTCACTTTAAAAAAAGCAATCCTGGATTGTAATAAATTTAGTACCTTTCTTATATAACAATCGTGGGTTAGTTGAACAAGCATTCCGAAAGTATAATGGTGCTTTATAGGAAATTATTTTTGGAAGGGTTAAGAAGAAAGAAAATGAAAAAATTATTGTTAAATCCCTTTTTAATAAAGATGAATAACAAAGAGTTTTATTTAACCATTAGGGCTTTAAGTGGTAAATGTTCTTCTAGTCCTGGTCATACTAACATTCCGAATAAAATATAATCGACTTCCGAATTTAGTGGTAACCATCGCAACTTGACAAGGTGCCTCCAAGTCCATACTTTTGCCAGCCAGAAAACCAGATGGAAAAGATATCTGGCTTGCTAGCTAGGCTAGCATAACCGCCTCTCCTAGTATTGTTGCTAGTATGAATCTTTATACTAATTAGCAGTATGCCCTGATTTAGTGATTAGTCGACTGGACCTTATTTTTTGTCCAGTTATGTGTAGCTCATTCAACACATGTAATAAAATGGCATCACTTTGCTAGTACATCTTGATATTCTTCTTTACTTTCAAGAACACTTTTTGCGTAAGGACATACAGGAATAATATATAAGTTTTCATCTCTTGCATATTCAACTATCTTGTTTACTAATTCTTTGCCTAATCCACGGCCATTATGTCCCTCGTATACAACTGTATGGTTTACAATAATTAAATTTTGTCCATTTACATCTTTTCCACTTGGGATAAATTGAATTCTTGCAATAATTTCATTAGATTCCTCAATATAGAATTCATTCTTGTCCATTTTCATTTCAGTCATTTCCTCATTCTCCTAACTTTTTAGTCCTGTTTATTTTTGTTCATAAGTAAGTGCTCTGCTTGGACAAAGATCAATCACTTCCATGATTTTTTCAGCTGTTGCATTCTGTGGTGATACCCAAGGTCTGTTCTGGGTATTGAATACACTTGGCAATCCCTTTACACATTCTGCTGCATGTTTGCAATTACTGGGTTTCCAATATATTTTGATACCTTCAGTATCATAAGTTTTAATTTTTTCGCTCATAATATCCTCCTTCTGATAGTTCCATGGTAATAATTTTGAATTACTCTTAATTCTTACTCTAATTGATATTTCACAAATATGTATGATGGGTTTTTACCAGCAAAAGAGCTATTTAGTAGCAACATTATAAATTTTTGAAAAACAATATTAATTTAATAGTACTATATGTTAAGAGGAATCTCCAATTCGAGACTTGTTATTTAAAAATAAAATTATTGAAACATAGATATCTAACGTATTAAGCAGAACCAAAGATGGAATTTACAAGTTTACACTAACTGCCGAATGGATAGTTTTTTTATGTAACTATAGTGGCAGCATTCCTGTAATTAATAAAAACTAGCTTATGGTAGAAACGTGGCAGGTTAGCTAAAGAAGAATAATTCATCGAATAAATAATGATAATATATCTGATATTGTTGTTTAAAGAAATGAGGTGTTCCTCTTGGTGAAGCTATTTATAGTGACAGTTATATTAGTGCTTTTAGTTGCCCTAAAAATGCCCAGAAGAAGAACTAGGCACGAATTACTAGCTACAATACAGTTTGCATTATTAATGAATTTTGTAACTGATTTATATCTTGATTTAAAGTACAAACTGTATTGGTATTTTGATAAAGAACAAATAGAGTGGTCGTACCTAGCTGTAGCCCTAGGTGAGCTTGCTGTATTAGTAATTTTTTTTAATTATTTTCCCCTGAAATCAAATGCCATTAAGAAATTTATATATATCTTGGGATGGACATGCATTCTTGTACTGCTTGAGTTGTATGCAGTTTATATTAAAGTTTTACATTATGGTGAATGGAATATAATCTATTCGGCGGTGGTTTACTTTATTTCAATGTACATCCTTTATTTCATATTGGAATACACGGCGGATAGAAGAGAAACTCAGTAATAAAGTCGCAATTTCTTCTTAAATTAACTGGGGCATTAATCCAAGAAGGACTAATGTTCCTTTTTTGTTTTGGCACTAACGAGGGAGGATAGTGCAAGAAGGATAATTCAAAGTAACCTAGAATAAGTATTTAGATTGAAGGATTTAAAATATTAATAAAGGAAGTAGTCAAATGAATAACAGGGTTAAAGAAACTTGGAATCAATTTTGTATAGACACCCAAAAAGAAGGGGTTCAATATATAGATGCTTTCCAATTTGGTGCTTCTGCTGATTGGTTAGCAGAATTAGTTGTTAATGGAAAAAAGACAGCTACAACTTCCGGTTTCGTGTTTTATGAAAAGGAATAAGAAGATATTCCTAAAGTTGGTGAACATTATATTGTTGTAAATGGTAAGGAAAATCCAGTTGCTGTTATTGAAATTGAATCTGTTCAAATTGTTCCAATGAATGAGGTAACCGAGGAATTTGCTTTAGCCGAGGGTGAAGGTGATTATCAATTCTGGTGGGATGCTCACCGGAAGTTCTTTACAGAATTATTAAAAGAATATGATATAGCATTTACACCCAATATGTTAGTTGTGTGTGAACGATTTAAAAAAGTATATCCTAAATAAGCAAATCAAATGATAAAGAATAATAATAACATTTGATTTAATAGTTGTACCCTATTCCTAAAAACAAGTTGAATATAGCCAACTTGTTTTTTTATTTTAAAAGTTTATCATTCTTGTTATAAATATTTTTCTTGTACCACAAACAGGGAAGCATTCCTGTGAAAAATGAAAACATAGCTTATGGAAGAAACGTGGCAGCATTCCTGTAATAAATGAAAACTTGCTTATTGTAGAAACATGGCAGTTTTGTTGAAGGAGATTTATGATGACTAAAGATAAAACGGAGGGTCAAATGGATAATTATAAGTTTAATGAGTTTATTAAGATTGCAAAAATGCTAAATGATATTGAAATTATTCCCTTGTTAATGGGATCAGTAGGTTTAGAAGTCGTTACAAGAAAGAGTTGGGATGCAAAAGACTTAGATATACATGTACCAGGTGATAAAAGAGGGTGGGAAGTCCCACCCGAATTAAATATATATAAATGGAATAATATAGTTAACATTATGAATTCAATGGATTATAGCTTAATTGATTTGCATGAACATGAGTTTTCCAAAGAGGGATTATCAGTTGAATTTGGTATTATTGACACTTTACCAAGTTTCGCAGGAATACAATTAGAGGAGTTAGAAATGCAACAAATGGGAGAGATAAAATATTATTTACTAAATCATAATCAATACTTAAGTGTTTATGAATCTTCATTCAAGGATAGTTACCGAGCAGATAACAATAATAACAAAGATATTAAAAAAATAGATTTTTTAAAACAAATGATATTTGGAAACCAAAAATTATACTAAATCTAATGGAGTTAATCGGTGAGGCAGATTAGACGGCTCTTTTTTCTTATTTAACAAAGTGGTCACATTTTTGTTCTATGTGAATAGTGCTATGTCACAATCGTGGCAGTTTAGTTAAAGTGAAAACATTCACAATTTTAGTTCGTTGTTTTATGAGAAAATGGAGGTAGTGTAAAAAAGTAGTTTGGATTTTTGTGGTAAAATATTTAGTGAATGAAGCAATTATATATGAGGATTTCACGAATTGTTTGTAAACTTCCTTGTAAGTAAAGGCGGCTTTTCTTTGGCTAGTTAAGGAGGGGGCATTTAGTGTGAAACCTCTAAAAGAATCTGTAATAGTTAGTTTATTTGTAGTTATTGTTTTATAGAGAAACCAATAGACTGTTTAATTGTAAATGCTCTATTGATTGTATTGTATTTTATTCTTAAATTAAGGAGTTTTTAAATTTATGAGGTTAGATATCAGTTATTTTCCCAAGCACTACTATAATTCTAATCCTGATTTAGGTGGTTTGTTCCCTTTTGGATATAAGGGAACTCCATTACATGTTTTTTCATTCAGTAATCTTTATCTTCCTAAAATTAATAATGATTTCATACCTATATTAATGGGAAATATTAATGCATATCCGATCTATTTCTGTGCACAGATTACTTCAGATCGTAAAAAAGAATTTGAAAAGATATGTCATACTGAAAAAGTAAGCTATGAATATATAAATAATAATATAAAATTTGTAGTAACAAAGGTGGTTAGTGAAAGTCAACTTCGTGCGCTTTACCCATTTTACGTAACTACTGGATGTATAAATAATTTAGTACTATGGTCATTGGGGAAAAATGTATTTAGTTTAGAAGTTTGTAAATGGGTTGGAACATGGGAAGGTTACGAGGAAACAGTTGTGGTAGAGTTTGATTATAATACTAGTGTGTTTTGGATTGGTTATGATGGTGACAGTATAGTTGGGCTTTCGAATAATCCTCAATTTTCTACATATAAAAATATTTGTTCGTTATTACCTGACTTTGTGAACCCTTCAGAGGGTGAACTAGAGTAAATATAGAGTGAAGCGAATTTAAATAACCTAAGTAAACCAACCTTGTGAAGAATTACACTTAAACAATAGGGAGCATTAATTCAAGAAAGACTAATGTTCCTATTTTGTTTTGGCACTAACATGGCAGTATAGTGTAAGTGCATTACTTCACAATTTGTTAAATGGCACTTTAATAACTATTTACAAGCATTGTCGGAATCAAAACGTAATCCCAGAAAGAAACAGTGGTTGGTGGCTACGGTAATGCATATAAAGTTATTGATCAAGTTGTTCTTTTCTATTCTTAAGTAGCAAAGATTCAAGACATATCACTGGACAAACTTTTTATGTAGATGTGGAGCAATGATTAATGCTTAGCAAACTAATGACATTTAATTCACTGTATATAAAAAAACTCTACTTTTATTTGTAGAGTTTTTTTATATTTACTAGCTTTTATTATCCCGTTGGGAAAAAGCTGTTTATTAAACCGTAAGTGTAAATTACCCTTTTGGGCATACATACAAGTGTAAGCTATATTATATTAATAACAAAGGATGTGAATTTATAAATATGCCTATCAATTCAACGCTGAAAGAAAAAGAATACAATAATATGATTGCTGTAAGGATTCCAGGAGTTATCTGGATAATAGTTGCGTATTCAATCTCAATGTTCCTCTTAACGCATAATAACGGGCCATTAAGTCAATATATTATATTCACTATTCTACTTTTAGGTTTTACATTATTATTCTGGCATTCAAACTTGTTCTTGCCAAAAAGGTATTGGTTATACTTTTTATTACAATCTTTAATTGTATATACTAGTGCGTTTATTATGCAAGATATTCCTACCGTAAGTATTACACTTTTCCCATTACTAATTGGTCAAGTAATTGGAACAACAGGGCGTAAAAAAGTATACCTTTATATAATTATCAGTATGCTCTTTGCTCTTAATACCGTAGTACTTGTATCATCTGATTTTTTTGAAGCATATTTGCTAATATCTATACCGGCAATGATTGTTTGCATTGCTTACGCAGCTATATTTTTCAAACAGGTAAATTCCAGAATTCGAACGCAATATATACTAGAAGAGCTTGAATTTGCTCATCAACAGGTAGAGAGGCTCACCTTACAAAATGAACGCCAACGTATAGCTAGAGATTTGCATGATACACTTGCTCAGGGGTTAGCCGGTCTAAAAATGCAATTAGAAGCTACCAATGCACATTTAAACAAAGAAAATTATCATAGGGCCCATGACATTGTAAAACAATCAATGGAGAGAGTCAGTGAAACTTTGGCTGAAGCAAGACTTGCAATCGATAATCTACGGCTGTATTCAAAGGAGGAGTATGATTTTCAACAGTCTATTCTAGATGAAGTTCATAATTTTACAATTGCAACGGGCTTAGACTGTAAATTAAATTACAAAGTTGCACAACAACTACCAAATACTATATGTGAACATACTTTACGAATTATTAAGGAATGTTTATCAAATACAGCTAGACATGCAAAAGCAAAGAAAGTGTGGTTAACACTGGCAGTGAAAGATAATCAGTTATTTTTACTGGCTATTGATGATGGAGTTGGATTTAGCATACAGGAAAAAGTAAAACAGGTTGGGCATTACGGTTTACTTGGAATTCAAGAAAGAGTAAGAATTCTAGGAGGAGAACTATCCATTGATAGTAAACCACAAGAGGGAACAATAATAAAAATTTATATTCCGCTGAAAGGGGGAGAATAAATGGTATATAAAGTGCTAATTGTGGATGATCACCTTATGGTTAGAGAGGGTTTGAAATTATTAGTTGAAACTAGTGATAGGTATTCAATTATTGGAGAAGCACAAAATGGAAAAGAAGCTATAACACTTACGGAGAGATTAAATCCTGATGTTATATTAATGGATTTGTATATGCCAATTATGAGTGGATTGGAAGCAATCAAACAAATAAAACGAGTTAAATCTAATATACCAATTGTAATTCTTACCACCTATAATGAGGATAAACTAATGGCAGAGGGAATCAAGGCAGGGGCTCAAGGATATTTATTAAAAGATACAAGTTTAGAAAATTTGTTTCAAACAATGGATTCTGTTATACAAGGCGAGACAACATTACAACCAGAAATTGTTGCAAGGATAAAAAAATATGAGTCTGCTGAAAAAATAAAGCCAAAAGTTAAATTAACAAATAAGGAGCTTACAATCTTACAAGCAGTTTCTCAGGGGTTTACCAGTAAAGAGATAGCAAACGATATTGGGATTGCAGAGCGAACGGTTAAAGCAAGATTAACAAGCATATATAATAAGTTAGGTGTGGATACAAGAGCTGAAGCCGTAGCAGTTGCTATTAATGAAGGTTTTATCCATATATAAATTAACCAAAAGGACTAGTAATAATTTTTTTTATAATGGAGTGCCCTCTTTTTAAAGGAGGGCACTTTTAATTATGATCGTTAATTTTATATAAACAGTAAATTCATTTAAATAAAGTAAAGTAGTTGCCCATTCGGGCATAAGGGGAGAGCTATTTAATAATAGAATAATGTTAAAGGTGGTGAGGCCAATATGGTGAATTGCTATCCGTATATTAAGTGGAAAAGACTACATCTAACTTAGTGCGAGTTTCATATGAAGCATTATCGTTGGATTTAAGCAAAATAATAAATGGTCACAAAATAGTGGTATTGAAGGGAGTTTAGTATGGCAAAATATCTTTATAAATTAGGTAAATGGGCAGCTAATCATAAAAAGAGAGTTATATTTGGTACGATTGGTATTCTTATTATCATCGCAGTTACAGCATTAAGTTTAGGTCCATCTTTTAGTGATGAAATGTCTATACCAGGTACAGAATCTGCCAAAGCAGGAGAGGTATTGAATAAAGAATTTAGTTCCTCAGATGAACCAGCACCTGGTACAGTAAATCTCGTTATGAAAGCACCAAAAAATAAAACCTTAGAATCAGAAGAAGTTGTAGAGGCAATTAATCAGACACTTAATGAGATAAAGAAAGATAAATCCGTTGTTTCAGTTGCTACTCCCATGGAGTTAGGAAATTTAAATGAAAATAAAGAAATTGGATTTGCAACAGTTACTTATGATGTCCCAGCAAATAAAGTAACAGAGAAGTCAAAAGATATCATTCTAGATAGTATTGAGAAAACGAGAGATGAAGGTGTTCAAACAGAACTTGCAGGATCTGTTGCCTTTTCTGAGCTTGAAATTGGTGGTATATCAGAAGTTATTGGGGTAGTGGTTGCCTTTATTATTCTCGCATTAACTTTTACATCCTTTTTGGCTGCAGGTATGCCAATCATTACAGCAGTAGTAGGTTTAGGTATGGGGATTTTAGTTATTCTCATCGGAACTAATTACTTTGATATTCCTACATTTGCCCTTTCATTAGCAGCTATGTTAGGCCTTGCTGTTGGTATTGATTATACACTGTTTATCATGTCCAGATTCAGACAAGAACTTTTAAAAGGACATAGTGTAAATGAAGCGATAGCAATTGCAACCGGAACTGCAGGTAGTGCAGTGGTGTTTGCGGGTATAACAGTGATTGTTGCTTTGTTAGGTTTGGGAGTTGCAAAAATCCCATTTTTAACAATGATGGGAATTTCTGCAGCAGTATGTGTTTTATTTGCAATAATAGTAGCGGTGACTTTTGTACCAGCTATTTTAGCTATATTTGGTCATAAAATTGGCCCTGCTAAGAAAAATAGGTTCATGGGAAGATTCACTTCTAAAAAGAATACAAATGAATCAAATAAATGGGGTAATTTTGTTACAAAAAGACCTTGGACAGTAACGATTTTAGGAGTATTACTTCTTGTAGTAATTAGTGTCCCATTCTTTCATATGCAACTTGGACTTCCTGACAATGGAACAAAATCAGATGAAACAACAGAGAGAAGAGCATATGATTTATTGAGTGAGGCATATGGTCCAGGTTACCATTCCTCGTTAGTAGTATTAGCGAATACTGACAATAGCGAAGGAGATATACAACAGAATATTAGCAAAGTTACTGGAGAATTGGAAAAATTAGAAAATGTAAAAAGTGTTGGACCACCAATTCCAAATAAATCAGGTGACGTCTTCATGATTTCTATCACTCCTGAAACTGGCCCCAATGATTTAGAAACGAACGAATTGGTACATTCTATTAGAAATTTATCAGATAATAATAATGAAGATATAGAATTGCTGGTTACTGGTTCAACTGCTGTTAATATAGATATTTCTGAGAAACTGAACGATGCAATGCCGCTATTTGCTTCCCTTATTGTAGGTTTTGCGTTTGTTCTATTAGTTATTGTATTTAGATCAATCCTTGTTCCATTAAAAGCTGTTTTAGGTTTCTTGCTATCACTTGGAGCAACACTAGGATTTGTTGTATTTGTTATCCAAGACGGTAATCTCATAAACTTATTCGGATTTCCAACAGCAAGCCCTGTCTTAGCCTTTTTACCCGTTATTGTAATAGGTATATTATTTGGCTTAGCAATGGATTATGAGGTTTTCTTAGTCAGCAGAATGCGTGAAGAATTTACACACTCTAAGGATGCAAAAAAAGCTATACTAGCTGGTCTAAAAGATAGTGGGGGAGTAGTAACTGCTGCAGGTTTAATTATGGTGGCTGTGTTTGCCGGATTCATGCTAGCACCTGATCCTATAATAAAATCTATGGGGTTCGCATTAACCTTCGGTATTCTATTTGATGCCTTCGTTGTGAGAATGGCAATAGTCCCAGCTGTAATGACTTTAATGGGGAAAGCAGCATGGTATTTACCTGAGTGGTTAAATAAAATCTTACCAAATATTGATGTGGAAGGTACTAGTATACAAACAGAGGTTAAAAAAAGAAAAACAAACCATAATGAAAAAATGAAGTTTGTTGAAAAAACACAAAAGTAATAATGTGATGGCAAAATAATTAGTTTAAATAATACTAGAAATGACCCGATAAAACTTATCGGGTCATTTTCTATTCATAGTTTTGAATTTCTTCATCGTACTTTTCCCAAATTAATTTATAAGGAGACCAAAGAGAACTGAATGATAGTATTTAATTAGATAAAACGAGACTAAACCTATGTAATATTTTCATGGTCAGCATTCCTGTAAAAAATGAACTGTAAAAGGGTTCACTTTGTGAAGAAATGTACTTAAGCTATTGGAGGCGATAGTTAAACAAGACATAGTTAAAATACCTCCACTCAAAAGTGAAGGTATTAAATACTCAAATGTTCTTCAAAATATTTGAGTTTTTCTATGAATGCGATGCGCTATTCTTACGAGACAGTCTCTTTTCGAGATAGCGTGCTGTTGTTCGGTAACTAGAGTGTCCCAAACTAGGACTAATCGACTCCAATGTTAAGTTAAGCGATTGAGGGTTTTCTTTTGAAAACAGAAATAATTATTATCAAATGGGCTGCCCTTGGGCAGCTTTTTTTATGTGTGTAAAGGTATTTCAAAAGGATAAAATGCTAGTTTACAGGTTCGGTTTTACTATTTTGGAAAAATATAAAGGGGCAAAATAATGCCTTTTTTATGGTTGCTTCAAGCCTTCCAAAATAAAAGGCTATAAAAATACTCTGTTATATTTTCTAACAAAATGATTGTATTTTAAAAGTAACCGTGTATCTTGAAATATTGACGAATGGTAATCGTTTTAGGAGCGAAGAATCTAAATATAGAGAAGGGATGGGTTTTTAAAATGTTAGAAGGACTGAACACAATCCTTGGTAAATGGATGCCGATATTAACACCTATTAGTGTGTTGATTGGAGTTTTGGCCTCTGTATACTTGCAGCCATTAGCCTTTTTAGTGCCTTGGATATTTGCTTTTATGACTTTTGCTGGGAGCCTAAATTCCAGCTTTCAATCATTTAAGCATACTGTTTCCCACCCATTGCCGATTTTATTGGCTTTATTAATATTACATCTTGTCATTCCAGTATGGGCTTGGGGGATTGGAAACCTATTTTTCCATAATGATCCGCTGATTATAACAGGACTTATTTTGGCAGTATCCATTCCAACAGGAATTACAAGTATTATATGGGTGACGATGTACAATGGCAGTAATCCGTTAGCAATTTCCATTATTCTTATTGATACAATACTTTCTCCCCTGATTGTGCCTGCAACCATGTCATTGCTTGTAGGTGAAACAGTGGCTATGAATGGATATGACTTAATGCAAGGCTTATTTATCATGGTGGTAATTCCGTCTATACTTGGCATGACATTCAATCGCTTTATGAAGCCTGCATCGATGAAAAAAATGAGCAGAATTATCTCACCATTTTCAAAGCTAAGCTTGCCAATCGTCATTGCCATTAACAGCTCAGCAATTGCCCCTTATGTGAGAAGCATTGATGTTGAATTTTTGAAGATTACGATCGCGATGCTGTTTATTGCCATTTGCGGTTATTTATTTTCATGGCTTATTGGCTTTATTTACAAAAGAGAGAAATCGGAAATTGTTTCACTCGTATTTACAGGCGGGATGAGAAATATAAGTGCAGGTGCCGTTTTGGCTGTCAGCTTTTTTCCGGCAAAGGTTGCTATGCCTGTTATCGTTTGTATGCTGTTTCAGCAGCTGTTGGCAGCAACTGTTGGTCATGCATTATCTAATTACTACATAAAAAAAGAAAGCATATCACTTTAACAGAAAAAGCCATTCTTTCCTACAAAGGAAGGGTGGGTTTTTTAGTATAGAAAATTAAGAAAATTAAAAATACTGTAATATAATCTGACAAGTTCGCAGACAAATAAAAATCACTCCATTATAGTGTTAGTAACAAAGATGATAAATGATAATCAATTATCAATTATTGATAATCAAAGAAGAGGGATGTCCGTGAGTGCAGAAAAGACATTAGCAATCTTAGATTTATTCCATTTCGAAAGACGGACATTGACGGTTTTGGAAATAGCAGAAATGCTTGAACAGCCGCAAAGCTCTGTGTACAGACATTTACGTGTCTTGAAGGAGAAGGAATATATCATGGAAACCACAGACGGTCAATACAGGCTGGGGTACAGATTCTTAAAGATGGCTCGTATTGTCCGAAGTGACAATCGGTTAATGCAAGTAGCAAGGCCGGAAATGGAAAGCTTGATGGAGGCAACGAAAGAAACGATTATTTTATCAGTTAGATCGAATTATCATGCTGTTTGCCTTGATGCAATCCAGTCAAATCGTTCGATTAACGTTACGTCAGAACAGGGAGGAATCATGCCGCTCCATTGTGGAGCTTCTTCTAAGGTTTTGCTTGCATGGATGGATGAGGTTTTCGTAGATTCTTTATTTGAATTAGGTTATATCAAAAAATATCTCCCAAATAGCCTTTATAAAAAAGACGATCTTATCAACAATCTGCAATCAATTAGAGAAGAGGGATATGCCTTTTCAGATGAAGAAATTGACAAAGGGGTAGTGGCTTATGGAATACCGATTCGTGATTTTAATGAAAAGGTTGTTGCCTCTTTAAGTGTTGCAGGGCCGAGAGAAAGAATGCTGTTACAGGACAAGGAATTTTTTATTGACCATTTAAAGAAGACTGGGAAAAGAATCGAACTATATTTATAGAGAAGGGATTGGATAAAATGAGCAAACAATACGATAAGGTAATCAGAGGACAACTAGTACTTGAAACAGAGGTCGTTCAAGGGGAAATTGGGATACTAAATGGGAAAATAGCAGAAATACATACAGGAAGTCCACAATTATTAGGCACAATGGTAGAGGATTATGGCGATCAATATATATTTCCCGGCATGATTGATGTACATGTGCATTGCTACAGCAATACGGAAGAGGGCTTTATTCCAACAAGCAAAGCTGCTGCAGTTGGCGGTGTCACAACATTTATGGATATGCCTTATGATGTGCCAAACCCAATAAGTAATCTAGCTATCTTTGAAGAAAAAGTGGCGAAGCTTGAAAGAGAGGCTGTTGTTGATATCGGTTTATGGGCTACGATTTCCAAACGAAATGGAATCAGTCAAATTCAGCCTTTAGCAGAAGCAGGGGCAATGGCGTTTAAGATGTCAACATTTGAGACAGATGAACATCGCTTCCCAAGAATACCAGACCCAGAAATTATTAAAGCAATGGAAGCTTTAAAAGCAACAGGACTAAGAGCGGCTTTTCACTCTGAGAACGATGATATTATCTATGACATGATTGAGGAATATAAGAGCGAAAATAAAGTATATCCAGCTGCTCATATGGAAACAAGACCGCCAGTATCAGAAACAAGTGCTGTTTTAAAATTGCTTGAGTTTGCATATTGGACTGGTGCAAAGCTTCATATCGTACACGTATCACATCCTCGAACGTTTGAGCTTATCAATATTTATAAAGGCTTCGGAGTAGAAGTTACCTCTGAAACTTGCTACCCTTATTTGCTTCTTAATGTCGATGACCTTGAAAAACACGGTCCTAAGGCGAAAAACAATCCGCCATTGCGTAAACCAGAGGAACAGCAAGGATTATGGCAACATTTGCATGCGGGAAATATTGAGATGATTTCTTCCGATCATGCACCATGGCCGAAAGAAACAAAAGATAAAGGAAATGAAAATATCTTTTTAGCCACTTCTGGAATGCCGGGCGTGGAAGTAATGGTTCCGTTAATGTTTAATAGCACTGTTGCGAAGGGCAAGCTGACACCTGTTGAATTTGCGCAAATGATGTCCACACAGCCAGCTGACGTATTTCAAATTCCTAATAAAGGAAGAATAAAACATGGATTTGATGCTGACTTTACCATTATAGATTCAAAACAAACCTTCACTATTAATCAAGAACAATTTAAATCAACAGCTAAATTAAGCCCGTTCCACGGCCAACAAGGTAAAGGGAAAATTGTGCAGACAATCGTTAGAGGAAATACAGTTTACGATGGTCAGCAAGTAGTAGCTGAACCAGGGTATGGCACATTCATTCCAGGATCCGCACGTAAGGAGGTCAGTGAAGTTGTCCTTTAAGAGTTTAATAGATTCCTTGGAGATTATTTTAAGTAAACAATGGGAGGATCTAACGGAAAGTACGATAGAACGAACTAAATGGATCATACTTGATACAGCAGTGGCAGCTTGGGATGGGATGAGAAACGAAGAGCTGGCAGCTTACCTGGCAGATGCGGCAAGTGAAGAGAAGAATATGTTTCATCCGATACCTATAATCGGAACAGGTTTTTATGCCTCTGGAGCAGACAGCTTAATGCTTCACGGTACAGCAGTTGTATCCAATGAATTAGATGAAGGTAATCAATTTGCAAAAGGGCATCCAGCAGCACATATTTTTCCATCCGCTTATCTAGCAGCGATTGAAAATAATTCTTCAGGTCAAGAGCTTATTAGAGCAGTTGTATTAGCTTATGAGATTTCTGCCCGCTTTGCTTATGCTTGTAACATGAATGATGATATGCACCCACATGGAACTTGGGGCACGATTGGCGGAGCGGTAGCTGCTGGCATTTTAAAAAGAAAAAGCACAGAAGAGCTGATAAATATTGTTCTTCTTGCTGCTTCGCTTCCTTTAGCAACAAGCTGGGAAGCGGCCGTTACTGGCCAAACAGCAAGAAACCTTTATACTGGCATATCTTCACAAATTGGTTACCATGTGCCAAGTCTCCAGCAATACGGGTTTAAAAGCAGTCTTCATGTTGTGGAGCATATCTGGGGAACTTTAATATCAGATAAAGTCAATGCTGATGTATTTACAAAAGAATTATGGGCGCCTCCGTTAGTTGAGAAGAGTTTCTTCAAATACTATCCGACGTGCCGATTCACTCATTCTTCTATAGATGCTTTATTTAAACTAACAAAAGGAAATGAGATCGATGTCACAACAATTAAAAGTATAAAAGTAGAAACCTATCAGCTTGCTGCCCGGCTTGTTACTGATAAACCAGAGAATAAATTATCGGCGAAATTTGCAATTCCCTTTTTATTGGCGAATATTCTCCTTAAAAAAAACTTATATAGCTGTTTTGGAAAAGATGCTTTGAAGGATAAGCATGTATTGGCTTTAGCCAGCAAGATTACAGTGGAAGAAAATGAAGAAATGACAAAGGCACTGCCAGAGGAAAGGGCTGCTAGAATTACGATTACTTTAAAGGACGGTACGATATTGCAGGATGAAGTTAAGGATGCTACTGGAAGCTATAAGGAGCCATTATCAATCCCAATACTGACTGATAAATACGAAAATATGCTTGGGAATAAAGAGCTTGTTGCCAAGCTGATTGCAGAGACAAACCGATTAGAGGAAGTAGAGGATATAACCAAATGGGTGACTCATTTCCATGGTAAGGGAGACTCTGTTTATGAAACAGTTAGCTATTAATATCGAAAGAGTTAAGCAGCATTTTAGTGAGCTTGCCATAATAAATAGTGGTACAAAAGGGTATACACGTACTGCTTTCTCAGATGAGGAAATGCAGGCGAAAAATTGGTTAATGGAAAAGCTTAAAAAGCTCGGCATTTCCTTCTATATGGATGGTGCCAAAAATGTGATCGCAAGGTACGGAGTTCAGGACAAACCTTGTATTGCAATTGGATCCCATCTTGATACTGTCGTTGAAGGAGGTTTGTTTGACGGGGCGCTTGGGGTAATTGGCGGCTTGGAGGTTCTTGAAGTACTCGCTGAAAATAAAGTCGAGCCTTCTGTACCAATTGAGCTTATCTGTTTCACCGGTGAAGAAGCAAACCCACTCGGCGGAACGTTTGGAAGCAGGGTAATGGCAGGCCAGGTGCAAAGAGATGATAGCTATGACTTACTGCTTCGTAAAGCAGATATTGACTGCGAGCTTTTGTTAGAAGCAGCTCGCCCAAAAGAGGCTTTTTTAAACTATATAGAGCTGCATATTGAGCAGGGCGAAGTCTTGGAGTCCAATCAAAAATCGATTGGAATTGTTACCTCGATTGCGGGAATGATTCGGTTTGAAGTGAAAATAGCAGGAAGAGCAAGCCATTCAGGCACAACACCAATGCATATGAGAAGTGATGCTCTCGTGCATGCTGCAAGCCTTATAACAGAAGTAAACAGCATTGCTAAAAGAAAAGGAGACAATATTGTTGCAACAGTCGGCGAAATTAGTATTTTTCCTAATATGGCCAATGTCGTTCCAGGAGAAGCAAGGCTGTTACTTGAAGTTCGCGGCAGTATGCTCGAAAAGATGCGTGAAGTTAAAGAAGAAATAGTAGAGTGGATTAGCAATAATATCCCAAATACAGACATTCGTCTTCTTGTAGAGAAATATCCAAGAGAAATGGATAAAGGTATTCAAATGGAAATAGAAGAGGCATCTAAAAAACTAGAATACTCTTATCGTTATATGTTAAGTGGCGCAAATCATGATGCTAATTCAATGAGTACATTAACAGATGCTGGCATGATTTTTGTACCGAGCAGCAATGGAATCAGTCATCATCCAGACGAATTTACGAGTTGGGATGACATAGAAAAAGGGATAAACACATTACTCGCGACTACTTGTCAATTGGCAGAAAAAAAACAGGGGGTTCATAATGTTTAAATTCGGAAATATCAAAATATTAACATTGGCAACAGTCATAAGTGCGTCAGCAATATTAGCTGCTTGTGGAAAAGAAACGTCAGGGAGTGCAGAAAATGCATTAGATGAGGTGAAAAACCGCGGCGAGCTTATCATCGGAACAACAGGAGATTATCGTCCCTTCAGCTATTTGGATGAAGGCAATGAATTAACAGGCTATGACGTTGACTGGGCTAAGGCAATCGCTGACAAAATGGGCGTAGAAGCCAAATTCGAGACAGGTGAATTTTCTGGTTTAATTCCAGGATTATCGCAAGGAAGATTTGATGTTGTTATGTCCAGTGTCCATATTAACGATGAACGAAAAAAATCGGTTGATTTCTCTGATGCCTATGCAATGGATGGAGCAGTCGCAATTATTAAAAAGGGAGAGAAGTCTCTTGATGGTCCTGAAGATATCAGTGGACTAACAGTAGGTGTTAACTCTGGATCGAACTGGGAAGAGCTTGTCCAAAGCATTGGCGGATATAAAGAGATAAAAACATATCCTGGGCCAACGGAAAGTATTTCTGACCTTTTGAATGATCGTATTGATGTAGTCGTTATGGGAGAGGCAGCAGCAGGATCTTATATTTTAAACTCTCCAGACGGCGATAAAATCGAAATATCAGGAGAGCCTCTTAACCAAGGTGAATCAAGTATTATTTCTATTGCTATCAAAAAGGATAGCCCAGAATTAACAGAGGCCTTGAATGAAGCAATTTCAGAAGTGAAGGAGGACGGCACATACGACGAACTTGCACAAAAATACTTTGGCATGACATTCAGTGATTCAGACAACTAAAAGTATAGAAGGGAAGATTCCTAATGAATACTAGCATTATCACAAATGGTCTTCCCCTGCTCCTGCAGGGGGCTGGCATTACGTTATTAATTACAGTTGTTTCACTAATACTTGGCACAATTGTCGGCTACTTTTTTTGCTTGATGAGAATGTCACATAATAAGATTATTTCAGGGATTGCGTTTATTTATATTTGGATTTTCAGGGGAATTCCTTTATTAATTCTGTTGTTCCTCCTATATTACGCTACACCATTTGGTATAAGGCTAACAGCTATTCAAGCAGCGCTTATTGCACTAACTTTAAATTCAGCTGCCTACAATGCAGAATACATCCGGTCAGGGATGCTGGCAGTGAAGAAAGGTCAAATAGAAGCAGCAGAGGCTATCGGTCTTACACCATTTCAAGTAATGATGCGGATAAGAATTCCACAGGTGATTCGAATTATTATCCCTCCATATATAAGTAATGCGACAAGCTTTTTGAAGCAAACTGCTCAAGTGTCGGTTATTACTGTACCAGACCTTATGATGAATGCGAAAAACCTTTATGCAAGCACTTATTCACCAATGGAAACACTTGGTGCAGCAGCGGTTCTATACTTAATCATGACGTCCTTATTAATGATTCTACAATCTTGGTCAGAGAAGAAGCTAAAAATATCACAAAATAATAGTTGATAAAGGGTGAGACTACAATGAAGATTTTAGAAATTAAGGACTTAAAGAAATCTTTCCAAGACAATACCGTATTGAACAATATTGATTTGACGATCCATAAAGGAGAGGTTGTCTCCATCATCGGACCAAGTGGATCTGGTAAAAGCACGCTGTTGCGCTGTATTAACTTTTTAGAGGTGCCAGACAGCGGTGAGTTATTTCTGCATAATCAGAAAGTCTCCTATCAATCTAATAGAGTGGGGAAGCTGTCTTTATCATCAAGGAAAAGGCTAAGTAATTACCGTTCAAATGTCGGGATGGTTTTTCAGCATTTTAATTTGTGGACACATAAATCAGTCCTTGAAAATATTATTGAAGGTCCTATTAAAGTACAAAAGGTAAAAAGGAGTACAGCTATAGAGGAAGCGAAGGTGCTATTACAAAAGGTAGGGTTGCTTGATAAAATCAATCACCATCCAAGTGAATTATCTGGAGGACAGCAGCAGCGTATCGCAATAGCACGAGCACTTGCCATGAAGCCAAGTGTCATGTTATTTGATGAAGCAACATCAGCCCTTGATCCTGAGCTAGTTGGCGAAGTTCTTAAAATCATGCAAGAGCTTGCCGAAGGTGGTATGACGATGATTGTCGTAACACATAAATGAAATTCGCCGAAAGAGTATCCGATCGGGTCATCTTCATGGATAAAGGCAGAATTGTTAAAGACGGGAAACCGGAAGAGGTATTTTACAGCAAGGATCAGCCAAGATTAGTGTCGTTTTTAGAAAATATTTATGCCGTATAATCCAGATTAATAGTCTGGGGTTTTACGATTTAAAAATAAAAATAGACGAAAAGGAGTGAACGTATTGGTAAGAAGCTCTGCACGCATCTCATCTATTCCATTTTCAAGCATTAGGGAAATTTTTGAGGAAGCAAATAAAATGGAGAAAAGCGGGATTGAAATAACTCATATGGAAATTGGTCGGCCTGATTTTGATACGCCACAGCATATTAAAGACGCAGCTATTGCCGCTCTCCAGCAAGGTCATGTTCACTATACGTCAAACAGCGGTACAATTGAATTCAGGGAGGCAATCGCCGAAAAGCTGAAGCGTGATAACGGCATAATTGTTAATCCAGCAGATGAAATCGTTGTGACTGTTGGCTGTAAGGAGGCAATCTTCAACCTGATATTTGCATTTGTTAATCCTGGAGACGAAGTGATTATACCAGACCCTTCTTGGCTTGAGTATCAATATATCGTGAAGTTAGCAGGGGGAATACCTGTAGCAGTTCCTTTATTGGAAGAAAATAATTTTATTCTAAATCCTAATGACGTTGAAAAGAAAATCACAAACAAGACGAAGTTGCTGCTTATTAACTCTCCTCATAATCCAACAGGAGCAGTTCTTCCGAAGGAAACAGTCTCAGAGCTAGCAAAGCTTGCGATTAAGCATGATTTATTAGTTGTTTCAGATGAAATCTATGAGAAAATTATTTACGATCAAGAAAAACATATCAGTATTGCCACTATGCCCGGCATGTTTGAAAGAACGGTAACTGTCAATGGTTTTGCGAAAGCCTATGCAATGGATGGATGGCGGCTTGGTTATGCGGCAGGACCTGCTGAATTAGTGAAGCCCATCTTGAAAGTTCACCAATATAATACGTCAAGTGCAACTTCATTTGCACAATTTGGCGGTGCAGAAGCATATCGAGGCTCTCAATCCTTCGTTGAGGAGATGGTAGAATCCTTTGATGAGAGAAGAAGATTTCTTGTGCACAGCTTAAATAAAATGCCTGGTGTAACTTGTGTTGAGCCAAAAGGTGCATTTTATGTATTTCCTTCCTTTAAAGAAACGGGTATACCTTCCAATGAGCTCGCAGGTATTTTGTTAAGAGAAGCATTAATAGCTTGTGTTCCCGGCTCTGCTTTCGGTGAATTTGGTGAAGGGTATATTAGGTTGGCGTATTCAACAAGCTTGGAAAAAATCGAAGAAGCGATGAAAAGAATGTATACAGTCATGCAAAATTTGATGCAAAGAAGTACGTTAAGTAAATAATGGAGATTCATCTGCCATTGGTTGGCTTTTTCACTTTTGTCAGGCAATTTGATTTAACTGGCTTTACAAAATCAAATTAGATTACATAAATTGTAATAGGGAAGGATTTTTAGCCATGTGGAAGAAACGTTGCAGCTTTCCTGTAATAAATGAAGAACTAGCTTATGGCACAAACATGGCAGTTTGTTTGATAAGAAACACTAAGATTTCCATTTACCAAAAAAGTCGAACTTTATAGAAAAAATGAACAGGATGTGAAGGTTCATGAAGTACACTGATCGTTCTTTAAGAATACTAAAATATGCAGAAATAGAAGCTGAAAAGACAAACCAGGTGGTATATCCAGTACATTTATTATTAGGTATATTGCTTGATAGGACAGGGGTGTGTGCAGAGCTTTATATTAATTATCCGAGTCTTACTGAAATATTAAATGAGCTAGTATATAAAATGCAATTAGATGAGGCGGATGAAGGAATTGATTATCAACCTTTTACAATAAATATATCGAAAACGACGAAAAGGGTATTGGAGACTGCAAATAACCGAATGAAACATTTTAATCAAGTTTATTTAAATGAAGGACATATTGTAGATGCAATCTTCAAAATTAATGACCCTTTAACGAATAAAATAATTGATGGATTGGATGTTTCTCTTATCCTTGAAATAGTGTCCTATCCTAGAGATATGATTGTTTCTTTAAAAGATTATTCGATTCCAACTATTTCAACAAATAATATAACTTTTAGAAGAGCAAAGCAAAGTGATGCTGCGTCATTGAAAACCTTTGTAGAAAAAGAATTTGGAAATGCATGGATAGAATCAATTGAAATTGGTTTTATTCAAGAAGATATTCCTATTTTTATCGCTTTAGAAGGTTCAGGTATTATAGGTTTCGCTTGTTTTGATGTAGTTAGAATGAAAAAAGGATTATTTGGTCCAATGGGTACATCTATTTCAACTAGAACACAAGGAATAGGATATACTTTGCTTCATTATTGTTTAAATGAGATGAAAGAAATAGGCTATGAATATGCTGTTATTGGAGAGGCTGGTCCCATAGAATTTTATGAAAAGGCATGCAATGCCGTTGTTATTCCCAAAAGATTTCCTTTAGAATGAAGAGAACCTTGATATGACAATTATGAAAGTCTTGTCGAAGAAGGAAAAACTTTATTTCTAATAGAAGTTATATTAACTACTATAAGGTTAGGGGTTATTACACATGAATTATGTCAGAGAAATTAGATCCTTAGTCGGCAATAAACCAATCATTTTAGTTGGGTCAACTATTGTTGTATTAAAAAATAAAAATAAGGTTCTTCTACAGCATCGGTCGGATACTAAAGAGTGGGGGCTCCCAGGTGGTTCTATGGAACTTGGAGAAGATTTACAACAAACAGCTGAACGTGAACTCTTTGAAGAAACAGGATTAAGATCAAAAGGGTTAAAATTTATTGATGTTTTATCAGGAAAAGATTTCTATTTCAAATATCCTAATGGTGATGAAGTATACAATGTTATTTGTGTTTATGAATCGGAAGGCACATTCGGAAAATTACAATTGACTGATGGTGAAAGTTTAGCGTTAGAGTATTTTTCTTTTAATAAATTACCCTTGAATTTGGATTCAAGAGCTAAAAAGATTTTTGAAAAGCATTACTTTAACAATGAAAGTATGTAGTTGAATAATGCGAATTAGAGGTTCGGTTATAATAGTTGAAAATAAAAAGGTTGGTTTAATAAAAAGAGAAAGAAATGATTCCATATATTATGTTTTTCCTGGTGGTGGAATAGAAAAGGGAGAAACTATTGAGGAAGGTACCAAAAGAGAAGCATTTGAGGAATTAGGGGTAGAAGTGAAACTTAATAAATGCATTGCAACATATGAATTTAATGGGGCACAGTATTTTTATCATAGTGAAATAATTAATGGTATCTTTGGTACCGGTGTTGGTGAAGAATTTACTAATAATAAAAACGAGAGGGGAACTTATCAACCTATATGGATTGATATTGATAAACTGTTGTCTATAGATATAAGACCTAAAGAAGTAGCTTTAACAGTATTTTCCCTATTTAAGTAAGAGCGAATTAGTAAAGGTTCTTGTGCCACAAACGTGGCAGGATTGTTTAAGTATATTCCTTCACAAAGGTATTATAGAAAGGGCTAAAGACGTTTATGCAGTTTTAGAACGCCCCAAAAACTTTATTCTTTACCAATCGTTCTCAAACTGATATTATGGATTTGTAAGGTATTAACTAGTTTTTGTCATAATGAGAATGTTCATTCTAAAAAGATGACTTAGCATTATCTTAAATTTTCAAAAATAGATTAAAAAATCCTTTAAAGGAGGTGGAGTTGTTAACACGTATGGTTCATACTAACAAATGGTGAAATTGGTAGTAACTCTTAATGCTATTCTTTACTGTTCATTCTTAAAATGATATCATTGGCAAGGGACGAGAAAGTCAATATTTTACCTTATTAAGATTGATGATTACCTTTAAAGCATTAGATTTTCTGGTTACTCTAAGATTACTTAAAGGAAATGATAGTATGGCTAGAAATAAGGAATTTGATGAAAATGAAGTATTACGAAAAGCTATGGAACTTTTTTGGATACAAGGATATGAAAAAACCTCCATGCAGGATTTAGTAAAGTACATGGGTATCCATCGTCGTAGCTTATATGATACGTTTGGCGACAAGCACACTTTGTTTATAAAAGCGTTGGATCATTATAATGAAATAATAACAACTAGAATAGAGAATGAAGTAATCCAGCAACATACGGTAAAGGATGCTATCAAGCAGTTATTTAATATGATAATTGTCAGAGATAAACAACAACTTGTTGGATGTTTGACTGTAAATACTGCAGTTGAGTTGTCTTTACATGATGAACAAGCAGCAGAAAAGGTAACGGAGAGTTTTTCTATGACCGAATTACTGCTAAACAATCTAGTACAAAAAGGTCAAACAGCTGGAGAAATATCTAAACATCTTGATGCAAAAAAAACTTCGGAATTTCTTCATAATTCCTTAGTAGGTCTACGCGTTATGACCAAAACTACCGATGACACAGAAAAATTAAATAATATTATTGATATGACACTTTCGGTATTAGATTAATTTTTTTACTCTTTTGGGAATGTTCATTCTCGAAAAGGGTAATCGTTCAAGCTGAACTTCACTTGTCAGATATCAAATTATCAAGCAAAGTTTGTGTCGATACAAACTAATAAACAGTTAAAGACTAATTGATAATTTAATTTGAGGAGAGTTAATATGAAATACACAGTCATTACAGGAGCAAGCTCAGGTATAGGGTATGAGACAGCGTTAGAATTTGCTGCTCGGGGAACGAAATTGAAGATAACCTAGACCAGCATCATGATACTAACAAACCTGTTGTATTTGGAAATGAATTTTGGAAATCTGTTGCTAATTCTAGTTTTGCAAGTGAATTCAATCCAAGAAACGTTGCAAGAATGGCAGCGGGAAATGCTCCAATTGCTCCAAAGGTTGAACATTATGGTATGCATAAGTCATATATCCTGCACCATAAACAACCAATTGATAAAGGTGGAGAAGTGTATAATTTAGATAATTTAATGATTACTTCTCCAAGAATGCATCAAGTTATTTTGGATCCTGCATATCACTTTGGAAAGAAAGGGAATTAATTAAGGATGGTGGATAACATGGAAAATAAAATGTCAAAAGAAGAATTAGTTCAATTAGTAAATAAGATAATAAACCCATTACTTTCTGACGAAGAGGTAAGTGAGTATATTGATATTCTTGAAAAGAATGTACCACACCCAGCACCGAGTGATTTAATTTTCTGGAGTGATAAAGAATTAACACCAGAAGAAATCGTAGATATTGCCCTAGCCTACAAAGAACAAGAAGACGAGTAAGGGGTTCTTGTCAATGTAGATACATAAAAGAAAACACTCTAACTATGTGTTAGGGTGTTTTTTTATTAGAAGAGATAGTTTGGCTATCTTTTAAAAAGGAGAGAATGTAATGTTTAAAAAAGAAGTAATCCAGCTCTATAAATATAATGGATAGAGATGGATTAAAAGAAGAGTCTTTCATAATAAAATTATGTATCCGTCTATAAGAGTAGATTGTGTTCTTACAAATTCCCTTTTTTATACGAGTTATATGTTAGATGGATAGGGATGATACAATAATTTCAAAGTTAAATTGTACATATAAGTTTATTGACAACGTTTTCTTTACGTGTTAAGCTTATATCAAAATTTAGGAGTGTTACTGATTCGATCAGGCATAACCAATTATAATTGTAATGGAAATAGGAAACCTATCTATCCATGCGATTATAATTGGTTTTTTTTATTTTATTCATAAAGTAAGAGGGATTATCAATGAAACTAAAACAGGCATTTAATAACAACGTTGCTTTAGCTTTAGATAATAGTGGAAACGAAATCATCGTGATGGGAAAGGGGGTTGGTTTTAATAAGAAAAAATATGAAGAAATTAATCCTAAATTAGTTGATAAAGTATATTCTTTAGATTCTCCTGAGTCCAATCAGTTAACAAGTATTCTAAATAGTATTCCAGCCGATTATATCTTCTTAACAAATCAAATTATTCGTTTGGGCGAAGATATTTTACAAAAAAAGTTAAGTGATGCCTTTATTGTTACTTTGGCCGATCATTTAAACTTTGCCTTAGAAAGACATCAAGATAACCTATTAATAAAGAATCCACTTCATTGGGAAGTTAAGAATCTTTATAAGGAAGAATATGAAATAGGCGTTAAATCCCTTAATCTTATTAAGAGATTTACTAACATTTCATTGCCAGAGTATGAAGCGACGTCTATTGCCTTGCATTTTGTTAATGCGCAACATAAGAGTGAAGAAATGAAGGTTACTCTACAAATCACAGAAATTACTAATAAAATTCTTGATATTATTAGCTATCATTATCAAATGAAAATCCAAGAAGACTCAATTAATTATTCAAGGTTACTGACGCATTTACGTTACTTTATTTTAAGGCAATTAAATCATGATGAAAAAACCATGGAAGAAATTACGTCTCTATATAACATCATAAAAGAAAGATATCAAAACGCTTATATCTGTGTGAAGAAAATTGAAAAGTATTTAAACATCGAGTATAACTGGCATCTGTCCAACGATGAACTGGCATATTTAGCAATTCATATACATCGAATGACTTCAAGGAATGAAAAACAAAATTAGGGTGTTACTGTTAAATCAGGCATAACCTAAATATACTTCAGAACAAAATTTTGTTTTGAATTATATTTAGGTTTTTATTTTGTCTAGAAAAAAGAATAGGAGTAAACAAATGAGTCAGGAAAAATTGGCAAAAGATATTGTAAATAGAATTGGTGGCAAAGAAAACATAACAAGAGCTTGGCATTGTGTAACAAGGCTTCGTTTCCATGTCAAAGATGAAAGTAAAGTCGATGTGGAGGGAATTAGAGAGTTAACTGGAGCAATGGGGGCTCAATTTCAAAACGGTCAGTTCCAGGTGATTATTGGAAATAAGGTTATGGAAGTATTTAAAGAGGTAGAATCGTTAGTTGGAAGTAATAGTGAAAGTGGTGTTGATGAATCAAGTGCAAGCAAGAAAAAGCTTTTAGGTAGGTTCTTTGATATGATCTCGGGTGTATTCTCTCCTGTCATTCCAGCAATTGCTGGGGCTGGGATGATGAAAGGGATACTTGCTTTATTGCAAGTATTAGGATGGATATCAGTCGAAAGCGATGCGTATCAAGTTCTTACCATTATTTCTGATGCCGCATTTTATTTCCTTCCTTTCTTATTAGCAATATCAGCTGCTAAAAGATTTAAAGTGAGTGAATATTTAGCGGTAGCATTAGCGGGTGCATTACTGTACCCAACTATTACAGCTGGGGTAGCCAGTGGAGAAGCAGGATTAAAGTTCTTAGGTATGTCTGTTCCTTTCATAGGCTATAGTGCCACTGTTATTCCAATTATTATTGCTGTTTGGGTTCTAAGCTATGTTTATAAAATAATAAATCGAGTTGTTCCTAATACAGTGAGAGTGGTATTAACACCAACACTTGTTTTCCTAATTATGATTCCTTTTACATTAATTGTTGCTGGTCCAATTGGATTTATAGTTGGCGATTATGTAGGAATTGCAGTTGCGTGGATTTATGAGCATGGAGGAGTATTTGCTGGGATTTTAATTGGTGGTTTAATGCCTGTGTTTGTAGTTACCGGAATGCATTATGGTTTTGCTCCTATTATTCTACAGAATATGGGTAAGTATGGTTATGATAATGCTATTTTGCCATTAAATATTGTAAACAGTTTAGCACAAGCAGGTGCAGCATTTGCAGTTTCATTTAGAACCAAAAATAAAAAGTTGAAATCTTTAGCAGTTTCTACTGGTGTTTCTGCGTTATTAGGTGTTACAGAACCTGCTGTCTTTGGAGTGAATTTGAAACTGAAACGACCATTATATGCAACCATGATAGCTGGTGCAATAAGTGGAGGAATGGTTGTTTACTTTGGAGTAAAATGTTTCGGTTTTATCTTACAAGGTTTAGAGGCTTTCCCGGTTTATATTGATCCTGTTAGTCCTATGAATTTAGTGTATACCATTATTTCTATGATTGTTTCCTTCATTATTGCTTTTGTAATGACACTTATATTAGGGTTTGAAGATGTTCGAGCAGATGAGGAAGAAAGTACAGAGAAAACAAAAACAACTAGATTATCCCAAGATGGGGAAGAAATAGGTAGTCCATTAACAGGTAAAGTTTTGCCTCTTCAAGATGTACCAGATAAGACTTTTTCAGATGAAATTTTGGGGGAAAGTATTGCAATTGATCCTTCAGCGAATACATTAGTTTCTCCCTTTGATGGCACAGTTGCAATGATTTATCCGACAAAGCATGCAATTGGTTTACGTTCTGAAAATGGTCTAGAAGTACTTATTCACATTGGCCTTGAAACAGTAAATTTAGAAGGCAAGTTCTTTGATGTAAAAGTAGAACAAGGTCAATATGTACAAAAGGGTCAAGAGCTTATTACCTTTGACCGAGTGGCAATCAGTAACGAAGGATACAATATGGTTACTTTAGTGATACTGACAAATAGTGATCAATATATTTCCGTAGAGAAGTTGGATTTAGATTATCAAGAAATAAAGACAGAAGAACAACTATTTAATATTCAAAAATAAGAAGGAGTGTTTATTATGGCTAAAAGATTTCCAGAAGGGTTTTTATGGGGTGGAGCAACAGCTGCCAATCAATTAGAAGGCGGTTATAACTTAGGTGGAAAAGGTTTGTCAACAGCTGATATGATACCATTTATACCTAAGGAAGAGCGTGCTGGTGACAATGCAGTACATATTACATCTGAGCAGTTTGAGGAAGCATTTAAGGAAGACTCTAAAAAGCAATACCCGAAAAGATGGGGAGTGGATTTTTACCATCGCTATAAAGAAGATATTGCTTTGTTTGGAGAGATGGGTTTTAAAACATTCCGATTATCTATTTCTTGGGCACGTATTTTTCCAAACGGTGATGACTTACAGCCGAATGAAGAGGGACTACAATTTTATGATAATGTCTTTGACGAATTAGCAAAATATAATATTGAACCTCTTGTAACGCTATCACACTATGAAATGCCTGCTGCTCTTGTTAAGAAATATAATGGATGGATAGATAGAAAAGTAGTTAATATGTTTACGAAATACGCAGAAACAGTATTTAAGAGATATCGTAATAAAGTAAAATATTGGTTAACATTTAATGAAATCAATGCTATTGCTTTAGCTCCATATAATGGTGGAGGTTTAATAACAGACCGTTTTGAAAATATAGATCAGGCAATCTATCAAGCCCTACACCATCAATTTATTGCTAGTGCAATGGCTGTAAAGCTATGTAGGGAGATTAACCCCGATGCGAAAGTTGGGTGTATGCTTGCGAGACTGGAAACATATCCAGAAACATGTAATCCACAAGATGTGTTAAAAACGCTAAAACAAGAGCAGATGATGAATTTCTTTTATACAGATGTTCAAGTTCGTGGATATTATCCAAACTTTATCAAAGAATATTTTAAAGAGAACAATATTAATATAATTATGGAAGAAACGGATGAAGATCTTTTATTACAAAATAAAGTAGATTATATTTCCTTCAGTTACTATATGTCTTTAGTGGAAAGTGCCGGACCACATGGAGAAAGAGCTCCAGGTAATTTATTCTCTGGTTTAAAAAATCCATATCTTGAATCATCTGACTGGGGATGGCAAATTGATGCTGTAGGACTTCGTGTTACTTTGAATAAACTGTATGATAGATATCAGGTTCCGCTATTTGTAGTAGAGAATGGACTAGGTGCAATTGATACACCAGATGAAAATGGTTTGTTTCAGGATGATTATCGCATTAACTACCTAAGAGAGCATATTGTGCAAATGAGAGAAGCTATCTCAGATGGTGTGGAACTAATGGGTTATACTAGTTGGGGACCAATTGATATTATTAGTGTTTCAACTTCTGAGGTAAGCAAACGTTATGGTTTTATTCATGTCGATATAGATGATTACGGAAATGGAAGCTTCAAGAGAACAAAAAAGAAAAGTTTTGAATGGTATAAAGAAGTAATTAACTCGAATGGTCAAGTGTTGTAAAATAATAACAAGGTTATAATTAAAGTTTTGTTTTTTAAGGAGGAACTTCTATGAGCCAAAATAAAGTAGCTATTGTAACTGGTGGCGGTAGCGGGTTAGGTCAAGCGGTAGCATTAAAATTAGCAGATTCAGGTGTGTCTATTACGGTTGTGGACATTTCAGAAAGAGCAGGAAAAGAAACAGTAAGCTTAATTGAAGAAAAAGGAGCAAGAGCAATCTTTGTCCAAGCTGATGTAAGCAAGGCAGAGGATGTTAAAAAATATGTAGATAAAACAGTAGAAGAATTTGGCACAATTGATATGTTCTATAATAATGCAGGTATTTCCGGCCCAGGGGTAAAATTCGTGGATAATACTATTGAACAAATCCAACAAGTGGTTGGTATTAATCTATTAGGTGCATTATACGGAATTAAATATGTAACAGAAGTGATGCTTAAAAACGGTGGCGGTTCGATTGTTAATACTTCGTCTACTGCAGGAGTAGTAGGACAAGCTACTGTTGGTACGTATTCTGCGACAAAGCACGGCATTGTCGGTATTACTAAAACAATTGCTGCGGAATATGCAGAGCAAGGTATTCGCTGTAACGCTGTTGCACCTGGCACGATTGAAACACCTATGGTAAAAGAATACCGAGAAAAGAATCCTGAAAATGTTAAAGCGGTTGTAGAAGCCATCCCGCAGAAACGTCTTGGAAATCCTGAAGAAGTGGCAGAACTAGTTACTTTCTTGCTGGGGGATACAGCTAACTATATTAACGGAACAGTAGTATCTATAGACGGTGGCTTTACTTCCATTTAAATCCCTGAATACAAAAAAGCAATGGACTGATGCCATTGCTTTTTTTAATTACAAACAGAAAAGTTTTACTTGGCAATATAGAAAAGGAAAATATTATGTTGGTTTTGCTATAATTTATGTTCAAGAAAAAGGCCGCAAATTTCATTTGTGGCAATAGGTAGTAAGAAAATTAAATTTGACAGCCTCGCTACACATACTTTGTATCTAAATCCTAATAATTATTAAGCCTCAAATCTATACTCCTAAGTTGTGATAATTTAAGTAATTATTAGCTCAGCCATAAACCGTACTGCGATCCGTCTTAATTAAAAAAGCGCTGAATAAATCAGCGCCATCTAGCCTATTTCTTAGGAATAAATCTATGCATTTTGTTTACTAAGATCTCGCTGTGCACCCATATAGCTTCCAATTACATTTTGATAGCCTGGGAGATTACTAGCAAGTAAATTCCCAAATCCTTCAACATCGTTGCGCCAATCACGTTGTAATTCGCATGCTACGCTAAACCAGTTCATAAGTTGCACGCCATTATGTGCCATACGGGTATTGGCTGCATCTGCAACTTGTTTGTTGAAAGTCCCTGAAGCATCAGTAACAGCAAATACTTCATATCCAGCATTAATAGCGGAAAGTGCTGGGAAAGCAACACAAACATCTGTAACTACGCCTGCGATGATAAGTTGTTTTTTGCCAGATTCTTCGATTGCCTTAACGAAATCATCATTATCCCATGCGTTAATTTGTCCAGGGCGTGCTATTTTTGGTGCGTTAGGAAACAGATCAACCAATTCCTGCATAAGAGGTCCATTAGGTCCGTTTTCAAAGCTTGTTGTTAAAATAACTGGTAATTCAAAGAACTCAGCAGTGCGAGCAAGAGCTAAAACATTATTTTTGAATTCATCAACACCATAGTCACGAACGAGTCCAGCCATCAGGCCAGTTTGGTGATCCACTAAAAGAACAACAGCATCATCCTTATTAATACGAGAATAAAGATCAGACATTATGTATTCCTCCTAAAAATTAGTAATCGATGAAAATGGTTCGTTTGTTAAATCGGTTTATAGCTAATTGATTATTGATAGTTGATAAATAAACTTATGAGTCGGAATCACTCTTTTCATGTATTTGCTTAATGCTGATACAATTTTAAAATAATTTCAAAATTGTACTCTGGACATACAAATAATGACTATGGACTTTTCAATAGCTGTCTAAAATGATGTTACTGCTTCTAGTGCACTACCAACTTCTGTAATCCTCATTACTTCGGGAAAGTTTATTCATTTTCTAGCCAGATTGGATACATCCATCTGTGACAATAATTGGATTTTTAGAGTTTTGCGTAAACTACCATATTTGACGGCTATTGTTTAAGTCATAAAATTCCTCTTTTGTTAAAATCAATTTATGTTACCATATAATACCAAGAGTCATTAAGCGGCTATATACCTAATTTTCAAACTAATAAGTGTCTCTTCAAAACTAGGATGGAAACAATTCTTGTTTCTTAGAAGGACAGGAAGATTATACAGCGAACTTATATAATAAGAAATTCATGTGCCAGAAAGTAGACTAGAAACGAGGAGGAGTGGGGGAGAACTCTTTGAGCGAGAACGTATTCTTTAGAATCATACGTTTGTCAGTTTTTATTGTAATTATCTTAGTTCTTGTTTATGGCTATTTTCTACAAACAAAAGGGATGTTAATGCCCTTTATAAAGAGCTCTGTAGTGCCTATGTTAATCAAGATCATTAGCGCTTATGGAATTGTTATATTGGTGGTAATGGCTATTTTCTCTTTTGGTTATTATTGTGGCAGAAGACATGGAAGCAAATCAGGATGATTTAAATATAATCCATTATTGTAATATATTTTCCTTCTATTAGGGAGGAGAAAAAAGCTAGTCTGGACTTATGAATATAAGTGCCAGTCTTTTTTTGTATTTTTTTTCAGCTCTGTAAGTGGAGTACCTTCAATTTCCATGAGTTCCCGAACATTCACCAAGAATAGTTATCTAAGGTGCACGATGGTAGTACCTGATTTATGTATATGGAAATATTTGTATATCGGGAACAGAAACCACTATAGGTCTTTAGATGTTTTTTTGTTTAAACAGAGACTGAGTTAGTAAATGTTTGATAACGGTTTCATCCTTGGTTTAATCAAAACAATCTAAGCAACAGCGATATAGGAGTAACGCTTTAATACGGAAATGTAGCGAAATGAACATGTGAGAAAATCTAACAAGTTGCTTGCATAACTATTACGTAGCCGATTAAACTAGGCACTAGAATATTGTCGGAATTATCTAACTTTTATTGAGGGGGCTGCCAGTTATGTTAAAGCGAAAGTTAATTTTGATTGGAAATGGAATGGCCGGAATTAGGACGATAGAAGAAATATTAAAAATTGATCCTGATGAATTCGATATAACTGTTTTTGGAAGTGAACCACATCCAAACTATAATAGAATCCAATTATCAAAGGTTTTGCAGGGAGATACAACTGTTGCAGATATTACTTTAAATGATTGGAATTGGTATGAAAACAATAATATTCGCTTATATCCAGGGG
This sequence comes from Niallia sp. FSL R7-0271, assembly GCF_038005785.1. Classification (NCBI taxonomy): domain Bacteria; kingdom Bacillati; phylum Bacillota; class Bacilli; order Caryophanales; family Bacillaceae; genus Niallia; species Niallia sp. FSL R7-0271. The sequence continues at coordinate 1,313,058 of NZ_JBBOTZ010000002.1, read as the reverse complement.
AAAGTGTAATTAATATTGATACAAAAAAGCAGATTGTTTCTACAGATAAGAACCGTGAAGAACCTTATGATAAGTTAATTATCGCAACGGGCTCTAATCCATTTATGTTGCCTTTACCTGGTTCAGATAAACAAGGTGTGACGGCATTTCGCGATATTAAGGATTGTGAAACAATGCTGCATTACTCAAAAAAGCATCAGAAAGCAGCAGTTATCGGAGGAGGATTATTAGGACTCGAGGCTGCTCGTGGTTTGCTTAATCTTGGAATGAAGGTAGATGTTATTCATATTAATGATTATCTTATGGACCGGCAATTAGATCGGGATGCCGGAAAAATGTTACAAAAAGAGTTAGAAAATCAAGGTATGAACTTTTTATTAAATAAACAAACTACCGAAATTCTTGGGAAGAAACATGTAACAGGACTACGTTTTAAAACCGGCGATAAGATTGAAGCAGACTTAGTTGTGATGGCAGTCGGAATAAAACCTAATGTTGAATTAGCTAAAAAAACTGGCATTCCTGTTAATCGGGGGATCGTCGTAAATGATTTTATGGAAACAGAAATTCCTAATATATTTGCTGTCGGAGAATGTGCAGAGCACAGGGGAATGGTTTACGGCTTAGTTGCCCCGCTTTATCAACAGGGGGAAGTGTTAGCTAAACGAATTTGCAGTGTATACAGTGAGGGATACAAAGGGTCCGTTCTTTCTTCACAATTAAAAGTGTCCGGTGTAGATGTCTTCTCAACTGGAAAAATCCTAGAGGATGAGAATACTAAGGCGATTAAAATGTTAGATGATTGGAATGGAACTTATAAAAAAATCATTATCGAGCAAGGGAAAATAGCTGGAGCAGTCCTGTTTGGCGAAACGAAGGAAGGTAATCGGTTATTAAATTTAATCAAGAATGGTGCATCTATAGAGGAATACACTGAATCTAATCAGACGGAGGAAACAGGAAGTAGCTTAGTAGCCCAAATGACAGATGATGAAGTGGTATGTGGATGTAATGGGGTAACGAAGGGGCATATTGTCTCGGCAATAAAAAATGATGGACTTACAACAGTTGAACAAGTGAAGGGGTGTACGAACGCATCACGTTCCTGTGGTTCATGTAAGTCATTAGTGGCTGATCTATTGGAATTTACACTCGGTGATAAATATAGTGAAGATCAAAAGGAATCGATCTGTGCTTGTACCACTTTATCGAGGGATGAAGTTGTTAATGAAATAAAGGAAAAGCAGCTTACACATACAAGGGAAGTTATGAATGTATTAGGATGGAAAAATGATGAAGGATGCTCTAAATGCAGACCAGCATTAAATTATTATTTAGGCATGCTTAATCCAACAGAATATAAGGACGAACGGGAATCTCGTTTTGTTAATGAAAGATTGCATGCGAATATTCAAAATAATGGTACCTTTAGTGTCATTCCAAGAATGTATGGCGGTGTTACAAATGCAGATGATCTTAGAAAGATTGCTGATGTAGCAGATAAATATAAGGTAAAAATGATTAAATTAACTGGTGGACAACGTATTAATTTGCTTGGTGTACAAAAGCAAGACTTACCAAATATTTGGGCAGAACTTGGTATGCCGTCAGGACATGCATATTCTAAGGGACTGCGTACAGTAAAAACTTGTGTTGGTGCTGACTTCTGTCGCTTTGGTACTCAAGATTCAGTAGGGATGGGGATTGATTTAGAGAAAAAATTTGAAGGGTTGAATGGACCGCATAAAATAAAAATGGCCGTATCAGCTTGTCCAAGAAACTGTGCTGAAAGTGGTATTAAGGATGTTGGAGTCGTTGGTTTAGATGGAGTTTGGGAGCTCTATGTAGGCGGCAATGCAGGTACAGATCTTAGGGAAGGTGACTTACTCGTTAAGGTTAAAACGAAAGCCGAGGTACTGGAATGGACTGGAGCCTTTTTACAGTACTATAGAGAAACAGCGAATTACTTAGAAAGAACATCTGTATGGGTTGGCCGTCTCGGGATTGATAAGGTGAAAGAAAAACTTGAAGATAAAGGCTTGCGCGATGAATTAAATAAACGCATGGATATAACTTTAGAAACGGTGCAAGAACCATGGAGTGAAACACTTAAGGATGAAAGTTTAGTAAAAAGACTTTATGAAACAGTTAATGTTCCAGTAACTTCTAAATGATAGATAGGGGGAGTAATTATGGAAAATACAATAGGAAGAGTATTAATCGGAAAATATTCGGATTTGCCAGACCGCCTAGGGAAAACAGCTTATATTGGAAAAGAAGAAATTGCCTTATTCAAGCTGGCAAATGGGGATGTTCGTGCCATTGAGAATCGATGCCCCCATAAAGGGGGAGTGCTTGCGGAGGGAATGGTTAGCGGAGACCATGTATTTTGTCCGATGCATGATTGGAAAATTAATGTGTGTGACGGTCAGGCTCAAGCGCCAGATCATGGTTGTGTTAAAGCATATAAAGTGGAAGTGGAAGAGAACCTTGTATACATTGTCATCTGATTTTACAAAAGGAGGGGTATTATGTCATTCGTAAAGACAGATCAAGTAGTGCAGGGCATGATTGAGGCTGGTGAAGCAAAAGCAAAATTATCTATTATAGATATGTTAATTAGAGGAGGGCTGGCAGGTGCCCTCCTTGGGTTTGGGACAACATTGGCATTTACCGCTGAAATTCAAACAGGAATGGGGATTTTGGGAGCAATCTTGTTTCCAGCTTGCTTTGTATTAGTCATACTGCTTGGGCTTGAACTAGTAACAGGGAGTTTTGCGCTCATACCTTTAGCGGTTTTAGAGAAAAGGGTTTCTATATCCCAAATGCTCTCCAACTGGTTTTGGGTCATTATTGGTCATTTAATAGGAGCAGGGCTGTATGCTTTTTTATATGTGATTGCAATTACACAACTTAGTCATGTTACTGATAATGCTATTGCAGCAAAAATTATCGCAGTTGCAGAAGCAAAAACGCTATTGTATGCAAATCTAGGCAGTGATGGTTTAATCGTCGTGTTTGTGAAAGCATTACTATGTAATTGGATGGTAACATTAGGGGCAGTCATGGCGATGACATCGACAAACACAATCGGGAAAATTGTTGCCATGTGGTTGCCGATATTAATCTTTTTTGCACAAGGCTTTGAACATGCTGTCGTAAATATGTTTGTGATTCCTGCAGGGATGATGTTAGGTGCGGATGTTTCTTTAGCAGATTGGTGGCTTTGGAATCAGCTCCCTGTGCTATTTGGGAATTTGGTAAGTGGGGTTATATTTACAGGTTTAGCATTATACTTTACTCATCATAAAGTGAAAAAGAAAAAAGAATTGGTTGTTTCAAAGAAGGAAGACTATATTGCTGAAACATAACATGTGATTTAAGGGGGGAAGATGATGGGAAAAGTATATATAGTTGGAGCGGGCCCTGGTAATTTGGACTTACTTACAATTAAAGGATTGAGATGTATACAGCAGGCTGATGTTATTGTATATGATCGTTTAGTCAATAGAGAATTGTTACGGGAAGCAAAACCTCATGCAGAATTCATTTATTGTGGAAAACAGCCGAAATTTCATACCATGCCACAAGAAATGATTAATCAGCTATTAGTCCATTATGCTCGCTTAGGAAAAGTGGTTACTAGACTTAAAGGGGGAGACCCCTTTGTGTTTGGCAGAGGGGCGGAAGAGATTGAGGAATTGGTAAAGAACAATATTGCTTACGAAGTCGTACCAGGTGTAACAGCTGGGATTGCAGCCCCAGCTTATGCCGGAATTCCCATCACACACCGAGAACTTGGCAATTCATTCGCAATCATTACAGGTCATTGCAAAAACGGAGAACCAGCAGACATCAAGTGGGAAAGTCTTGTCAAAGCGGTTGATACATTAGCTATTTATATGGGAGTAGGGAATTTACCATATATATGTGAACAATTAGTCAAGCATGGTAAGTGCAAAGATACACCTGTCGCCATTATTCAAGAAGGTACCACGCCTGAACAGAAGACAATAACAGGTACAATTGGAAGTATTGTAAGCCTTGCTCAAAAGGCGAAAATAAAGAACCCAGCTATGATAGTTGTTGGAGAAGTAGTTAGCTTCAAAAATAGAATAGAACAAATCCAAGAAGCGAACAACAAAGTAACCATCGGACTTACTTCAGGAAACTGATTATATGGAGAAACTGTTGACAAGGCAAGCTGTTACGAGAAAGGAATCGGGTGGACTAAGAAGCAATTGATTTTGTTTAAAGGTGCTGGGAATTATAGATGTATCGATCTTGCTGTCCACTCCAAAAGCGAAATTTCCGAGTTTCTAGAACAATTGATAACGGAGAATTAATACTAAAACCACTAGGTGTTCTAGATATTCTAATAGAAAGAATGGAAGAACAATTTCAGCTTAGTGAGGAAACAGAAATCCTCTTTATTGGTCGGGGAAGCAGCAATCTAGATGCTGTAAAGGATAAGCAACGAATTGCAGACAGAGAATAAAAGCGTTTCTGTAGTAGCTGTTTTCTGATTGCTGCTTTTTTTTATGGATTAAACCGGCTGGCCATAATATTTAATGTTGCATAGGAAATAATACTATGATATTATGTGTGTAACCGGTTACACAAGAGAGGTGAATTCATGGCTACTATACGGGATGTTGCGAAAAGAGCTGGAGTATCTGTGGCGACCGTCTCAAGAGTATTAAACAATAAAGGGTATGCACATGAAGATACTAGGAAGCTAGTAAACGAGGCAATTAAAGAATTAAATTACAAACCAAATGAAGTGGCAAGATCTCTTTATAAAAAAAAGTCACGATTAATTGGATTATTGCTTCCCGATATCAGAAATCCCTTCTTTCCTGAGTTAGCTCGAGGGGTAGAGGACGAAATGCAGGAGCAGGGACTTCATTTAATTATTGGGAATGCTGATGAAAAATTAGAAAAAGAAATAGATTACATACAGACTTTTAATCAAAATAATGTAATAGGCATTATTTCAGCAACAAATCAGGCGGAAACAAAACTTTACGAAAACCTGTCTTTTCCTGTCGTCTTACTGGATCGAATAACAGGCACTTATCCTTCTGTGTATGCAGATGGATTGGCTGGAGGGAAAAAAGCAGCACAAGAAATGGTTAGAAGAGGCAGTAAGCGAATTGCTTTACTTCGAGGACCGATTGAACTAAGGACAGCACAAGACAGATTCAAAGGTGCAGTTGATGAGCTATGTAATGCTAATGTAGACTTTCAGGTAATTACTTCATCGTTTGGCTTTCACGATGCTGAAAAAATGGCTAAAACTCTATTTGAGAAATTTCCTGAAACAGACGGGGTAATTGCAAGCAACGACCTTAGTGCTGCAGCTATTCTACATGAGGCGTTGCGAATAGGAAGATCTATTCCCGATGACTTACAAATTATCGGATATGATGATATACCGCTTAGCAAGCTGCTGTTCCCGTCCCTTTCTACTATTAGACAGCCTGCTTATGATATGGGAAGAGAAGCAGCAAAACTATTAATAAATCTAATCGATAATAAGCCGTTAGTGAATAAGAATATCCAAATGCCTGTTACCTTTATTGAAAGGCAAACAACAAGAAAGGTTGAGAAAAATGATTAAAATGACGATTATTGGTAGTTCTTCTATAGATTTAGTTGTAACAACTTCCAAACGACCAAATCAAGGGGAAACGATTATAGGAGAAAGCTTTAAGACAGTCCCTGGTGGCAAAGGAGCTAACCAGGCTGTCGCAGCTGCCAGACTTGGTGCTGAAGTATTTATGGTCGGTTGTGTAGGAGAAGATAATTTCGGTGAAACGATCGTTAACAATTTCACTGCTAATGGTGTTAATACAACCTATGTGGAACGGGTTACACATTCGGAAACAGGTACAGCGCATATTACCTTAGCAGAAGGTGATAACAGCATTATCGTCGTGAAAGGTGCTAATGATTATGTCACACCTGATCTAGTTGAAAAAGCATTGAATGTTATCTCTGAATCAGATGTTGTCCTAATCCAGCAAGAAATTCCTGAGGAAACAGTAGAATATGTAGCAGAAATTTGCTTTGCAAATAATGTGCCTTTATTACTAAACCCAGCGCCAGCAAGACCTATTAGTAAAACGGTCATTGAAAAGGCTACTTATCTTACACCAAATGAATCGGAAGCTGCTATTCTTTTTGAGGACAAGGATATCCATGAAGTATTAAAAGAGTTTCCAAATAAATTGCTGGTTACTGAAGGTAAAAATGGAGTTCGTTATTATGATGGAATCAATGAAATAGTTATCCCCGCTTATTCTGTTGAGGCAGTTGACACAACAGGTGCAGGCGATACCTTTAATGCGGCTTTTGCCGTTGCAGTAGCTGAAGGGAAAAGCATGGAAGATAGCATTCGTTTTGCGAATCGGGCTGCCTCCTTGTCTGTAACAAAATTTGGTGCACAAGGCGGAATGCCAACAAGAGAAGAAGTAGAAGGGAGTTTGTAAAAATGAAACGTTATGGAATTTTAAACAGTCACATTGCACAAGTTTTAGCTGACCTAGGTCATACCGATTATATTGTAATCGCAGATGCTGGTTTGCCAATTCCCGATGGTGTTAAAAAGATAGATTTAGCGATTAAGGCTGGTTTTCCAACATTTATTGATGTAGTGAATGCTGTTGAAGAGGATATGATTATCGAAAAAGTGATAATCGCCTCTGAAATAGAAGCAGGAAATCCAGAGCATGCTGACTACTTAAAGGGAAAATTCGCTGATGCTGAAATTGAAAACGTTTCCCATGAAGAATTTAAACAATTAACGAAACAAGCTAAAGCAGTCATCCGAACAGGTGAGATTACACCATATGCAAACTGTATTTTACAATCAGGCGTATTTTTTAAATAGATGAGGTGGTAATTATGCGAATTACAATGGAAAACATCCATAAAGCATTTGGAACCAATCAAGTTTTAACAGGTGTTGATTTCGATTTGCTAGATGGGGAAGTACATGCCCTAATGGGGGAAAATGGGGCAGGAAAATCAACGATGATGAACGTACTTACAGGACTCCATGCCCGTGATAACGGAAAAATCACAATTGATGGAGAAGAAATCTACTTTAAGAATCCAAAAGAAGCAGAGCAAAATGGAGTCACCTTTATCCATCAGGAATTAAATATTTGGCCTGATATGACAGTTCTTGAAAATTTATTTATTGGCAAGGAAAGAAAGAATTCTTTTGGTTTTTTAAAAACCGCCGAAATGAAAGCGTTATCAAAAAAGCAATTTGATAGATTAGCAGTATCCATTCCGTTAGATAAAGAAGCGGGAAGCTGTTCTGTTGGAGAACAGCAAATGATTGAAATCGCCAAGGCATTAATGACAGAAGCAAAAGTGATTATCATGGATGAACCTACTGCTGCACTGACAGAAAGAGAAATCAACAAACTGTTTGATGTGATTACTTCTTTAAAAAAGGAAGGGGTATCAATCGTGTACATTTCTCACCGAATGGAGGAGATTTTCTCGATCAGTGACAGAATTACCGTTATGCGTGATGGGAAAACCGTTGATACGAAGGCCATTCCAGAAACAAATTTCGATGAGGTTGTTAAAAAAATGGTTGGCAGGGAATTAACAGACCGGTTTCCTAACCGAGAGCCTCAACTGGGTGAAACGGTTCTACAAGTAAAGGGTTTAACAAAATCAGGACAATTTGAAGATATAAACTTTTCTGTTCGTGCTGGAGAAATAGTTGGGGTTTCAGGCTTAATGGGAGCTGGCCGAACCGAAATCATGCGAGCAATTTTTGGTCTTGATGGAATGGATGGCGGTGAAATTTGGCTGGAAGGTAAGAAAGTGAGTATTAAGACACCAGAACAGGCTGTAAAGTTAGGTATTGGTTTCATTACAGAGGATCGCAAGGATGAGGGGTTAATTCTTGATTTCTCCATAAGGGATAATATTGTGTTGCCAACGCTTGCAAGCTTCGCACCAAAAGGAATTATCCAGGAAAAAAATGAGACAGACTTTGTTAATATGCTTATCAAACGCTTGACAGTAAAAACGGAATCGAAAGACATTGCTGTTGGAAAGCTTTCAGGCGGAAATCAGCAAAAAGTCGTCATTGCCAAGTGGGTAGGAATTGGACCAAAGCTGCTCATATTGGATGAACCAACTAGAGGAGTCGACGTTGGGGCAAAGAGAGAAATTTATCAACTTATGAATGAATTAACAGAACGAGGTGTAGCAATTATCATGGTATCCTCAGAATTACCAGAGATTCTTGGCATGAGTGATCGAATCCTCGTCATTCATGAAGGAAAAATAAATGGAGAATTATTGAAACAAAATGCGACCCAAGAAAAAATTATGACATTGGCAACAGGAGGTCAATAAAATGAATCCTATTAATACAGTAACACAACCTAGCAAGACGAATATGATGAATGCAATTACACAAAAGTTAGGACCATTACTAGGTTTAATAATATTAGTTATTATTGTGTCCATTTTAAATCCTAGTTTTCTAGAACCATTGAATCTCTTAAATCTTTTAAGACAGGTTGCGATTAATGCACTTATTGCTTTTGGGATGACCTTTGTGATTTTAACTGGAGGAATTGATTTATCTGTCGGAGCTATTCTTGCTTTATCTAGTGCGTTGACAGCAGGGATGATGGTAGCTGGTGTAGATCCGATTGTGGCAATCTTAGTTGGCTGTATTCTTGGTGCTTTGATGGGAATGGTAAACGGACTATTTATAACAAAGGGAAAAATGGCTCCTTTTATTGCAACACTAGCAACAATGACGATTTTCAGAGGATTAACACTTGTTTATACTGGTGGAAATCCGATAACTGGTCTTGGTGATAACTACCTGTTTCAGTTATTTGGTCGTGGTTATTTCCTAGGTATACCTGTTCCAGCTATTACGATGATTCTTGCATTTGCTTTCTTATTCATTCTTCTACACAAAACCCCATTTGGTCGCAAAACATATGCGATTGGTGGAAATGAAAAAGCAGCTTTAATATCAGGTATTAAAGTACCAAAAGTAAAAATCATGATTTATAGTCTATCCGGAATGCTTGCAGCTTTGGCTGGTGCAATTCTTACTTCTCGCTTAAATTCAGCACAGCCTACAGCTGGCACTTCCTATGAACTTGATGCGATTGCAGCAGTTGTATTAGGTGGGACAAGCCTTTCAGGAGGAAAAGGAAGAATTTTCGGGACACTTATCGGTGCGTTAATCATCGGTACCTTAAATAACGGCTTGAATCTTCTTGGAGTTTCATCCTTTTACCAAATGGTAGTTAAAGGAATCGTTATATTAATTGCAGTATTACTTGATCGTAAAAAGTAGTATAGGGAGAGATCATGATGAAAAAATTAATCGTTTTATGTTTATCACTAACACTTATGCTTCTAAGTGCGTGTTCCATGCAACCGCCTAGCTGGGCAAAACCAGATAAAAAGAAGGATTTAGAAGATATTAAAATTGGCTTATCGGTTTCTACATTAAACAACCCATTCTTTGTTTCTTTAAGAGATGGTGTGGTTAAAGAAGCGAAAAGCTTAGGGATGGAAGTTATTATCGTCGATGCACAAAATGATTCTGCCAAACAAGTTAACGATGTGGAGGATTTAATTCAGCAAGGGGTAGATGCTTTGCTTATAAACCCAACCGATTCGGCATCTATTTCAACAGCAGTTCAATCAGCAAATAATATTGGCATACCAGTAGTTACTTTGGATCGTTCTGCAGATAAAGGAATAGTAGAAGCATTAGTAGCTTCAGATAATATAAAAGGTGGAGAAATGGCCGCAAACTATATGATAGAAAAGTTAGGAGAAAAAGCACAAGTTATTGAATTAGAAGGAGTTCCAGGGGCATCAGCTACAAGGGAAAGAGGTCAGGGCTTTCATAATATAGCAGATGAAAAATTGACTATCATTGCTAAACAGGCAGCAGATTTTGATCGGACAAAAGGATTAACTGTTATGGAGAATCTTCTGCAAGCAAACCCAGATGTTAAAGCAGTATTTGCTCATAACGATGAAATGGCATTAGGAGCAATCGAGGCAATTAATAGCTCTGGTAAGGATGTTATGGTCATTGGATTTGACGGAAATGACGACGCATTAAATGCGATTAAATCAGGAGACATGGAAGCGACAGTTGCTCAACAACCTGAGTTAATTGGTAAGCTTGCTGTGGATGCTGCAAGAGATGTTTTACAAGGTAAAAAGGTAGAGGAAATTATCGCTGCACCGCTTAAATTAGTTACAAAAGAAAATTAAATGAAAGAGAAGTAAAAAGGACTGGGGTGCCAGTCCTTTTTACTTGAACCATCCTTTTTCCTTAAATCTGGTGATGGCTTCTATGCGATTTTTAACTTCCAGTTTATCCAGTATCATGCTGATATAATTTCGCACTGTTCCTGTCTTAATGGATAGCTCTTGGGCAATTTCTTTTGTGTTTTTTCCATTTGCAACCAGCATAAGAACTTCTTTTTCCCGCTCTGTAAGGGGATTTTCTTCTTTGTATACATCATCAATTAATTCTGGTGCGTAAATTCTTTTTCCTTCCATCACACTGCGGATGCTTTTTGCCAAATCATCACTTGGACTATCCTTGAGCAAATAGGCTGATACGCCCGCTTTCAATGCACGCTGGAAATAGCCTGATCTGGCAAAGGTAGTTAAAATAATGACTTTGCATGGATGGCTCATGAGTTCTTCCGCTGCTTCCAAGCCTGTTTTGGCAGGCATCTCTATATCCATTATACAAATATCAGGATTTTTTTCCTTGACTAGCTGGATTGCTTCTTCCCCATTGTTTGCTTTGCCGACAACCGTGATATCATCTTCTAAATCAAGCAATGAACCCAATGCACCTAAAAGAAGGCGCTGGTCTTCGGCAATGACAATCCTGATCATAGTAAGTCCTCCCGTTCCATTATTTTTCCATCATGTGGAACAGATATATGTAATATCGTTCCTTCTTTAGCGGTAATCTCGATAGTACCGTTGATAAAATCCAATCTTTCTCTCATGCCTGCTAATCCGTTTCCTTTATGAGCATCTTCTTCCTTAAAAGGACTGGTGCCATTATCTTTGATTTTCATAATTGTTTCTTTTTTGTTTTGGCTGATGCTTATGTAGCAAGAGGTGGCATTGCTATGCCGAACTACATTAGTAACAGCTTCTTTTAAACACATACTCATAATGTTTTCTGCAATTGAAGAAATTTTAAGATTGGAAGCTATATCACTAATTAGGCTTATTTCGGCTGCTTCTAATATTTTTTTTACAAGGAGGAGCTCGTCTTTTAATTTTATACCGCGCATTTCAGAGACCATTTTTCTGACTTCATTTAATGCAGTTCTTGAAGTATGCTGAATATCTTTAAGCTCCAAGCGCGCTTGTTCTGGGTCCTTATAGACTAATTTTCTTGCTAAATCACTCTTTAAGCCGATAAGGGATAGCTTTTGACCAAGTGTATCATGAAGATCTCTTGCTATTCGCTGTCTTTCCTCTAGTTTAACTAAATTGGATATACGCTTATTCGCATCTTCCAGCTTTTCCTGCAGCTGGCCTCTCTCTTTGCGGTTATGGATGGTCAATGGCAATAAAATAACGCCAAACCAGATGATTAACACAAAGGGAAGCTGCTTTAACAGCAAGGGATCACCAATTATCACCTTGAAGTAAATGGCGAATGTTGTAACTGCCAGGTGTATAAAATATAAGATGAAATAAGGAATCTGTTTCTTTATATTTCCGATAAAATAGGAAAGGAAAAAAGAAAAATATACATAGCTGTATGCATAAATAGCAAAAGTGGATATCCCGATTAAAAGGGACGGCCATAAATATATCGTCCAACCTTTTGAAAGGTAAGCAAATCTGTAAAATAGAAAAAATAAAATAGTAAGGATAATACCAGATATCACATCAACTGCTGAAGAGGCGTGGAATATAAAATAAAAGGGCAAAATAGTAAGTAATGTCCAAATATAAGGAGAAATACCGGTGCTTTTTTTTAAAACCTCTAATCTTTTTATCATCAGTTTCTAACCTCATTATTTATTAGCTGTCATTCGTCCATTTTAACATAATATAGCAGCAATTAAATGGCATAAAACCTTATAATTGCTGCTCTTAAAGTTTGTTTGTATTATTGGATTTCTGATCCGGCAGACAAGTCAAGGGACTTCTTTTGTTTTTTCCATTCATGGAAACTGATAAACTTTTTGTCTTTTTCATCCCACAACCGGAATTTTAAAGAACGAAGACTGCTTGCCAGTGTGACAGTTGGCACATTTCTCAGGGGCTCGGTCTGGTTATGAACAAGCTCTAGATTGTAATTAGGAACCCTTGGACTTAAATGGTGCACATGATGATAGCCAATATTGCCAGTCAGCCATTGCATCCATTTAGGCAGGTGATAGTAGGAGCTTCCTTCTACAGCAGCCTTTACATAATCCCAATTTTCATCTTCCTCAAAGTAAGTATCTTCAAAAGTATGCTGCACATAAAATAACCAAACTCCAACAGAGCCAGAAATAAGAAAAATAGGCAGCTGTACAAGCAAGAAAGAGGACCAGCCAAGCGTACTGCCAAGGAGAATAACTAATAACACAATGGAAATATTAGTTGCGTACGTATTTAGCCGTTCTTTCCATCTAGCACCTTTACGGTTAAAGCGATTAGCTAAAAGGAATTCATAAATAGGTCCTAAGATAAACATAATGAATGGATTGCGATACAAACGATATTGTATCTTTACAAAAAAAGAGGCATTTTCATACTCATCAATCGTCATCATCCATAAATCACCGACACCACGCTTATCCAGGTTGCTGCTTGTTGCATGGTGAATAGAGTGGCTATGCTGCCATTTGCTGTAAGGAAATAAAGTCAGGATTCCTGTAATTGTCCCTAAAATCTTATTAGCCTTACGATTCTTAAAGAAAGAAAAGTGGCAGCAATCATGGAAAATGATAAAAATTCTTACCAAAAATCCTGCCGCAGCAATTGAAATGACAAAGGTTAAAATATAAGAAATACTCAAGCTTTTGTAGGCTAAGTACCAGAGTAAAACAAAGGGCAGAATAGTATTGGCAAGCTGCCAGATACTTGCTTTCATTGCGGATTTCTCAAAGGGCGCTACAGCCGTTCTCAATTGTTTTAAGTTTTTTATATTCATTATTAGATTCCCTTCTATTAATGGATATCTCCAGTATAATTATAAACCAAACATAATTGCAGACATACATGTCATATACGCTATATGACATTTGTCATATAGAAGGGTTTAGTAAGCTTTATGGTGAATAAGTTATCATCCAATCTAAAAGTTACGGCTGATAGAAGAAATTGAAGAAGAAGTAAATGAATTTGTTGAAGATTCTTATATATTAGCAATTTTTTCACTGATTAAGATAAGAATTAAACCAGTTATAAGTTAGACATTGAACTCATTATACTAATCAATACAAAAAAATAGCAGTTTTCAGATTATTAAATTTGTAAACTGCTATTTTTCACAGATATATTTTTAAGTTTATTTTTTAGGTTTAAGACCTATAAATAGAAGATAAACACCACAAAAGAAAGGGGCTATTGCTAAAAAATTTTTTTCTAAAGCTTGGGCAACACCCAGAAACAGTAGAAAAACACCTAGTACTAATGCTCTGACTTTGGGGATTTTCAAAGCTTAACCTCCTTTTATAAAATTTTTTTGATAAAGCTATAAGCAGTGAAAAGATAAGATGCTAAAACAAAAATTACTGTAATAAAAGAAACAGAAATAATCGGATGTTCTATTAAAATAGTAATCATTTTTAGCTTTAAGGATAATAATTTTCCTAACCCACTTGTCAAAATGAAAAATATTACAGTTACTGTTGTACTAGCAATTTGAAATCCAAACTTAAAGTAAAGTGGATAGAAAATAGAAGTTAAAATATAGGTTAAACTTAAAGAAAGTAATATTATTTTAATATCCAGGATAGAAGGTATGTTAATATCCACTATACTTTTTAAAATAATAAGAATTACTGTAGTAGATATATAGGCATTTAACCACCATAAAATAATTATTAAGTATTTTGCATTTATAACTGAAAGCCTACTAACAGGTAAACTTAATATAAGTTTGTATTGATTGTTTTCACTTTGACCTGTATTAAAGGTTGGATAGATTGTCATTAAAAAAGCAAAAAAGGCAACACACAAACTAAATACAAGAGAATTAAATATACTACCAATAGTTACAAAATAAACTACTAATATTATTGGTAAAAAAAAACATACTTTTTTTGGATATAAATATCCTTTATAATCAAGTTCAGCATGTAATCCCTGCTTTCTAAATTAAGTTTATTGTTTCACTAGATAGTAGATTATTTCTTCGAGTGTAGGTTTTTGGATGGTTAGTTCGGTGTTTAATTTAAATTTATTAATTTCCTTACTTTCGAAAAATGCCTGAAATGCTAGTTCTGTTTCTTTCAACGAAATGGGGTTTGCAGATTTGACCAACTCTATAAGTTTTTTCGGTCCATTTATTAATGAATATTTTTCTAGTAATTCATTAGTTTTTTTACAAAAAATAATTTTCCCATCAAGAATGAATGTAATATAATCAGCAACTTGTTCTAAATCAGTAGTAATATGTGTAGAAAAGAATATGGATGTATCTGTTTCCTGAATAACCTTTAATAATATATCCAAGAGTTCTTTTCTAAAGACTGGATCAAGGCCAGTAGTCGGTTCGTCCATAATGATAAGTTCCGCATGATGAGATAACGCTATAGCGAGTGCAAATTTCATTTTTGTTCCCTTTGATAAGTGTTTTACTGATTTTTTTAGTGGAACCCCAAACTCATGGATATATTGATGGAAAATATCATCATTCCAATGCTCATAAAATCTCGAAATAATATTTTTGTTTTTTTTCACACTTAAATCTTCAAAGTACACATCCTGATCATAGACAAACCCGATACGTTGCTTTAACTTTTTCAATTCCTTGCTTGTATCAATTTCAAAAAGCTTAATACTGCCGCTATCAATGTGGATTAAATCCATGATACATCGGATAGTAGTACTTTTCCCTGCACCGTTTGGCCCAACAAAACCCATAATAGTACCTTTGTTTAAAGTAAAACTAATTTCTTGCAAAGAAAAGTCCATTAAATTTTTACTCACTTTATTTAATTCTAAAACACTTTTCATTTTTGTCCTCCTTATAACACTGGAATCGCAATACCAGAAAGGGTAATAACTCTTTTTAACATTACAGAACAAAAAACGGGTCTTTTTCAGTTTGTACTCAAAGATCATTAAGTTCTAAATCTATTACTTTATTTACGAAATTAAGTCCTTCTTTTTGATGGGATATAGTTATCAATCTTGACCATTAATTAAGATGTGACCGGCTGTAGGTGAATTCAAACCTGTTAATAAATTTTATGAACGTGCTTTTACCGGAACCATTTATTCCTCTTAGTAGAACTTTGTCTCCTCCTGAAATTTCAGAAGTGAAACTGTTTAAAATCAACTCATTCTGTGTGTTATATGTAAAACTGACTTCATTTAAACTGAACCGGTTCATATAAAGTTTATCGAATTTTTTGAAGAAATATGTCGAAATTTGTCTAAAATTAATAAGTGTCATAATATGTACATATTTACCTTGTTTTTCCAAGTTTTGCACAATTTATACCTGCGTTACTCTAGTGTTAATTGACTAGGTCTAATACTTTAATAAAATTTTTATACTGATTTCGAGGTAACCCAAAAATTTTTTTGAATTTATTATAAATAATAAATGGTCAAGTGAATATGAATGGTTTTTTGTTTAATCGCGAAGTTGAGTAGTCAATTAGAAAAAGTGGATAAGATTATAGCCATCTGTATTACTTCCTATGAAAATACAAGGAGTCCTTCCATTAGAGCCTTATTATGGCGTGCAAAATTCACACACCCTTCAAGAAACTTAAGGATACATTTAAAGTATTTTTCAGTTAAAGGAAATGGGTTTACAGGCAAGTGCAGTACCTTTATTGGCATCTTTTGAATCTACGAGAGAAAATTACGATAAAAATGACTCAAGCTCTCTACTAAAGGTAGGTTCATTTTATAATTAGTACGTTAGGTAAGAAGTATGTAATACAATAATAAACTAATAAAAAGCAATAATTATTTATTGTAATACGATAAAATATATGGTAAATTCATTTTGTGAATTATTATAGCGAGGTGTTTTTAAATGAAACGAGGTTCCACTTCCTTTTTAAAGTTAGCTGTTTTTCTTTTAGGGATTCCAGTCTTAGCTCTAGGGATTTTAGGTTTAACTTGGTTGCCTTCACATACTGCAAATCCAGACTATGCTGAAGCTTTATATCCTATAGTTACTATAATGTATGCATCAGCAGCACCTTATTTTTATGCGTTGTTTCAAGCATTCCGACTTTTAAATTATATTGATCATAACCATGCATTTTCTGAAGAATCAGTGGTTGCTTTGAAATGGATAAAATACTGTGCCATTTCAATTAGTTGCTTGTATGTTATTATGCTGCCATTCGTATTTTTTGTAGCACAACTAGACGATGCTCCCGGACTTGTCCTTTTTGGTATGGTTCCTATTTTTGCAGCAATCGTCGTTGCAGTGTTTGCTGCTGTCCTTCAAAAGCTACTAAAAGAGGCAATTGTAATTAAAGATGAAAACGAGCATACGATTTGAGGTGTATAACATGGCAATTGTAATAAATATAGATGTGATGTTAGCGAAACGAAAAATGAGCGTGACAGAGCTCTCGGAGAAAGTCGGCATCACCATGGCGAACCTCTCCATCTTGAAAAACGGGAAAGCAAAAGCAATACGGATTGCTACTTTGGAAGCAATTTGTAAGGCTCTGGATTGCCAACCTGGAGACATTTTAGAGTACCGGCCAGATGATATTTAAAATTATATAGAGGTGAAAGTATGAAAGTCGTTGAGGAAAAAAGGGAGCATAGCTGCAATGGCAATCATGAGAATCCTCCGTTAGGATTGCAATTCATCTTCGATGGTTGTAGATTCTCCATTAAAGAAATGGATGATGTAAACAATATGATTATATGTGTATCAAAAACACAAGGAGTTACCTATTTTGGTTTTAAGGAACTAGAAGACTATTTAGATGAGGGCAAAGCGGCTTTTGTAATTGATAGGGAATAGGCTTAAGGCAAAGGGGACTATTGCTTATACTTGTTGAGGAGGGCTTTAGTTGTTAGCAACGTTAATAAGTGAAATCTGTTTTTATTTTTTTCATAAATTATTGCTAGTTAATACTTACTAGACTTGTTGAGAAGTATAAAAAAGGATTACTGTGCTGAATAAATAAAACCATTTAAAAAAATATAAAAGTACTATATAATCATTTGTGGGATAATATGGTTTTATATACTAAATTTAGAAATAGGTTCCCTTGGAATCTATTTCTTTTTAATTACGTGAATATTTAGGAGCGGGCAATGAAGAAATACATACTTAATTATTATTTATGGATTTTTATTTTATATTTGTGCTGTATGAAATTCATTCCATATCTGGTGTTATATTCGTTTTACTGGATGGGTGTTGGAATTGAGTCGACTGCTTTTGATGGATATATGGAAGTTAATAAACCAATTCAGTACTATATTACTTTTTTTAAACTACTAGCAATACTTTTTTGCATAATAGTTCTATATAGATGGTCAGGCTTGTTCGTTAAAAGACAGCTAGAAATTAAATGGGCTGATTTAGGATGGGCTATATTGTTGCTGTTTCTAAAAATTTATTCTTCCAGCACTGTTAATAGGGCTGCTTTTTCTATTAGGAAAAGATCCAGACTTCACAGTTCCTAAAAATCAACAGAAAGCAGAAGAGTTTATACAAATGACTGGCCTTTCTGTCATTACTATTATAATTTTGGCTCCAATTATCGAAGAATTCTTTTTTAGAAAGATTATTGTTGGGCATTTATTTTTTAGGCATAAATATATAGGTGTTATCGTAAGCGGACTTCTATTTGGGGGCGTACATGTTATAGCAGGTTTCACCTTGCAGGCTTTTATTGCTTATACGGTGATGAGCTTGTTGTTTGGATTCGTTTACGTTAAGACAGGAAGATTGGAAACTTCTATAATTGCACATGGTGTAAATAATCTTATTGCATTATTAAAATTGATTTAGTGAAGGGGAATCACATGATAGGATCGACAGCAGTAGTATTAGTAATAGGGATAATAATGTTAGTAAAAGGTTTATGGAAAAAGCAAAAACGATGGATTGGACTTTCTCTCATACCTTTAGCAATGGTATTAATAGGAATTCTAACCCTATAGAATAATAGGTTCTACTTTAAAAACTTGGAGGTAAACAATGTCTGTTGAAAATAGGTTAATTCAAGGGGAGAGTGAGTTTTTCTATGAACCTTTTTATATTCCTTATTTCTTAGTAGCTTTAGGGCTATTATATATACTGATTGTTTTTATCAGTTTCGTAAAAGTGAAGTATAATTGGATAGGAAAAAGCTTGCTGGGAATTTCTATTTTTACGTATTTGTTAGTTGGTGCGTACATGATGGGATCTGGTTATTATTCTGACGGCTATAATTCTGATATATACATATTTTCAGGGTTTGGTTTTCTTGAGCTGAACCTGTTGGCGTATCCATACATTTTCCTTGCCCTTGCTGCAGGGATAGGGAAAAAGGGTAATTAGGACAATTGTCTTTTCAGGATGGACGGTATATAATTGTTATGTTTTTATATCTATTAATCTAGAAAGAAGCGTTTTTAAGTTGAAAAATCTGTTTGTTTTCTTTTCGATTCTTTTTATTATCTTCTCAAATGGCGATCATCCTAAGGGAGGATACAAGGAAGAACGGAAGCCTCGATCTAAAGAGGAAACAACCCTATGATGTGAGAAACGGAAGAGCAATGCTCTTCCGTTTTTTCATTAATGAACCAATGTTAATACAAATCCGTCATATCCTTTTTCTCCTACTGTCTGGATACCAACAGAATCAACTCGTTCATCTTCTGCAAGGATGTCGATAAATTTCCTGACTCCAATTACTTTTTCATCGGAGCTGTTCTTATTTATCACTTCTCCGTCGCGAACCACATTATCGGAAACAATCACTGCGCCTTTTGCAGCCAATTGGATTGCCCATTTTATATAGTGGGGATTATTCGGTTTGTCTGCATCGATGAAAATAAAATCAAACTCACCGAAGCCTGTGTTTTGTAATGTAGGCAATGTGTTTAGTGCGTCACCTTCAATAATAGTAACTTTATCTGTTAATCCTGCTGAGTTTATATTTTCTTGAGCTGTTGTTACATGGTTGGGGTCTGTTTCTAGGGTGACTAGTTTGCCGTCTTGGGGGAGTGTGCGGGCCAGCCAAATGGTGCTGTAGCCGCCGAGAGTGCCGATTTCTAAAATGTTTTTGGCTCCTTTAAGCTGTGCGAGCATGGCGAGAAATTTTCCTTGTGTTGGAGTGACATCAATTTCGGGAAGTCCATTCTTTTGATTATTGTCTCTAACATACTCCAATTCTTTACTTTCTGGCTGAAGCCGCTCCGTAAAATAGTGGTCAACGGAACTCCAAGTTTTATCAAT
This sequence comes from Niallia sp. FSL R7-0271, assembly GCF_038005785.1. Taxonomy (NCBI): domain Bacteria; kingdom Bacillati; phylum Bacillota; class Bacilli; order Caryophanales; family Bacillaceae; genus Niallia; species Niallia sp. FSL R7-0271. Next base: position 1,293,401 of record NZ_JBBOTZ010000002.1, on the reverse strand, counting down.
TTTCATTGTAACCAACTCCTTTTGGATTATATATCCATTGTAAGTTATAATTTTACATAAATAAAATATATGTTTTTTATATTTATATAAATAAAACTTATAAGGAGGAGTTAAAATGAACCTTCACGGATTAAGGCTGTTTCATCATGTAGCTAGTGTTGGCAGCTTTACTAAAGCTGCTGAAATTCTGCGGATCAGTCAGCCAGCTGTTTCTAGCCAAATAAAGCAATTTGAAAGTGAACTAGGAATTCCTTTGTTTCATAAGAATGGAAAAAAGTTTACGATAACCCCGTTTGGAGAAACGTTAGCGCAAAAAGCAGCATTGTTTTTTGCTCATGAAAAACAACTAGAACAATTTGTGCAAGACTATAAAACAGCGAAAAAAGGACGGCTTCACATTGCTGCAACCTATCTGCCTGCTAACTTCTTAATCCCGCAATGGGCAGCAGCATTCAAAGCAGATAATGAAGAGGTAGAGATTAGCATTACGACGAGAAATTCACAGGATGCTTTTGATGAATTGATTCATTATAAGGCGGATATGGCCATGTATGCAGGCGGAAGGGAAGAGCAAATGGAGGAAGTAGAGTGGCGGGAGCTTTTTCAGGATGAGATTTGGTTCGTCGTTTCCCCGCAGCATAGGCTTGCGAACTGTACGGTATCACTTGAGGATGTTATGAAAGAGCCTTTTATCATGAGAGAAGCAGGGAGCTCAACAAGGGAAAGACTCTTTTCCTTATGTCAAACACATCGGGTAACGCCGCCAAAAATTGCTTTGCAGTTTACAGGCTTAAATGAGGCTGTCCGTTCTGTTATGACAGGCTATGGCGTTAACTTTGTGTCCTCGCTAGTTGTTAAGGAGTATGTGAAGACAGGACAGCTTGCGAGGGTGTTTGTTGAAGTAGCGTCAATAAAGAATATTATTGCCATTTGTACACGCAAAGGCGAGAATCTTCCTCCCGTAGTAAAGGAATTTATTCGCATATGTATGGAAAGCAGCAAGCACAATGATGCAAAAAAATAGATGTAGGTATGAAGAGACGCGAAGAAAGTCTCAATTTAAAATAGGGACAAGCAGTAGTGAATAGCCAGGGAAGGGAACTGGCAATACTGTAAACAAAGCTAATAACCCCTCCAAAACACAAATCCCAATAAAATTTGCAGCACTCCTAAAAAGCCTAATAAAGTTCAAATAGAATAGGAATATTTTCGCCAATTAATTAATATATTTAATTCTGATAAGGATATTATGTGGTTTTTCCTTTTTGTGGTATTGAAAGGGGGGATGTGTTGCAGGAAAAAATAAAGCTTAGCCCGAGTCGTCTATTCGCACTTACGCCAAGGAAACTTTAGGACACTCTTCGTTGTCACGGAGGTGATTTAAACATGAAGAAGGTGCTTCTGTCCATTTCTAATTTTCTCTACGGCGGGTTTGTATTGACTGCCATGTTTGAAAATTTTAAGCGGATTCGCGATGGGTTTGTAGACGGAACTGTTTCATTCTCCAAAACGCCAATTTTGGATATGGTTCAATTCTTAATGGACGACTGGGCATACAAGTGGTTAGCAATCTGGGCTGTTGTTGGGCTTATCCTTTATTTTCTGCACGCCAATACAGAAAGAAAGAAAAAAGCCGAAGCCGCAGACAAGGAACGCTTATTTCGTTGGTTAGACGAATACCGAAATAAACAAAATAAAAAAAGCAAATAACCAATTATTTCTTTAACGCACATTCGCGCCAACGAATGTGCTTTGCTTTTTATATACTATGATACTCTTAATAAAAAATGACTGATTAAACTCAATAAGTTCAAGCATAGATTTTGCTTGTCTAAAGTAAAGCATAACTTATCAAAAGGGCTCTGAACAAGCGATATAGTTAGTTTTCCCAAGCTGAACAAAGAATATTCAGCTCGGAATCTTTAAAAAAATCTTTGAAAATATGAATCTAGAATTTTTTTATATCCATATATTGGATGTAAATGCTAAAATGGTAAGTACAGATTAAAATAATATTCGTTTGGGAGGGAGTTTATGCCATAGTAATGTTAACAAAGCTAGTATTTATTACGAACTTGTTGAAGTGGCATTCCTTTTTTATGATTCATGGATTTCTCCAGATTATTAACGCATAGAAGGGTTTACGAAGCCTGTATTCGCGCGCAAACAGACGGGTGGGTGTCATCCTTTGCTTGCTTGGGACTGGAGTTAACAATTGCATAATATGAAATCAATTGTTCTGAGGAAATGCTTGTTACGGTTTTAGTATCTGAGAGGAAGCTTTGTAAAACTGGATCCCAGCAGGACATTATTTACAAAAAACCTATACGGAAATTTTCACAAGTATTATCGAGAATATGGCTTAATAAAATGAGGGAATCCCAGGAAGGAGTTTAAATACAATGGATAAACAAGAATATAAAAGATTGGCAGCTGAACAAGAAGATTGGGCACCAGGGTGGGATGCTATTGATGCTGTATTTGAGAACCTGTATCCCAATCAGGAACCCTCGCATTTTGGTACAGACCTGCACGCAAGAGCGATTTTTGGCGGTGATCAATATTTGGACGGTTATAGTATTTACGAATCGTCTCATGGATACAAACATATCGTTACATACGGCATGACAGAGCTGTATACAGACACAGAGGCCTTTGGAGGGGAGTGGAGTAAATGGGGCTATGAAATGACGATGAAATTAAACGAAGACACTCTTGATGATTGTATGTGGTCACTTGATATGCTCTCCAATCTAGCTCGCTATACATTTACACAACAGCGTTTTTTTGAACCGCTCCAATATATTGCTGGGAATGGAACTTCCATTCATATCGGAGTAGAATCCGATATTACAGCATTATTAGTCGTACAAGACACAGAAGCGGTTGGGATGGACACTGTTCATGGCAGGGTGGATTTTCTTCAATTGGTGGGAATAACTGAAAAAGAATTAGAGGTACTGAAAGAGGATCATGCGAGAGCAGCTGAGCTTGTTGCAAAAATGAAGCGAGACAATCCCCACTTAGTAACAGATATGAAAAGGAAGCACTCTTATTTATGATAACAAGCTGTCTAACAGGCAGCTTGTTTCTGATGAAAGAGGAAAAAATTTCAAGAAGTCCTTTATAAAATAGTGAAAGCTGATATAATGGCATTATAACGGAGGAAGCTTTTTGTTAATATATTTTGTGAAATAAATCACATAAACTAGAGGTAGTGTTATGAAACATAAACCAATATATGTAGAGCTTCCAATTAAAGCCGACCTAAAAGAGGTATGGAAGAAAACACAAACACCTGAACTGCATGAGCAATGGGATATTCGGTTTTCTTCCATTTCATATTTGCCGAAAGATACCGAAGAAGAACCGCAGTTCTTTCTATATGAAAGGAATATTGGCTTTGGTGTAAAAGTGGCAGGGTGGGGAAAAAGCGTTGGGGATCATAATAAACAGGACGGTACAAGAACATCCTCCCTTCATTTTGGTACAAACCAAAAAATTTCTCCCATTAAGGAAGGAAAGGGATACTGGCAATACCTACCCACCGATGAAGGGATGATATTCTTAACACAATATGATTATGAAATACGTCAAAAAGGACTGTTTGGAAGGATGGTTGATTTCTTTTTTCGACCGCTAATTGGCTGGGGGACTGCCTTAAGTTTTGACGTATTAAAGCGGTGGCTCGAAAAGGGAGAATTGCCAAGGCTCCAATACTTACGGTTTTGCTGCAGTGCACTCATTACAGCACTATTCTTTCTAGTTTGGGTTTATCAAGGTCTAGTGCCAAAGCTATTAGCGATGCATTCTGCAGAGCTGACAATACTATCCCACTTAACTTCTATCGAAGGAGAAAAGGTTCGACTGCTATTGCGGCTCATTGGAGCTGCTGAAATAATGTTTGGTGTAGTTTGGCTAGTATACCGCAAAAAGACTGTATTGCATGCACTTCAATTAATTATTTTCCCTATATTAACAATGTCTGCAGTGATTGCAGACCCGTCGATTATGACACATCCCTTTAACCCGCTAACATTTAACTTGAGTCTGTGGATTTTATCATTTGTAGGTTTTCAGCTTGGAAAAGATTTGCCGACAGCTGCTAACTGTATCCGTACTAGAAGGAAGGGTTAGTCAATGATTTATAAAGAAATTTTAGGTGAAGAGTTCAACAGGCTGCATCCAAAACTGCAAGAACGCTATTCGATTTCACTACAACATCCGTTTCATGGCAGGGGAACAATGCTGTCCATCATCAGCGGAAAAAGCTGGCTCAAGCCCTTTTTAAAATTGGCCGTGCGTTGGAAGTTTCTTTTCCCAGAAGAGGGAAGCAATATTCCATTTACGATACGAAACACTGCAAAACAGCTTCCAAATGGAGAACAAGAAATCTATTGGGAGCGGACCTTTTATTTTCAACATGTTACTAGACAATTTAACGCGTTTATGACGATTGATGCAAAACGAAGGATTGTAAAAGATTATTTAGGAGAACCGAACTTGTTTTACTCTGATTTAAAATTCATTGTTACCCAAGAGGGGAGCTTACAGATTCAATCTGGAGCTCAGCGCCTTCTGCTTGGAAAATGGGAAATTCCTATACCTAAGCTTTTTGAAGGAAAAGTAACGGTTATGGAGGGGTATGATGATATCAACGACGTTTATACGATTCAAGTTCGTATCCACAATCCGATTATAGGAAGGTTGATGGCTTATGAAGGCGGGTTCACATCTGAACAGCTCTAACACTTTAATAGTTGGTGGAGTTATTTTATTTCTGACAAACTGTTTTTTGACAACTGAGCCGTATATTTTGTTATTGACTGCAGCACAGCAAATCCTTGTACCAATGACACTTCAGTTGATAATGGAACTAAACAAGAAGCAGATTATTTTTATCTGGACAGGGCTTTTTTCTGTACTTTTACTGCAAGTTATCACTATACATACTGGACAAATGATATTATCTATAATTTACTTACTATTTACGCTTACAGTAGCATTGTCAGGTCTACGTCGTTTTTTAAAACGCGGTTTTGTAAACTGGGCGGAGATTTCAATTGATATAGGAATGATGTATCTGTTTATGGGGGGAATTTGGTTTTTCATTCATATAAACGGGATTAATACTGGTTTTAGTCACATGCTCAACTGGCTGACAGCAATACACTTTCATTATTCTGCATTTATACTGCCAGTATCGATCGGTTTATTTGGCCGAATTCATACATCCAAACTTTATAATATCCTCGTGCCGATAATATTAGCTGCACCTATGTTAGTAGCTGTCGGTATTACGTTTTGGCCGCTGCTTGAATTTATATCTGTTATTTTCTATATTTTTGGCATTTATGGATTAATTTATTTAGCGATGAAAACAAAATTCCCTGCCTTTCTGCAAGGATTACTCATTCGTATTTCTTATAGCTCACTTGGTGTTACTATTCTATTTTCTCTTATCTATTCAGTAGGGCGAGCCTTTGGAAAGTGGTATGTGACATTGGATTTTATGCTCATTTTTCATGGTTTAGTGAACTGCCTGTTATTTGGACTGCTAGGAATAATTGGCTGGGCAATTCACCTGCCGAAAACGAAACAGCCTGCTTGGAGCTTTCCAGTCAGCAACATAAGGGGACAATTAACCCCAGAAAATACAGCCAAGTCTGGGCTCGTCGATGATTTAAGCATGTTTGTGGACATAAGAAGATTACCGCCGATGATTGTTGATTTTTATGAGCATACAGACAAATACCGGTTGTTTGCGGCAGTCCATTGGGCAGGCTGGTTCAAGCCGCTACTATTAATCTATAAGCCTGTCAGTAGATTAATTCAGCAGTTAAATCTTCCTGTATCGAAACAAGTAGTGGAAATGAATGGGACAATTCTAAGCGTAAATGAAGCTTTAGATGGCAGAAACTCTCCGAGGGCATGGATACGTAAAGTCAATGGCCGTACTGTTTTCACTGCTATATACTCCAGCCATAAAACGCAAGGAAGAGCCTATATGAATATAGCGCTCCCTCTTCCGTTCTCAACCATGATAGGCATATTAAAGCTCGATTGCATTACAGACACTCTTGAGTTATCAAGCACAGGGGGCGAAGATCCGGGTATATATTTGGCAATTGGTACATGGCTGTTTAGGCTACCGCTATCTGAAACCTTTGTAATTGAACAAACAACAAAAAGAGAACTTACAGCGATTCATAAAATGAAGCTGTTTGGTGTTCCTTTTTTGAAAATCGATTATCGGATTATAACGAGAGATGAAGCTAAACAAATAAACTAGTTAAAGAGGCTAAAACTACTAGCCTCTTTTTTATATGCTTTTAAAAAGCTTGTCATCTTACAAGAATTTCTTAGTTGACAGCAAATGAATAATACCATAAAATGATGAAATACTTTATTAAAAGTACTCAAATTTGAGTACTTCAATTTTTATAAGGGGATGTAATCTATGAAATTTAAGCAATTTTTAAAAACAAGGGGAGCAATTGCCGCAATATTCATGGGGATTTTCTATGCGATTGCGATGCTTGGTATCTTTTTGCCAGGGTATTCAGCAATCCCAGGAAATGTAGATAAATTGCCGATTGCTATTGTTAATGAAGATGCCGGCGAATATGGAGCACAGATTGCAAGTCAGCTAGAGGAAAATCTGCCATTTAAAGAAATTGAAACAGACTTGTCTAACAGTCAGGCATTAGAGGACTTAGAGAAAAATGACTTAGCATTAGTTGTTCATATACCAGAAACATTCTCTGCTGATTTACAAAAAGGGGAAGTTTCATCAAGCATTGATTTCACAATTAATGAAGCAGGAGCAACAACTGTATCGTCAACGATGAACTCAGTAGTTACTCAAATCAATAATCAACTAAGCACACAATTCTCTCAGCAAACAGCTCAAGGAGTACTAATGAACTTTAATGTTCCAGAAGACCAGGCAGCAGAATTAGCGAATAAAATCGAAACAGCTTATACAGGGAATGTTGTCTCGATAAATGAAATTCCAGACGGGATGAACAATAATATGCTGCCGATGTTTTTAACAATGGCAGGCTATGTTGGGGCAATGATTGGTGCGATGCAGCTTGTAGCTGCTTTTAAAGCGAGCCGTGGTAAAGCAAGCAAAACGAGGTTATTTGCTTATGTAGAATTTACTGCATTATTAATTGCCGTAGTTTCTTCACTAGTCGCAGCAGGAATCGCTTATTTAGTGAACCAGCCTAGCGGTGACTTATTCTTTGGTTTATTAGGACAACAAATTTTAAACTATATGGTTTGCTTCAACTTCACAGCGATTTTAATTTTCTTAGTAGGAGAAGGCGGGATGATTCTCAACTTGCCAATTCTTTTAGTCCAAACACTAGCAAATGGTGCCACAATACCACGTGACATGATGTACTTGCCATATGAATGGATGAGTCATATTTCACCAATGTATTACTCTGTGCAGGCATACTTTGCAAATATGTATGGAAGCATCAGTCCAAGTCCATATATTTGGTCAATGGCAGTAATTGGGGCAGCAGCAATGCTAATTAATATTGCTATCGTCGCATTTGTTCACAAACCTGTACCACTTGAAGCTCAAGAAACAGAAGCAGCATCAAAAAATGGGGCTGAAATTACAGCTTAATTTTGCTAGAATAAGGATAATTAGCCTTTAAGGAGCTTAAATAATGTCCATTCAAATATTTATCTTAAGCAGATTGATGGAGGGTAATAATTATCCTTATAAAATCAAAAAACAGCTGTCAGCACCTATTCCCCTTGATCAGCTTGTCGGATTGACAGAAAGCAAGCTTTACTATCATTTCGAATCGCTGGTTAAGCAAGGATTAATTGAGATAGTTGAAATTATTAAAGAGGAACACAGACCAGATAAACAAGTCTTCGGTATTACAGATAAAGGTCGGGAAGAATTGCCGAAGAAAATTTACAAGCTCTTTGAAAATGCCGATGCCATTACCGATATGCTTGTAGGTTTATCGAATTTGAAATACGTTGAACGAGATAAAATCATTTCGATTTTAGAAAAGAAGCTCGTCAGCTTCACAACGCGCTGGGAAGAAATTAAGACATTTGATAATGTCGACTTCTACCCAGATAAAGAAAAACTGTTGAATTTTATCAGCGGGTATTACTCAACAAGAACAGAACATACCATTCATTGGATGGAAGAGCTTATAAACAGGTTAAAGAATAAGGAAATATAAGAGTACAAGCCGGAATTTGATTCTGGCTTGTTTTTTTGTTGGCTGTGTTCTCACTGATAAATGGAACTAGTGTTAGAGTTTTTAAGAAAAATGGAGATAACTGCAAGAATAAAGAAAGGAATAGCAGTGATTCCGTATGCAGCACCTTCAAAGCCTCTTATACACTTAAAGCCGATGAAGAACAAAATAATGGATAGAACAGCTCCTATAATACCGATGATATAGCTGCTGATGATTTGTCATTTTTTCTCAATATTGAATCAGTAAAATAGATGATTGAACCTAAAACAATTCCTATAATCATTGGAATAAATAACATCATAGTTTTGACCCCTCTGTAGTAATTTGTTATTTAATTATTATAATTAATTTAGAATTTATTGGTATTTTTATTTATCTTATAGAAGGTCTACCAATAATCATAAAAAAGGCTTGCCCGATTTTCGAGCAAGCGACTAGTATAACAATTCTACACCTAATTTTCTTGCTAAATTAAGATATTCTAAGGTAGGTTGATGATTAGTAATTACGCACTCAAAAGAAGACCAATCGGAAAATTTGTAAGCATGTTTTTTTTCGAATTTTGTATAATCAACTAATAATAAACATTGTTCCGCTAAATTCATCACTTTTTTCTTGAACAAAGCTTGGGCAAAGTTTGCTTCATAAACACCGGTTAGGTCAATGCCGGTGGAGCTTAAAATACATAAATCGATGTGGAAAAGTTCAAGAAAGGAATTACCATAATCACCGACAACGCTTTCTGCATCCTTAATAGCTTCCCCGCCAATCATATAAATTTTAGTATCTTGTTGACAAACATGTAATAACTCATAGGCAATTTTTAATCCATTTGTGATTATGACACCGTTAGACAGATTTGCTAAATAAGGTAAAAGGGCTTTAGCTGTTGAACTTGCGTCAATAAACAGGCTCATTCCTGGACCAATAAATGTACTGGCAATTTCAGCGATATGTTCCTTTTCTAAAATCATGACATTTTCACGATATCGTGTAGAAATGACATGGTTTTTTTCAACTTCTAATACTACTCCGCCCCGGTATCTGCGGATTAATCCCTCTTTCTCTAATAACAATAATTCCCGTCTGAGCGTGGAAGGGGAACAGAATAATTCTTTTTGAAGGTTGGAATTTTCCATTTTTTTGTGTTTTTTTAACAAAGACAAAATATGATCTCTTCGCAATTCCTTCATCATTCTGTTCGCTCCTTAATAAAAGTTGATTTTTTTCAATTTTAGCACAAATTTATTTATTGTTGTCCGTATGTTTTAAAACGTTCTGCCATGTTTGCCATCTCTTCTTCCGGCATAATGGTTGGTGTTCCAGCGCTGGAGGCAACTAGATGGACTTTTGAACAATATTCCAGTTCTTCTAACACAGTATAAGCTTCAAGCATTGTTTTTCCGCCAGTTAACACACCATGGTTTGCTAAAAGGACTGCTTTTCGATCCTTCATCGCTTCAAATGCATTTTTTGCAAGTTCCTCTGTTCCAAAAGAGGCATATTCGGCGCATTGGACATCTTTACCTGCAACAGCAATCATATAATGTGAAGCTGGTAATGGTTGTCTCAAAACAGCAAGTGCGGTGGAATAAACTGTATGTGCATGAATAATACAATCAATGTCTTCACGGTTTTTATATATAATACCATGCATTTGCCACTCACTTGACGGAAGCTTTGTTCCCGCTAGAATTTCCCCGTCACAATTCATAACGACAATGTCATTTATGGTTATCTCATTAAATGGAATGCCTGATGGAGTAATCAACATGACTTGTTTTTCACGGATGTAAGCACTTAGATTTCCTCCTGTCCCAAGTGTGTAGTTATCCTTGATTAATTTGTTCCCATACTCTATAAGCTGTTGTTTCTGTAAAGAATACATAATTTTCCTTCTCTCTTTCATTATTTATAAAATGGACCATAAGTTTGGCAAGCTAAAAAATCTGCTGACTCTAGATCTTTTGTTCCAAAACTAGAAAAAGCATGCGGGCGGAATATTTTATCTTTAGGTATATTGTGTAAGGAAACAGGAATTCTTAACATACTTGCCAATGTCAATAACTCTGTACCAATATGTCCATGAACACTTGCTCCATGGTTGCTTCCCCAATGATTCATCATCGTATAGACATCTTCAAATCCAGCTTCTCCTAGATTTGGTGCAAACCAAAGCGTTGGCCAAGTTTGATCTGTCCGCTTATTTAAAATTTCATGTACTTCTTCGGGAAGCTCACAAGAATAGCCTTCAGCGATTTGCAGGGTAGGACCGACACCGTCTACGATATTGATACGAATTAGTGTCAATGGAAGTTCTGCTTGTAAGTGATATTGGCTAGAGAATCCGCCGCCTCTGAAATATTCATAGTTAGCACGGCACCATTTTGTTTTATTTAAACAAGCGCTAATATCTTGCTCAGTCATACGCCAAAATTCTTTCATGGTTGCTTCGTCAAATTCATCCAAACTGCCACCACTACCATCAAGTGCACTGGCCCCGGAATTCAGCAAATGAATTAAACCATTTTTCGCTTTTCCTTCCAATGTGTAACCAGTTATACGTTTAACAGAATTAGGGCTCCAGTATGTTCGCACATCAGAGAAAATAGGAGCTTTATTCGTCAATAATGTTCCAAAAAGCATGGCAGCCGCATTACAGGTATCATTTTCTGTTGCGAAGGCAATTGGCTGCTTAGGACCGTTCCAGTCAAAGCTGCTAGTTAAAATAGATTCCAAGAAATCACCATTTGGTAACCAATCCGTCCACTGACGCTGTCCTTGAAATCCTCCAGCTATTGCATTTCGTCCTTTGGCTTCTTCCTTCCAGCCCAATTCCTTCAGTTTTGGATTACCAAATAAAATGTCACGAACAATCAGTGTTTGTTTTGCAATAAAATCCCATTGTTTATCATCAGAAATATAGCGAGATTTCACAATAATGTCTGGGAACTCTTTGCCGGTATTAATGTCAATTCCTTCATGGCAATTATTTTCAATCCATGAGCGAAGTTTTGTATATTCTTCACGATCATAAATCTCTAAATGAATCCGACGTAGTAATTCTGTCATGTCTACGTATTCAATATGCATACCTAAATATTCTTCAAAAAATGATTGATTGATTTGACTACCTGCAATACCCATTGAAGAAGAGCCAATATTAATATACGCTTTATTTTTCATTTCGCCAGCTGCAATACCAGCACGAGCAAAGAGTAATATTTTTTCTTTCACATCTTCAGGAATAGCTGTATCATCGTTGTCTTTGACATCTTTTCCATAAATTTTATAAGCTGGTATTCCTTTTTGAGCGTAAGCGCTCATTGCAGCAGCTAAGTAAACAGCACCGGGACGTTCCGTTCCATTAAAGCCCCAGATAGCTTTAAATGTGTTTGGACGTAAATCTAATGTTTCCGTTCCATAACACCAACATGGGGTTACGGTCAGTGTTGCAACAACATCTTTTCGTGCAAATTCATCATCAACTAAACTAGCGTCCGCATAACCGCCGATTGTCAGATTGGGCAAAATACACTCTACAGGAGTACCATCCATATAAAATAGAGAAGTTTCTATCAGTTTTTTTGCCTGTAGAGCAATATTCATCGTTTGTTTTTTTAAAGACTCTCGTACTCCACCTTGTCTGCCATCAATAGTAGGGCGAATACCGATTTTAGGATAATCCATGGTTTTTCTCCTTAAGTTAATTTGTTTTGATAGTCTATAACCTACGTCTATTCCGTTGTTTACCGAAAATAGGATAGGTCAGTAGCTATTGAATGTTGTATTAGATTGATATATTTAGAGGTGCTTAGAATTTAGATTTTTCATAAATTCTATATAGTGTTGATAGGAATGTTCAAATGCTTCATTTCTTCTAGGTAAGAAATATTCTGGTGGATGATTATCATTTACTAATAACACCATTTCCTCTCTTGTCCGAATAGCTTTAAGCGCTAAAAATTGTACAAGTGCATTACCTAAAGCAGAGCTTTCTGAATAACAAACAGCGACAGTACACTTGGTTAAATCGGCTGTAAGTTGATTTAAAAACTCAGATTTACTGCCACCACCAAACAGAAAAATAGTTTTTCGATTTTCCCCCATAAGACAGGAAAATGTGTAAGCATATTTAAATGCGAGATTTTGATAAATTGCTAAGAACAGTTTTCCTGTTGAGTCAAGTAGGGGAAGGTTATGCTGTTTTCCATACTTTCTTAGTTCAGGAATAAATAGTCCTTTTCCTAGAAAGCTGGCGTCTTGGTTATCAAAGAAAAAGTCAATGGATGGCTCTTTTTCTAGCAGGACCTGAATGTGTTGAATGGAGATAGCATTCATTTGATTGACCTCATGTAAGGCTTCCTCAATAAACCACATTCCGAGCATGTTTTGTAATTTTAATATTTTCCCGTCACCAGATTGTTCATAAGAATAGTTGGTTTCTAGTGGATGACGTAAAATCAACCCACTTTCTGCTTTTTGTCCTAAAACAGACCAGGTTCCTGATGAGAGGAAATAACTAGCATGATCACTTGTTGGTAAAGCATAAATAGCACTAGCCGTATCATGCTGCATAACAGAATGAATAGGGATGGTATCCTTTTCTGTTTTTACGAATCCTATCTTGGTGTAAGGTAAGACGATTGTTGAAAAGCATTTTGTTGGTATTTCCAACTCTGCAATCAAATCAAACGCCCACTGCTGTTTTTGTATGTCGAATAATTGACTTGTTGAAGCAATAGAAGATTCTGTCAGGATTGAACCTGTGAGCAGATATTGAATTAAATCAGGTATCATTAGCAAATGTTCAGCCTGTTCCAAGAGTTCTGGATAGTTTTCTTTTAAGTAAAGCAGTTGGGAACTAGTGTTAATAGAAGCATTTGAAATCCCGGTACGCAGTCGAAAATGGTCCGGCAGATTCATTCCATAGTGTAAATTTTTTTCTTGTAACATCGTCTGATAACATAGTGGAGGCATCATTAATTCACCTGCTCGGTTTATCAAACCAAAATCACAGCCCCAAGAATCAAAGCCAATACTTTCTAGAGCATAGTTGGTTGATGTAATTTCAATTATCTTCTGTATCTCGATGACTATTTTATTTATGTCCCAACGAATTTCATTTTTCTGCGCAAATATCTGATAATCTGTAAACTTATGAACTTCCTTTTCTTGCAGGATACCGTTATCTAAGCAATAAACAATCCCTCTTGCACTGGTAGCGCCTAAATCAAAGGCTAAAATCGTCCGCATATTTCCCCTCCAATCTAGCTAATTTCTCAATCAATTCCGTTAAGAATGATTGAATAATATCCATTCTAAATTAGAACGCTTTCAAATTTAAGAGATGAACGTATTTTTGAACAAACGTCAATAATGTTTTCAGGTATAGAAAAAACATGATGTAAGCGATATCATATTGCTATTCAATTCAATAAGTGCACAGGAGGAAACAGATGACGATAACAACAAATAAGCGGAAATGGTTTTCAGAAAGTAGATATGGATTATTTATACATTTTGGTTTATATTCCGTTGCGGCAAGGCATGAATGGGTCCAAACACTGGAGGAAATCAGTGTTGAAAAGTATAAAAAGTATTTTGAACAATTCAATCCTGATTTGTTGGATGCAAAAATATGGGCAAAAAAAGCAAAGGAAGCAGGATTTAAATATGTCATCATTACAGCAAAACATCATGAAGGTTTTTGTTTATGGGATACAAAAGAAACCACTTATAAAGTAACGAATACACCTTATAAACGAGATTTATTAAGTGAGCTAATTCAAGCGTTTCGTGATGAAGGTTTGAAAATAGGTATCTATTACTCTCTTCTTGATTGGTATCATCCTGATTTTCTTGTGGATGGATATCATCCAATGAGAAATCATGCAGAATATATTGCTGCTCATTCCGGTAACATGGAGAACTATCGTAAATTTATGTTTGCACAAGTTAAAGAGTTGTTGGTGAATTATGGAACTATTGACTATCTATGGTTTGATTTCTCCTATAAAAGCCGAGATTGGGGTACTTCTATTGGAAAAGGGGCCGATGATTGGGGCAGTGTTGCATTAGAAAAACTGATTTATTCGATACAACCTAATATTTTCATTAATGATCGATTAGGTTTAAACCGAGGCGTACTCACACCTGAACAATTTGCTAGAAGTAAAGGAATGGAGAATGAAGAGGATGTTTGGGAAACCGTTCAAACCTTGAATAATAGTTGGGGATATGACCGTGACAATCTTAGCTTTAAATCTAGTGAAATGGTTGCAAAACAATTAGTTGATACCGTTTCTAAGGGCGGAAATTTCACCATGAATATTGGCCCAAATGCAAGAGGACTTTGGGATGATAACAGCGATGCGATTTTAGCTGCTGTAGGTGATTGGTTAGCAAGACATGGTGCATCGATTTATGGAGCGACAAGAAGTAAATATCCTGCACCGTTAGATTGTCGTTATACACAAAAAGGAAATAAACTGTTCCTACACATTTTTAGCTGGCCATATCGAACGATTCTATTGCCTGACCTTGGTGGAAAAGTATCTTTTGCTCGTCTATTGAATGACGGTTCTGAAATACGTTTTACAGATACGAAAAATCTAGGTGGAGAAAGGGTAGCTACGACAAATCTTTATAAAGAAATTACGGAAGTTCATGTAAAGGAAGCCCTCGATCCGTCAATGTTGATGTTAAACTTACCAATTCGTGAACCGAATGAATTAATCCCTGTCATTGAATTGACATTAAAGGAGGTTGAAAAATGGGGGTAGGAATTATTCTTGCCAGTCATGGTGAATTTGCGAGCGGTATCAAACAAACGGGAGATATGATTATGGGCACGCAAGACAAGGTAGAAGTCTGTCTCTTAATGCCAGAAGACAGTCCAGAGCAATTTAAGAGTAGATTAGAAGCAGTGGTAGCGGCTTTTGAAAAGGATGACGAGCTTTTATTTTTAGTTGACCTTTGGGGAGGAACGCCGTTTAATCAAGCAAATCAGCTGGTTAAGGAACATGCTGGAAAAATGGAAGTTGTTTCTGGACTGAATGTCCCGATGTTACTTCAGGCGTATAGTGAGCGATTTATTCCAGAAAGAAGTGTTACTGACATTGCAAACATCATTATATCGGACGGGAAAGATGGAATACGTACAAGTGCATATCAGCCAGTAAAGGTAATTGAATCAAAAATAAAGAGAGGAGGGGAGATAATGACAGATAAAAAGATGAATCAATTGGGTATTCAACATGTCCGACTAGATGAACGGCTAATCCATGGTCAAGTAGCAACGCTTTGGTTAGGGAACTTAGGAGCCACGCGTGTCATGATCATAGATAACAATGTTGTAAATGACCCAATTGCGAAAGCATCTTTGAAGACAGCTGTTCCTGGTGGAATTAAATTAAGTATTTTAAAAACTGACACCGCTTCAACAAGATTGAAACAAGGAGTATATGAAGGTCAAAAAGTGATGATTATTGCAAAAGAGATCCAGACTATTTTTGACTTGATCGACGCTGGTGTTCCAATTGAACGATTCAATTTAGGAAATGCCAGTTTAAAAGAAGGCACAATCCAAATTAAAAAATCAGTGTTTTTAACGGAGGCTGCTATTTCAAAACTATTAGATTTAGAAAAACAAGGTGTGTTAGTTACTGCTCAAATGGTTCCAATGGAAGAAGAAAAATCATTTTCACAGTTTTATGGAAAGTAGGGGGAATTAATGAATATTGAAATTTGGCAAATTATTGTTCTATCATTATTAGGATTTTATGCAATTGTTGAGAATTTAGGAATAAACATTTTCGCCAATCAAGCACTAATTATGGGAACGATTACAGGACTTGTGATGGGTGATTTAAAAACAGGGTTAGCTGTTGGTGCTACCCTACAATTAATGGGTCTAGGTATTCAGGCGTATGGTGGTGCCAGCGTTCCCGATTATATGACTGCCTCCATAGTTGGAACAGCATTTGCAGTAATGAGTGGAAAAGGTGTTGAGTTTGGAATTGGTTTAGCAGTTCCAGTTGCCTTATTAATGATTCAACTAGATATCCTAGCTCGCTTTTGTAATGTATTCTTCCAGAGAAGGATTGATCATGGAATTAAAGAAATGAACCTCTCAAAGATTAGAATGTTCCATTTATTAGGTACGCTAAGCTGGGGTTTATCTCGTGGCTTACCGATTTTTCTAGTATTTAGCTTTGGTGAAAGCATTGTTGAGTTTATTTCTAATGTTATTCCGGAATGGTTAACAGGCGGATTATCCGTTGCTGGCGGAATGCTACCGGCTGTTGGGATAGCAATTTTGTTGCGCTATTTGCCAGTGAAGAATTTTATCACTTATCTACTAATTGGGTTCATTGCAGTTACATATTTGCATATGCCAATGTTCGGAGTAGCTTTACTTGGTTTTGCTCTAGCAATTCTTCAATTTAAGAAGTTAATCAGTGAACAACAAATAGTAAAACTAAGTGTGGCAACTGCAGATGCTTCTGTACAAGTTAAAGGGGGATTAAGTGAAGATGAGTACGAAAATTAATCAAAAAGACATAGACAAAGTAAGTATTAACTGGTTGATTGGCAGCCAACTTTCTTGGAACTATGAACGAATGATGGGCGGCGGCTACCTTTACTCTACGCTACCAGTATTAGAAAAATTATATAGTGGAGATAAAGACAAACTCCAAGAAATGATGCGTGTTCAAAGTCAATTCTTCAATACAACACCTCATATGGGTGGATTTATACTCGGAATGGATATTGCTGCAGAAGAAGCAGAAGGATATAAAGCTAAAGATACGGTAGCCAGCTTAAAAACTGGTTTAATGGGTTCATTTGCAGGTGTAGGTGATACTATTTTTGGTGTGCTTTTCCCTACCGTGTTTGGTTCAGTTGCCTCATATCTTGCCTTAAAGGGAAATTCGACTGGAGTAGTTATTTGGCTATTAGTGAATGTTGTTATTCTTATTTTCCGCTATTTTTCTGTACGAATTGGATACAAACAAGGCGTAAAATTAGTTAGCAGTATGTCTGGTCACCTAAATGCCTTGACCAATGCTGCCACATTACTAGGGGTTACTGTTATTGGTGCTATGATACCTTCCGTAATTAAAGCACCAATAGCATTAACATTTAAAACAGGTGATGTAGAATTAAATATTCAAGAAACAATGGACCAAATTATGCCGATGATGGTTCCTGCCCTTTTAGTTGGAGTCATTTACTGGTTGTTAGGAAAAAAATACTTCAACTCTACTAGAGCGATTCTGTCTACTATTGTTTTAGCAATTATTTTGAAAGCTTTAGGTATAATGTAAGTGATGTGGTCAAGCAATTTAGGAGGAATAAAAGGTGAAAGATGTGATTAAGGAGTTTTGTGCTGAGAACTTAACGAATATTCCTGCTGCTATTAAAGCGGGAGCAAAGAGGATTGAGCTTTGTGATAACTTAGCTGTTGGCGGGACTACTCCTTCTTATGGGGTAATTAAAAAAACGGTTGAGCTCGCTCATCATGCTGGTGTTAAGGTTATGACAATGATCAGACCTCGAGGTGGGAATTTTGAATATAGTAGTGCAGAGGCAGAGATGATGGCTGCTGATATTCAAGTCTGTTTGCAACTTGGTTCGGATGGAGTCGTTTTTGGCTGTTTGAAGAATGGTTGGATTGATGAAGAGTTGACTGCCCGTTTAATTGATTTATCAGCAGGTATGGAAATTACTTTTCATATGGCATTTGATGAACTGGCAGAAGAGGACCAATTTAGAGCTATTGATTGGCTTGCGGCAAAAAAGGTTGCTAGAATTTTGACACATGGCGGCAGCCCTGAACAAACAATAGAAGAAAACTTTCCTCATCTTAAACAGTTAATCGAATATGCAGCAAATCGAATCATCATGTTACCAGGTGCAGGCATAAATTATCAAAACGTAGAAGGTGTATTAGACGCTTTGCAGGTGGAAGAAGTACACGGAACGAAAATAGTAAAACTATGATCCTCATTTCTAAGGGAAGAGAACCGGTTGTTTAAGCACCTAACTCATAAGTATAAGCCTTCATTCTAGAGCTGCCATGTGCAGCTTTTTTATTTAACTAGAATTGTAAGAATTTTATAAATTTATGGTGTAAAAGTTGAATTTTTTTCATCTATCCAGTATGATGATAATGAGAATGAAAATTATTATCAATTAGAGGAGGATGTTTCCTTTGTCTATATGGAATAACGCAGTTGAAGTCAGAAAGGCTTTTATTATAGATCAATTATTAAACATCGGTATTTATAAGAAAGAAAATGTCCAGTTATATGAGCTTAGTCTTAGTGAATTGGAAAATGAGTATATGATACATATGGGGAGGAAGAAGCGGTGAGAAAGAAGACCTTTAAAGAACTAGTGAATGAAAATAAAAAAATGATTTTAGAGGATCGTAAATCAGTGGAGCTAATTTATAAGAAGATTGACGATAAGCATATGCAGCCTCAGCCTCAAAAATGAAATAAAGCCGATAATTTTCATATTTGAAATTATCGGCTTTTCTGTTTAACATTTTGGCAGGCTTACTGTGAATTTACTGCCTTCATTTATTTCACTTTCGACAGAGATGTCACCGCGGCAAAGCTGGATAATCCTCTTTACAAGTGATAATCCAAGTCCATTTCCTAGCTTTGAATGAGAGATGTCACCTTGATAAAATTTATCGAAAAGGCGTGCTTTCGTTTCTTCGTCCATGCCGACTCCTTCGTCTTGAATGGAGAACTCGATTTTGTCCGCCTTGATAGCCAGCATAACATGTATAAAGCTGCCGTTATGGGAGAACTTAATGGCGTTATCAAGCAGGTTAACCCAAATCTGCTGTGTTAAATCTTCGTTGCCGCAATATGTTACTTCATCCAATTCCACATTTATGTTGATGTCTTTACTAGACCATTTTGGTTCCATTAAAACGATAGCTTTTCTTATTTGTTCATCCAGTCTAAACGGCTCTTTATCAGAAATAATTTCGAGATTTTCATATTTAGACAATGTAAGAACATTCGTAGACAAAGCTGCTAACCGCTCTGATTCGGTCATGATAATATCAAGGTATTCTTGCCGCTCCTCTTCGGGCAAATTATTTTCTTTCAAAAGCTTGGCAAAGCCGCGAATGGATACAATCGGGGTTTTGAACTCATGAGAGAAATTATTGACGAAATCACTTCTCAAAGTTTCGATACTGGAAAGCTCATAGGTCATTTTATTGAAGCTTTGTGACAGTTCCTCTAATTCACCAATCCCTTTTAAATTAACCTTTACGGAGAAATCACCGCCAGCAACCTTATGGGTCGCATCAATGACCTTCCGGATTGGATTTAATGCTTTTTTACTGAGAAAAGCAGTTAGGGAGGTTCCAAGGAGGATGCAAAACCCTACAAATCCAAAGAAAGGAAGTGCTTTTGTCATATCACTATGTTTTACATAGCCGATATAGTTTAAAAAAATCGTAATCGCCAATGCTATAACAAACGTTGCTAAAAATACGAAAAAGACAAAAATCACTAATGTAATCGCAAGGCTTAACCGTTTCGTGAAAAAATCCTTCATGCTTTTTTCACTGCCTTGTAGCCAAGGCCCCTTACGGTGATAATATCAAACTCTGTCCATTCCTTAAACCTGTCCCTCAGGCGGTTAATATGTACATTAAGAGTGCGGTCATCTGTGTCTGACTCCATTCCCCAAATTTCATCCATCAGCTGCATGCGAGTGAAAATCATATTCGGATAGGACAACAGCTTAAATAAAAGATAAAACTCCTTAGGTGGCAGTGTGATTACTTCAGCCCTTCTGGAAACGGTCAATGCATCATAATCAAGAATTACCTCTCCGACTGCGAGCTTATGTTCACTCGCAATTTGTGCTCTTCTAAGCAAGGCTTTAATGCGGAGAATCATCTCCTCCTCATCAACTGGCTTTGTCATATAATCATCTGTGCCGGCAAGAAACCCTTGCTTTTTATCGTTTGGCTCCTGCTTTGCTGTTACCATTAAAATCGGCAAATGCTCCCATGCAGCTCTAAGCTGTTTTGTTAATTCATAACCGTCCATATTTGGCATCATTAAATCAAGCACCACTAAATCAACATGCTGTTTATCCATAAAGCGAAGTGCTGCAATGCCATCTTCTGCAGCGTATGCGTCAAACCCATACTGCTTAAGTACAGCACACATCAGCTTTCTTGTATTTTGGTCATCTTCTACAACTAATATTTTAAACATAACCTTAGCGCCTCCATATCACTATTATGACATAAATAATTTTAACGAAGAAATGTAAACTGAAAATCAATTTATTCCTACACTAAGTTTATATTGAGTTTACTTTCCAAGGATATAGTAGAAACACAAATAAAATAATGTATATAAACAGGGGGAAAGTGTAAGTGTTTTATTCCATATTATTCAGTTATTATGAGGTAAGCGGGGAAGAAGAACGGCTGATTGAGGAGCATAAGCTGCATATAACAGATAATAAAGAGAGTTTAGAGGCATTATTGAAGCAGCTTAATTATCACTTTATTGGAAATGATGACTTATGGGGGTTTCGCAGCAATAATTTTATGGGCATTGCCGAAATTATTTCCTTTACAGAGAGGGAGTAATCTGTAAAGGAATGGCAAAAATCTTTTTTATTTTATATTGACACTTATGGAAATATAGCTTATTATTATCTTGTGTTCAAGATAATTTAATTCGAAATATTTTTTTAAATTAATATCTCGAATTCAAGATATTTAAAGACTTCCTGGATTTTAACATAAAAGCCTAAAAACCAATAAATTGTGGAAGGCGGAAAAAGACAATGTTGAAAACATTAGGTATTCACCATATAACAGCAATGGTAAATAATGCTCAAAGGAATATAGATTTTTATGCAGGCGTGCTCGGTTTAAGACTTATTAAGAAAACAGTCAATTTTGACAGACCAGAGGTTTATCATCTTTATTTCGGCAATGAGACAGGAGACCCTGGTACAGTTATTACGTTTTTTCCTTGGGAACAGCAGCTCAAAGGCAGAATAGGAACAGCTCAAGTCGGTGTCACTAAATATATTATTCCAACCGGGTCAAGTGCCTTTTGGGAAAATCGGTTAAGCAGCTTCGAAGTCGAATTCACTTCATTTGTACTCTTTGGAGAGAAAACAATCAAGTTCAGTGATCCAGATGGACTGCAGCTGGAGCTTGTCGAAAGAAGTGAAGGACCAGTAAATACTTGGAGTACTGATGAAATAGCAACTGAAAATGCAATAAAGGGCTTTGGCGGAGCGGTGTTATATTCTGCTCAGCCTCATAAAACAAAGGCAGTGCTTGAAGATATATTAGGCTTAGAATTCGTCGGCCAGCAGGAAGAAATTCTAAGATTCAGATCAGCAGGGGACCTTGGGAATATTATTGATATTCAGCTCCATCCATCTATACGCGGTTTAATGGGTGCAGGTACGGTTCATCATATTGCTTGGAGAGCGAAGGATGAAGCAGAACTGTTAGAATGGAGAGCTCTACTAGAGGAAAAGGGCTATTACCCAACAGAAATACGGGACCGTAATTACTTTAAAGCATTGTATTTTCATGAAGAAGGCGGCATTCTTTTTGAAATAGCAACAAATCCGCCAGGCTTTACAGCAGATGAACCTATTGACACGCTCGGAAGCAAGCTGATGCTGCCAGAATGGCTGGAAGCTAAAAGAGAAGAATTGGAACAGACATTACCAAAAATAGAGATACGTTCTTTAGGAGGAGATAAATAATGAAGCATATATTTAATAAAGGAACCAATCCTGAAAGACCAACATTATTAATGCTGCATGGCACTGGAGGAACAGAATTAGATTTGCTTCCACTTGCCGGTTTAATGGATGATCAGGCATCTGTATTAAGTGTTCGTGGAAATGTATCGGAAAATGGCATGCCAAGATTCTTCCGAAGACTGGCAGAAGGTGTTTTTGATGAAGAAGATTTAGTATTCAGAACAAATGAATTGAATGCATTTCTGGATGAGGCAGCAGTTAAATATGGGTTCGACCGCCAAAATATTGTCGCAATCGGCTACTCTAACGGAGCTAATATTGCAGCAAGCTTATTGTTTCACTATAAAGACGCATTAAAAGGTGCTATTCTTCATCATCCGATGGTGCCAAGAAGAGGCATTGATTTGCCAGATCTCTCGGGGAAATCTGTCTTCATCACAGCTGGAACGAATGATCCAATCTGCTCCCCATTGGAGTCTGGTGAGCTCGAGTCACTGCTGCAAAAAGCAAATGCCGACGTTGAAATGCATTGGGAAAGCCGCGGCCATTCCTTGACAGCAACAGAAGCAGAGGCTGCATCTCGCTGGTATAAAAAAGTCTTTTAAGCGTTTTTCCCGCATTAAGTCTGATAAGTCATCTTATCGGACTTTTTTTCGTGTATGAAAAGCTTAAAATAGTTAAATTAATACAACAAATGATGCAAACAGCAGAATATCGATTATAATAATAGATAACTTATAAAGATTAGATGGTGATTTTGTTGAAACAAAGAAAACGGAGGATTACTTTGCAAGATGTTGCTAAACATGCCGGTGTTTCGACTTCGACTGCTTCTTTAGTCATTCGCAACAATCCTCGAATTTCAGATGCTACTCGAAAAAAAGTATTAGATTCTATTGAAGAACTAGGATATGTATACGATCGAGTCGCAGCTAAATTAAGGTCACAAAGCTCTAAAATTATAGGAGTGATAGTGACGGATATATCGAATAAATTTATTTCCGAATTTTTAATAGGTGTTCAACAAACACTTGAGAAGATGGATTATACCGTATTACTGGGAACAACCTTTGATTCTGTGTTAAAACAAGAACGGTTAATTTCTACTATGGTTGAACATAGAGTGGATGGTCTGATTATTAATCCAGCATCAAAAAGCAACAAAAGCACAGTAAGTCAATTGAATCATTTAGAATTGCCAGTCGTGCTTGCAAACAGAGAAGTAGATCATGCGAATTGTGATTATGTTGGGATTGATTACATAAAGGGAACTTTCCTTGCTGTAGAGCATCTTTTAAAAAAGGGACATAAGCGGATTGCTTTTCTTGGAGGCATAAAGATGTCAACCACATGGAAAGACCGGATGAAAGGCTTTCAGGAAGCACATTCTATGGCTGGTTTAGAAGTGGATAAATCACTCATAATCGATGGTCTGCCGACGAGTGAAGGCGGCGTTCAAACAGTTTTAGAGGTGCTTAAAAACCCCGATCCGCCAACAGCTATTTTTTGTTTTAGTGATCTTGTTGCATTTGGTGTACTGCAAGGTTTAGGAATGAAGGGAATGACTCCAGGTAAAGATATTGATATTGTAGGCTTTGATAACATTCCTGAAGCGGAAATATATCATCCTCCGTTAACAACAGTCTCCTCCTTTCCTCGTACGATAGGAGTCAAAGCGGCGACGATTTTATATAATAAACTGGAACAGGACGATCCAATTCAACAACGAATTATCTTAAATCCAGAACTAGTTATTAGAGAAACATCTACATAATACTAATGAAGATAATGAAGCGGAGTATCCAAATTAAAGTTTTTTGGTGCTTTGTTATCTTCTGCATCCTCATATAGTGCGGTTTGGAGCTAGTTTCACACTTTGACACCTTGTTAATACAAAATTTAATTCTTGACTCTTAGTAATTTTAGGATTATTATAGGTACGTAAAGTAACCGAGGTTACTAAAAATAACTTTTTTTATTAGATCCTTTTGTATCTATAAAAAGTATTTTAGTAGAACGATGTACTAAAATACGCACAAGATTAATTTATAGGTGCAAGGAGATATTTTTTATCTATTTAGTAGAACGATATACTAAAAGAGAGGTGATAGAATTTTAAATTGTTATAAGATAAGGAATTTATTCTAATTAATTTAGTAGAACGATGTACTAAATAGGTTAATAAAGCTAATGAAGTAATCAGCTTGTAAAACGGTGATTTAACGTATAAAAACAAGTTGAAAACAAATAGTAATGGTTGTAAGCGTTTAACCTAAAATTAGGAGTATCAAATGAAACATAAACATTTAAACATGGCGCTAGGCTTGTATTTGAGTTATTTCCTGTTAGGAATGGTCAATATTATCTTAGCTTCCAATATGAGTTTTTTATCTGAGCAACTAAATGTGGAAAAAACCGATATCAGTTTGTTAATATCAGTTGTCGGGGTGGGGCACTTACTATCTATTAATATTTCAGGCCGATTTTCCGATCGGTATGGAAGAAAGCCGCTAGTGGTGGCTGCTGCCTTGCTGTATATGGTTTTCCTAATAGGAATCCCACTGACATCGCATTATCAAATTGCAATGGGACTGGCCTTTGTCGCAGGTATCTGCAATTCTTTGCTCGATTCAGGTACGTACCCTGCACTAAATGAAGCCTTTAATGAAGCTGCCGGAACAGCAACCGTTCTTTTAAAAGCCTTTATATCCTTTGGTGCATCATTGCTTCCAATAATGATTAACTTTTTTATCGTGCATGAACTGTTCTATGGATTAGTATTTTTTGTTCCTGCCTTACTGTTCTTATGCAATGGGCTGTTGTTAATGAAGGTTAGCTTTCCAAAAATCAAGGAAGAAAAGGTGTCTCAAGAAACTAGTTCAGAGACTGCATCTTCGACTGGACCAAAGCTTTGGAAAGAAGGTGCTGCACTTATATTATTAGGATTTAGCTCTGTATCTTTATTTACGGTCGTACAAACATGGCTGCCAACATACGGACAAGAGGTTCTTCATTTAGACAAGATGAAATCAATTGGATTACTGAGCTTTTACAGTACAGGCGGGCTTATCTCCATTCTATTGCTTGCTGTCCTGTTAAAAAGAACGATAAAACCGATTACGGCCATAGTTATTCTACCAGCATTTGCGTTCCTTGCATTATTGTTGTTAATCATTAATAAAAATCCGACATTGATTGCTGTGAATGCCTTCTGTCTAGGATTGTTTATGTCAGGGATATTTCAGTTAACTGTTACGGTCATGATTGAACTATTTCCACATAACAAAGGAGTAAGCGTTTCGTATATAAGTGCTGCTGCGAGTATCGCCTTTATTGTAATCCCTTTCATTACGGGGCTATCTATCAAATATTTAGGAGTTTCCTCTGTGTTTGTGTTAGACCTTGTTATTGCTTTTATAAGCACGATTCTTGCTCTGTTTATATATATGCGCAAAAGGAACAAGCACAGCGAATTAATTTTAGAGAAATAATTTCTTATTTAAAAAAGCTTTTGTATTTAGGAGTGTAAAAATGAAAAATCCTTTTATCAAGTCATCATTTGGAATGTATATGAACTACTTTATGCTCGGCATGATCAATATTATTATCGCCTCCAATATGGATAATCTTTCGGAACGTTACGCAGTTTCTGTTGGACAAATAAGCCTGCTCGTTTCTGCGATTGGAATTGGGAAATTAATAGCCTTGTTTTTTGTTGGCCGTCTTTCTGACAAATTAGGAAGAAAGCCAGTCATTATAACGGCTAATTTCCTCTATCTTGTATTCTTAATTGGTGTTCCAACGACAACCAATTATATCGTAGCATTTATCTTTGCCATATCTGCTGGTATCGCCAATTCACTGCTTGATTCAGGGACGTATCCAGCTTTAACAGAGTCATTCCCGAAGAAAGCAAGCTCAGCTTCTGTGTTAGTGAAAGCATCTGTATCAATCGGTGCTACATTGCTTCCATTTATCATGGCAATCTTAGTAGCTAACGGTATTTTCTGGGGCTGGACATTCTTTGGACTTGGAGTGTTATATCTACTAACTGGTATTTACTTAATGTTTATGCCTTTCCCAAATCATAAAAATCTTACAAAAGCAGATGGTGCTGCTGAAACTGTGTTTAAAGCACAGCCAAAGTTTGCTGGGGAAGGAATTGCCGTTATTTTAATGGGCTTCACCTCAACAGCGTTATTTGTTGTATGGCAAACATGGCTGCCGCAGCTAGGTAAACAATTTATAGGACTTGATTCAAGCCAAGCAGTGCAATTGCTTTCTTACTTTAGTATCGGCGCACTTGTTTCCGTATTGTTACTCGCTGTTGTGTTAGATAAATTCATCTCGCCAATTATGGTGGCAATCGTTTATCCAATCGGTGCTTTTGTATCCATGCTTGTCTTATTTATGGTCAACTCTTACGGAATTGTTTTGGTTTGTACCTTTTTAATGGGGCTGTTTACATCAGGAATTCTGCAATTAGCATTAAGTATTATGATGAAGCTGTTCCCAGCAAATAAAGCAACTGCATCTTCGTATGTAAATATTGCTTCAAGTGCATCCTTTATACTTGTTCCAATCATTACTAGCAGTTTAGTAGGTTCGGCGGGAATATCGATGACATTAGTATTCGATATGGTCATCGCAGTAGTCAGTGTTCTTCTTGCTGTATACGTATTAAGCAGATTCAAAAAGATTTTTGCTTAATATTTAAATATAAAAATACAAATTTATGAAATAAGGGAGATTACTAATATGTCAAACGTACACGAAAAAAATATTGATGGAAAAACAAAATTAGTAGGCTTACTTGCTACACCAATCGGGCACAGTCTTTCACCACGTATGCATAATCTAGCATACACTTTAACAGATTTAAACTATGCTTATCTTGCTTTTGAAGTTGGTAATGATGAGCTTGAAGCAACAGTTAAAGGCCTAAAAGCAGCAGGGGCAGCAGGCTTCAATGTATCTATGCCGAACAAAATGAAAGTGTTAGAGTATTTGGATGAACTGGATGATTCGGCAAAATATGCTCGTGCCAGCAATACAGTAGTGAACCGTGACGGAAAATTAATTGGATACAATACAGACGGACAAGGCTATGTGAAGAACTTAATCGAACATGGTGTAAGCCTTGAAGGCCAAAAAGTAACACTAGTTGGTTCAGGCGGTGCGGCGACTCCAATTGCAATCCAGTTAGTACAATCAGGTATAAGAGAAATCAGCATTTTCGCTCGTAATGATGCTTTCTTCGTGCAAGCTGAGGAAAATGTAGATTACATTAATAAGGAAATGAAGCAATTCGGCGTAAAAGCTAATCTGTTTCCACTAGAAGATAAAGAAGCATTCCGTCGTGAAGTAGCAGAGAGTGCAATTCTTGCTAATGGTACAAGCCTTGGCATGAAGCCGCTAGATCATTTAAGTATTATTGACGACACTTTAGATGTGCTACGTAAGGACTTAGTCGTAACAGATGTTGTTTACAACCCGCAAAAATCTAAATTACTGGCACAGGCAGAAGAAGCTGGCGCAACAGCAATTAACGGTTTAGGAATGATGTTATGGCAAGGTGCTTTAGGGTTTAAGCTGTTTACAGGTGTTGATATGCCTGTTGAGCAAGTGAAGGAAATTTTATTCGGAGACAATCAATAATTATAAACGATTGGAGAGAAAAACAATGAGCAAAAAATTCCTTATGTTACACGGCGTCAACCATAATATGTTCGGTAAACGTGACCCGAAGCAATACGGCACAATTACATTAGAGGAAATCAACAGCAATATTCAAAAATTAGCAGATGAGCTGCAAATTGAAGTTGAAACATATCAAACAAACCATGAAGGGGAAATGGTTGAGAAGATTCATGAAGCATTCCTAAATGGTATAGATGGTGTTGTGTTAAACGCAGGAGCATGGACACATTACAGCTACGCAATTAGAGATGCATTAGCTATATTGACTGTACCTGTAGTAGAAATTCATATGTCTAATATCCATTCACGTGAAGAATTCCGTCATACATCTGTTTTTGCAGATATTGCAACAGGTCAAATTTCTGGATTCGGAGAAGAAAGCTATGTGCTCGGTATTCGTGCAGCGGTAGCAGCAAGCCAAAAATAAATGAAAAGGCCAGATATGTTGATATCTGGCCTTTTTTATATGCTTATTTAAAAATTGGCAGCGGCCTCTTGTGCTTGAATAATAGCCTTTGCTTTAATTTCCTCTGCTTTTTCAGGAAATCGCTGCTGTCCCTCAATAATAATACTTTCAAAAGAGGATACTTCGAAGAAATTCATCATAACCTCTAAATAGCGATTGCTCATTTCATTCTTAGCTTCAGAGCCATGCGTGTAAATATCACCGCTCGATTGAATATGGAATGCTTTTTTACCTTTTAACAGCCCTACAGAACCTTCTTTTGTGTACTTGAAGGTTTTTCCTGATACAGTCACGGCATCGATATATGTTTTCATAACGGCAGGAATGGAGAAATTCCACATAGGGTTCACAAAAACATATTTATCCGCCAATAAGAATTGTCCTCCTAACTCTGCAAGACGGCCTGTTTTTAGTCTTTCAATATTGGAAAGCTGTTCGAAAGGGGTGCCTGCTTTTAGTTTTTCCCAGCCGTTAAATACATCTCTATCTAAATAGGGGATATCTGCTTCGTATAAGTCTAGGTGAACAATATGATCCTCTGGATGTAATGCTTTATAAGCTTCGATAAATTCTCGTCCTACTGCCATACTATAGGATGTTGTCTCATCATAGGGATTAGCTGTGATATATAGTATATTAGCCATTTTCTGCTCCTTTTTCGTCGATAAAAGTTTCGTCATTTATTTACTTTCCATCTGCATGCAATTTTGTTGCTAACTAGTCACTCATCCAACTTTCACCCCATTGGCTTATCGGACCAAGAATCTTTCCTAATTCTAACCCTTTTTCTGTCAATAAGTATTCTGCTCGCACTGGCCTTTCGGTGATAATATGCCGAATCACTACTCCATGATCCTCTAATTCCTTCATTCGTTCCGTAAGCATGCGTTTGCTTAAATCCGGTATGATTTTGTGTATCTCACTAAAGCGCTTAGGTCCGCTTAACAAAACATAAATAATTAAGCCCGTCCATCTTTTTCCGATAAGTTCAAAGCTTTTTTCCACTTTAGGGCCTAATTGATGCTGTTCGTTCATTAACATATATCTCCTTCAAGATAGATTTCTTCGTTATTTATTATGATTTTTTATATTTATATTATAACTAATATTTGTGAGGAATTTAACAAATTAACATTATAGTAACTAAGAAAAGTAAAAACAGTACATGAAAGCGTGCAAAAATGATGCAGAGTATAGGAGAGTAATATCTGTCTTAGTTAGTAATGAAAAAGTTAGAAAGCAATAGAGCTGAAGTTTTTGAGTGCGATTTGCTAACTAAAGATTTTGAATTCTTGTTTACATAATAAAATTATAATCAATTGGTTTGAGTTCCTTGCTGAAATGAAACTTTACCATGCAAAAATACGTAGGAAGAGTTAACAGCAATAAATTAAACTTGTCAGGAGCGTACTCATGTCTACTATTCAAAAAATCACAGCAAATCTTTGGTTTAATACAGAGGCAGAAGATGCGGTGAGGCACTATACGTCGATTTTTAACAACTCTTCCATTGGCAAAATTACACGTTACGGTAAACAGCGTCAAATAATCAGCGGGATTTCCGAGGGAGATGTAATGACGATAAGCTTTACTATCGAAGGGCAGGAATTCGTCGCATTAAACGGTGGCAGCACACATAAATTCACGGAAGCCATTTCATTTATTGTTCATTGTGCAACACAAGAGGAGCTTGATTATTATTGGACTAAGCTGTCAGAAGGCGGCGCTGAGAAGGCCCAAGTGTGCGGGTGGCTGAAGGACCGTTTTGGTGTATCCTGGCAAATAGTCCCAGTAAGTTTGAATGATATGATAGCAGATCCTGACCCGGACAAATCACAGCGAGTAATGAATGCAGTGATGAAAATGAAAAAAATTGACTTAAGTGTATTAGAGGATGCTTATACACAATAAAACGAGGAGTTGTTAACTATGTGGAATCTTACATTGGAGGCAAAAAAAGCTTTTACCCAATGTAATCTACTGCCGATAAATGAAACCGATGAGGAATGGGGAATGGTGTTATCGGAAGCAAAAGAAGAGGGCGAAGATATACATACAGCTTTAAAAGATGAACTGGAGGATGTGAAAGCAGAATTACAGGAAGTTTTGCCAAAGTTGTTTCTACCTTATTTGGAAGATGGCACATTAAATCAGCCTGATCTGCCTGCAACAGTCCGTGCTGATTATTTGCAATGGATAAAGGAGCAAGAAGAGAAATTTGAAGATATTTTAGATGCTGCCTATATGCAAACAACTGAAGCCGCTGCATCACTATCTTCAACAGCACAAGCGGTTTTTGCAGCAGGAATACATGATTTTGCGGTAGAGCGGTTGGAACGGAAGGGAAATGAGTTGCATCTTTTTGTTAATACAGAAGGAGGTTTTTATACAGCTTCTTATATACACTTCCATTTTGAAAATATTACAGCAGAAGAAGATCCTTGTATGATTATGGCAGGACAATATATGCTATACAGTGAGTTAAAGAAAACGAAAGATGGTTTTGCTTTACGTGTGCTGCTTGACTGTCCTGAAACAGAATGGACTATTCATATGGAGAAAATAAATGCGGCATGTTATTATCGCCCAAGTATTTACACGCAATTTAGAGCGGAGGAAAAGCTGGAAGATTTAGCATGGAATGACTTCGTGAAGCAGCTGAACGGAGAGCATTCATATTGGCTGATTACACAAGACATACTCTCACCTATTCAGTCATTTACAGACAACGTTCAACTCGTAAATGGCAAGGTTGAATTCGAAAAAAATAAGATCATTATCACATCAAAAAACAGCCAATCACAATATAGCTTAGCTGAATACCATCTAGCTGATTTTCTTTATACCGATATTTATGAAGATCCGGACAGTCAGTCTAATGAACCGCTGGCAGTAGAAGAATTGGAAGCAGCAATCTTAGAAGGCAGTATAGAAATGCAAGTTCGTGCTTGGAATACCATTTATCATAACCCTGAAAAACATCTGGATTTAATCAATTCGTTATTATTACAAGTGGAAATTACAGAAGAAAATGAAATGCTGTTAAGTGTCTATCTAACATATTTTTATGAAAAAGATATATTAACAGATGAAGTAAGCAGGAAATATCAGTCCCTTCTTCTGTAAAACTTCTGAGGCTGCCTTTTGGCAGTTTTTTTGTAGTTTTGGAAGGAGGTGAAAACAATATATTACCTATTTATACGTTGCTTATTCTGTTAAAATAAGCTGTAGAGCATTCTTTATCTGAATATCAGGGGAATATTCTGAATCTTACATAAAAAAGAAAAATTATATTTTAAGGGGAATGAGGAGGAATTCTAAATTGCATGAAAAGAAAGTGACATGGTTAGAGCTTTTTTATGATTTACTGTTTGTTGCATCTGTTGCGGTCGCTACACATGTTTTGCTACATGTGGAAGACGGACATATACATACAGAATATTTGTTTAAATTTGTGCTGATATTTGTGCCGATTTGGTGGGCATGGGTAGGACAAACGATGTTTGTTAACCGCTTCGGACAGGATGCGTTTCATCAGCGAATCTTTTTAATTCTACAAATGTTTTTTGCGTTACTTATGACTTCAAGCTTATCGGTAGATTTTGATCCGTATTATCTGTCCTTCTTAATCGGGTATATTGGCTTAAGAGCTGTAACAGCTGTTCAATATTTGGTCGTGCAACGGATTGAAGAGGGAGACCGGAAGCTGGCAGCACAATTTTTCGGAAGATATTTCTGGATAGGAATAGCCGTTTCGTTATTGTCACTGTTTTTCGAGTCGTGGATTCGTTATGCCATCCTGTATGCAGGAATTCTTATCGATATAATTGTGCCGATATTAGGCCGTAAATATTTAGTTAAAGTACCTACAGACACAGGGCATCTTTTAGAGCGTTTCGGTTTATTTACAATTATCCTCTTTGGTGAGTCACTTGTCAGTACATTGGCAGTCATTCAGCCTACTCAAGGAGATTGGGAATCAATCAGTTTTGCGATTGGAGCATTTTTACTGATTATTGCGATGTGGTGGCAGTATTTTGATAACGTCGAGAAGAAAGTAGATAAATCCATCCAAACTGCCGGTCAAACAATCATTTATGGTCATCTATTTATACTTATGTCATTAAGTGCAATTGCTGCATCCATCAGACTGATGGTTTTACATGAGATTGACTATCATTTTAGCTTATATTTCACCTTCGGATCTGTCTTGCTGTACTTCTTTTCGACAACATTTGTTTTCCATCAGTACAGACATGTGCATCATCGTCTAAAAATCTATCACTTAGGTTTGTTTTTAGGCATGCTGGCAGTGTTCTTTATTTTTAATTTACTTGTTCCTGTTTCGTCAATAGTAATAGTAGTGGAATTAACATTCTTTTTTATTGTTTATGCAAAGCTGACAACAACTTAAGAAAAAGCGTGATACCTATTCTTATAGACTGCGATTTCTGCAGTCTATAAGAATAAATAAACTAACTTTTCTCGGAGGTGACTTCAGTGAAGTTTAAGTCAAAAAAAGACTGGTGGTTAACCGTTATTATTTGGGGAGCATGTATTTTTGCAATAGGCAGTGGCATATATGGACTTATGGTAAAACCATTCAGTATATATGTGTCATAATCGTTTTGCTTGGCGCCATTATTTTACCACTAATTATGCTGTGGTTTTGGCTGGCTACTTATTATGTCATCACAGACGACAGCTTAATAATTAAATATGGACCATTCCAGACGAACATACCGCTCCATCGTATACAATCTCTTAAGAAAACAAGAAATCCCTTATCAAGCCCCGCCTTATCCTTACAGCGAATTGAAATCTTCTACGATAAATACAGCTCTGTTCTTATCTCACCGGAGAAAAGGGAAATGTTCATAAAAGTTCTTTCTAGCAAATGTCCTCATATGAAAGTCAGTAACTAAAGCGGAGAAATGCTCTTTTTCCCCGCCAATTAACCTTATAACTCCTGATTCTTGAAGGAATAGAAGGACATAAATAGGCCAACAATTGCACATATGCTTATAGAAGCATACGCTATACCGAAAAACACGTTTACTCCTGGAGCGGTTAACAATGCAACCGCAGACCACGGTACGATGCTGCTTAGTGTTTCCGGCCAGTATAATCCAGCAAATCCAATCGCACTGAAAATAAGGGAACATAGCAAAGAAGGGTAGAAGGTTTTCCTTTGCATAACAGCTATCCAAATGACAGGAGTGAGTGTGCAAAAGTTGTATACTCCGGTTTTTCCCACCATTTCTATCATTTCAGGGACAGATTCGCTCGAAGACTGACTGCCATATAAGAAGTAAGCTCCAGCAAGAATAATGCCAAGATAAAGCAGGGTTATTATCATATGCCACACAGCCCAAACAATTATCTTTCCAGCCAGAAATTTTTCACGTTTAACAGGTGCGGTCATCGTATTGATCATTGTATGGTCACTATATTCTTTTTGAATCAGAAATGTCAGTAAAAAGGAGCTCAAGATTGGGTAAATAATTAACTGACACAATAAGGATTGGCTAAAGAGCCAAGTCATAACAGGATCATCAGGTGTTGTGCCTTTGTACTGGTAAAGGTCATCTGCAATGAGCAGGCATGGCAGGAGAAGAGCGAGACAAGTGCAAACTAGCATTAGTTTATTGCGACGAAGCTTCATGCATTCTGCAGCAAGAACATTAAGCAATGCCTGCACCCCCTGTAATTTTTTTGAAGTATTCTTCTAGATTATCATTGCATATTTGAATAGTAGAAACACCCACACCAGCTGTTACTAAGCGCTTATTTAGTTCTTCAGGATTTACAGTAGTATCGTAAATTCGAATAGAGTTGTCTGCTTCGACGGAATAGTCGGAAATAGCAAGGCTGTGTTCAAGAACATGTGCTGCCTGTGATTGAGATGAAACACAAACACGAATATACTTATTGTTCTTCTTTTCAAGCTCTGCCATTGTGCTTTCTTCTAGTAGAACACCTTTGTCAATAATGCCGATATCATCTGCCATTAAGGCAATTTCTGAAAGAATATGGCTGGATATAAGAATCGTTTTTCCATACTCTGTACTTAAGCTGCGGATGAAAGCACGAATTTCTGCAATTCCAATTGGATCCAGACCGTTTGTTGGTTCGTCTAAAATCAATAATTCCGGATCATTAAGAAGGGCGTTTGCTATCCCAAGCCGCTGTTTCATTCCTAAAGAATAGGCTGCAAACTTTTTGCTGTCATTATAAGGAAGGTCCACTGTTTCAAGGGCACGCTTTACTGCGTCTTTTTTTATCGTTCCTCTCAACCTAGCAAATATCTGCAGATTTTCCGTTCCAGTGAGATTAGGATAAAAGCCTGGAATTTCTACAATAGACCCAATCCTTGGGTACAGCTTACTTTGATTCTTATTAAGTGGTTGCCCGAACAAGTGAACTTCACCAGCAGATATGGAGGATAATCCTAATAACATTTTCATTATTGTCGTTTTGCCTGCACCATTCCTTCCTAGCAGACCGTAAACATGTCCTCGCCGTACATTTATATGTACACCGTCGACCACTGTATTGTTTCCATATTTTTTTGTCAGATTTTTCGTTTGAATAATATAATCGTTCAAATCATTCAGCTCCTTTCCTTACAAGAATAACAGGCTAACCTTGCTTAAACCTTGCCGTTAACTTGAATTATTCTTGTTTGCTTGAAGGGAGATGTAAAGGCAGGTACATAAAAAAGGCTGTACCTTGCTTTAGAGCGCTCTCAACGGTTATCTTTCCTCCGATTCCTTTAACTAGTTCCTTCACGATAGCTAGGCCAAGTCCGTTGCCTTTCACACCACGAGCAGAATTTCCTTTATAAAGCCTATCAAAAATATGTGGTAAATGAGATTCAGCAATTCCAATCCCATTATCTCGTATTTCCGCATAGACAATACTGTTTTTTATGTAAATATGTATGAACAGAGAGGAAGCAGAACTATGATTTAATACATTTTGCAAGAGATTGTCTAATATACGTTTCCATGCTGTCTTATCTGTTATCATATACTGCACTTCTTCTGGAATAGAAATAACATAGTCCATGCCAGCATCCTCCAGCTGAGGAATCCAGTCAGCCACTATTGTTCTTGTATATTCAAATATCTCCACTTCATCCAGTTGGTATAGCTGTTCACCTGATTCCAGCTTCAGCCATTCAAACAGAGTATCAATGAAATGATGGAGGTCATGCGCTTTAGATAAGGATGTCTTCAAATAATGGTCTTTATCACTATCATTAACTAAACCTAGTTGTATTGCTTCAAGATAGCCGGTTAAAGAGGCTAAAGGAGTTCTTATATCATGGGACAAGCTTGTAACCAACTGCCGGTATGCTTTTTCAGATTGTTTATGGTGGACAATTTCACTCTTCGCATTAATAACAACTTCGTTTATTTTATAGCTTAACTCTGCAGCAATGGAATTTTCAGCAATAACGATACGCCTGTCCATATTTCCTTGTGCCATCTCATCGACTACAAGGGTAATATCGTTCAGCTCTTTTTTTATACTACGTATGTAAATGAATAGGAAAATAACAATGAGCAGCAAAATAACAGAAAAAATAATAGATAAAATATTAACCATGATGATTAAACCGATAACCAACTCCGCGAATAGTTTCAATA
This sequence comes from Niallia sp. FSL R7-0271, assembly GCF_038005785.1. Taxonomy (NCBI): domain Bacteria; kingdom Bacillati; phylum Bacillota; class Bacilli; order Caryophanales; family Bacillaceae; genus Niallia; species Niallia sp. FSL R7-0271. Next base: position 1,257,543 of record NZ_JBBOTZ010000002.1, on the reverse strand, counting down.
AATAAGAGGCCTTTGGCGGGATTCTCAATTTTTTTTCGTAATTTACTAATAAAGGACATGATATTGTTATCATCAAAAGCATATTCATCATGCCAGACTTGATTGTATAACTGGCTTTTTGTGAAGATTCTGCCTTTGTTACAAGCCAAAAAATACAGCAAGTCAAACTCCTTTGCTGTCAGTTTCACAAACTCACTATCTATGAAAACAGAGCGATTGTCTGCATCGATAGTAATAGTAGGAAAGGTTAATTTACTATTAAGAGCCTTCGAATCATGAGCGTTTAAAATGGTATTTCTCCTGATTAAAGATTCAATTCTGGCCAGAAACTCTCGAATACCAAAGGGCTTTGTTAAATAATCGTCTGCACCAAGCTGCAAGCCTTTCACTTTATCTGTCTCATCACCTTTAGCTGTCAGCATTAAAATGGGAATATTGCTGTTTTGCCTAATCTGTTCTAATAAACTAAAGCCATTAATATCAGGGAGCATCACGTCAAGTATCGCAACATGATAATGGCCGTTAAGGAAGAGGGATATGCCGTTCGAAGCAGTATGAGCAACATCTGCTACAGTGCCAGCTGTGGCAAGACAATTCTGAAGCAGTTTGCAAAGCTCTGTATCATCATCGATAATTATTGCCTTATGAGTAGTCACAAGATCACTTCTTTCTATATTTACTAATTGTCATTTGTTTTTCCTCCAAAAAATTCCATATTTGGAGTTTGCTATAAATTATACGCAGATAAAGCATATGTATCAAGACCAGAGTATTAGGAGGAAGGTGAGGGTCTTTAAAGAATTCATTTGGTGTATAGCTGCCTTTGTTTTAGGCTTAATGGGTGTTGGCGCAGCAACATGTTTCATGGGCTTTATCGCCCTCGTTTTTGTAGTAAAGAAAGTAAGCAGCTCAAATCCTGTTACAAATAACTCCGTTTGAAGAGATCAGCTAACCTGATCTCTTCTTATTTAACATTTACAAACCATTAAATGATTTCCATCTGGGTCTTTGAAAGTGAAATAATGTTCATGTTGAATGGTGGTAACTAACTCAATTTGTTTTTTTTCTGAGTACGCATATGCTGCCTTAATATCTTCTGTATTAAAATGAAATAATGGTGTATTAATAATGTTTCCTGTTGCGTATATTTTGCTGTCCAGCACAATGCCTGTTCCTTCCATTGGCAATACATACAGATGATTAAACAAGATTTCACCATTTGCAGGCAAACCTAAAAAGTCACAGTACCAATCTTTTGCTTTTTCAATATCGCTAACAGGGATAAAGATAGTTCCCACATGATTTTTTATAGGCCTGGTCATTCTACCCCTCCTTCAATAATACTCCTCTAAAAAAACTGCTTAGTAGTTTTACTTCCACATTATCAAGTTCTCATCCTTTAATAGGATAAAATATAGGAGTAATTTCCTATTTCAAACATTGAATTACAGCCGTTATAAATAGTAGCTGGAAATTAATTAGAAGTAGAATCAAACTCTAGAAAAAGGCAAACTTGTTGAAAGATAAGGACGCAAAACCACAGGTCTAAGGAAATTCTACGATGGCTGGGTTACCGAAGGGAGAATAACGATATAAATTGAAGAGACTGTGATTAATAAATATTAAAGCTGTACGGAACTAGTAGTATCTCTAAAAATTGTAATTAAAAACTAAATAGAAAAAGGAAGAACGAACTTGAACACAACTGGAGAAATCAACAAAAGTACTCAAGTGTTAGAAGCCAACTCTGTATTAGCAGCACTAGAATCTAATTTGGCAATTGTTGAATTTGATTTGACTGGTAAGGTCATTTGGGCAAACGAACATTTTGCAAATACACTTGGATATAGTGTGCATGCATTGAAAGACATGCTTCATAAGCAGTTTTGCACACAAGAATTGCAAAGCAGCAGGGAATATGCACTTTTATGGGAAAACTTAAGAAAAGGCACTAAGTTCCAGGAGAAAATCCAACGAGTTGGCAGAAGCGGAAATTTATTATGGCTGGAAGCCACCTATATTCCTGTATTAAACGATAATGGGGAAGCAGCAGCAGTACTCAAAATAGCTACAGATATTACAGAGCGTGAAAACAAAACATTAGAGCTTGTTTCCTTATTAAAGAATCTTTCCTTAGATCTAGGTGAAATAGTCAGTGATAACGCTAAGGAGAATATGCAGGCGATTCAATCCTTACAGGAACAAACAGATTTAATTAGAGGACTGTCTAAATCCATTCAAAATATATCTTTACAAACCAATATACTCGCATTAAATGCAGGAATTGAAGCTGCCCGAGCAGGCGAGCATGGACGTGGTTTTAATGTGGTTGCAACAGAAGTAAGGAAACTAGCTGGAAATGTGGAAGACGCTATTAAAAAAATCAACAGTAATATTGAAAATATAGCAACAGAGGTAAATAAGGTTAGTGAAGTCACCAAAAACTCTCAAGAAGTAGTAAGTTCCACGCAATCAGAGATTTGTGGGAAAATGAACGAGTTTGAAGGTTTAAATAATAGAGTCTAAACTACTTTCTTACAAAAGTATAACCGCCTTTTTAGGCGGTTATTTTTTTAGAATTGGCAACCCTTCCTTAATATTCCTCTATCATTTCAAAAACTAGCGAAATTTGTAATACTCGTAATATTTCTTAATGAAAGTGTAATGAGAATTCACTATATTTTTCTGAATATATTGATATACTAAGATAGTTAAAACGTCGAGATACATAGCCAATGGAAAACACATAATTTTGGAGGTTACCATCATGAAGAAGGCCATTATCGCAGTATTGGCAAGTTTAAGTTTACTCGCAGGAGTATTTATTCCGTCTCCACTTGATTCAGGAAAGGTAGAGGCTGCTTCTGCTTCCTATAAGGATAAAGCAGTTAAAGAAGGCAAAAAGGTAATAGGAACAAAATATAAATGGGGCGGCACGACAAAAGCTGGTTTTGATTGCTCAGGCTTTGTTAACTATGCGTTTAAAAAAGCAGGCAAAAGCTTGCCAAGAACTACCGCGGACCTATACAAAAAAGGTCAAAAAGTCTCTAAAAGCAAGCTGAAAAAGGGAGATATGGTATTTTTCCAAACCTATAAAAAGGGCGCTTCCCATGTCGGTATTTACATAGGTGACAATAAATTTATTCATGCAGATTCTACTAAAGGCGTAACAATTACAAGTTTAAGCAACAGCTATTGGAAATCTAAATACTACAGTGCAAAGCGTATTTAAAACATAAATCATCAAACAGAGCAGCCACAGGATGCTCTGTTTTTTTATAGAGACTTTTAATGGAAAGTGGTTACTCTTTTTCTTCCTTAGGGAGTAAATTTAGAAATTTAGCAAGAGAAAGCAGTGTAGAAGACCGTTTTTCAAACAAATATTCTTTATTTGTGTACTCTTCCATCTCTGCTTTTATATTTTCTGGGATATATTCTTCTGGAATGAGGATCGAAACATTGGCTTTTATTTTTGGAATATCTAACTGATCGGAAAGGTAAGATAGATGATTTCCTTCCCCGGCAGCAGCATACTTCCCATTAGGAAGACGGACTAAGTGTAAATCAGCAAGCAATTTATCATCCCAGCCTTTTGTTTCAACAGATTTCTTTAGTTCAATCAGCTTCTCATCATTTTTAATCTCCTTTGGTGTATGGCTTAAGCCTATGATATCTCTAGGTGATACGGAAGTGACGCCATAATCAACCGTTACATACGGCTTATAAGGGCTGACCGCTTGATCAAAGAGTATCCACCGTTTTTTAAAGATTTTTAGCAATGGAAACACCTCCTGCTATAAAGCTATTTACTACGGAGCTATTTCATTCCAATAAAAATCAAAAAGGACAGATACATGACCTCACAGCTTTCTATATGGAGTGTGTATACATACATTTCAGTGAGAGAGCGTTATTCTGTCTTTGTAATGCGAAAACCTACCGACAAGAGGGAGTTAGGATTATTTAATTATTCCTTCTTTAATCAGTGTTTGGATAGCTTGTTTAGCTCTTTTCTCATAGGAGTGATTAGAAACAGTTTTATGTCCTTGTATTTTGATTTTTGTTCTTTCTTCTGGATGGTTCAAATAATAGTCGACTAAACTAAGCGTTTGCTGCTTGTTAGAAGATACAACCAAATCTTTTCCGGCTGTGAATAATTCTCTAACCCCCGGAGTGTCAGAAGTGATTAAGAAGCCTCCAGATCCTAAAATCTCATACGTACGTTGCGTAACCTGTGATTTGTAATTTTGCGGTCCGATGATTATTTTTGCACTATTGTACACTTTATAAGCATCTCTATATGGTAAATAACCATGAATCCAATCATTTGGGATATTTACGCCAAGTACATTGCCCATTTTATCCCAATCTGCTCCCCAAAAGTCAATGCGGATACCTTCCTCAACTAATGGTTTTATCAGAGTTTGCAGGGATTTATTCCGATAATGCTCAGGAGCTTCTGTAAGAATATGAGGATAGGCGTTTGCCACCACTACAATATCATAGATATTTTGAGCATTAGAAACAGGATAATGAATGCTGGGCTCAAAGCCGAAATCAAGATGAGCAGCAGGTATTTTTAGTTTCTTGTAGAAATCCACTAAACTTGTACTTAAGGTGAAAATAAAGTCTGGCTTCATTCTAGCGATCAGAGGAAGAGTAAAGTCAAGTGTGAAATGGGGATCCTCTACAGCCCAATATATATGTGGTATTCCCGAAGCCTTCACTTGTGAACTTATTAATTTCTGCTTCCAAGGACTATCATTTTCTTCAGACCATCCCTCAGTAAAAATAAGCTGAGGCCGGAAGCTCGCAATTAAATTAGGAATTGTCTTTTCGTCTATTTTTCCTGAAACCAAAACTTCATGACCCGCATCCCTGAACCCGGCTGCTAACCCATACATTAAAAGTTCATTACTATCAATAAAGAGTATTCTCAAAAGGAGTCACCACCAGCAATTTTTTATTAATATATGAAAAGATGGACAAACATGAAACGGCTTGTATGAAATAAATTTAGATATGGTACAAATGGGAAAAACATTGATAACAATTTGGCATATTTTATATATAAACTATTTTGCAAAAGAAAGGGGATAATTGTGGAAGCTGACTCTAAACGTTTTATCGCTTTAACATTTGATGATGGACCATCACCCTATACACTGGAGATTCTTCAAATCCTTAAAACACTTCAAGTAAAAGCAACTTTCTTTATCCTAGGTGAAAGTCTAGACAAATATCCTGGAATTCTTCAAGCGATAGTGAAGGATGGGCATACGGTGGCAAACCATACAATGAACCATCCAGACATTACTAAAATATCAAGGAATGTTTTGTTAGAAGAAATTGAAATTCTTAATCTGGAGCTCAAGAAAACTGCCAATCAAGATGTAAAGTTCTTTCGACCGCCGTATGGAGCGATTAATGAGGAGATTTACCGGACTATACATGAACTTGGACTAATACCAGTATTATGGGATATTGATACAAATGATTGGGATTTATCTCAGGAAGACCAAATTGAAGAACGTGTGATGGAAGGTATCAGAGCCGGGAAAGAAAATAAAATTGTTCTCATGCATGATGGAGGAGGGCCTAGGGAAAGGACAGTGCAAGCATTGCCTAGGATAATTGAAAATTTGCGAGAAAAAGGCTATGAGTTTTTAACAATGCAAGAGTACTTTTATAAAATTTATAACATAAAAACATAAGTGTTTAGAAGAACAAACTCCTCCATTAATTTAGAGGAGTTTGTTTAATATGCGTTTCTAACAAATATTTATTTTCTATGATTAAACTGTTGGTAGGATTGAATTTGTGAGCGATTACAATATGCTGGTAAGCTTTCTTGCTATTCCCCAGCATAGAGTGGCAAACGCATAACTGTAAATGAGGAATCCATGTAGAACAGCCATGGTAAATAATGCCGCCATCATCTACTTCGGGAAGAATTGTCGCATATTGAAACCAATGAAGTGCTGTTTTGGGATCATCCTTTTGCAGGAAAAGAAATCCGAGACGACAACAGTCTTCAGAACGGGGAAATCCACATTGAAATGTTTTTAATGCATACTCAACAGCATGGTCTATGTTAGACATTTGGGAATGGCATTCAGATATTTTGCGATAAGCAGTTCTTTCATCTTCCAGCCAATGATCTTCAGTCTGAATAAAATCCATATAGACAGGAATCGCTTCTTCATAAAAGCCATTATCATATAGTTCATTTCCATAATAGAACAGGTCGCGCGGCGTAAAAGAAATTCCTTGATTTAGAAGGTTCTTGTAAATGAGTAAGTTCCTATTATGATTAAGGTGAATTCTTTTATGGCTAATGGTTAAATCACTATGATAGATTTCTCCGCTCACATCTAGATATTCATGCACTGCTCCGTGCCATTTATATTGTTTGGAGCGTTTCACAAGCCTAAATTGCCTCAGGCTTGCTAAAACATTGCCTGCCTCATCAAAAGCGGCTTGGTATTTCATTGTGATTGCATCCACGGTTGATGGAAGTGTTTCTTTCAAACGGGATAACTTTTCTGTATCATCAAAGATGTCATCTGCATCCATAGTCAATATATATTCCTTGCTCGCATGTTCAAAGGCGAAATTTCTGGCAGCTGAAAAGTCATCAACCCATTGAAAATGGTAAATATTATTCGTATATGTCCGGGCAATTTCAATGGTGCGGTCTGTCGAGCCTGTATCTACAATAATGATTTCATCTACCATATCTTTTAAGGAATCTAAACATCTGCCGAGTGTGTTTTCCTCATTTTTGACAATCATGCATAAGCTAATTGAAATCATACGTTCCTCCATATAAATATATCTGCATCCCGTTATAGGATGCAGACAATCATGTTGTTTAGTCTTCAGGATTAATATACTGGTTGTACAAATCTTCAATCCATGTTTGATAATCTTGATCATTTGTCATAGGATTCTGATTCTGTGAAACTGTCATTCCGGTAACTCCGGTCATCCCAGTCATCCCAGTCATCCCGGTCATCCCAGTCATCCCGGTCATCCCAGTCATCCCAGTCATTCCAGTTAATCCGGTAACTCCCTTAAGACCTTTTAACTTGTGCGGAAGATGGTGTTTTTTATGGGGACCTTTATGATGCTTTGGAGGTTTTGGGGGTTTAGGTGGCATATTCATCAACTCCAATTTATAAGTTACTATAAAATATTACTTTAAGGAGAAAATTGTTCTAGGACAAACACTACAAAAATGAACTTTTTTCTTTTGCTTTTTGAGAATCTGTACATAAAAGCTGTATTAGAGTCTTGAAGAATTCCAAATCGGGAAGTAACTCCTTAAATCAGCAATTGTCTTCTTCATTTGTTGTTTTTTTATTATCAGATGGAACAGCAGCATTTTTACTTCTTCCTTTGAGACTTGCCAATCGGAAGGAATATCTTTACCAAATGCAGCGGCAATCTCCTCGTCTTTTATAGAATAAAGCTTATTTAATGCCAATCCGAAAGGGTCGGCGTTATCGATGAAGGGTACAAATTCTTCATAAGTAGACCCCCAGATGACATGATTGTTCCATGTATAATAGTTGAGACTTTCAATACTCCACTCAGGACCATAAAAGGCGTCAGCGTGATCAATAAATGCCAATTGGTATGGATTATTGCCGGATAGCAATATGTTTTGTCGTTCTTCCCTTCGATCGTAATTCGATATCCAATTGTCGAACATAATAATTTCAGGGAGTGTGAAAGTATTATTACAATGGTAGAGCTTATCAGATGAATACATGCTTGCATTTTTAATAAGTAAACTTCCAAAATGAGGTCCTTCTTCAATAGCCATTCTTTTTAATAATTTTGGATCTTTAAGCTTCTTTTTTGAGAAGATAATTATTTTACCTGTCGCTATTGGGAGACCTAGAAGCTCGCCTAATCGATACGATACTAATTCATTGAATAACGATCTCTTTCCGTTTGGGTTTGACATCAATTTTACAATATACACATTTCCGTCACTGCACAGGAATAACTTTGCAGCCATTTCTCCTTCCTCAACATCTTTTATATATTCAACTGCATATACAGACATTTGCTTCCTCCTTTACAGCTATCGTGTATAGATCCTTATATTTTATTTGCTTATTTATAGTTGGTGAGGCGCAAAGCCCTAAGAAAAGAAAAACAAAATTTGTATAATAAACACTTTATTAAAAGATAAAAAAGGTTTTTATTGTTAATGTGAGAATATTAAAGGGATTACTGTTTAACGTGATAAGCTGAACAAAGTTTTATAACAGAAAGAGGTGTTCGAATGAAGATGTTAGTAGTATATACATATCCAAATCATAAAAGCTTGAATTATGCGTTCTTCCAACAAGTGCTGAAGGGGAGTAAAGAAAATAAAAACATTAAAGAAATCCAAGTTCTTGATTTATATGAAGAAGGCTTTAATCCCTTATTAGTGTTCAATGAACAAAAACGCAGGCGAGACATGCATATTGATCCGGTCTTAGAAAAATATAGGCAGCAAATGAAATGGGCTGATAAGTTGGTTTTTGTTTATCCGATTTGGTGGGGCAGACCGCCTGCCATGCTTTTAGGATATATTGACCAAATGTTTGCTTCTAATTTTGCTTATAAAGATAAAAAAGGGCTATTTCCGGAGGGGCTTTTAAAAGGAAAATCTGTTGTTTGTGTTTCTACCATGAAAGGACCTACTCATTATCCGCTCCTTTGGTTGAATAATGCTCATAAGATTCTAATGAAAAAGGCATTATTTAATTTTGTCGGAATAAAAAGAGTTAAATTCTTTGAACTTGGAAATATGGAGAGCAAAAAGGGAAAACAAAGCAAAAAGCTGCAAAAGGTTTATGACTATTTTAAAAGGATAGACAGGTAGATTAAAAGCATCCCCAAGAATTAATCAGCGGAAGTTCTTTTTTCATTTAGCGAAGGAAAGTAATATCAATTATTTTTGTGATATAATTACTTCTTGGATGGAACGACTAAGTAGAGTAAGATAATAGATTATTATTGAAACTCTTAAATAGTATACCTATTAACATACATAGAGACTTAGATGTAAATTAGTAAACTAGCAAAAAGTTTGTTATAGTTGATGGTATAGACAAGTAGAAAGAAGGAACTCGTGTGGGCTACAAAAGAAAGCAATATTTTGGTTTAGGATTGACCGTTTTATTTATGGTCCTCTTAATGGGAATCATACTTATTATGATGCAGTCCATTAGAGACAATATGCTAGAGATTGTGCAGGACCGCTATCATAAAGTAAATGAAGCAACAGAAATCAGACAGCAGATCTATTTAGAAGACCGCAATATGTTGAATTTGATCAGCAGCAGCGAGGAAAATAATACGAAATTTGTTGAATCGTCAGCAGAACAAATTTCACTTCTAAATACAAGAATAACAGAACTTGAATCTATCTTAAATACGAACAAATCAAAGGTTCTTCTTAGAGAAATCAGTAATGCATATGAGAATTTTTCTCAAATGGAAAGCAGAATGATCACTTTGTACAATGATAATCGCACAAAGCAAGAGCTTCAAGCGGTTTATGATGAAGGGATTTCTAACCGGAGGGATTTGTTAAGTAAAATAGATGAGTTTAAAAACTATCAAGAATCCTTGATGGGTGATGCCCTCGATGAGGCAAACGCAACATATAAACAGCTTGTTATTGCCCTTATTTCGGTTGTTTCTGTCGCACTTATCCTGATTGTCACTGTCATGCTGTGGGTTATTAGGAGCACAACTAGAAATATTAATTCCATCGTTCATGTCATTAAGGATGTTGATTTTACTAATTTAGAGTCTGTGCCGCGCATTGAACTGGAAACGAAGGATGAAATTGGGGATATCGCGAGAGCATTTAATACAATGGCGGCATCCCTTGAAAATTACACGGTAAAAGAAAAGCAATTTGTTGCAGAAATATCTGAGCAAAACTGGGTGCAATCCAATTCTGCGGAAATTATCAAGCTTTACAGCCGCCATGTTTCTGTAACCTCACTTGCTGAACAGTTCCTTAAAAAAATTGTTACAGCAATAGATGCAAACCTTGGAGCGTTTTATGTACAGGATGATACAGGTAAAGAGCCTGTTTTCAAAAAAGTCGCGGCTTATGCAGATTCAGATGCAGGAAGACAAACATTTACTGCTGGTGAAGGTATTATCGGGCAAACGGTGCGTGACAAGAAAATAGTTGTTCTTCCTAATATTCCTGAAGATTTCCGATTTATTTCAACTGGATTAGGTGAGGTTAGACCGAAATCTGTGCTGATTGCACCAATCTTGGTGAAGGATGAGGTTGTCGCTGTTCTGGAAATAGCAAGCGTTAAGGAATTTACCGCTTCAGATCAAAAACTGGTTGAAAATGTTCTCGAAACCTTAGGTATTGGAATTATGAATATACTAGGAAGAATGGAAGTAGAGCGGTTATTGCTTGAATCACAAGCACAAACAGAAGAGCTTCAAACCCAATCGGAGGAACTGCAGGCCCAATCGGAAGAGCTGCAAACACAGACAGAAGAACTGCGGATGATTAATGAGCAGCTCGAGGAAAGAACGAATGATGCAGAACTGAAAACAGAGGAACTGCAGACTGTGAAAGAAGAACTGGAGGAGCAGGCAAAGCAGCTTAAGCTTAGCTCGAAATACAAGTCCGAGTTTCTTGCAAATATGTCCCATGAGCTTCGAACACCGCTTAACAGTATTTTGCTGCTTTCAGAAATGCTGGCAGATGACCTTGACAGCGAATTATCTTCTGAGCAGAAGGAATTTGCAAAAGTCATCAATTCCTCTGGAAATGATCTATTAAATCTTATTAATGATATTCTCGATCTTTCTAAAGTGGAAGCAGGAAAGCTTGAAATAAGCTTTGAAGAAGTGTACTTAAGTGAATTCGTTGACAGATTGAAACGAAACTTTACGCAAATAGCGAAAAGCAAAAGCTTAGATTTTGAGATTGATTTCCATGAGGATGTTCCGCCAATCATCTATACAGATGAACAAAGATTGCAGCAGGTTATGAAAAATCTGTTATCAAATGCATTTAAGTTTACAAAAGAGGGCAGTGTTAAGATTTCTGTCAATAAAGCAGAAATGAATGAAGTGAAGCAGCTTCCGCTCTCCAATTATGCGGATATATGGGTGAAGATGTCTGTAACAGATACTGGTATTGGTATCCCAGCAGATAAACATGCGATGATATTTGAAGCATTCCAGCAGGTTGATGGAGCAACAATGAGGAAATACGGAGGAACAGGTCTCGGTTTATCCATTTCGAAGGAATTCTCCCAACTCCTTGGAGGCACGTGCTTAGTAGAAAGCAAGGAAGGAGAAGGAAGTACATTCACGATTTTCATTCCGAACTTGCCGGGAGGAATCCCTCTAATTGGCATAGACAGCATAGCGGAAGATCAAGCAGCATCTGCAATTGGTTCTGACGAGGCCGAGCCTGAGAATGTAGCAGCAGTAAATGAAGAGAGTAATACAGAACACTCACCATCTACTGTACTGCAAGGGAAAACAGTCATTGTAGCAGATGATGACCATCGTAATATCTTTGCATTAAAAAATGCTTTAAATAAAGAAGGCATGAATGTTATTACCGCAGAAAATGGCGCTGAATGTCTTGAAAAGATGGATGAATTAGAGCATTTTGATATTGTGTTAATGGATATTATGATGCCTGTCATGGACGGCTATGAAACAATTAGAAAAATTAGAGGTATGGAGCAAAACAATGACATTCCAATCATTGCATTAACAGCGAAAGCAATGAAAGGTGACCGCGATAAATGTATAGAAGCAGGGGCATCTGATTATATCAGCAAACCTCTGAAACTGGATCAATTATTATCTGCCATGAGGGTATGGTTGTCATAATGCTGTATATTCTTCTAAGTAGAAAAGACAAGGAAATGAATTAGTATGGAAAAAGAAGAAATTGAATTAGATTTACTTTTGACAGCTGTATACAAATTGACTGGGTATGACTTCAGACAATATATGCGTTCGTCCTTAATGCGGAGGGTCCAAAATCGGTTAAACAGAGAAAAGCTGCTAACCATTACTGGACTAACAGAGAGAATTATTCATGACGAAGATGTTCTCTATAAGCTGCTCCGTGACTTTTCTATTAATGTTACTGAGATGTTTAGAGACCCCTCCTTCTTTAAGGCTTTCCGAGAAGAGGCAGTTCCCTTATTAAGGAAGCTCCCTGAAATCAGGATCTGGCATGCAGGTTGTTCTACTGGTGAAGAAGCCTATTCTATGGCAATTATGCTAGAGGAGGAAGGATTGGCACATAAGGCCAAGATATACGCTACTGATATGAATGACGTTGTGTTGGAAAAAGCTGCAGCAGGGGTAATCCCCCTGCAAAAAATGCAGGCTTATACGAAAAACTATCTTGCCGCTGGCGGCAATAGTTCCTTCTCCGAATACTATACAGCAGACAGCAGCGGAGCTATTTTAAAGCCGTCAATCCTGAAAAATATCGTGTTTGCACAGCATAATCTAGTAACAGACAGGTCATTTAATGAATTTCATGTAATTATTTGCCGTAATGTGCTGATTTATTTTAATCTGGAATTACAGCAGCAAGTATATGAATTATTCAATGAAAGTTTAAGCCCGGGAGGCTTCCTTGGCTTAGGAAGCAAAGAGACAATTCGCAGTGATTCTGCCTACTTTGAAAATTTTAATACACAAGAGAAAATATTCCGTAAAAAAAGCAGTGCTTCCTATTAGGAAGCACTGCTTTTTTATATGGATCGCCTTCAATCTGCTTGTATTAAGACTACACACATATCGTCTGTAGCACCTTTCTGGTGGTCTTTAGATGTAATTAAGTCAATCGGTTCCGATGTCTTCGCATCAGCAAGTCGGCAGGAAGCAGCCTTCTTTATCAAGTCGATACCCGTTTCTCCATATTTATCAATTGCTTCATGAACACCATCTGTACAAAGAATAAGCTGAACAGAATTCGAGTAGTGAATGATATTCTTCTTTGTTCTGATATCATCAAAGAAGCCGACAGCTGTCGTATTGCTTTTCAATTCTACTGTTGTTGTACCATCAATTAGGGCATAACCGTCCAAATGTCCAGCATTTATGTATTCTATCGTTCGTTCATTTGTATCTAGTACTAAGTATATCGCTGTAAAATAATATGGTATTTTTTGATTTGAATTTAGTGTGCTCATTCGGCGGTTTAAATCTTGTATCACATTCTCAGGATCAGGATTTTTTTGAATTGTGTCACGCAATACAGAGGAAATAAACATGCATACAAGCGAAGCGGAAATTCCGTGGCCCATCATATCAAGCTGAATGGCGGCATAACGATGATCGCTAATCTCATACCAAAAGTACATATCTCCCGCCAATTGAAATGCAGGCAGATAGGATGCCTTAATAAGCAAGTTTTCTTTATGTATAGGTGGGCTGAGCACGCTTGTTTGTACTTGTGTTGACAGCTCCAATTCATTTCTGATTTTCTCTTCTTGTTTCTTATGCCAGTCTTTTTCATATTTTAACCTGATTGCAACGCGAAGTCTTGCGAGCAGCTCTGTTTTGTTAATCGGCTTCATTAAATAATCTGTGCCACCGGCATCTAATGCTTCAACCACTTTGCATGAGTCCTCTAGCGCTGTGACAAAAATGACTGGAATATCTTTCAGATGCTCTACTTGCTGGAGCTGTTTACAAGCTTCTATTCCATCAATTTCCGGCATCATAATGTCCATTAAGATAGCATCAACCTGACTCTCTATTACAAATGGTTTATCTGAATATAAATAGTTAAACATATCCTGTGCAGAAGTAAACGACAGATAATCTGTATACCCAGCACGCTGCAACAGCTTTTCTATGACGAATAAATTAGCTTCATTATCATCAACAATCAGTATTCCCAAGAATTATCCCCTCACTTACTATCAACTTTCTATATACAACATTTTTTAATACCCTGTTTAATATAATTATAAACATAAATATTAAATTTTTAATAGTTGCTGAGGTGTCCGTATACCAAATAATGTTATAATGGCTATAGGAATTGAGGGAGATAGCAAATGCAGCAACGAACGTTTTATATTGCATCAAGCTTTAAAAATAAGAATGAAGTACGAAATATCAGTAAACTGCTTATTGATAAAGGATATATCCATACATATGATTGGACATTAAATAACAGAGCAACATCCTTACAAGCTTTAGAGAAAATCGGACAAGAAGAGTTAGCAGCTGTGAAAAATAGTGATTTTATAATTGTTATACTTCCGGCTGGAAAAGGGAGTCATATTGAATTAGGTATAGCAATTGGTTTGGGGAAAAAGATATTCCTCTATTCCCCTAATAAGGAAGTGAATAATTTAGAAGCGACAAGCACCTTTTATCATTTACCGGAAGTTAACAAATGTTATGGGGAAGTCGAGGATTTAATAGAGACGGTTATTGCGCTAACTATCTAAATTTGTGGCTTATTTTTTGGAGTAGTGGGTATGTAATGGATAAGCAATTAATGTGTAAAAATGAATAATAGCTTACCAATACATTCACCAATTTTTTCTGAAAGACTAAATAAGGAAAAGCTCATAGCGATGACAATGGAGAGCAGTCCAAACTTTATTATAGCTTTCGGTACTTGAAGATAATCTGAAATACGATTGGTCATGATCGAGCTCATTTATTAAATAATAGCTAAATGATAACAATAATTATATTAAATGTAAATAAAAGGTTATTGCGTTGCATTCTTATAATATTAATGGGAAAGAGGTAATTTCAATGACAACTGTAATTGAAAATGAGTGGTTAAAGGTAGAAATTGCAAGCAGCGGTGCTGAAATTCGTAAAGTGCAGCATAAAAAGAATGAACTGGATTATATGTGGACAGGGGATAAAGCATATTGGGGACGAGTTTCTCCCGTATTATTTCCGATTGTGGGCCGTTTAAAGGATGATAAATATGAACTAAATGGAAAATCCTACCCGATGTCGCAGCATGGCTTTTTGCGTGATGCCGATTTTGATATAGAGAAGAAAACAGACAATGCTGTATCCTTTGTTGTTAAGTCGGACGGGCGTTTTCTTGATGTTTATCCTTATGAATTTACAGCGTATATTCACTATTCTTTGCTGGAGGATTCTCTTTCTGTCCGCTGGGAAATAGTCAATGACAATAAGGATGAGATGTATTTCTCCATCGGTGCACATCCTGCCTTTAGAGTTCCGCTGTTAGATGATGAATCTGCCGAGGATTATGTCCTCCATTTTACAACAGCTGAAAACAAAGATGTTACGGAATATGAGCTTAAGGATTCGCTTATTCATGAAAAAGGGATTGCTAATGATATTGATTCTATTCAGGTGAAGGATTCTCTCTTTGAAAATGATGCATTAATTTACAGTCATATTGATTCGATAAAACTAGTGTCAGATAAATCAAATCATGGCGTCGAAGTTACATTTATAGATTTTCCTTTTGTAGGGATTTGGTCGAACTACTCTAAACCAGAAGGAACAATGGCTCCATTTGTATGTATTGAACCATGGTACGGGATTGCTGATCTATATAACACAACAGGAAAGTTAAATGAAAAATTCGGAATGAATAAGCTTGAAGCAGGGGAAACCTTCCAAGCAGGGTATGAAATAAAGTTTGTTTAATAAAAAGGTAAGGGAACTGTTTAAAATAAGGTTCCCTTACCTTTTTTTATTACAGTTCTCGCAAATAAGGGTTCCTTCATTTTTTAAATATGCATTTATTTCGGTCATTCCTTTACGCATAGGATAGCGCATTCTTACATACACAACGTCATTCCCCCTAATTTCCTTCCTGCATACGGAACATTCAGATTTGCTATTGAACATACTAAACGCCTCCACTTTATTTACGAATAAAACAATAGATAGTTCCTATTGCAAGTAAAAAATCTCTTTACATTAGAAACAGTTAGGTTTATGATTAAGCTAAATTTTACATAACCATTTAACTACTAGGGGTGCCCGCATGGAGGGCTGAGAGAAAAAAGCAATTTTTTTAACCCTTCGGACCTGATCTGGATGATGCCAGCGTAGGAAAGTAGTCAGTGAGATTCTTTATTTACTGCTATTTAAAGCCAGGTCTTAAAAGTGAGACCTGGCTTTTTTATATTAGCATGGTTGTAAATTGAATAAGAGATTGCACTGGGGGAGCCGAACGGCTGAGAGTAGACTTTACAGTCTTGACCCTTTTTGGACCTGAACTGGATAATGCCAGCGTAGGAAAGTGTTCGTATTAGATTAGTCTTTTTTGACTGTCTAGATCCCTCAGTGCTCATTACTGGAGGGATTTTTTTATGGAAAAAACACGAAAGCTTACATTAACGGCGATGATGGTCGCAATCGGGACAATGACTAGTAATTTTTTCTTCATTCCGATTGGGTTTACGAAGGTGTTTCCCGTACAGCATTTTCTCAATGTTCTGTCAGCAGTATTACTAGGTCCGTATTATGCCGTGCTGCAAGCCTTTAGTGTCTCGCTTTTACGAAACCTCATGGGAACAGGTTCACTGTTTGCATTTCCAGGAAGCATGGTCGGAGCACTGTTAGCGTCACTATTATTCTTAAAGACTAGGAAGCTGTATATGGCATTTGCCGGAGAGGTTTTTGGAACTGGCATACTTGGGGCAATATTAGCATATCCAATTGCGGCAGTTCTCCTTGGACAAAAGGCGACATTGTTTGGCTTTATCCCGCTCTTTATTTTCAGCTCGATTGCTGGAGCATTGATTGGAGCGGTTGTATTAAGCATCTTTGTGAAAAAGCAAGCGGCTGTATTAACAAATACGAGCTTGCTCAAAAAGTAATGGTACTAGAAGGAGACACAAATGGAAGACTTGAAAACTATTGATAAAACGAATGAAACACCAGAGGAACAACTATTAACAGTGGGGCTTGATGAAAAGCTTCCTCCTCTTAAAAGCTTTTTATATGGTCTGCAGCATGTGTTTGTTTCAAATGTATGGCTAGATCCTATTTTTGTGGCAGCAATGATTGGTTTGCCTTTTGCTTTATCAGCCAATATCGTTAATTCCATTTTTATTGCAGCCGGTATTGTTACATTGCTGCAGGCAGCAAAGTTTGTAAAGCTGCCAATCGTCCAAGGACCATCAGCTGCCTTCGATTCCATCATGATCGCAGCTGGAAAAGCAAACGGTCTTGCTGCTGCGAGCGGGGCAATCCTTGTCAGTGCAATAATTGTATTCATATTGTCTGTTACTGGGTTAATAGGCAAGCTGAAGGTATTATTTACACCAGTTGTATCAGGGACTGTTATTTTTCTAGTCGGTATTTCTTTATCGAGCTTTACATTGTCTGAATTTCTCGGCGGTTCACCAGGAGATGCAGGCTTTGCAAGTTCAACTGTATTAATGATGTCCATTCCAACAGCTTGTATCGTTTTAATTTTATCTATATTCGGAAAAGGCTTTTTAAAATCTTTTTCCTTTTTAATAGCATTAGTTGTTGGTGATATTATTGCGATTTGTTTAGGAGAAGCTGATTTTGGAATGATAGCAGAAAAGGCTTGGTTCGGTCTGCCGACATTCCTGCCTTATGGAAATTTAGAATTCGAATGGACAACTTTTCTCACATTTTTTGTTGCGTATATAGTGGCTGTAATTGAAGCGATGGGTGTTTATCAAGCATCCTCCACCATTTTGAAAACAGAGATAAGTGCAAAGCGAATTAGGAATGGTTTTGCAGGCGAATCGGCAGGATCTATGCTGTCCTCTCTTATTGGCGGTTTTCCAACAACTGCCTATGCCCAAAATGTTGGTTTGCTTCGTTTGACAGGAGTTGGTTCAAGATATCCTGTGATGATTGCAGGTGTTATCTTCCTAGTGCTTGGCTTTGTACCGAAAGCAGGAGCCTTGCTTGCTTTAACGCCAAGCCCTGTTGTCGGCGGAATCTTTCTGCCGGCTGCTGCGACGTTAGTGTTTACTGGTATTTCCTTACTAGCAAAAGTGGAACAATCGGATCGCAATTACATGATTATTGGACTTTCCATTATACTAGCAATCTCTTTGCCAAGCTTTTCAACAGGTTTTACAGGGGCAGCAGGAGCCTTCCTGTCAAATACGATATTAATCGGGGCATTTTCTTCAATTATTTTACATCTGCTGTTTGTTAATATTCCAAACAGGATAGAAAAGGGGAAGGGAATATGAAAGAAAGCTCTATTGTTATAACAGAAAAAGTCCTCACTTTTATCGAAAAATATAAGAATGGCATTTTGAATAAAGAAGAGCATGACCAAGAATTTAATAAACTCGCTCTAGAATTGTTTTCCTATCAATTTCAGCATAACATGCCTTACAAAAAATATTGCCAAGTGAAGAAAAAGAACCCCCTCACGGTTAAGCGTTGGCTTGATATACCGCCAATGCCAATACAAGGTTTTAAAGAGCTGACGTTAGCGTGTGAACCTATTGAGGATGCAGAGGCTGTATTTATGACTAGCGGGACTACTAATCCTGACCAAAAGGGCAGAAATTATCATCCCTCATTAAAGGTATGGGATGCATCGATGAAGCATCCATTTAAACAGTTTGTTCTGCCAGACAGGGAGAAGATGACGATATTTGTATTATCACCAGCTGCAGACATGAATGAAAATTCCTCCTTGTCTAGGTATCTTTCAAATGCAGCAGCTTATTTTGGAGCAGAAAACAGCCAATTCTTCTTCGGGAAAAAAGGATTAGAGATGGAGAAATTTGCGAGTGAGCTGCGTAAGTGTGAACAATCAGAAGAACCAGTAATGCTTATGGGCGCAACATTTGCTTATGTTCATCTTCTTGATTATTTAAAGGAAAATGGACTGCAATTTCAGCTCGCAAAAGGAAGCAGGATATTTGATACAGGCGGCTTTAAAGGTCAGTCTCGTGAAGTAGAGATGGAAGAGCTGTATAAACAGTTTCATACAAGCTTCCAAGTTGACCGTTCACTCTGCATAAATATGTATGGCATGACCGAACTAAGCTCGCAAATTTATGATCAAAGTATTTTGTCGAGCTGTTTAGAAGGAGATATTCGTTTAGAAAAGACAGGTCCTGCATGGGTGAAAACAGTCATACTTGACCCAGACACATTAAAGCCAATCACAAATGGTCAAGCAGGGGTAATTGCACATATTGACTTAGCAAACTGGAATTCTTGTATAGCGATTCTAACTCAGGATGAAGGCTGTCAAACAGATAACGGGTTTAAGCTCCTTGGCAGAATAAAGGGGGCAGAAGCCAGAGGCTGTTCGATTGCAGTGGATCAGCTGATGCAATCTGCATTAGGTGGTGCATCCATTTAGTGATGGAAACAGAATTAATAGAAGCCTATTATGTACCAGAATCAATAAAGCTCACAGATTTTCGCCAAGAGTCAATTCAGGTGAAAGGCCGGAAGTACATCGTAAAATATCCAGAATTAACTGCCGAGCATATAGAGGAAATCGGGGCATCATTGCAAGCAAACAGAAAAGATTATCTTGCTCAGCTTACTACTAATGAAGTAGTCGACAAGATAGACCAAGCTATCCAGCTATGGCTGAATCCAAACTACCGATTGAGACGTATTGCCGACGCATTAATTCCTGCAGTCACCGGGTATGATCAAGACATGGTTCGGCTCGAGTTGAAAAGGTATATGAGGACCTTTCGCAAAAAGGAGCTGCTGCGCTTCCTTGATGAGGAATTTGACCAGCCTGCCATACTCGATGACTTTCGGCCAAGAAAATCAGGCGGAATGAGTCGTGCGTATGGACCAAATACTATTTTTCATTTATTTTCTGGTAATGTGCCAGGCGTGCAGTTATGGAGTTTAATAATGGGGCTTTTGCTTAAATCAGCGGCAATCGGCAAGACCTCTTACTCAGAGCCCCTCCTCCCTGCCCTCTTTCTCCAATCCTTAAAGGAAGTGGACGAGAGATTGGCTGATGCCATCGCCATCCTGCCATGGAAGGGGGGGACAGAGTCCCTTGATAATATGGCAGTCAATTGGGGAGAGGCTGTAATCGTTTATGGGTCGAACAAAACGGTCGCGGAAATAAGGAAGAAGACACCAATTCACAAAAAGCTGTTGTCATATGGTCATAAAATCAGCTTTGCTATGATTGGCAAAGAAGCATTAACGGCTGATCATTACAGTGACACACTCCATAAGCTTGCCGAAGATATTTCCATCTATGACCAGCAAAGCTGTCTTTCTCCGCAATGTGTTTATGTGGAGCAAGATGGGGTGGTAAGCCCGAAGCAGTTTGCACAAGGATTAGCAGCAGAGCTTTCCCGATACCATAAAAAAAGACCAAGAGCAAAGCTGACAGGGGAAGAGGCAATGTCCATACAAAACTTCCGAAATGAGCATTCCTTAAAAAGCCTGCAATCACAGAAAACGGCAGTATACAGCAGTAAAGACGATACAGCATGGACGGTCATTTACCATGAGGAACCTTCTTTTAGCGGTAGCCCGTTAAACAGAAGTGTTCATGTGTATGCAGTGGACAGACTTGAGGAAGTTGCTGACCATTTCCAGCAATGGGAGAGCTATTTACAATCATGCGGGCTTGCCGTAGAACCAGCAAGATTGTTCTCGCTCGCCAATATTTTAGGCGCTGCTGGCGTTAATCGGTTCAGCCCAATCGGAGAAATGAACCGGGCAAAGCCAGGCTGGCATCATGATGGCGGTTTTAATTTAATGGAGCTAGTTCGCATGGTTGATTTGGAAAGGGACCTTGAGTATGGACTTGAAAAATACGACAGTGATGTGGAATAGAAAGGACGAGGAAAGTTGAATCTTCAAGAAAAAATTGTTTTAGTGACAGGTGCAAGCAGAGGAATAGGCGCAGCTATCGCTAAAAAAATGGCTGCTGAAGGTGCATTTGTCATTATTAATTATTTGAAAAACAAAGACCTCGCCGAAGCAGTTGTCAGTCAAATCGAAGCAGCAGGAGGGCAGGCTGTTGCCATTCAGGCAGATGTTCAAAAAGAAGAACAAGTCACCGATATGGTCGCACAGATTGCTGATGCATTCGGTACAATTGACATCGTTGTGAATAATGCCTTGAGTCATTATACCTTTAACCCCAAAACAAGGAAAACAGCATGGGAAATCAGCTGGGCCGATTACAACAGCCAGTGGGAAGGCAATGTTCATGGCACCTATAATGTCTGCAAAGCAGTGATGCCATATATGAAGGAACAAATGCAAGGAAGGATAATCAATATTGTCAGCAATCTAATCGATTTTCCGATTATTCCATACCATGACTACACAACATCAAAAATGGCCTTGTTAGGCTTTACAAGAAATCTAGCCAAAGAGCTTGGCCTATTTGGAATCACCGTGAATGCAGTCGCGCCAGGCTTGACCTATCCGACAGATTCCAGCTCCGAAACACAGGAATCTGTGCGAGAATCAATCATTCAAATGACACCAATGGGCCGTTTGGCAAGTCCTGATGATATTGCAGGAAGTGTGCTGTTTTTAGCATCAGATTTGGCAGCGTTTGTGACGGGGCAGTGTTTGAATGTGGATGGAGGATTGGTGATGCGATGAGTTAGGAGAGCTTGCCTTATGGGTAGGCTCTTTTTTTATGTTTTTATCAAACAAAAAGAGAAACTCAATCGGAAGTCTATGCATTCGACATATTGAGTCCCTCTCTTTTCAAAAAGGATTTAATATATGTCCATAGTTGAAATGTTAAGAAACCTAAAATAGATATTGATAAAAAAGTAATTTGTCAGATTGGAATATTATGTTTCATTTTTTTAGCTTATATGCTCCAACAGTTGCTGTAAAACCTAATAAGATCAAGAAAAAGAAGTGACTTTTGATAAAGAGTCTGCTTTCTCTTACTCTTTTTTGTACCATACGAAATGATATAAAAAGGATAAAATACAAACTTTTTAGTAAAGAGTTTCGTCTAAGTATTGGATTAAGGAAAGGGGTTAAGATACTATGTATGCAATTTATGATATTGTCTTTTTTGGAACAATTTTTTTAATTATTTATATCGTAGTGGATTTTATTAGAATGAAAACAAGTGGTTTAATGAAAAGATTGATTACTTATAGCTTTCTATATTATTTACTGCACGTTGCGCAATTAACAACTGGAGGAATTATATTGCCTCCTCAACACGATTTTTTGCCGACTATACAGCTAGTGCCGTTTTATTTTATTAAAGATTGGTACAATCTTTATCATTATCAAGGATTTGACTGGTTCTTTTGGAATTCTGTAAAGTTATCTTTTTATAATTTAATAATGCTTTGTCCATTAGGTGTGTATATATCGTTGTTATTTAAAGCAAGAAAACTTTCAAAAGCGATAGGATGTATTTTTCTAGTAAGTGTAACAATTGAAGTGCTGCAGCTTTTATTAGGTTATGTAGGTATTGTTGAAGGCAGGGCATTTGATGTGGATGATCTGCTGTTAAATACTGTTGGTGGCGGAATTGGCTATATTATAACAGAAGCAGTAAAAAAGAAAGTTAGATTATTTCGTCAAAAGCAAATGGTTAATTAAATTGGATGGTCAATAATTCTGCCAATTGGATGGTCAATATTGTTTCGAAATCCAGTATGATAGTTATGTGATATACTTAGCATGGTTATTATAATATTGGAGTGAGCATAGATGACTTGGATTTCCATCATAGCGTTAGTTCTATTTTGTATAGTGAAGGTTTTAATGACATGTTTGCCGACAGGTGTGGTCGAATGGCTGCTTGGAAAATATAAATTGCATTTGAAATTGTCTGAAGTTAATACAGAAGTTCTCTATAATGGCAGAAAAATTGAAGGAGCGCTTAAAACTGATATTTTAAAGCTGTTTAATGAGGCAACTGTCAGAGAAAAATACAGTTTATATCCTGGAAGTGAAGAAGGGTATCTTCACCCTGAGAATGCAGATTATTCTTTAACAATTGTTACAAGAAACGGCAAGAAGGAGTTAAAGCTGTTATTGTCCAGTTATAAGGACCGTATGGATATTGTTAAACAATATAAGAATAAAATTGTTGTATATAGCACATATCCGCTTGAGATGGATATTAATAAAATGATTCAAGCTTAAAAACTTTCTTAAAGGGCTGAACACAATAATGGTAACGAAACAAGTGTTTGGAACTATTTAACAGAGCATAAACTCGGCCGCTTTCCTTTTCCTTTAAAACAGGAATTAGTCCAATCAAATACACCATACAAAAAGCCGGAAGGTATACAGTGGGAACTGGTAACAGAAGAGGAATGGGCGGAGATGTCTGTATTAAAGGAAATAATTGAATTAACGAAAGTGAAAGAAGGAAAAAGGCCATTTTTGTAATAGAAAATGGCCTTTTTTTCGTATTAACTTAAAATTATAAGAATATTGCATAAAAATATTTTCTTTTTCTACGAGCCTGCTATTATAATAGAAAATATATGTACATAGATGAGGGAAAAGAGGTAACTAAAATGGGCAAAGGATTAGAAGGGAAGCGTGTGGTTATTGGAGCTTCTCGTAAAATAGAAGAAATCAGCAAATTAATCGAAAATCAAGGCGGTATTCCAGTTGTCCGCTCTTTACAAGGTACCGTTTTCTTAGCGGAAAAAGAGGTAGAACCTGGTCTTATTAAGTTTGTGAACGAAGGGGCAGACTGGGTCATCTTTACGACAGGCATCGGTACAGAAACACTTGTAAATATCACGGAAAAGCTAGGTGTAAAAGCGGAATATCTTAAGCGATTGGAAGCGGCTAATATAGCGATCAGAGGCTACAAGACAAAAAATTACTTGAAGAAAATTGGCGTAGTGCCTGATATTCTCGATGAAGATGGGTCAACAAGAGGATTAATTCGTGCGCTTGAAGATGTTGATTTTGCAGGGAAAAACGTATTGGTTCAGCTTCACGGTGAGACAGCGCCTCGACTCATCCAGTTTTTAGAAGATAAAGGAGCAAGCGTTGCTACTATCCTGCCATATCAGCATATCGCTCCAGAATGGGATGCTGTGCAAACACTTTTTGAGGAAATGCAAGATAACAAAGTGGATGCCGTCTGCTTTACGAGTGCGATTCAAGTACGATCTCTTTTTACATTTGCAAAAGAGAAGGGTGTAACAAAAGAAATCCTCGATGCATTCCAAGACAATACATTAGCAGTTGCAGTTGGAAAAGTAACTGCAGAGGCATTATCGGAAGAAGGAGTAGACAAAATCGTTGTTCCTGAGCTTGAACGTATGGGTGCAATGATTATTGAGTTGTCTCGTTATTATGAAGGCAATAATGTGAACTCTTGAGAGAAATATGTAAGAAAAGAGCTATTCAGCTCTTTTCTTATTAGGAGACCAATTTTAAACCTACTGCTGCACCTAACACCATAGCTATAAAGACAAGTCTTCGCCAATCTTTTGATTCACCATATAGTAACATGCCCAAAATAGCTCCACCAGAAGCACCAATTCCTGTCCAAATTGCATAAGCTGTTCCCATTGGGAGTGTTTCCATTGAATAGGAAAGGAAGATAAAACTAGCACCAAATCCTAAGATTAATAGTAATACGGATTGCCAGTTACGGTCTTTATGCAATTTGTTTATCATAGCCACACCAAACATTTCACACAGACCTGCTAGTATAAGAGAAATCCAAGCCATTACGATTCATCCCCTTCTTGAGTTTTATTTTTTGTAACCAATTTTAAGCCGATTACGCCTCCTAAAAGGAGTAAGATGAAGAGAACCTTTTCCACTTTAAAAGCTTCCCCAAAGAATAGAAGTTCAGAAAGTACAGTTCCTGCAGTACCTAAACCAACAAATACTGCATAAACAGTCCCAACAGGCAGCTTTTTCCCTGCCATAATCATTACGTAGAAGCTGATGATAATACAAACAACTGTCCCCGCCCACATCCATAGGTTATCAGAGTGCTTTAAGCCAATAACCCAAAATACTTCAAAAAATGCTGCGATAAAAACTTTAATCCAATCCATTTCTAAAACCTCCAAATTAATTTTGCATAAAAAAAAACAAAAGCCCGGGAGCAAACTGATAAGTCAGTTTCTCCCAGGCTTTTGTCCTTCCGTGACACAGCAAAGCTGTGAGTTTTCTCTCGGACCAGTCCAACACAATAATATATGCTGCGGAACCCTAGAAAACATTTTTGTTTATGCAATTACCTTGAATTATACACAATTTTATAGATGTGTCAAACATGGCTATTCAGATATTAGCTGATTAATAGTAAAAAATTTGTATTTTACCAGAAGAATGGTGATAATAGAGGAGAAAGGGAGGATGTAAATTTTGGAAAATGCATTAATTATGATGACAGATCGTTCGACCTCTTTAAACTTCCTAATATACTTGCAAAATATATATATAAATCAAACAAACAATACCGAAAAGATAAAGTTCCCTTATTTCTCTGCAAAGATTACTTTTAAGGATGACTTTAAATCAAGGTTTCAAAACCTATGGAAGAAAGTCTCTCAAATTGTATTTCTTAATGATGTCAACGATACAAAGCTGTTTTATGAGGAAAAGGAAATTTTTTATCATAGTTTGTTTTGTGAAGATGCTGAAGGTCTAACTAGTTTTCATGAAGTTTATAAAAGCTTTCAAGCTTGGTGGGGAGACTTTACTGGCGGTTTTGTGATAGAAAGGTCTATTGATGAAGCAGGCTATAATTTATATTTGGATTTAGTAGGTTATTATAAGGAAAGCGGAATTAAGGTGCAAAAAGATATTTATATTTCTCTAATATATGATGAATGCCTATTAGCAAATACTCAAACTTTATCTGATTTTGCTGTCATTCCAATTAAAGATTATTTCATAAACTATGATGAATTAGTAAAGAGATTGAAAAATAATTTTCTATAAGTATAAAACAGCGACAAAGATGTAGCTGTTTATTTCTTCAGCTCTATTTTGCCAATAATTGCTTCACTTGAAATGCCACCTGAGTCCCCACGTATTATTTACTGGTCATTATAATAAATGGTTTTTACTGGAACTTCTAATGCTTGGTGTTATTATTTATTTTACACAGAAATCCTTTATTTATTGCGCGGTTTACAGTTTAATAATGGGTTATCTATAAGATTAACTGGTTTACCTGTTATAGTTATGAAATTAAATCAATAAAAAAGCCAACCAGAATAAATTCTGGTTGGCCATTAAGTTTGCTAGGATGGTAGTTTATTATGAAACTGCCTTTTGCTTATTTTAAACTGCGGTTTAAGAACGCTTTTGTTCGTTCAAACTTAGGATTTGTAAACAAATCTTTTGGAGCACCAGATTCAACAATTTCCCCATTGTCCATAAATACGACTCTGTCAGCAACTTCTCTGGCAAAGCCCATTTCGTGCGTTACGACAATCATGGTCATGTTTTCTTGAGCCAGGTCCTTCATCACTTGCAATACTTCGCCGGTTAATTCTGGATCAAGAGCGGAAGTAGGCTCATCAAATAACATAATATCTGGGTTCATCATTAATGCTCTGGCAATTGCCACCCTTTGTTTTTGTCCGCCGGACAGCTTAGCTGGAAACGAGTTCGCCCAGCTGGAGAGCCCTATTTTTTCTAGCAGCTCATTGCTTCTTTTCTGTATGTCAGCGGAGGATTCTTTTTTGACCATTTTTGGAGCAAGCTCTAAATTTTCTCTCACAGTCAGATGAGGGAAGAGGTTGAAGTGCTGGAAGACCATCCCCATTTTACCTGTGATTTGTTTAATGTCTTGCGGTTTAACGTATTGTCCTTCTTTTACTAAATAATCGCCGCTCACACAAATACTGCCGCCATCAATCACCTCAAGATTAACAAGACTGCGAAGCATGGTGCTTTTTCCAGATCCGGAGGGACCAATAACCGCTACTACTTCGTTTTTATTTACATTAAATGTAATTTGCTTTAATACGTCTAAATTGCCGTACGATTTTTTTAAGTTAGAGATTTCAATAATAGCCATATTCACCAACTCCTTCTTATTCAAATTTGAATCGGCGTTCAAGCCATTTAAAGATTAACGTTAATAGAAGCGTCATGATTAAATAAATGACACCTGCCACAACAAATGGCACAATTGTAAAGTCGCGATTAACTGCAGCTTGAGCAAAGTGCAGCAATTCTGGTACAGCTACCGCATAAAGGAGTGCTGTATCTTTAACAAGTGTTACAGATTCGTTCGCCACAGCCGGAAGGGCGATGCGGAACATTTGCGGAAGAATAATCTTTCTTAAAGTCTGCCATTTGTTTAAGCCAAGTACTTGTGATGCCTCATATTGACCTTTATCAATGGCAATAAGACCGCCGCGGAAGATTTCGGCAAAATAAGCAGCATAGTTTAAAATAAAACCTAAACATGCAGCTACAAAACGATCTAATACTAAATATTCACCAACTACAGGAATCATTGGCAGACCGAAACAGATAAACAATAGCTGCAGCAATAGCGGTGTTCCGCGAAGCACATAAATATAGCCTTGAGCAAACCAGGAAAGAGGCTTAAAGCTGCTTCTTACAGCTAATGTTAATAGAAAGCCTAGCGGTATGGACACTACAATCGCAATGATAAACAAGAGGACAGTCATCTGAGCCCCTTCAAGCAAAGGCATAATTATTGATTTAATGTATTCAAAAGACATAAAAGTTACCTCCGAAAACAAAACGGACTTCCTTATCGGAAATCCTGTTTTGCCAGTAATTAGTTATTATTTCAACACTTTATCTTCGCCAAACCACTTTTCAGAGATTTCTGATGCAGTGCCATCCTCGTTCATCTCATCAAGTGCTTTTTGTAGTTTATTAAGCAGATCCTCATTACCTTTTTTAACGCCTACTCCATATTCTTCAGGAGCAAGAGATTCATCAAGTACTTTGAAAGTGCCTTCCTCTTTAGTCATATAGTAGTTAATAACAATTTCGTCAATTACTACAGCGTCTAAACGACCACTCTTTAAGTCATTCAAAGCAGAAACATTGTCAGCAAACTCTGTTACTGTTTTAATTTTTGATTTAATAGGATCAGCATCTAATGCATCGGATGCAGAAGAAAGTGATTGAAGACCAACGACTTTTCCTTCTAAATCATTAAGTTTAGAAAGAGAAGAATCAGCCAATGTTACGACAACCTGTGCATTTTTCAAGTAAGGCTCTGTAAAGAGAACCTTTTCTTTACGCTCATCTGTAATGGTGTAACCGTTCCAAATAAGATCAATACGACCGCTGCTTAACTCAGATTCTTTCGTTTTCCAGTCGATAGGTTGAAATTGAGCTTTCATGCCCATTTTTTCAGCTGCTGCTTTCGCATAGTCAATATCAAAACCAACAATCTCATTATTTTCATCACGGAACCCCATAGGAGCAAATTTATCATCAATACCAATTACCAATGTATTGTCATCTTTTTCGGCAGATTTAGAGCACCCTGCTACAATGGTGAAAATCGCTGTTACTGCTAAAATCATCGTTACTAAACGTTTCATATATTATAGAGACCACCTTTTATTAAGTATTTTGCTTTAGTACGCTACCATATTATCGAACTATAGTATTGTAACACTATCATCCAATAAATACAATTAGGTTTTTCGTATAAAAATAGATTAATATCAGTAAATTACAAATTAGTAACTAAAATAGTAGAAACCTTAAAAAATAGAGCCCTTCATTAATATTGGAACTAATAAATAACGATTAAATGAAACCAAAGAAGAGCAATAAACGTATTAAAGTTATTACAATTAATCTATGAGAAGGATAAATAAATGCATAAGAAAAGAATTGTCATAAATCTAATTGGTTGGCTCTATATAGGTGTTCTAACAATAGTGTACTATTCTGAGCGATACCCGTTTATAACTACTGGTTTTAGCGGATTTATTATTTTTATGGTTGGAGTTTGTATGTGTTTATACAGTCCTAAAGTAGACGAGGATTTTAAAAAATGGTTTGGAAAAAAATAATGGAAGTAGTAAGAGTAGTTAGTGTCTTTGCTAAATAAGATTTCTGTCCTTCCTGCATTGAATGGACTGAGGTGAAATGTGAAGACCCTAATTGTTCTTATTGTCCAAAACGACCAGAAAAACCATTACCTTTGATGGAGTAATGATTCTAGAAAGGAAGCACTATATGCATGAAATCATTCCATTATTTTTAGATACGGAAATCTCTGAACAAGAATATTATGATGGCATCATTTATTTTATTTATTCTAGCAATATTAGAAGTGGAGAATATGAGTGTAATCAATTTGTAGTTAAAAAAATGGATCATTTAAATTATATAATTTTTGAAGAATATGTCATTAATAACAAAAGAGAAATTCATCACTCCGTGTCCATTTCGAAAAGTGAATTGATAAAGGTAATTAATACGTTTGCGGAAAATCAAGGATTTGTCGTTAGAAGTTATGATGGGACATGAGTGTAGATATTTTCTTATAATGAGAATCATGAAGAAACACCCCTTAAAATTCACTTCGTTAAGTGTATTTTAAAGGGTGTTTTATTTGAAAAACATGTTAATGTTTAATCCAATAAATCAATGTTTTTATGATAGGATTTTTTGAGTGAAGTATAGCTTATTATAAAATTAATGAAGGATATAAAAATCGCTGGTAAAAACAACTGAACTGAACTTGTCATGTTAGACGGGATTCCTTGTATTACTACTAACATAACGGCAATAAGAACCATCATGATTAAACTGCGGTTTATGATTGCTTGTTTTTCTTTTTTAAATCGTCTTTCACTTATAATATCAGGATATTCTATGCCTGACATTATATATCTTATTAGTACATAGGCAACTAGGAAACATAAAGAAAGCAAGGTGACAGTTCCAGAAGCAGACCCTCCGTAAAGAGAAAAATTATTAATCAATGCATAAATAAATAACAATATGGCAAGCAGCACAGCAGATTCAGCTATATAGTAAAGCATTTTCTTTTCTTTGTATTCATCCTTAGGTAATACCTTAGACAGCCATGATTTTTGTTCCATAAAATTACTCCTCCCAAAATAAGTCATCGAGTGTTTTTTCTAAAGCCTTAGCAATGGAAATACAAAGCTGCAAGGTAGGGTTGTAGTTCCCTTTTTCAATAAGACCAATTGTTTGTCTTGTAACATTAACCTTTCTGGCTAACTCTGCTTGAGTCATGGATTTCTCAGCTCTGGCTATTTTAATGCGATTTTTCATAGTTTCACCGACCGAACTAAATTACACAATGTAATGTTTAAGTTGCATTATGTAATGTATATATTACATCGATTTCCTTAAAAAGGCAATAAAAAGCAAAAAAATTCTATTTATTATTTTCATAATCTTCTCCTAACATATTTAAGATTAAAAAATTTTCATTAAAATTTTAGAAAGCATCATGATACATTTTACCGTTATTTCATTACGGTTTTGTATGATTATAGAAAGGATTAATCTTATTAAGAAAGGAGAATAGTATTAAATGCATATAAATACCATAAGCAGGTCACTTTCATTTAAAAAAATCCTCACTTAATACAAATTAATGCATTAGTATCCAATATAATTTAGATAAGATATAATTCTGACAAGATAATATATGGAGGTAAAACAGTTGAATATTTTAGTTATTGAAGATGAAGAAGCGTTATCAGAATTTATTCTTTTGGAGCTAATGCACGAAGGATATAATGTTACGCCTGCTTATGATGGAAGGAAAGGGTTAGAGCTTGCATTAGAAAAGAATTGGGATGTTATCCTGCTTGATTTAATGCTGCCAAAATTAAATGGTATTGAAGTTTGTAGACGGTTAAAGGCAGTAAAGGATATTCCAATCATTATGATTACTGCCAGAGATAGTATTATGGACAGGGTCTTAGGATTAGATATCGGTGCTGATGATTATATTCCAAAACCCTTTGCCATTGAGGAATTGTTAGCAAGAATTAGAGTTATTATTAGAAGACAAGAGAAACTGAAAAATTTACCGGAGATGACTTTGTCCTTTAAAGATCTTGAGCTTAATATTGAGTCAAGATTGTTAAAAAAAGGGGAGCACCTAATAGAACTGACTAAAAAAGAGTACGACTTGTTATTTCTGTTTATGAAAAACATTAACCGAGTTTTAACTAGAGAGATTATTCTAGAAAATATTTGGGATTATCATGCAGACATAGAAACAAATGTCGTAGATGTTTATGTGATGCATCTTCGCGGGAAATTGGAAGCTAATGATAAAGAAGGCTATATACAAACGATTAGAGGAATGGGATATGTTATGAGGGAATGAAAAGTGTGAAAGCATTATTACCTAAAAGTATCAAGATAAAATGGAAATTAACATTTTGGGCCGCATTACTAATCCTCTTCTTATTTTTATCCTATACCTTCGTTCAGTATGTTGTCATTATGAAGTGGGTTAATAATCATGAAAGACAAACAATCCAAAAAAATATGGAAGAAATTTATGCCTATTTATTAGAAGCAGATTCAGAACAAGAGATTTTAGAAAGTAAAGCGTATATAGATATCTTGAATGAACATCACCAATTAATAAGGATTGTTAGTGAAAATAATTCCGTATTATTTACAATAACAAATAAAGTGCCAAAAAATTGGGTCTCATCACAATCAGCTTTAAAAGAAGAATTAGTGGAAATGTCCCCTAAGGGAGATCGACTGCTTGTATACCGAAAGCCTTTTGAAGTAACCGGTTTTAAAGGTACGATAGAAATTGTCCGAAACTTAGAGAACTTCGAAAGTTTGATAAATCAAATAACGACATTAGTAATAATTACAGGATTAGTGGCTATCATTTTAAGTTTTGTTGGGGGAAGGATTCTGTCCTTTCAGTTATTAAAACCAATAAATTCTATGATTAGGACAATGAAAAGTATAAAAGAAAATGGTTTGAATAAACGGGTGAATATCGATAAACAGCATGATGAAATGACAGAGTTAGGAATTATGTTTAATGAATTAATGGATAATCTCGAGACATCTTTCCAGCAACAGCAGCAATTTGTGGAAGACGCTTCTCATGAATTAAAAACACCATTAACAATCATTCACGGTCATCTATCCCTTATAAATCGCTGGGGAAAAGATAATCCGCAAACATTAGAAAGGTCACTTAACTTGAGTTTGAATGAAACCAATAGATTAATCCGTATGGTTTCAGAATTGCTGACCTTATCAAGAGGAGATTTCTCCACAAGTACAGCTGTATTAGAGGATATAAAAATAAAAGGTGTAATAGAGGATGTTGTTGAAAATTTCTTAACTTTAAATCCAGACTATAATATTTCCTCTTCAATAGATATTAGTAATGATTTCACCTTAAAAATATTCAAAAATCATCTTGAGCAAATAATAATTATCCTGTTAGATAATGCCATAAAATATTCAAAAAACAAGAAGGAAATCGAGCTTAAAGTAAAACATAGCGAAAACAGCTTAGCTATTGAAATAAAGGATTACGGTGTTGGAATTCCAGAAGAAGACCTACCATTGGTGATTAATCGATTTTACCGTGTTGATAAAGCAAGAAGCAGAAAAAATGGCGGAAATGGGTTAGGATTAGCAATCGCCAAAAGGTTATTGGAATATTATAAAGGGTCGATTGAAATTCAAAGTGATTATGGTGAATGGACAAAGGTAATTATTAATATCCCTTTGAGCAAAGATTCTGATGTACTGTTCCGAAAAAAATAAAATGAATTAAAGAGGTGGAAAGAATGTTTAAAAAAATTATGAAAACGATTAAGCAATTTTCTCACAGCAGTCATAGATCTAGAAGCTATAGCAGAAGTGATAGAAAAAGGTATAAAAAATACAGCAGCAGTGATAGAAGAGGATATAAAAAAAGCAGCAGCAGTGATAGAAGCAGAAGGTATAATCCGTATGGCGGCAGTCACCGCTATAAAAGTCGCAAGCATAGCAGCAGCTAAATAACGAAAGGAAATCTTGTTCTGAAAGAGCAAGATTTCTAAATGTTAGAATTTTAAAAAGGCAGGTTTTTTGATGGAATTCGTATGGTGGGCAATAACCATAATATTATTTATATTAAGTTTTGTGGGGATAGTTTATCCGATTATTCCCTCTGTAGTAGCAATATGGGGAGGATTTTTGGTTTATCAGTTTTTGATTAATCCTAGTGAGCTGTCTATATGGTTCTGGATAAGTATGGGATTGTTAAGTGCTGTATTAATAGCAGCCGATATCATCGCAAATAGTTATTTTGTGAAAAAATACGGCGGGTCAAAGATTTCTGAAACAATAGCTGCAATCGCAACAATAGTCGGGTCCTTTATTCTCCCTCCATTTGGAATTATCCTCGTACCATTTGTAGCGGTTTTAATTACGGAATATATCTTGCATAAAGATATGAAGAAGGCGGCAAAGGTTGGATTCGCTACGGTAATAGGCTTCTTAGGAGGCAGTGTAGCAAAAATATTAATACAGGTTATTATGATTATTTGGTTTTTTACCGCAGTAGTTGTATAGGTTGATTTATCAATCTCTATTGAGAGGAATTCTAATGAATTCCTCTTTGTTTTTTAGATAATGTAAAGTAAAAATGATTAATTTATATGGGTTAAAGGACTAAAGGGGGTAAGTGAAAGCATAACTATAATATGAGTCCCACTTATAATAAAAAATTAGAGGAATAATAAAAGCGAGGTAGATATATGAAAGAAAAACTTAGAAAAATAAATCTACGTACTGCTTTAATAATGGCTATTTGTTTTTACTCTTTAACAATGGCACTGCATATCCTTGTTATCAGCAGTGTTATTCCGTTCTCTTGGGTTAACGGAGGGCGATCTGATTCGTTTGAATCTCAGCTGCCAATATCTGTTGTTGGTATGGTTGTTTGCATTATAGGCGGTGCTTTTACCATTTTTGCTGGTCAAAAAAAGCGTTATTTACATAAAAGAGGAAGATCTATTATATGCTGGTGTTTCGTAGCACTTTGGACCTTTGGCTTTTTTCAACAACTACTTGGAACATCTTTTGAAAAACTGGTATGTTCGTTTCTATTGCTTCTTGGAGTTGTATCACACTTGCGTATGGCTATTGAAACAAGAAGATAATGAATAAGGAATTAGTAGTTAAATTGTTTTGATTTCTAATTTTAATTTACGGGTAATAATATTGGTAAAGATAAGTATATTTAAGTTTAATGTATTTGGAGGGATTTTATGGAAATATCCATGGTGATAATTGTTATTATCACACTTGCATTACTTTTCATTCCTGTTATGTTTTATTATAAAAATACAAAAAAATTATTATTATCATTGTTAGCTTATTTTATATGTGCTGCTCCAATGCTGTATGTGGTTATTGATGATGTAATAAATAATTATGAAGATGCTAATATTGGCTTAGGATTAGGGATTTTTCTTACTTGGGGTCTTACTGCTTGTTTATATTTAATTTTGGTAATCTCTATTTTTGTTAGATTAATACGAAAAGGGTAGTGTATATTGATTTATCTCCGCTGCTAAAAGCAGCTTTTTTATTTTTTGAGATATGCTTGATTATATGAAGAAATTCGTTAGAAACAGATGCAAGTCCGATATCGCAAATAAGATGCAGCCGTGAAAAGTCAGACAGTGGTATAAATGTCTGACTTTTTTTGTATTAATGGAAGTTTGTTGCAAATTAAACAGAGTTTCTATGTTCCCGAAAGAAATTTTAAAAGAAATGTGTTTGGGAATAAATACCTTTGGGAAAAGAGAACTTATAAGTTAAATATTGTAAAACGAAATAGTAATGGAGGATTCTGGAGATGACAGAAAAAAAGCAAAGATTATTAGGTAACATTTTTTTAGCATTACTACTGGTTATAGTGATAAGCGGTTGTGGTCAAAAAGACGAAGCTCAGGAAACAGAGGGGAAAGCTGAAAATACAGCAGCAGCTACAGCAGCAAATACAGAAGCAAATACAGAAGCAACTGCAGATGCTAGTGAACCGAAAAAAGTGTCGGCAGCAGAAACGGATGGAAAAACAGTTTTTGATAGGAACTGGGATAGCTTGAAAAATGAATGGAATAAAAGTATGACTTCCGTTAATCCTGACTTGGCTACTCTGAATGATTTAGAAGAAAAGGATAGTGCTTATGGATTACTTCGTACTGGCACTATCAATGAGAATCAAACAATTGTAGTATCTGCAGCAACGGATAACGATACTGGCAACCTTCGGACAGCAGCAATTTTTGGAATTATGGATGATAGCGGAGACGTTACTTCTGCAGCAGTTAACTTAGTTAATATAGCAGATTCAACCATTTCGGCAGAAAAGAAACAAGAAATTAATACAGCATTAGGTTTAGTCGACGGTAGAATTATTGATAGTGGGCAAAGTACATATGAGGAGAACGGGCTGATGTATACGGCCATTTATGATGCTCCAGAGAATTTGGAGCCTACATTAGGATTGTCCATACAAGAGGTTGAATAGAATTTATTGTATTTGTTTTAGTTTTCTTTAGAAAAGAACACAAAGCAGTCTGCCTATAGGTGACTGCTTTTTTGGTGTATATTTGTTTTCTTTAGACGGAAATCTAGCTATTAAATAAAAAAAAACAAAATAAAACAAAAAATAGTTTGTTTTTTTATCTAATTAAAAGGTTTTTTTTATGAAAAACACATAGAATCCACATTGGAATTTTATAATTTGAAAGAATAATAAGATTGCTCGTACTTTTTGAGATAAAGAAAAATTCACATAGAGTAAGGGTGAACCATAATTATACTAGGAAGATGAATAAATAAACAATCGTTTTGGAGGCTGGTTATATTTTGATTTATTTAGCTAATATCATTACCATATGCAACTTTATCTGCGGGGTGTTATCTATCTATTCCTTGCTATTAAATAATACATTTTCAGCGATGATGTTTATCTGCTTTGGCATGTTTTTTGACCTGTTTGATGGCAGGGTTGCGCGAAAGTTTAATACCGTATCTGAGTTCGGGAAAGAACTTGATTCTCTTTCTGATTTAGTAACATTTAGTATTGCACCCGCCATGCTGGCATATAGTATTTCTTTAAGTCAGCTTTCCCTCGTTGGTTTGGTTTGTGCACTTGCATTCAGCATTTGCGGACTGCTGAGATTAGCCCGTTTTAACGTAGAACAAAGCAATCTGGCAGTATTTATTGGATTGCCAGCACCGGCTGCTGCTATGTGCTTGTTAGTACTTATGACATTACATAGCCCCGTTATTTTGTGCATCGGCATATGCATCCTGGCATTTCTAATGGTCAGTCATATTAAAATTCCAAATTTCAAGAAACAAGACAATGAAAAAATGGAAATTCACGGATGGAAGTAGCTAACGAGTTAATCGGTCAATATGGTTATTTTGCTGTTTTCCTATTGCTCAGTTTGGGAATAGTGGGGTTGCCAATTCCTGATGAAGCACTGATGACGTTAATAGGATACTTTACGCATATAGGCACTCTTAATTATCAGCTTGCTATTTTAATCAGCTTTAGCGGGACTTTTATAGGCATGATGATTAGTTATATGATTGGTAAAAAAGCTGGAAGACCTCTGATAGATAGGTTTGGAAAATGGATTGGGCTAAAGGAGAAAAGATTTTTAAAAGTTGAATCATGGATAAAGAAGTTTGGACCGTATTCCCTGTTGATCGCTTATTTTATTCCAGGAGTACGCCATCTCACATTTTACTGTTGCGGGATTGCACATATGAGGCTAAGAATATATTTGATGTATGGCGGAATTGGGGCCTTAATGTGGTGTTTTGTTTTTATTACAATTGGCAAACTGTTAAATATAATGGGAGTTTGAGAGGAATGCAGAAACATACAGAGGGCATAATTCAGCTCTCTATTGTTGTTTCATAAATTGGGAAAAATGGTTGAATTATGAAACTTATTATATACATAGTCGTAAGTATTATAAGCTGTTAAAGAAGGAGGCTTTATATGGGCGGGGATTTGTTTTTTCAAGAAGATTTAATCTTTCAAATCAGTCCTATTATTATTGCAATAATTTTTATTATTGTAATCAGCGGCTTCTTTTATTCCATTTTTAAAGGAATTGGTCAGTGGCGCAAAAATGGGCAATCACAACAGCTTAGTGTGACAGCTGTTGTGAAATCAAAACGAACAGATGTTAGCGGAATTTCAAATGCTAATTATCAAGAAGAAAGCAACTTTTCATCAAGCACTTATACATTTTATTATATTACCTTCGCATTTGAAAGCGGTGATCGTTCAGAGTTTCATGTTTCTGGTAAAGAGTATGGTCTGCTTTCTGAAAATGATATTGGAGTATTGAGCTTTTAAGACAGTCGTTACTTAGGATTTCAAAGGCAGAAGGGAATTACTAATAATTAAGATTTTATCCTTTGTGAAGATGTTACCTATTAAATACTCAGCAAATATTAATATTTTTACTATAATTCACAATAAAAAGATGAAAAAAATCTGCTTGGATAGTGAAACTTTATGCTAAGAAATTTCGTTTATATTAATACAAACAGTATGTTTATTTAAGAGCATTTAAAAATGTTAAAGTTTGGTGCAAAAGGGGCTTTTAATGTAAGATTATGTAATTAGATTGGTGTTTGGAACCATTACAATGGAGTTTCAACAGGATGTCTTTTACTATTTAACAAACAATGGTTACAAGAGCCCAATTTAGAAAGAAATCTGTTTTTATTACTAATAGGTTTTGTTGGCGGTTGGGGTGGCTGGTATGTATTAAAAATCATTTAATATAAAAGAATTTAGTAGCTGAAATTTGTTAAATACTCTCATAACTTCAGAAAATATACTTCCGTTACCTCTCCTAATTGTATATACATAAAGTGAATTTTTCAGCTATGCTAAGTCATGCTACTGCTATTCTCCTCTCTTTTTTATATTCTTTTATGAAAATATTCTTCCTTTAATAAGTTTGAGTGAAATTAATAGCAGTTTGCTAAAAAAATTAGATTCAACATTGCTAGGAGTGTTCAAATGAAGAAATTCTTATTGATCACAGGCGTAACGGTATTAGCAGGGTTATTAGCATTCATTATTTATAATGTTAATTTTAAGGATAAAAATTTCACTGCAATAACTAACATTGAAAATGCGGAGATAACTTCATTAGAAGTCAAAAAAATGAGCCGGAATAGTGATGAAGAACTGTTAGTGACCGTAACTAATCATGAAGAAATTAAAAAAATAATGGCTGATTTTAGAAATTCTAAATGGGTTAGAGAACCACAGAGTTTTACCGCAGAAGAATACTATAGTGTTGCTATGAAGAAGGATAAAAATTCCTTAGGTGAAATACTGATAATTGGGAATGAATCATTTCTAGTATCTACACATAAAAATCCTAGCTATAGTAATTCAAAATATTTCATTTTTAAAAATGAAAATTTAGAGATTGATAATTTATTTAGATAAAATAGTTAACATAACGCTACTCTAGAGAGCAGCCCTAGAAAAAATTCGTAAAGGTCTTAAATACTAAGGACTTTATAAAGGATACTCCTAAAAAAGAAGCATATTATAGGAAATTTAGTATGGAGTTAATATTGCCTAAATATGGATGTATAGGGACTATAGTTCTATCATTCCAAATAGTGTAAGTTAATTAATCTTTTAATACAGTTTTTATGTTAAATTAAGAGATGTTTGTTAAGGAAAAAATGTGAAATAAAAATGCGTTAAAATGAAACGTTAAGGAATAGATGGGAGGAATGTAATTAATTTGTTTGGATGAAGCTTTCAAAAGAATATAAACCTAAAAATACAATACTGTATGAACCAGCATGGTGTTTATAATAAAGAATTAGGTGTTTGTTTTTACTTCTATCTTTTAATATAAAAAGAAGGTCAAACAATTGCTTTATTAGAGTTGTTTGGCCTTTTTGTGCTTATTCGTACAAAAAACTCTCAATATATTAATTTACATAATGTTAAAGTAGAAAGTGAAGGACAGGAAGATGAAAAGAATAGGGATTATCGTTTTTTGTATGTTGTCAATATTAATTTTGTTAGTTGTTACGGAAAAAAATAGAACTTTATCAAGTGACTCTACGCCCCGACAAATGGCTGAAGACAATGAAATAGATAAACACGAAGAAGTACAAACAGATGAAAACAAAGACAGTGAAAAAACAGCTGAAACGCAAGACGTTGAGAAAGAAACGGAAACGAAAGAAGCTGAAAAAACAATCGAAGAAAAACCTGATGAAAAACCAGTAGAAACGAAAGACGCTGAAAAAGCAACAGAAGAAAAGGCTGATGAAAAATCAGTGGAAACAAAAGACGCTGAAAAAGCAACAGAAGAAAAGGCTGAAGAAAAACCAGAAGAAACAAAAGACGCTGAAAAAACAACAGAAACAAAAGACACCGAAAAACCAGAGGAAACAAAAGATACTGAAAAAGCAACAGAAGTTAAGGCGAATGAAAAAGTAGTTTATTTAACCTTCGATGATGGTCCGACTGCTTCTACTTTTGAGATTTTAGATACCCTTGACAAGTATAATGTAAAAGCAACATTCTTTATGTTAGAACCTGCTATGAAGACTTATCCGAAAGCAGTTAGTCGAACGGTTAAGGACGGGCATGGAGTTGGTTTACATGGCGTTACCCATGATGTAAATAAATTTTATCAATCAGCAGAGTCAGCTTTAAATGAAATGCAAGTAGCTCAAAAAACATTACAGGACATCTCAGGTGTTAAAACAAACTTAATCCGCACGCCGTATGGAAGCATTCCTTATTTAACAAATTCTTTTAGAGACGTTTTAAAAGAGAATAAATTTGTCATCTGGGATTGGAATGTGGACAGCAGTGATTGGAGCGTTTCCAATAAAAAATATGTACAAAATATAATTGAACAACTAAAACAATTAGATCCGTCTAAGCATTCACCAATAATATTAATGCATGACAGAAGTGGCACAGCTTCTGAACTTCCTACTCTATTAAACTATTTAAAAGATAATAACTATCAAGCAGAAATCATTGATGAAAAACTTGAGCCGTATAGTTTTGAATGCCATGACCGTTGTTATCCAATCACTCAAGCTCAATAAGAATAACTAGTAAACTTTCTGTAAGAGATTGCGAAGTAAGAAGAAGAAAAGCGGTGTAGCATGCTATTAAATAATTATATGAATACAAACTTCCCGGCTTTAGAACTGAGACCGCCCTTGTTTTATAGCTGGGATATCGGCATTCGTTTTGAACTTGGGGTTAATTGGGAAAGGGAATATGACTATCCAGATAACCCGTATATACTTGGGTGCTATCATAGGGCGATTTCCTTGTTTAAAGCATTACATTCCCCTGAGGAAGATATTTATGTAGTGATGGATATAAGTGATTTTCATAAGGGGAGAAATATTAGACGAAATCTAGGGAACTTTTCGTCCTATGTTGATAAATCCTTATTGTACAGGCTGAGCCATGAAATCAAAGCTTATGTTTTTCCTGAAGATGACGAAGCAGGAATATACAAAACACATAGATTTACTCTAAAATGTAAAGCAGCAGATCTCAACTATATTCCGCTGTTAAAAGCAATTTGTAATCAAGATTTGGCACTAAAACCAAGTATTTATCATAGAGTCTATTTTATTAATATTGATAGAAAAACAATCTTTCATGTTTACGATGATAGAGGCTGTGATTTATTAGCTGAATCACCAGAGAATATAAGAAGTATTTATAAAACTTTTAATGATTGGATATTAGATTACGATCGGAATATGATTGACAAGGTTTTTAAATAAATTGTAAGGGCGGTTCAATACTGTTGAATCGCCCTTATTTTTTAATTTTTCTAGCGTGGCAGGATAATCAGGTGTAGTGGTATAATTTGGAATAAAAGGAACGGTTAGCTACAATTGAAGCATAGAATAAGGAGGTAATACTAATGATAAATAGAATCATTCAACATTTTAGACTAGATGTATTATCAATAAGTGAGGTTGAAGATTCATACAGTTCCACAGTATATATATGTAATTTGCAAAATGGTGAAAATGTATATGTGAAAATTCCTTATTCAAAATTAAAGTATCACCGAGAATTGGAAGCATATAACCTTTTAAAGGGGAATGTCTCCATTCCTGAAATGTTGGACTATTGGTCAGGCGATGAGGAGTGCTGCGGTGCTTTTTTATTATCAGCATTGAAGGGGAGACCGCTAACAACTGCTGCTTCACATTCAGTGGCATTCCAAGTTGGAGAAGTTCATGCAACCATGCATACAATCAAAGCAAACTCTGGCGAAAAGTTGAATACGATCCAAAATACGTTTCCCAACTGGTCTGTATTCATAGAAGACCAGTTTTATAGCTTTGCAGAAGATGTAAAAGACATCTTACCAACCACCTTATATAAACAAGCACTCGAAAAGTTTGCGGAAATGAAACTTCAACTCCCCACACCTGATGGACCTAGCTTTATCCACATGGATTTTCGTCCTGCAAATATATTAGTTGATGATGATAAAGTTTCTGGAGTGATAGATTTTGAAAGTGTTCGGTTTGGTTCCACAGAAATTGATTTCACTAAATTGTACCGTGATTTCCTGAGTATTGATTCTGCTTTGTATAAGGCTTATCGAGAAGGCTATGAGAGTATCAGACCCTTAATTGATTTAGACAGTGTATTGCCTTTTTATCAATTTACTGATGCGTTTAATAGTATTGGCTGGTGTAAACGTCGTGGAGTGGAAGAGAATGCTGTGTTTATGGAGGGAAATTTGGGGAGATTACAAGCCTTTTTGAGATAAAAAAACAGCTGGAATTTATGGAAGGAGGGGATTTTTAAATCAATTTCTTCTCTGGATTAATAAAAGATTGGAACTATCCTTATACTTAATATAAATTAAAGACTATAAAGTTGGCTGTTCCCTTTTTATGGTGAAAGTAAATTAAGAAACACATACATAAGGAGTTTAATGTGAAGAAAATAGTGTTATTAATAGCGATTACTATAATAGTAATTTTTGCGGGGAGTTTAGTATATATACAATTGACAGATGAAACTTATAAAGGTATGTCAATTATCCCTGAACAACATGAAGATATACCTTTATTTAAGGGTTTAGAACCTACCAGAGTAAATTATGTTAGTAATGGGGACCACTTGAATGAAGTCTATGAGTATTATGTTAATAAACTGCCTGAACTAGGGTGGAAGAGTGAGTATATTAGTTCAGAATTTGATGATGAAAATCCAGGCTTTTATTCAAGATGGACAAAGCAAGGTTTTGAAGGTGAATTAACGATTCTAGGATCATATAATACATTTGAGAAGCAAACGGAAGTAAGTTTTGATCAACAGAAATAACGTGCGTACTGAAGAAGGAAACTAATTAATAGTTTAAGAAAAAAATTAGAGAACCGTAAAACTATTGGGAGTGATAAAACAGTGACTAATAAAGAAATTTTTGATTCTAACAGTATTCCATTCAGATTAATAGAACAGCAAGAAACAGCGGATAATTTAGTTATTATCTTACCAGGGGCGGGCTACACTACACAGGCTCCGTTGTTACACTTTACAACAAGCTTGTTTTACACTAAAGGGTTTGA
This sequence comes from Niallia sp. FSL R7-0271, assembly GCF_038005785.1. Lineage (NCBI taxonomy): Bacteria > Bacillati > Bacillota > Bacilli > Caryophanales > Bacillaceae > Niallia > Niallia sp. FSL R7-0271. The sequence goes on along the minus strand of NZ_JBBOTZ010000002.1, from coordinate 1,214,940 downwards.
TGTATTACATATTAATTATTCATTCAGTAAGCAAGAGTTATCTTACTTAAGTGAAAAGGATTTTACAATAAAAATACAACGTACAATCGGCAAAGCCATTGAGAACAAGAAATACAAAAATATTTTTGTAGTGGCAAAATCAATAGGAACGATAGCTCTGAGTTATTTGCTTCATAATAAAATGTTGAAAGATGCAAAAACTATATGGTTAACTCCATTATTGCAAAGAGATGATGTATTTAAAGCAATGGTCACTAGTGAAAATAAAGGACTGTGTATTATTGGTGATAAAGACAGTTGTTTCATTGCGGAACGATTTGAAAAATTGAAAAACAATCGACAACTGACTTTCCATCTGGTAGAAGGAGGAAATCACAGTTTAGAGCTGGATGGACTTCCTATAGAATCTGTTGAAATTTTGAAAGGTGTACTTATGGAAATAAGTAATTTTGAAATATAGAATATTAAGCTGATTTGCACCTAAAAACGGATTGCCCATAAACTAAAATGAGGTGATTCAAATGTCATTAAGAAACCAGAATCAATTGGACCAAGAAGCACATCAACAACAGTATTTCCGGCCTTCCTGCTTACCAGCATTAAATTTAAGATTTAATTTTGAGTTCTTTGACCAATTTGGGGAGAACTACTATAACCAGATACAATTACCCGCAGAGTTGACTAAAACTCCTGAAGATACTGTTGTTAATTATTTCAGCATTTTGCGTGAGGCAGAAAATCTATATGTCAGAAGCTGTGGATCAGTTGGAAATGCAAAGACGCCATATCCAATTGCCTACAATTTGTTTAGTAATGCATTACGAGATAAAGTTCATTATGAGGATTTCATTAACTCATTTGCAGGGATAGGACATATTAGTCTTATTAAGCTTTGCAGGCTACCAGGTGAAGAAGAATTACGTTTTTTTTATGAACTAGAAACAATCCATGGTTTTAAAGAAACAGCTGCTGAATTTTTTGGTTACTCATATGGATTTATGGAGCTTAGTTTTGAAGGAAATGGCTACCGTATAAACGATATTCAGCAGTTCAGTGAAGATTTTTTATGTGCTCCATATCATCTTTGGCAACATAATGCCGAATCCGTTGTAGATGTAAAGTATGGTGATTGGTGTAAATTAATCAAGAAAAGATATCCAACAGTAAAGCCGGGATATGTTAAAAATATTTATGTTCTTGGTACTGACGGGGCTTATTATTGTTTTCTATTTTTCACTTTAACTAATGGTACAGACGTAGAAATCGCGCAATTTCGGAAAATGAACGATGGTAAATGGAAACTTCTGAAGATGAATCCGGACGAATGTATTGTAGAATAAAGTCTAAATTAGCAATAGGTCAGTATAACATAGAGCTTTCCTTAAATGGGAAAGCTATTTTATTGGAGGAGTAGTCCGAAAGAATCTAGAGCGTCCTTATAATGTCAACAGTCTATCAATATACCTCTAAGTGAAACCAATCAGTTAAAGAAACGTATATAAATATAACAAGATAGTATATGTCAACATCACAGGATTTTTAATATTAACAACAGCTTTAGAATAATCTGTTTTAGAGCAGTGATATAGAAGGAGTATTAATATTATGGGGATTTATAACGCTATATTAAAGAAGGTTAATGAACAAAGTGAATTTATTAAAGTTAGTATTTATGTAATGATAGGATTCTCAATCATTTTAGTTGGATATGGAGTAGGCCGGATGATTGGTATGGTAGCTTTTTAGGCTGGATTTAGCACATTTAATCGATTTTTCCTTACTATACATAATTACATTTGGTTTTTCAATATAGGGCTAGTATTTTGTTTGATGAGGTTAGTACCATCTGGAGGATATTTAATGAAGCAAAAAGTAATATTTATACCTTTTTTATTTTTATTTCTATTAGTTGGTTTTCTTTATTTCTATATTAATAAAGATTACGTTATTGATGCTAATAGCCAATCAATAGAGTCCAGTTTAACTGAATGGGAGAATAGAGGGGAGGAAGAAAAAGTTAAGATTAAAGTCTTAGATGTAGTCACATTGGGAAATTCAAATACTTCTGTTGTGCTTTTTGAACTAGATAATAAATATACTGGTTACGCACAATTAAATAAAGGATGGAATGGAAAATATAAAATAAAAATGTCAGGGTATGGTACCAGTAAAGTATCATATGTAGATATAAAAACAAATAGCGGAGTTTATGGCATAATTTATGGGGAAAATCCTAATAAAAAAATTGCTCAAATTACTGCAGCTTTATTGAATGAAAATTATAGTTTAACTTTTACTGTTTCAGAGGAGGAAACTTTTTTGAAGTATGACAAAATTCCAGATGATTTAACTCAGACCTTTCCTGCAGAAACAACTTGTTTTGATGCAAATCATCATGTTATTAGGGGAATTTAAATGTTTTTTTGCTGTAGATAGAATTTTAACTAACAAAAACGAGCTTAACTTAATTTTTTAAAAACAAAAAAAGTACCTGTAGAAAAAGGTACAATGAATAACAAATTTAAGTTAACTTGCTGGGATTCACAATCTTTATAGAAATAACTTCTCCACAGTTTAAACAGTATGTATAGATTTTCTCAGAACCAATTGCCATCTTTTTGTTTAATGGTCTAAGGTTAATATAGTCACTTCCTTGAGAAAAAGAAGTTCCCCCACACTCTGAGCATTTTTTACCTTCCATATTAAAACTCACCTCCGTTTAATTGTTAGTATTTAATACGTTTTCAATAATATAAAGTTTCATGATTTTATTTAATAAGTTTAATATTATTTTCCTAAGATTGGAGTCTTTATATTATCAATTTTTGTATAATGGTCTATAATAATCTAAGATATTTAAGTTAACTAATGAGGAGTTATTATGGATCTAGTTACAGGTAAAGTCTTATTAATATCATTATTTTTATTGTTAGTAACAATGATTGAAACATTAGCATATTCTACTAGAATTTCAGGTGCAAGGGTAAAGTTAATCGCAACAGCTTTATCTTTATTTAGTACATTGCTTATTGTTTCTAGGTTTTCAACGATGTTTCAACAACCTTTAACAGCAAAGCTTATTGCAGAAGCACCAAGTATTAATCCAATGCATTACATTGAAGAGCAATATAGAGTTTTGATAGGAGTTACATCTTTTGGTGTATTGCTAGGAATATTTTTATTTCCTACATTCATTAATATTTTCTCGAGAGCCATCATTCAACTTTCTCAACAAAGTGGTTCTGTTGTAGCTTTATTTATAAAAAATTTTAATAAAAATGGTTTTAAAAAGTTGGTAATGTGTTTACGTCTTCCGAGGTTTACATATTTAAAAGGGATTACTCTTAAGACTATTCCTAAACGACTTTTTATCATTAATGTAGTTATTTCTGCAGTGTTTACGATTGGTGTTTTGTCGTCTATTTATGCTTCAATGCTCGTACCTGAAACGTATGCTCCGGCTGCTTTAATGTCATCTGGCATCATAAATGGAATAGCGACCATATTGCTAACTTTATTTATAGACCCAAAAGCATCTGTTCTAGCAGATAAAGTCATGAAGAAACAGGTTGATTACATTTATCTAAAAAGCTACTCTCTCACAATGATAGGTTCCAAGTTTGTTGGTACGATTGTTGCACAACTAATATTTATACCAGCTGCATATTATGTAGCATGGTTTGTTAAGTTAATTTGATTTAACTAATACGAAGGCTGCCATATGGCGGCTTTTTGTCATTATAGGGGAGGTGTAATATGAATGAAGAAGATTGTATTGATTGGTTCTGGTGGATCTGGTAAATCAACTATGGCCAGGCAATTAGGGGAAAAGTTAAATTTGAGGGTATATCATCTTGATGTATTATTCTGGAAGCCTAATTGGGTTGGCGTCCCGAAAAATGAACAAATAAATATTCAAGTTGAATTAGTGAAAGAAGAAAGCTGGATTATCGATGGGAACTATGGCGGTACAATGGATATAAGGCTGAATGCAGCAGATACAATCATTTTTCTTGATATTTCTAGATGGACTTGTATGTTTAGAATGATTAAAAGGATACTAAAATATCATCATAAAACTAGGCCAGATATGGGAGAAGGCTGTGAAGAAAGATTTTCTTTTGCATTCTTTAAGTGGATTTGGAAGTATCCACATACGAAAAGACCTGTTATATTGAAAAGTCTAGAGGTTTTATCTAAACATAAGAAAGTGGTTATACTTAATACTCCAAAACAGGTTCGTTTATTTTTAGAAAGACTTTGATACTAAGTAATTCCATTTGCATTAGAGGTTATTCTAGTTAAGAAAATAAGATGCAATAAAAGCATGTATTGAAAAATTAAACATGCTTTTATAGTCCATCCAATCATAATAAATATGTTTAGGCACAGAACGGAATAATTACCATAAGTAGCTGACAAACAGTTTAAATAAGGTATCATTGTTCAAAAGTCATAATGTCATTAATCCACATCAAAATGCTCTTCAATAAACGCTTTTTCTTCCTCTGTTGATAATACACCTGTCGCTTCACCGACTGAACCGCCTTGCAGCCTCCAAATAGCGTTATGATCTTTATCTGCTTGTGAAAAGTCTCCATTTGACCAGCGGTTAAGTATTTCTAAATACAGAGATTTGTGTTCATAATTACCGCTGTTAACAACTTTAATCAGTCTCTTGATTCGCTCTTGAGTCAGCGGCAAAAATCCCCACTTTTCATCTGCTTCAATTTTTTGATGTGACATTTTATGTATTGCTATTTGCACTTCGCCTTCACCAATATTTAGTGGGAACTCTTCCTCAACTGGTTTAGCATTAGTTTCCTCAATTTCAATAAATGTTTTTGTGTTTGAATCCGATTCAGCTGTGGCTGTTACTTCATTAACTTTGACATCAGCTTTAGAAAATTGTAAATACGCAGAGTATCCTGCTGTTCCAGCAATAAGGATAGAACAAATTATAATTAATGTATTTTTTCTCCAAAATTTTTTCTTCACAAACATACTCCCTTCTTTATTAAGAACGTATCAATATATATTATAGATTAACAATTAAAAAAATTCTGTAAAAAATAATATATATCTATTTATTCTTATACATAATTTTAGAGATTTTTCCAGTTTTTTAGAAAGTACAATAAAAGACCGTATGTTCTTATGTTAATATATAGTAAAAGTGAGGGGATACGCCTATGAAAAATGAAAAAGAAAAATTATTAATAAACTGCGATATAAATTTGAAAACATTGTTAGAAATAATTGAGTCATTGCCTAGCAGAAAAAGGACTCAATCTATTGAAACTCAAGAAAGAGATAAGAATTTTCGTGATGTATTAATGCATCTTTATGAGTGGCAAGCAATGCTTGAAAGATGGCACAGAGAAGGTATGGATGGGGACATTCCTTGTATGCCGGCACCAGGATTTAAATGGAGTAATCTGAAAGAGTTAAATATGCAAATTTGGGCTAACTATCAAGATGTAACATTAATCAAGCGATAAAAAAATTAAAGCTAAGCCATGGAAGGGTCACGAATCTTATTAAATTACATACTAATGAAGAAATCATGACAAAAAAATACTATAAGTGGACAAAAACAACAAACTTATACAGCTATTTCACAGCAAACACTGCTAGTCATTATAGCTGGGCTATAAAAAAATGTGAGGTTATCGCTAATTCTATTACGAATGATCGTAGAGTTATAGATTAAGTATTATAAACAAAATGCAGATTAGTTCTCCAAGAGCGTTTAGATATTTAGACAGATTAAAAAGTGAAGGTGAATGTTTTGCAATGGAGTAAGTTGAAAACTACATTGGAAGGTTTTCTAAGTGATAAGCTAAAAGGAAGAATTCAAATACATGCAGCGGTTTATCGGAAATATCATGATAGTCCAAGTAGGGTATGGATTACTTTGGACAAACATGAAATATTAACAGCATCTGATGTTACATATGCAGTTAAACATGAGAAGCTATATCAACAGATTAAGGATGAAAAAGTACTAAAGGAAATCCCCTATAACCAAGATTGGAATGTAATGCTTAACTCCCTCGAACGAAGAGAATTATTAATAGCTTCAGATGCTGCTGAAGAGATTATGATAACGCAAAGCATTTTTCAAAGTTACCATCTTTATGCAGCACTAATCAATTACAATTCTCTAACTATTGAGCAAGCTATAAACTCAGAAAATATTATTATTCAGGCTTTTTCTATGTTAGATAGAAGGTTAGGTAAAAGAAGGTTAAAAAAATTAAATCTATCTCGGGATACTCATCCCATAATTACCAAGTTCTATTCTATTAGGTGTGGTGTGGAAGGGATAAAAATCTCGAAGTGAGTTTTTTGAAATGGTAGGATTCTGGAAGAGCGATGCTGTAATATAAGCAACAGAAGAATAATGATAGGGAGAGAAAAATGTTTTTATACTACTTGATGCTTAGCCTCGGAGTGCTGTTTGTAATAGCAGCAGTTATTTCCTTTATTGTAATTTATCGTGGTAAGGATTATTCATTATTAAAAATAATAAAAAATGGTGGAGTTTTATTGATAGGTGTTTTAATGCTAGTGATTACTCTTCCAAGCGTGAAATATGTTGTACTAAAGGAATATGATGTTGTCACTGGAAAATGTGTTATTGAAATAGATACAGCTGGTCGCTCTTCATCAGCAGAATTTAACATGCTCAACAAAGATGAATGGTTTTCCTTTAGGAATATTCCTGAACTAGATGCTTATGGAAAATCAATCCCTTACTATTGTGAAGTGACAGTTACAAAAGATCATATGGTTGAAATTAGTTACAAAATTTATGATGAAAAAACTAGAAAGTTAATAATATCAGGCAGTTAAATTTTAATCATTACTAACAAAGGGTCCTTATTTACTTAATAGAAAAACTAAAAATCTAGATGCTTTGTAAACATGGTAAAGGGAAGCGTTGCAGATTAGAATGGAATGATTATTAACCCCGAGTAAAAAGACAAAAACGCCAACATCCATTGGCGTCTTTATCAGTTATTATGCCTTATCTAATACAAGCTCCAACTGTACAGTAAGGTCATTCTCTGTGTCTAAGGCTACTGAATGTGGGTTTTCCATTCCGAAATCAGCGAATGTCACAACAGTAGTTCCTGATAACAGAAGCTGCCCGTTTTGGTACATTGCTTCTGATTCAAATTGCACATCCTTTTCGATGCCTTTAATAGTGATTGTTCCATCTATCGTTACGGGTACAACAGTTCCTTCTGTCCAACTTGTTGGTAATTCTGAAAAGGTGCTTGTCGCAAATGTTGCTTCTGGAAATTCGGTAACATTTAAATACTCAGCGCCTTCTTTGACATGATCATCTCTTTGGGAATTCCCTGAATCCAATGCATTCATATCGACAATTCCTTCACCAGACATTGCTGTTGGGTCATTTATATCCACTGTCCAATTGCCTGTTACCTCTTCATTGACAAAGTTAACTGTTTCTTGTGATGTTGTAACAGACCAATATACACTTGAAGCGTCAGCAATTTGCCAATTACCGTTTAAATCTTCTGCAGAAACAGGTGTTGCATCAGAATCTGCACTTGCTTCAGATGTACTAGATTCCTCATTTTGATCTAACACAGAGTTTATCTCCACATTATTTCCCATAAAGCTGTTAAGTAATGTGTAGCCTCCGATTCCTAGTATAAGAACAGCAACTGCTGCTATTGAAATAATATATTTTTTCTTCATTTATATTCTCCTTTTATTATAGATATTTAAATTTAGATGGACATATTAATTACTCCCAAAAGACTTCGCATTACATATTTAATCAATTAATGATCCTTTGTCCGTACTGGAAGTAAAAGTAACAGCAGCTCCTCCTTTTCTTTCTGTTCTGTGCTAAGACTATCTTATAAACCGAACCTTAAATGAATCTTAAATGGAAGAATCAATGAATAAATTTTAAATTTGACTTTGAAAAGTGTTATGATTATCCTCATGAAATATGTTTTTAGACTTTTATTAAACTAGGTAAGGGGAAGTATAATGAGAATCTTAATCGTCGAGGATGAAGTGGGTCTTGCTGAAGCATTAGCGCAAATTCTGAGTAAAAACAATTATTATGTGGACATGGTGCATGATGGAGAAACAGGGCTGGATTTTATCCTCACCGGCATTTATGATTTAATACTGCTTGATATTATGCTGCCTGAACTAGACGGAATAACAGTTTTGAGAACAATTCGAGATAGGGGAATCGCAACTCCTGTTGTAATGCTGTCTGCAAAAGGAGAAGTTCCAGATAAAGTTTCAGGACTTGATAATGGTGCAGATGATTACATCGCAAAACCGTTTGCTACTGATGAACTGCTGGCAAGAATAAGAGCGGCACTAAGACGCAATAATGAAGTAGTTCCAGAAGATTCCTTGAAATTTGGAGATCTGGAGTTAAATATGTCTACCCTTATGTTAATGTGCAAAAGCAAAGATTTGAAATTAATTTTAAAAGAGGGCAAGTTATTAGAGCTGCTTTTAATTAGAAAAAATACGGTCACATCGAAAGAGCAAATCATTGAAAAATTATGGGGGCTTGATTCAGATGTTGAACATAATAATGTGGAAGTATATATTTCTTTTTTACGAAAAAAACTAGCTTTTTTAAATTCAATCGTCCAAATAAAAACAATAAGAGGGGTCGGGTATATTTTGGAGGTGGCATCAGATGTTCACAAAATTACGTAATCGCTTCTTAATTGCCAACATGGCTACCATCATCATTATTATGCTAGCAGCATTTATCTCTATCTACATTATTACTTGTCAAAAAGTAAATAGTGATATAAACATTAATCTAGAAATGGTATCTGATTATTATCACAAAAAAAGCAAAATCAGCAAGGATGACAAATCACCACCTTCTCAAGGTGAACAAACCGGCTTTTCAAAGGATGAACTTTTACCATGCTTTGAGCTGAGGACAGATGACAAGTGGAATATACTATCTTCACAATCTAAATTAGACCTAGATAATGCATTCTATGAAAGAGTTATAGAGGAGATATCAACAAGTGACTCTTCTAAAGGACGCTTAAAGCTAAATGATACTAATTGGGCATATATGGTGGAAGAAAATCAGTCAGGCTATTATGTTTATGCGCTTGATGTTACGGCCGAGTTAAAAGTCGTCGATAATTTAATTTATACCTTTATTCTTGTAGGTATTATTATGCTAATTATCGTGTTTATAGTTAATAGGTTTTTGGCTAACCGTTATATCGCGCCAGTCAAGGAAGCGTTTAATAAGCAGAAGCAATTTATTTCTGATGCTTCTCATGAATTAAAAACACCGCTATCTGTCATTCATACCAATACAGATGTACTATTGAGCAACCAGGAAGATTTAATTGCGAATCAATTAAAATGGATTCATCACATTAAAACAGAAACAGAAAGAATGAAGTTGCTTACCAATGACCTGCTTTACCTGGCAGAAATGGATGACAAACGCTCTGACTTAGTTTTTGCTCCTTTCAATATAAGCAAAGTAGTCGAAAGTGTCATTCTGACAATGGAAGGTGTTATCTATGAAAAGGAAGTCAATCTTGAGTATCATATCGAACCTGAGTTAAACACTTTTGGTAATGTGGAGCAAATGAAGCAACTAGTGATGATTTTAATAGATAATGCTATTAAGTACACAAATCTTCAAGGCTTAATTACAGTAGATCTAAGAAAGCGTCATAATGAAATATTACTAGAGGTAACAAATACGGGAGAGGGGATTACATCAGAGCATTTAGAAAAAATATTCGACAGATTCTATCGTAATGACCCTTCCCGTTCGCGGAAAAATGGTGGAAACGGCCTTGGTTTAGCTATTGCTAAATCGATTGTAGAGAAACATAAAGGGAAGATAACAGTGAAAAGTACTCCAGGTGGTATTACTACTTTTACGGTGCGCTTGAGTTAAAAAAGGAGGAGCAAAAATAATTGCTCCTCCTTTTCCATTTGAATTTCACCGAGTCAACAATCCCTTCTTCGACGATTGCTTCCACAGCAAAAATAGAAAATATGGTGCCCCAATTAAGGCAGTGACAATCCCTGCTGGAATTTCAATTGGAGGGATTATTCCTCTCCCGATACAATCAGCAAAAAGCAGCATTATTGCTCCAATTAATGTGGTTGTTGGAATAAGATAATGATGAACTGTGCCAACTAGCTTTCTGGCAATATGGGGACTGATTAGTCCGACAAAGCCAATCATTCCTGCTGCAGCAACACTTGCACCAGTCAATAGGACGGATAATCCCATTAAAATTGCAGTGGCCGTTTCTGTTTTGATACCTAGACCGATTGCCGATTCTTTTCCTAGGATGAAAATATCGAGAGTTTTTGCTAGAAAAAGAGTAACAGTTATTAAGATAACTGCCCATGGCAGGAGGTCAATTACCGATTGCCATGTACGTCCAAATAAGCTGCCGTTCAGCCAAAGCAAGGATGTCTGCAGGTTTGTATTCATCTTTAAAATAAAGAGCTCTACACATGAACCGCAAAATGCACTAACAGAAACACCGACTAACGCCAATCGGGCAGGTTCGGTACCGGTGCGTTGATAGGCTAGTAAATAAACAGCTGCCGCAGCAATAGTGCCGCCGATAAAAGCGGCGATACCTGTAAGGGAGGGAGACGCTGCCGGAAACAGCAGGGAAAACCCGATTGCTCCAATGCTTGCTCCGCCTGTTATACCTAATGTATCTGGTGCAGCCAATGGATTTCGTAATATTGATTGAGCTATTACACCAGCAACAGCTAAGCATCCGCCAACGAGTAAGGCTAAGACAATTCGGGGCAGTCTGTAAAAAACTATAATGTATGTTTCGTTGTATTCTCCTAATCCTATCACGGAAGAGATGACTCGAAGTGGTGGAATAGGCACTGCTCCCAGACCAATATTAATAACAGCCAGGGTTAGGAGGACTACACACAAACCCATCATAATAAAAAGCGGATGTCGTTTATAGTTCACATAACTCAACTCTTCTCTTTCATTTTTTTAGTGCGTGACAGGTAGACAAAATAGACGGAACCTAATAAGGCGGTTAAAATTCCTACCGGTGTCTCAGCAGGGAACATGATAAACCGGGAAAGGATGTCTGCAACAACTAATAAACAGCCGCCATATAAAGCACTTAATGGAAGCAACCATTTATAATCTTGTCCGGCCAAGTAGCGGACAATATGGGGGATGATTAAGCCGACAAAGCCAATCGGTCCGACAATGGATACGGTTGCGCCGGCGAGCAGTATGACTAGTATGCTTACATAAAGCTTGATCGCCACAAGTCTTTGCCCTAAATTAATGGCGACTTCTTCTCCTAACAGCAATATGGTCAAGGAGCGATGGGAGCAAAAGGCAAAAAAATAAACAAGCAAACTAAGCGGCAGCAGAAGATAGACATCGTCCCAAGTGGAACCTGCTGTCATACCAGCCAGCCAAATAAGAATTGTTTTGATGGATTCTTCATTAAATATTAAGATTGATTGAGTTGCAGACGAAAAAAACGCTTGAATAGCAATGCCAACGAGTGAAATGCTAACAGCGATATTTCCTCCTCGAAATACCACACTCATGATAAAAATAAGCAATGCGGCGACAGTAGCACCGATAAATCCTGTAATGATGAGCCAATAGCCGGTAATCGCCGGAAAGAATACTAAGCAAGATACTACCGTTAAAGAGGCCCCAGCATTAATGCCAAGTACACTCGGTGAAGCAAGAGGATTGCGCATTAACGCTTGAATCAATGCCCCAGCAACAGCTAGATTTGCTCCAGTAATCATAGTAATAAGTAATCTTGGCATTCTAACATCCTGGAGAATGATTGCAGACTCTGATTCTGAGTTTGAAAACAAATCGGTTATTATTTGGGTGGATGAAAAGGAAAATGCACCAATTTTTAAAGAAAAAAAGCTGGATATTAGCAGAATTACTAGTCCTGCTGCAAACACGAATGATAGATTAAACCGGGAAGCTATGGAATTTCACCTCCAAAAAAAGAGAACGACTATAAAGTCATTCTGCATTTTCTGTTTTCATATTTTGTAAGATTTCTGTAAGTTTCTCTTTATTATCCTCAATAGCTAACAATGTTCTCCGGCGGGACCAGTCATTATGACCAACCTCGTAAACTTGCTTGCTGCTGACAGCAGTCAGTTTATTCCACAAAGGATCCTCTTTTAATGTTTCCAAAACAGAAGGAGCATCTTCCGTAATGGTCACAATTAATGTATCCGGATTGATTTTAAGAAGCTGTTCAATCGTTAGCTCTTGAGTTGTTGCAGTATCATCTTGCAGTGCATAATTAACACCTAGCGTTGTTAAGAAACCAGGTGTAAAAGCAGAGGGAGTCGATACACTAAATACATTTCCTTCACTGTATCCTGCTTGTAATACTGTCTTATCCGTTACTTCCATCTTTGATTTTAGTTCCTCACTTAATTGATTATGCTGTGTAATCAGTTTTTCTGCTTCAGACTCTTTATTTAATGCTTCACCTAGCTTTGTTGTAGTTTCTACTACCGTTTCATAGTTTGCAGCATCGTCTTTAAAAGCAACGGTTGGCGCAATTTTTTGTAGTTCCTCGTAAATGCTCTCATGACGGTCAACATCAACAATAATCAGATCAGGATTAAGACTTCTAATTACTTCTAAATTTGGCTGGGCACGTGTGCCGACTGATGTGTATCCATCGATTAATTTCATTGTATCTTCAGCAATTCTTTCTGGCTTATCATCATCTGCAACACCGATTGGTATCACGCCAAGAGCAGCAGCCGTTTCTGTTAAGCCAAGCTCTAATGTAACAACTCGCTCCGCTTTATCAGGAACCTCTGCTGTTCCAAGCTCATGTGTAACAGAGTGTGTAGCTACATTTTCGCTATTTGTATTTTCTTGACCTGCTGAACATCCAGCTAGGAATAAAGAAAACAGTGCAGCAACTAGGACAGGTTTTGTTTTAAAAGATGTTATGTACATTTTTCCCCTCTTTTTTCTATATTTTAGTTATATTGAGAATGATAATCATTATAGATTGGTTTGTCAATTTAATATTTTAATATTCTTTTAATTAAAACTACTAGTCTAATTAAAATGAACCATAAAGAGGGGAGTTATAGGTATAAAAATTATTAACTAGATAATTTTATTCGAATATTAAGTTTAGATTTGTAAATTATATTGGAAAATTTCATTGTTCAATATTATAATAGTTGTAAGTATAAGTTTGGTTTTAATGGTATTTGGTGCATACAAGTAGGGATTTTAAGTAAGCGCTTAAATAATTTTAAAGGAGATACTAAATGAAGCGAAACGATGAAAGTAACTCATTGGCTGAATCAATTGTTGCTCAATATCAATTTAATGATGCAGATAATATAGGAAGAGACAGTTCCAAATATGAAAATCATGCAACTGCTGAAGGGAAGATTAAACCAGTGGCAGAAACTGTTGGCGGGAGAAGTGCTGTTACGTTATCAGGCGGAGCGAGCGGGACATCCTATTTAAAGCTTCCAGCTGGGTTGCTTGAAGGAGTTACCGATCAGACTGGATTGACCGTCAGCACTTGGCTTTCCTTAGGGAAAGGGTCCAATGTTTGGGAAAGAATCTTTGATTTCGGAAAAGGGGAAACTGGACCGTACCTATTTTTAACGAGAAATTTACGGGGCAATTGTTTTGCTGGTTCGGATTTAATTGCTGATGCTAATAGAACATACTCTTCTGGAGAATGGCTACATGTGGCGATGACAGTCAGAGGCACAGAAGGTGGAACGTTAAGCAGTGCAGGTCCAGTTATTTATGTGAATGGTGAAATTGTTGCAGACGGAACAATCAGCCAGACTTCAAGCGGTGCATATGCAAAGCTGCGCGAATGGTTTGAGACTTTTACTGATCAAGATAACTACAGCAATAATTTTATTGGAAAATCGCAATTTGAGGCAGATGCTGACTTTTGCGGCTCGTTGTCCGATATCCGTGTATATAAGACTTGTTTAACACAAGATGAAGTAATTGAAGTGATGTGTGAAACACTTTCTGATACGGAGATTGTCGAGCTTGCCAGAGATAAATATTTATCATTTCCAATTACGGTCGTTTCAAAGGATGTTACACTTCCTGAAAGTCTTATGGGAGCGAAGGTGGCAGTCACATGGAAATCAAGTAATCCAAGCTTACTGTCAGATGAAGGGAAATTAGGCGAAATTAGCGAGCCGGAAGGAGTTACTTTGACAGCTGTGTTGCGTAAAGGAACGGAAACAGCGGAAAAGGAATTCTCATTGTCTGTCCTGCCTGAAGGAGTTCCATCTCATGTATTAACAATCGACGGAAATCAAGAAATCTTAGATATAAGCAAGACATTATATGGCTTGTTTTATGAAGATATTAATAACGCCGCAGACGGGGGCATATATGCTGAACTTGTCCAAAATCGTTCCTTTGAATCTTTTTTATTCGATACATATTCCCATACATCCGGTGTGTGCGGCTGTTCAACAGGAAGAAATCATCAGCCGCTTCATGCCTGGTATGGCGATATCGAGTCTGTTACCGTCCACAATACAGGCGGGTTAAATGAATTTTTCGACATAATGGATAAAGACGTTAATACACATTATCTTACTGTTCCAAATGGCAGCACACTTATCAATAAAGGCTTCACTGATTCTAATCATCATTGTGCCATGTTTATTAAAGAAGGAGATAAATACAATTTTACTATTTGGGCAAAAGCAGAAAATCAAGGAAGCATTCATCTGCAGCTTCAGGATAAAGATGGTGCAGCAATCAGCGACACAGTAACGATTCATGTTGACAACAGCAACACATGGAAAAAATACGGGGTAGATGAAAGTGTTGTTCTTACAGGTTCGCAGTCCATGCTTGGACAGCTGGCCTTAACATTTAGCGGTGACATTTCAATTGATATGGTATCTTTAATGCCACAGGATGTTTGGGGAGCTAGTGAGGAAGGAAGATCAGCAACTGCACATGAAAATTATCAAGGAAATCCGAACTATCGACTGCGGAAAGACTTAGTGAATGCATTAGCAGATCTGCATCCAACCTTCCTTCGTTTTCCAGGCGGCTGTATTTCAGAGGGCTCTTATATATGGGAGAATGTGTATGAATGGAAAGACTCTGTCGGTCCTATCGAACTGCGTAAGGAAAACTTTAATGTTTGGGGCTATATGATGACCATGGGTTTAGGCTATATGGAGTACTTCCAATTGGCTGAGGACTTGCACGCAATTCCGTTACCGGTTATGGCTTGCGGTGTGCTTTGTCAAGCGCGTTCTGATTATGTCCATCCTGCAGGCGGGGATTTAAGAGATTACTTTGTTAAGAGCTTTACAGATTTAATTGATTTTGCGATCAATACAGATTTTGAAGGTAATGAATGGGCAGCATTGCGTAAACAAATGGGCCATGAAGCACCATTTGAACTTCCTTATTTAGGTGTTGGCAATGAAAACTGGGGTACAGAGTTTTTTGCGAACTTTGAATATTTTAAAGCAGCAATTGATGCGTATATGGTGAAGCATTACCCAGACCATAACCTGCAAATAATCTCAACAGTTGGTGCGCAAGCGGATGATGATGCCTATCAGGAAGGCTGGAAATTCTTAAGCGGTAACTTAACAGAAGCAGCAAACGTCAGCTTTACAGACGGCAAAACAGTTACCGAAGAAACAGTAACATGGTATGAAACACAGCCTAATTATATGGATACAATCGCAGATGAGCATTACTATCGTTCCAATGATTATCTGTTGAATAACGCAGATAGATACAATTATTACTATAGAGCTTATCAGGCTGATGGCAGCATAAATGAGGCAGAAATTTCAAAAGTGTTTGTCGGCGAGTTTGCGTCTACTGACAAGAATACATTAGCAGGTGCAGTTGCTGAAGCAGCCATTATGACTGGGTTTGAAAGAAATTCAGATGTTGTCCGTCTGGCTGCCTATGCACCACTGTTCAACAAAGTACTTACAGATGGAACTTACCGTTGGACACCAGATTTGATTTGGTTTGATGACGAAACAGTCTGGTATACGCCAAATTATTATGTACAACAGCTGTTCGGAAAATATCTTGGTACGAAATTGCTTGGAACATCCTTTTCTTCTTACCAAAATGGGAGCTTGACTGAGCTTACAGCAAGAGGCGGCATTGAAATAGCTTCCGGAAATGCAGAGGTTGAAGTGAAGTCTGTTAAGGTGATTGAAAACAAAAGCGGAGAAGTATTGTTCCAACAAGATTTCAGAGAAGAATTGCATGCTGCATGGCAGATGATTCCAGGTGCAGCAGGGTATACGCTTGATAAAGAAAGAGGCCTAGTATTAAAGCCGCAAAACAGTGGTCTAAACGGCTTGTATATCCAAAATGCAGCATGGACGAATTATAAAGTAGAGGTTGTAGCATCGAAGATCTCTGGCAATGATGGTATATATGTAGGTGTCGGATTAACCGATATTTCGCCAGAGAAAAAGGATGTACTGGAGTATGCGATCGGCTATAATGGCAACGCAACAGGAGTGAAGGTTTATAAGCAAGGTGTTGAAGGTTATAGACTAGGCGATTACTCATCCAGCACCGCAGCAGGAAATCTCCGCTCCAGCAGCTATGAAGAGCTTGCTGTTAATACGCCTTATTTAATTACGGTTAATTACGGCGGAGAAACAGGCAATCGACTCATCTGTTCATACACAGACGGAACCTTCAAAAGCAAAGTGCTAGATTATAAACTCGAAGCTTATAATCGGGATATCTACCACTCTGTCACAAAAGATGATAACCATGTATATGTAAAGCTCGTAAATGCAGATCCATTTGAAAAAACAACGAAGCTAGAACTAAAAGACATAGTTGTCAATCAGACCGGCAAGATGATAACAGTTACGGGAGATGCTTCGCTAATTTCTACTCCGAATGTAAACAAGAAAAATGCAGAGCTGATTGTACCAGCAGAAACAGAAATAAGCCTTGAGGGTAATGGTATAGTGGTTACTTTAGCTGCAAATTCGGTGAATGTGCTTGTGTTAAAGCGATAATGATCATTTAAATGAATGCATCTGATTAAAATCAGGTGCATTTTTTTAAATAGTGGCGTAGTCTATTTCACTATATCATTTCATCTGGTATCATTTGGTTAAAAATAGGGAGTGGTGGTACAGTGCAAAACATAAATATCCCTGAGCGCATGAAGCATTATAATGTAGCAGGTTTAAGTGTTTCTGTTATTAAAGATTGTCAGATTTCCCAAATTGATAATTATGGTGTTCTTGAAGCAGGTACGAGTAAAATAGTGAACAATCATTCCCTTTTCAGTGCTTGTTCCATCAGCAAGTTTTTAACAGCTGTCTTGGTAATGGTGCTATCAGAACAAGGGATTCTTGATTTAGATGAGGATGTAAATAACAGGCTGACATCATGGAAAATCCCCAACAATTATTTAACTAAAAAAAAGGGTGTAACATTACGGAATTTGTTATGTCATCAATCTGGGATACAAGATCCTAAAGATAGTTTTATAGAACGAAAAGACACGGTTCTTCCCACTATGGAAGAAATATTAACTGGTGAAACGCCATATTGCCAGTCTCCGATTGAAGTGCAGTATGAACCAGAAAGTGACTTTCAATATTCGGATGCTGGATATTGTATTATCCAGCTGCTCATAGAGGATGTAACTGGAAAACAAATAGAAGAAATTATAGAGGAGTTCATCTTTCAACCATTAAAAATGGCGAACAGCCGTTATCCAAGCCGTATAAGTGACATATCCCATAATTATTGCTGTGGCCATGACAAGGATGGAAATGTCATGCAAGAAAAGTATCCATTATATCCATATCCCGCAGCGGCAGGACTTTGGACAACTGCAGCTGACTTGTCACTATTAGTAATAGAAGTTATGAATGCGCTAGATGATCAAAGTAAAATCGGCATTTCTCCAACTGCAGCAAGAGAACTAATTACCGCACAAGGCTGCAGAAGCTGGACAGGACTTGGCGTGTTTCTCGAAGGCGGAGAGATTTCATCATTAGGTTGGGGAAGTGGATTTCAATGCATGATGGTAGCGTACCCTAAGTTAAGAAGAGGGTTAATTATCATGACTAATGGTAATACAGGTGTTCACCAATTTAAAGGAATTATCGGAGAAATATATGATTCTTATATTAGAACAAAAAAGACATCTTACAAAGAGTAAGATGTCTTTTTTGTTTTTAATTTGACCAATATAATTATCATTTTGACAAATATACTTGTCAAAACAAAATGCATAATTTACAATAAATGTATGAGGTGAGAAAATTATGAAAAGTCGTTTAAAGGAGCTGCGGGCACGGGACGGTTTAAATCAAACTCAACTCGCCAAGCTTGCCAAGATAAGCAGGCAAACAGTCAGTTTAATTGAACGGGAGGAGTTTATTCCTTCACTATTAATTGCAGTGCGGCTTGCCCGGATATTTAATGAGCCTGTCGAAAATGTATTTTTTATAGAGGAGGATGAATGATGAGAACATCGATTAAAATCATTGTTAGTGCAATTCTCGGGTTTTTTAGCTCGATTCTGATCTTGAAAGGCTTTGAAATAAATTTTGATCCATATGTAGATGAGTTTGTAATTGCAATATTTATTATTATTGTGATTGTAATGGGGGTAAGCTTTGGATTATACAAGCAGATTATTAGTTTAAATAATAAAGATGTCGATGGAGAGGAAGAAGATGCAGTAGACATCCAAATTTATAAAAAGCTTTCAGATTATGCGTTATTGACTTTTTCTAATTTCATTTTTTCTTTGCTAGCGTTATGTATTACGCTCATTACCAATAAAGAAATTGTAATTATTATACTCTCCTTAATTACCGTTTTAATTTGCTGCATTTTAATGTCAATTATGATGAATCTGTATAGATTGGTGCAACCACATCGCCCAATCATTCCAAGGTCTTCGCATAAAGATTATGGAAATGCCCTATTAAACGTCGCTGATGATGGAGAAAAACATGTGATGTTAATAGGTTTTTATAAATCATATCATCTTTTTTGCACAGCTTTACTAATAGCAATCATGTTCGCCACATTCTATTCCATCTCATCAGGTAATTCACAAATTTTCTCCATAATAGCTATGAGCATTGTTCTAGTGCTGGCAAATGGCAAATATTATTTATCCATTCGCAACAAATAGGTAACTTTTTGCAGTTGATACTCGTATTAATGATAAAAAAAGAGAGGGTTGAAGACGTGGAAATTGATTTTTTCTGGATAGGTGCAGGGTTGGCATTGTTGGGTTATTTCATCGGAAATGGTTTGAAAAATTTTAAAAATCCTAAAGGCAGTCCATCAGGAACTCCTTTATTAATTAAAGAACGAGATTTATTTGTTTATTTAAGATTACGCCCTGAAGAGGTTAGAGAACTGTTGGAAAAATATCCTGATGCACCTAAATTGGTATTAAAAGGAACTACCTATTATCCATACGAACAATTGGTTCAATGGTTGTCGTCGGAGGATTTGTATAAAAAACAATGATATTTGCCTGCTGCCTTTAGGCGGCTTTTTTTCTAACAAATAATGGTACAAATAAACAGATTTATGGTATTCTTGATTTAGAATATTTTGACAGGAGGCTATCCAATGTAGAA
Organism: Niallia sp. FSL R7-0271; assembly: GCF_038005785.1. Lineage (NCBI taxonomy): Bacteria > Bacillati > Bacillota > Bacilli > Caryophanales > Bacillaceae > Niallia > Niallia sp. FSL R7-0271. The sequence continues at coordinate 1,195,236 of NZ_JBBOTZ010000002.1, read as the reverse complement.
TTCCCCGCTTTCTTAAAACTTAATAAATTAAGAAGTGAGGGCTACCTATGTCAAAATTTAAAAATGAGATGTCATTTAGGTTTCTTTGGCTTGGCCAAATGTTAGCTAATCTAGGTGATGTCATCTATACAGTTAGTTTAACAACAATTGTTTATAAAGCAACTAACTCTGTAACATTAATGTCGCTAGTGCCATTTGTTATCACCATTACGGCATTATGCAGCGGTTTTTTTGCGCCGATTATTCTTGATCAATATAAACTGAAATGGATTTTATTTTATTCGCAAAGTGGTAAGACGCTGCTGCTTTTCCTGCTTTGTATATTAATACCGACGATTCAGTTAGATAACTTGATTCTATTGTATATACTGATTGCCTTCATATCCTTTTTAGATGGATGTGCTACGCCAGCCAGAAATGCACTAGTCCCAGTTCTCGTACAAAAAGAGAAACTCGTCAAGACAAATAGTTTTTTAGCTGTTCTTGACCAAATAACGCAGTTAATCGCCTGGCCGATTGGGAGCATACTGTTAGTTATTTGGGGAGGGAATCATCTTCTTTGGCTGACTTTCTGTTTATTCATTATTTCTTCATTGTTTATGTTTTATATTAAACAAGATCAGCAACCAAAAAACGAAGTGATTATTTCTAAGTGGTCCTCCATTAAAGAAGGCTGGATAATTATTTGGGAGAATAGACAACTCCGATCTATTAGTTTAATGAATATTTTTGAAACCTTTGCTAATGGCGTTTGGATTGCTGCGATTTTATATGTATATGTAGAAGAAGTTCTTCATAAGCAAGAGTTTTGGTGGGGGATAATAAATGCATCCTTCTTTGCAGGCATGTTTTTTGGTGGTTTAATTGTCTATCGAATTGCAGATAAGCTGGAGAAAAAGCTGGGGTATTACATTATCTGGTCCACCTTCTTACTAGTGATCCTTACATTAGCCTTCGCGCTAATCTCGAATGCTTGGATTGCCTTAATCATTTCGTTGTTATTTGGATTTCCTCAGATGGTTAAAGACGTAGCTGAGGTATCCATTTTCCAGAAAGCAGTTAGGCAAGAGGCGCTTGCTAAAGTGTTTTCTGCAAGAGGGACTTTAATGTATGCGGCATTCGGTATTTCGTCTGTTTTTTTAGGATGGCTTACTGAAGAGTTTGGGGTGGTATGTACTTTCCTAACAGCCACAGCTTGCTTTTTGCTTTCTTTTATTACCGGGATACAGAACCGTATGTATTTAGCAGCGAAACAAGAAACTTTAAGATAACTGCCAAGTTGGCAGCTATCTTTTTTTATCAAGATAGCCACATTATTGTAGAAAGGAATAATAGATTTGTTCAAGAAAAAGAGGTATGTGGCAGCGAGTATTATTATAGTTTTATTTGTTTTTATGTGGTTTACTACCCCTTCAAATACAGAATTTGATCAATGGTTAATTGCAACAAATGGACTTGACTGCAATTCAAATCAAATATGCTCAATAGACAATATCATGATAAGCAGCAGTACTTCTAATCTATCTAATTTCGGCGTTTATGCAACTTATGAAAAGGAATTTGATTTCGAAAATGGAGAAAAACTAACTGTAAGAACGTTAGGAGTTTTCAATAAGATGCTTACGATAGAAGATGAAAGAGTTTGGGAGATAATTGATTAATTGCTAAAGCCTTAGGTTTCCGTTGGGAGGAGATATCCATTGAAATGGCCGTTTTCTAAACGTAAAAAAGACAATCCTGCAGACAGATTTTCAGATGGCTATATAGAAGAACTGCTTAAAGATACAGACAATATCGAGCTAACAAGAATTCCCGCTATTTTTCCCTTATTGTTAACACGTTCTGATGTGTTGAAAAGAAGAACAGCTAGTATGCTTACTAAACATGTTGCGTGCTTAACCATCCTTGAATTGGCAAAACTTGATGCCTTGTTTCGAGAACGAACTTCATTAGACTGGTCCATGGATTGGAGTAAGGAAAACCCGGAGAATTTATTATTGCCAAATATGCCGGAAGAACAGAGAGTGATTATTTTAGGGTTGTGCAGCTTTCACCCAAATGGCTATTTCCGTGAAAAAGCTTTAATTCTATTAAATCAATACACTTCAGGTAAAGAGTGGCCATTTTTGCTTTTGAGATGTAAGGATTGGGTTGCAGCAGTGAGGGGAGCAGCTGATAAATATGTGGAGCGTCGCTTAAATGATAAGTATATGGCTGAAATTGTCTCAAGTCTTCCTCTTGTTTTTAAGTGGCAACTTAAGAAAGAGCATCTTTTTCAACAAGTTGCTCAAGTTTTATCACAGCCAGAATCATTGCCTTTTCTGAAAGAGGGGACAAGCGCAAAGGATAGGAACGACCGGTATTTTTGTTATCAAATGATCATGCACGCAAATCTATATGATAAGGAATTACTAGTAAACCTATATAAAAAGGAAAAGGACCCTCTTTTGCGGCAAAGTTTGTTTAATGAATTAGTAAGTAGTCTCAAAGCTCATGAATTTAAAGAGCATTACTCTATTTTTAAAAGAGATAAGTTTCCTTCGATTCGTTTAAAGGGATTGGAGGTATTTCACTCCTACTTTCCAGAAATAAGTGGCAGGGAATTGGAAGCGGCACTTTTAGACAAAAGCAGTACTATTCGCTATTTTGCTAGATTTTTATTAAAGAAGCAAAAAACATCCATAGATTTCAGCAGCTTTTATATGGGTATGTTGAATGCTAACCAGTATATTCGTGAAAGCTTATTAGGAATAGGGGAGACAGGCAGTAAAGAACAAGCACAGCTAATACAGCCGTACTTGTATCACAGCCGTATTTCCATCACAAAAGCTGCTATCCATGCTATATCGAAGTTAGATGGAGCAAAGTATAAGCAAGAATTTATTCAGCTTCTGCAATCGGAAATGATAGGCATATCCAAGGCTGCACGAAAGGCAATAGCACAGCATTATTACGAAGATATAAAGGATTACTTATATGATATTTATAAGGAAGCAAGCTATGAACATACTAAATATAATATAGCCATTTTATTATGTTCTTTATCCAAATGGGAAGCAATTTTTTATAGTATAAGTTTTTATGTTCAATGTGAAAACAGAGAAGTTTCCAGATTAGGTAAGTCTGCTCTTTTGAAGTGGATTAATCATTTTAATCGCAGCTTTGTGACACCATCATCAGAGCAAATGAATGCATTAATAACTTTATTATCAAGCAATCGTGAAAGACTTCAAAACGAAGAAGCAACAGCAATTGAGTTTTATATGAAAGGCTTTCATTGAAGATAAGAGGATAGCGGTATCCACTATCCTCTTAACACTTAATGTGCTTCGTTTAAAGCATCCTGCTCGGTATTTTTGTTAATCTTTGCACGTCTTCGTTCGAGTTCAATATCCATTTCGGCCCGTTTGTCATCTAACTTATAGAAAACAATCGTTATGCCAATCAGCACACAAATAATAAGCGGAACCAAGATAAAGCTGATCTCAATATATTTTAAAGCGCTTTCAGTTTGCGTTGCATTAGGTACATATCCACCGATTTTAAGGAAAACTCCTACAAGGGCGCTGCCAAGACCTAAGCTGACTTTTACAAAAAAACCTTGGAATGCGGCAATCATTCCAGAAATACTGCGATTATTTTTGTACTCGGAATAATCAATAACGTCCGGCTGTATCGCAAATGTTGTCCCAAAGATGCCGTAAATGCCAAGACCAGTTATCGTTAAGCCGGCAATCAGCATGGCAGGGGATGTTTTTCCAAAGTAAAGGACTAAATCTCCAACAATATAAATTAAGGTGCTTAAAAGCAAAACATTTTTCTTTGCCATCTTTTTTTGGAGCCAAGGCAATAATAGCAGGATTGGCAATCCGGAAAGAATTCCGAATATCCCTACAAATGTGAGCCAATCGGTTCTGCCAAGATTATAGGTGAAATAGTAGATAACAGTCGTATTTCGGATAACATATAGACTAAAGTAGAGAAAGTTTAATATAAAAAATATAGCAGCAGGGGCTGTTAATCCTTTGAAATCCTCTTTAAAGGAGGACTTGCCAGGCTGGACGGTCGGCGGCACAACTTCCTTTGTATTCATAAAGGTGAACACAAAGACAAGCACAGCGACAATGCCATATATAGTCATTGTAACTAAATAACCTTTTTGGTCATCTCCTTGACCGAAGAAATTTACCATCGGTGTGGTGATGGTCATTACTAATGCAGTCCCAAGCAATGCACAGATCATTCTAGTTGATACTAACCAGTTGCGCTCATGATTATCGGAAGTTAACCGAGGTACAATCGTGTTTAATGGAATATTTACGACGGTATAAGCAATGTTCAACAAGCAATAAGTGATATACGCCCATAGAATTTTGCCTGACATGCTGAAATCAGGAACGATGAAGGTCATAATAGTAAACACAGCAAAAGGAAGTGCCCCAATAATGAAGTAAGGTCTCCCTTGACCCCATCTGGTTTTCGTTCTGTCCACCAATAATCCCATGCCAGTATCAGCAAAAGCATCGATGATTTTCGTTACTAACATTAAAGTACCTGCAACCGCTGCCGAAATTCCGAAAACATCTGTATAAAAGAAAAGGAGGTAGGATGCCATTGTACTAAATACGAGGTTGCAGGCAAAATCGCCCGCCCCGTATCCAATTCTTTTTCTCCATTTATCCATATTTATCACAACTCCTTTTTACTGCTGCTAAATTCATACTGTAGCTGCTGATATTTTTGTCAACGTTTTCATATCTGTTTTTAAGTTTTGGTAAATAGATTTATAAACTTTGTAATAGTCATTATATTTCTTGTGATTGTCTTCAATCGGCATAATCTTCTCATCAAGAACCTGCCACTTTTTCACATCTTCAAAGGAAAGCAAACCAGTACCAATTCCAGCCAGCATTACATCCCCCATATTTGCTTCGACATCGTGAATAGGACATACAACTGGATAGCCTGTCACATCAGCAAAAATTTGTCTCCATAATTTTGATTTAGTAACACCTCCTGCAAGCAAGATTGATTCACCTACATTTTCGCCTGTTGCTTCAATGGCATCTCTTAAACTGTAGGCAACCGCTTCCAAAAAGGCGCGATATATATGTGCTTTCGTATGTGCTAAAGATAAACCGACAATGGTGCCTTTCGCATCTGAATCCCAGACAGGACTTCTTTCGCCCATAAAGTAGGGAAGAACAACTAATCCTTCACTGCCAGCAGGTATATTGGCAGCCTGTTCATTTAATACATCATAAGCATTTTTCCCGCCTGCTTTTTCTGCTTCTAATTCAAATTGGCATAGCGTTTGTCTAAACCACTTTACGATTGCTCCTGCAGTAGCTCCACCAGCAAAATAGTATGATAGTCTTTTAGCATCGAATAAATACGGCCAAACAATTAAGTCTTTTCCTTTCACTGGCTGATCAGAAATCAATGCGGCGCACATGGACGTGCCAATAGCTGCTGCATATTTGCCAGATTCAAACACACCAAGGCCAATATTAGCTGCACCACAGTCAATCCCGCTGGCGATAACAGGCATTCCTTCTGCAAGTCCTAACTCTGCAGCTGCTTCTTTTGTTAACCCGCCGATCATGTCTGTTGATTCAACGATTTTTTCTGGCATCATGGAATAGGGGATTCCCATTGCATCGAGCAATTCCTTTGACCAAGTGCGGTTATTCATATCAAAAATCCCGCCAATATTACCAGCTGAAGAATAATCAATCGCCACTTCTCCGGTCAGTTTATAAATAACATAATCATTCGGAGGCAAGAACAGCTTCGTTTTTTTCCAGTTTTCCGGTTCGTGATTTTTCATCCATAATATTTTCGTGTAGCCGTAGTAAGGATCGGCGCCATTATGGGTAATTTCCAGCAGCTTTTCTTCCCCGATAGTATCTAACACCCATTGCGTTTCGACAGAAGCTCTGCGGTCCATCCAAATCATACAAGGTCTTACAGGCTCCATATGCTCATCTAGTGGAATGCCTGATCCGCCGTACAGTCCGCTAATAGCAAGTCCGCGAATGTCTTCAGGATGAATTCCTGCTTTTTCAACCGTGTTTCTGATAGAAGCTTTTGCAGCATCAAGCCAAACATCAGGCCACTGTTCAGCCCATAAAGGCTTTGGTGTTAACACATCATATTCTTGGAGATCTTGAGCAAGCAAGTTTCCTTCTGTGTCCATTAAAATGGTTTTTGTACCAGATGTTCCGATGTCTGTACCGAGTAAGTAGTTCATTATGATGACCTCCTATGAATCTATTAAATAGCAGTGAATGCACCATCGATGACAAAGTCAGATCCTGTTGTAAAGCTGCTCGTATCGCCAGCAAGATAAACACAGATAGATTGTAATTCATCCGGTCTTCCCATCCGTTTAAGCGGTGCCATTTCATTCCATTGAGCAATTAATGGCTGTAAGCTTGGCGAATTCAAGGTAAGCTCTGTGCCGATATATCCTGGGCTGATGGAATTAACGCGCACATTTCTTGTTGCCCATTCTACTGCCAATGATTTAGTTAATTGAATAACTCCTGCCTTTGAAGCATTGTAAGAGCATTGCGGTTGTGGAACATTAACAATATGACCTGACATGGAAGCTGTATTAATAATAGACCCGCCGCCTTGTTTTAACATGACTTTTCCAGCAGCTTGGGCGGTTAGAAATACACCAGTAAGATTAATGTCGACTACTTTTTTCCACTGTTCAAAGGTCATATCTTCAGCAGGGATATTCATGCAGATGCCGGCATTGCAAAAGGCAACATCTAAACGGCCAAAATGTTCAAGCACAGTATCAATCATAGCGTTTACATCTTGTGGGTTAGTAACATCTGCTTTAATAGCAACGGATTTAATCCCATTGTTTGCTTCTAATTCTTTTGCAGTCTTGACCGCTTCTTCAATATCTAAATCTACAATAGCGATATCTGCGCCAGCTTCAGCGAAAGCGGTTGCGACACTCTTTCCAATACCTCTAGCACCGCCTGTAACGAAAATCTTTTTTCCATCCAGTCTCATTTTTTCAATAATGCCCATATTTATCATTCCTTTTCGTTAAGTTATTTTGTAAAATAGTTTTATAAAATACATTTACATAATAAAACGTCTTTTGATAATAGTCAATCTATTTAAAAGTAAAAATTGTCAGACGCTTTTTGACAAAGCTGTAATTGGATATGCTCGTATGTTATATTTAAAGGAGTTAAGATAAGTATTTTTATAAAATTGGTTTATCAAATGAGGTATTTTCATGGAAAATAACATCACATTTAAAGATATAAAAAAAAGCAATTATTCGGCTATCTATCATCTCATCTATCAAAATGGGAAGCTTTCCAAACAAGAAATTGCTAACCTGCTGCATTTAAGCTTGCCGACAGTAACGCAAAATTTAGTCCGTTTGGAGCAAGAAGGGTTAATTGAGAAGAGTGGGCAGTTTGAATCTTCAGTGGGAAGACGAGCAGCTGCTTATGCTATCTGCCCACAGGCCCGAATCAGCATTGGAGTGGAGATCCAAAAATCTACTGTACAATTACTGGCAATTGATTTGCTTGGAAAAGCATTTCAGCAAAAACGGTTATCCTTGGGATATGCTAATGAGGATTACTATTACAAAAAGTTAAGTCAAGAAGTTCTAGCCTTTATTGATGCCTTACAAGTGAAAGAAGAGCAGGTTCTCGGAATTGGCTTTGCTGTACAAGGGTTAACATCGAATGACGGCAAAAAAATAACCTATGGAAAAATATTAATTTCTACAGGCTTGGATATTGAGGTGTTTTCACAGCATCTGCCATATCGCTGCATGTTTTTACATGATGCCAAATGTGCAGCAACAACAGAGCTTTGGGTAAGAAATGATATGGATGATGCTGTCTACCTCTCGATTGGTCCCCATCTTGGCGGAGCGATTATAATCGACAGGCAGATTTACATGGGGAAAGAAGGGCATAGCGGAACGGTTGAACATATGACAGTAAATCCAAACGGGCCCCCGTGCTATTGCGGTAAGAAAGGCTGCATGGAAACATACAGTTCTGTCCATGCACTTCTAACAGAAGACGAATCATTAGAGTCATTTTTTGAACAACTGCGAAACAATTCTCCAGTTTATGTTGCGAGATGGAATGAATTCCTTAATTATTTAGCCATTTCCATTAATAATATCCACCTTGTATTGAATAGAGAATTCATTTTGGGTGGCCATATTACTTCATACTTAAGAGAAGAGGATATTAATATTCTTCATGAAAAAGTAAATGAAAAGACAGCATTTCCAAGCAATGATCCTTTTATTTATATAAGCCGTTCTCCAGAAAATGGCGTGCTTTTAGGTGCAGGTATACCATTTATTCAATCGTTTTTAAATACTATTTAGAAGCATGAAGAAGTTTTCATGCTTCTTTTTGCTATGAAAAAAATATCATGTTAGGGAAGAAGGAATTTGTGTAATTTTGTATAATTATTAGTTAATAAGTATTTTTATTCAATTAAACAGGAGGGGTAAAATGTCGAGAACAAACTGGATTCAAATTATAGAGGAACTGTCCATGAACGCCTTACCTGCTTTACAAACAAATATGTATGATGGATGGGTATTGCGTTTTGCTGATGGCTATACCAACAGAGCAAATTCCGTCAATCCGATATATTCTTCCTATCAAGAGGTTGCTAATAAAATTAGTACTATCGAACAAACCTATCGTAACAGAAATTTAAAGCCAATTTTTAAAATGACTAAGCAAGCTTTACCGGAAAACTTGGATGAGAATTTAGCGAAAAATGGCTATATTCAAGCTGGGTTAACCGCTGTTCAAGTATTGCCTTTAGAAGATGTAAATATTGCAGTAGTACATAAGGCTGAATTTTATCAAACTTTCGAAGAACATTGGTTTAATTACTATTGCCACCTCAATCATATTAGTGGGAGTAATCAAGTAACATTAGCGAAAATGCTAAAAAACATTGTGGCGAAAACTGCCTATTTTCTGCTGAAGAACGATAGTGGTGAAATACTTGCATGTGGGATGTGTGTATTAGAAAGAGGATATATCGGATTATTTGATATCGTCACAGCCAGCAACTGTCGTAATAAAGGGTATGGGACAGTGCTAATTCAAAATATCCTGGACTGGGGCAAGGATAATGGAGCGCAATATGCTTATCTGCAAGTAATGTTAAATAATGAACCTGCTTTAAAGCTTTATTCCAAAATCGGCTTTAAAGAAGTGTACCAATACTGGTACAGAAGCAAAGACTAATCGGAGCAGGCAAAATGTTTACTCTTATAATTTACTGGGAACTGTTTTTTTAAAGATGTAAATTTTACAAGTCATGATACAGTCCATTTTTTGAAAACATATTAATAAAAGTTTGTTTATGATTAGAACAAAGAAATGAGGGTCGAAATGGACAAACAAATTCAACAACTGCAGGATCAATTAAAAATGGAGCATAAAAATGTAGCAAAATACACGCAGCATGTGTTTGAAGCACTTGATAAATTAATTGATGAACATCGGAGAATCGTATCATCAAACGCCTTAGCAGGAATTAAGCATGAGGGCTGTGAAGAGTATGCCTTTTATAAAACGATGCATGACGTAAAGTATACACTTATGAATGAGTTGCGCAAAACGGTTGATGATTTCACTCATTTAGGAGATAAATATCATGCGAAGAATTATCCTGATGGTGTAAAAAAATAATGACTGTATTGTAAAAAATCCAGCACTATTTTAGTTGCTGGATTTTTTACGTCGCAGTCTCTGGCTGTTTAACACAAATAGCACATATTAAAACACATAATAATCGATTATAATAGAACCACATACATAATTGTCAGGTAAACGAAACACGAAAAGGAGTATTTTTTCATGTCAAATTATAAAACTAATCCTAAGGTCGATGAATTTTTGAATAAAGCAAAAACATGGCAAGAGGAATATAGAATATTACGTAATATCATTCTTGACTGTGAGCTTACAGAGGATTTTAAGTGGATGCATCCTTGTTATACACTTAATGATAAGAACGTCGTATTAATCCATGGTTTCAAAGAGTATGTTGCCCTTCTGTTTCATAAAGGCGCATTAATAAAAGACCCACAAGGTATTCTTGTTCAGCAAACAGAGAATGTACAAGCAGCCCGGCAAATCCGGTTTACTAATGTTCAGCAAATAATAGACATGGAAGCAGTCTTAAAAGCCTATATTAAAGAAGCTATTGCAGTAGAAGAGGCCGGCTTAGAGGTTGAATTAAAGAAGAATGAAGAATACTCCATGCCTGAAGAGCTGCAGATAAAATTTGCAGAAATCCCAGCATTAAAGTCTGCATTCGAAGGATTGACACCTGGAAGACAAAGAGCATATTTATTACATTTTTCACAAGCAAAACAAGCAAAAACTCGAGCCGCTAGAGTAGACAAATATGTACAGCATATTCTTGACGGCAAAGGCTTAAACGACAAGTAAATTAAAAATGAAACCTTCCACTTATATTTCGATTGGAAGGTTTTTTTAACCCTGCATAATCGTGCACAAAATGTCGGGTTGCTGGCAATCATTTCAGCTATTATTTGGTTGAGGAGGTCGTAAAATGGATTCGCTAAAAAACATGAATGATGCAATGAAATATATTGAGGACAATTTAACGAACGAAATAGACTTTAAAGTGGTAGCAAGGTTAGCACATTGTTCAGAGTATCATTTTAAAAGGATGTTTTCCTTTTTGGCTGGGATTTCTCTTTCAGAATATATCCGCCGCAGACGTCTTAGTTTAGCAGCACTTGAACTAACTAATAGCAGCATAAAAATAATTGATGCAGCTCTAAAATATGGGTACAATTCGCCTGATGCATTTACTAGAGCTTTTCAACAGCTGCATGGTGTTACCCCATCAGAAGTAAAACGCAAAAGTATTCAGTTAAAAGCGTATCCGCACATGACCTTCGAATTATCTATTAGAGGAGGTAATGAAATGAATTACCGTATAGAACAGAAAGACCCCTTTCAAATAGTTGGTATTATGAAAAGAGTTCCAATAATATTTGAAGGAGAGAATCCAGAAATAACAGCGATGTGGCAGTCATTAACGATGGAGAAAATAGCACAATTGCAGCATCTGTCCAATGTAGAGCCTAAAGGAATGATACAAGCATCTCTTAACTTTTCAGAAGGGCGGATGGAGGAAAAAGGGGAGCTTGATCAATATATTGGTGTAGCTACAACGGAAAGCTGTCCGGAACACTTTTCTAAACTTGAAGTGCCAGCTTTGACTTGGGCGGTTTTTGAATCTATCGGCCCATTCCCAAGTACACTGCAAGCAACATGGGGAAGAATATACTCAGAATGGTTTCCGTCTTCTAACTATGAAGCAGCAGAAGGTCCTGAGATTCTGTCCATTAAAAATAAAGATTTAACTTCACCAGCTGTTAAAACGGAGATTTGGATTCCTGTTGTAGCAAAATACTAGTAGAAGATTCAGAGCTGTTTCGGACAGCTCTGTTTTATTTCATCTATATCAAAAGTAGGAGAATACAGGCAAAAAAATAATGGTAAAATGGAAGATATGAAAGAGCTTAACTAGGAGAGGAAGAAGACAATGGATTTTCAAACGGTAATGAGTGAGCTTGAAGCACTTGGCAAGGAACGCACAAAAAAGATTTACATGTCCAATGGTGCTCATGAGCCTTTATTTGGTGTGGCTACAGGTGCTATGAAACCAATCGCTAAAAAAATAAAAATTAATCAATCATTGGCAGAAGAGCTATATGCAACTGGGAACTATGATGCAATGTATTTCGCAGGCATTATTGCAGACCCAAAAGGCATGACAGAATCGGATTACGATCGGTGGATAGATGGTGCTTACTTTTATATGCTGTCCGATTATGTGGTAGCGGTAACATTATCTGAGTCTGATATTGCCCAAGAGGTTGCTGATAAGTGGATTGCAAGCGGAGACGAATTGAAGATGTCTGCAGGCTGGAGCTGTTATTGCTGGATGCTAGGAAATCGCAAAGACACCGAGTTTTCCGAAAGCAAGATTTCAAGCATGCTAGAAAGTGTCAAAGAAACAATTGCAGAATCGCCAGAACGAACAAAATCTGCTATGAATAATTTTATATATACTGTTGGTGTTTCTTATTTGCCGCTACATGAAAAGGCAGTTGAAACAGCTCAACAAATAGGTATTGTCGAATTGAAACGAGCTAATAAAAAAAGCAGCTTCTTACATGCTTATGAAAATATTCAAAAAGAAGTGGATAGAGGAAAACTGGGATTTAAACGCAAATATGTCAGATGCTAATTAGAATGTAAGGAGAGAATAACGATTAAAATCAATCAGTTAATTGCCAACAATATTAACCGTTTAGATGCAATCTTGCCAGAGGATCGGTCGCTCGGAATTGCAGGCTTATCCGGATCTGGAAAAACTACCTTTTGTCAAACAATAGGGGAGGAATCAAAAAAACGGCTTGTTTCTCTATTGCCTAAAGCGGAATACCAATATTTATTTGCAGATATTATGGAAACCAATTTTAGCGCTATTAATATGGAGAATATGCCGTTAGTGCTTTTTCTTGGAAAATCCTCGATTTCTTCCAATCCACGCTCTACTATTGGCACACATACTGGTGTTTTTAAAGAGATACGAAATAAGTTTGGAGAAATGTTTCATCTTTCACCAGAGGTATTTTCTTTTAATAATGCGTTAGGATGGTGCCCTGCATGCAAAGGGCGGGGAACGACAAAAAATGTTGCATGTAAAAAGTGCGATGGCAAGCGTTATAGTGAAGATGTAGAGCAACATCTGCTAAAGCTTAGAAATCATCCTCACAGCATTTCTGATGTGAATAATTTAAGTGTTGAAACGATCTATTCCTTGGCGGAGGAATTAAATATTAGTGAAGAAAGACAGCTTGTTCTTCGCAATATTATCAATATGAATATAGGTTACTTAACATTAAACCGGATAATGGGCACCTTATCGGGCGGAGAACTAACCCGTCTATATTTGGCAGAATTTATGTCTGCCAGCAGCAATACGGTGATTATTATTGATGAAATATCGGTTGGTCTTGATCATGACACGCTATTAAAAATATTAGAACAGGTTCAACAATTAGGCTGTAAAAACCAAATTTGGCTGATAGATCATTCTGATAGTGTATTAAATGCAGCAGATAAGCAATTGTTCTTTGGGCCAGGCAGCGGTAAATACGGAGGAAAGCTAGTGAACGAATCTCCGCGTCCGCAAGCCATACTTTGGGAACGGAATGAGGAAGCTCCAACTGAATTCTATCCATTTTACGATTTGTATTGCCGCAATATTCAAATGGCGGAAATCGAGATTCCAAAAAATAGACTTGTAACCTTTACAGGTGAATCTGGCTGCGGTAAATCAACTTTAGTAAATGAGTGCATTGCAAGGGATTTTCTGAAGCGATACCCAAAAGACAAACTCGTAATGGTAGGTCAGGACCGGAATCAGTCCATCACGAGCAGGTCAACGATTGCGACATTTCTTGATATAAAAAGGAAGCTATCAAAATATAGCAGCGAAATAGAAGATGTTTTTCAGCGCTCAATTGAAGATATTGTTGAAGAGCTTCCAAAAGAAGACATTGTCCATAAACGGCTAAGTTTATTGATTAAGCTTGGGCTCGGATATTTAACATTGGAACGAAAAACACAGACACTGTCAACAGGTGAATTTCAATGTGTTCACTTAGTTTCAGAGCTGTTTGCCAACACCAGAAATCCGCATACACTATTTATATTTGATGAGCCTTCTAAAGGGTTATCACAAAATATCTTAAATCAATTCATTGATAGTGTAAGAATTATTTTGGAAGATCAAACAGTCTCCATCATAATGATTGAACATAATGCTTATATGCTTGAAAGCTCTGATTTTATTGTAGATTTTGGAAAAAGACAGTCTGAACCTGTGCAGCATCTTGATGTGGTCAGTCATGATGAATATTTCAGCCAAAAAAATACTGAGAAGAATGATGAATCGATACATATATCATCCCAATTAGATTCAGTAAAGGGAATAAATTATTTAACGGAAAATCATATCAGTTATTTTAAACAAGCTGAAAACGTCTATAAAGGCGGCATTCTAAAGAGTCTTTCTTCTATGGCACGATTGATTTACGGCGAATATGAATCTGATAAAATTGCACCAGTCATCGCTATTGATTTAGAGAGGCACTTATATAGCCAATACAGTTTTCTTTTTGAAATAGGCGGAATAATTAATCATATCGTATCTGCTCATCCAGCTAATAAAGATACAAAAAGCTTTGATTTTTATAGTCAAGCTAATCACTGTCCAAGCTGTTCCGGGCGCAGAGAAATGGAAAAATTTGATTTTGAGTTAGTGATTCAAGATAAAACAGTTCCATTTTGGGACGGCTTATTACATCCTGATGTGATGGAAGTGCTGAAATATTATCAACATGCAAAAATACAATTTCTTTTCGAGGAAATAAAAAATGAATTAGGTCATGATTTGAGTAAGAGCTATAACGAGTTAACAGAAGCAGAAAAACATACCTTCTTATATGGCTATTGGGACAAGTCATTTTATGATAAAGCGACAAAGTCTTCAAAGAAATGGGAAGGCTTCAACTTTATACTTGGCCGTTATATGGTTGTGTCAAAATCCATCATTAAAGAACAGATGAAGCAATCAAAAGAAATGATACCTTGCCCAATTTGTAATGGCACTATATTAAATCACGAGAAAAAGCTGTTGTTTAGTGACGTCGATATCCGGGAGTTAATTCAACTTCCTATTACAAAGATTATTAATATCGTCGGCTCATTACCAGTTTTAGAGAAACTTAAAGCAATCGTCGGCAAAGACATGCCACTGACGCAGGATGTTTCCTTGCTGCCTCGAAAAACACAAGCAGCCCTTAAAATGCTGGAACTTGAATTAGCAAGCTTTGTCGGCTATGAAATTGTTTTGCAAAATGTGTTGCCGTTCTGGGGCAGTATTAAAGGCAATATCGAAAACTTAAGCAGTAAAAACAAGCTGACAATCTGTGATTTTACTGGTATTGATGAAACGAGAGAAAGTATTATTGATAAATATTTCACGAATGGGAAATACAAAAAGCTGACCTATGTATATGAAGCATTCGGATATAAAAAAATTGTAACCCAAATTAATAAAATAAAAGCAAGTCATCCATGTCCTTTCTGCAAAGGCAAAAAGGTTATCTCGGAAGATAATCTTCATGATGGTGTCATGAAATTATCGGTGCCGTGTGTCAGCTGTCATGCGAGCGGGATCAATGAAGAGGGATTAGAGGAATTAGTTGAAGGTGTAAAAGTACAAACATGGCTGACTGGTACGGTAAGCGATGTGGTTACAGAAGGCGCTGCAGAGGAAGTCAAAGAAATTCCAATATTCAACCGCATTCGAGAATTAAATAAGCGAGATATGATGGCTGTATATCACAGCTTGGCAAAATAACAGAAATGGAGCAACGGATATTATGAAACAAAGTCTAGGAAATGCTGTTCAAGACTTTTGCGGAACATGGAAGTTGTTAACGGAAGAATCTAATTATTCATTAGGCAGTCCGCCTGCTTCAGGCACGTATAGTATCAAGCTAGTTGGCGAGAAAGTGCTATTTCACGTCAGCTGGGAGGAACAAAGTGAACAAACATATCAAGTGGAATTTTCCGGGATTCCTGACGGGGAAAAGCATCCTTTTAAAGGTCAAGGAGTCGATTTTGTTAAGTATGAAATAACTGCAGATGGAAAATTCATCTCTGCTGCATATAAAGATAGAAACATCCTTAACGAGGCAACGAGATCATTATCAGCAGATAAAACACAAATGTTCGTTACACAGCGAATACTTGGACAAGATGGACAGCTGCATGCTAATTATTCCGTTTATAGTAAAGAATAAACGGCCTGCCGCAAAAAAAATAGAAGTGCGTTCAATGAACGCACTTCTAATAAAAAATTACATAAAAAAATATGTAATTCACCATTGAAAAGAGTTACTAGATATGGTAAATTTACATAGGTATGCATTTTATATTTAGTTATTATCGTATATTATCCCTATCTTAATTATACGATGTATACCATGCTTTCGTCAATCCTTTTTTGAAAAAAATTTAAAAGGAGTGTTTTTGTTGTAAATTCAATTATTTAAAACAGAAACAAAGGAATTATTGAAACGGAGGAAGAGGGGAGCTTTACAGATTTGAAGGATAAATTAAATAAGAAAGAAGGACTGATTCCACATGACAAAGGAAACTAATTCACCTCCATATGGCATGATTGCGATTTTATTTATCGGCGCCTTTGTAGCGATATTAAATGAAACCTTGCTTAACGTTGCTCTTCCAGCAATTATGGAGGAATTCGACGTGAATGCGACTGCAGTACAATGGCTGTCTACAGGTTATATGCTCATTAATGGGATATTAATACCAGCTAGTGCGTTCTTCATTCAGCGTTTTTCTGATAAAAAATTATTCTTAACAGCCATGTTATTATTTACTTTAGGAACGCTCTTAGCAAGCATTGCTCCAGCATTCAGTGTGTTACTAGGAGCGCGCATGATTCAGGCAGCAGGATCAGCGATCATGATGCCGTTATTAATGAATGTGATGCTTACAGCATTTCCAGTTGAAAAAAGAGGGGCAGCAATGGGGATGTTTGGTCTGGTGATGATTACAGCTCCAGCAATTGGGCCAACGCTCTCAGGCTGGCTGATTGAGCATTACAGCTGGAGAATGTTATTTGATATTGTTCTGCCAATTGCAATTTTAACTTTAGTTTTTGCCTTTATTAAATTAAAAGATGTAACGGCCCAACGAGATATTAAGCTTGATATATTCTCATTAGTTTTATCGAGCATTGGCTTCGGTGGGTTGCTGTATGGCTTTAGTTCTGCAGGAGAGAAGGGCTGGGATAGCCCATACGTATATGGAACGATTATTATTGGTACAGTTGCATTGCTTACTTTTATCCTGCGCCAGCTGCGCATGGATGAGCCGATGCTTGAGTTTCGCATCTATAAGTATCCTATGTTTGCATTGTCGTCAGTTATTTCCATTGTTATTTCAGTCGCAATGTTTTCATCTATGATCCTGCTGCCAATCTATGTGCAGACCATCCGCGGCATTTCTCCAATGGATTCAGGCTTGTTAATGCTCCCTGGAGCGATTGTAATGGGAATAATGTCGCCGATAACAGGGAAACTCTTTGATAAGTACGGAGCAAGAATACTAGCCGTAATTGGCTTAACGATTACAGTTATAACGTCTTATTACTTCAGCAAGATCGGCATGAATACTGCATATTCCACACTTGTCTTATTGTACACCTTGCGTATGTTCGGAATGTCCATGGTTATGATGCCAGTAATGACAAACGGATTAAATCAATTGCCGCCGATTAACAATCCACACGGAACAGCATTGAACAACACTTTACAACAAGTATCAGGTGCAATTGGGTCAGCGTTATTAATTACCGTTATGCAAAATAGAACGAAAGCAGAAGCAGAGGAATTAGCTGCTAATGCAATGGCAAATATGGATGCAAGTACAGCACAGTCGGCAACGGAAATTCAACAACAAATCATGAATGAAGCAATGATACATGGAATTAACTTTACCTTTATTGTTTCTACATGGATTGCAGTGCTTGCACTAATACTCGCATTGTTTATTAAACGAGTAAGACCGCATTATGGAAATCAGGCGGCTAAAGAGGAAGTTAGTACGAAGCTTGATAGTATAAAAGAGTAAGAATAAGACACAGAAAAACGGGTTGCCTAAGCACTAGGCACCCGTTTTTATTAATTATAGACTGTAATAAACATCTCAATCTGAATACATAGTAACCCAATATAATTATTATTTTAATATAAGGAAATAACAGGGATTAGTGAAGGTGTTAAATGAGTTACTCAAGTATTTTAAATGCGAATAATTGGGGAAAAATTTAAAAGGAAAAGATTCTTTTATTATAACTAAGATTGTAATTTTTTGTAAATTATTCCGTCTAATCTCCAAATAAAACTAGGAGAGAGAGCCGTGAAACTATCATCTTTTTTTCAGACAAGAAAAGGAAGAATTACGAGCTTCAAATAGCACAGGAGGGGGCGATGACAATTAACGAAAAGAATGGGGCTGAAATGTCATTATTATCCTTTGATAATTACATATATGTCGGTAAGGAATAGAGTTTAGAATAATTCGATTATTAGAGATTGCTAGAAATGACCTCCTATTATATGGTATTGTACTAAGGTACGTAAATACAATATATAGTACAGTAGGGGGATTCTTACATGAAAAAATTTGGGTTTTTGTTATTTTTAGCCATTACGGTACTTGCACTTGCTGCTTGTGGAGCAGACAAAGAAGCAAGCAAGACTTCAAGTGACAAGAAGGAATCAGAAGAAACAGAGGATTTTGCTGTAGACAAAGGTCTGCTAAATGTGGAAATTACAATGCCAGCATCTTTTGTTGAAGGCGAGGACATTGATAATACCATTAAAGAAGCGGAAGCAGAAGGTATTGAGGTAACAAAAAACGGGGATGGTTCTTTAACGTATAAAATGTCTAAATCAGAGCATAAAAAAATGATGAAAGACATTAAAACAAATGCCGAAAAATCATTAGATGAAATAAAAACAGACGGCACTTTCCCATCTGTGAAAGATATTACTTACAATAACTCTTTCTCTAAGTTCACTTTAACGGTTGATAAAGCAGCCTATGAGAACAGCATGGATTCATGGTCCATTATCGGTATTGGTATTACGGGTATGATGTATAACCTCTTTAACGGAGAAGACATGGATAAAATGAAGGTAAATATCGATGTTAAAGACGAAGCAACAGGAGAAGTATTTGATACGACAGTTTATCCTGATGATTTAGAAGAAGCAGAAGAGGAATTAGCTACAGAAGAATAAAATAATGAAAAGCCCGAATTCTTATGCGGATTCGGGCTTTTATTATGCACTATTTCGGGGCATATCATGAAGGAGCGACAAGCTGAGAAATATTTTCCGTATTTTATGTTGTATTTCCTGAGAAATCGCATGATATGACAATGTTTGCGGTTTTTTTACATCATTTATCTATAGAATAAAGACAAAATGAAAATAACTGAATTCTGACTTTAAAACAAAAGTAATCTTAATGTCTGTTAACCCAAGATTTGCTGATTAAACATACAAACAAGAAAATTCAGAGTAGAGCTTAAAAATGGAAGTGACGGCTAATGTTAATAACGTGATGAGCACTTTTTCTTCCTAAAATGTTATAAATCTTTCATCTTGTAAAACAGCGGATAATCTTTTGTACTATAATATACTTAATTGGTTTTTTAGGAGGAACAGAAATGAAGCCTAAAATTGAAGATGTGGCGAAAAAGGCTGGTGTTTCGCCAACTACTGTTTCGCGTGTTTTGAATAACCGCGGGTACATAAGTGATAAAACTAGGGAAAAAGTCCAAGAAGCGATGAATGAGCTTAATTATTTTCCAAATGATGTTGCTCGGTCTTTATTTAACAAGCGGTCTAACTTAATTGGCTTGATACTGCCGACAACGGCAAACCCTTTCTTTGGAGAACTGACTTTTCACTTAGAAAACATTTGTGCAACGTTAGGGTATAAGGTGTTGCTTTGCAATAGTTTAAATCAGATTGATAAAGAAGAAAAATACTTGGAAATGTTATTACGAAATCAGGTGGATGGAATTATTGTCGGCACACATAATCGCGGTATTTTTGATTATCATAAGCAAGGTTTAGCTGTTGTTGCTATAGATAGGTATCTGTCTGAAACCATCCCAGTTGTCGGCTCTGATAATTACGAAGGTGGGAAAATCGCAACAGAATTGTTAATTGAAAATGACTGTAATTGTATTGTGCTAATGGATGGAATTGGAGAACTGGAAACGCCGGCCAGATTAAGAAGAAAAGCGTATATAGATCTTATGGAGCAACAGGGCAGGACGCCAATTATTTATGAAATATCAGAGGTTTTTGCTCAAAATAGTTATATACATATAATAAATGAAATTTTTAACGACCATCCAGAAGTAGATGGTGTATTTGCCACTAATGATTTATTTGCGGCAGCATTTTGGAATGAAGCAAAAAAACGAGGAAAAAACATTAAGGTAGTCGGCTATGATGGGACAGAGACAGCTCAAACATTATTACCAGAACTTACAACCATTAGGCAGCCAGTCGATCTAATAGCGAAAACAGCTATCGATATTTTATTGAAAGAAATAGAGGGAGAATTCACAGACATTCATTTAGAAACAAGGCTGCCTGTTCGATTATTAAAAGGAACTACAGCTTAAATATTGCTTTATTATATGGTGGTAGGGATGCTGGTTTAATTCGCTTTTATTTTGACTTAGTAATGAAAAAAGGTGACTATTTTGATTGAAGTTTTTGCTATTTTTAGCTTTTACTTATTACCCATTTATTGTATTGTTTTTTGTTTAAATCTTGTGTCATTGTTAAAGAAGATAAAGTATGAAGAAAATACAGCTAATAATACCGTATGGTTTACAATTTCCTTTGTACTAATCATTATGACCATAGCTTCACTCACTACGCTTGAGTAGAGAAACAGAAAGAAATAATTTTTCCTAACTGCTGTATTATAACTGATTTGTTGAGGGATTCCATAATAATTTGGAATCCTTTTCTTATGCCACAATAAGGGCAGGGACAGGAAATAACTATCAAGGGTTTATAAAAGAGTATTAGTTTAGGAATGGAAAGCTCTTCTTTTTGTATTCTTTTTTTTATAAACTGTCACAACTGGTTACACTTCGTTCGTTATATAGAGTGAGAGGGGGATAAGATGAAAGTTAATAATCAAGATTATGAAAAGATGGAAGAATTATATGAGTTGTATGAACAAAAAATTTATTCTGTTGCCTATTCCATTTTAAATAATATCCAGCAGGCGGAGGATTCTGTTCAAGAGACATTCATCACACTTTATAACAATTTAGAAAAACTGTATAGCTTGGATACGCAAGAGCTTAAACGCTACATATTAAGAATAGCGAAAAACAAAGCGATAGATAGCTATCGGAAAAATAAACGCCATGGTCTGCTTGTGGAAGAATATCAAAGAGAATCAATTGAAACTATAGATGAAAATATTGAAGAGTGGCAACAGCGTTTAATGTCTGAAAATCAAATTGATACATTGTTAACAGTGTTGAGTGAATCTTGTAGACAGGTTTTCAAATATAAAGTTTTCTATAATCTGTCGTATCAGGAAATATCCAAGCTAATGGGATTAACGGAGGTCAATGTTCGAAAGCAATATGAACGCGCCCGTAAACGTGTACTTAATATGATAGGAGGTTTACAATTTGACGAATTCACAGGACTCAAAAAAAATGTATGATTTAGCTGAAAAAATTGCTTTAGATGATTTTGATTCATTAGCTGGACAACATGAATTCTCAGACACCTACAACCATAAAAAGAAATTGTTTATGGAGGAAATTAAGGCAAAAAGGGAACAACAAAAGATCAGGCGCAAAAAGAATCGTTTATTAATTGCTGCTGCCTGTCTATTAATTGGTATACCGACAACTGCTTTTGGTGCCGTTAAAGTCTATGATATGACTATCCAAAAACAAAATTATGAAGTAGATATTTCCGTGACAAATACAAATACAAATAACCAAGATAAATGGTATAAATTGAAAATTGCTAATATGCCAGAAAATATGGAAGAAGTTCGAAATACTGATGGCATGAAGTTTTCATTTAAAGATAACTATGCGCAAGGTGGTTTTTCATTTAGTCTTATGAGAGTAGGGGGAAAATCAGACTTCCAGACACTTTACGCAAATAATTATGAAGAAAAAGAGATAAATGGCAGGAAAGCAGTTATTATCAGTAAAGATTCAGTAAATGAAAGCATGACGTTTGACAGACAGGTATATCTCTTATTTGAGAACGAGGGAATCATGTTAGAGAGTTATGTTGGGGCTGATGTTAACGAGGACGTAATGATGAAGGTTTTGGAAGATATTTCACTTGTACCAACATCAAAAGAAAAGGCAACACCAATAATAGAGTATGAAGAAGCTCAAATCAGCGATGACCAAACTGAATTTAAAGTTATTCCTTTGAATAAAGACAGCAATAGATTATTTTCTATAGGTGAAGTGGTTCCAGTAACGATAGAAGAATTGGTTAATGGAAGCAATGGTACTGTCAGTAAAATGGATTCCTTAGAATATACGGTAAATAAGGTTGAAATCTATGATTCGATTAAAGATTTCAAGCAGGGGAACTTTAATGAATTTGGATTAGAAATGCTAACCCATTATAACGCTATAGATCAGGAAAAAACCCTTATACCATACAAACGAAATATTTATAAAATGGGGGATGGCAAGGATACCATTGACAAGTTAGTAGATACCCAATTAATTAATGGAAAGTTTGTCTATTTAACTACAACAGTTACAAATACTAGTAATCAGGCAACCGAGGAAATTTATATGCATCCATCCTTGCAAGTGCTTAAATCGGAAGGAAATGCGTGGAACTATGCTAATTTTGATGGAAATTCAGAACACAGTATTATGACTGGCGAAGTTGATTATCTAGAACCTCACGGAAGTGGTAAATCCTTTTACAATATTGGAAGTATCCAACCAGGTCAAACGAAGAAGATTAACTTAGGTTATTTTGTTGATGAAGATAAACTGGACTCTATTTTCCTTGATGTTTTCCATTACTCTGGGTCTGGTATAACAGAAGACTTAAATGCAGAAGACCGTTGGTGGATTGATATTCGTCAATAGTTTAAAAACTATTAAAAAATGTAGTTTATAGTTATTAGACATAAACCTAAAAGAAATATTATTAAAAGAATCCAGCAGAAAATGCTGGGTTCTTTGTATTGGTACGAATAATGTTACAGCAAAGTAATTCCTCCACCTTTTTCCATTTGTTTCATTTATAATTTAAAGAAGATAAAATTTTCAAAAAAAACCAATATAGAGAGGAGTTATAAAAAATGCTCAAAAAAAGAAAAGTTATAGTAACAGGTGCAGGCTATGGAATTGGAAAGGAGATTGTCAAAGGATGTTTAAATGAGGGTGCATCGGTAATTGCTTGCGATATTAATGGCAACTCTTTAAATAATTTATCACTGGCAATGGATGATCGTAATGTTTTATATACATACCAATTAGATGTCAGTAAATATGAAGCTGTTACTAAATTTTTTGATTACATCGAAGCAGAACATTCTGACGTAGATTGTTTAGTTAACAATGCTGGAATTTATTTAGCAAAAAATATTTTGGATTATCAAGCAGATGAAATGGATAAAGTTTTAGACATAAATGTAAAGGGATTTATTTATTTTTCACAAATGTTTGGCAAAAAATTATTGGAAGAGAAACGGAAGGGAGTCATCATTAATATGTCTTCAGTTTCAGGGATGGAAGGCAGTTCAGATGCGATTTACGGACTTTCGAAAGCAGCTATACTTGGTTTATCTAAAAGCTGCGCCATGAATTTTTCACCATATATTCGAGTTAATGCTGTTGCGCCTACGATGGTAAATACAACGATGATGGGGATAATACCTGATTGGAGAAAAGAAGAATATTTAAGTCACCAACTCATTAATACCCCTGTCCTACCTGAAGATGTGGCGGAAACGGTTGTTTTTTTATTATCAGATAAAGCAAAGCATTACACAGGAGCAACGTTTGATATTAATAATGGAGGATATTTACGGTAGTAAAAGACTCCACATTATGTCGGTACGAAATGGAAAATTAGTGTTTAGTGAAAAGCTTCATTTATGTATAATAAGAAGAATATTCAGTTATTATCTTTATAAGTTGGGGGATAGTGAGATGGACAAACAGGAATATGAGTGGGTAAAACAAACAAGGCAGATTTTACTAGACCAGTGTAAAGAATTGAATGAAGCTGATTTTACAAAAGAGTTTGGATTTGGATTTCAAAATATAAAAGATTCCTTAGTTCATGTCGCGGGTTGTTATCATGCTTGGTTAGGTTCTTTTGTGCTTGCCAAAACGGATGCACCATTATTATCAAAGGAAGCAATCAAGGAAATGAAAATGGAAAATATCCAACATTATTTTCAGCAGGCAAATATATATGTAGATAATGTTTTCGATCAATTCGCTGATAGAAATAATGAACTGATCGTTAAAGAGCCTTCTTGGAAAGTAGGCAGTGGGGTTATAAGAAAATCGCCACACCAATTACTATGCCATTCTATTACACATGAATTTCATCATAAGGGGCAAATTGTAGCAATGCTGCGGTTACTCGGTTATTTACCTAATAATACAGATATTTTGGGACTATCTGAAAAGGAATTTTCATTTTAATAGTTTTAAAGAAAATCACCTAACAGAAATAAGTGCTAAAGGCAGCGATGATATTTTTCTTATTACATAACATGGTAGGTTAAATGAACAAAAGTGATTTAAAATGTAGTGAAAATTAATGATAGGAGGATATCTTATGGAGGAAAAGAAAAAAGCTTTAATTATAGTCGATGTGCAAAAAGCTTTCGATAATAAAAAATGGGGAGAACGTAACAACCTTAATGCAGAAGAAAACATTAGTAAGATACTAAAATTATGGAGAGAACAAGAATGGTTAGTAATACATATACAACATACATCTGATAATCCTAATTCAGTATTTCATCATAAAAATGAGGGGTTTGCTATTAAAGAAATCGTTAAACCTATTGATAAAGAAGTAATAATAAATAAGAAAGTAAACAGTAGCTTTATTGGTACAAATTTAGAAGAGATTTTAATAGAAAATGAAATAAAAACAGTTGTAATTACTGGTTTAACTACACCTCATTGTGTATCTACAACTACAAGAATGAGTGGTAACTTAGGTTTCGATACATACCTGATTTCAGATGCAACAGCTGCCTTTGGTTTAAAGGACCAAAATGAGATATATTATGATGCAGAAGCTATTCATAATATCTCTCTAGCTACATTGCACGAAGAATTTGCCACAATACTTACAACAGATAAATGGATAAACGAGTTCTTTTCTAGGCATATGTACTAAAAAATGCATTCTTTTCATAAAAGGGAGCGTCTTTTCTAGTACAATAAGAGCAGAATTCCTGTAATATAAAAATGTAGGATAAAAACATTCCTGTATCTCATATATTCATCAAGCCTGCACTAATTAGTTGGCACTTTATTTATTCTTTTCTGCTGCTTTAGCTTTATAAAATGTTAAATTTAAGAATAAGTGTTTGTTTATTGAGAGATTTATAGTGTATGGGCATCATAAAGAAAAAGTCGATATTCCATAGGAACATCGACTTTTAACTATTAATGGATAATTTATATTATAAATAATTCTTTCTAATCAGCAATCTTAGCCTCATTAACAGGTTGACAAGATTGGCTGTCATTCTTTGGCAATCTACCATTATGCCAAAGGGCAGGGTTCGTATCATCTGGAATAACCTGATTCATAATATTACGGTAGTGCTTTTCTTTATTTAGAATATATTCGGCCATTAATTTTGCTTCTTCTAATTGCTTCAGAACCAGTTCTTTTTGCTTCAATATTATTTCAAAACGTTCCGGAATAGTAGAATCACCTTCCAAACAGAGCTCAACATATTTCTTTATATCATCAACTGACATTCCACTCTTTTTTAAGTTTTTTGCCCCTCTAAGCCAATTTATAGAATCATCCTTAAAGATGCGATTATTATTTTTATCTCGCTGTAGATTAGGAACTAACCCCTTATCTGTATAGTAACGTACAGTGTGGGAGGTTATATCAAGTAATTTAGCAACTTCTTTTACGGTATACATATATTAAAAAACTCCTTTTCTTTAAATTTAGGTTAATTTATATTATTGACTTCGTGTAACACGAAGGTGATATTGTAATGATACTCAGAATTCCAATCTTGTAAATACCTATATAAATATAAAAAATACTATCTTTTCTTGACTTCGAGTAACACGAAGTTGGTAATGTAATGATACTCAGGATTTCCAATCTTGTAAATACCTAAATCGATTTAAAAAATGCTATCTCTTTCTTGACTTCGTGTAACACGAAGGAATTATATTTAAAGCTGTTCAAAGAATCTGATAGTAAAATTTCGCAATAAAACATGCAAGAGTAAAGGATTTACTTTGAATAAATCAGAGACTATTTTTGGAGGTTTTAGTATGCAAAAAGTGACTTTAAATAATGGTGTTGAAATGCCTTTACTCGGATTTGGAGTTTGGCAGATCCCAGATGCTGAAGAATGTGAACAAGCAGTTTACGATGCACTTATTGCTGGTTATCGTCTAATTGATACTGCAGCTGCTTATGAAAATGAAGAAGCGGTCGGGAGAGCTATCATACGCAGTGGAGTGCCTAGAGAGGAAATATTTGTTACAACAAAACTGTGGGTTCAGGATGCTGGTTTTGAGCGTGCAAAAATAGCTTTTGAAAAATCATTGGATAGGCTGCAATTGGACTATATAGATTTATATTTGATTCACCAGCCATTTGGGGATATATACGGATCTTGGCGTGCGATGGAGGAATTGTATGCACAAGGAAAAGTTAAAGCAATAGGCGTAAGTAATTTCCAGATGGATCGTTTAGTAGATTTGATTTGTCATAACGATATTGTTCCAGTTGTAAACCAAATTGAAACCCATCCATTTTACCACCAATTGGAAAGTGAAAAAATTATGAAAGAATACAATATCCAGATGGAGTCTTGGGGTCCGCTTGCTCAAGGTAAAAATAACATTTTTCAAAATGAAATTTTAGTTACATTAGCTAATAAGCATAAAAAGTCTGTTGCTCAAGTAATTTTAAGGTGGTTAACACAAAGGGGAATTGTTGTGATTCCAAAGTCTGTTCACAAGGAACGAATTATCGAGAACTTTCGTATTTTTGACTTTGAATTAAGCCAAGACGATATGGACGCAATTTCAACTTTAGATACAAATACGAGTCTATTTCCTTCCAAAAACAATCCAAATATTGTGAAGCAATTTGCCAATTGGAAATTTGATATTTAATTTAATTTTCTCTGAAATAGAGAAAGACTTAGCCATGAAAGGATAGATTTATATGAAAGCAATAATGTTAAGAGAAACAGGGGAACCAAGTCAATTAAAGTTACAAGATATAGAAAAGCCAAAACCGGGTCCGAATGATGTCATCGTTCGATTACAAGCGGCATCTCTTAACCGAAGAGATCTTATGGTTGTAAAAGGGCAATACCCAGGGATGAAACTGCCAGCTATTCTTGGTTCCGACGGTGCAGGAAAGGTCGTCGAGGTTGGAGGCGAAGTTCAAAATGTCTTTATTGGTGACGAAGTCATTATAAACCCTGGAATAAACTGGGGAAATGATAAAGATAAAAAAAGTACCGACTTCCAAGTTCTTGGTAATCCAACTGACGGAACATTCGCTCAATATGTAAAGATACCAGTGGAAAATGTTTACGCAAAACCTACTCATTTATCTTGGGAAGAAGCAGCAGCACTACCACTCGCTGGCTTAACTGCCTACCGTGCTCTAATCACGAAAGGTAAAGTGAAGAAGGGGGAAACCGTACTTATTCCAGGTGTTGGCGGAGGCGTAGCTACTTTTCTTGTTCAGTTTGCAGCCTTAGGAGCAAAAGTTTACGTAACATCAAGCAAAGAAGAAAAGATAGAAAAGGCTAAAGAATTTGGTGCGGTGGGAGGTGTCAACTACACAGCAGATGATTGGTCGGAGAAATTAGAGAAATTAACTGGTGGTATTGACCTATCTATTGACAGTATTGGTGGAGATTCGTTTTCAACCTTAGTGTCACTTGGGAAAATTGGTAGTAGAATTGTCAGTTTTGGAGCAACGAGAGGTGCAGTACCGAATTTATTCCTTCCAAGTATGACTGTAAAGGAGATGTCCCTGATAGGTTCTACAATGGGAAGTCCCCAAGACTTTGCTGAGATGCTTAAATTTGTTGAAGAACACCAAATTCATCCTATTTTGGACGAAACTCTTTCGTTGGAACAGCTACCAGAGGGATTATTCAAAATGGAACAGGGAGAAAACTTTGGGAAAATCGTTTTAACTATTCCACAAGATTAAAAAAATATCCAGTATATAAATGATTTATAACTAAGTATAAATAGAAGGCTCACATGAAATATGCTTTAAACCATAAGCTGGAATCATTTCCGGTCCGCTAATATTAGTTAGCGAAAATTTATTTATAAAAATATCAAATGAAATTTTTTGTTAAAAAGGGAGTACTATTTTGGAGAAACATACTAAACTACTTATTTTTATTTTAGCATTTGGAGTATTTGGGGTATTGAACACGGAGATGGGTGTAATCGGTATTTTACCTTTACTGGCAGAGCATTACGGAATTTCTGTCACAAGAGCCGGATTGTTCGTTAGTCTGTTTGCACTTGTTGTTGCTATTACAGGTCCAGTATTACCAGTTTTATTTTCAGGTATTAATCGTAAAAAGGTAATGCTTATTTCTTTAGGAGTATTTGTAGTCGGCACTGTTTTTTCTATTTTTGCAACTAATTTTAACATTGCATTAGTCGCTCGTATAATTCCTGCATTTTTTCATCCAATCTATTGTTCATTGGCATTAACAATTGCAGCTACGGCAGAGGATGAAAAGGAAGCTCGGAAAGCAATAACCATTATTGTTATGGGAGTTTCTGCAGGTATGGTGCTTGGTGTACCTATCACTACATTTATTGCAAGTATGGCTTCAATTGAAATGGCGTTACTGTTTCCTGCTGCTTTAAATGCAGTAGCATTTTTATTAACTTTGTTCTTAGTACCTTCTATGCCAGTTGCAGGGAAAACATCTTACGGAAAGCAGTTAAGCGTATTGAAAAGACCAGTTACATGGTTAAGCATTTTTACGATTATTTTTCTAACCGCCGCAGTTGCTGGAACGAATAGTTTTACCTCTGAATACTTGACTAGTGTTACACAAGTATCTGGGAAAACTTTAAGCCTAGTACTCTTTTTATTCGGTGCAGCAAGTATCGTTGGAAATCTTCTGGCTGGGAATTTTCTTACTAAAAGTGCAATCAAAACAGCCATTATTTTTCCGATAGTAATGGCATTAATTTTCATCGTATGGTTTTTTGTAGGAGAGCTTCTAGTTCCGATGGCAATAATTATGATTATATTCGGCATTTTGTTCTCCATTCAAAATAATTTGAACCAATATTGGATAACTTCTGCTGCACCAGAAGCACCAGAGTTTGCTAATGGATTATTCGTCTCGGGCTCTAACTGGGGAATAAGTATTGGAACTGCTGTAGGAGGTTTATTCATTACAGGCATTGGGATAGAATATATTGTTTGGGGAGGAATATTGTTCTTAGTGTTAAGTTTGGTGACTATTTTACTGAGAGGTTATATTTCTAAACCAGCTAAAAAACTGTCATAAATAATGTAGGCTACATTTGTAAAAATATTAATTAGAAAATGGCGATTCTTTTAGATGAGGATCGCCATTTATCCGTGGGTTATGAAATATTATGCCTGAATTGAGTTAGGATAGCTGTAAAAAGTCATTGTTTTACTTTATAAGAATATATATAATATCGACACAAAACTAACTAGAGGTGGATATAAAAATGGATAAAAGAGTCCAATTCGACTTTGAAATCGATTTTACTAATGGCGGTGGTTTTCAAGGACAGGATTTTCGTCTCGATATCCATGGAGATGACATTTCTGATGATGAGTTAGCGAAATATATCGTAGAGGATATGAGGTTGCTAATGGTTGGAAAAGTCAGGATACTCAACAAAAAAATAATTAATGAAAAACACAAGCGAAAATAAGAACCAGCTGCTATAATAGGCGGCTGGTTCTTATTTTATTATGAAAGGGTAAGTTTGTTGAAGAAGGAATATTTGTTTAACTTTCAGTGTTGTCTTTCACTTTGTTCTGAATTTACAAATGTAAACTTCCATTTAGTTGATGTAATTCCGCTTCATGCAGCAATATAATGGATTTTTAAAAACAAAAAGCTTTTCTTTAACATGTGAAGCAAATAATTTTCTCATGCTGTTGGGATTTTTTGATTAGGTTGACGAGGAAGTCCTATTTTTATAAATTAAAAAGGAAGTTAAAATAAAAGATAAGAAGCGTTTGAAAGGAGTTCCTATGAAGAAAATTATTTCTATTGTGTTGGTAGCTATTATAGTTGTGTCTATTTCATATTATTCATTTTCGAAAGAATCCAATGATAAAACAGAAAGTGTCATAACAGATAAAAATGGGAATTTAATTGAACCAATTAGTAGTGATAACAATAATATTGGACATTGATAGAAATTCCCCTTATAGTGTCTGTCAACGAGGAGCATTAAGGAGTTGACGAATGCAAAACTCGATTAATTCTTATCAATATGTATGTAAGTTTGGGTCTTTATCTAGTGTGCACAAAAGGAATAATATATGTTTATACCTATCTTTCGTGTTTTGATATTGAAAAAGTTTATTCGTTTTATATAAATTATTTAGGATTTAGAATAGATTGAGAACATAAATATTCGGAAAATATGCCAGTATATCTCCAAATTTCTTTAAATGATATAGTTATACATCTATCTGAACATAATGGAGACTCTTCTCCAGGGAGTTCAATTAGAATTAAAATTAATGATTTAAAAAATTTTCATTCCTTACTATCAAGAAAAGAATATCCATACTCTAATTCAGCTATTGAAAAAATGCCTTGGAACACTATCGAATTAACAGTTATTGACCCTTTTTCAAATAGAATTACATTTTATGAGGAAATTGAGTAACAGAACAGTTCAGAAAAACTAATCATGTAAATCTTGTGAAATTTAAAGAAGGGATCCATGAATTAAGAAGGGTTCTTCCTTGTTATCTTGAATGGATAAAAGCTAAAAAGCGGGATTTCCTTTTAGACAGAAAAAAGAAGGATTTAATAGTTGTTTTTCAACAGTTAGTGATAGAAGGAATTGTCAGAGTAAGATAGAATACATATGGTTAGAATAACTAAGGAATAGAGGATTTTGGATAAGTGGATAGACAACGAGCCCTTTTTTATGGATTTATTATTGGTGTAGTTTTATTAATTACTCCCGTACCTCATGTATTATATTGGATGGATGATAATGAAGAAGTATTTCGTTATTTTGGATTATTTATATCTGTAATCTGTGCTGTCCCATAAATTTTTGATGTTGCTAGAGTATATAAAAATATTCTTAAGAAGTATAGTTAACGAGAAAATGAAGAAAAGCTGTCCGTTATGGGCAGCTTTTCTTCATTCCCTAAAAGAGGGTAAACTGTATTAATAGTTGCCTTGCATTACTATTTAAACAGTCCAATAAATATGCTCTTACAGGAATTCAACTCAAAAAAGCACCAGCAAAATGCTGATGCTTTAATTCTGTTGAAAGTTCTATCCAGTTGATAAATGGAACCAATAGATTGTTAATAAAGTTTGTTTTCTTCTTGTTCAGCCTTCCACCATAGGGCATCGGCTGGATTCTCAATAACTTCTTTATAATCAGACTTTGTAGCAACTGTTGGGTAAGATCCTTTTAAGGATTTTCCTGTTGTACTCTTAAATAAGAATAGAATTACAAAGAATCCGATAAGGCTTATGATTGTTAAGTACCAGGCAGGTGCTAAGTTATTGCCTGTTTGGTGAACGAGCCAGGTGGAAACTAATGGTGTAGTACCACCAAATATAGAAACTGAGACATTAAATGTTACAGATAGTGTTCGGTAGCGTATATCGGTATGGAACATTGCTGGTAGCGAACCAGGCATGGAGCCTTCATAGGTTGCAAGCAGTACACCCAGAATTAGAATACCTAATGAAATAAATATTAGGCCACTCATGTTTACGAAATAAAAAGCTAGCGCCGATAAAAGGGTCAAACCGCCTAAACCGATTAAGAAGACTTTTTTATTACCAATATTATCACTTAGCTTACCGAATAGTAATGTGAGTGGCACCATGATGACCATCACAAGTGTAATTAATATAGTACCGGTAGTGCTTGATAAACCAATAATTTCGTTTAAATAGGAAGGCATATAGGATAATAACATATAATTGGTAACATTAAAGAAGGCTACAGATACGAAACAGACAATAATATCTTTTTTATGATTTTTTAGTATAGAGAAGAAGCTTTCTTCTGTTTGTTCTTGAGCATCTGTAGTAGAAATTTCATTTTCAAAAATAGGTGATTCCTCTAGGTTCTTTCTCAAATACAATCCAACAAATCCTAGTGGTAAACCAAGCAAGAATGGGATTCTCCAACCCCATGAGGCCATTTGTTCATCTGATAAGGTGATAAAGAGTATGCTTGCTACGAGTGAAGCTAATATATATCCTGCAAGGGTACCAATTTCTAATCCACTTCCGAGGATGCTGCGCTTATTGTCAGGAGATGATTCAGCAATATAGACCATTGCACCGGCATATTCGCCTCCAGTTGAAAATCCTTGAATAATTCTTGCGACTAATAACAGGATAGGAGCCCATATTCCAATTTGATCATAAGTAGGTAATAAACCGATCAATAAGGTCGAAAAGGCCATTAAAATAATGGTTGTAGTTAAGACGACTTTTCGTCCGGCTTTATCACCAATTTTACCAAAGATAATACCGCCTAAAGGTCGCATTAAGAAGGCAATTGCAAATGTGGCAAAAGTAAATACTAATTTTAACTCGTCATTTTGTACTGCACTAAAAAAGTTCTGACTAATAATAACAGCTAAGTAGGAATATAAACCAAAATCAAACCATTCCATTGCATTTCCTACTCCTGTAGCAAACACACTTTTCTTCGCTGTTTGAATATCTACAATGTTAATCTTCTTCTTGTTAAATTTCATTTTTTCAACTCCGTGATGTGCGGTTATACAAAAATAACAGATTAGTTCAATCTAGAGTTACTCATGTATCATATTGTGGGGAAAAGCATTTGAGGTAAACTGAAAGCACAAATAATTAATATAGTGCCAAATTCGTCAGGTCAAACTAACACTGATCTCAAGTGAATAGTTGTTTCCCTCCTTTCATTTTTTTATAATCCTAACGATTTCTAAACCTTGCTATCATTCACTACAATAAATCTGCTTATATAACCTATATTTTTTGTCTCATACTAAATACCCGAACAGATTTTACTTTAAACATAATGGAATATTACAAAGACTTTTTATGAAATAAGATTCTTTATAATATAGGACTTAAAATACTGTGGTTTAGCCATTTTGAAGTTAATAATGGAACCAAATAAAAATTAAAACTTTTTCTCAAGTAGGGAAGTAAGTTGAACATTTACCATAACTTTAGATGTTTCGATATTAGTAGACCTAAAACTTATTTAAGAAAAATCTATGTCAACCCGTTGACACATGAAACCGGTTGACATAAAATGATGTTGAAAGTGCTTTCAATTTAGATTTGCACTCCATTACATCAAAAAGGGGAAATTGAAATGAATGGTTCAAAACGATTGTATTGGCAATTAAGTGCTTATTTTTTCTTTTTCTTTTTCACTTGGTCTTCTAGTTATTCCTTATTTTCCATTTGGTTAGGTCAAGAAATAAACTTAAACGGAGCAGAAACTGGCATTATCTTTTCTGTAAACGCTATCTTCGCTTTATGTATGCAGCCCATATACGGATATATTTCAGATAAAATTGGTCTGAAGAAAAATATTCTGTTTTTCATTAGCTTGCTGCTTGTTTTTGTTGGACCGTTTTATATTTATGTTTACGGACCATTATTGCAATTTAATGTGCTATTAGGGGCAGCGGTTGGTGGCCTTTATCTTGGAACAGCCTTTTTAGCCGGCATCGGTGCAATCGAGTCTTATATTGAAAAGATTGGCCGGAAATATCAGTTTGAGTATGGGAAATCAAGAATGTGGGGCTCGCTGGGGTGGGCCGCAG
The DNA here is from genome assembly GCF_038005785.1 of Niallia sp. FSL R7-0271. Classification (NCBI taxonomy): domain Bacteria; kingdom Bacillati; phylum Bacillota; class Bacilli; order Caryophanales; family Bacillaceae; genus Niallia; species Niallia sp. FSL R7-0271. Next base: position 1,161,182 of record NZ_JBBOTZ010000002.1, on the reverse strand, counting down.
CTACTTTCTTTGCCGGGCAGCTGTTTAATGTTAACCCGAACATCAACTTTTGGATTGCCTCTGTGTCTGCGGTCATCCTCGTTGCAATCATTTTATCTGTAAGAGTAGAGATGACTCATCATGAAATGGAAAGAGCCGACTCTGTTACCTTGAAAGATGTAGGACAGCTGTTTCTCTTAAAAGATTTCTGGTTTTTAATGATGTATGTTGTTGGTGTCACTTGCGTTTACAGTGTATATGATCAACAATTTCCAATCTATTATTCTTCTTTGTTTGCATCTGAAGCCCTTGGTAATCAAGTGTTTGGCTATTTAAATTCATTCCAAGTGTTTTTGGAAGCAGGAATGATGTTCTTAGCTCCATTTCTTGTGAATAAGCTTGGAGCGAAACGAAGTTTATTGCTGGCAGGTTTTTTGATGGCTTTCCGCATCATTGGCTCCGGTATTGTAATAGGTCCAATTGGAATTTCTTCGATGAAGTTAATTCATGCAGTGGAGCTGCCAATCATGTTAATTGCTATCTTTAAATATTTAGCTGCGAATTTTGACACTAGATTGTCATCAGTCTTATATTTAGTCGGCTTTCAATTTGCATCTCAAGTCGGTGCATCGATTCTATCTCCTTTGGCCGGCAGATTATATGACAGTATTGGATTTAGACAGTCCTATTTATTAATGGGATTATTGGTGCTCGTATTTTCGATTATTTCGATCTTCACATTACTCAATTCGAATAAAACGATAAATAATAAGAAAAAACTGCAAATAGTTAATTAGGAGGAATTGTACATGTTAACAACTAATAAGCTTCAACTAGCGCAAGAAGCCATCGAAAAGGCAAAGCAGCAAATGAATTCCCGCTACAGATTAGGCTATCATATTATGGCGCCTGCAAATTGGATAAATGATCCGAATGGTTTAGTCCAATATAAAGGGGAATATCATGTGTTTTATCAGCATCATCCATTTGATGAAAACTGGGGTCCGATGCATTGGGGCCATGTGAAAAGCAAGGATTTAGTTCATTGGGAGCACTTGCCAATTGCCCTTGCACCAACAGAAGCATACGAAAAAGATGGTTGTTTTTCTGGAAGTGCTGTTGATGATAATGGCATTCTTACCTTGATTTACACAGGCAATATATTTATAGACAAAGAGAAAGATATTCTCGATCAGTCCCAATGTATTGCTACTAGCACAGATGGCATTCACTTTACAAAAGACACCGCAAATCCGGTAATATCCAAGCATCCTGAAGAAGGATCTGGTCATTTCCGTGACCCTAAAGTATGGAAGTATGAGGACTTCTGGTATATGATATTAGGCACAAGAAAGGAAGATACCGGCAAAGTTGTTTTATATAAATCAAGTGATCTACGAGAGTGGCAATATATTGGCGTATTAGCAGAGAGTGATGGATCACTAGGTTATATGTGGGAATGTCCAGACTTCTTTGAGCTTGGAGGAAAGCATGTACTATTATTCTCTCCGCAAGGCATGGAGGCACAAGGTGAATTATATAATAATATCTTCCAAACAGGCTATATAGTTGGAGATTACAGTTATGAAACAAATAGCTTTGAAGCAGATGATTTCACAGAACTGGATAATGGCCATGACTTTTATGCAGTGCAAACATTTTTAGATGACAAAGGCCGCCGCATTGCGATTGGCTGGATGGATATGTGGGAATCGATTATGCCGACAAAGGAAGACGGCTGGTGCGGCGCCTTAACACTTCCCCGCGAGTTAACACTTGATCAAAATAACAAAATCCTCATGAAACCAGTAGAGGAATTGTCATTGCTGCGAACAACAGAGCAAAAGGTGTGCACAAACAAACATCTAGCTGAAAGCTATCTCGTTGAAGCAAATAATGATCTTATGGAATTAAAGCTTGATATTGATTTAACAAAAACAGCAGCACAAACAGTGGGCGTGAAAATCCGCGGCATCAATCAAGAGGAAACCTTGATAAAATATGAAACGAAAGAACAGAAGCTAGTGTTAGATGTGTCTAAAGCTGGAAAAAGCGAAGATGGAGTAAGAGGCACTACACTTAAAGCTGACACACAACTTTCACTAAGGGTGTTTATCGACAGATCCTCTATCGAAGTATTCGCAAATGATGGACAAGTGACAATGACAAGCCGTATATATCCTAACGAAGCAAAACTAGGGTTTGAACTTTTTGCAGAAAATGGAGCAGCTGAAGTAATCGATTTTACTTATTGGGAATTGAAAGATATATGGGAATAATAATAGAAGGAACAAGTGTATACCACTTGTTCCTTCTTTCTTTAAAACGGCAGATTTCTAAACTTCTTTGGTGTTAATTCTGTATGCTCTTTAAAAATTTTTATGAAATGAGGCACACTGTTAAATCCACATTCAAATGTGATTTCCTGAATAGATAAGTCTGTGTTGTGCAAGAGCTCTTTGGCATGATTAATGCGGAAGTTAATTAAATATTGATAGGGAGAACAGTTCAAATGTTTTTTAAATACTCGTGAAAAATGATATGGACTTAATCCTGCACAATCGGCAATGTCCTGAAGCTTAATTTGGTTAGGAAAGGAGCTTTCTATGTAATTAATCGCCTCTAAGATAGATTTGAACTGCAAGGAATCCACTTCACTCGATTTCTTTTTTAATTCATACAATATCTTATGTATATAAATAGATACAGCATCCTCTTCTACATGATTTTCTTTGGCTGCATGGAGAATACTAGTCATATAGTCTTGAATTACATAATTGTTTGCAATCGAAAAAACACATCCTCCTGCTTCATATAGGAGATTATAATAATCTTCACTCGCATTACCAGAGAAATGAATCCAATCAAATACAGTTTCCTCTTCGGCCTGATATTTATGTGGTTTATAGCAATTCAGAAACACAAACGAGTTTTCTGAGGCGGTATATTCCTTTCCCTCATAAAAGATTCTCATTTTTCCCTTCTTTACAATCATAAATAGATAGCTGTTCCAATTGTTCCGCTCTACGATATATTCGTTACTGCAGCAGAACGTACCAGAGTAAGATAAATAGAAAAGTGCATCTTTCGCGAAATCACTAGGTGTATGAAAATACATTTTTGATTGTGATAAGACTCCTTTTTCCACCATATAAAACTTCCTCCTACATATCTTTTACACGCATTATAAAGACAGCAAGAATATTACATTATTTAGCAATATCCTATAATGACATTGTAAATAGAGTTTATTAATATGTACATAAGGAAAGCAAAAATAAACAATAAAGGAGTTAAATAACATGGAAATTAGAATTGGACTGATTGGTGCAGGTTGGATGGGGAAGGCTCATACGAACTCATTTGTAAACGCTTTATTGGACTTTGGTCCTGAATATGGCAAGCCAATTTTTGAAGTTGTATCAGATGTTAGTGCAGAAGCAGCTCAAAAAGCAAGTGAGACATTAGGCTATTCTAGATGGACAACAAACTGGCAGGACGTAGTCACTGACGAACATATTGACATCGTTGATATTGCGACACCAAATGCATTTCACTATGAAATTGCAAAGGCTGCACTAGAGAACGGCAAGCATGTATACTGTGAAAAACCTTTAACTCTATCAAGTGAACAATCATTAGAGCTTGCGGAAATTGCGAAGGCTAAAGGAGTCGTCAACTATGTTGGCTACAATAATGTGATGAATCCAGCCAGTGCTTATATAAAAGAACTAGTAGACACTGGGAAACTAGGCGACATCGTCGGCTTCTTCGGAACGTATGCACAAGATAGCCTGCTTGACCCAAATTTGCCTATTACGTGGAGACATATTAATAAGTATTCTGGTTCTGGCGCACTAGGTGATTTAGGCTCCCACTTGTTAAGTGTTTCCCAGTATATTTTGGGAAATATTGAAAGCGTTAATGCAACAGCGAAAACTATATTTAAACAAAGACCATCATCTCCTGGTTCTTTAACTTTAGCAGAAGTAGAAAATGAAGATATTATTGCAATCCTAACAAACTATGAAAATGGAGCAGTCGGCACAATTTCTTCTAGCCGGATTGCAGCAGGAAGAAAAAATTACTTAACATATGAAATCCAAGGAACAAAAGGCACTGTTCACTATTCTTTAGAACGTATGAATGAAGTAAACGTGTATTTCACATCAGATAATAGTGCAGACAGAGGCTTCAGAACAGTATTTTTAGGTCCAGATCATAAAGGCTATAGTGCATTTTATCCAGCAGCTGGTATTGCAATCGGTTATAACGATATGAAAGTGCTTGAAGCACACGAATTGCTGTCAGCACTATCAAAAGGCACTGCCTATGCTTGTGATTTTGAATTTGGCGCACAAATTGATAAAACAGTTGATGCCATTCTAGCATCAGCAGTACAGCAGCAATGGGTTCGTGTGAATGAAGTGGGAGGTGTAATCGCATGAATATTAAAATAGGAACAGCACCAGACTCCTGGGGAGTATGGTTTCCCGAAGATGAAAAGCAAGTGCCGTGGGAACGGTGCTTAAATGAAATGGAAGAGGCAGGCTATGAGGGGATTGAGCTTGGACCATGGGGCTATCTTCCGAATAATTATCAGCAATTAAAGCAAGAGCTTGAGAAACGCAACTTAACCCTGACAGCAACAACATTAGTTGGTGATCTTACTTCTGAGAAAAAAACACAGGAAATGATTGCTCTACTCGATGAAATGGCAGAGCTTCAGCTGAAGTTTCCAACTGCGAAATATGTAGTGTTAATCGATGATTGTTATACAGATTTGTTTTCAGGCGAACTTATCCGTCCGCAAATATTAAACGATGACGAATGGAGCTCATTTATCCGCAATGTAGAACAAATAAAAAACCATGCAAAATTAAGATACGGCTTGGAAGTAGTGTTTCATCCACATGCACAAAGTCATATTGAGACAGAGGAGCAAATCGAAAGACTTCTGTATGACACAGATATAAATCTATGCTTAGATACAGGACATCATGCATATGCAGATGGTGATCCAGTTGCGTTCATGCGCAAACACCATGCTCGTATTCCATACCTTCACATTAAAAGCTGTGATCTCAAGGTAAGAGAAAGAATGCAAATAGAGGGCTGGTCCTTTGCTAAAGCAGTGAGTGAGGATATTATGTGTGAACCTGAATTAGGTGTAGTCGATATGGAAGCTTTCTTTAAAACTTTGCAGGACATAAACTATAATGGGTGGGCAGTTGTCGAACAGGATATGTATCCTGCACCATTTGATAAGCCATTTCCAATTGCAAAGCGGACAAGTGAATACTTAAAAACTATTACTAACGTAATTAATACCAAATAAACAGTTCTTTACAACTCTATCATAAAGAAGATCCATCATATGATAGAGTTGTAAAGCTAAGAAAGCATCCGTTTTATTTGATTATTTTTGAAAGCGGATACAAATACTCTGGCGAAAAAGGAGGAATGGGCAATGGATAATGCAAAGTTGTCTAATCATTACTCGATGGAGACAGGAAAGGGTAATAAAGATCCTAAAAAAAATCTCCGGTTAATTACGATTGTAGCGACCTTTGGAGGATTGTTGTTTGGTTATGATACAGGTGTAATTAACGGTGCACTGCCATTCATGGCTCAGCCTGACCAGCTTAACTTAACTCCTTTTACAGAAGGTTTGGTCGCAAGTTCACTTGTTTTGGGAGCGGCAATTGGTTCCATCTTCGGAGGCCGGCTCTCAGATACTAGGGGACATCGAAAAACGATTCTTTATTTAGCGATCTTGTTCTTCTTCGCAGCGCTTGGCTGTGTTATCGCTCCAAATACAACCATCATGATTTCATTCCGATTTCTGTTAGGGCTAGCTGTAGGCGGAGCATCCGTTATCATCCCCTCTTATCTTGCAGAAATGTCACCAGCAGAACGACGCGGCAGATTAGTAACACAAAATGAATTAATGATTGTCACTGGTCAATTTCTTGCCTATGTTTTTAATGCTGTTATCGGAAATACCTTTGATGAAGCAGGACATGTCTGGCGATATATGCTAGTGATTGCTACACTACCAGCCGTTGCCTTATGGTTAGGTGTTCTTATATTGCCAGAAAGCCCACGCTGGCTCGCATCAAAAGGGAGAATAGCAGAAGCACTGCATACACTAAAACAAATTCGTGAAGGAATTTCGGCTGAGAAAGAATTAAAAAGTATTCAAGCAAGTATCGAAGAAATGAAAAACACCAAAAAAGTTACCTTTAAAGATTTAGGCATTCCATGGATTAGAAGAATCGTTGTCCTTGGAATAGGAATCGGAGCGATTTCACAATTAGTAGGCATTAATTCAATCATGTACTATGGCACACAAATTCTCCAAAACTCTGGCTTTGGAACAAAGGCAGCATTAATCGGAAATGTCGCAAATGGCTTAATTTCCTTAGTAGCCGTCATTATTGGCATGTCCATCATGCATAAAGTAAATAGACGCTCTATGTTTCTAACAGGATTAATTGGTGTTACCGCAGCTCTCCTTTCAATCGGAATTTCCACACTGCTTCTTGCGGATTCCCCAATGCTGCCATATGTCGTCCTTTCTATGACATGTTTATATTTAGCGTTCTTCCAAGGAGCAGTCGGTCCAATGACATGGCTCACCTTATCAGAGATATTTCCAGCCAGAATCCGAGGAATAGGGATGGGAATGGCAGTCTTGTTTCTCTGGCTTTTCAATTTTTTAGTTGGTTTATTCTTCCCCGTACTATTAGACAGTGTTGGCTTATCGGCAACCTTCTTCCTTTTCGCCGTATTTGCGGTTGGAGGGATTGTGTTTATAGGAAAGTATTTACCGGAAACAAGAGGATTGTCGCTGGAGCAGATTGAGGAGAATTTTAAACGGAGTTAATATCTTGAATGAAGCGATACTTTTATGGAAGTATCGCTTTTTTATGTGTAAAAAGCTGTTGAACTATGGTGCCTTTAGACTGTCGAAATGTATCAGAATTATGGGTGTTAAAGTTATTGAATCGTCTGATAACTTATGAAATAATCTATTTATAATTAGTTCGCTAACAAAACTAATTAATGTATAACGGTAAAATTGATAAAGTGGACAATAGTAATTAAGGGTTTTTGGTTAGTACAGTAACAAAACAAAATATTAAGAATAGGAACCGATAAATGTGAATAAACTTGCTGCTCATCATGATCTAATTAAGAAAATCAATCGCTCACTAATTTTAGGAAAAATCAAAGCAGAACAGCCAATAAGCAGGGCACAGATTGCCAAGCACTTGTCTTTAAGTAAATCAACAGTTTCTGCAATTGTTGATGAACTATTAACTAAGAAATTAGTAATTGAACTGGGAGAACAAAGTCCAATTAAAGGGGGTGGAAGACCTGCGTTAATGTTAGGGTTTAATCCCGATTCGGCTTATGGAATTGGCTTGGATATCGACAGAGTAAGAATATTAGTAATCATTACAAATTTGGTTGGAACGATTGTTTTCAAAAAAGAGGTGAAGCTAACAAATCAGGTAGAGAAAATAATCGAATTAGTTAAGCTGTGTATTAAAGAAGCTAACATTCAAGAGGATAAAATTATTGGGATTGGTATTGGAGTGCCAGGCAGAACGAACACTGAAACGGTCTTCCAAGCTAAAGCACTGAAATGGACAAATTTGAATCTGCAGAAGTTATTTGAACCGCATTTTCCTTTTCCTACTTTTATCAATAATGATGTAAATTGTGCTGGTTTGGGGGAAATGTGGCTTGATCCAAATGGTATTACCAATTTGTTTTTTATAGAAATTGGTCAGAGTATCGGTGCTGCCATTATATCTGATGGAAATCTTATTTATGGTCATACCCATCAAGCAGGGGAAATTTCTTACCAAATCTCTAGAAGTGACATTGAGCATAATCACTTTAACTTATTAGGTCGCCCTGGAGTCTTTGAATCAAAAGTATCCGGAATGGCATTATCAAAATCAGGATATCCACCACATGATTTATTTGAAAAGTATTCTCAAGGAGATAAAGAAGCATCCCGAATAATCGATGACTTCATAGCTGAATTAGCTGTCTTCATCACAAATTCTATAAATCTATTAAATCCTGAAAAGGTAGTGATAGGAGGCGGGGTATCAGAATCGATGAATATAGTTATCGATGAAATTAGAGAAATGGTCATGAATCTAACACCTATAAAAACCAATATTAGTCTTGCCAAGTTAAAAGGAGATGCGGGGGCCTTAGGTGCGATTGCGTTTATGTTTAAACAGATTGAAGACAATTAAACAAAGGGGGAGCCATCATGAAAATTATCGTAGCTGCTCACGGAGAACTAGCCAAGGCATTAGTTGAGTCGGTTCGTCTAATTATAGGAGACGGCTATAATTTAGACTATTATTGCCTGACACAAGAAAAGTCAGGAGACATCGGGAAGCAGGAATTAACAGAGTTAATCCTCAGAGAAAATACACAAGATCTTGTTGTTTTTACAGATGTTTTCGGTGGAAGTGTCAATAACATTTGCTTAGAAATTCTAATCAGTCAGAAAGAAGCAGAGAAGTTTCATTTAATATCAGGTGTAAACCTTCCTTTAATAATGACGACAATTATGTCTGGTGCTGATTCATTGGAAGCAAAATTAGCAGAGGCGATGGAAGAAGCACAAAGTGGAATTAAGTATATCAATAATTTAGTAAAAGGAGCGGTATAAGATGATTTCTTTATTTCGAATTGATGATCGCTTGCTTCATGGCCAAGTAGCCTTCGGTTGGACTCCCGCTATTCAAGCAAATGTCATTCTGATTGTTAATGATGAAGCGAAAAACGATAAAGTAAAGGCGATGGCATTAGATTTGGCAAAACCTAATAATGTAAAGCTGTATATTCGGGGAGTGAAAGAATCAGGGGAGATTGTCAGCAAATTTGCAGAGGCCAAAAAGAGTAATGTAATTGTGCTTGTTAGAAACACAAATGATGCTTTAGAAGTTATAAGAGGTGCAAATGGTACTGTAAGTGAACTAAATGTCGGCGGACTCAGGTATGAAGAAGGAAAACAAAAGCTGACAGATCTAATAGCGGTAAGTGATCAAGATTTATACAATTTTAAAAAAATTGAAAATCTTGGTGTAAATATAGATTTCAGAATTTTGCCAAGAGATAAAAAACAATTATTAGAAGACTTGGTAAAAAACTGGCCATAATAACATTTACATTTCTGCCATGCTGCTTCATAGAAGGAAAAAGGGGGCGAGCTTCATGTTAACACAAGCATTACTACTTGGTTTAATTGCAGGTATTGGAATATTAGACAGCAGGTTATTCGGTGTATTGATGCTAGAGCGACCGCTTGTTTTAGGTGCATTAGTAGGATTAGTGCTCGGTGATTTTAAAACAGGAATCATAATTGGTGCTCAGCTTGAGCTCATTTGGATGGGCATTGCAGGAATAGGTTCCTCAACACCGCCAGATGTGGTGACTGGTGGAGTATTGGGAACAGCATTTGCCATCATGTCCGGAAAAGGTCCGGAGGTTGCGCTTGCTTTAGCTGTACCAATTGCTGTATTAGCACAATCTCTAGGAGTACTTGTAAGAGTGATTAATACGTACTTTATCCATAAGGCAGATTCCTATGCTAAGGCAGCTGATTTCAAAAAAGTAACGCTAATGATATGGATTCCAGTAGTCTTGTTCTTCCTAAGTGTGTTTATTCCAACCTTTTTAGCAGTGTTATTAGGTGCAGAAACAGTAACAAGTCTCATCAATGCAGTCCCTAAAGTTGTCTTAGAGGGTATGACTATCGCAGGTAATCTTCTCCCCGCAATTGGATTTGCACTTTTAATTGATATGTTAATCTCTAAAAAAATGGCTGTATTCTTCTTTGTAGGATTTTTGGCAGCATCCTACTCAAGTCTTGATGTGATGGCAATAGCTTTAATAGGAGTGTGTATTGCTATCATTCTTAACTTTATTATGAATGACAGCAATCATATAACAAACAAGAAGGATGAATCTGATAATTTAACGGAAGGAGAGATTAACTTTGACTGAGGAGAAAAAACTAAGAAAGAAGGACTTACGAAGTGTTTTCTGGCGGTCATTTGCTTTGCAGGGTGCTTTTAATTATGAAAGAATGCAAAACCTTGGCTTCTGTTATACGATGATTCCCGTTATTAAAAGATTATACGATAAACAAGAAGATCAATCTCTTGCATTGAAACGACATTTAGAAATATTTAATACAACACCAGTCGTCTCTCCAACAATCGCTGGCATAACTGCTGCAATGGAAGAACAAAATGCTAACAATAAGGATTTTGACACTAGTTCCATAAATGCAGTTAAAACAGCACTAATGGGGCCGTTAGCAGGTATAGGGGATTCCTTATTCTGGGGAACTTTAAGAATAATTGCCGCTGGAATTGGTATATCCCTTGCTGTACAAGGAAATATAATTGGCCCATTACTATTTTTGCTCCTCTATAATATTCCGAATATATTGGTCAGATTTTTCGGCTTGAAATATGGCTATTCTGTCGGAGTGAATTCACTTGAAAGAATTCAAAAAGAAGGCTTGATGGATAAAATTATGGCAGTTGCAACAACAGTAGGGTTAGTTGTTGTAGGAGCAATGGTAGCTACCATGTTAAAAGTGACCACACCATTAAAATTTAGTGTTAATGGAGCAGAAGTGGTTATTCAGGACATTTTAGATCAAATATTACCGAATATTTTACCATTGACGCTGACATTTATTGTGTTCTGGATGTTAAGGAAGAAATTCAGTATCTCCAAACTAACGATCGGGATTATATTCTTTGGAATTATAATACATTGGATTGGAATCTTATAAAAGGGAGAGATTAGTGATGAAAATACAAGATTACCTTATGGAAACGCCTGTAAAAATGAATGAAATTATTGAAGCATCTGCTGAATTATTTTCAGCCGTAAAAAAACAAGAGATTAAAAGAATCATCATTACTGGCTCCGGAACGAGCTATCATTCCGGGGCACAAGTACAACAGAAAATGCGAGAACTCGCAGGAGTTTCTGTTGAAGCATATTATCCGTTTCTTATCACAAAAGAAATATTAGCGAATGATGTTGCACATACGTTAGTTGTTGGAATATCTCAAGGTGGAAGCAGTTATTCAACCTATAATGCGATGAAGCTAGCAAAAGATATTGGATGTAGAACTGCATCAATGGCAGGTGTTGAGGATGCCCTTGTCGATGAAGTAGCAGATTATATTCTAACAGTTAAATGCGGAGAAGAGCTTGCAGGTGCCAAAACAAAAGGATTCTATTGCACGAAATTAAATTTACTGCTGCTCGCCCTCTATATTGGTCAAGAGAACGGGACAATAAACCAGAATGAGTTTGATAAAGTAATCATTTCTTTAAAAAACACTGCTGATAGTTTCTTAGCTGTCTACCATTCTGCAGAAAAATGGGTAACAGCTAACATCCCTGACTTAAAAAAGGCAAAAGAAATTAGGATCGTGGGGCCGAAGGAATTGTATGGAGATGTGTTAGAGGGTGCTCTGAAGTTGCTAGAAACAATGCGTATCCCTGTTACTGGTTATGAGTTTGAAGAATTTATCCACGGAATATATAATGCAGTGAATGAAGATTCAACTATTATTGTTCTAAATCCAGAGAAGGATTCACGGGTAAATAAATTAATTAACGTCTTATCAGACTGGACTGAAAGTATTTATACAATTGGCAGTAACGTTGAGGGCATTGGCGACAAAAATTTTGTCGTAACAACCGGCGACAATTATTTTTATAACTCATTTGTTTACCCGATTGCCATTCAGTTAATCTGTGCGATTGTACCAACATTAAGAGGAGTTGATCCTAGTATCCCGAAAGATCCGCAGTTTCATAAGAAATTGAATAGCAAAAGATTAGTGGGGGAAATAAGTTTTTAAGTAATCGTAAATGCATTAATGTTAAAAAAAGAGCTGCATCTATATGGATGCAGCTCTATTTTTTGTATTCATGCAAACTATTAAAATACTTTGTTATATAATCTGACAAGTTGCTTGCCTGTAAAGAAGGAATAAATTACGATAAATTGCAAATACATCGAATCGTAATACAATTTAAATGGTGGAATGTTCGATGATAAATGTTTGTTTGAGATGCTGTATTTAAAGAAGTTGTACCATATTCTCATGCATCAAGGCTGGTTTTTTATTTATAAAAAGAGTTTACTAATCAAGCTGATGGAAAAACAATCCTTACACATACAGTTTTATTCATAAATCCGGGAAATAAAATCTGTTGCTAATAATACGGGTACCAAAGGAGAAAGAATAAAAGAAAAATATCTTCTAAACATTATAATGTTATATTGACTAGACCAAAAAACTATAATAGAATGTCTGTATGAAAAGGATTACATTATGAAAAAGGAGAGAGTTATTCATGAATAGTTTATTGTGTTGATTTGGAGGTATTTCAACTAGTTTATTGTAACTAAAATGGAAAAGTAAGCACAGAAACAAGAAATCAATAATCGGGACAGTATCGGGTTAAAAGGTAAGAGAACTTATTGGTGATGCAGATATCATTCATCTTGGAGTATAGTCTACTTAGCAGGGTTATTTTTACCCTTAAACATCATAATGTTATAAGGTTTAAAAAATTCTTGGTCAAAGATTTCTAAAAAGAGGGGGTATTTTTATGAATAAGGTTATGCAGTTTTTAGAAACGAAAGTAATGCCAACCGCACAGAGAATTGGTTCTCAGCGACATCTTTTGGCAATACGGAATGGAATTTTATCAACGCTACCGTTAACAATCATCGGTTCATTTTTTGTCATTTTATTGAATTTTCCAATTGCAGGTTATGATGAATTCATTGCGGACTTTAGGCCGGTATTAGATATTCCCTTTCGATTCACTGTAGGAGCAATGGCTCTTTATGCATCATTTGGGGTTGCATATGCTTTAGCAGGGCATTACAAGCTTGATCAATTAAGTACTGGTTTACTTTCAGTCTTGGCTTTCCTGATTACTTCAATTGTGCCAGTACAAGTAACTGAACCTGTTGCAGGAGTTATTGAAGCAGGACGCTGGCTAAATATAAGCAATTTAAGTGCTCAATCTTTATTTGGTGCAATTGTTACTTCTTTGTTAACTGTCGAGATATTTCGCTTTTTTATCAAAAGGGACATTCGGATTAAATTGCCAGAAAGTGTACCACCGATGGTTGCCAATTCATTTACTGCATTAATTCCTACACTCGTTGTTATTGTGCTTTTTTGGCTTGTACGCCACGTATTACATTTTGATATTAACTCGGTCATTACTTTGCTCATCTCGCCATTAAAAGACTTTTTAGTTGGAAATAGTCTGTTTGGCGGATTATTAACGATTTTCTTGGTTGTTTTTTTCTGGGCACTAGGCATTCATGGGCCTGCAATTATGGGACCAATTATAAGACCAATGTGGGATGCAAGTATTCTTGAGAATATGGAAGTATTTGCTTCAACTGGTGATGCCTATAATCTTCCAACTTTATTTACAGAGCAATTTATTCAATGGTTTGTCTGGATTGGGGGAGCAGGATCAACTTTAGCACTCGTAGTACTATTCATGTTCTCAAAAGCAACATTTTTGAAGGAATTAGGAAAACTATCATTTTTGCCCGGATTGTTTAACATTAATGAACCAATCATTTTTGGGGCTCCCATCGTAATGAACCCTATATTAATTATTCCATTTATCTTGGCACCACTTGTAAACGGAATTGTCTCATACTTGTTTTTCCAATTTCATTTGATTCCGATGATTATGGCGAAACTTCCGTTTACGGTTCCAGCACCAATTGCAGCAATCATAAGTACAGATTGGACGATTATGGCAGGAGTATTAGTTATTTTGAACTTCTGTATCTCGCTAGCTATCTATTTTCCATTCTTTAAAATGTTTGAAAAGCAGCACTTAGAGCAAGAAAAAGAACAATCCCAAACTAAAACTGCGTAAGGGAGATGATTCAATGTTAGAGATGGTTCTATCAGGGGGAGTATTGGTTGCTTCTTATATCGTATTTTATAAAACAAATATCGGCGCTAAATTGTCAACATGGAAAGCAATCGGCATATCGATTCTGGTAATCTTTCTATCAATGTTTCTATTTGTCATTACTGGCGGAAAATATTATCTAGTGGTAATTGTGCCCACTATTATATGTGCAGTATTTGTCACCGTCAGTTTTCAAAGATATATAATCAACGTTCAAAAAATGATGTCAGAAAAGTATGCAAATCGTGAGGTGTAATTAATGAAGCGATTAGGTGTCTCAATCTATCCAGAAAAGTCAACGATGGAAGAGGATAAGCAATATTTAAAAATGGCAAAAGATTATGGTTTTGATCGTGTGTTTACTTGCTTATTATCAGCTTCAAAGCCGAAAGAGGAATTAATGCGAGAATTTACCGAGCTTATAACTTTTGCAAAGGAACTACAAATGGAAGTCATTTTGGATGTCTCTCCTGCAGTCTTTGACACATTAAATATTAGTTATGATGATCTAAGTTTTTTCAATGAGCTAGGTGCTGATGGAATCAGACTTGATTTAGGATTTGACGGATTAAAAGAAGCGAAAATGACAAATAATCCTTACGGTTTAAAAATAGAGTTGAATATGAGTAATGATGTTGATTATCTGTCCAATATTTTAACCCATCAAGGCAATAAAGATTATATCATCGGCTGTCACAATTTTTATCCGCAAAAATATACAGGTTTACCATATGATTTCTTTATTAATTGTTCGAAACGCTTTAAAAAATATGGCATTAGGACTGCTGCCTTTATAACATCTTCAGTCGGACAAATAGGCCCATGGGATATCAATGACGGGTTATGTACGTTAGAGCAGCACCGGAATTTACCAATTGCCATTCAAGCCAAGCATTTGTGGGCAACCGGGTTTATTGATGACATCATCATCGGCAATGCTTACGCAAGTGAGGATGAACTTCGTAGACTCGGGGAGCTTAATCGAGATATTCTAGAATTAGAAATCGAATTAGAGTCTGATGTTAGCGAATTGGAAGCAATTGTAGCTTTAAACGAAACACATATACGACGCGGTGATATTACAGAATATATGATTCGTTCAGTAGATGTACGAAAAAAATATGCTGATCGATCTTTTGAGGAAAAACAATCAGTGTCTCAAACGACTGGGGATATTTTTATTGGGAATAATCAGTTCGGAAAATATAAAGGCGAATTGCAAGTCGTTTTAAAGGATATGCCTGAAGACAATCGGAAAAACAAAGTAGCAAACGTTGTTGCTGATGAGCATTTTCTATTAGAGTATATCAGGCCATGGAGCCCTTTTAAGCTCGTAAATATAAAATGATTTCTACACTTTCCTATTCATTATTGATACAATAAAGGGAAAATAGATAAAAGTTAATCGAAGATGAGTAACGTTGGAAAGGTAGATCTTTATGAAATTGTTACGGAAAAAGGGCCCATTTTATATTCAAGTAAAAAATGAATTAAAAGAACGAATGATAAAAGGAGTTTATCCTAAAAATTCGTTAATCCCGCCTGAACCCGAATTGGAAAAGGAATTTGGTGTTAGTAAAATCACGATACGCAAAGCTGTCGAACAGTTAGCTCTTGAAGGCTATGTAGAAAAACATAGTGGTATCGGTACAAAAGTTTTAGATAATCGAGCCATTTCAAAATTATCAAAGGGGCAAGGGTTTTCTGAATATTTATTATCGACAGGATATACCTTAAGGAAGGGTAACGTAACTATTTCTAAAATTGTTGTGTCAGACCATCCAATCTTATCTAACTATTTTCCTGAAAAAGAATGCTATTGTCTAGAGCGAATTTTTACGTTAAATGACCAACCGTACATTCATTTTACTCACTATATTCCTGGTCGTTTTTTACTTTCGCTAGACCCAGAAACATTTAAAGATTCCCTGTATGAAGAACTGTATGAAAAGGGAGTGTACTTTAACCGATTTCAAGATGAATTTGGTGTGGAAAATCCAAGTGAAAAAATAGCTAGTTTGTTAAATATTGAGCCGAAACCATTATTTCAAAGAACACGTTTTTCTTATGATATCAATGAACAATTAATCGAATACTCGATTGGCTACTATAATACTGATATACATAAATATGTTGTGAACTTAAATATATAGCTAATGAAAAGAAGCTAAGTTACTCCATATGTACTTAGCTTTATATTTTAAATATTTTTGAGGGTATAAACATTATAACGTTATGATTTATTGTATTACATCAATCTAAAGTTTAATGCAAATCGTTATTAGTAACTTAACTTTTTCACAAAAGCCTCACATAATGAGGCGTTTATTTTAGTGGATTGCAGCTTTAAATTAGTACGGAAAAGGTGAAATGGTATGAAAGATTTCGTATTGCATCATGTAAAGAGACTAAACGGAGAGGAAATCGATATTGTCATTAATGACGGTAAAATTGCCCAGGTGGTGCCGGTTGGAGCTGGACGTGGAGTACATATGATAGATTGCTCAGGTGTTTATGTATCAAGTGGTTGGATTGATTTACATGTCCATGCATTTCCTGAATTTGACCCGTATGGTGATGAAATCGATAAAATCGGAGTGAATCAAGGGGTGACAACAATTGTGGATGCTGGTAGCTGCGGTTCTGATCGAATCTCAGAATTGGCAGCGAGCAGACATAAAGCTAAAACGAATGTATTGGCTTTTTTGAATATTTCACGTATTGGTTTACAAAGAGTGGATGAATTATCCAGATTAGAATGGATCGATAAAGGCAAGGTTTTACAAGCTGTAAATGATTATAAAGAAGTAATCGTTGGATTAAAGGCACGGATTAGCAAAAGCGTGGTTTGTGATAATGGGATTGAACCTTTAAGGATGGCGCGGGCTCTTTCTAGAGAAACAGCATTGCCATTAATGGTCCACATCGGTTCTGGTCCGCCATTCATCGATGAAATTATTCCACTCTTGGAGAAAAGAGATATCATTACACATTATCTCAATGGAAAACAAAATAATCTTTTCGATGCACAAGGGAAACCGCTTCAGGTGTTAAAGGATGCAATTGAACGCGGTGTGCATCTGGATGTTGGGCATGGTACGGCAAGCTTTTCATTTAAAGTTGCGGAAGCGGCAAAAATTCATAAAATTGGGTTAGATACAATCAGCACAGATATTTATCGAAACAATCGAATAAACGGTCCAGTATATAGCATGGCTAATGTACTAACAAAATTCCTTTCCTTAGGTTATTCGCTAGAGGAAGTAATCGCGGCAGTTACGACAAATGCAGCTAATTGGTTACAAAAACCTGAGCTGGCTTGCATAAAGGTTGGGTCTGTTGCGAATATGACACTATTTACTGTTCGAGATGAACCGATTACACTGACTGATTCTGACGGTGAAAAGCGGGAAGCGTATCAAAGAATAGAAACAAAAGGAGTGGTTGTAAATGGAGAATTCATTGAATGCTAAATACGGGCTTAAACGTGTGATTAATGCAAGTGGAAGAATGAGTATCTTAGGTGTATCAGCACCAACTGATACGGTGATGGATGCAATGAAACAGGGTGGACAAAATTATGTTGAGATTGCAGATTTAGTCGATAAAGCAGGTGAGCATGTTGCAAAAATCCTAGGATCAGAGGCAGCAGTGATCGTGAACTCGGCATCAAGTGGGATTGCCCTTTCTGTTGCGGCAGTGGTGACAAAAGGCAATCGACGCAAAAGTGAGCGACTTCATCAAGAGAATATTCCAAAAAGTGAAATTATCATGCTGAAGGGTCACAATGTTCAGTACGGAGCACCTGTTGAAACGATGATTTATTTAGGCGGTGGAAAGCTTGTTGAGGTTGGATATGCCAATGAAGGAAAGGCGGAGCATATCGAAGATGCGATTTCGGAAAACACAGCAGCTATCCTTTACGTGAAATCACATCATGCTGTTCAAAAAAACATGATTTCAGTGGAGGAAGCATGGGAGGTTGCCAAACGGAATGAAATTCCACTTATCGTAGACGCAGCGGCAGAAGAAGACCTTCAAAAATATGTGAAATTTTCTGACCTTGCGATCTACAGTGGTTCAAAGGCAATTGAAGGTCCAACATCAGGGATTGTTGGTGGCAAGCAAATCTATATTGAATGGCTAAAGCTTCAATTACATGGGATTGGACGAAGTATGAAAGTCGGGAAAGAAACAACATTTGGATTACTTCAGGCACTTGATGAATACGGCAATAAAGAAGACAAAAGTGAACAAGAAAAAGAATCATTGCAAATATTAATGTCCCTTAATAAGCTTAAAGGCGTCAATGTTAAGATTGTACAGGATGAAGCGGGCCGTGCCATTTACCGTGCACGAATTCTAATTGATGCTAATCAAGTTCAGTTTACAGCACAGGAAGTGAATGAAAGACTGCGAGATGGTGAAATCGCTATTTATACACGGGATTATGGTGTGAGACAGGGCTATTTTGATATTGATCCACGTCCATTGCAACATGATGATATTCAGGTAATTGAATCTAAGATACGTGAAATAGTGGGAGGAATATAAAATGTCAAATATATCAAAACGTTTTTACAAAAACCGTGTTGCATTAAATGTGTTAGCAAATAGTGTAGAGAATGCAAAAGAGGTTTTTGAAGCTGCTGAAGGTTATGTGTTAGTTGGTGTCCTTTCGAAAGATTATCCTACAGTAGAAGCAGCAGTAACAGCAATGAAAGTCTATGGTAAAGAAATAGAAGAAGCGGTATCGATTGGATTGGGTGCTGGTGACAACCGTCAAGCAGCTGTAGTAGCAGAGATTGCAAAATACTACCCAGGCAGTCATATAAACCAAGTATTTCCTTCCGTTGGAGCAACACGTGCCAACCTTGGTGAAAGAGATAGTTGGATTAATAGTTTAATATCTCCAACAGGGCGCATAGGTTATGTGAATATCTCCACTGGACCGGTTAGTGCTGCGCAGGAAGAGCATGCGATAGTACCGATCAAAACCGCCATTGCGCTTGTACGCGATATGGGTGGAAATGCATTGAAATACTTCCCGATGAAAGGGTTAAGCAGTGAAGACGAATTCCGCGCTGTTGCACAAGCATGTGGTGAAGAAGGTTTTGCATTAGAGCCAACAGGCGGGATTGACAAAGAGAATTTTGAAACAATCTTGCGTATTGCATTAGAGGCCAATGTGCCGCAAGTTATTCCGCACGTGTACTCATCTATAATAGACAAAAACACAGGAAGAACTAATGTTAAGGATGTAAGTGAATTACTTCAAACGATTAAGAAATTGGTTGATCAATATGCCTAAGAATGTTGCAGCATTTGGAGAGGTTATGATGCGTCTTCAAGTGCCAGGGTATGAACTTCTTTCTCAAAGTGGCACATTAACCTATTCATTCTCTGGTACGGGTGTAAATGTAACCGCAGCATTAGCAAAATTTGGCCATATAGGGTTTCTTGTATCTACCTTGCCTGAAAATCCAATTGGTGATGCAGCTCTATCATATCTTCAAAAACTTGGTATCACAACATCCTTTATTAGACGAGATGGGCAGTATGTTGGTATGTACTTATTAGAAAATGGATTTGGTGCCAGGCCTAGCCGGGTAACTTATTCCAATCGTCTTGAAAGCAGTTTTAATAAAGCAACTGATGGAACCTATGATTTTAATACCATTGTAAAGAAAGTCGATGTTGTCCATTTTTGCGGCATCTCGCTTGCAATGAATAATAATGTTCGTCATCTCATGAAAACATTTGCCAAAGCGGTGAAAGAAAATGGAGGGATAGTTGTTTTTGATTGTAACTATCGTCCATCGCTCTGGGGTGAGGACGGATATATAAAAGCAAAGCCACATTATGAAGAAATGCTTCATTTAGCTGATATAGTCATGATGAATGAAAAAGATGCAATGTCTATATTAGGGTTGAAAACAGAGAAAAATGACCGCAGTGAGCAGCTTAAGGAATTGATTCCATATGTTGCGAAAACATATAATATCTCCGTCATTGCTGGTACACACCGTTTAATCAATAGTGACAATACGCATTCTTTGAAAGGTTTTATCTTTAAGAATCAAACATTTGTCTTTTCAAAAACACTAACATTTTCTGTCTTTGACAGAATCGGAGCGGGAGATGCCTATACAAGCGGAATTGTACATGGTGTAATGGAAGGGTTTTCAATGCTGGAGACAGTTGAATTTGCCGCCGCAGCTGGAATGCTTGCGCATACAATCGTAGGAGACACACCAATGTCGTCGGAAAAGGAAATATTGCGGGCGATGTCTGAATCAGTAGGAGATGTCGAGAGGTAAATTGTAGTGGGAAATAAAGATTAGTCAGAATGCAAAAAATAGAAGAAAATCACTTTCTCACAAATTTAAAAAAGCATTCACCTAAAGGCGGGGGCAGTAAGGTCTTACCATAGTGATTGTCCTTTTAGATTAATCTGATGAAAACAATTCTGAAATTAACTCGATTCCTACCGTATGATGC
Source organism: Niallia sp. FSL R7-0271 (assembly GCF_038005785.1). Lineage (NCBI taxonomy): Bacteria > Bacillati > Bacillota > Bacilli > Caryophanales > Bacillaceae > Niallia > Niallia sp. FSL R7-0271. The sequence continues at coordinate 1,140,668 of NZ_JBBOTZ010000002.1, read as the reverse complement.
AAATTAGCTAATAAATTATGGGCTGTCAAGGCAAGCTGCATACTCGTTAATCAGCGTTTGTGGCGATTTTTCGATAACACAAGTGGTGGATGAAAATAAAGGAATTCATGTATCAATCCCAAAAAGTGTATTGCTGCCTAAGGCTTAGGATATATCCTAAGTCTTTTTATTATTCTTCTCCTAGTTCTGTTTATTCCGATCAGAAGCTGAAATGTAAAAAAGCTTCTATTTTTCTAACAGAAGTTACCGTGAATTTCTCCACAAAAATTGTCCATAATAAAACAGTCATGAACAGCATAATTTTTAGGAGGAAATGAAGAAAAATGAGAATGTTACATTCACTAATAGCATGTATGACGATTCTTTTATGTGCAGTCGGTTTAAACCCAACTGTCTCCGAAGCACAGCGAGTAACACATGATCCTGTAATTTTCGTGCACGGATTAGGGGGAAACAGTACTAACTTTTATTTCATTAGAACCTATTTGAAGCAGCAAGGCTGGGCAGATAATGAGTTGTACGCCATTGAATTACTTGATAAAACAGGGAACAGCATTACAAATGCGAAACAGCTGTCTACTTATGTAGATGATGTGCTAAGAAAAACGGGTAAGAAAAAGGTTGATATTATAGGACACAGTGCAGGCGGGATAAATGCGTTAACTTATATTCTGACTGATGGGGGAAATAAAGTTAACGATGTAGTAACATTAGGATCCCCAAATCGAGTAATAACAACAAAAGCACCCGTCGGAACAGATCCAAACCGCAAAATCCTTTATACATCCATCTACAGCAAAAACGATTATATAACACCTAACAAACTTTCCATCCTCGATGGAGCAAAAAACATTGAAATAACTGGTGTTGATCATTTTGGGCTTGTTACTAGTAAAAAAGTAAATGACTTGATTAAGGTTGCTTTGAATGGCGGCGGGTTGAATACGAATAAATAATTAAAACCCTATTATGTGGACATGAGGTTAACATAATAGGGTTTTAATCTATTTACAATTCGTTCAGTATGGTTGTTACAGAGTACTCTGCCACATAAGGCTGATTCTCATTTAAAATGTCATCTGTAAAGTTTATTCCATCTACAATAACTGTTTTCTCGTTATTCTTAGTATGGGAGAGGCTAATGCTTACTACTGCATCACCATTGTAGATAGTCAGCGGTGTTAATGTTTCATTTAGGCTATCATAGAGCAGCAAATCTCCGTTTATTACAGTCCCGTATACGTAACTTTTGACAACTAATATGTATTGGTCATCAAGCCATAGTGCTTGCTTCGGATAGTAATTGTTTTCATTCTCGTTATCCACTTTTACTTCTACCGTACCCTCATCCTTCATGTACACAAAAAGACTTCCACCTTCTTCAAAACCACCGAGGGGATTAAGCAGTATGTTCTGATAAGAAGGGGAGTAAGAGATAACATCGTTATTGTTTAAATAATTAAAAGTACTTGTTTTTCCATCATTTGTAGAAACGACTAGTTTTTCTTCAAAAGGTGTATATGTTAACTCGAAATTATCGATGCTTTCTGTTGTCGAGTCATCTAGAGGTAATATGTCATTATTTGCTGTAATGACAGCCGTATCCTTACTGCCAGTTTTAGTTTTCTCGTCCATTGATGGTGCTGAATTAGATTCTTTTTTCTTTTCAGATGCTTCTTCAGAGTAACTTTGATATAAAATACCCCCGTAAAAAGCTCCTCCAAGCAATAATACGATAATTATTCCTGTGATACTGATTTTTCGTTTTTTCTTTTGCATTCTCATTAATAACTAGACCTCACTTTTTTTCTTAATAACGTACAAAATAATAACATAATTAAGAACATTTAAGAATAGCAAATTTAGTAGTTATTAGTGATATAAAAAAATAGAATACACTTCCTAACAAATCTTACCGGTTGTTTCTCCTCTCGAAATATATAACAATAGTTATAGCAAGATAACTTCTAAACCATAGGGGGAAATAATGAAGACTACTAAATTACTAATTTCATTAGTTGCATGTATGGCTATTATTGTTTCTGTTGTTGGAGCGAAACCTTCTGTTTCCAAAGCAGCGTCAAGTCATGACCCGGTTATTTATGTGCACGGAACAGGCGGTAACAGCACAAACTTCTATGCAATTAAAAGTTATTTAAAATCACAAGGCTGGGCAGATAATGAGCTTTATGCTATTGAATTATTAGATAAAACAGGCAACAGCTATACAAATGCCAAGCAGCTTGCAACATATGTAGATCAAGTATTAAAGAAAACCGGCAAAAGCAAGGTCGATATCATCGGACACAGTGCAGGCGGTATTAATACATTGACTTATATCTTGAACACTGGCGGAACAAAGGTGAATGATGTTATCACATTAGGATCGCCTAACAGATTTGTTACATCAACAGCACCAGTTGGCAAAGATTCTAACGATAAAATTCTGTACACGTCTATTTACAGTTCAAATGATTATTTAGTGCCAACATGGCTTTCTAACCTTAAAGGAGCAAAAAACGTTGAGCTTAGTGGAATTGGCCATTTAGGGTTGGTTGCTAACAGCAAGGTGAATGAGCTTATTAAAACAGGATTAAATGGCGGCGGCCAGAATACAAACTAATAAAATGAATGCAAAAAATGACTCAAGAGCTGTCTTGAGTCATTTTTTTATATATCAGAATTTAGTATTCGAGTTTATTATTTTGCCGAGATCCAACTCATGTACTGTGTCACACAGAATCTCAATATCCTCTTTGCTATGGCTGGCGAGTAATATTGTTTTTCCTTGATTTTTCAGCTCTAAAAGGATTGTTCGAATATCTTTAACACCTTGGTTATCCAAGCCATTCATCGGTTCATCAAGTATAAGGATATCAGGATCTTCCATCAGTGCTTGAGCAAGACCAAGTCGCTGCCTCATTCCGAGTGAATATTTGCCGACATGTTTTTTACTTTTAGAATCTAATCCAACTTTTTCAATTACATGTAAGATCTGTTCCTTTGATATTTGCTTTTTGATTGCAGCAAGAAATTTCAAATTGGTGTATCCATCATAATTAGGCAGAAATCCCGGTGCTTCAATAATGATACCTATATTTTCTGGCACATCACAGTCCTGACCGATTTGCTGATCATCTATCTTAATACTTCCAGATGCTGGGATTACGAACCCGCAAATACACTTTAAGAGAATGGTTTTCCCAGAACCATTTCTGCCAACTAAACCGTGAATTTTGTTTTTTTCAAACGATAAGGAGATGTTATTTAATACAGTCGTTTCTCCAAACCTTACTGTTAAATCATGAACCTTAATACCTGCATGCATCTTAACTACTCCTTTCTTGCTTATATAGGTGGTAACACATTAATCGTTTGCTTGCGGTTAATTACAATGGCTGATATTATCATTATCCCGATCAGTAGAGCAAAACTAATATAAATATAGGTTATCGACGGCATTGGAGTTGTTCCATTAATATCAATCCGTGCAAGATTGCTCCATGACACAGGTGAAAAGCGGTATAAATAATATCTATTGGTAACAGCCGCATCTAAAACTAGCAGGAAGGATGCTGTTAATATTCCAAACACTCTAGTGTTCGAAAAGGAATTAATAACATAAATAATAAGCCCTAAAAATACTCCGGTTAACCACGAAAGCAGGAGAGAAAACCACAATGCTTGAATGGGCGAAAAATAGTGTAAAACATCTGAAGGAATAAATGTTTTTAAATTAACTACATCGGCTGCATTAGTATTTGCAAGTGTGCCAAGAACTTTTCCCCATTCCATTGTAAATTGGATATTGAAAAGGTTAAGCCCGATAGATAAGAGCAGGAGAAAGATAAAATAAACTGCTGAAGCGATGAAAATATACCCAATTTGTCCGATGCTCCATGGAATTCTGCCGCTTCTTGCGATTATATAGGGCTGGTTCTCGTCAATAAAAGGAGCATCACTGAACAGTAATAGTAAGGGGAAAAAGAACAGTAGCTTAATAAATTTCTGAGTAAAAAGAAACGGAAACATCCATGGCGAGACATTAATATCAATGTCTTTTCCAAAATCTACGATTTCCTTCGTAAAGCTATGTGTCAAAATGATCAGCAGAATAGCGATAATCCAAACTCGGTAATTGGAGGACCATTTGCGGAAATTTTGCAAACACACAAATCTTGCTGTATTAAACAACTTCATTACGCACCCTCCTCTTAACTTGATAAGAAAACAGCCATCCAGCTAGTATTGATAACATAATAAAAATAAAACAAAAGTAGATAAAACTGATGAGGGGACCTTGCTGAATGACATCTGAACTTCTTGTAAGTAAGTACAGGTTAAATGCATTTGGAAGTAGGATGGTAACTTCTTCTAAAACATAACTGGCAATAACAGGTGCAACTATTGCAGCAAAGTGAATTGGTATAAACGCAGAGAAGGTTAATCCAACAACTGTCCATAATGCTGCTGCCATACTAAAAACAAAACTTTGTGCTAGTAAATATAAAGGCGGGAAAATACTGGTACTAAGTGATTTAAATGGTGGAAACAATACTTGGTTTAAATCTTCATTTGGAAACAAGGGGAACTTAAATGACAGTAAGATGATAAATAGGATTTGTCCTATAAATACAGTTAATAAACCACTGACAAAACAAGTAATAATTTTTGACCACACATATTTGCTAATCCCTGTACGGATGACAACTGGTTTTATAAATTGGCATTTCCAATCACTGCAGAAGCTGGATACATAAGGAAAAGCAGCAAATAAAACTACTAATTTTTTAAACATTGTTAAGCCTATAAAAATATCAAAATAATAAGCTACATCTCCAGCAACACTGTTAATTTCTTCCCAGACGCTTATAAAACAAAGTAAAGTAACACCGATGATGGAAAGGTAAAAAACAGGAGACGAAAATACTTGCATAAACGACATAGTTAATGCTCTGCTTTTCATATTAATAGTCACTTCCAATACGCAATTCTTGGCCCGTATCTGCATCGATTATGATAGTAAAATAATCGGATGCTGTGTTTGTGCCTTTTTCATCACTAGACGTTACATCCTGTTTGGCGGTAAAGACCCATGCAGGGGTTAGTTTATAGCTGATGGAATCCTGCTTGGACACAATTGGAACATACTCTAATGCTATTTTTGATATTGTTATTGGGTCTGTTAATATGACATCTTTGTACTTGTTTTCAACCATGTTTAAGGCGTCTTCCAAGGAAATCGGATTTACTTTATTTTGTATTGTTTTGCCTGTATCATAAATGCCGTCTAGAGTTAAGGCAATTATTCCATCTTTATTAACAACACCTACTATCCGGCTTCCTATTACCGGTATTTCAGCAGCATTACTAAAATAACCTTTGTTTGTTATGATTAGATTGTTTTGTACAACAGGAAAGGTGACTACATATGCTTCATCAGCCTTTTCCCATTTGCGAGGATGACCGCCGTCCTTTTGTTCGTAATCCTCCCATTCATTTTCTAATGTTTCTAAATCTAAAGCAATCACATCTGGATTTCCAAGGTTGGTTATACCGTATTCATTTGCTGCCTTTTTAACCTTTTCAATGGCATCGTTGCTATTAATATTTTCAAGTGCTGTTTTTTTGTATATATCGTGCAAATCAGACCGTATATTGGGTTTTGCACCATATATAACATCAGAATATTCACGATCACTGTAAAATGAATCCTCAAACCTAACAGTACCTAATTCTATCGACATATACGATCCATCCGTAAATTCAAAATATACATCTTTATAGTCTGGTTTAATCTCATTATTGTTTTCAAAAGTATCTGTTAATTCTTTATTATTTACAAGTTCCTGCTTTAACGGATCGTTCTTAAAGTCCTTCGGTGAGACGGATAGTGAGGGATAATCTTTATTTTCTCCACCAGCTATATCTGCTTTTACAAGCAAGTTTTTGTCCAATTCCACATCAAGATTATCAGGTGTTGGTTCATTTGATTTGTTTGCCTGTTTCGAATCAGATGCAGCGTTTTGTTCACCTGTTGGAAAGCAGCCAGAAAGCACGACTAGAAATGTGCAAAGCAGCAATAACCATATTTTTTTCAAGACTTATACTCCTTTCAAAAATGATTAAGTAATAATCAGAGACCGATGCAGGTAGTCGGTCTATGTTAATTTAGACGATTTAGCTTGTTAAGAGTACCAATAACCTTCTGAGTGTACAGAGTATTTATCTGTATCCGCTTGCAGAATTAAACTTTGACCTTTGTTCGCTTTTTTACTATAAGCTTTGACAATTTTTTTTGCATTAGAGGGAGTTACCCTAATGTAACCAGTGTAAGATGTTGCACTAGTTGACGGGCTTTTTCTTATATTGTAGTAGTATATATCAGAAGATATTATATTGTGCTTTGTAGTGTAAATATAGCCTTTTTGTTCAGTATCATCTTTCGGGTTAGGTGCAGAATACGCTACACCACTATTTTGCGACGGAGTTACATTAAACGAGAAGGATTTTTTCTGTGCAAACCCAGTAGGAGTCAAGATTGAAAAAAGAAAAGCGGTAATTAATAAACCAGGGATAAGTTTCTTTTTCATTGTTTTTCTCCTTTTAATCATTTTTTTATAATCTGTCAGGGACCTGCATGCCAGATTACATGTAAAATATAACACGGCTAAAGAATTAATAGTTTTGCGAATTATGACATTTTTCTATTAATCTAGTATTTTAGAGTTAAAGTCCTGAAGACTGTGACATTTTTCGTAACTGAAATAAGCTAAAGGATGTGGTATTGTTTAAAAGCTGTTTTAGATTATGTTTAAGAAAACTTCTTTTTTAAGCTGCTGATAATTATCATGTAAAAAGAATCAATTTCCCCCAAATATTTGCAACGTGCTGTCCATACAGGTATAGTTAAAATGTAAACGATTTCATTTAAAAAGGGGGAAGGCAATTGAGAAATTGGTACGGAGTAAAATTGTCATTGCCGCAAACTGTTAGTTTATCATCTCAGGTAAGTGCTCAAAGCGGGGAAAGCCAATATGATAAAGACGGTGTTTTTTATGAAATCTATGTGAAATCTTTTTATGATTCTGATAGTAATGGCCATGGTGACTTAAAAGGGGTTATCAGTCAGCTTGATTACTTGAATGACGGCAATAGGAGCACCAGTAAAGACTTGCAAGTAAATGGAATGTGGCTGATGCCGATTAATACGTCACCAAGCTACCATAAATATGATGTGACAGATTACTATAATATAGATCCTGAATATGGAACGTTGGAAGATTTTCGTAACCTGACTAATGAAGCACATAAACGGGGCATGAAGGTAATTATGGATTTAGTTGTTAATCATACGAGCAGTGAGCATCCTTGGTTTAAGGAAGCCAGTCAAGATATAAACAGTAAATACCGTACTTATTATGTGTGGGCAGATGAACATGCCGATTTAAACGAAACAGGATCATGGGGTCAGCAAGTATGGTATAAAAACCCAAACGGAGAGGGCTATTACTATGGCACATTTTGGTCTGGCATGCCTGATTTGAATTTTAATCATCATGACGTTAGAGCAGAAATGATTAAAATTGGGCAGTATTGGCTCAGCCAAGGGGCCGACGGTTTCCGGCTGGATGCGGCGATGCATATCTATAAAGGGCAAACTGAAGATGGTGCAGCTAATAACCTCGAATGGTGGAAAGAATTCAGAGCTGTGATGCAGCAGAGTAAACCAGATGTGTATTTAGTCGGTGAAGTTTGGGATTTGCCAGAGGTAGTTGCACCGTACTATGAGGCATTAGATTCAGCCTTTAATTTCCATTTAGCAGATAAAATCATCCTTTCTGTTAAAAGCGGCACAGATCAAGGTATTACCGCAGCAGCACTTTCAACAGCAGCGCTTTACCACACTTATAATCCCACTATAATCGACGCCATTTTCTTATCCAATCATGATCAAAACCGTGTTATGAGCGAGCTGAATAGTGATGCTGCTAAAGCGAAGTCGGCTGCATCCATTCTGTTGACATTGCCTGGCAATCCATTTATCTATTATGGGGAAGAAATCGGTATGACAGGCGCAAAACCAGATGAGTTCATCCGTGAGCCATTCCGTTGGTTTGAAGGCGACGGGGAAGGCCAAACAAGCTGGCAAACACCAACCTACAATATTGGCGGAAATGGTATCTCTGTTGAAGCACAAGACAACGATCAAGCTTCCCTGTTAAACCACTATCGTAAAATGATCCGTGTTCGCCAAGGGTATGACGAGTTACTAAAAGGAAATTTAGAAGCGATGGAAGTCAATAATGCAAAAATAGTCGCCTATAAACGGACCCTCCACCAAACCATCCAGATTTATCATAATATTTCAAATGAGACAGTTGCAGTAACTATTGCCGGCAATGGAGAAGTAGTTTTTTCAAGTGAAGCGGGTGTAATAAAGAATGATTCGATGTTAACTATACCTGCTAATACTACTGTATTAGTAAAATAAATATCCAGTTAGATCCTGTTTAGGCAGGATCTTTTTTAGTGGGAAATTAAATGAGTGATTCAGGGGTCACTATTGTAAGGGTCTATGATATATTTACGTAAATGGAAGAGTGGTTTGTTAAAAGGTGAAATTTCAATAAACCTGTTATATAAAGGGTTGAATAATAGTGTCTAATTATAGTCACTATAATGTCAAAAATCTCTTAACTTTTATAGCAATGTACTCATAATGCATAAGTTTACAGCCATTTTCTTAAATGTGCGTCACTATGTTAAGACCCTATTATTCCTTTTAGGATTTATAGAGCATGTCAGATTAGGAATAGAAGGTATGCAATCCGAGCATTTTAAACATATATCTATATTTGATATGTTATAGTTATTAGAGAGATTTTTTACAAACATAGAATAAGTGAGGTTAAGATTTTGACAAAATTATTTTACAGTCTGTTTGCTGTGCTAATATTGCTTGCAGGATGCAGCGATAATAATTCAACTCCGAAAGAGGAGACAGAACAAACTGAAGACAAAGCTTCTCAGGAAGAAACACAAAAAGAAATAGTTAATTTCATTAATAATGATATTGCAAAGGTTTCTGCCTATGAAACAGAAGCAAATGACGAATTGGCAACTGTTTCTGGTGACAATTACAGTTCAGAGGATAAGCTATATTATGTGCTGACAAATAAAGTAATTCCTACATATGAAAAAGCTGTTAGTGAAGCAAAAAATATACAAGTGAATTCTTCAGAACTGGAACCATTGAAAAAGCAAATGGAAGATGCAACAAGCACTTACTACGAAGCTTTGCAGCTTGAAAAAGAAGCGCTGGAAAAGGATAATGAAGAACTGTTCGGGAAATCTAACGCAAAAGCACAAGAGTACTTGTTGATGTTGAAAGATTATCATGAAGATATGGCAAAACTAGCGAAAAAATATGATATTGATTATCAGCAAGGCGCTGAATAATTAATTAGGAGGTAAGCCGATGGTTTACCTCCTATATTTATGCCCTAAGATAAATCTGCTTTACTTGAATCATTTTCATAGCCATTCTGTTAAAATGGAGAAATTAAGTAGGAAATTTGCCAATAAATATTATAAAATTAATGATAAATTAGTATGTGAAAGAAAGTGGAGGGGTATCCATGAACGAATTGAATATCAATACAAATCCTGGTTTTTTCACAAGAATAAATGCTGCCATGTCAAAACTAAGGGATTCTGAGAAAAAGATTATAGAGTTTATTGAACAAAACCAAGATGAGATAATTCATCTTTCCATTACAGAAGTCGCTGAAAGAAGTGAAACAAGTGAATCTTCTGTTGTCCGTTTATGTAAACGCCTTGGTTATAAGGGGTTTCAAGACTTAAAAATAAACTTGGCAAAGGAAGTCATTGCCCCTGAAAAACAAATTCATGAAGTGATTGAAAAGGGCGATGACGTTGTCATGATTAAAAAGAAGGTATTCCAGTCAAATATTCAGGCACTTTATGATTCAATCGAGGTTTGCAGTGATGATGAATTAAGAAAAGCAGTGGACGCTATATCAAAAGCTCGCGTAATTGAACTATATGGAACGGGCGGCTCAGGGGCAGTCGCAGCGGATGCTCATCATAAACTGTTAAAGCTAGGTATAAAATCATTTACCTATAGCGATCCTGTCCTTCAGGCTATGTCAGCAAGTGTACTCACACCTGAAGATGTTGTTATCGCCATTTCACATACAGGCTCTAACACAGACGTTTTAGCGGCGGTGAAAATTGCAAAAGAAGCAGGAGCTGCCATCATATGTATTACGAATTCTTCAAAGTCTCCTATTACTAAAATTTCGGATATTGTGCTGCAAACAGCTTCTAAAGAGACCTTATTTCGAACAGATGCCATTTCATCAAGGATTGCTCAATTAACTATTATTGATATTTTAGTTGCTTCTGTTGCGAATCAGCAATATGAACTGTACTATAGCAACTTGCAGAAAACCCGAAAGTCCACTACTGATAAAAAGATGTAAGAGTGTACTTGAAAAAAATCTTCAAATTTTCTAAAAATATCTTGAAGGAAATTACCACCATGTGATATGATGATTGTGCAAAAGGAAATAACAGAAAATTCTATACAACTAGACCGTACTTCTTGTTTTTTGAAAATACAGCGTAGAAGGAGGGATTTACCAAGATTCTCTTATTGTCATGTGAGAAATAGAGGAATTGTTTCACACTATTGGTAAATTCCTTCTATTTTTTTGAATTTATTGTGAAGGAAATTTTCTTCATAAAGGAGAGAACAGAAAATGAAAGCAGCTGTATTTCATGGTCCTAATAATATGAAGCTGGAAGAAGTAACGAAGCCGGAAATTAGTGAAAACGAAGTGCTTGTAAGAGTAAATGCAAGTGCTGTATGTGGCACAGATATTCGTATATATGAAGGCAAAAAAACAAAGGGCGTTCGAACTCCGTCGGTGATTGGTCATGAGCTTGTCGGCACCATTGCAGAAGTCGGTGCAAAGGTAATGGAATTTAGTGTTGGTGACCGAGTGGGAATAATGCCAGTTATTCCGTGCAGGAAGTGTTACTACTGTTTAAATGGCAGGGAGAATGTTTGTGCAAATCGTACTGCGATTGGCTATGAATTTGACGGTGGTTTTGCAGAATATGTGAAAATTCCAAGTACAGCTCTTGAAGCTGGCAACCTGGTGAAGATTCCAGATAATTTGTCCTTTGAACAGGCAGTCATTGCAGAACCGCTTGCATGCTGCATGAACGGCCAACGAAAAGCAAATGTAAAAATGGGCGACGTTGTAGTAGTTATTGGCGGAGGACCTATTGGGCTGATGCATGTACAATTAGCCAAAATAGCAGGGGCGACTAAGGTGATATTGAGTGAACCAATTGATCATCGCCGTGCTAAAGCGGTTCTTGCAGGTGCCGATTATGCTGTGAACCCGGAGGAAGAATCACTTGAGGATATTGTTTTAAGTGAAACAGATGGTTTAGGGGCAGATGTAGTCATCATGGCAATAGGCATTCCTTTCTTAGTTAAAACGTCCGCCAATCTATTAAAAAAAGGCGGTACATTAAATCTGTTTGCTGGATTTACAAATGGCGTCTTGGCGGAGATTGATCCTAACATTATTCATTATAATGAGATTACCATTAATGGAACCTCTGCTTTAACAAGAGCTGATTATCATAAATCATTGTCTCTCATTGCATCAGGCAAAATCAATACGGCTGCTATTATCACAACAGGCTACACTCTTGAAAATATCGAACAGGCAATTTTAGATGTAAAGAATGGTAATCATATGAAAACAGTCATAACCCAATAACAAGTAGAAATAATATGAGAATAGGAGTGTTATTTATATGTCATTATTAGGTAAAGAAGTTCGTATGAATCGTCTATTAAATCAAAAGTCTGGAAAACTATTAGCTGTTGCAGTCGATCAAGCAATGGCACGGGGTATTTTTGAAGAGCTGATGCCAATTCAACGTAAATTAGATGAAATTGTAGCAGGTGAACCTGATGCCATTACGATGCATAAAGGCATTGCGGATATGTGTTACCGTCCTCATGCTGGCAAAACAGGCTTTATTTTGAAGTGCTCTACGTTCTCCCCTTGGCAGCCAAATTATGATGCATGGGTAACAGAAGTAGATGAAGCAGTGCGACTAGGCGCAGATGCAGTGTCGATGGGCTGTATTGTAGGCGGTGATGATCAGCCTGAACAATTACGCAATCTAGGTATCATTGCTGGTCAGGCTGCAGCTCACGGCTTGCCAATGATTGCACATATTTATCCAAGAGGAAACCAAATTCCTGAGAATGAAAAAAATGATTGGAAGAATGTAGCCTATGCAGTTCGTGCTGGCGCTGAGCTTGGTGTGGATATCGTGAAAACAAAGTATACCGGCAATCCAGAAACATTCGCTAAAGTGGTTGCTTCTACTCCAGGAAAGGTAGTTGTCGCAGGCGGAGAAAATGGAAATAATATTGATGACTATTTCCAAATGGTTTACGATGTTATCGATGCGGGCGGGGTAGGTATCACGTTTGGCAGAATGGTATGGAATAATCCTAATCCAACAGCGGTTGTGTCAGCGTTTAGAAATATTATTCATAATAAAGGAACTGTTAAAGAAACAATAGAACTTTATAATGAGTTAATGAATTCTCCATTGAGTGTATAGAGGGTGGTATAGTTATGTCTCATATCATTGGCATAGATATTGGCACTAGCGGGATAAAAGTTGGTGCTATGAATAAAAAGGGAGAATTAGGGTTTCTTGAGTATGAGCCCTATTCTCTTCTTTACCCTGCCATGGGCTGGATTGAAATTGATCTTGATGATATTTGGAGTAAAACGAAAACATTGCTGTTAAAGGTGTGGCAGCAAGTTGAGCTTGAAAACACAGGCAAAGTAGAAGCAATCTCTCTGTCTACTTTTTGTAATAGCTCGGTGTTTTTAAATGCAAAGGGCGAGCCCCTTTATCCAGGCATTATGTATTTAGATCAAAGAAGCACACAAGAAGCAGCTTGGATCAAAGACCAAGTCAGTGAGAAATCTCTGTTTGACATTACTAAAAATCGATTAGAACCTGGAATGTATACGCTTACAACTCATTTATGGTTTAAAAACAATTATCCAGAATTATATGCGCGCACCTACAAATGGGGGAATCTTTCTACCTTTATTCTGCACAAGCTGACAGGCAATTTTGTAATGGATTGGACGCAAAGTTCCTTTAGCGGGATGTATGATGTCAAAAACTATTGTTGGTCTCCTGAAATATATGAGGCGGTTGGTATAAACCCTAAGAAGCTTCCTGAGGTTGTTGATCCAAGTTCTATCGTTGGGGAATATGTGCATCCAGTAATTGCGTCCGTCCGCATACCTGTGATTGCCGGTGCAGCAGATACAGCATGCTCCACTGCCGCCCTCGGAATCGGTGTCAATGAAATGTTCGAATCTGTCGGGACTTCGAATGTTTTAACTGTTTGTACAGATAATCCTGAGCTGTTAGATAAGCGATTTTTAAATAGATGCCATGTTATAAAGAACCATTGGTTGTCTCATGGAGCCATGTCCTTTCCTGGTGCAGCTATACAATGGTTTTACGACCAATTTCTAAAGCCGGAAGGATACACGAAAGCTGAGTTAGAAGAATTGTGCAAACAATCAGCACCAGGAGCAGGCGGTGTCTTTTTTCTGCCTTATATGCAAGGAGAGCGAGCCCCGATTTGGGATCCTAATGCAAGAGGGGTCTTTGTCGGCATACATTTAAATACAACTAAAGCCGATATGTTTCGAGCTGTGTTAGAAGGCTGTTCTTTTGGTTTGAAACAAATTAATCAAATTATTGAATCAGACTATCAACTCCGCGTTAAAAGCTACCAATCTATCGGCGGCGGGGCAAAAAATCGGGAATGGGCCCAAATTAAAGCAACTGTACTAAACAAAAGCGTTCATATTAAAGATATTTCGGAGACAGGTGTATTAGGAACATGTATGATTGCTGGCACCGTAATAGGCTATTTTGATTCATTGGAGGAGGCGGTTGAAAAAATTCACAATAATACGATTTCCATAATAAAGCCAGACTTGAGTAAGCGAGTGCTTTATGAGCAGTTAAATAATGTGTTTCATCAAATTTACCCGTCTTTAAAAACATTTTTTGCATTAAGCAATCAAACACTTTCTAAAGCTGACAATGAGACAGAAGAGGATGAAGAGGTAATTATTTAGTATTTTTTGTAAACCCTTACAAAGAGAAAAATAGCAGTTTTTATGAGGAAAATACTATTTTTTATGATTGGGGGAAATGAAATGAGTTTACCTGAATCCAAGGTCAATCCAGGATTAGAAGGGAAGAGAAAGTCAGGATATCGTTGGTTAGTTCTTTCGCTTATTTTTGTGGTCTATATTGTTTGTTATGCTGATCGAACGAATATCGGTGTTGTGCTGCCATTTATTCAACAAGATTTTACGCTTAACAACTTTCAAACAGGGGCTATATCAAGTTTTTTCTTCCTAGGCTATGCCATTTCACAAATCCCGGCCGGTTTCCTACTCGGCAAAAAAGGAACTCGCGGAATAGTAGCTATTGCAGTTATTGCCTTTTCCTTAGTCACCTTTTTCCTTGGGATGGTTTCAAGTGCTGCACTTTTGATTTTACTTCGTTTACTTCTAGGTTTAGCAGAAGGTCCTGTTCCTGTCAGTATGTCAACCACCATTAACCACTGGTTTCCGGCTAAAGAAAAAGCTACCGCAACAGGAATTTATATTGCTTCTACACAGCTTGCCCCAATCTTTGTACCCATCATTGCTACAGCTATTGCCATGTCTTTCGGTTGGCGTTATGTTTTTTACTGGTTTGCTATCCCTGGATTTATAATTGCGATCATTTGGTATCTGGTTGTCAGAACAAAGCCTGAAGACAGTCCAAAGGTATCAAAAGAGGAGCTAGAATATATTCGCCAAGAAGAAGTGCCGACAGAGGCCGCAACGGAAAATAGATCACTAGGCTGGCTAGATAAAGCTATTCGTTACCAAAAAGTCGCTAAAATCAGCACATCTAAAGAAGTTTTTACGTCTTGGAATATTTGGGGTAATACATTAACTTATTTTTTAATGAACAGTGTATTATACGGCATGTTGACATGGGTACCTATGTATTTAGTCAACGCAAAAGGCTACTCCTTTATGAAAATGGGCTTTGTCGCGTCTACACCTGCAATCGGCGGTCTGTTAGGTGCTCTTTTAGGCGGAATTATTTCTGACAAAGTATTCTTAAAAAGACGTAAGCCAACCATGTTAATTACAGCCATCGCTACCGCATTGATGATGCTTGTCGTGATGAATATTCCAGATAACGCCATTCTTGTTTCCCTTAGCTTAGGGCTGGCAGGCTTCTTCCTTAATATTGGCTGGCCCGCATTTACTGCTTATCCGATGGGGTTAACAAATAGAAATACATTTCCTGTCGCGATTGCAACAGTAAACAGCGGCGGAAACCTAGGCGGATTCTTTTCCCCAATGATTGTTGGCGCAATCCTTGATGCAACTGGAAATTATAATATCGCCTTTGGATTCTTTGCGGTCATGCTAGTGCTTGGCTTCTTCATTATTACCACTTTAAAGGAACCAGCACTAGAAGGATAAATTCATAGTCATTTATAGGGCAGAGGAGTTTTCCCATGCCCTGTTTTATTGTAAGCTATAATTATTGAAATACTTTCCAGTTGAAAAGGTGGAGATTGTCTTGAAACAAACTGTATATATTACTAGAAAACTGCCAGAAGACATAATTAATACACTTTCCCTTCATTTTCATGTGAGAATGTGGGAAGAAGAGAATATCCCCGTGCCAAGGGATATTTTACTTAAGGAAGTAGAAGATATTGATGCTCTTATTTGTCTCTTAACAGATAAGATTGATGAAGAAGTCATCGGCAGAGCTCCACATCTAAAGATAATCAGCAATGTCGCAGTAGGCTACAATAATATCGATATAGCAGCAGCGGTAAAAAGGGGAATACAGGTTACGAATACACCTGGAGTGTTAACAGAAACAACTGCAGATTTAACATTTGCTTTGCTGATGGCGACAGCTAGAGGTGTGACAACTGCTTCTGAAGCTTTGCGTAACGGAAAGTGGGGCGCATGGTCTTTAATGGAATTTACCGGACAAGATATTTATAGTGCCACATTAGGGATTATCGGCTTAGGAAGAATTGGCGAAGCGCTTGTTAAAAGGGCAAAAGGCTTTGATATGAATGTGCTTTACTATAATCGTTCCCGAAAGCAAGACAAAGAACAGGAGCTTGATATTCACTATGCAGAATTAAACGATTTATTGCAGAAAGCCGATTATGTGTGTCTGATGATTCCATATAGTACTGAGGTGCATCATCTGATTGGCAAAGAGGAATTGTCCCTAATGAAGCCTACTGCCATTCTCATCAATACAGCGAGAGGCGGACTGGTCGATGAAGATGCTTTATATCAAGCTTTAAAGAATCGAGATATTTGGGCAGCTGGGTTAGACGTCTTTGAAATTGAACCAGTACCTGCTGATCACCACTTGTTATCCTTAAATAATGTGGTGACATTGCCTCATATTGGCAGTGCAAGCTACAAAACAAGAATGAGTATGGCTCAGCTTGCTGTCGAGAATGTTGTAAGCGTACTAGGTGGTGGTGAAGCCTTAACTCCTGTTCAAATGTAAATTCTGTGTACCTCCATTTATGAAATAAGTGGAGGTTTTTACGTGGAATTACTCCTTTAGTCTAGTATTAAATCTTTGACAAAAAAGAAAAACCACCAAGCAACAATCATTAAATGTACTGCTGTTACAGTGAGTGCCCATATAGAGCCCTCTTGGAAACCAATACCGATATACTCCCATTCATTCAATCCATCTCTGCGGCCTAATGCGAACAAAAAAGAAAGAAATGGTGTGATTAAAGTGACAATTGCAGTGAAAACAGATAGAGCCCTTTTTCGTTTACGCATTGCATTATAAAGAGCTGCAGCTAATGTCGCGATAATAAACAAATAATAGAATAACCAAACCCAATTAGGAAGAGTCTCGAACATCATAGTTCAATCTTCTTTCAGACGTTTCTCATCATAAACACTATATGCGTTATACGTAAAAAAGAAGCATATTAGATATGCTTCTAGCGTTATTATGATGGATACCATGAAAGCTTGCTATCACTGTCCAATGGAAGCGATTTTGTTTCAGCACTCAAGGAATCAAACCATTTGCTTGCAATCTCTTCCTTTGCCAGTTTTGCATTAGCATCATCTTCCCAAATGATATGGGAAAACCATGCTCCCGTCGCCGATTCGAATTGCAGTTCAGCAAAAGCAATCAAAGAATGTTCAGCCTGTGCGAAATTGCCATTAACTGCCGAGGCGACAGACGCTGCTTGCGGCATTAATTCATTCTTAATTTTATCCTTTATGTTAGCATCTTCAAGCTCATCCCACATTACTAATTTCCCATCGAGCTGATAGAAAATTTCAAAAGATGGTTGTGTTCTCATATCCACTAAAATAAAGGCACGTTCCACGGAATTGTTTGCTGCCTTAACAGTATTTACGATAATATTTTGCGCCATCTCCACCCAAAAATTGATGGCTTCCTCTTCAGGTGAGCCTAAGTAAAACTCTTCTTCAAGCTCTGTTGCAGCAGCTTCTCCTTTGTTAATGTCTTCGACTTTCTTAAAAAACCGATTAAAAAATCCCAACTTATACACTCCCATTCTAGTATAATCTTAATGCAATTATTATAGATTATTTTACAGTTCTAACCAAATGTTTCGTCGGTCATGGTATTGATTCCTCCCTTTTTCCTATTGAACCAATACTTTAATTAGTAACAATAAAGCTTAATGACGGCCTTATTCCCATAATTTTTTCAAGAGAGCTGGCAATCAAGCTTGCATATCGTTCTTCTAACCAATCACGTGCGAAGGTATTTGGACAAAATATGCGAACATATTGCGAATCTTTCATTTCAATCGTTGTGTCTTTGAGCCATGTATGAAAAGAGGGAGCAGATAATTTCCCTTTGATATCATTCAATGTTTTTTGCCAAATTTCTTGATTAGCAGGGGCATTGTATTCTTCGTTCTGATTTTCTTCCTGCGACAGACTATTATTCCTTTTCATAGTCTTCATTTCCTCTTTTAGCTTCAGATAAGTACTAAGGTCCTCTATATCAAAATCGATAAATGATTCAACTAAAACTCCAAACTCTTCATAAGATAGTTCAGAATACTTGAATAACACAAATGCCCCTTTAAAGTCTTCCTTTTGTAATGCCATCTCAATTCGCTGCTTATCAATTGGTTTGTATATATCCTTCATTGTTAAAGTATCCATTGTAGCCTCCTTAGATGGAAAGAGTGTAAAAAAATTATAAAATGACTTAGCAGCGAGCACAAATATAAATAGACCTAGCAAATCATAGAGGTAATTTGATATAGATAGAGGCAGAAATTAAGATTTAGCAAGGAAAGATAGTATTTTTTTAATGTAGAATTAAAAGGAAGTTTGGCACTCGAAGTGGTAAAAATATTGGACATTTGCATCAGCTGTCTTGCTAAAAAAATAGTGAAAAACACAGACCAAGTTGATGAGAAAGAGCATGACATTCGTCCATTTAGGATCAGATGGCTGAACAGCCTTGGTGCAATGGTGCTTTACGCTGCTCCTGCCTATGTTTTATCTTGCTAGACTACTAGTTTTATAGCAGGATATGTTGGTTGTCGTTGGCAGTAAAAAAACATTGTAATAAAAACAAGGAAATGCTGATCAGACATAGTGTTTGAGGGACTTTTTTATTAAATGGTACAAATAGTGTCTATAATAAGACACTATTTGTAAACTAGTTAAAATATGTCCTAAAGTTAGAGGGACTTTCCAATTATTTTTAAAGATAATTTTCCTTGCTGACACCATATTTTTTTTGCACAAATGAAAAAAACACGTATAATAATGTTAATTAATATTAGAAATGGAGTACACAAAATGGTCCAATCAATTAATACAAAAGTCGATTTAGTTAGTGATGCAACCTCACATATGGGGATTTCAGAATATGGAAAAATCATGATTGGCGACAAGGGATTTGAATTCTTTAACAGTCGTGATGCTCGGAAGTTTATTCAAATACCTTGGGATGAAGTTGATTTTGTTACGGCATCAGTTATGTTCAAAGGGAAATGGATTCCTCGTTATGCTGTTCAAACGAAACGAAATGG
Organism: Niallia sp. FSL R7-0271; assembly: GCF_038005785.1. Taxonomy (NCBI): domain Bacteria; kingdom Bacillati; phylum Bacillota; class Bacilli; order Caryophanales; family Bacillaceae; genus Niallia; species Niallia sp. FSL R7-0271. The sequence continues at coordinate 1,121,395 of NZ_JBBOTZ010000002.1, read as the reverse complement.
GAAGTATATATTTTCTTCTAAAGAGCCTAAAAAAGTTTTGCGCGCCATTCGCAATTACGTAGATCCAAGCCATATGGTCCAATCTTTAAGTTTCTTTGATGTTATTAAACGGGGTTTTAAGAGTAAAGTAAAAAAATAGTTTTGCCTACCATTTTGGCAGAAAAATTATATTACAGTGATTATGTTGTCTACAATTCCGTTTGAATAAACCAGCCAGAAGGGCTGGATGTATTCATGCTGCAAGTATACTTGGTGAGAATCGTTAAATTTTTTTAAAATCTTTCTTGTAAGCGTTATATTAGTGTGCTATAATTTCTTTGGAAGCTCAGTAAAGAGGCATCCAAATTTTTAACTATTAATTTAAAGCGTTTACATAAAACTGGATATTTATCATATTTTTTACGTGTTACTGATTCGATCAGGCATGAGTTAAAAGTATTGATTTTTTTGAGGATTAAGGGGCAATCTATACCTATATTCTCATTTAAAATCGACTTTTTACTCATGCCTTTTTTGTTATTTATATCGAAAATGTAACCGCTTTAAATGAGTTGAAAAAACAGCTGAATAATATTTGGTTAAATCACCATGTTATTTAGCAGTAACACTAATAAAAGGAGGTAAAAAGATGGTAGGAATTATCATTGCTAGTCACGGTGAATTTGCCACTGGTATCATGCAATCTGGAGCAATGATCTTCGGAGAGCAAGAAAATGTAAAAGCAGTTACTTTGATGCCGAGCGAAGGACCTGATGATGTCAAAGCAAAAATGAAAGAAGCAATCGCCTCTTTCGACAACCAAGACGAAGTATTATTCTTAGTCGATCTTTGGGGTGGAACTCCATTCAACCAAGCCAACAGCTTGATTGATGAACACAAAGACAAATGGGCAATCGTTGCTGGTATGAACTTACCGATGTTAATTGAAGCATATGCATCACGCTTCTCGATGAACACAGCCCATGAAATTGCTGCCCATATTTTAGGAACAGCAAAAGAAGGGGTTAAAGTAAAACCGGAAAGCTTAGAACCAGCAGACACAACTGCTGCAGCTGCTGCCCAAAAACCTGTAAATGCAGGTGCGCCTGGTAAATTTGAATATGTGTTAGCACGTATTGATTCTCGTTTGCTTCACGGCCAAGTAGCAACAGCATGGACAAAAACGACACAGCCCACGCGTATTATTGTGGTATCTGATGCAGTGGCAAAGGATGAGCTTCGAAAGAAATTGATTCAGCAGGCTGCTCCTCCAGGTGTTAAAGCACATGTTGTACCAATCAAAAAAATGATCGAGCTTGCCAAAGACGATCAACATTTCGGCGGTCAACGTGCATTACTTCTGTTTGAAAGCCCGCAAGATGCACTTAGAGCGGTTGAAGGCGGTGTTCCATTAAAGACAATTAACGTTGGTTCCATGGCACACTCACCTGGTAAGGTTCAACCGAATAAGGTTTTGGCCTTTAGCCAGGAAGATATCCATACTTTCGCTAAACTGAAAGCAGCGGGCCTAAACTTTGATGTACGGAAAGTTCCGAACGATTCAAAAGGCAATATGGATGAAATTCTTAAAAAGGCTCAAGAGGAATTAAATAAACAAAAATAATCGTAAATAGAAAGAACGGGAGGACTAATAACATGGATTTAAATATGATTCAAATAATATTAGTCATTATCGTAGCATTTTTAGCTGGTGTAGAAGGTATCTTGGATGAATTCCACTTCCACCAACCTATCATTGCTTGTACGTTAATCGGCTTAGTTACAGGAGAATTAGTACCATGTCTTATTTTAGGTGGTACCCTGCAAATGATCGCTTTAGGCTGGGCAAACATTGGAGCTGCAGTAGCACCTGATGCTGCGTTAGCATCTGTGGCATCCGCAATTATACTAGTTTTAAGTGGACAGGGCGAAGCTGGCGTGTCCTCTGCAATCGCGATTGCTGTTCCTCTTGCAGTTGCAGGTTTATTGCTAACAATCATCGTTCGTACAATTGCAACAGCATTAGTACATTTGATGGATGCAGCAGCTAGAGAAGGAAACATTAGAAAAGTGGAAATGTGGCATATCGTTGCTATCTGTATGCAGGGCTTACGTATTGCTATTCCTGCTGTATTGATTTTAGCTATCGGAGCAGGTCCTGTTAGAGAATTGCTAGAAGCGATGCCAACATGGTTGACAAGCGGCTTAGCAATCGGCGGGGGAATGGTTGTAGCAGTTGGTTATGCAATGGTTATTAACATGATGGCTACGAAAGAAGTATGGCCATTCTTCGCAATTGGTTTCGTATTAGCGACAGTTTCACAAATCACACTTATCGGTCTTGGAGCTATCGGTGTGGCTCTTGCACTTATCTACTTAGCACTTTCTAAGCAAGGCGGCTCAGGTGGCGGCGGAAATTCCAACAATGGAGATCCACTAGGCGATATTATCGATAATTACTAAGAAGGAGGGGAATAAACAATGGAAAAAGAATTGAGATTATCAAAAAGAGATCGTATTTCTGTTTGGTGGCGTTCCACTTTCCTTCAAGGTTCTTGGAACTACGAACGTATGCAAAACGGCGGTTGGGCATTTTCAATGATTCCTGCCATCAAAAAATTATATAAAACAAAAGAAGATCGTGCAGATGCACTAAAACGTCACTTAGAATTCTTTAATACACACCCATATGTTGCTTCACCTATCATTGGTGTAACACTAGCACTTGAAGAAGAACGTGCTAACGGTGCACCTGTTGAAGATACAGCCATTCAAGGTGTTAAAGTCGGAATGATGGGACCTTTAGCAGGTATCGGAGATCCAGTTTTCTGGTTTACCATTAAACCAATCCTTGGTGCATTAGCAGCGTCCCTGGCATTGACTGGCAACATCCTTGGTCCAATTATTTACTTCTTTGCATGGAATATCATTCGAATGGCATTCACATGGTATACACAAGAATTTGGCTACAAAGCTGGTTCCAAAATTACAGACGACTTATCTGGTGGAATACTTCAAAGTATTACAAAAGGTGCCTCTATACTCGGGATGTTCATCCTCGGAGCGTTAGTTAACAGGTGGGTATCCGTCCAATTCACACCAACAGTATCATCTGTTGAATTAGACGAAGGTGCTTATATCGACTGGGATAACTTGCCTGCTGGAGCAGAAGGAATTAAAACCGCGCTGGAGCAGCAAGCAGCTGGTCTCTCCTTAGATCCAGTTAAAGTAACAACTTTACAAGCCAACTTAGACAGCTTAATCCCTGGTTTAGCAGGATTGCTGTTAACACTTCTTTGCATGTGGCTGCTGAAGAAGAAAGTTTCTCCAATCGTTATGATTCTTGGATTGTTCGCAGTTGGTATCGTATTCCATTTAATTCACTTGATGTAATTTAAATAGCACTTCCTGTTATGATGAAATGATTATAATAGGAAGTGCTTTATTTTTTATAAAGAAATCATGAATTAAAATCCTTCAATTAAAGCAGATTCTCGATTCCAAAAAATTCTTTGAATCCAGACTTCCCTCGCGCTGTAATCATGATTTCCCGAGAATTCTCTTTTGCTTCAATCCAGCCTAATTCAATATACCTCTCAAATAAACCGTTTCCTAATGCTCCTCCTAAATGATGAGTACGTTCACTCCAGTCAAGACATGCATGTGAAAAAGAGCGGCGTTTCTTAGATAAACCTACTAAATCTAATCCTAATTTTTGAAAAAAGGATTCTCCTTTTGCTGTTACGATGAATTGTTTATCACTTCTTTCTATGTATCCTGCATCTTCCATTATTTTTGTTAGTTGTACACTTACGCGTCCCGCTAGATGATCGTAACAGGTTCTCGCATTTTCTAGCCTTTTTAATTGACTTGATTGTTTTAATGAACGAATTTCTGGTGGTGGAGAGATAGACATTAATATCTCAAGTGTATTCGCTACTTCTTCATTTGCTAATCGAAAATATCTGAAACGTCCATTTTTTTCCGTAGTCACAAGATTATTTTCGACTAGTTTTGCAAGGTGGAAGCTGGCCGTTTGTGGTGTGATTTTGGCCATATATGCTAGTTCGCTGGCTGTATGGTACTTTCCATCCATTAAACCTGCCAGTATAGTTGCTCTTGATTCCTCTGTAAGTAAAGCGGTCAGGGCCGTAATATTCGGACTTATACTCAATTTTTAACACCTCTGTAATCCATACTTCGATAAGCATCGTATTATATAGCTCTTATAATAATAGTAAAGAAACGTAATCACAAGGGAGGGCAAGGTTTTAAATTTGGAGAAAAAAGCTTGGGAGGGTCTGAACAAATGACTAAATACAACTTTTTTATATTAATTATCTTGACTACTGCATTAATGGGCTCATCATTTGCCATCGGTAAAATAGGTTTAAGCTATTCAAGTCCTTTATTATTGGCTGGGTTACGATTTGTTCTTGCTGGCATTATTATGGCTGTTATCGTAAAGAAATTTAAAAGACCGCAGCCTAGTGGTTATAGAAATTGGCGAAGAGTCCTAATTATCGGAGCTCTACAAACAGCAGGCGTAATGGGGTGTATTTTTATTAGCTTAAGAACAATTACAGCCAGTGAATCTTCCATCCTAACTTTTATGAATCCTTTATTAGTAATTATTTTTGGGACTATTTTTATTGGTAACCGTTACAGATGGTATCAATGGAGCGGTGTTGTCCTAGGATTTGTTGGTGTTGGAATTATATTGGGCGGGATTAAGGATTTTAATATAGGCATAGTTTTTGGAGCTTTCTCCGCTGTTTTTTGGGCAATTTCAACATTATTAGTTAATAAGTGGGGGATGCATTTTGATACATGGGCACTTTCTGCCTATCAAATGCTATTTGGTGGGGGAATACTCCTCTTTTTAACTTTCTTACTCGAAGATCCTTTCTTTGATATCAATAAAAACTCGATATTAATTCTTTTATGGTTAAGTATCATGTCTTCAATCGTTCAATTTGCGGTATGGTATTTTCTCTTACAAAAAGGAGATCCAGGTAAAACAAGTTCTTATTTGTTTTTAGCTCCATTTTTTGGTGTTTTAACTGGGAATATATTGCTACAGGAGGTTATTTCTTATTCGCTTATAAGTGGAGGAATTTTCATTTTGTTAGGAATTTATCTTGTAAATAACAACTATAAGAAAGAAATTGTTAGCAGCAATAGTTATCCCTTACGATAAATCAAAATGTAGGAGGAGCGTTTAAAGATGGCAAATAAAACGTGGAAAGATTATTTTTATGAAATAATTAAGGCATTATTGCTTTATAAATAAGGAACCATTCGACGACTATGGAAAATACGAGTTTACGAAGTAAATACATACATTGTTAACAACTTCTGCTCAAGTTATCTAATGAATCATTTACTAACCTTATACGTATATTTAGAGGGAAAAGTGATTATTGCGGAGGTAGATAAATGGCAGGAAAAAAATTCAATCTATTATTATTATTTCAAATGATTTTGACGCCTATTGTTATGGTTATATGCATTTATAATGTAGTTACCCAAAATTTCACCTTGCAACCATTAGCGTTCCTACTTCTGAGTGCAATAGTCATTATTATCGGATTGCGAGAATATAAAAGAACGAAGAGTTTTAGGTGGGGTATCTTTTATCTATGCACATCGCTTTTTGTTTTATACGTAGCTGTCCAGGGGTTTATGTATAATTAATAATTTTATTATGTAATAAACATAGTGGGTTAATTCAAATGTAATTCCGGATTTTCAGCCATTTTAGTAAACAGAAAACATAAAGGGATTCTTGATAAGAAAGAGATTGTGACAAACCATTTGGAAAAAATACCGAAAACAAACCGGGAAAATCGGCTTAAGGATTTTCCCGGTTTTTATTATTTTATATGGTTGTTACATATAATCATAAACTGAATCAACAAAATAGAGCCAGTGATAATATTCAATCTGTGAATCCGTCATTTTGGCGGTTTCTTTCTCATTGAATAAATGCTGCTCAAGTAATTCTTGAACTTTTGAATTTCTTTCGATTCGGCTCATTATAAATCCTCCCTTTAGTTTGAGAAGTAACGAAGTTTTTGAATGTTATTGAAAACGTTTTCCTTATATGTTTATTATATATCTCAATATGAGATTAAACAAATATTAAAATTAGATGATTTTTCGAAAAATAATACGTAAATGTTATTTATCTTCATTCTTTATTAAGCATGACCGTATTTCTTAAGCTTTGTTCATTAGTGGGAAGGGAATGGATTTGTAGAATGGTTAATGCAATTTCAGGGTAACATTGTCAGGCAACCAATTCAGACCCTAATTTGGCTTTTGTGAATTGGCATGTTAATGAGGTGTTTCGAGGGCCCAGTTACGAGATTCATTAAATAATTTAAGCCTAGCCCATAATCAAACAGTAGGACGGTAATTTTGAAAAGGCCGTTCTGGTTTGCATTATGGGTAACCAATCATAGAGACTAAACTATAAAAAGATGAGTTATATATTCAATAAATCACCAAAATACTTAAGATTTTTCAGCAGGCTGCAGCTTAATAGTGACTATATTTAGACACTATAAATAAACCTTGATATAAAAGGTTTATTATCTAAGTTGAAACATAGATAATAATTGTTTGAAAAAGACAAGTGACTATTCATTGTCACCTTCTAATAACGAAATATGGCAATATCAATACTTCTCCTTTAGGAACGAAGAATGTTCAACTTAAATACATCCGAAAACCAATTATAATCAACAGCACAGACAGCATTTGCAAAATCACCGTGCCTGGAATTTTTCTCGACAGCAGCACACCGATCTGTGAACCGATAATTACGCCAATACTGCCCCATAAGACTGTGTTCCAATCAATACTGCTGTAGAACAATTGCGAAAAAACACCGACTAGAGAATAAATGGTTAAGGAGAAGATAGATGTTGCTGTAGCAATATGTGTTGGCAATTTAAAGGCGTAAATCAATATTGGAACTAGCAGCCAGCCGCCCCCAATTCCTAAGTAGCTTGAAAGGATGCCCATAAAAAACCCGATTGGGAGAATAGAGACTAATGGCAGACATGCAGTCTCCTTAAAATCAGGAGTTTTCTCAACTGCAGCAGCTACTTCATCTTCACCACTGCCTTCTTTGCTTAATAGCCGCCTTTTCTTTTTTAAGCTCGCAAATGGGGGATTTTTAGCAAATAGGAAAATCCCTAAAGCAACTAAAACTGTTGCGAATATGACATAAAAATAGCTGGATGAGTAGATTTGCAGGAGCCAAACTCCGAGTAGGGAACCAGGAATGGCGCCAGCGCTAAGTGTTAAGCCTGTATGATAAGAAATTCGTTTTTGTTTTGCATATCCTACAACTCCTGAGAGAGAGTTAATTAACACAATCACTAGACCAGAGCCGGCTGCAAGTTTTGGATCCATATGGAATATGAGCAGAAGAGCAGGTACAAAGATAAAGCCGCCGCCAGACCCAACTATTGTGCCGTAGCCTCCAGCAATGATGCCAACGATAACCAGTAAAATACAAATATAAATGTCCAAGATACTTTCCTCCTAACCCTTATAGATTAAGGCTATCAAAGGAATGAGTTATTGTATATTTGAATAATTTTATATCCTATAAGCAACTGTTATACCCATGACGGACAACCTAAAAAAGCAGGTGCTTCCTAGAAGCACCCTGCAAAAAATTAATGGCGAATATATTGAATGAAGTATTTTAACCCGGACTTTTTAAAGCGGTGAGATTTTTGCACCATCCATAAATCTCGGGAAATCAGGAAATTGCTTATTTTAACTTCATGCAATGTTCCGTATTGGATCTCCCTGGTAACCGTTAACTTTGGGAGTATGCTGACACCTAAGTCTGCTTCTACCGCACTTTTAATTGATTGATAGCTACCCAGCTCCATTGCACTTTTAATCTTTTCAAGTACGCCATGTTCAGCTAATGCAGACTCAACAATCACGCGTGTACCTGAACCAATTTCTCTCCAAATCATTTTTTCATCAAGCAATTCCTGAATACCTATTTGCTCTTTATTGCTCCAAGGATGGGCAGGAGAGGTTACAAGGATAAGCTCATCATCCGCAAACTTCTCTCGAATTAAGCTATCGTTATCAACCGCACCTTCAACAAAAGCAATATCGATTTCGTTATTTTCAAGTTTAGCTAAAACCGTAGGTGTGTTTCCGATCGAAAGACTGAATTTTAAGTCAGGATAGCTCTTGCTGAATTGTCCTAATAATCCTGGCAATAGGTATTCACCAATTGTGGAGCTGGCTCCAATATTTAAAACGATTTCCTCGTTTCCAGTCAATTCCTGGATAGCCTCAAAAGAAAGCTTAGAATACTCGACCATCTCTTTTGCATATGGATAAAGAATTTCACCTGCTTTTGATAAGGTCAATTTTCCAGCGTTTCTCTCAAACAGCTGTGCTTGATAGATTTCTTCGAGTTGTCTAATCTGCCTTGTCACAGCAGGCTGTGTAACAAAGCTTAGGCGGGCTGCTTGGCTGATTGTACCTTCCTCAACAACGAGGCAAAACATTTTTAAGCTGTCTATGTTCACATCACAACCTCCAATATAAATGAACGACTTTATAGTCAATATCCAATAGTTTATATAGTGAATTGTATCATTTTCTCTATGGAAGAGCTTATGTGTTTGCTTTTTCATATGCAAACAACAGAGACTAGTTAGGGACTTAATATAGTCTCCAAAGGATAATATTCAACAGAAATAAACTATAAAAAATTGACGAAAATCTTGAAAAAACGATAGCAATCAATAGGATAGTCACTATATATAGACACTATTGTGTATGCATTGATAATTCAACACTTATTAATAAAGATTCATTTTTGAAAAAGGTTAATTTAACAGCTAAAATTCTATTTAGAGGCATACTATGGTGACTTCAAAAATGCAATGATTTAAAAACTTGTCATAATAAGTCGAATTGTAGTGTTTTAGAGAGCCGTTAATGTCGATACTTATGATATAATTTAAGTAGTAATGAAGAACTAAATATCATCTGAATCAAATGCATCTAAAGCTTAAATATAGATAGTAAATTATACGCATCCAACAATTATCTTAATAAAAAGATAAAGCATTAATAAAAAATTAAACGGAATTATAAGAATCACAGCAAGCGGGTTACAGGGGGAAGCAGTTTGAACACATATATCGTAATGCAAGGAAGCAAGTATCATGAAGTAAGGGATTTAGGAATCATTTGGTCACCTCAAATAGATAAGGGCGGCAATATAGAACATTCCTGGGAAAGAATGAAGGAAGTTAAAAAGGGCGACCGGATTTTTCACTATGTGAAAGGAAATATTGTTGCTATCAGCATTGCTAAAGAGGACTGCATCGAATCAAGAAGACCTCTTGTTTTACAATCTGACCTTTTTGATGACGAAGTAGGCTACTTAGTTGAGCTAGAGTATTATGAGCTGGATAAATCAGTTAATGTAAAAGGGAAATTTGCGGAAATTCTTCCAGTGCTACCTTTAAAATATTCACCATTTCAAGAGGATGCTAGCGGCAATTCAGGCTACTTATATCCATGTAACGAAGAACTAGCAATCAAGTTACTAGAGTTAATCGGTGAATTGAACATCTATTTAATTGATACAGAGCAATTGGAATTATCCATGGATTATATTAAAGTAACAGAACATAATACTTTGATTCCAGTAATTGCCGAAACAGAGTCAGAGGTTAAAACAAAAATCAGACTAGGTCAGCAACGATTCAAAAAAGATTTGTTGCAACTGTGGGGCTGTAAGTGTGCCCTTTGTGATATAGACCTTCCAGAACTGCTGCGAGCAAGCCGCTCTAAGCCATGGAAAGACAGCACGAACGAAGAGCGAATTGATCCATATAACGGCTTACTGCTTTGCTGCAATCATGATGCATTATACGAAAACGGCAAAATAGCATTTGATGGGCAAGGAAGATTGCATATATCTCCTGAAATAAAGGAGGAGGACTACTTGAAATATAGCTTATTAACGAAGAAGAAGATTAAGCTGAACCCGGAGAATAAAGTGTATTTTAAGTGGCATAAGCGGAATGTATTTGGTAAAAATCAAGAACTTTCTTGAACAACTATTTAGAGGCTCATATAGAGCCTTTTTTTTGTGGGAAATTATAAAATTATTAAAAGCCATTTTATTAAAAATAAGTAGGGATTCCACTGGTAATAATTACTATGATAAAAATTGTAAGACTGTGGTAATATCTTCTTGGGTCTAATAGACCATTCTAGAAAGAAGATTACATAATAATAGTTTTAAAGGATAATTTGTATAGGTGAAAAGTTGAGGAGGATAACTAGAGCTTTAAGTAATTTGGAGGTAAAATGTGAAATTCTTAAAAATATTTTTTTGGATAACTATTGTCTTTTTTATACTTTCTTTTATAGTATTTTCCATACAATGTCTACTATCTGATTGGTGGAATATCATCTTATTATTAATTATTTTAGTAGCGATTTTTTGGATTAAAAAAAGGAGACAAAATCAGCAGTCTTTTTGGCAAGGGATAATAGTTATTATTATTTCGTTGCTTTTATTTGCCTGGTTTTACATTCCGTGCGTAATAGGGCATTACAAAGAATTATTCTCGGAATCAGATACTAAAGTAACAGAGTCTCATGAACAACATGATAGTAGTAATAGTATGTCTGATGAGAAGAAGGAAGAGGAAAAAGCAGAACAAGCAGAACAAGCTAAGAAAGAGCAAGAAGAAAAAGAAAAAGCAGAACAAGCTAAGAAAGAGCAAGAAGAAAAAGAGAAAGCGGAACAAGCTAAGAAAGAGCAGGAAGAAAAAGAGAAAGCGGAACAAGCTAAGAAAGAACAAGAAGAGAAGGAAAGAGTAGAACAAGCTAAAGAGCCAGAAATAGAGGGTACTTGTGACATAAAAGGTAATATTTCTAATTCTGGAGAGAAAATCTATCATATCAAGGGTGGAAGGTATTATGAGATTACTGATCCCGAGGAAACTTTTTGTTCAGAATCTGCGGCTATAGCTGCAGGATATAGAGAATCAAAAAGGTAGGAAATGAAGTTTTATTCAGATTCATATAATTATTATGTTCCTAATCAAGTCCTATTCAATGTTTTAATAAATCCTTTTTAAACTAATACACAATACTTTCTAGAAAATCGCTATATATTAACTATCTGAGATAGAGAATATAATAGTAACATACAATTTATAGGATAATTTTAATAATTGAGGGGAAACAATCGAATGAGAACAGTATTATATATAATGATGATTGGTTTGTTTTTTCTTGTTGCTTGTTCTGAGCAGCAAGAATCGAATAAATCTACTTCAAACCATGTATCAACAGAAGAAGAAATAGAAGTGTCTACAAGTGAAGCGGCTTCAAAAGAAGAATCAGGAGCGTTTGAGGAAGAGAATAAAGAAGAGGATGAAGAGACACCAGTAATCAGTGAAGAAGTAGCTGGCGACGCTGAGGAAAAAGTTTCTGAAGAATCCTCAGAGGAAGAGACTGAAGCAGAGGAAGAGACAACTCAACAAATTACGACAGATGAAATCAAAGAAATTATTGAGTACTATTCACTGGGAGAAGATGATTCCTTAGGAAATTATTCCTTAGAAAATGGAGAAATTAAGGCAACAGTGGAACTAGCTCCAAGTGAATTATTTCCTGCAGAAGATATGGCAGTAAATGCTTACAGTCAATTATCAGATGAGTTATTGTATTATGACGGTTGGGATTTATTAACGGTTACATATGCTGGTGTTGGAACTATTAGTATGAATCGAAACGAAAAAGAAACCAATGAATATGGTGATTATTTTCCTACATTGGTTATAGAAGATAGATTAAGCTATTAAAGACTTCTTAAAACAAATATAAGAAAACGAGAGCTAGGAAATTCATTCTAGCTCTTTTCGTATTTTAAGCTATCCTTGGAGAGTTGCGTCCATAATATATATAGACAAAAAGTTAAGATGTAATCAATTTAATTGGTTGAAGAATAGAGCTAAGTGAATTTTTTGAAATTTTGCATTTGACAATGAAAACGGTTTACGTTATGATTTTAGCAATAAGTGGCATTGTTACTAAATACTATATTTATAGTTTTGAGAATGCAGACAAAGTCTACATTCGCTGAATTTCAAGTTGATTAAAAATGATGGTCTTACAAGGCGCGAACCCTAAATCGGAGCGGAGTTACCCTGCGCATTCGAGACGGGGTGAGAATGCAGTAAGTGAGCGTTTGTCATCAGCTTCACAACTAAAATATAGATTTTTAGGCAAAACCCATTGAACGTTTTAGGCAATAAATATATGGGAGGTCGCCGTTTTGTTGATCCATAAGGTACTCAACAATAATGTTGTTATATGTAAAGATGCTGAACTGAACGATATTATTGTTACAGGCAAAGGAATCGCTTTTCAAAAGAATAAAGGCGATGAAATTGATACAGCATCTAACATGAAAGTCTATACCTTAAATAACTCAACGGTGAAGAAGAAGTTCCAGGAAGTAGTATCGAAGATTCCAATTGAGTATATGGATATTAGTGAGAAGATCATTGATTATGCCAAACGGTCAATTGGAAAGGAAATAAATGATACTATTTATGTTACTCTCACTGATCATATTTACAGTACATGTGAGCGCTATCGCCAGCAAATTAAGCTGAAAAATGATTTGTATTGGGATATTAAGCGGTTATATAAAGAAGAATTTAAAGTCGGTGAAAAAGCGGTTGATAAAATCAGACAAGTGTTCCAGCTGGATATACTTGATGATGAAGCAGCCTTTATAGCGATGCATTTCGTCAATGCTGAGCTCGATAATAACGTCAATGACGTTGCGAGCATTACAATCGTTATTAACGATATTTTAAATATCGTTAAATACCATTTTAAAATCAGCTACGATGAAGACAGTATTAGCTATGGCCGTTTTATAACCCATTTAAAATTCTTCAGTTATCGCATACTAACCCAAAAGCCCAGCTTAGTGGAAGACAGGGAGCTGTTAAGCATCATTGCAGACAGATTTCCTGAAGCGGAGAAGTGCGCACAGAAAATTGAAAAAATGCTGTTGGAGCATTATGATCATCAGTTAACCATCGATGAGAAATTTTACTTAATTATTCATATTGACAGAATTGTGAAAGAAAGTTGTTAGGATTGTTACCTTAAAGGCAAAACCTAAGCATTCACTAAAAGATTATTTTAGTGTTCATGCTTAGGTTTTTTTTCATACAAAAAGGAGGAAAAACCATGGATTATACAAAAACTGCCAAAGAAATATTAACGGAAGTCGGTGGAGAGGAAAATATAGTATCAGTCGTGCATTGCTATACAAGGCTGCGATTTACTTTAAAAGATGAGTCCTTTATTGAGGATAAAAAGGTGGAGGACATTGATGGTGTTCTCGGTATTATGAAGTCTGGCGGCTTGTACCAAGTCATCATCGGCAATGATGTCGCCAAATGCTATAAGGAATTAATGAAGATTACGAACTTAGATGATGACGATTCAAAACAGCCTGAGGGAAAAAAAGAAAAACAAAACATCATCAACCGCTTCTTTAATATGATTTCCGGCTGTATGGCACCAGTCTTACCTGCCTTAATTGCCGGAGGGATGATGAAGGTCGTTCAATTGATTATCGTCATGCTTGATATTTTGCCTGAAGAAAGTCAAAGCTATCGCTTATTTACAGCAATCGGTGATGCACCGTTCTTCTTCTTGCCAATCTTACTTGCTGCATCTTCCGCTAGATACTTCAAAGTGTCACAAACTTTGGCAGTAGCAGTAATTGGCGTTCTAGTATATCCAGACTTTATTACGATGATGGGGGAAGAAAGCGTTCACTTCTTCGGAATCCCAGTAACAGCAGCTTCCTATTCATATTCCGTCATACCTGTTTTGTTAATCGTTTGGGCCATGAGCTATATTGAACCATTTGTTGATCGCATTGTGCCAACAGTTGCGAAGAACTTCCTATCGCCATTGCTAGTTTTACTTATTTCTGCTCCACTCGCTTTTATCGTATTAGGACCAATTGGTGCGATTGCGAGTAATTATTTCACAGATGCACTGATGTTTATTTACGATACAACAGGCGTTCTTGCCGTAGTTCTGCTATCTGCATTTATGCCACTGATTGTACTTACAGGGATGCACCAGGCTTTTACACCAATTATTCTATCAAGCATTACAACACTAGGTTTTGATCCATTAATTTTAGTAGCACAGCTTGCGAGTAACTTATCTCAAGGAGGAGCATCACTTGCAGTCGGGATGAAATCAAAAGTGAAAAAACAAAAACAAATCGCTTATTCTGCAGCATTTTCTGCCCTATTAGGCGGAATAACAGAGCCAGCGATGTATGGGGTAACAGTTAAACTGAAAAAACCAATGATCGCATGTATCATTTCCGGCGGTTTAGTAGGTTTATTCACAGGATTATTTCAATTGAAAACATATGTTATGGCAACACCTGGCTTGATTTCAATCGGTGAATTTTTAGGCGGTGTCGGCAATAAAAATATCATTGTTGCGGTAATTGCAAGTGGTCTAGCAATTGTCCTGTCCTTTGCTCTAACATGGATTATTGGCTTTGATGAAAAAGAAGCAGAGGTTGAAACAACTAATAAACAGCAATCTAATACTGCAGCAACTTCAAAAACAGCTGAAAAAGAATTAGCGGTAGACAGTCCAGTCAGCGGCACATTTGTACCATTAACAGAAGTAAAGGATTCTACCTTTTCTAAAAAACTAATTGGTGACGGTATTGCTATCTACCCAGACCAAAATAAAATTGTAGCTCCGTTCGATGGAGAAATTGAAGCATTTTTTGATTCGAAGCATGCGATTGGTTTAAAAAGTGATGACGGCATCGAAATCCTTATTCATGTTGGCTTGGAAACAGTTAATCTTAACGGTCAATACTTTACTGGTCATGTTAAAAAGGGTGACCGAGTTAAAAAAGGTGATGTGCTGTTAACCTTTGATAGGAAAGCCATCCAAGAGGCCGGTTTTGATATAGTGACACCGATTATCGTAACAAATTCAGATGATTTTAATGTAACGATTCCTACATTGAATCATATCAGTAAGTTCGATGAAATCATCTATGTCAGCAAAGCTAATAATGCACTGGTTGGTTAATAAATAGTAATGAAAGCGAGGAAAATAACATGACAATAAAAGGATTTCCCAATAACTTTTTATGGGGCGGCGCAACTGCTGCCAATCAACTAGAAGGAGGCTGGAATCTTGGCGGTAAAGGGCCGAGCATTGCAGACATGTTTACAGGAGGCAATAAAGACAAAGCTAGAAGAATAACTCCAGAGCTTGAGCCTGATACATTTTACCCAAACCATGAAGCAGTCGACTTTTACCATCATTACCAAGAAGATATTCGTTTGTTCGCAGAAATGGGCTTTAAAGCATACCGTTTCTCTATCGCTTGGTCTCGTATCTTCCCAACTGGAGAAGAACAAGAACCAAATGCTGAGGGGTTAGCATTCTATCATAAAGTGCTCGACGAGTTAGAAAAATACGGAATTGAACCTATTGTAACAATGTCTCATTATGAAAACCCATTTCACCTTACAAAAACATACGGCGGCTGGAATAATCGCAAGCTTATTGATATTTTTATGCCATATGCGGAGTGTATTTTACGAGAGTACAAGGATCGTGTGACTTACTGGATTTTGTTTAATGAAATCAACTTGCTGACACAGCCAATGGGCGGTTATTTTGCTGGAGGCATGATTTTAGAAGGAGTTGAGAATGAGGAGGAGCTCCGGTATCAAGCGATGCATAACCAGCTTTTGGCCAGTGCGAAAACCGTTAAACTAGGAAAATCCATTTCTGCCAAATTCCAATTTGGCTGTATGATTGCATATGTTGGAGCTTACGCGTTAACTTGTAAGCCAGAAGACGTCAGAGCTCAGCAGCGAACAGACCAAATTCATAACTGTATTGCAGGAGACGTGCATGTTCGCGGTCAATATCCTGCATTTGCACATCGTTTTTTTGCCGAAAAAAATATTGATATCAACATGCAACCAGAAGATGAACAAATATTAAAAGAAGGAGTAGTAGATTATTATACCTTCAGCTATTACACAACAAACTGTGTGGCAGAGAATCCCGAAGGCGCAAAGGTGTCCGGCAACGGCAGCGGCGGCTTAATGAATCCGTATTTGAAAAACAGTGATTGGGGCTGGCCGATTGACCCAGAAGGAATTCGCTGGGCATTAAATAATATTTATGACCGCTATCAGCTTCCTGTGATGATAGTAGAAAACGGCTTAGGCGCAGTTGATGTGGTGGAAGAAGACGGCACTATTCATGATGATTATCGCATTGCCTATCTTGGGGCACATATTGAACAAATGAAGGAAGCAGTTAAAGACGGAGTCAAATTAATCGGCTATATGCCGTGGGGCTGTATTGATCTAGTGTCTGCATCAACAGGCGAAATGAAGAAAAGATATGGATTTATTTATGTAGACAAACACGACGATGGATCAGGAGACTTCGGTAGAAAGAAAAAGAAATCATTTGAATGGTATAAAAAAGTTATCGCATCAAACGGAGAACTGCTGGAAAATGAGGCCAAATAAAATCACCTTAATCATGATGCTACTCGGAATAACGCTGATAGGATTTTGTATCGCTGTATTTAGGTTAATCGCTTTTGGTACAGATCCTTATAGTGCTATGAACCTTGGGTTTACAAAGTTTACTCATCTATCCTATGGTACAACACAGCTAGTTGTAAACCTCGTATTGCTGTTGTTTCAACTATGCTTTGCGAAGAAAACAATGGGAATTGGCAGCTTCATAAACTTAATCTTATTAGCATATTTATCCGATTATTTTTTACTCATTTTAAACGCAATACCTTTAAACTATGAAATTCTTCATATTCGCATACTGCTTTTACTTGTAAGTTTAATATGCTTAACATTAGCTATCTCGCTCTATACAATCAGTGATTTAGGCATTGCCCCATATGATTGCCTATCTATTTATATGTCCGAGCGCTGGGGAATAAAATATCATTGGTGCCGGATAATGACAGACTCTACATGTATTGCATTTGCCTTTTTATTAGACAGCGAAATAGGGGTTATAACTCTTTTTCTAGCATTATGCACAGGACCGTTCGTTGCTTACTTTAATAAGAATGTAAGCATTCCGTTAAGGTTAAAGTATGATGGTATATATCGGACGGCACATAGTTTAATTCCGCCAAAAGCAAATGAAATTGGAGGCGGTGCTTAGAACCCCCTAGTTGACCCTTCCGATACACGGGAGGGTTTATTGAGTTTGTATAAACCATGATGTAAATGTGTGTATATAAGCAAATATTTAAAATGGATATTTAATCCATGTCAATTAGTACTCCAATTATAGTAAAATAGGGCTATTGATGTAATTAAGGAGAAATACAATGTCAAAAAAGAATTTTCTTTATTTATATATAGTAGTCAGTTTACTATGGATCTTCGGAACAGATTATTTACTAAATTTTGTCGACAGTAAATCGACTATGCTGTTTCTGCAAAAATTAAAAGGAATTTTATATGTTTGTTTTACTAGTATTCTTATTTATGTTCTCATTGTCAGAAAAGAGGAATTCGAAACCGTAACAGAAGAGAAAAAACAGCTGCAAACGCTGATTAATTCAATGGTTGATTTTGTGAAGTTTAAAGACGGAGACGGCCGGTGGCTTGAGGTAAATGAAGCTGGTTTGAAGTTTTTTCAGCTAGAAGGTCTCGATTTTAGAGGGAAAACGGATTCCGAAATGGCGAAGTTTACAGACTTTTATCATGATGCACTTGTTAGCATTGAACAATCAGATGAAGAAGCATGGAAGTCTGGCAAAGTTACGCGGCATTTAGAATATCTCTCACTTCCTAATGGGGAAATGAGAACATTTGATACAATAAAAGTCCCTAATTTCAATGATGATGGAAGCCGCCATTCATTAGTAATAATTGGCCGTGATATTACAGATCATCTAATGACAGAAAAGGACTTGAGCACAACAAAGCAGCAATATCAGTCCCTCTTTGAAAATAACCCGGATATGGTGTATGTCCTTGATTTAGACGGAAAAGTAGTGAATGTAAATCGCCAGTTTGAGAAAATAACAGGCTACAGTGCAGAAGAGTTTATTGGCAAAGAAATCGTCAGCTTAGTTACAGACGAATTTCAAGAACTTCTCAGGAACTCATTATTATCTCATGTTCTTCAAGGCAAATCATCTACAAAAGAAACAAAAATTAAAAAAAGAGATGGCAGTATCAGTGATATATCCTGTACTACTTTTCCGATGATGTTGGACGGAGAAATCGTCGGTGTTATAGGTTATGGCAGAGATGTTACCGCAATAAAAGAAACGGAAGCGATGCTCCGCAAAGCAGAAAAGCTGTCTGTCGCTGGTGAATTGGCAGCAAGTGTTGCCCATGAAATCAGAAATCCACTTACCTCCATACGCGGATTTATTCAGCTAATGAAATCAGATAACAAACCATCAGACAAAACCTTTCATCAAATTGTCTTAGATGAAATCGACCGAATTAACGATATCGTTAGTGAGCTATTATTACTAGCAAAACCACAAGAACTGGCATATGAAAAAGCAAGAGTAGAAAGCATTATGAGCTCTGTATTTGGATTGCTTGAATCTCAATCAAATCTGTATGGAGTAGAAACAAAATTAGAAGTACTAGGCGCACTCCCAGAAATAGATTGTGAGCCAAACCAATTAAAACAGCTGTTCATTAACATTATTAAAAATTCAATCGAAGCAGATTCCAACAAAGTAAACATCACCATGAAAAATACAAAAGACGGCTTCATCCGAATAAAAGTAAAGGACGATGGCTGCGGAATAGAAAAGGACAGAATCAAACGACTCGGAGAACCATTTTATTCAGCAAAAGAAAAAGGAACAGGCTTAGGGTTAACGGTCAGTTACCGGATTGTTCAGGCACATAAAGGAAAAATCCGTTATGCAAGTGAGGTTAATGAAGGTACAGAAGTGGAGATTTTGCTCCCGATTAGCATAGATTAAAGAGTAGGGACATTTTAGCTTTTCTAAAATGTCTTTTTCTTATTTGAAGAAAGGAATCGAACGTACATATTTATGCTAAATAATCTAAAATATTCAATATGTTATATTAGGTGAGGTGATCCTACTGAAAAAAGCGTCAGTCCTTATACTCATTTTTATAGTTTTGCTATTAGGGGCATGTAATCAAGCAAAAAGCAATGTTTATTATGCAATGATAGTTGTAGCCAATAACAAAGAATATAATGGAAGTGAAACGGTCTGGGATGACAATATTAAAATCGGAGAAATGTTAGGTGAGGTTGAAAAAAAGACGCCAGCAGATGTAATGCCGGAAAATAAACAGTCAAATTATTTCAAAGTTGGATCAAAAATTTATTCGGTTAAAGGTACAGACCAATTTATTATTGTTAGAGACAACGAAAATGGAGAGCATTTATTAGAGAGGGCGCCAAGGGATGAAGAATCTCCTTAATGTTCAAAACATTGCAGAATAAATACCATAAACCTCAAAAATTGTTTTAACATTTATTTTAGAGTTCCTTTTAGCATAGGAGTTATCACTTCTAATATTGTTCATAAGATTTGAGTGTGTCAATTAAGTGTTAATAATACTACCTATATAATCATAGTTGAAATAAAAACTAGGAACATAGAAAAGCCTACTCTCAGCATAATGGCAAAGGAGTAGGCTTTTTATTTGAAAAAATTTTGAATAGACTATGTACGTTGAAAAAGATTACATATATCCTAATAATTGGGTATTTATTAATTTTATGTAAATATATTGTAAAAAATAGAAAACTCCACTGTGAGTATTTTTATCGATATTTCACTATTAATTAGTATTAATTCCCCTTTCAGTCATAACTTTTTAGTACAGGTAAGCAGCAAGAAAGGAGCATACAAATTGAAGGAAAGTAAACCAAAGATTACGTGGATAGGGGTAGTATTAATTTTTGTTGTTTGCATGGTGATTGCTGGATTCACTAAACCAAGAGGTAGAGTTGATTCAACAGAAAGCATGGAAACAGACAAACCCTATGATTTTGAACTAACGCATTTTAATGATAATTTCGGTCATTTTATCAATGTTTTTCGCAACCAGGATTTATGGCAGTACTAACTTTTTTGCGTATCTAAACAGAAGGTTAGGAGATTCTCCTAATCTTTTTTATGTATTTATCATACTTGCAGCTATAATAACACGACATATGAAACTTTCATGGACCCTGTATCGTATCCTATATAACATATTTTTACAGAGGGAGAGGACGGAAGTTGTACAGATTTTTAACGGCAGCGCTATCTGTCATTATATTCGGTTTGTTTTACGCTTGGTTTTCTTACGTTCCTGTTGCGAATCAAAATGAGGACGTTCTTTATTTTAGTTTTTTCGATATCTTCCTCTTTTTCTTTCTTATTGCTGGACCTATTTATTTCATTGCAGCAGTACCTACTTCGATTTTTCTTGATAACCTGCTATTAAGGGTCACTTCCACATCTAAAATGTTGAATTATTGCATAGGTATAGGTTTATACTCTATTGCAGGAGCAATTTTAGGTTTTTTTTACGTTATTATTTATAATGAGAATATTAATAAGTTTGTATTACGAGAAGAGTATCCGTATATTGTATGCTGCTTAGCAGCAGCTTTGCTATATTACCACCTGTCCCTATTGTTAACACCAATACTAAAGAAATACTAACTTTTGGTTGGTGCTGTAAAGTTTGGACAAACAGAAGGAACCAACTGTGAAAATTAATTGAGGAACATATCCTATAGCTTCTATCACTCAAGATAGAGGCTTTTTACTATATCCTCAAATGAAGAAAGGTTTTAATACTTAAGAAAACAGGTAAACAAAATGGAAACATAGTGAATTTTAGCGGATTAATAAAAAACTTACTTTTTTTTAATCCAATTTTAATTCTACTAGTATAGTATTTCTCTTTATGAGCATATTAGAATTTGACTATCTAGTCGTTCTCTGTTGACTTATAAAGGAAAACTAAATAAAAGGAGAAAAGACAATTGAATACTATTGCTAAAGCTGCAACGAAACCTTCTAGTACAACACCAATATTTGCTGTTTTGCTAGCAGGGGCTTTTGTTGCGTTTTTAAATCAGACGGTTATAAATGTAGCGTTGCCTGATATTATGTCTCATTTTAAAATTGATGCAGTGCAAGCGAACTGGTTAAGTACGATATTTTTGTTAACGAATGGTATCGTTATTCCGGTTACTGCCTTTTTGATGGAGAGATTTACGACAAGGCAATTATTTTTATTTTCAATAGGAGTATTTGCTGTTGGTACATTAATCTGTGCAATGGCTGGCACGTTCCCAATCATGCTTGTTGGACGGGTAGTACAAGCAATCGGTGCGGGTATTTTATTCCCATTAATTACGAATGTGATTTTCACTATTTTCCCACTAAATAGACGCGGATTTGCCATGGGTATCTTCGGTGTGGCAATGAACTTCGCTCCTGCAATTGGTCCTACATGGGCTGGCTGGATTATTGAATCCTACAATTGGCGCGTTATCTTTTACATTATTGCTCCAATTGCTCTCATCGACTTTATTCTTGCGATCTTCTTCGTGAAAAATGTCACACAAACAAGCAGACCAAAGTTAGATTCCTTAGGAGTTATTCTTTCAACAATTGGATTTGGCGGAATTTTATACGCTTTTTCAACAGCTGGATCAAAGGGTTGGTCTTCAACAGAAGTAGTAACAATGTTTATCATTGGCGGCATCAGCCTTATCCTGTTCGTATGGCGTCAGCTTGTTGTTAAGCATCCAATCTTAGAGTTCAGGATTTTCAAGTACAAGCTGTTCACATTAACAACAATCATCAACGTTGCTGTTACAATGTCCATGTTCTCTGGAATGATTTTAATGCCGATTTACATGCAAAACATCCACGGTTTCAGCGCTTTAGAAGCTGGCTTCATGCTGTTGCCTGGCGGAATTGTAATGGGGATCATGTCTCCTATCACAGGTAAACTGTTCGATAAATATGGCGCAAAATGGCTTGCTATTATCGGATTGGCAATTACAATGGTGACAACATTTGCGTTAACAAGATTAGAAGTAGACACAAGTTATTCCTATATTCTATGGGTTTATACAATTAGAATGTTCGGTATGTCTCTCATCATGATGCCAATCTTTACTGCAGGACTTAATGATTTAGGTCTAAGCTTGAATAAATATGGAACTGCTATGGTTAACACATTCCGAATGGTTGCTGGCGCAATCGGCATGGCCTTCTTCGTATCAATCATGACAGATCAAGGCACAAACCATGCTAAAGACTGGATGAAGCTGCATAACATACTGCCGACAGATAAGCTTGGCATGGCTCAAGCAGCGAAGGAAGGAACAGTCATGGGAATCAATGATGCCTTTATGATTGCCACTTACTTGACAATAGTTGCATTTTTGTTGGCTTTCTTTATTAAAGGATCTAAGCCTGGAGAGAAGAAAGCTTAATATAATACGTTAGAGCGTTGAGAATTCTCAACGCTCTTTAATTTTTTCGGAAAGTAGTACATGCCCATTGCATGCTACTTCCATCTATAAAATTACCTAAGTTGATTTGCCTTTGGAATAATCTATGCTATAATTTCATAAATACTACAAATGTAGTTTTGTATTAATTACTACATTTGTAGTATTATAAAAAAAGAAAAGAAGTGATTGAGCTTGAATAGTAGAGTCGAAAACAATCGTAAGAAATTTAAACCTTATTTACTATCGTTTTTAATCATTTTATTGAGTATCGGGGGGATTTATTTAGTTCTAACATTACTGAACAAAAATGATTATGCTTCATTCGAAGGAGCAGCAAAAGGTTATATTCAAATTTTAGAAAAAAAGGAGTATAAGAAGTTAAACAATGTACTCGATGAACAATCATATAAATCGTTAGATTATACATTGGCAGAAGTAACAGATAAATATAATCGTATATTCAATGGTTTAAATATAACGGATATACATGCTTCACAGATTTCATTAGAAAAGGTGAAAACCAATCTTTATGAATTGTCTTATCAATTAAGCTTCACAACTCCTTTAGGAAGTTTAGAGAATTTGAAATATAAAACAGAAATAATTAAGTCGGATGATAATTATGTAGTGAAGTGGGAACCTTCGTTAATTTTCCCTGGCATGGAAGGCAAAGATAAAATAGCATATCAATACTTTAAAGCAGAACGAGGAGAGATTCAAGATCATCTAGGGAATGGCTTGGCAATCAATGAAAACTTTAAGTCGATGGGAATTGTTCCGAAGGATTTAGGCGAAGGACAGGAAAAAGAGGATAATCTTCAAAATATAAGCGAACAATTTGATCTATCGCTAGAAGAAATAAATAAAAAGCTAGATCAAAGCTGGGTCAAAGATGATTTATTTGTTCCGATGAAAACAATGGAAGCAAGTAAAGCGAAACAAGTGACAGGAGTGTCCTATCAAACTATTAAACTGCGGTATTATCCTTTGAAAGAAGCGGCCGCGAATTTAATTGGTTATATCGGAAAAGTAACGAAAGAAGATATCGATAAAAATCCCCGTTTAGCTGATGGAGATATGATTGGAAAAGCTGGCTTGGAAATGGCCTTTGATAAGCAATTGCGTGGCAAGGACGGTGGAGAGATATCAATTGTTGCTGCAAATGGCGAAAAGAAGCAAGTCATTCAACAAGTAGAAAAAGCAGATGGAGAAGATATTCAGCTGACAATTGATTCTTACATACAATCAGAAGCATTTAAACAATTTGCTGGCAAAGCAGGCTCAACTGTTGTCATGAACCCGAAAGCAGGCGGGCTATATGCTTTAGTAAGTTCTCCGTCCTATGATCCTAATAAAATGGTTCAAGGCATTTCTCAACAGGACTATGATTTCTATGCGAAGGACGAGGATAAACCATTTATTTCCCGATTTGCGGTTGGCTATGCACCTGGCTCAACATTCAAAACAATAACCGCCAGTATTGGCCTTGATGCTAATGTCACTTATCCAGATAAGCTCCGACAAATAAATGGATTGAGCTGGAAAAAGGATGGAAGCTGGGGAGGCTATTCCGTTACCCGCGTTTCCGATGTGCAAAATGTAGATATGCACAAGGCGTTAATTTATTCTGATAATATTTATTTTGCGCAAGAGGGACTGGAAATGGGAGAAGACGTGTTTAGAAATGGGTTAAGTAAGTTTATTTTCGGCGAAGAGTTAGAATTGCCAATAGCCATGAATCCAGCACAGATTTCTAGTGAAAAAACATTTAAATCGGATATCCTTCTGGCAGATACGGCTTATGGTCAAGGAGAATTATTGATTAATCCTATTCAACAGGCTGTCATGTACACTGTTTTTCAGAATGAAGGGAAAATAGTTTATCCGACATTACTCGCAGATAATGGCAGTACCAAAACAAAAGAAGCTATTTTAAGTTCAACAGCGGCAGAAATGGTAAGAAGCTTAAAAGAAGTGGTAAGCAATCCAAATGGTACCGCACATCTGCTTTATAACCCACAATATCAGCTAGCTGCAAAAACGGGAACAGCAGAATTAAAATCGAAACAAGGCGAAAAAGGCAATGAAAACAGCTTTTTGCTCGCCTTTGATACAGAGCAAGATAATTTTCTGATGCTTTCTCTTGTAGAGAATTATACAAAAGGAAGCTCAGCCACCCAACTGAATAAATCATTAATCGAAAAGCTGTATGCCTATTTTGGGATGCAGTAAGGGGAAGTTAAATGAGAACGATGCTTTAAGCAACGAAGCCTTCATGCTATAATAAATACTACAGATGTAAAAGTAGGAGGTTTCGTTGTGAGTAAAAGTCCCCAAATATCAGAAGCAGAATATGAAGTGATGAATATAGTTTGGAAATATGAGCCAATCTCGACACCAGAGGTAGTGGAGAAGTTGTCCGCTAAAGATTTTGACTGGAAGCCGAACACAATCCATACGATGCTGGCTCGGCTTGTAAAGAAAAAGGCATTGCAGGCCAAAAAAAGCGGAAGAGTTTTTATTTATACTTCACTCGTTGAAAAGCACGAATATATTGAGCAAAAAAGCGATAACTTTCTTAATCAGTTCTTCGGCGGTACCTTAAATTCGATGGTATTAAATTTTATCGAAAATGATAAATTGTCCAATGAAGACATTTCAGAATTAAAGCAAATCTTAGCAATGAGGGAGAAAAATGGAGGCGATAAATAATGGATGTCGTCATACAACAGCTATTGCTTAGTACGATTGCGGTATCCCTTCTTATTTGCACTAATCTCTTGCTAAAAAAAGTATTAACCAAACATCTCTCAGTAAAAGCGCATTATCGTATTTGGCTATTTCTGTTTGTGCCGCTCCTAGCATCCGTCTTGCCATGGAAATTTTTCGGGTTAAGTGAAGGACTGCAATCACTTCAGAGCTTGCTGACGTTTTCGGACAAAACAATGTCTCATGGTGAAGCAATAAGTGGCGCAACCGCTTCTCAAGAAGCTGATACGGAAATAATGCGTGATTTTTCTATTTCAGTTAACAATACAACTCCAGCAATCGTCCATGACAGTTTATTTGCTGTCTGGATGATCGGCATGATAGTTTGCCTTGGATTCTTTTTTTATTCAAACTATCAAATTAGCAGGTTGAAAAAATCTGCTGTTACGATTAACAATACTAGAGTCAATGAGCTGTTGGAAGAGTGCAAACAGGCCGTAGGGATTAAAAGGAAAATAATCCTCAAAGAGACTGGTCTTATTACAACGCCAATTACGTTTGGAGTCATGCAGCCGTATATTCTTGTGCCAACAAACATGCAGGAAGCTTTCACTATCAAGGAAATGAAATATGTATTTCTGCATGAGCTGACACATCATCGCAACAAAGATATGCTGGTTAATTATCTAATGTGGATTTTACAAATCGCATATTGGTTTAATCCACTAGTATGGTATGCCCAAAAAAGGCTGCGAATGGACCGCGAATTAGCTTGTGATGATTCTGTTCTAAATCTATTGGATGAGGCGGGCTATCTAGAATACGGCCATACGATCATTCACTTTGCAGGTAACAAACAAGGGAAGTCTTTTGAATTGTTTGCTTCAGGTATCGGCGGAACAAAAAAACAAATCAAACAAAGAATCCTGCATATTGCCAGCTTTTCGAAAGAATCCAGCTTGTTAAAATGGAAAAGTAAAGCAGTTTATCTGTTTTTAAGTGTATTAGTGCTCTGCATAACGCCACTGACAACAGTATTGGCTACTTCAAATGATGTGTTTCATTTTAACGGAAAAAATACTACGTATGAAGATTTAAGTAGTTATTTCGAAGGCTATAAAGGCAGCTTTGTTTTATACGATGCAGCTAGTGAACAGTATCAAATATACAACCAAGAAAGAAGCAAAAAGAGAGTTTCACCTGATAGTACCTACAAGATTTATTCAGGGCTATTCGCTTTAGAAGCTAACGTTATATCTAATCTGGAGTCTGAACAGAAGTGGAATGGACAACAGAATCCGTATAAAGAATGGGATAAAGATCATAACTTATCCTCTGCCATGCGAAATTCAGTCAATTGGTATTTTCAAAACCTGGATAAAGAGGTAGGAAGACAGCAGCTGCATGCTTATTTTGATAAGCTAAATTATGGGAATAAGGATATTTCAGGTGATTTGGAAAACTATTGGATGGAATCTACGCTGAAAATATCACCTATTGAACAAGTGCAGTTATTACATGGACTATCAGAAAATAAGCTTGGCTTTAAAGCAGAAAATGTTCAAACAATTAAAGATACGTTGTTACTTGATGACGATCATAACAGCCAATTATATGGAAAAACAGGAACAGGCACGATAAACGAACAAGATGTTAATGGCTGGTTTGTTGGTTTCATAGAAAAAGGCAAGCATAGCTATTATTTTGCAGTCAATATCCAAAACAATGGAAAAGAAGCTAGCGGAAGCGAAGCGATGAAAATTGCCAAGCAAATCTTAAAGGATAAAAAACTATACTAAAAAGTAACCCAAAAAGATTTTCTAGTCTTTTTGGGTCTATTCTTCATTAAATACTACATTTGTAGTATTTAATTGCTGAATTCCAATACGGAAAGGTAAGATTACTTTGAAGCAAAAAACTAAAAAAAGTAGAAAAGCAAATCATCAATTGCGGCTAAGACTTACTGGTCTTTTTTTCGCCGTGTTTATATTGTTTTCCGTACTTATCGTGCGCCTTGGCATCATTCAAATTGTGAGTGGTGAGGAATATGCCGCTCAAGTGAAAGCAACGGAAGTTACGCCTGTTAGCTCCTCCGTACCACGCGGAAAAATATATGATACAAATCATAAACTAGTAGTATATAATATTCCGGAAAAGGCAATCACCTTTACACCGCCGCTAAATCCTCAACCGGAAGAGCTGCTTGAACTGTCCAAAAAAATAGCCGGATTTCTTGTAATGAATAATAAAGACATAAAAAAAGTAACATCACGTGACTTAAAAGATATATGGCTTCTAGAACATGACAATGGCGAAGAGCTGCTTACAGAGCCAGAAAAGAAATTATATGAAGAAGAGAAAGTAAAAGACAAGGATTTATACAAAATAAAATTAGAGCGTATTAAAGAAGAGGAGCTGCAAACGATTGATAAAAATTTAGCAGCCATATACCGTAAGCTGTCGACAGCGCCAGCATTCTCAAAAACTGTGCTAAAAAACGAAAAGGTAACAAATGAAGAATATGCAATAGCAGCTGAAACACTTGAAAAACTGCCGGGAATTGATGTAACAACAGATTGGAAGAGAGCGCACAACTTCGGAAACACCTTTATTAATATGCTTGGTGAGGTAACGAGTACAGATGAAGGTCTTCCCGCAGATAAACTAGACTACTATACAGCTAAAGGGTATGAACGGAATGATCGGGTCGGCAAAAGCTATATCGAAGAGCTTTACGATAGTGTGCTGCAAGGCCAAAAAAAAATCGTAAATACGATTACGAACAGAAACGGAGAAATCATAGACTCAGAGATTGTGTCTAAAGGAAAAAGCGGCAATGATCTCGTGCTGACGATAGATATGGAATTTCAGGCACAAGTGGAAAAAATTATGCAAGAAGAGTTAATCGCATCCATTCAAAAGCCGCATACCAATCTTCTCGACACAGCTTTCGTTGTGGCAATGGAGCCGAAAACTGGCCGGATTCTGGCAATGTCAGGACAAGTGTATGACCGAAAGACAAAGAAATTTACAGATTACACACCAGGAACCTTTACATATGCCTTTGAACAAGGGTCTGTCGTTAAAGGAGCAACAGTTTTAACCGGTTATCAGACAGGAGTTAGAGACATAGGCGAAACAGAGCTAGATGAAGTGATGAGATTTAAAGGCTCAGGGACCTTTTCTTCCTACCAATCCATGGGGGTACTCAATGATTTAAAAGCCCTTGAACGATCATCCAACGTATATATGTGGAAGACCGCGATTGAAATGATGGACGGCAAGTATATCCCTAATGGCACATTAAATATCAATCCAGATAAAATAGAGACAATTCGCTACTATTTTAACCAATTCGGCTTAGGCATTCCGACAGAAATTGGCTTTCCGAATGAAACCGCAGGAATTAAAGGCAAAAATATCAGCACCTATTTTCAAATCGCTATTGGCCAATTAGACACCTATACACCAATGCAAATTGCCCAATATATTACCACGATAGCCAACGGCGGTTACCGCATGAAACCACAGCTTGTCAAAGAAATCCGTGAAGCCGATAATACAGACAACGGGCTTGGAAAAGTAGTGGATGAAATAGAACCTGTGGTACTGAATAAAATAGATATGAATGATGAAATGTTAGAAAGGGTTCAACAAGGATTCAGGCAGGTAACTAATGGTTCACAAGGAACAGCCAGAAGCTATTTTGCCAATGAAGCCTATGATGCTGCAGGGAAAACAGGAACTTCTGAATCCTATAAAAAAGGTGTGAAGACGTGGAATCTCTCATTCGCAGGGTATGCACCTTACGATAATCCGCAGATTTCGATAGCGGTTATTGTACCTAATGCTTATCTTGATGGCTATGCCCAGCCGCATAGTGCAGCTAATGTGATTAGTCAGAGAGTTTTTCGAGCTTATTTTGAGGGGCATTCAGGGGGAGAATGAGGATTATTTTTCAAGAGCATTGAAATCCTTCATGCTCTTTTTTTTGTTGTATCAAGAAGCTATGCGTCAGCTATTTTTTTTGTAAATAATTTATTATAGAAAGAATACAGAGTATAAAATACAATATTAATGATATTGGTAGTAAAGCGCTAGATGGGTTTAAGTAAATATCAATACCAATGCAAATACCCATTATAGACATTAAAATTATTAGTAGTTGTATTACTCGCATCTACAATCACCCGCTTCTTCCTGTTATTACACCTATCATAAAGGAAATTTTAAATAGATTAATCCCAATTTTGTATTCATGTGTTTTAGATTTGAGACTAGAACAGACAGAAATGGGCATATACGGCCTTATTTCAGCAAATGGACTATCGGAATATCTAACAGGAAAAGATATGTTCGGCAACAAACTCACCAATGAACAGCGCCAAGCAAGCATTACCCAAAGCATGATTGGAGCAATACCATTTGTCCCATATGCCCCTGGCGTGATAAAAGAAGCCGTTCGAATTAGTGAACTACCAGTCCATAAAACATACCAGCTAGTGCAAACTGGATTAAGCAAAAGCCAATTAAAATATAAAGGCTTTCTAACAAATATTTATCAACCTAACAGCCAACTCTCTCCACTTGGTCCAAGTATGGCTATGTTTAAATCACACGATGTAAACAATAACGTAAAGAAAGTTTCCAATCATTCTGTTAAAAGCACCAGCAGAGTAAACACCACTAAGAAAACCGCTGGCAAAACAGAAGTGAAATATGACTTCAGTCAATACGAGAAAAAGCTCGTAGGCAATACATGGGTCCTCAGCAAAAACGGTCGCACAGATCAAGATGCAGCCAAAGCAAGCCTAGCATATAATGATGCTATAAAAAAGGGAGAAGTCAAGTTAGACAACGAGCCTGATTCAGATATTTTACCTCGAACAAATCCAAGCAGCCAAAGAAGGATATAATCTTTGGACTGGAGAAGGGTTATCGAAGCTAGAATCTAATTCCATTATCTTTAGCAGTTTAATTGGGAGTGTTTATGGTTTTAGAGGCGGGAAGATTTCTGGTAGGTCGATTAAGGTTTCTAAGGGTGATTTGGGGAAGGTTAAAGAGAAGGTAAAGGGAGATAAGGCTAAGACTGAAGTTACTAAGAGTACGGGTGATGATGTAGTAACATATAGACGAGTTCAAGGTGAAGAGGGTACTAAGTCAAGCCAACAGCGTATACAAGTAAATGAAGATAGTACAGTAACAATACCCAAAAAAGATACTGATTTAAATATAAGTATAGATAATGGGGAGCATTCAAATTACTTTATAAATGAAGTGAGAGGCGGAAATGCTGATATTGTTGAATTAGACGTTCCAAGGTGGTTTGACGATTCTTAAAAGAAAATACAATACCTCAAGCTGGATACAAATCAAATCCTTTAAACCAAGGTGGAACAGCTCTAAAACTCGTAGACCCAACAAAACCAGGCTATTCATTTGAAGTTCCAGCACCTTGGGTTGAGTGGATAGAAGAGCATGCGAAAAATTCGCGAATAAAAAAATAATAAGGGGAGTTGAGTAATATTTTATTAGAACCTAAAGCGCTGGAAAATATTATAGTAGGTTTATTAGTTGATAATAGTTTCAAGTGGTATGTTTCGCCAAAAAATTTATGGTTTCTCGATAGGAAAAAGCAAGCAGACGCATAATAAGAAATTTAAAGAAATTGGACTTAAAAATATTGGAAACTCCATAGAGGAAGATGATGAAAGGAAAGGTATAGAAGTTCTAGATGAGCGTTCATTTATAGAGTTTATTCCAAGAATAGATAAGTATTCAGTTTCAACCGAAGAATTAAGAGAGTTACTTAAATTAAATATGCTTACTAAATTAAAAGAGGATACATTTTACAGTTTTTTACCTTCATTATATGTAAACCTTGATAAAAAAGAACTATACTCATTGTATCCAGAACCAGCCTCCTACGAGGATTTTGTACCAGGAAATTGGAGGGGGATCTACGAGGACTTTTTGTCGAGGATAGATAGGGAAGATAAATACTGGTATGATGAAAACGGAATTGATTTATTAAATTTTGAGAATAGTGGTGGAAAGATATGAGTGAAAATAAAATAAGTATACTATCTGAAAAGTTTGAGAATGAAAAAACTGGTGAACAAGTCGAAGGTATAACGATTATGATAGATGGTAAATTAAAAAGTATGTTAGACATCATCATTGAAAAAGAGGGTGGATATAATAACTATACAGAGCTAATTAAAGATTTAGTGTTTGATGGTATAAATCAATTTGTTGAAAAGCATAAGAGGTAGAAAACAGCTCTATTCAAAGCGATTGAACTGCGGCCATTTAAAGTTTCAAACCTATTGGCGATAACCCGTGTCTTAAAATTCATAGAAGAAAGAGATAGTAACAGCTAATTGGATTTATTATTATATAGGTCTTCATAAAGAGCACAGTTAAAATATATAAATAGTTTGAATGAATTCGATTACCTTGATTGGCTAAATGCCTTTCAAGGTATTTTATTTTAATTTATATTAAAACAGTTGATATTTGAGTGAGACAATAAGAAAATGTTTTGCTTGAGAATCGAGAGCTCATGATGGTAGTACCATCATGGAGTTTGGTTTTATAAGTAGGAAAAGATAACAAGTACGATAAATAGGCGAGATGACATTTTACATGGCAGGGGTACTTACGATATGTAATGGCTACAAACTAACGAGATCGTACATGCTCGTGTCGAAAAATAATGGGTAACGTATAAGAGTGTTTTTTATTTACTTTGGCACATAAATATTGGGTTGTATTTTTACTAGAGACGGTCGTATAATACTCGCTATTCGTTTAAAAAGCGTTACATTAATTTTAATTTTCGTAACGGGAAGGGTGAAAAGTTGAACGTTGTTGGGTATATACTAGTCTCCAATCAAGGGCAAGCAAGAGATGGATACAGTTTGAAGTATCAAGAAGACGAAATCAAAGCATATTGTAAGGAACAAGGCTTAAACTTGATTCATATTTATAGAGATGAAGGAATTAGTGGTGCCAAACTAAATGAAGAAGCATTAGAAATAGACAGGGTGGGCTTACAGGAGATGTTGGAACACCTTTCGTCTGTCCAAGTTGATTATGTGGTAGTACTGAACACAAGCCGATTATGGAGGTCGGATATTGTGAAGGTGTTGATACAGCGAGAGTTGAAGAGATATGGCTGTGATATAAAGAGTATTGAACAGCCATTTTACAGTATCCATAAGAAAGACCCGAATGACTTTTTGGTGAATGGCTTAATGGAGTTATTAGACCAATATCAACGGCTTGAAATAGCGCTAAAGCTAACAAAAGGAAGAAACAAGAAAGCGAAGGAAGGTGGATATGCAGGAGGAAGGGGGACATTTGGCTATATCAAACAAAAGGGTGAAAAAGAACTAAAAATACATAACGGGCATGCAGAAGTAGTAAAACGGTTGTTTGAACTGAAACAGATACATAAAAAATGGTCACTGTCTAAGTTGGAAGAAGCATTGAATAAAGAAGGTTATCAAACAACGCAAGGGAAAGCATTTACGAAAGTACAAGTGAAACGCATTTTAGACCGACAGAGTTTTTAGCAAGGGATTTATACATACGGACAAATAAAAGCAAGTGGCAAACATGAAGCAATAATTTAATAGGTGACTTAAAAAAGGGACTCATTTTCTTATAAGTTACGATGTAACGATGAAAATGGATAGGCTTTCGTACCAATGCGCACCAATAGGTGAACGCTCGAACTAAGGTTGCCGGCATTTTCATTCAATCATTGACAACAGAATAGGAGGATGAGCCATGCATGAAAAGCAGAAACATATTTATGTGGGTGTAGACTTACATAAACAGCATCATGTGGCAGTGATTATTAATTGTTGGCAAGAGAAGTTAGCTGAATTAGCAGTTGAAAATAAACCATCTGCTTTCTCCACGTTTTTACTAGATATTGATAAACTGATGGAAGAAGGACTGAAGCCTATATTTGGCTTAGAAGATGTTGGAGGCTATGGACGGTCGTTAGCACAGTTTTTAACCGACCATGGACAGATTGTAAAAGAAGTAAATCCAGCACTTTCATACGCTGAACGAAAAAGCCATGTGACCGTACAAAAAAATGATAGCTGGGATGCAGAATGTGTAGCACGAATATTGTTTAACAAACTCAATCACTTGCCAGATGCAAAACCACATGATTTATATTGGTCGATACAACAATTGGTTACTAGAAGAAATGCATTGGTAAAGGCGCAAGGTGCCTTAAAAAACCAACTTCACATTCAATTGAGTCACCATTACCCTAGCTATAAGAAGTATTTCTCCGAGGTGGATGGGAAAACAGCTTTAGCATTTTGGGAACGATACCCGTCACCGTCTTGTTTAGAAGGTGTGAGTATAAAACAATTAACCACCTTCTTATTAGAAGTGAGCAACAATACTTGTTCGGTGAAAAAAGCGAGTGAAATATTGAAGCTAGTAAAAGAGGACGGAAATACAACAAAAGAACATCAAGAAACACGAGACTTTTTGTTGGAAAGCATTGTCCACCACATTTTGTTTGGAAAGCAGGAAATAGGCAAGGTGGAAAGAGAATTACAAATTTAATAACATACATGCAAGTTCCTCCTATCCGTATTATAGCAAAAAATCCAAGAGTAAGGAAAAAAGGATATGATGGAGATTTTTCCTTATGAAGATTTAGTTTTAAGAAAATATAATAATAATATGATGGCCTTTCTTCTAGATATGGTGCAGCTAGCACATGGGTACCTCCAAGTAATGCATTAAACTCATATGTTTTTATGTCGAAATATCCTTTTCACCGACATATGGTTACATAAATAAATTATTGTAATAAGGCAGATGTTATGAAGAATGACTTATCCAAATTCGGTATTAATGCTATTATAAGGTTATGTAAAAGGAGGAAGAAATGAAGCTTATTTATTTATGGGTTGAGAAGTTTAGAAGCACAGAGAAACAGGAATTTTTTTTTGATAAGGAATTTAATGTTACCTACGATAATTCTAGAAAACTAACGATAAAAAGATCAGAAAACAAATTATTAAACCTGGGTGAAAAAATTACCAATATAACAGCATTGATTGGAGAAAACGGAAGTGGTAAAACTAATATTTTAGACTTGCTGGGTTATAGGATGAACGACCGTTTTAATCATGCAAATCAAATGGCTGAATACTTTATAATTTACCACCTTGCGGGTAATCAATTTATTGTAGAAGGTACTGATGCTCAGAAGTTAGGAGTTCTTAATGAATCTGCACAAAGACTTAGTAGATTATTTAGTATAGTAGTTGAGTTAAAAGAGGATTCTTCGCTTAAGTTTGTAAGATTTCTTCAAGATCAAGAAGAACACCAACTTGCTGACTTTATTAACATTCGACAAAAATTTAGCAAACATTGGTCGGGGTCTTCATTTAGTTTAGAGAGAGATCCTTATTATTTTTTTCAGCGGTTTGCAATTGATCAAAATGTCAGAGGTATATTTGATAAATACAGGTTTATTAGAAACGCAGTAAAATTAATGGAATCTCGTTCTCCCGGCAATTTTTTTCAACTAAGTCCAGATATCTTTATTACGATTAAGCCTAGTTTTAACAATGAGGAAACTGAGCTTTCTTTGAAATATAGAGAGAGAGATTACTTTAATTTCATAAAAATATTAAAACCAGAAACAATGGAAACTAAAGAGAAAAAAGAATATTTTATCCATACTTTCTTGGAACGTAGCATCCACTCTTTATGCCACGAACTTATGGAAAACCCTGAAATAGATATGAATAGGGTTCAAACTTTAATAAAAAAAGTTTCATTTAGAAAGGATAGACCTAAAAAATATTTACTCGATATTTTAGAAGTCCTTGGGCAGTTATGGGATCCGGTCATCGGTGACCCGATAGGTTTCCAACATGAATTTTTCTATTACTATAAGCAATTATATGATGTTTTATCAAAGATTCCTGAGAATTGTTTTCAAAAAAACTTAATAATAATAAAAGTTTATGAATCAGAGAACAAACATATTTCAGCATTCCTACGTCACTTAGATATGGTGAAATCTGGTTATAACCCAGTAAGCGGCTTATTTAATACAAGTGTTGAGCCATTAAGTTCAGGAGAAGAAGCATATTTAAATTTATTTACTTCTATTTATTACTCCATTACAAGCGTAGAAAATGTACAAAACAAAACTTGTATATTGCTCTTAGATGAACCAGACTCTTTTATGCATCCTGAGTGGAGTAGGGTTATGATAAGCCAAATTATAAACTATCTTGAAAAAACAAATATAGGTTACAAAGAATATCAAGTTGTTCTTACAACTCATTCCCCTTTTATAATTTCTGACATACCTAAGCAAAATCTTATTGCATTGCAAAAACAAGAAAATACTGGAAAGTCTATCAGAGTTAAACTAGATGAATTACCTGAAACATTTGCCAGTAACATACATACTCTATTATCTAATGAATTTTTTATGAACGACACAATAGGAGAATTTGCGAAGCAAAAAATAACTTTGATGATTAGTCAATTGAGAGAAATAATTTCTGGTAAAAATTACGAAGAAGTTGAAAAAGAACAGATAGAGCAATGGATAGAGATAATAGGAGAGCCAATAATAAAAGCTAAAATGGTACAGCTATATAAGTTAGCTTTTAATGAAACTTCATTACAAATAAGAGAAGAGCGGGCACGAAGGTTAAGAATTGAATTAAATAACTTGGATTAACAACGGTTTGTAAAGAGAAAAGGTGGATTTGTTGATTAAGATTCCAGAAAGAAAATATATGCCTGTACAGAAACTTCATGTAGGGCTCCTAAAGCAACCAGTAAATGATTCAATTCAATTCTATCTAAATTGTTGCGATATTCTGAGTGGAACTTTAAATTTTACTGAATTGAATCGCTATATTAAAATGAATAAATCTAAAATGAAAAGTCTTTTGACCAAGGTTTCCACTAAAAAGTATAAGGAGCTACAAAACATACAAGAAGTTTTCGACAATAGAGACTTTGAGGCCTATTTCCTGACTCATTGTTCAAATATTAGGAACCTTTTAGCTGAAATGTTAGATCCGACTAGTGTAATTTATTTTGAGTGCATTTTAAGTAGTGAACCTACAGCTTTAATTTCTGCACAAAATTATTTAACTGTTAATTATTCTATGTTGAAAACAGCTTCAGGAGAAGATGTCTTTAAACCTGAAATAACAAATAAAGGGTCAGTTTTTAAGATACTAGAAGGTATTTATAATTATGATGATTTTCGTGATGGAAAGCTTGCCCTAAATTGGGGAGCATATAATTTATGCGAGGAACTAGATATTAATGTTTGTCCTTACTGTAATAGAATTTATACGTTCACAGTAGTTAACTCAAAAAAAGAAATAACACGTCCAGAATTAGATCACTATTTTCCAAGATCTAGATTTCCGTTATTTGCTATTTCGTTTTATAATTTGATTCCTAGTTGTAAAGTTTGCAATAGCAACATTAAGAAGAATGATTATTTGAACATTGACGACTATTTGCACCCGTATATAAACTCCTTATCTCCAGCCTATCGATTTGATTTTTTGTCTTTAGATTTGGCTGCTGCAGAAGGAAAAAATAGGAATAACAAAATATTCATAAATCAAAACGGGGTTGTTGATACTAAGTCAGATAAATTTTTAGATAAGTTTTTAATTGAAGATATCTATGAACGGCATAAAAATGTTATACCAATTTTTATTAATAAACACAAACATTATCCCGATAGTGTCATAAGTGAAATAGCGAAATTATTGAGTGTCCAAAAAGAGGAACTATTATTATCGTTATACAACCCTGCCCAGGAAGAAGAGATCATTAACACATCTCTCGGGAAATTCACTAGAGACCTTTATTTAAAGTTTCGGGATTATTATAATCTATAATAACCAAATACACTAGTTAAGCAAAAGAAAAGTTTTTAAAGGAAGTAGATGAAAATATAAATGAAAAGGGGTTCCCTTTTTCTTAAGGAAAGCGCCCGATTGTTGTAATAAAAGTCTATTGAAAAGAAATCGACAAAAGAAGTAATTATAAATTTAACAGGATGTGTAACCAACGTAGCACAGTAATAGTGCTACGTTTTTTTTGCTCATACGAACGGTAACTGATTACCAATCCAATCAAAATTGGCTATAGATTTTCTATAATTTTCTTAATATAAGTGCAAAATGATTCAATTGTGTCTCTGTAGGATCTCAGCTCTTCAATATTTTTATCGATTTTAATTCTGAATTTGTCATATTTTTTATGGTCTACATCACCTTTAATAAAATCAAATTCTTCTTTTAGTTTCTGGGTTTCTGCACTTAGAGTATCTATTTTATTAAACAAATCCCCAAATTCATTGTTATAAGCTTTAAATAAACTATCGATTGAATTAAACAGTTCTCGATACTGATATGTAATTGACTCCAAAAATGGAAGTTTTTCTGGGGGAAGCGGTACACATAGTATGGGGTAACTTTTCCAAATTTCATCTTTATAGTCTATAAGTAATTTTCTTAATTCCATTTTATTCATTGCAGTTGGGGTAAATATACTGAAATAAGCATCAAATACATCTTTGTGACGTCTGAGTAGGGCAGAGAAATTAGGTCTATGAATAATATCGATCAATTCTACTTTTGACTTGTTTGCACTTTTAAAGTTGTTCCATTCCTTTTCTCTCTCATCATTTGACAAGTTAATGGGAATACATAAATACCACTTAACAATTTTCTTATTATATTTTTTCGCTGTTTTGACTGAAGCATCAAAAGAGTTTTGTATTTGTGTATGTCTTTTTTTACTATTGTCAAATACGAGACCATCAATAAAAAATTTACACTGATAAACTATCCAATTGTCAGCATCTTCAATAATAATATCTAATCCCCCATCACCTCCATGTGTTCGGACAGGATATAAAGTACCATTCATCTCTATATACTGTAATTTCTCATCATTTACTTCAAGATTTTTAAGTTCTCCTTCTATGTGACCAAACTCAACCTTACTTAAGCTTTTGCCATTGTTATGTTCTTCATAAATTAAATCTGAACACATAGTTTCAAATACATGTCTAGCCCCTTCAGGTTCATGAATAGCGGCTAATAAATATGAAATATTAAAATTCACCCTAAGCTTTCCTTTCTGAGATTGGATTTTTATTGTTACTATTGTCAATTTAAACACAAATTTTGAGTAATGAAAACATTTGATTCAGCAGGTAAAGATTTATTAGATAAACCTAAATTAAATTCGAATAAAGGGGCAATATTTATGTATAGAAGCACTAATGTTCAATGTTTGTAAAGGAGTACGCTTAAACACAGATGGAGTTAAAATTGTAAGTAAATGTAAAAATAATTAAAATTCAATCCTTGAGTTATTAATTTACTATTATACAAGTGTTACAAAAGAAAAAGTAGGACTGGGATCTCTGTGTACCTAGCTTTGTCTTTAATTATGAGGACTTAAGGGTTCTTTATAAAGAAAATAGAACGAATTATCATATCTAAAGTAGAAATTCTTGGAGGTGGTGGGAGAAAATAATAGAAACTGTCAAAAAATAGGACAACGAATTATTGTTTTGGTGGAAAAGGACAGTACCATTACTGTTAGACTTAATGAATTTACTATCTTTATTATGGAACGATGTTTGATTTGTGATCTGTTATCTTTTTGTTTACATGCTTCTTCAACACGTTGTTTTGTTCTGTGATAACTAATCACTTCCCCAGTTTACTTATTATTCCAACCACTGTTTTTGTTAGGTAAGGTATTCACAGATGGTTCCTATTTAATTTTTCATAATGTTAACTGCAAATTAAATAATTCGTTAAAAAGAACATTTTTGTTTTTTTAAAAGGGTAAACTCTTTATTTGTCGAATATCTGTTGAGAAGGAGGTGTTTAACAGAGCGTTAGTATTTTTTTAAGTAAAGTCATGTTTTGTATTCATGTATTAATTAATGAATATGTTTGTGTGTTATAGCCTAGCCCCATAAAGAAATAAAACGTACAGCAAAATACTTTAAAAAAACTTTTAGAGATGAAGTATTATGTAAAACATACATATTTTTGTATTTAAAAAAGGAGAACTAGTTATGTCAGATGAGTTTCAAAAAAAGTTATTTTCAATCCTAGAGGAGCGAAATCAAATTTTAAAGAAAATACTCGAAAATAGAGAATTTGGTGATTCCGAAAAAAAAGAACTATTAGCAAGAGAATATTATTGGCACGATTCTGACTTTCTTTTTTCACATCTGATAACCCAAACAGAAGCTATTAATCAAAAATTAAATAAACTATCAGAGTGTACTGGAGTTAGATGTAGGTTAGGTGATGAAAATCAGGAATCTTTAAGCTTTTTAGTTGCAAAAACAAGTGAAAAAAGTACGCAGCAAGCTCGGGATGAGGGACTAAAAGAAATTCGCGATTTCACCAAGGATGCAGAAAACTTGATTGTAATTGATCCGTATATATATGGCGGTATGACAGCGAAATCAAAAGAATATGTCCAAGAATTTGCAAAAGCAAGTCGTATTAGTTCTACTCAAGTTCGTCGAATACATATTGTATTTAATTCAAGGATGGGAAACACTAGGCAAATTAAACAGGACATTAAAAATTTAGCAAGTGAAAATGGGGTTAGATTCACAGAGACTGACACGGATTTAATTCATGATAGAATATGGATAGCAGACCGCAAGAGAGCTATTGTAGTGGGTACATCTTTAGGTGGACTAGGAAATAGGATGGCCTTTATACTACAGTTGCCCAGATATGATTTAAATGCATTGTTAGAGTATTTAGATGAAAATGGGTTAATCAGATAGTAATGTTAGTATTACAATGAGAAAGGTAATTCGCGCACACATTTGGGGAACCTGGATTTGAGTCAATAATTTGGACACAAAAAAGTTAAGTCTTTCACCCATTTATAAATCGTTACTTCTAATACGCCATATTTCCTGCTTAATTCTTTAACCGGGCTGCCGGAATGATACAAATCCACAATCGTTTTCTTAAAAGCATCGTTATATTTTTTGCCTGCAGGTTTACGTTCCAATTCGGACACATCCTCTCAAAATAATTGTAAGGACTTAATTAAATTGTGTCCATAAAACTATACTAACTCCAAACCCGACAAATCTGTGAAGGACAAATATCTCAAATAGATCTAACGATTTAATTTAAATAGTCTAAGCTAAGGAAGAATTTCATTACATAGAAATAAAGCAAACCGAATAAAGGTTTGCTTTATTTCTGTTTGAATTTTATTTTTCGATGTTTGTAAAAAAAGTATGTTATTAGGGATTCGAGAATTACTTAAATCTATGAGTTACCGATTTTCTATATTCTGTTTCAATTCAGGATTATCTTTTTTACTTGTATTAAGTGAGCAATTAATTTTATAGGTTAAGATAGGTTAACTGTCAATTAAACTTATAATTTTTTGAACAGTTTCATGAATTAATAAAATTTCTTTAGTATTCCTCGAATCTAAAAGTTGGTTATGAAGCTTTAATATTTTTTCTCTATTTAAATCATTCGAAGAAAAATCTGATATTTCATTTTGGAAAATTACGGATGGTGGGACATCTAAAGCCTTGCTTAATTTTTCAATAGTTTCCAAAGATATATTTCTTTCTCCTCGCTCTATACCACCAATATAGGTATAATGAATGTCTGCTTTTTTTGCCAATTCTTCTTGAGTTAACCCTTTCATTTTTCGGAAATATCTAACTCGTTCCCCTACCACTTTTAATAAGTTGGACATTATTTTCACCTCAATTTATTTTTTAAGAAATTCACTTATAACATTATGTATTATTGGGGTGACTTCCTGTATAATCTATGCGTTGCAACCTTCAAAGTTAAATGAGGAACAGTCAAAAACAAAAGATCAAGAAAAACTTCTAATAGAAATTAAAGATAGCTTAAATAATATTGATGATAGTTTACAAGAATATAACAATAATAAAAATTCTACAGAAAAAGATATTTCAAATAGTATAGATGAATTAAAGATAATGTTTGAAAAGATTATAGCAAATTAGAACTGAAAAATATATAAACAAAAAGTATTATACCCGGCTGAAATAAAGGATATAGTACTTTTTTGTTACGAAAGGAATAAAGATGGAAGATATCTATTGTAATAACTGCTATGAATACAGTAGAATTTTTGAAATACTTGATGATTGGAATATATACGATATTCATAGCACCATTAGAGGCTTTGTTTGTAATGATATTCAAGAGTGTTCAAACTGCAATAATAGTATTGTGCATAGTTCTTATATAATAACAAACCAAATTGATTTTGAAGAAGAAATTAGTAAATTAATAGCTGAAAGGTTGTCAAAAGAAGAAATCGGTGAATGTCAATATTGTAATGTGGATAAAATTATTTACACTCAAAAGTATGGTGATGTGGATGACTTAGAGACAGTTTATGATTTAATTGAGGGATATGACTTGCCCAATGAAATTAAGCAAAAAGTATATAAACACATATATTGTTCAAGTTGTCATAACAAATTAGAAAGTGATCAGCCATATGTTACTTCATATGAAGTAGATAGATGGTATCAAGTTGAATTAGAAACAGTGGTGCAAACTTTTGACATTACAAAAACGGATGGTAACAATTTTATTCTTTATTTGCTTGAGAATCCAATGTTAGGTTTAAATCATCCAGTAGGTCAGAAAATATTTAATATGATAAAAACCAAAAAAATCTCAGGTATTTCTTTGTTAGAGTCCGGTGAAAGATTGTATCGTGGAAGAAAGAGAAATAATTTTGAACGTATGGCAGCATTTATTCCGGAAGAACTTTGGAACCCTCCAGAGGGACTTCCAGTACAAGGAAGATATAATCCCCCAGGTATATCTACTTTATATCTTGCAGATAATCAAAATGTTATAATAAATGAATTAAATTTAAATTTAGATACGGAATCATTGGATATTGCTGAATTTTTAATATTAAAGGATATGCTGATATGGGATGTTAGAGAGCTTGATATTGAAATCTTTAATTCTATTCCGTCCCTAAACAAAAGATTTGTTTTAAATCAGGAGTATGTTTTCCCTAATTTTATTGCTCAATGTCTTATGGCTAATAACTATAAAGGGATAATATATAACAGTACTAGGGGAGAAGGAGCAAATTATTGTTTATTTAATTATAAGAGGAGTAGAGATTTAATAATTACTGAAGTAATCCCATCAGAAAAAAACTCACATTTTAGAACCTCAACAAAAGAGTTTAGAGAACTAATTGATAGTATAAACCAAGATGAAGATTTATTGCCGTTCTAAAATGTTTTTTACAAAATGATTCAGATACTTCATTTTTAAAATATACTATTATTACCGAGCATATAAGGTGTTCGGTTTTATTTTATTTACTACTGTGTTTTGCAAAAATACATAAGATTGCAAGATTTAAATACATTATTGCAATGAAAAGTGGAAACCTATAAAATGATTTGAAATGAAGCCTCTATGGGCAAGTCTAAGAGCCTCAAAGGCCAGTTATCTAACTTTGCCAAGGCTAAAATGTCCGCTTCTTCATATAAAATCGTGGGCAAATCACTATGTTTTTTTGTTTGCAATTTTCTGTAATGTTTCTTTTCAACTCCTCCTTGCACTTTAATATAGCCTTAAAAAACTTCATAATAATAAGTTATTACTAGTAAAATAGATGCCTAGCAAGTTATTTTGAATAATAATAGTTTTTTATAATTTTTAAAGAATAGTTTTATAATTACTAATTATAATAAATTATACTAAATTTTTCTCCCCAATTAGTTTGGGATAAATCAATACTCCATATGAATGTACTGGAAATTTTATTTCTCCCATAGTTGAATATATAATACAAAGTAGGAGATTCAGGTTGGTATATAGGTCCTGTAGAGGATGATAATACTATAGAGTTGTATGTTTTATATGCTTATCAACTACTAAAAATTAAACCAGAGATTATACAAGTTCTTGCTTTACCAAATGACTATATGGTTGTTTTTGAGAATAATGAAATACAAGCAGTATTAAACGAAAACGATGTAGATGTTTTTAAAGACTCTTTATAGATTTATTTATGGAAATTCTAAAAATAATTAATTCAGTTCTTGACAATGATAGTTTTGTTAAAGGAGTAAACGAATAGACTAGTAACAGATTGAAGAATGTTGTTATGGATTACCAGATGGCTTAGGAGGAAATAAGATATGAAAAATTATGTTTCTTTGTGGTTGGGAAACTTTACCGAATTTGATGAGTTAGAAAAGTATATAGAAGTGAAATATGATGAAGATGGAGATAGTATTCCTTCAACTTTTGAAAGGGAATTTAAAATAGGCTACTATGATAGAGATTTAATAGAGAAGGATTGGATACTAGATGCTAAAGATAATATAAAAGAGCTATTAATGGGTTTTTCATATGATGATCAGCTGATAAAGCTGTTTATGGATGTTAAATTATGTTCTAACTACAATACCATTATTTTGATTTACAACTACAATTATATTAAAGATGGTAAATCTATAAATTCAGTAAACAATTATGTATACGAACTTAATTTTGTAGGTACAGCTGAATATGTAGATTAATACTCGGAGTAATTTATTTTCCAACTATTGA
This sequence comes from Niallia sp. FSL R7-0271, assembly GCF_038005785.1. NCBI lineage: Bacteria > Bacillati > Bacillota > Bacilli > Caryophanales > Bacillaceae > Niallia > Niallia sp. FSL R7-0271. Next base: position 1,077,374 of record NZ_JBBOTZ010000002.1, on the reverse strand, counting down.
ACTAACCCCACTAAATTGGCTAAATAAAATTAGTGGAGCAAGTGAAAGAAGCAGTAAAAGCAAAATAACATATCATTAAAAGAAAACCTTGATTACCCAAACTATCAAGGTTTTTATTAATAATTTTCAAGAGCCCATAAGTTATAAATCTAATGATAAGCTATCAGTTATTTACAGAAATGCAGTGTTAAAACCTAAAAAAAACTATTAGAAGTTTGAAACAGGTGAATACAAATACTAGAAACAATATTTTAGAAATTCAATGGTAAATATATGCTATTATATATAGGTAATTAGTATTGGGAGGAGATTGTTTTGCCAAGTTTTTCAGAATCTTTTGGTATGGGATTTGATTTGTTTTGGGGTATTTTAACTGCCGATCCAGCTTTGACTTTTGGATTAATAGTGTTTTTTGGAACAGGGCTATTGTTAGTTTTTATCATTAAACTTATACAGTACAACAAAATTAAAAGATCAGGTATTTTGGAAATAGATAAGATGAAAGGAAGCCTTTTTGAGGATTATCTATATATTTTACTAAAGTCAAAAGGGTATGTAGTTAAAAAGACACCTGTCACAGGGGATTATGGTGCTGATTTAGTTTTACATGGCAATAATAAAAAAATTATCGTTCAAGCAAAAAGGTATAAAAATAAGGTAGGGATTAAAGCTGTTCAAGAAATTGCAGCTGCAAAAAGCCATTATAAAGCAGATGAGTGCTGGGTAATAACGAATAATTATTATACGAAACCTGCAAAAGGGTTAGCGACATCAAATGATGTCAAACTTGTTGACCGTGATACTCTTATAAAGTGGATGAATGAGATGAGAAAAAGCGCTTAAATACTGAAGGACTTATAAATCAGAAGGAGTATTATATGAAAGTAAGAGAAGTTCTAGAAATAATAAAGGACTTTAATCAAAATACAGAAATTAATGTACTTCTTCCGCTAGCTAATCGTCCGTATGGTGGAGGAAACTTAGAACCGATACATAGTGTTAAACATGTAGTTGACCAAGATATAAATAAGATTAAATTTAGATCCAGGCATTGGAGATGAAGGTCGTTTTCAAGCCTATTTAAATGAAAGAGAAAAGCAAAATCTAGATAAGCAATTAACAATAGAGGTGTTAGTTTTTTAGATTTACACTATTCCCAAAGTGTATTTGCGGAAAATATCAGAAACAGATACAATTAAGTAGATTGCTTGATTTACTTTTATGTTTTGATTTATGTATCTAAATTTGCTGACAAGGTAAGGTGTTTACATGAAGAAACTAGTAATATTAGGCGGAGGTTACGGCGGGTTCCAGATACTGCAGGACCTATTAAATAAACAATTACCAAAAGATGTTCAAATTACTGTAATTGACCGGAATCCCTACCATTGCTTGAAGACCGAATTCTATGCTTTAGCTGCTGGAACGGTGTCTGACAGACAAGTAAGAATGACTTTTCCTAAACATGACCAAGTGGACTATGTGTGGGGGGAAGTAATTAAAATTGACAGTGATAAAGATGAAATCGTGATGGCAGACAGAACGGAGCCAGTTCCTTATGATTATTTAGTCATTGGGTTAGGCTGTGAAGATAACTATCACAATGTGGAAGGCGCAGAGCAATATTCAGAAAGTGTGCAGACTATCTCTAAAGCAAGAAGAGCGGCACTGGCAGTGAATGAATTAAAATCCTACCAGCATGTTGCCGTTATTGGTGCAGGGTTGAGCGGAGTGGAAGTGGCTTCAGAAATACGCGAAAGCCGTCCAGATTTAAACATCAGCCTTTATGACCGAGGTAAGGCAGTACTTAGTCCGTTTGCACCAAAAGTTCAACAATATGTTGAAAAATGGTTCAAAGAAAACAATGTTAATATCATTCACCAAGCTAATATCGAATACTTGGAACAAGGCGCAATCTGCAATAATGGTGTCTGTACTTCAACAGATGTAACCCTATGGACTGCAGGTGTGAGACCAAATCGGTTAGTTCGTGAGCTTCCTTTTGAAAAGGACAGATACGAAAAGGTTATTGTTAATAATTTTCATCAAGTTCCAGAAAAATCTTCTGTATATGTAGTAGGTGATTGTGCATCCTCCACTTTCTCACCAAGCGGACAATTAGCACAGCATCAAGGAGAACAAATCGCCAATATCCTCCATGATATCTTTACAGGCAGAGAACCAAAAGCACCTGGAGAAATCAAACTAAGAGGAACATTAGGATCACTCGGCAAAAATGATGGTTTCGGCAACATGTTTGAAAAATCATTCACAGGACTTTTGCCAAGACTCGCAAAAAGCGGAGTGCTGTGGCTGCATAAGAGACATTAATAGTGAATATAAATTAGAGGGAAAGCATGAAGCTTTGCCTCTTTTTTTAAGCTTTTGTAAAGCTTCTATGAAGAGAAAGGTATTTAAGAATCCTCCACCGAATTATTGTATAAAGTAAGGGGTCAATATATTGAAAAAAGGAGATGCAATCATGCAAGATAGACAATTTTTATTTCAAGTTTGGCGTTGGATTGATCAGGCACAAAGAGTAAATGAGAATGCTAACGGGAAGAAAATTGTAGCACTGCCATTAAACGAATGGGAAGAGCTAAGAGCAGAAATGTTAGAAATCATTAATGAAATGGATGGACCAGTAACGAATGAAGAGGCTTTAGAAGTCCGTTAATACATATAAAAACTATCAGGCATCCAAGTGGATGCCTTTTTGCATGATTCAAAATAAAATGAGCTGGCCAATTGACCAGCTCATAAGTAATTAATGGTTTGTCGTGTAATTACGCCCAGCTTCCAAGCTTGTTCTGCTATTATTAAGAATACTGATGCTGATTAGACCTGATATACCAACTAGAATAAAGATAAATCTGGACATCCCAGCATCCTCCCCACCAAAGATTGCTGCAACAAGATCAAATTGGAAGAAGCCGATTAAGCCCCAGTTGATGGCGCCGATGATGCTTAGAATTAGGGTGATTTTTTGGAGAATGGATAAAGACATTAATAGGACCTCCTATGAAAAGTTTTAAGTTCTTATACTATGGTATATACACTTTTTTGAGGAGCTTGAAACAGCTAACAGGTCCAATAAACCTTCAAAACGCCTGATAATTTATTGTAATAACATACAGAAAGAGATATTCTATAAATACTTAATAGTTTTATACAAGGAAGGATCAAATATGGAAAAAACAATCGCAACACTACAAAAGGTACAACAATCAGCAGTGAAATTAGAAACAGTTCTTCATGAACTATGGAGCCTTGTCGGAGAACTGGAAGAAGATGCCCAATTCATTGAACTGATGGAAAAAGCGAAAAAGAAAGGTTCAGATAAAAGCTTAGCTGAATTAAGTGGACTGATAAATCAACTTGAAAACGGGCTTGGACAAATACCGGAAGACGGGACAGTGGCAATTGATTTGGAGGATCATTTAGAGGAGATTATTGAGTGGGTTAAGAATAATAAATAAAATAAACCGTATATACTTTCATTTTATATATCTTTCGTTTATTAAGGATATATAAATTATATACGACTTTCTATTGTTAGTGGTAATAATAGAAGTAGAGACCTCCTTTTTGGAGGTTTTTATTATATTTATATAGAACTTAGTAAACAAATAAACTCATAGGAGTATGGGAAAATGGATTTAGGTGCTATCTACAAACTAGTCGAAACAGAATTTAAAGTGATTCAAAGTGAAAAAGATGTGATTTGTGTTGCTCCGATAAGTGGAGAAAGCTATCCTGAAATAACTGTTAAATTAACATTCAATAAAGTAAGTAATCACTATGTGCTATATGAAGTTGTTAGAGGAAAAGAATACAAAGTAGATGTATTTTCAGATGAATATAACTCTGTATTGGCATTATATATCTTTTCGAAAAGTAAGTTAGAAGTTAGAAAATATGATGTAAACGTTGAAAATGAAATTGAGGGTGCAGACTCCTTAAATTATGTGCAAAAGATTCTAAAAAACCCATTCAGAAGAAAAGTGTTATTCTTTTTTAGAAGTAGAGCCAGATAGAATAATATTAGAAAAAGGCACAAATGATAGATATAATGTTTTATTTTTAGGGAAAAATGACTCTAAGATTTATATAGATAAATCTAGGGAATTGAATAGTGCCGCCATAGTTTTATATCATTTTTCCTGCGAATTAAGCCAATTTTATGAACTTATTAATAAGCTTGAAATAAAAACGGATTCTGATTTTATAGATAACCTAAAAGAATTATATCTTTTAGGTTAAGAAATGCAAATATATATGTTACAGAACAAATTTCTAAAACTGAGTGTTTATCCATCAGGCCTTTGTAAACACTATGCAAACTAGTAGAGTACAGAATTATATGAACCATAACAGGATTGTGTAGGCACAGTATACTATAAACTGGTGCATTACTAGAAAGCGATGGAAGCCCAATATACTACTACAAGACCCCTGAATGGAAAATAGAGACACGAGAGGTTCCGAGTAGATAGGAGAATAAAAATGGATAAGAAAAAGCAGTTAATTGACCAAATAAAAGTAGTGATAAATAAATTAGAAGAAGAGTATGCTAAAGATATAAATAGTGGTGTTTTGAAGCTTCTATATTCAAGATATAAGAAGGCGTTAGAAATATTAGAAAATAATGAGGATATTAAAAGAATAAATATTTTAGGTGGTGTACGAACATATATGGATAGCTATAATGACTATCAAAACACACTTTTAGGAGAATTGCATAAGGCTGAAAAGCTAATAAAAGAATTATGATGAAAGTATTTGTTGATATTTTGCTAAACCATTAATAGATTGATAGCATAGTAAAAGTTAGAAAGATTAATGCAATTAAAAAAGGGAAGGCTCATAAATTTCAAGAGCCTTCCCTTTTTTATTTTCAATGGATAGCTAGAGTTGTTAAAAATGGTCAGTCGATATGATTATCTTGATGCATGTAATTCAGTTAATTAGAAAAAATATATTTGTGTTTTCAAATTATAAAAATTGTATTTACAAATTTTGATAAAGCGCTTACACTAATGTTGTAAATATTTGAAATAAATGGAGGGTGAAAAATGGCAGACAGGTTAAAAGACGGTTTTTTATGGGGCAATTCTGTTTCTAGTATGCAGACGGAAGGAGCTTGGAATGTAGGCGGTAAGGGATTATCGGTTTATGACACTCGTGAAGCTTCTGAGTTTGCATCAGATTGGAAAGTAGCAACAGACAGTTATAACCGCTATGAAGAGGATTTTGATTTTATGCAGCAGCTTGGCATGAATTGTTATCGCTTTCAAATTTCCTGGAGCAGGGTTAATCCATCTGGTGACGGTGCTTTCAACGAAGAAGGAATCGCATTCTATGACAAATTTATTGATGGATTAATTGCACGTGGAATTGAACCGATGATTTGTCTTTATCATTTTGATATGCCGCTTCATTTGGCTGAAAAGTATAATGGTTTTGTCAGCCGGGAAGTGATGGATGCCTTTGTCCGGTATGGCAAGGAAATGGTTGACCGCTTTGCTCATAAGGTAAAGTATTGGATCACTTTTAATGAACAAAACCTTTATCATATTCCTGAAGCATTCAGAATCAGCGGCTATTTAAGCGGCGAGAAAACATTGGATGAGCTTTATAAAATTCAGCATCATGTTATGATGTCACACGCTAAGATTGCCAACTATATTCATGATAATCATGAAAATACATTAATCGGCGGCATGCTTGCTTATATGGAAGTCTATCCAGCCACCTGCAAACCAAAAGATATCCTCTATGCCAGAAAGGTTGACGAATTTTTCAACCATAACCTCCTAGAAGCATTTACATTCGGAAAATATTCAAGAGAAGTTTTGACCTATGTCGAGCGTGAGAACATTGATATGGGCATTCAGGCAGAAGATTTAGAAGAGCTGTCCAAACTTCGAAGCGACTTCTTATCCTTTAGCTATTATGCCAGCACTACGATCAACACTGACTTGGTTCCAGAGGGAACAGCAGTCAATTATTATATGCATCATGGCAAACAAGATAATCCGTATCTAGAGACAACGGAATGGAATTGGCAGATTGACCCGCTTGGATTCCGTGACGTTATAAATAAGATGTATGACCGCTACAAATTACCGGTTTTCCCGATTGAAAATGGCATCGGTGTGATTGAATCCTGGGATGGTCAAAATGAAATCCAGGATGACTACCGCATCGCCTATCATAAGGAACATTTCCAAGCCATGAAGGACGCGATTTTTATTGATGGAGTCGATGTGATTGGATATTTGGGCTGGGGGTTAATAGATATTCTAAGCTCGCAAGGTGATATGCGCAAACGCTATGGTGTAGTGTATGTCAATCGAGAAAACCATGATTTGAAAGATATGAAACGTGTACCGAAGAAAAGCTTTTGGTGGCTGCAGAAAGTGATCAGCAGCAACGGGGAAGACCTCGAGCCATTGGAGAACAAAGTGAATCAATAAAAATAACGAGAAGGTGAAACGGTATGAGTAAAGGTCAAAGTGACACTGCTGAAAAACTGTCGTTTATTGATAAATTCACCATGTTTGCCGCCAAATTAGGCGGCCAGATTCATCTAAGATCCTTAAGAGATGCATTTGCAGTAATTATGCCGCTGTTTATTTTAGCAGGGGTAGCAGTGCTGGTTAATAACGTCATCTTTCCATGGTTTTTTGAAGGTAATACACTAGCAAATGCCCAATACTGGGGAACCACCATCACTAATGGTACTTTAAATATTGCCGGCCTTTTGCTTGCTCCAATGATTGCTTACAGCTTATCAAGAAATCGGAACTTTAAGGATCCCTTGGCATCTGCCGCAATTGCGTTAGCAACACTGGTCATAATGATGCCCAATACCGTTTCGCTGACTCCAGTCGGCGCAGAAAAAGCAGTTGATATTACAGGCGTTCTGACATTCGGCAACCTTGGCACAACTGGAATGTTTGCTGGAATTATTATCGGCTTGGTAGCGACTGAAATCTTTATAAAAGTTTCTAGTATTAAGAAGCTTGCAATTAGTCTAGGGGACAATATTCCTCCAGCTGTGAGTAAATCGTTTAATGTCATGATTCCCGCCATCTTGGTATTATCCTTATTTGGTGTGATCTCATTAATTTTGGCAGTAGCATTTGACACTAACTTAATTTCGCTAATTTCTAATATGATTCAAGAGCCATTACGAAAAATTAATACGAGCTTGATAGGGACAGTAGTTATTTACAGTATTGGAAACTTCCTGTTTTCAATCGGCATTCATCAAACAGTTGTCAATGGCGCATTACTCGATCCGCTGCTACTGGCCAATATGAATGAAAATATGCTTGCTTATGCAAATAACGAGGCAATCCCACATATTATCAACAGCTCTTTTGTGCATACATTTGGCATGATTGGCGGTACAGGCAGCACAATTTCATTGATTCTCGCTATCTTCCTATTTGGAAAAAGCAAGCCAGGGAAGGATATCGCCAAGCTAGCTACAGGACCAGGACTGTTCAATATTAATGAGCCGGTTATTTTTGGCTATCCAATTGTCTTCAATATTCCAATGATGATACCATTTGTACTCCTGCCAGCCATCGGCATTATCGTCACTTATTTTGCCACAGCTGTCGGGTTCATCAGCAAGACGGTTGTATATATTCCATGGACAACTCCGCCGCTTTTGAGTGCCTATCTGGCAACAGCAGGTGACTGGAAGGCTGTACTTCTGCAGGCTGTGATTATCATCGGTGGTGCATTCCTATACCTGCCATTTATGAGAATAAGTGAACGGGTCAGCCAGATGAGCAACGACAAAGCAGCATAAAATACTTTAGGTATCAGTATTGAACATGTTATGATACTAATATAGGGAAATCGTCCAATAATTGGCGATTTCCTTTTTTTAAAACAGCAAGCCAAAGCCATTCTAAATAATAAATTCTTTGAGGTGTAAAAAATGGTCAAGTATAAAAATATTGCCGAACAAATTCGAAATAGAATCATCAACAATGAATATGATGCATCAAAACCCCTTCCAGATCAGGAAAGGTTGGCAAAAGAATTTGGCACGAGCAGAGTGACTATTATAAAAGCCTTAAATTTATTATCAATCGAAGGCTTAATATACAGTAAACAAGGATCTGGAACATTTATTAGAAAAAACGCCTTACAAATGTCCAAGCTCGATTCAAGGGCAGATGAATACGTAGGAGTAACAGAACAGATAAAAGGCAACGGTACGATCTCAAGCGTTATTATCTCCTTCAACGTCCGCTTTCCAACCGAAGACGAGTGTGAAAAACTGATGATTACCAAAAGCCAGCCTATTTATGACATTATCCGCTTCAGGCTGTTGAACGAAGAACCGTTTTTAATGGAGCATACCATAATGCCAGTCCATGTAATCCCAAATATAACAGAAGAAATCCTGAATAAGTCCATCTATCAATACATAAAAAATGATCTCGGCTTAACGATGCTGGGTGCCAACAGACGCATCCGTGCAGACCAGCCAGATGAACTGGATCAGCAATATTTAAAGTGCACGGAACGAGATCCTGTACTTGAAGTGATTCAAGTTGTTTATTTGGATAATGGGGTTCCGTTTGAGTATTCAAGAACGCGGCATCGATATGATATGGGGGATATTTTGGTTGTGGATATGAAGTATAAGAATTGACTATTTAAGTGGTAGAAGATTTCCAAGAATATCTATAAACACGCACGATGTATTAACAAAGAAACAGTGAGATATATTAGCAAATCCACTTCTATTTTGAGAATGATAAACGATTAATGAGCAACACTTATTGGAGTGAGGTACATGCTTTCGCGAGAACAGAAACGCAAAATTTTAAATTCATATTCTTTATTTGAATATAAAATTAGCTACGACAGATATAACTATAAGTATAAAAATAAAGTAATCGCACGAGAGTTCAGCCATACAGGCAATGGATATATATGTGGTAAAGAGTTAAATGATCCTTTAAAAAAATATGAAATAGACAATAGAGGCTGGATTAACATTAAGGATATGAATGAAGAGGAACTCAGAACATTAATTGAATTGGTTATTGATATTTTCGGAGTTACTTTAGGCGAAAGAACGAATTAGGGGGGGACCAAAAAAGGTGCACCCCTTGAGTTATTTGGAAATAATAAGAGATATTTATTTGTAAATTTTGTAAAAAGACACTGTTTCCTGTTAGACATCATGGCGGTGTCTTTTTTGTTCCGAAAAGGTGATTAATAAATGATAACTATATTTTTAGAATCACTGTAATTTAATAAAATTATATTTTGCTATCCATATCTTAAAATTAAAGGCAGATTTGAGAAAGTAAAGTAAGCATTATTAGATGATTAGTAGTAATCCAATCATGTTTTTGTAATATTAAATCCCTAGGGATTTAATAATAAGTTCAATGTTGAAATTTTAAAAAATAGGTTTTATAACAATGCTTAAAAAAAGAAAGGAACAAGACAATTGTATTCTATTTTAATATTTTCAGGTGTCTTTATTATTGTATTATTTTTAGCAATGAGAAAAACTATAAAAGATACTTCAAAGAAAAAACGTTGAGAAATATTGTGTTAGTTAAATGGTTCGTCTTGTTTGAAACAGTAAAACTAGATATACAAAAAGTGTCAGGAACCATTATCGGTGCCTGACACTTTTTGTTTTATAGAGAATAAATGGGGTATATATTTTCATAAGCAAGAGATTTAGTTAGATAGTGTTGAAATAAATGAGAGGGAAAAGGGTTGATAGCCAACATGTTGTTGAATAAAAAGTACATATTGTTTTTCAGTTTAATCATAGTCTGCTTGTTAACTGCTTGTACCGAAAAAGAGAAGCTTGCCGATGGATCTGAACTGATACATAAAAATCAATTTGTTTTTGCTGCTTCTGGTGAGTTTAAGCCATTTAGTTATATAAATGATGATCTCACCATGTCGGGCTTTGATATTGAGGTTGGCGAAGCGATTGCAAAAGAAATGGGCCTTGAGCCGGTTCAGAAGCGTATTAAATTCAAAGGAATTGTAGAAGGAGTAAAAACAGGCCGTGCGGATGCAGCTGTTGCTAGTCATACGATTAATCCGCAGCGGAGTAAATATGTTTCCTTCTCGACACCATACTATTATTCTGGACCGCAAATATTCACCAGACCAGATAGTCAAATTAAAACGGCCGACGATTTAGCCGGCAAGGAAGTAGCGGTAGCAAAAGGCTCGACATATGCCGATACAGCTTCCAAGTATACAGACAAAGTAAAAACCTATGACAGTGATATCACAGCATTACAAGCATTAAGCAGCGGACGTCATGATGCAGTAATCACCGATTTTGTTACAGGCAAAAGTGCTGCAAAGGAAGGCTTTAAAATTAAAGCACAGCAGTTAATTAGTCGCAGTGAACAAGCAATTGTACTGCCTCAGGATAATCCAAAGCTATTGAAGCGAGTAAATGAAGCTTTGGAAGCACTCCGAGAAGATGGGACACTAACAGAGATTAGTCTCAAATATTTTGGTGAGGACATTACCAAAAAACCAGAATAAATCAACCTGGAAAGAAAGGAAGTATAACATTGCCAAGTTTTTCGCATTTTTTTGACGTATTAATAGATACAAAAGGTGTATTTATAAAAGCAATGCTTTTAACATTAGAGCTGACAGCTGTTTCTATCTTACTGGGAATTGTCATCGGACTTGTCTTTGCTCTATTAAAAATCTCTAAAATAAAAATATTAGAAGTTATTTCAGATACATATGTCTATTTAGTTCGTGGTACACCGCTGATTGTACAAATATTTATTCTCTACTTCGGAATTAGCGGCATTTTCCTCCTGCCAGATTTTTGGGCCGCTTCCATCGCCCTAGCTTTACATAACGGAGCCTATATTTCCGAAATCCTGCGCGGAGCGATCCAAGGCGTTGACAAAGGTCAATTGGAGGCAGGACGCTCTTTAGGAATGACAAAGACATTGACATTAAGAAGAATTATTCTTCCACAAGCATTCCGCCGAGCGCTGCCGCCTTTAGGCAATCAATTTATCATAAGCTTAAAAGATTCCTCGCTAGCCGCATTCATCTCCATGAATGAGCTGTTCAATGTGGCAACAACACTAGGGTCCAATAATTTTGACGAAATGACCTATTTACTCATTGTAGCAGTCTACTATTTATTACTAGTAGCACTGTTGACATTTGTAGTAAACCGAATTGAATTAAAACTATCCGCAAGTGACAGATAGGAGTGAACACATTGGACAAGAAGGAAATGATTAGAATAAATCAATTGAATAAATCATTTGGAGACCTGCATGTTTTAAAAGATATCGATATGACCGTTCTAGAAAGCGATGTTGTTTGTCTTATAGGATCCAGCGGTTCAGGAAAAAGCACCCTTCTTCGCTGTTTAAACTTTCTAGAAAAGAAGGATAACGGCAAAATTATCATTGAAGGAAATGAAGTCAATCCTCAAACCGATAATCTCAACAAGATTAGGGAAAAGGTAGGAATGGTGTTTCAAAATTTCAACCTGTTCCCGCACAAAACTGTTCTGGAAAATATTATTGAAGCACCTGTCATGGTAAAGGGTGTTGACAAAAAGAAGGCTATCTCTAAAGCAAAACAATTACTGAATAAAGTAGATTTAGAGGATAAGGCAGATGTCTATCCTAGCAAACTATCAGGTGGCCAAAAGCAACGTGTGGCGATTGCTAGAGCACTCGCAATGGAACCAGACATTATGCTCTTTGATGAGCCGACCTCCGCACTCGATCCCGAGCTAGTCGGAGAGGTTCTGACAACCATGAAAGACTTAGCCGAAGAAGGAATGACAATGGTTGTCGTAACACATGAAATGGGCTTCGCTAAAGAAGTAGCGGATAAGATTGTGTATATGCACGATGGAAAGATTGTTGAACATGGAACCGCTGAGGAATTTTTTAACCATCCTAAAGAGGAGAGAACTCGGGAGTTTTTGAAGGCTACGATGTTGAAATAGGAATAGGAGGTCCTGTCTGGTTGTTTAGGCAGGACCTCTTATTTTTATTGTAATTAGACTGAATTTGAGTCTTTAGACACTAAAAAGTGGTACTAAATTCATAAACATAGAAAAATGGAATAATAAGGAAATAAAGTCAAACGTTTATTTTTCATAAGAAAGAAGAAAATAGATACTATGTTCAAGTATACAGGAATGGACCCGTGAAGGTGCTACGATTTAATGCTGCCATTTATTTTGACAAAAGAAGTTTGTCTAGAGGATCACCCGTTTATTAGCCGTAAATTAAATTCAATGAATAAAGCGGAAAAATTAGCAAAGGTCCTATTTAATCATAGTATTGACACCTCCACCTTTTGGAGTGGTAGACCAGATATTATTGTTGAAATCTATGAAAAAGATACGAATATATTAAAAAACATCATTATAGGAGAAGTAAAGCATACTTCTCGATTGGAGTATGCCGTTACAGGACTCCGAGAACTTGTAGATTATGTAACACTTATTAAGGATATAAATAGTAACTACATGGATCTAAATGATGAAATAAAAGTAAGAGGGATATTGTTCACTGATAGAATAAACATGTTTGTATCTAATAAAAGGAATTAAATTTGATTGAGTTTACAGATGAGATTTCACATGTTTCTATATAAAAGAGAAATAGAAGGGTAAGCATATTAGTAAATGTAACGGTGTTGGTATATAGACATCGTTACATACTATGCACCCATCAGAGACTTTGACAACAATATTAGAATTGTTTTCTCTTCTGTTTGTCAAAGCGTTTATGTTAGCCATTATATTTTGATGGTTGTATTACGTTAATCTTTTAAAAGTATATTATCTTAGTGCTTAGTACCTTTTGCTATAAATCTAGTAACTTTCCTTACCATATCCACCGTTATTCTCGGTGTTACACCTTGAATCCATTCTTCATCAAGCTTTCCCCAAGAATCTTCGATACTTCTTAGTAATTCAAAATCGAAAATCCTTTCCCATGTGTCTTCGACTGGAAAATTTTCTTCGTCCTTTAAAAATTCTTCCCATTCATCTTCACTTTTTGTTACTGGATAACTAGATAGCACTGAATGCCAAGTCTCAAAATCTGACCATAAAATCTGTTCATCCGGTATCTCTAATGTTAGAATAACCCCTTTAGTACCTTTTGGTAATAGAGCACTCTCATTTCTGTTCACTCTTCTTCTCCAAACCCATATTGGATAAGTTCCACTTGTATATCCAGGAATTCTTTTTTCCATCTGAGACATCATCCATTTATATGGCTCTTTAAATTCCTCCCAAACAAACTTTTCCTCACCAGACAAATAGCCTTGCTCCCTCATTTTGTAATATGCATCTAATCTTTGAACAGTATAAACTCTCATTTCAAAACCCCTTTAATATTTTTGCTGTTTATTCTTGATTCAATTTCCGGGTTCTTTATACATATCCCAAGCAAAATTAATTTTCTCTTCATAATTAATTTCATCGCCATAAACATCCCCAAACTCTTTATCCTCTGAAATTACAATATAAAGATCTCCACAATTATTCAGCTTTGATTTTTGAAAACGGTTATTATATTCATCTTCAATGTGCCATTTAAGATATATGATTTCTGAGGAATCATTCTTGTATGTAATTTCAACTGCTGTGATGTCTTGATATTTCATTAGTCTTTTAATAGGATTAGTTTTCTGGTCAATTTGACTAAATGTACATTGGTTATATTCTTCTTTATTCATATCTCTGTTGATTTGAATTATAAATTCATTGCATGAAACTTTTTTTGAAATACTGTTGCTTGCGACTCTGGATATAGTAGTATTAATTTCCCCTAAGTGAAAATCACCGATGAACTTTCTGTCTACTTTTACAACTTCGCAATTTTCTAAAATTAACTCGACATATTTTAATTCCAATATTTTCTCTCCAATCAATAAGAAATATATTGCAAGATTAATTATTATATAGTTTAAATAATTAACTTTCAATTAATTTACTTTCATGTCAAAAAATAAATCTTTTCATATATTGACGGATTATTGGCTGATTACCTATAGAGTTATACGATACAGGGTTCTGATGAGCTGTTTTGCATGGTGACTTTTAATTCTTATTACAATGGATATTCATACAAAGGAACAAGTATGGGATAAGAAACTTTATCAACTTTACCTGATACTTCATTGCCTTGATTATCATTATCCTTGTAAGGTGCGTTCGTAGTTGCTTGCCCAGAAAAGCTGCAATGTACCTGTTTAGTGACAGTATTTAAGTTATCCCATATTTATTTTTATTAAAGTCAGAATGAACAAGCACCAAACCTTGTTTCATAATATTGAGACTGGTTGCAGAGTCAAAGTAACATATTCGTTCCATACAACTGAAATATACCAATCTCTTCATAACTTCATGTTTTAAATTTAGAATATATCCTACAGTGGGTATCACACCATTCAAGGGTTTTCTAAAACTTCCATAACTAAAATGTATAGTCTATTTTACAGTAAGCTTACCTAATAACCTGTATATACTAGAAGTAACAGATTAGAAAAAACTTTTAATAAATTTCTGGAGAGGTCTTTTATACCTTCTTAGGAAAAAATATCAACTGAATTACCTATTCCATTGTATAGTTACAGAAAGTACCATAAATAGTATAATTACATTTTTCTAAATAAATGACTTTTTTAATAATAATTTATACTAAAAAATATAATTATTGGGTATTGAGCATTAGAACGTTGCGTTTCAACGGAGTAAAAAAACTACATATATATGTTTTAACTGGAGGTTTTTGATGAATAAGGCACTGGTTATTTTATCAACTCTTGCAGTTTTATTAGGGGGTTGCGGAGTGAAAAAAGAGGAAGCTAACCAAACACAAGCGGGAGAAGAACAAAAAGCTCCGAAGGATTTGGATGCAAAGGACTTACCACAGGTAACGGCCTTCCAAGATAAAGCAACAAGAGCATACATGGTATCAACCGAAGAAGTGGAGCCTGGGTACTATTTACTTGAATCTAAATCTAAGAAGATTAGAATGTTATTCCCAGAAGAAGGAAAGTACTCAGATTTATTATCTAGTTATAGTAAAAATGAAGAAAACATTGGCTTTAATGAATTTGATAAAGAAGCAAATATTTTGATGAATGGTCAAATTATCTATCACAATGGACAAAGTTTTCTACAGGAAACCGATACAATGCTAGAAATCATTAGTGGAAAAAATAAATACTCAGAAGAATATCAGAATGAAAATACGGATGATACAGAAATGTATATGGGATATAAAAAAAGTACATTTGATAATTTGGATAGAAAATATAATTACTCCTATAGATACTTCGGCTTTGTTAAACCAAATCAAAGCGTAGTGGAGGGAGTGGAATATTCCTTTATCTTTACATGTAAGGATGATAATCAATCCTGTTCTTTAGATGAAAAAAGTGCAAGAGATAAAGTGACAAAGATGATATCTTCGATTCGATTTATAAATCGGTGACGAATTTGGAACTAATTCGGGATTAATTATATTATATATACATTTTTTACTGGAGGTCTTACTATCAGTTTATAGTGGATTGAAAGCGAAATTAAATTATTTATCTTAATTAAATAATAGAAGAGAAATAATGATTAAAATTAAAATGCCTGACATAATTGTTGCAAGCTAGTATGTCCAGCTTGCATTAGCAACTGTTAAGTAATGTGTGAAATTATGAGCTATTTTTAGGAGTCGTACTCAATTGAGTGCGACTCCTATTTTTTAACACACTAAATTAGCAGTGTTGCAAAAAAAATTCTAATATTTTCTATTTGTTAACCGACAGATTTCGACAAAACAAGAAGTTTTTTTGTAATAAAATTAACGTATTAGTCTTTATTACCTATTACATTCGGAATATTTTTTGCATAAAGAAGGGAAATGTAATTAATAGAAAAAGGCAGAGTTATTTAGTGTGTGGAAAAACTGTAGATGAATCAGAATAACAAGGTATCAACATTCTGGAAATAGGCCTAATCAAGCATCGATTTGAGGCATTCTTGTTTTTCCTATATAGGATGTAGCTATATTGTAATTATTTCAATATTGGAGGTCACATGATTTATTTAAACAAATGGTTAAAAGAAATAATCACTGCAATTAAAAATTTAGGTGGAGAAGGTACGCTTGAAGAAATTTATAGTGAAGTAGCAATGACAAAAAGTCTTGATTTAAGTGCATATAAAGACTGGAAATCACAGATCAGAAAGAATATATATATACACTCAAGTGATTGCGATATTTTTAAAGGTTCGCCAGGGGGAGATAAAGATATCTTTTACTCTGTAGATGGAAAAGGTACAGGTAAATGGGGCATCAGAAAAGTAGATGCTCAATCATCCATTTTTCCATTTGTTCTAAATACTGAGTATAAGCGCTCTAATATACATGACAGTCTGGGAGGGAATCGACAAAGAGGGATTTCCTCTTCAAGAGACAATCCAATGATTTTTATCTTTTCAGGGCAGGGAGGTAAATTATACGGGTATGAAGATGGGTGGAAGGATGAGAATACCTATCTATATACTGGTGAAGGCCAAGTAGGTGATCAGCAATTCACTGAAGGGAATAAGGCATTAAGGGATCATATTGATAATCGTAAAGATGTTTTTTTGTTCGAAAAGAATGAAAATAACGGTTTATATAAATTTGAAGGTCAGTTGACATTAGTTGGTTATCATTTTGGAGCTGGTCCTGATAAGTTTGGGAATAGTCGACGGTTAATAATCTTTGAATTTGTGAGAAATGAGAATATCACAGTCAAAACTGAAGATATTTCCACATTCGTAGAAACCGATAGGCTGGAGGAATTAAGATTACTGGCAACAGAATCTTCTTCTACCGATACTTACACAATTAAGGAAAAGAAACAAATTACTCGGAAACGTTCTGCGGCTATTAAGAAATACGCACTTGTTAGATCGGAGGGTATTTGTGAAGCGTGTAATCAAGAAGCCCCTTTCTATACAAAAGAAGGACATCCATTTTTAGAAGTTCATCACTTATATCGATTATCAGATGGAGGAATGGACCATCCAGAAAATGTTGCTGCTATATGTCCGAATTGTCACAGAAGAGTACATTATGGTAGTGATAACGTTGAATATAATAAAAAACTCATAACTACTATTACTACTAAGGAAAAATTACTGGAAACTTAATAAGAACCATTCTTATGGAAGAGGTTAGATATTTATATTTAGTTTTGTATTATAAATAATTATTATATAGCAGGAGAGCATGAAATGATGGATTTAGCAAAAAATCAACATTGGCAATTTTCACCGATTCCTAATATTGAGGAGTCCAATTTTAATAAAATTCTAGAACGTTTTTATAATATGAAAGTGAAGGGACTTGTACGGGAAAATATACAAAATTCCATGGATGGACGACTCCATGAAACGGCAGAACCAGTAACAGTCGTCATTAAAATGGGGAAACTAAAAAGAGATGATATACCAGGGATTGAAGAGGTTGTTAAACGCATAGAGAGTTTAAAGGGACGCAATAGTTATACGAAAGAAGCTATTGAACATATGCGTAAAAAAATGTTGCAGGATGAAGTGGCGTACATATCTTTTGAAGATCTCAATACACGTGGGCTAAAAGGAGCGAAAAATGGCCAAAGTGATTCGAAAGAAGATACTTGGTCTATTTATGCCTACAACAAAGGGGTTCACTCAGAGGAAGAGGATGAGGCTCTTGAAACGGCGCGCGGCGGTTCCCATGGTGTTGGAAAAATAGCCTCTAATGCATCTTCCGATTTAAATATCATGTATTTTGCTAACTGTGATGCAGAGGGGAATCAGCATCTCGGCGGAACAGTGCAATTGATCGAACATAATTATGAAGATCAATGTTATCGATCTTCAGGATATTTTACTAAAATCCAATCACTTAGTTCTACTAAAACAAAGTTCTATCCGTTTGAAAATACATTTCATTCTGCTTTTGAGAAAAAATCAAGGGGATTAAAAATTATTATCCCGTTTCTTCGAGATGAGTATAATGACGAAAAAGAAGTTATCCGAAGTGTATGTGAAAGCTTTTTTGTTTCTATTTTGCAAAAAAAACTGGAAGTAGTGATCAACAATAAAAAGATAACTCATAAGACCATTTGTAATTATGTAGAAAACGCAGAATACTATGTACAGGAAATGTCGGAAATGAAGCATGAGTTCACTCCTCTTTATGTTAGGACATATTCAGAGGAAACACCGAAAACTATAAGTGTTTCTGATGGGGTAAGAGATTATGAATTTGCTTTGTATTTCCGCTATGACGAATCCATTCCTAAAGGTAGAGTTGCAATCGTAAGAACAATTGGAATGAAAATAGAAGATAAAAAAATTACGGGACATGTAAATAAACCATTCAACGCTGTATTGATTGGCGGACCTGCAGAGGATGGATACTTAAAATCATTGGAAAACGAATCTCATACAGAGCTTTCTCATGAACATATAAAGGACCCGATTTTAAAAAAACAAGCCAAGAAGTTCATTAACAATCTTTCCAAAAAAGTAGCTGCTGTTGTAGAAGAAGCAATGAGACAGAAGAATCCAACGGACGGCTTAATGAATACAAAGGATATCTTATATACTGTTGAAAATGAGTTTAAGCAAGAATTAGCAGGTACTTCAGAAACAGTAATGATTAATAAAGGAAAATCAGTATTAAAGATGACTGATACAGTCCCTAAAAAGAAAAGAAAAGCGAAAACTAAAGGAAATGGGGAAGAAAAACCTAAAGATCCTAAACCTGTAAGGAAGGTTAAACCTAGAAATCCTGTATCTGAAGAAGATGATCAAAATAAAGCAAAAGAAAGATATATTACTCAGCCTGGAATAGTTAAAAGAATCGTTGTAGGAAATAGAGAGATGATCCAATTTAACTTTAAGGACAGCAAAGAAATAAATAAGGAACCTTCCTGTAATATCTCCCTCTCTGTAATTGATGGCATGGGTGTGGAATATCCGGATGAGTTTAAAGTAAAGGGAAATTACCAGAGAGTTATTGATACTGCAACGGGAAGAGAATGTTCCGTGAAAGACAATGTAATTCAAAATGTTACGATCAGGGATGGATTGGCCCAAATGCAGTTAGAACTGAATAGCAACTTTAATAAAGCACTGAAATTTATTTATTACGTCGAGGTGTAACATCATGATATATAAAAAAGACGTTAACTTTCCCTATCCATTGTTAACAAACACATCCACCAGCTATGACAGCAGCGACTTCATTTTTGAAGTCGAGTTGCAGGAGAATGCCCGCAGCTATCATTTTATAATAAACTATGAAATAAGCTCAGATTTTATTACTAGATTGCTAGTTAGGGGACAAGCGCAACTTGTCTTAGTAATACAGTCTAAAGACAATAAGTTTTATAAACTGTTGCCGACTCAAAAAAGTGTTGAAATTGCTAAATCGCGCATTTCTTTAAGTAAACGAACTACTTTACAGTTGCATCTTCTATCAAAGGAAGAGATCAGCTTTGCTGAAAATGGCGACCTAAATGAGTTTTATAATCTTTTTAGAGACGAAATAGTGGTACCAAAGAACTCTATTCTTGGCTTCTCTAATATAGTTGTATTTGAAGGAAGTCTGGCAAAACCATTAGATCTATTTGAGAAAAAACTTGACCCTGAGTTGCGCAGTGATATAAAGATAGAGCTTGGAAGTGAAACAATCATTATTCACTACAAACATGAAAACCTTCAGTTCAATGATTTGCCAATGAGCAATAGATTAAATAATCCTTTCATTTATATGGGACTACAGAAGGCGCTTCATCGTTTCATCGTAATCCATGGTGAAGGGGAAGAATTTGTAGATTTACAGGAGATCGATGTTCCAAGCGATGAGCTCGATTTAAAACTGTACAATTTGATGAAAAAAAAGGCAATACAGGAATTAAGTATTGATACAATAGACGAAGTTATTTATGCCATTTCAGATCGAATTATGGAAAGATATATGAATGCAGTCAGGGGGCTAAGTGTAAGTGGAAGTTAAGCTACTAAAAAAAGGCTACAAAAAAAACGAACAATTTTACGATGATTTTATAAATGATCAGCTCAAATATAAAGATGAATACTTCTCAGGAGAGGTCGTCGAAATTAATGAAGCTCCCGATTTTCCTATTTATATGGGAAAGGGAAGTGAAGAAGAGAAAAGGCTGCTGTTTTTAGAAGCCTTTAAGGTGTTGTCTTGCTCCTATTTACATACGGATAGAGACCTGCATTTCGATGAACTTTTCTGGCATTCACTCCTAGTAACAGAAAAAAGGGAGTACTTACTAGAAAATTATCCGCAGATAACAAGCAATATAAAAGAATTTAATAATATCGTCCTTAAGAAATTTGATTGGGAAAGTTATATTTATAAATGCGTACTTGGTGCTCAATATATTAACGATATAGTATCTAGTGAAGCAGAGCGTTTAAGGTACTATGAATTGTTGGTTAATAACCTGGATGTATATAACTATATTATCAAATATGAAATTTTCAGAAATGATAGCTTCCTTATAAATATTTTGGATATTATTGATGAAATGGATCTCTCTAAGGTGATGAAAGCAAAAATTACTGGTCGAGATGATTTGGGGAAAGACGAAAGGGTAGGAAGACGGGTTATTTTTGAGTTTAATAAGAGTTACCCGATTGTAATGGCACCAATGATGGAGAAAGAGGAACTGAAAGAGGTATTTTTGGAGTATTTAAGTTTGTATTATGAAGTTTCACAATTGTATGAGTTAGTTTAACAAAGAGAAGGGCTGTAGATAGTCCTTTTTATAACCTTCCCTTTAATTATTAGTTTTTTTTATAGCAAAAGTCTGATAAAGCTGCTCGATCTCATTGCAGTTTTGAAAGTAGGGAACTAGTCGTTACTTTCTTGGATAGGACGGAAAAAATTGATGTAATGGAGAATAATAAGAATAGTTATGGCTGATTTGAATATATGTTCAAATTTTCCTGTTCTTGTTTATGAGAATAAATATTAATTTATTTAATTCCTGATAATATTGTAATAAATATGGTTATCTTAAAATGTTATTGTGTTGCTAAAAAATAGTTTGAGATGATTCATTTGGCTATAAGCAATATTGATGTGAAAATTAAAAACACTGCAGTTCTTAAAGGATAGTAGAAATTTACATTTCTGTTCCTTTCACTTTTGGGAAATGCTCATATCTGTCAGAAATACGCATGAAAGAATAATTACTGTGTTATTGTTACCCAAACTCTTATTGTATTTATTTGGAAGGGTTGATTAAACCGATGGCTAATAAGTTTGCAAATCAAATGATTGAAATTGACTATATCGAAACTGACATTGATTTTGAAGAAGTGGAAGGTCTCTTAACAAAACAGTTAGACGACAGCTTTACAGATTTAGAACTACTGGAAAACGAAAGAAAATTAATAGCAGATCCTGATTCTTTAGGAAAAGTAGTATTGGATGAAGTATGGAAACAGTTTGGTAATCAAATTGGACTCGACATGACAAATGAATCATTAGTTCAAAAGTATGATCGAGAGCATCCTGAGCAATATAAGGATATTGCTGGTTCGGTACTACAAGATCAACAATACAAAGATGCCAATAAGGTAATGAAGGAACAACAAAAAGCAGGAACTTTAAAGGATGAATATACAGGAAAAAACTTCAAGCGTAACGAAAATGCTAATTTAGATCATGTAGTATCTAGAAAAGAATTATTTGAAAATCAAAGGAGAAAGCAAGCCAATTTAAGTGTAGCTGACCTTGCCAACAAAGAAGAAAATCTAAAGGCGACTAACGAATCTTTAAATAAAAGCAAAGGTGCAAAGAGCAACAAAGAATATGTAGAAAAACGCGAGCTTAGAGAAAAAGATCTTATTAAACAAAACGAAAGAGCAAATAAAAAAATCGATGAATCAAACATATCAGATGTAGATAAACGACTACAAAAAGAAGAAAATAATAAACGATTAAAGAATAAGCTTGCTGCTGATGCTGAACTAATGATCCAAGCTGAAAAAGAAGCTAGAAAAGCAATAGATAAAGATATTACAATTAATGCAACAAAAGAAGTTGGCAAAAAAGCAGGAAAAGATGCCTTAAAGGCAATGGCTGTTTCGGCATTCTTTACGTTGTTGAAAGAAATTATGAACGGCTTAATCCGTTTTTTTAAGGTGGGATCTAAGTCGTTTAATGGATTCTTATCTGAGATGCGTGTATCGTTAAAATCGTTCTTTTCCAAAATTAGTAGTTTTTTTAAAACGGGAGCATCTACATTAATTGGTACAATTATATCTGAAATCTTCGGTCCTATTGTAAGTGTATTTAAGAAATTGGCAAGTGTAATTAAACAAGGTGTATCTTCTCTTATTGATGCAGTTAATTATCTTCGTGATAAGAAGAATAAGGACAAACCGTTTTCAGTAAAGGTAGCACAAGTCGGAAAAATCATAACTGTTGGATTAGTGGGTGGCAGTGCGCTTTTTTTAGGGGAAGTTATTGAAAAATTTTTACTAACTGTTCCTGGAATGCAAATTGAGATCCCTCTAATGGGTTCTCTTGCTAATTTGATTGGCTTATTTCTTTCAAGTTTAGTATCTGGATTAGTTGGTGCCATCGTGTTAAATCTTATTGATAAGTTTATCGCCAAAAAGGTAAAAGAAGTAAAGGACCAACAAATTATCGAAAAGAAAAATGGGATTATGAACCTTCAACAAGTACAAAGTTTTGTAGCTGAAAATCGTGTAGCAGCATTGAAAGAAAATGTTATAAACGAAATTTCAGATAATCACGCCTTGGCGAAGGACTTAATGCAACAATCGCTTAATAAGATATTTGATGATAATTATGCTAGTGGTTCTAAAAACAAGAACACTATTACTGAAAATCAGAGAGAATTAATTCAAATGCAAAAAGATTTAGAAGATTTACTTTAAAGGTGATGAACTATGACAAAAGTAATGACGAAAGAGGAATCCTCAATTAATGAACAGACGATAAATATGACTACTAGAGGTGAGGGTTTCAATAAAAAGAAAAATGAGTTAAAAACATTCAGTAAGAAACTGCCTAAAGAAGCAGAATTACCTAGTGTCCCAGTTACGGGAGGATTATTTGGGTGGTTTAATTATGATGTGACGGGTAGTGACTTAAACCGGCTTATTGAAAGTATTCAAGATAAAATGATTGAGCAGAATAAAGTTCTTGTTAGAACGATTCAAGAGTTTAATACGATTTACGATACTTTTTCTGCATTAGATAAAGAGTACATTCAGGGAATTTTAGTCTCATTAAAAGCAGCTGAAGAAGCAAATGCAAAAGCTTTAAAGGGAATAGAAGGCGTTGAGGTAAATCAAAATGAAATCAAACAAATGGTCAATCAACAGAAACAGGTAATTCAGGTTCTACAAAACTTTAAAGAAAAGATTGATAGAATTGAACACTTAACAGAAGTGGATACAATTTTTGCTATCTATTCAACATTGCAAGAGCATGTTACAGCAATCGAAGCAAAGATAGAAGAACAAGATCAGACATTAGCTAAATTAACGGATGAAACAAAATCATTGTTATCATCACAGACAGATTTTCAAGATCATCTGAATCAACTAAAAGAAAACCATGTTACGCAATTTCAAACAGTGGAACAACTGGTATCGCATCAAAATCATAATATATCTAAAATCGAAGCAATTAATACAGAAAACAAGGCTGATATCGAAACTCTCAATAAAGAAGTTGCTAATCAGGGAGAGAAACTCTGTGATTTAAAACAATTATTTCATGATGATATTCTGAAACTATCTGAAAAAATCGTTCGAAACCATTCACAGTTTGAGGCTAAACTCGATGCAACAACTAACGATGTCAGTAAAAACAAGATAGAGCTTAAAAATGCTAAGAAGGAACTCAACGTTAGAATCGAGCAACAAGCTGATACTATTTCTTCAAATTTTAAATCTGAATTGTTAAAGGCAAAAGATGAAATAACAGAGCTTAATCTGTTGACAGTAAACTTATCAAAAGGGTTGAAGACTACTAGAATTTTTTCATTTGCTAGTATTATAATAACATGTGTTTTTATGCTATTGATTATAAGTGGGGTGCTATGATGATTTCAGAGCATTTCAAACGCCACCTGATAAAAGAAGCGAAACAGTTAGACGTTGCTTTAGGACAAGCATTTGAATTGGGAAAATTAGCTCAAGAAATAACTGACGAACAAATTGATAAAGCTGCTTTAGAGTTCATTAAAAACCTTGGTATCTTAACGAAGAAACAATCTTTACCCAAAATGGAGCAAAAACAAGAAAAAGTTATTGAAACATTATATAAATATCTAGGAGCATTAAAGATTGATGGTCTTCTTCAAGATTTAAAAGAGTCTTCAAATGAGTCACTAGCTGCGTTACTTAACCAATTAGACGAACTAGTTGGCCTGGAAGATGTAAAGCAACAAGTCCGTGACTTGATTGACTTTAATCAAATACAACAATTACGAGCGAAAAATGGATTGAAGAAGTCTAACAAAACGATGCATATGGCATTCCTGGGTAATCCCGGTACAGCTAAAACGTCAGTGGCTCGTATTGTTGGGAGGATGTATAAAGCGATCGGTTTACTAAGTAAAGGACACTTTATTGAAGCAAGTAGGACTGATTTAATTGCGGAGTATCAAGGACAAACGGCTATCAAGGTAAAAAGGTTAATTAATCGTGCGAAAGGTGGAGTCCTATTTATTGATGAAGCGTATAGTCTAACTGAGAATGATCACAGCGATAGTTATGGGAGAGAAAGTCTTACTGAGCTAACAAAAGCTCTAGAAGATTATCGAAATGATCTCGTTGTAATTGTAGCTGGATATCCAAATTTAATGGAGCAGTTTTTTGATTCCAACCCAGGATTAAAATCAAGATTCAATACTTTTATTTCATTTAATGATTATTCACTAGATGAGCTAGTTCGAATATTCATTTACACCTGCAAACAAAATGACTATATTGCCGAAAAGCAAGCTATTGAAAAAGTCTGCAATTGGTTGCAAACGAAATTAAATGAAAGAGATGATCACTTTTCGAATGGTCGTCTTGTTAGGAATCTGTTTGATGATATAACGCTGAATCAGTCGAAGAGGCTGTCTAAGTTGAAAGGGAACATTGTTAAAGAATCGTTAATGATAATTACTAAAGATGATGTTCCTCAAGTTGATGGATTTGTTTCCATTGAGCAATAAATTAACTATCGAAAACTATACAGCCCCCCTCCGTAATAGGAGGGGGAATGAAATTAATTATTATCAGAATCAGAATCGGCCCAAGATAAATTCGAGTTACATCCTCTTGTCCATGGCCTAATTATTCTGCTACTAGCTTACGAGATGTTTTACACGAAAAACCTTTACTAATAAATTCTCGATTTCTTACTCGGGAAAAAGAGTGGCGGAGGCCTTGGTATGTTAGTTTAGTTTGTAAGATGTGATCATACTAATTACTATGTAATTGGCATTGTACCGGGTCAATCTGCTCTGTAAACTTAGACGAATATTGATAATCCAATTTTGAATACTTTTCTTAACTTGCATATGACTACGTCCATGGTAAACAAAAATCTTTTTATAAGATGCTTTTTTTTAAAATGTTAGAGATTATCATTTTAGCTTCAGAATCGAGTGAATATCTCTTAATATTTCGTTCTTAGTATTTCTCAAGGATAAAAATATTTGAGCTAAACCTTCTTTAAGCTGAGTTCTAGTCAAAGCGGTACATTCTTCTAATCGCACAACAATATCATGCAAGCTTAAGAGATCATACAACATCAATTCAATTTATTAAAAGTGCTAGATAAATAACAGCATTATTCTCTTTTCAAGCCCAAGCAAGATCTATTTGCTTTTTCACTCGCTTTTCAACACACAACAAATAATTTTCTGACCCTAAAGGTAATTGTAATATACGGTTTTAAGGGATGAAGAATATAATCTAAGTTACGAGCTTAACCTACGAATTAATAATAAAATTAAATTTTGGTTCTCCATTTTCGTCATAGAAGGTTTCAAAATGAGTTAGAATGGTATTGAATAATCTCTTTTCAAATTCTTCATTTACTGTATAGAAACTTACAAAATTAAAACTTCTTTACTTTTATTTCTATCAATCATATGTTCTACCTCCTCATATTATTGGAGGTTTTCCGCCTCAATAATTCTAGAGGAGATTTTTTAATTCTACGTTTTTACTTTTCTTATCAAGGTCATCTCTAAATTTCGGGATATGTTCTTTTTATTGTCGTGTTTTAAAATGCTTCACCTTCTAAGCTGTAAATTTGAGTTAATAAACTCCATAAAAGAAGAATAATTCAATGCTAAGGAGGTGTCGAATTGGTCAATTCTACGATTGTAATTTGGCAAAGGAACAAAGACAATAACAGAAGCTTTCCTGAATGGGCATTGAGATGTTTGATGTAAAGATAGGTGGCAGTGAAGGCGTTCGCTGTGGGACATAGGCAGTATTCACCAGAATCACTCTTCCACAGGGATCATCGAGTGGATATTTTTTTGTGATTTTAATCCAATATTACTAAAAAAAATTAATATTAATAAATATGGAGAGCTAAACATCTAGAAAACTGTATAAATAAAATAATAAATGAGTAAAACAGGATGTTTGAGACAAATTTATAACTTTCGACTGGCAACATGGAGGCCTTAACTCAAATCATAAGCCATACTAATAGGGTGTACCGATGTTTGAAACGTGTCATGGTAAAGCCTTGTTTTAGAGTTATACTTTCGGGCTTAACTTTTAAATAGTGGAATATCTTTCCTATTTGTGGATGTATTTCAAGGCATGCAAATTTTTTAATGCGTTTAAAGCTATATAAAGTACAAGGATTTTCATTGCACGTCGTCACCTAATGCCTTCAAATAATAGGCGTTTAAAGTTTCAAATCTATCAGTTAATTCAGTGTTAGCCTGTTCTAAATAATCAGAACTGTTTTAATTCGTATATTACGGTTGGTTGTAGAACTTTTTGAGTCATCAATCTCACTAGTATGTATCGTTTGTACAGTAGTAGCATTGACTAAAATACAATAAATTCCCATCACTATAATGTTTATATTGATAAAGCTCAATATTCTGTTTAATTTGTTATACAGGATGCTTGTCATACACTTAGTAAGACCACCTGCTATACAAAGTAAACGAGGGTTACTCCATTCTATTGCATCATGCTTAAAAGATTGACCAATCATAACCTCATATCGATACAAGCCGATAAAGCAGATTATATTCATACCCAGAAACGATACAGCCAATCGACCCCGGATGAATTACTTGAGAGAGTGAGATGAGGTGAACTTTCATGACCAATAATCAAGCTCCTGAAATCCTACTGACCATTCACGAAGACTACCCATCCTACGAAATTACGGAACTGGAAATGAAAAACTCGTACGGTCGTGCAAAACATGGATCTTGTAGGTGTTTTAATACGATTAATCGAATACATCCTGTTGTACCCGTGGCCTCCAACGGTTGCGGATATTGCAGCCTACCCTAGCTAGAAAAATGCGATCTTTGAAGAAGACAATCGAGTATGGAAGCTCGTCTCCGAGGACCCTCCAACCGAAGAACAAATCCAAGAGTTTCAAAATGCATTTTCAGCAATTATTTGCATCGGGATCGACGATGAGTGAGCAGCTTCATACGCAGAATAAGCCGTGCTCAGAGCCATACTTATAGACTCTGAATTGATCAAGGAGTGTCGCTTACAAACGAGCGCTTCTCCGAAACTTGCTTCCAACTCATATTCCAAGCAATGCGAACGCTAGAGCAATTAGACACACCACCTGATCTGGTTGCGATGGCTGGCGTGACATCTCAGGGCAATTCCCTTGAACGAGTAAGTGGATTGACATTTAATCTGATGTTATGAATGCCGTCGCTTCAACAAGTAACTTTAAGCACTACGAAGAACTAACCTTTGAAGCATACAGAAAACGAAAAGGTGATCAAAGTAACCGATTATTCCACTACGAGGCCAATGATGAAACATTCTCAGGTCTCATTACCGAACAACAACAAATCCTAAAACTAACGATCAAAAAACAACAACTTACCCAAAAAGAGATACTTATCGACGTTTTGAATTCCATGCATGCCCCGACAGATGACATGCAGACCTAGTGGCATTTATTGACCTTGTCAAAATGACCAGAGGCTGGCACCTCATAATCGTTGCAGCAAGGCCTTTTGTTGGGGAAATAGTGTTCGCCTTGCACATGGGTGCTGTGAATTGTCGCAAAGGAGATATCACCACATTCTTTTCACTGGAAATGGCGGACAAACAACTGGCAATGAGGTGGATTAATTCAGAAGGCGAATTGAAGGAATGAAGTGGAAGAAACCCGACACGACTCTTTTTCGAAATGGACTATTGCCAAGCTACTCATGCTATTATAGACATTTAAGTGGTATTGAAAACCCTAGTTTAAAAGTTACTGAGATACGCGCGACAATCAGTGAGATCAAGCGCGTATATCCCGGTGAGCCACCTCATCTACATTGACTATCTTCAGATCATCCAACCAACTAGCAAACGTGATGATAATCCCCAACAGGAGGTAACCGAGTCTCTCGGTCTTTAAAGGCAAATGCGAGAAAACTCTATGTCCCTATTATTGCACTCTCTCAGCTTTCGAGGAAGGTGAGTCTAGACAAGTGAAACGACCGATGATGTCGAACATCCGAGAGTATTGAGTAGGATGCGGATATTGTTGTGTTTTTGTACATGAATTGAAGGATACTTATGAGAAGGGGAATTCAAAGCGTCAAATGGAGGATTGATGGATAAGGGAGAGTGGATTGAAGAAATCTGCAGATTTGCTATAAGTTCACTTTAAAATGACTTTTGAACTAATATTCGTACTAATATTATAAATAAAGGGCAATATTGAAACAATCATGTTCTTGAAATCAATTAGCGTAAGTATCCCTATACCAAACACGTTGAGTGCGTAGCGATGATAGAGTTAAAATAGCTTGGCAACAGTGATTTTGTTACCATTAATTGAATAATGTAGTTTGCTTTATGTTCCCTCAGACTATTGGTCTGGGGGACTTTTTTGAGCCTAGGTGGTCTACATTTACAAGTAGGATTAGCTATTTGGCGCAAGAGGAACCTTTTTGCAGAAGAGTGAAATGTAAATATGGTTTTTGTAGAATAGTTTCTGCAGAGTTTTGTCAATCGATAATATGAAATATAAAAATATTTCATATTATCGATTGACAAAACAAATACGAAATGTTTTAATGTGTAATATAGAAATATTTCAAAAAATATATTTGCGATTTGGAGATGGGTTATTTGGAAAAAAGAAAATTAAAGGAGTTCGTAACATTCGTTCCAGGTATAAATCCAACAAGGGCGCAAAAACAGTTTGGAAAGCAATTTATAAATTATTATGACCAACCGTCTTTTGAAGCTGATTATAATAATGAGGAAGTATTTGTTGAAGATGGGGCAAAATCTAAATCTTTATCTCAAAATAACCCATCGTTAAATGAAAGCGATGTTGTTATCAGTAACTCATTACAGCTTGCAACAATGGTCGGTAAAAATAATGTTGGTAAAGTGTTGTCTCTCAACTTCACAAAAATAGAGTTTGATAGCGAACAACTTGATAAGAGATATTTTCTTTTCTTGTTTAATGCTTACAAAGATGTAAGGCGACAAAAAGAAAGGGAGTTACAGGGGAGTGGCCCTGTTCTAAGAATTCCACTTCGTGCACTTGGGGAAATTATCGTTCCCGTTGTTCCTCTTGAGGAACAGAAGAAAATAGGTGCTATTTACGTAGAAACATTGAAGTTGCAAAGTAAGTTAAACAAATACGCAGACTTGATTGAGCAGTTTACGAGCTCAATAATAGAAGAAACCTTAAAGGGGAAATAATCAAATGAAAAGTCAATCGGAATTAGCATTTGAAAATGAAGTCACCGATTATTTGACCAAAATCGGTGGAGTAAAACAATGGGAATACAAAAAAGAAATCAAAACAACCGAACAACTCTGGGATAACTTTAAAGTGATCCTAGAACAAAATAATCGTGCTCGTTTAGATGAATCATTGTCTGTTACCGAATTTAACCAGGTAAAGAAAATCATCACTAGTATTGAGTCACCTTACCAGGCCGGACAATTTTTGTATGGTGTGAACGGTGTTTCTGAAATTGAAGTTGACCTTGACAATGGCAAGCACGTGTTTTTGACAGTATTCGACCAAGCCCAAGTTGGCGGTGGAAACACTGTTTATCAAGTGGTAAATCAAATTAAACGGCCTAAAGTAATTGATGGTAAGCCAAATCGTCGATTTGACGTGACTTTGCTTATTAATGGTTTGCCAATTATTCAAATCGAATTAAAGAAAGCACTTCACAGTACTACAGAATCCTTGAATCAGATGGAACAGTATATTGCTGAAAAACAATTTAGTGGTATCTTTTCAACCTTACAGATTCTAATCGCGATGACGCCGTATGATATTCGTTACATGGCAAATACCCCACTCCAAAGCTTTAACCGAGCTTTTGCTTTCAACTGGCAAAACGAAAATGATGCTCGCCCTATTCGTTCATGGAAGACGTTTGCGGATAAAGTGTTGTCCATTCCAATGGCTCATGATTTGGCGACACGCTACATGGTACTTGATGGAACAAAAAACAAAGAAAGTATCAAAGTCATGCGTCCTTATCAAGTCTATGCTACAAAGCGTGTACTTGATAAAGTTAGAAAGTTTGACTTCAAATATGATGATGGTAAATTGGGATACATTTGGCACACAACAGGCTCAGGTAAAACAATCACAAGTTTTAAGACAGCGTGGCTTGCAAGCCGTCTATCAAATGTAGATAAAGTTGTCTTCTTGGTTGACCGAATCGCGCTTACCAATCAAACAGCTGATGCCTATAAGGCCTATGATCCTGTTGCGGGTTTTGAAGGGAAAACTGGTGTGGTAGGTGACACAGCCAACATCTCTGACCTTCATAGCAAACTAACGAAGAAAAGCGATAAGAACATCATTGTGACAAGTATCCAAAAGATGTCGCGTTATGTAGCAAGGGACAGCTTCAAGCCACTTAATGAAAGAATTATTTTTATTGTTGATGAAGCCCACCGTTCAACTGGTGACGGTACTGAAAATGAAGGTATGCTCGAAACAATCCGAAAAGCTATTCCTAATTCTGCTTGGGTTGGTTATACCGGTACACCAAAATTCCCTGAAACACGAGAAATCTTTGGTGAACTACTACATGCATATACCATTAAAGAAGCTATTGCGGATAAAAACGTCTTAGGGTTTAACGTCGAATTCAAGGAAACGATCGAGGCTCCCGAAGATCCTACTGAAGATGATATCGATGATAATGTTCGTGGTAGTGTTTACGACTATAGTCCAGAACATGTGAACTTAGTAGTTAAAGACATCTTCGATAACTGGAAGAAACGTTCAAATGACCGTAAGTATAATGCCTTGTTTACAGTCCACGTTGGTGGTAATAAAGCAAGTACACCAAGAGCGATGGAATACTTCGATAAGTTTGCAGAAGAGAATGCGAATCGCCCAGAAGATAAACGACTAAAAGTTGCGGTGAGTTTCTCGGCAGATACATCCAATAGTATTCATCAACTGAAAACGAACGAAAACTTGCACAGAGCTATCAAAGCCTATAACGCGATGTTTGGCACAGCTTTTGATATGACGACAGTTAAAGCCTACACAGAAGACTTAGCACGACGTTTGAACAAGACAGCTGATGATGGTAACTATTTAGATTTGGTAATCGTTGTTGATCAACTTTTGACCGGTTTTGATGCTCCTGAGATGAATACGCTCTATATTGATCGAACGCTAAAGGGTGGGAACTTAATTCAGGCGTACTCACGTACAAACAGAATGCATAATTTTGTTGATAAGCCTTGGGGAAATGTCGTCAATTATCGTTGGCCGGAGCAAAACGAGTATGAAATGAATAAGGCTTTTGCTATCTATTCAAATCGTGCATCTGCCGAAGAACAGCTTTCACTTGAAGAATTGAAGAAAGGTAACGAAGAGTCTGGTATCACTTCCAAACCATTTAGCAAGGTTCAAGCTGAAATGCAAGAAGTCATCAAGAAGCTATCAACGCTCACAGACGATTTTGTACAATTACCACCAAGTGAAAAAGCACAGGATGAAGTCTTTGAGAATCTGAAAGAGTATAATCGCTTGTTGAGTCAGTTGAAACAATATACCGAAGATGATGACAAAAATCCTATTTCCGCCTATGATAATCCTGAAGAGTTCTTTGAACGTCTAGGTATTACTGAAGAGCAGGAAGTCATTTTAACAACTGTAATCGCCGGTGAGTTGAAAGAACGACGTGCAAAGCGAGAAGACATTGATATTTCGCAAGTCAATCTCTCTATGGTTCATATTCACGATGTTACCATCAACTATGATTATTTGATTGATTTGATTGCCCGGATGGCTGATGAAGTTCACGCGAACGAAATGTCGAAAGCGGAAAGTACACGTAATGAAATCCATCTTGAGATCGCCAAGTCTGACAATGACAAAGAAAAATCTAAGATGCGTAACTTTGTATCTAAGATTTTCTCAAAAGAGTTTGAATTTGATAGTTATCCAGCACCTCGAAGTGTTGAAAAAATGAACCAAGCAATGGATAAAGCACAAAATGAATCGAATATCCAACTTGTAACGAACTTCATCCGTACTTGGGGACTTGATAATAGCATAAAGCCTAAGGAACTTGAAAAGTTGATTAAAAAACATCGTTTAGGTCAAGAGGATATGGATAAACAAGGTGAGTTAACAGCAATCATGAATGACGCAAGGGCAGATTATAAAGAAATTGCCGTTGAGAAGATTGCAGCATTAACCTGGGTACGATATCGCATTGAATTCCGTAAGGCATTTTACGAAATGGCCGACGAAATTAAGAAGGGAGAATAGTCAAGTGATAAAATTATGCAGACTACAAAAGGAGATCAGACATGAATTTATACACAGAACGCCATGGATTAAGAAAACCAGTTGCACGTACTAGTAAAATTTCAATAGAAGTTTATACTTTACTATTAAATATATGCCAGAAATACTATAAAAATCTAACTCATATCTTTAAGCTACAGCAGCATTGTTCTTTTGTGGGCCAGGATTATATTGAATTTAACCCTAGTCAATTTGAAAATAGAATGGCAATAAAAATTCCTGATATTCTCAGGGATGAGTATGGTCATATAGCTGCCCCACAAGATAATGATGATTATGATCAATATTCATTAATTGACCTTATAGAGTATATTGCTCAAAATATAAAGGATATTTCTGAAGGATGGAATAATGATCGTTACAAAAATTATTGGTATATTCATTGTTTGGATACAACAAATGTTTTCGATGATTATCGAAATGACATAAACGAAATATTTCAAGAGTCTGGGGTGTTGTTTACATTAACCCGCGGAAAACTTATTGAGCGTATAGTAGAAAACACCCCGCTTTCACCTGAAATAGAGACACAAGTACAGGAAATTACTGAATATGGGACAAGAGAATTGATGAAAGATGCATTGCATTATACAAAACACCAAATCCAGCAGCTCGCCAAGATTCAGTTGAGAAAATATGGGACGCCCTTGAGCGCCTGAAAACTTACTATATTAATCTTGACAAACGTGGCTCTGCAAACAAAGTGGTAAATGATATGAGCAATGGAAAGTCAGAATTTATTACAATTTTTGATGCTGAATTTAGGGCACTAACGGACATTGGTAATAGTTTTAGAATCCGTCATCATGAGACAAATAAAATTGATATTACAGATAATCGTCACTATGATTACTTCTTTAACCGCTGCTTGTCGTTAATTGCTTTAGCGATTCAATATTTAAAATAAAAGGAGATTAGAAATGAGTGATAAAATAACAAATTCACCCCAAATCAGATTTGCAGGATTTACTGATACTTGGGAACAACGTAAGGCTGAGGAGATATTTAAAACTGTTTCTGACAAAGGACATCCAGAATTACCAGTCTTATCTGCTTCACAACAGTTAGGAATGGTTAGACGTGATGAAAATGGAATTGACATACAGTACGATAAAAAGAGTGTGGTAAATTACAAGCGTGTGTTACCGAAACAGTTTGTAATTCACTTAAGGTCATTTCAAGGTGGCTTTGCTCATTCAAATCTAGAAGGTATAACATCTCCAGCCTATACGATAATAGATTTTAAATCTGAAAATAATCATTCCGATTTATTTTGGAATGAAATTTTCACCTCGAAAAAGTTTATTAAAAACCTAGAAACTGTTACTTATGGAATAAGGGATGGACGAAGTATTAGCTTTAATGATTTCAAAACTTTGTTGTTTACTCTACCTAGTTACAAAGAACAAGAGCAAATAGCTGGATTCTTCAACGATCTCAACAACCTTATCACACTTCATCAGCGAGAGTTGGAATTGTTGAAGGATACGAAAAAAAGTCTACTTCAAAAAATGTTTCCGAAAGATGGAGCCAATGTTCCTGAAATTCGCTTTGAAGGATTCACTGCTGCTTGGGAACAGCGTAAGTTGGGGGAGTCTGTAAACTTTTTGAACGGAAGAGCCTATAAACAAACAGAATTATTAGATTCAGGAAAATATAGAGTGCTAAGAGTTGGTAATTTTAACACTAATGATAGATGGTATTTTTCAGACTTAGAGTTAGAAGAAAATAAATATGCAAACAATGGTGATTTATTATACT
The DNA here is from genome assembly GCF_038005785.1 of Niallia sp. FSL R7-0271. Classification (NCBI taxonomy): domain Bacteria; kingdom Bacillati; phylum Bacillota; class Bacilli; order Caryophanales; family Bacillaceae; genus Niallia; species Niallia sp. FSL R7-0271. Next base: position 1,042,482 of record NZ_JBBOTZ010000002.1, on the reverse strand, counting down.
TATGGGCTACAAATTTTGGACCTGAAATTTGGAGAGGAGAAAAAGTCGTTTATCATTATCATATTTGGAAATTAGATATTATGAGTAATAACTTAGATAAGCAGTACTTATATACTTGGTTAGAAAATGATAAAGAACGAATTAAACAAAATACAAATGGGACAACAATGGTACATGTTACTAAAGGAAATATGGAAGATCGAGAGTTTCAAGTTCCAGTTAATCTTGAAGAACAACAAAAAATTGGAGCATTCTTCAAACAAATAGACGAAACTATCACCCTTCATCAGCGTGAGTTAAATTTGCTTAAAAATTTGAAGAAATCACTGTTTCAAAAAATGTTTATATAAGAAAAGGAGATTACACAAATGAGCAATGCAACAGCTATTACATCAAAGCTATGGGAAATGGCTAACAAACTGCGTGGGACAATGGATGCAAGTGAGTACAAGAACTATATTTTGCCATTTATGTTCTATCGCTACTTATCAGAAAATCAAGATGAATACTTGAAAGTCAATGATCTGGAAGAGTTCTACGAAGTGACAGATGACACTGAAAAAGAAGATTACCTTGAAGAAATCAGTAAAGGTATCGGATATGCGATTGACCCAGCCTACACTTGGGACAAAATCGTATCAAAAATTGAAAATCACAAAATCAAAGCTAGTGACTTCCAAGACATGTTTGACTCTTTCAATACAAATGCCAAACGTAACGAAGTCGCAGAAGCTGATTTTGCTAACGTATTCTCAGATGTTAACCTTGGGGACACACGTCTAGGTTCAAGTACAAACGAACGTGCAAAGGCTTTGAATGATATCGTTTTGATGATTAACGAGTTTACTTTCAAAGACGATTCAGGCCGTGACATTTTGGGTGACGTTTACGAGTATTTGATTGGGCAATTTGCTGCCAATGCGGGTAAAAAGGGCGGGGAATTTTATACACCTCATGAAGTTAGTCAAATCCTAGCAAAAATTGTCACGAATGATGCAGATGGTACTGGCGGTCAATTCCGTGTTTATGACCCTACAATGGGATCAGGTTCACTTCTTTTAACAGTCCAAAAAGAATTACCAAATGGTGATGAAGAAGGAAGCGTTGAGTTTTACGGGCAAGAGTTGAATACTACGACTTATAACTTAGCTCGCATGAACTTGATGATGCATGGGGTAAATTATCGCAATATGGAGTTGAAACGCGCAGACACACTTGATGCTGACTGGCCATTTGCTGAAAAAGATGGCACACAAATTCCTTTGAAATTCGACGCTGTCGTATCAAATCCCCCGTATTCCCATAAATGGGATACAAAAGACGTTGATCGAGAAAAAGATACACGTTTCAAGGGTTATGGTGTAGCACCTGCATCTAAGGCAGATTATGCTTTTATTCTTCACGGACTTTATCACTTAGATAAAGCAGGAACAATGGCTATCGTGTTGCCGCATGGGGTACTCTTCCGAGGTGCCTCTGAAGGTAAAATCCGCAAAAATATCATAGACAATAATCTATTAGATACTGTTATTGGACTGCCAGCTAACTTGTTCTATGGCACAAGCATCCCAACCTGTGTGCTGGTATTTAAAGGTCGTGAAGCTCGCAAGAGTAAAGATATTTTGTTTATCGATGCTTCAAATGAGTTTAAAAAGGGAAAGAACCAAAACAAACTCTCTCCTGAAAACATCGACAAAATTATTGAAACTTACAGTAACCGTAAAGACGTTGAGAAATATGCTCATGTGGCATCTTTGGATGAAATCAAAGAAAATGATTACAACTTGAACATTCCACGTTATGTGGACAGGTTTGAAGAAGAAGAAGTTATTCCACTTTCACAAGTGGCTCAAGAGTTGACAGAAGTAAAAGCAGATATTACGAATTCATATGACAAATTGTTTGAGCTTTTGAACGAGTTGAATGGGACAACCGATGAGGCGAAAGAAGAACTGAGCAAATTTATCAGTCTCTTAGGTAAATAATAGTGTTAGAAAAGAGCTAAGGATTTATTAAAGTGTACCCTTTGTAAAGGACATTTTATAAAAAGTCTATGCTGCTGTAAGAAGATGATCTCTGTATTGAACAGGGGTCATCTTTTTTAAGTTCCATTGGTATCTATAGTAATTGTAATAAATCATATATTGTTTGATTTCCTTTTTTACTTCATCTAAACTTGTACATGTTTTAATAGAGGCTTCATCTTTAAGATGGCCAAAGAATAATTCTTGGGGGGCATTATCCCAACAGTTTCCTCGTCTTGACATAGATTGGCGTAACCCTAATTTTTTTACTGCTTTTTGAAAGATAGGACTTGTATAATGAACACCTTGATCGGAATGAATGAAAGCATCTTTTGCACACGTAAAGTTTCTGTTCTTCTTTAACTTCTTGAGAGTGACTGTTGCCAATTCCAAGGTCATTCTATCCGATACATGATAGGCTAGAATTTCACCAGTTGAACTGTCCTTAACTGCTGATAAATAGGCTCTTAGCCCTTTGCCGAAGGAAAGGTATGTGATATCAGTCAGAAGCACTTTCACTGGAATTCTTTGCTTAAATTGTCTATTTAAAAGGTTTGGTACAACACGGTGTTCCATTGTAGCTTTCATCATTTGTCTATAAGGATTTGCCTTTCTAATCGGACAAATAATATCGTATTTCTTCATAATTCTTCGTATACGTTTTAAATTATAGACAACTTTAAATTGACCCGCCAAAGTCATTTTAATTTGGCGTGCCCCTTTCTTACGATTCTTGAAATGAAATGCTTTTAAGATGATTGCCTTCACTTCTTCATCCTGTTCATCTTTTCTCTTTCTTTGTTCGTGTGACTTTTGAGAAAAGTAATTATAGTAGCCACTTCTTGATACACCTGAGATATCACATAAATAACTCACCATATGCTTCAATTGGTATTTTTCAATTACCGAATGTATGAGGCGATATTTTTGGAAAGGAGGGAGAACTACTTTTTCATCCTCCTTTCTGCCAAACGAATCTTTTTTAATAGTTCGTTTTCTGCCTTTAATAAATTATTTTGAGCTTCTAGTCTTGCGTATTTCTCTTCCATGCTAAGTTCTCTTTCACTAGGTCTTCCTGAATTCTCGTTTCTGGTATCTAACCCAGATACCCCATTTTCACGATAGTTAGCACGCCATCTCTTTCCCGAAGAACTAACTCGAGGCATACCAATAATATCTATATCGAACCTGCATTCCTCAAATATTACCCTTGGTAGCTTACCTTTTTCGTTTTCTGCGATAAAAATATGTTTAAAGTCTTCCGTATAAGTGATTCCTTTTGCACTTACAGATTTAACGTACTTATTAGCTGATAGTAGTTTTATCTCTTTCTCTGTAAAAATCCTATTACTCATAAAAAATCTCCAGTCCCATGTTGTTTTTTCTCTAGTTGTGTTTCTTTATTATACAAAAAAGCACCCTATAGGTAGACTTTTTTTAGTGTCTGAACTGCACCCTGTCAAGTAGACAGTGGAAATAATATAAAAGATGCTTATGCGGCTTGAGCCCTGAATTCTAAGGGGCTCAAGCCGTTTAATCTTTCTTGGTAACGCTCTGTATTATAGAACGAAATATACTCCTGAATGGATTTTTCTAGATCTTCATATGTATCATACTTATTCAAATAATATTTTTCGCATTTGAGTGTACCCCAAAAAGCCTCAATTGGCCCGTTATCAATGCAACGTCCCACTCTAGACATACTGTGCATCATATCAGTTTGATGTATCATCCGTTTAAAAAATATCGAAGTATATTGATAACCTCGATCACTATGAATAAGAGGATGCTCATTTTCTTTTAAGCTCTGTATTGCTGGAACCATCGTATTAAGAACGAGTTCATTATTATTGGAATGTCCCAATTTAAAACTCACAATCGAGTTATCATACAAGTCAATAATGGCACTTAGGTGTGCCCGTTTCTTATTACCATATTTAAATTCTGTGACATCTGTACACCATTTTTGATTTGGTTTTTCTGCTTTGAAATTACGCTTAAGAATATTTTCTGCCACATAGTCCGGGTTGGATTTATGATATTTTTTTCTCTTTCGACGAATAACCGATTTTAGGCGAGAAATTTTCATCAAACGATAAATACGCTTTTTATTTACTCTTGGTAAATTTGCTTTTTCACGATGACGATTAATGGTCATTGTAATACGACGATACCCATAAATTCCTTCTACTTGTGAATAGATTAATTGGATTGATTCTAGTAGTTGTTCATTCTCAACTTCTCGTTTGGATGGCTGACGGTTCAGCCATTTATAGTAAGCAGCACGTGTAACACCGGCTATTTTACATAATAAAATAGTAGGTAAGGCTTCGTTAGCTACTAATTCTTGAATCACCATATAACGATTGTGAATACGCTCTTTACTTAACGATGCCTCCTTTCGATTTCCTCTAACTTTTTTAAGAACAGATTTTCAGCACGTAACCTTTCATTTTCACGTTCAATCCGTTGGATTTCTAAACGTAGTTTAGCTTCCTCACTTAACTCTTCTTCTGCCTTGGTACGGCCACGGCGATCCTGTAATCCTAGTTCACCATGCTCTTCGTATTTCTTTACCCATTGATATACTTGTTGGTAAGAAACTGTATATTTTTCAGCTATAGCCTGGTAGTTTTTAGCGTTGGCAATACAAGCTTGTACAATAATAATACGTTCTTCTACAGTAGTCTTTTTTCTCTTTGTCATAGTTTGGCTCATTCCTTTACCCGAATCTTTTAATTCACTATGACTAGTATACTTTTTAATCCAATTCCGCAAAACCGATGTTCCGGAAAGTCTATATTTTCTAACAGTCTCTCTTAATGAATGCTCTCCTGAAATATAGTCTTGAACAGCTGCTAATTTTACTTCTTTCGTATAGCTATTGTGATTTGTTAACCTTTCAAGACCATGTTCTCCAAAAAAGCGATAATTATTTTGCCAATCTTTAATTGTTCTAGGATCAACTTTATATAGTTCGGCAACTTCATTAAGAGTTAAGTAACTATTGTTATAAAAATTTAGAATCTCAAATTTTTCTTCTTTAGAAAAGTGGTTTCTTTTCATAAAAAATCTCCACCATAGGTAAACAGATTTTTATTTTTTCATCTGTCTACTTATGAGGGAGCATATCAGTCTACTCTATAGGGTACACTTTAGTTCTTCCTAGTTTTTTTAAGTAACTTTTCAAGGAAGAAACAGTTAAGGAGTTGGAAGTTTGGATTATGCCCTTTAAAAGGGAATGGGAGTTACATAAAAAGCCCAAAGAACTAGAAAGGCAGGCATAAATTAACGTTTATGAGAGGGGAATAAATCATTAACTAAATACTTCATTTCTATCTTTTAAAATAATTACAGAGTTTTTATTTGAATAGGTTATTATATACTTCTTTAGAACAATTAGAGTCAAACACCTGGTTCTAAAAACTACTATAAATCTAAGAGTTAAATCCTATCTACGATAGGATTCAGTATTATTTTTAATTTGTATGAAATAATCCGACAAAATTATTATTGGTATTCCGTTTATATAGAGTCCTATCAACACTTCATAAATAAACCTGTTAAAGCTATTTAGCTAATGGTAATATTACATCTGACATCTGAGAAGGTTTTAAGGGAGGAAGATGAAAATACTCTTTACACTGGATATGTATAAAACGTATTGTATGTTCATCCGATACCCTATAAAATTACTTTTAAATAAATTATTAAATATTTCTATAACCTTTTGTTTCGTAGTATTCTAGAGGTTTACTAAATCAGAGGATTAAATTTTTATTAATGATAGTAAAAATACTGCTTTTGGTGTTGGTGTTTTTTTCTACTTTTTTTTAGATTGTTATGATAAGATTTGGATTGTAATTAGTCGAAAAGGAGGTTCTTTATGCTTGGCTTTGAGATTTTAACAAGTAAAAATGAGCAAGATAACACGTGCTATCTTTGTTCTGCGACATTATTGGACTATATAATGAGCTTAACCGAGGACTTTATGGACTATAACATTCAAAGAGGAATTGTGTCTAATGTATACTTAGATAATCTAGTTGATACAGTTCTTCAAAAAAGACATATTCCTCCAATAACATTAGTAGTCAGTTCATATTCGTTAAAGGGAAAACAATTAGATGTGGATGAGTACAAAATATTAGATGGTTTACAACGTACATATAGGCTAAAGGTTATTTGGGACACGGTTATGTTTTTAGAAAAGTATGTTCTAACTGATAAGGTAATTGATTTTCCTGAACTATCTAAATACCAACTATCTAGAAGATATGGTAAAGGTTTACGTAATTTCGGATCAACTACATCTATTTTAGAAAAATTAATCAGATTTTATAAAGAAGCTGGATTAGAGGATCTAAAGAATTGTTTTAATGTGCCACAGTGGTTTGAAATATGGAATAATTTATCTCCTGAAGAAGAAGTCGAAAAGATGCTAATTTTAAATGCAGGTCACAAACCTGTTTCTTTGAAACATCAATTAGAATTGTTATTTTTAAACATTATTCCCCATATTAATGAGATTAAACAAAATACTGGAAAAGATATTGAACTTATAAGGGCAAAAGCTAGCTTATCAAGTAAGAAAAGAAGTATAGGTGAGATCTATTTTCCACACCTTATTTCATCTGCTTTGTCCTTTATTAATGGCGCACCCATAACCACAAATACAGGTCTTATAAGTGAGATGCAGGAGGACAGTACCAATAATTATAAGAATTATCTTAATTATAGCTTTTTAGAAGGACTTACGACCTTTTTATTTGAACTTGATGAGTATTTAGTATCTATTTATGGAGAAGAAGAGGGTCTTCAATGGATATCGAGAGAAACTGTATCAGTAGGGTTGTTTGGTGCATTAGGCAAGTATGTTTCACTTAAAGCTGAAAATGATTATTATACACCTGAAAATGTATTCCTTGAATTCATGAATAATTTACGTGCATCTCAAGATGATATCTTAAAAATACGTGATTATAATGAGTTAAGGGCCAATCTAGATTTGAGTAGGGTAAACGTGGGAAACGTTACTAAAAATGCAATATTTAAAGGGATATTTAAACTTGCAAATTCTAACTTTGCAGAACCAATAGACTGGTATACTTGCTTTAGGGGTGATAAAGATGCAGACTAACCCCAGGTTAGATACAGAGAAAAGTGCAATGGAAGTCTTTTATAAAAATATTAATAAATTATTAGATGAGATCATAAATGATGATAAGGTAAATAATTATAGCAGTGGGCTTGATGGAATTGATAATAAGGAAACGTTTGACTCCATTATCGCAAACTTAGTGGAGATATCCGAAGATATAGAACAGGCAGAAACTTCTACAGAGATCTTTAGCGATTTTGATCTACTAGAAACCATTTTTAAGGAATTACAAGATAAATACCCTGATTTTTTAAATGAAATAAAACATTATTATCCAATTGTTTTTTCTCTATGTAGAAAAATTACTGAAATGGATTCAACTCAAGTTCACGAGCTGATTGTTACTGATAGTAATTTTGTTTTAGTACCAATTGAAATTGGAGTAAGTAGGTTTGTGTTTACAAATCAAGACGCTGATGATACTATCATTCTAATTTCTTTGGAAGATGTAATTGAGTTTAGAGAGTCATTAAACGAAGTAGCGTCAAACACCTTATTTCATCTTTTAGAATCTATTGATTTTACACAATCACCACCTTCAAGCAATAAATATTGCTTTGTTTCTAATAGGTATGCTACTAAAATTAATCAGCTTAAGTCATTTATACAATTAAACAAAGTAGCAGCTGGCGGGGAAGTCCATACACCATATGATTATAGAAAGCAACCTTCAATTACTTCTAATATTTCTTGGAATATTATGAATGGTTACCATCAATTTTCTGATGTAATTTATATCTTAAGTGAATATAATCATCAAAAAATTATCTTAGACAAATATTTAAAGATTTATCAGGTTATTGAAAATTTCATGTACAAATTACCGATTAGTGCTATTGTAAATGGGAATAGTGATATGTTTTCCATCAGAGATTTTAAAAACTTATATAATAAAGTTGCAAATAATGAAATGGATGCATTAGAAAAATTTATTAAAACTATTTTTAGAGAGGAATATAAAACAGGTATAGATTTTAAAAGATTCATTCATGATGCATGGGTTAATTTTGCTAGTAATCAATCTAAATGCGCTTTCATTGATGCTGGTTTAGAGAAAATTGGAGTTGGAAATAAATGCGCAAATGTAAACAGAGGAAATATGGATAATTTTCTGGCGAATTTAATTTATAAAATGAGAAACTCAATTGTTCATAACAAGGAAACAGAATTCCATATTACATATGGGAATCTGTTTGATTATCCTGGTATTCAGTATTTACTAGAAGACTTTTTACTTACTGTACTTGAAGAAGTAACCTTCCACCTAATTATAAACAAAAATGTAAATATTTCTTATTTATATCCTAACTTGAAACTATTTGAAGATTAAACTTAGTGTGTCCTAATTCATTGGTGTATGGATTTTTTAAAGCATAAGCCTGGTTTTAAAAAAATTAACAACTAAAATTTTGATTTACAACTACGGTTAGTCATTTTTAAGAACTTTATTTTTTTTGATTCTATCTTGGTGAAAATATAATAATTATTTTTCAAGTAAATTTAATAATTACTTTGAGCAATCATTATAAGCTATAGATAATAATTATTTATCCTTCTTAATATAGACAATTTGTAACAAACGCAATGAACTTCTAAGTAGTATTACTCATTAAGGAGGTAAACTGACAAGAGGGACAGTTTTTTAATATTTATGCTTGTAAATTAAGTAATAATGAGTTTTTGATGAATAAAATTTGTTGATGAATTCTTGTAAAAGGGTATGGAAGGTATTAATGACTATATCAGGAATTCATGGAATTGTTTCAAGTCCACCTAGGTTTCATGAATACTATCCAACGTTTTTACAATGAAACGTTGGATAGTATTTTTTGTGTCGGTTTAACCCATCAAGAAGTACAAGGAATGACTCAAATATAGTAAAGGCTGCAACCCTTTCTTGTATCATGGATTGGGATCTATAACTATGACTTCAAAATCGAAGTTTCTAACAAGTTAGATGCGGCTACAGGTAATATTGCAGGTTTGTACAATATTTTAACAAATTTGTCGAGGAAGCGAATAATCCTTTACAAACTAATCTCCATCGATCTAAATGGATTTGTTTTTCATCCGAAATGCATGTAACCGCTAAAATAAAGTGAACAGTTTTTGCTCACTTCCAATGAACACTTTTCGCCTAATAAATTCATTCCTGTAAACTGGGTTTATCAGTTTGTAGGAGGAGCAAAATGGAGGAAAAGTTAATGATATAATTAGAGATTCACCAATTAACTAAACAAAGATTAAGAGTTTCTCAAATTGCTAAAAGATTAAAGATTTCCCGAACTACTGTGTATAAATATTTGGATGACTTTCGAAGAAGCTGTAAATGAATTTGATATTGGTGAACGAAAAAAGATATTGGATCCCTATCGGGATTGGATTGTCAATTGGCTGAAGGAATATCCCTCCCTCAGTGGAGCTCAGATTTTTGATTGGCTACAGGAAAGGTTTCCAAATATTAAAGTCGGAGAAAGTACAGTGCGACGCTATGTAAATGAAGTAAGAGAACTGTATCAAATCGAAAAGAAAGAAGAATCACGTGAATATGAGTCTGTCGATGAATTACCACTAGGAAAACAGCTGCAGGTTGATTGGGGACAATCCGTTCAAAAGGATATGTATGGTAAGGAAGTACGCCTCTATTTCATTGCGTTCGTACTAGCACATTCCCGACATAAATATATGTGGTGGCTCAACAGACCCTTCACCACCGAGGACACCATGCGCTGTCATGAACTAGCTTTTCAATATTATGGTGGTGTCCCTGAAGAAGTTGTATATGATCAGGCAATTTGATTGCGGTAAGTGAGAATGCAGGAGATCTAATCTTGACTAAAGGATTCCAAAAATATATTCAGCAAAGAAAGTTTCGAGTGTATCTATGTAGAAAGGCAGACCCTGAATCTAAAGGAAAAGTCGAGAATTGTCATAAAATACATAAAGAACAACTTTGCCAAGAACCGAGTGTATTCTACACTGGAAGATTGGAACTATCGTAGCCTAAAATGGCTTGAAAGAACCGGAAACTTCAAGGTGCATAATACAACTAAAAAGAGACCTTACGAAGTGTTTCTCCTGGAAAAGCAACACTTGCGAAAGATCTCTAACCCGCTTTCTTATGAAAGCAACTATACTGAAATTATAACAAGGAATGTCCGTAAGGACAATACAGTGCACTTCAAATCGAATCGATATTCTGTACCTGTGGGTACATATACTAGACAAGCAATAGTCCATATACACATCGCCGACTATGTACAGAAGATTTGTGACCCTTCCACAGGAGAAATTATTGCGGAGCATTCTATCTCTCAAGATAAAGGGAGACTAGTCAAGAATAAGAACCATTCTCGTGAGCGGTCCAAGTCGCTCGCCTTATTAAGACAAGAACTAATCGCCTTTCTTGCCCATGATAAAGCGACAAACTACATAGATAAAGTCAGCAAAGACTAAGACTATGGACGTTATCGATGAGACCAATTCACACTAATTAAAAAAGTGGCTCAAGAAAACAAGGAATGGGTCCACTTAGCGCTTGAGAAGTGTATAAATGAAGGCCTGTACAGCGCCAATAGCTTTCGTGATGTCGTGGGATTTCTTAAGCAAACATCACTTGATCAGCAACATAGAATCATAGAGGAGAGCGACAAAATCCCAGTAGATATAGAGGTTCAGACTAGAGGAATGGATCAATACCTCCAATTGACGGGAGGAAAATATGGTGAGTAAAAGTGTCATGGAAATCCAGCAATCTTTTCGACTGTTAAGGATGGTGGAAACTGCAGTTGGTCTCACTGATCTCCTTCTCAAGGCGGAACAGAAATCTTGGACCTATCTTGCGTTATTGGAAGAATTAACCACGTTTCAACTTAAAAAACGAGAAGAGAAAAGTATTGAAAAGCGATTGAACTGGGCACGATTCCCTTACCATAGACCAATTCATATGTTCCGAGTCGAGGAACAAGGCGCAATTACTGAAAGGCAATTAAAGCAGTTACGTGAATATGAGTGGCTTGAACAAAACTATAATCTCATACTACTTGGACCGCCAGGAGCGGCCAAGACGCTACTTACCCTGGGACTTGGTTTTGAAGCAATGTATAAGGGATTTCAAGTATATTTCATAACAATGGGTGAGTTGATTCAGTTACTTAAGACAGAGGAGTACGTAAACAAATCTAAGATCCAGTTGAAGCGCTTGCGCGCTTCTGATCTGGTCATAATTGATGACATCATGTATATGGCAATGCATCAACGAGAAGCTACCTTTTTTTCAATTAGTCCACCAACTATACGAGCAAAGTTCTTTAATTTTGACATCTAATTGAAGCCCTGAAGAGTGGACAGAGATTGTCGGAAATCAAGGAATGATGACCGGAATATTGGATCGATTATTGCATCGTGTCGTGGTTATTCATATGAATAATTAAAGTCATCGACTGAAGAATCAACAAAGGATTTTTAAAGATTAAAAGTGAAAGGGGTTGACGGTTACAACAATTTGATAATCAGATGGGTACTTAATGTATACGATCTCCAAACAAACTTTGTTCAAATAATTTTGTTCTCATTGATAAAATAAAAGGAATTGAAATTAACTTCTGTCGAAATTTGTTGATTTTTTATAATTGTTTAATCCTCTATATTTTTTCATAATAAACTATGGAGGTATAAATATATGAACAAAAAAATTATAACTATAATGGCCTGTATTGCAATTATTTTACCATTACTATTAGCAATAGCGATGAACTCCGAGATTTTTTCTAAAGCATTAGGTGATGCAAACGGCTGGTTAGGCTTCTGGGGTGGATATTTAGGTGCTATTATTGGTGCTATTACTGTATTTGTTTTAACCATGCTACAGGTATCAATTCAAAGGCAGTTACATAAAGAAACTCTTGATGCGCAAATTAAACTTAATAGAGATACGCTTAAAGAAAGTGACCTAAGACAAAGACAATTAACTATGGCTAATTTGCGGATAAATAAAATTGAGAACATAATACAAACTATAATAATATTAAACAGCTTAAATATGGAAAGATACAGCATACTTTTTAGATGGAACGAAATTAAGAAAGAAATAAAATCAATAAAAAAAGATTATAAGAGGGCAAAAACAAATAATAAATATGCAGAAATCTTTAATAGTCAAATGCCAAAGCATGCTTTGAGCAATAAGTCCTTTAATGTAAAGAGGAAAATAATTAGAAGGAAAAGGATAAAGTATAATGATTTAATTTTAGTTAATGAGGCGTTAAACATAAGTCTTAAGGAGCTTGATGAAATACAACAAAAAGAAACTATGAAACATAGTGAAATCATTGCTTGTTCTGCAAAAATAAAAGCGGAAAGTTTCCTAGTTGACCTGGATAGTGGGTTAGATGAATTTCGAATTTATCAAAATAGTGTTATTGATTTATTCTGTGATAAAATCGAACAAAGTGATACTACAAATTTCCTAGTATTGCTTGAAAATAGTAAAGAAGAAACAAGGGTTAAAGTAAACGATGCAATTCGGCTTTGCCAAAGCAAATTAACAAGAGAGGTTAATGAGTTTACAAAGTAAAAATCTTACAAGTAAAAATGGAGAGACCCAGATAATTGAGATAAGGGAAAAACACCCTTGATGCGTATTATAAATTGCCCTTTGGACAGTAAAATAATAAGTGATGTATGCGGCTTGAGCCTTGAAGTCTAAGGGGCTAAAGCCGTTTAATCTTTCTTGGTATCGTTCTGTATAATAGAACGAAATATACTCTTAAATGGATTTTTCAAGATCTTTATATGTATCATAATTAATCAAATAATACTTTCACATTTGACTGTACCCTAAAAAGCCACGTTATGCAACGTCCCACTCTAGACATACTATGCATCACATGTATCACCCTTTTAAAAAAATACCGATGTGTATTTATAACCACGATTACTATTATCCCTATTAATACTAGAAAATATTTCTTGGTCAAATTTTAATAGTTTTTTAATAAGTAAGTGAGAATAAATTTAAAAGAAGTATAAGAAAAAAATCATATTTGTAATTTAGTGTTGAAAGTTAGGTGAAGTTTGTTTTTATAAAAAGAATCTAAATTTCTAGGAATATTAACCGATAAATAATTAGGGTGATAAAATGAGTAGAGATTATAATCAAATGAAGTCGGTATCAAAATATTTGAAGAAAAGGTATGGCAATATCCGAGGATATTGCATGCAGGATATTGATATATTAGTTGAAGACATAAGTAATGACCACTCTCTAGTTCAATTAAAAAAGATGAAGCGGAGGATCGATGGACAATTGTCAGTTAGTAAAGATACTAGCTACCTTAATAATAATCCTATAAATTTATTAATAGCATTACTTCCTATATTAGCAACAAGTCTTATTGCATTTATAACTATTGGTGCTAATAGCATAAATTTCTATGTTGAAAATTACATGAAAATATATAATCAAAAAATTACAAAAGAAGAATTGAAATCTATTTTTATAGATATATTAAACCCTACTGTCTTTTTTAATATATATACTATGTTTTTATTAATATTTTTTGTAATAATTTATTTAATGATACTACTGATAAATAAAGGATTGAGAAGACCAATTTATAATACATATAATTATTCAGTAATATTAGAGGAAGCAATTATACAAAAGAAGAGGGAAAATACAGAGCAGGGAGAAATTTTATAGTTAAACTACAAAAAACGTAGTAAATAAATATTAGGGCTTAACCCTAATCGCATATAATGTGAATTATATGCGAATAAAAATTATATTTTAACACTTAATTCTCTTATTAGATAAACTGTGTTAACTGGTATTCGGACTTAAAAAGGCTCGCTGCCGTAAAAGATGTTTTATGCGGCATTCCTGTCTTAATTTAAAAATGAAAATATTAATTTCATAGCTATATAATGAAGAGCCTTTCCTTCAACAAAGGAAATGCTCTTTTTTTGTACTTGGCAAGTTATCAAATAGATTATAGAGAAATCCTGAAAAATCCAACCTATCAAATCACCTCATAAAACAAAAAGTCAAACCCAAAAACACTTAGTACAATTTATTCCAACTCCACTGGCCAAATTCCGCATTAATAATTCCACACAATTACCTTATAATCAATTTGTAAGCGATAACAAAAGGAGGGTTAGGGTTGCTTTTAAATGATAATCAAATATTTTTAGATTTAGAATTAAGTAATCGAGATGCAGTATTAGAGTTTATTTCTCTCCAGGCACAGCGATTAGGGATAATTGAAGATCAAGAAATTCTGTTGAAGGATTTTATTAGCAGGGAAGATCAGTATCCTACTGCTTTTCAGGAGGGAATTGCTATTCCGCATGCTAAAAGTGTGACTGTTAAGAAAGCGGCTCTATTTTTTATTAAAACGAAAGAAAAAATGGATTGGAACTCTCCTGATTATTTTAAGGTGAAATTTATTTTTGCTATTTTGGTTCCGGCAATGGAGGCAGGTACAAAGCATATAAAAATTCTGTCAGCACTTGCTGGGAATCTAATGGAGGAGCAATTTCAGGAACGTCTTTTTAAAGTGGAGACTAAAGAGGATATTTTGAATTTATTTAAGAGTGTAGAAATGGAGGTTGCGTAAAGATGAAGTTTGTAGGAGTAACAGCTTGTATTGCGGGGTTAGCTCACACACCTATGGCGGCTAAAGCATTAGAAAAGGCAGGAGCTAAGTTAGGGCATTCGGTAAAAATGGAACAGCAAGGAGCTATGGGCTTTATAAACGATTTAACAGAGGCAGATATAAGTGAGGCGGATGCAGTTATTATAGCGGCAGATAAGGCGATTGAAGGGGAGGAACGATTTAAGGGGAAGCCGGTTGTACGGGTGAAATTGGGTCAGGCCGTTTCCCATGGTGAAGCTGTAATTGAAAAAATTGTTCAGGCTATAGAAAAAAGAAAGCAATCCTAATGCTATGGAGGAAAGAAGATGAAATCACAAGCCAATGCATTTAAAACCCATTTAATGACAGGTATTTCTTATGTTCTTCCGGTTATTATCGCTGGTTCGTTAGTTGTAGCACTTGCGAAAATAATAAGCTTTGCAGCGGGTTATACAGATTTAAGTAAATTTGCTGAAACAAGTGGTTTCCTGCATTATATATACTTATTTGAACAAGTCGGCTGGACAGCAATCGGGTTATTGAACTTGGTGTTAGGAGCTTATATAGCTTTTTCCATTGCAGGTAGGCCGGCGCTGGCAGCAGGTCTTGTCGGTGGCGCCTTAGCAAGCTCAACAAATGCTGGTTTTATTGGTGCTGTTGTGGCTGGTTTCTTTGCCGGGTGGCTTACAAATTGGGTGAAAAAGCGGGTTGTTATTAGTGGTTCACTCGCAAGTGCAGTACCATTAATTATCCTCCCACTAATTACTGTGGGAGCGATCGGAATTTTAATGGCATTGGTCTTAGGTGGACCGTTAGGCTGGATTAATACATCTTTATTAAACTGGATTACGGAAATGACGCAAAGTAATGTTAATAATGTTGTTTTAGCATTGGTGCTTGGTGCCATGATTGCTTTTGACATGGGAGGACCAGTAAACAAGGCAGCATGGATGGCAGGTAATGCACTGCTGATGAGTGGCATATACCTGCCTGCGATTATAGTAAATATTGCAATTTGTATACCGCCATTAGGTTATGGAATTGCTACATTACTTAAAAGGAAAAACTTCTCTCCAGAGCTTTTAGAGTCAGGTAAAGGATCATTAGTGATGGGGATAATTGGTATTACAGAGGGAGCAATTCCCTTTACATTAAAAAGTCCATTAAAACTGATACCTTTGAACGTTGTGGCAGGTGCTGCGGGAGCAGCCACTGCTGTGCTTCTTGGTGCTCATGAAATTATGCCGCCAGTTGGTGGAGTATATGGCTTCTTCACTGTAGGTAGCAGCTGGGCATATTTAGCTGGTATTTTAGTTGGTGCATTTATTATTGGGATTGGATCTAATCTGTTAGTTAATTTCCGAGATGACAAGGAACTGGAAAACAAACAAGCTGATAAGCAAAAAGAAGAATTGGATGAGCTTGATATTAGTTTTGACTAAAATATCATAGCAGCAATTAATCCAGGAATAAATATTACTATTTCTTAGGTGGATTCCTGTCTAAAATCTATCAAGGCAGGAATCTATTAGATAAAAATATGAAGTGTCCACTAATTATAGATAAGGAGTTTTGTACTAATGAAAAAAACAAAAGTCCATGTAGTTCCACATACTCACTGGGATAGAGAATGGTACTTTACATCGTCTAGATCAACTGTCTATTTAGTAAAGCATCTTCGAGAGGTTCTTGATACATTGGAAACCAATAAGGATTTCAAATATTACTTGATGGATGCTCAGACATCCCTTATTGAAGACTATTTAAAATATCAACCAGAGGATAGAGAAAGACTTGAAAAATTAGTTGCTGAAAAGCGGCTTTTAACGGGCCCTTGGTATACTCAAACCGACCAATTAGTCATTTCACAGGAATCTGTCGCAAGAAATCTTCTCTATGGTACTAAATATGCAAAACAATTGGGACACTCTTTTGAAATTGGTTATGTACCTGACGCATTCGGTCAAGGTGGAAATATGCCACAAATATACAAAAACTTTGGTATTAATCGTTTTTTATTTTGGCGTGGTGTGGCTGACAACCGCTTAAAACAAACAGAGTTTATTTGGGAAGGTGATGACGGAAGCCAAATGCTGGCTGAGCAAATACCTTTTGGATATTACCATGGTGGCAATATCCCGGAAGAAGAGGCGGATATAATCCCGTATATAGAGGATTTTGTAGGTAAACTAGAAGAAAAAGCCTCAACAAGTAATGTGTATTTTCCTAATGGATTTGATCAGGCACCTATTAGGACGAATCTTCCTGAACTTATTGAAAAATTTAATGAATTGGATCCTAGCCGAGAATATATTCTCCAATCACCAGAGAAATTCTTTGATGTACTGGAACAAGAGGTGAAAAACCTTCCTGTGATTAAAGGGGAACTAACGGAGGGAAAACATAGTAGGCTGCACAAGTCGATATTCTCGACAAGAGCAGATTTAAAACAAGCAAACAATGAGATTGAAAACTTCTTAGTAAATGTTCTAGAACCAGTACTTTCCATTAGTTTTTCTTTAGGGAATTTGTATCCGCATAGAGAACTTGAAGAAATCTGGAAGCTGATGTTTGAAAATGCAGCTCATGATAGTATTGGCGGCTGTAATAGTGATACAACTAATCAGGATGTAAAGTTTCGTTATAAGTTAGCGAAAGAAAAAGCGGAAAACCTTTTGGACATACATATGCGGTTAGTGACGGAAAGAATACCGTATCAACATCAGTTAAACTTTACTCTATTTAATCCGCTTCCTTATCAACGGTCCGGAGTCGTAAAGGTGGGGCTGTATATTCCAGAAGAGAACTTTGTTATTAAAGATTATCACGGAAATACCATGCCATTTGCTATTCTAAATAAAGTGGAATTAACTGATTATGTATTAAAACAAACGATTCGATTGAATCCAAGCAAAGAGATCTATATTCCAGAAAAGGTCTTTTTAGCTGAAATTTTAATACATGTGACGAATCTAAATGGTCTTGGCTATGATAGCTACTATTTGGAGCTGAATGACGGCGAATCAAATAACTTTAAAGAATCTACTAAAGCTGTGATTGAGAATGAATTTTATGAGATATCCGCTGCTGCAAATAATACACTAACTATATTAGACAAAGCATCTGGAAAAGAATATAAAAACCAAATGATTTTCGTTGAAAATGGAGATGATGGGGACTCCTATAATTACTCTCCTCCTAGAGAGGATTTGGTCAGCTATTCAACAGATTCTGAATTAATCAGTGTAAACTATTTTACCTCTGAGGTAGAAGAACATCTTGAAATAAAGCTAAACATGCAAGTGCCTTACAATCTCGAGGATAGGGCAAAAGGGATTGCCAACCAGGACTTTATCATCACCGCAAAGGTTGGTCTTCGGAAAAATGAAGAATTGATTCGTTTTGAAATAGATATGGACAATCAAGTACTAAGTCATCGAGTTTGTGTTCAATTTAATACAGAAATAATAAGTAAATTCTCTACTTCCGATCAGTTGTTTGGAACGGTTACTAGGCCGGTTTATTTACCAGAAATGGAGGTTTGGGAAGAGGAGAAGTGGGAAGAGGCTCCAATTTCGATCGAACCAATGCAAAGTTTTGTTTCCTTACATGAACAGAATCGTGTCGCTGCAATTTTCACAGAAGGCGTGCGAGAATATGAGATTGTTGGAAACTCATATGACACTATTCAATTAACTTTATTTAGAACCTTTAGTCATATGGGGAAAACGGATCTACTCTATCGACCAGGGCGAGCATCTGGAGAAACCATTGTTGAGACTCCAGATGCCCAGTTACTTGGAAAATTAAAGGCAACCTTTGCTTATTATATGAACAATAACCAATCCTTTGATGAAGCCGATATCGCAAGAATGGCAAAGGAATATTTATCGCCCATTCCGTATTACCAATTCTCTGACTTTCTAAATGGAAGAATGATTTATGCTTATCGTGATGAAGAAAAAACCAATCATTTATCTTACAGCCTGTTTACGTTTGAAAAGATGACTTCTGTTATTAGCACGATTAAGAAAGCAGAAGAAAGTAATAATCTAATTGTCCGTCTCTTTAATCCTTATATAGATAAAGTATCAACGATCGAAAAAGAACTAGTTGATAAAGGAGGCTTTGTGATGTTAGATGAAACAATGAAAGCAGAGGTAACAGAAGAATTACAGCCTTATAAATTCTGTACCATCTCTATCGAATTATAGAAGAATTCCACCTGCTTCTTAAAGTGGGTGGAAGTTTTATATATAGACTTTTTAGTACACTTTGATACGTTACAATTTGAATGATAAAAAGTGGTGCTAATTTGTTTCTTTGCTGCGTCAACCAATCCTTCTAGGAAAGGAGAAGCTTAACATGTTTGCTGATAACCGGAAAAATAAAATCTTTACCCTTTTAGAAGAAAATCTTTGTAAGTTGAATGGCGAAAAAATTGGTGAAGTATTATCCATTTCTGACCGAACTGTTCGTAAGGAGATTAAGGGGATGAATGAAGTTGGTAAGAATCATGGGTTTATTATCAAAAATATGCGTGGGAAAGGATTTTACATTGATGTATTGGACCAGCAGAATTTCCGCCAATTTAAAAACAGTAATTTAACTTCCCCCATTTATTTCGATATCAATACAAAAGAAGGGAGAATAAAACAATGTATTATCATTCTCCTTAACGCGCATCAATTTATGACTTTGGAAGAATTAGCTGAAAAAATGTATGTTGGAAGAACTACTTTAAGCCTAGAGATTAAAGAAATAAGAAACCTTCTTAATAGCTTCAATCTCTCATTACACTCTAAGGTTGGGAAAGGAATATTGATTGAGGGTTCAGAGCGTAATAAACGTTGTGCATTATTATCACTTATTGATGAATCCTTTGAGTTCTCTCAAATAGAGAGTTATTTTGGATGGAAGAATCAACAACATTTTTTGGAAGCGCTACATAAACAGTTGCCACCATTATTTAGTTCTTTCCATCTGTATTTTAGTGATGAAAACTTAAAAAACTTTATCTTTCACCTAGTTATAATGGCGGATCGAATACAGAATCAATTTGTACTAGAGCTTGAGTATGGGCGTGATAAGTGGGGACAATACACTGAATTAATGGATAATTTGATTAAATTATTATCGGAAGTTTTTTTAATAGATATTCCTCAATCAGAGCAAGATTACCTTTTTATTCAAGTGAGAAGTAAAATGATTACAGCTGTGGATCAAAATCAGAATATAAATAATCTAGTTAATGACTACATCCAATTATTTTTAGATAAAATTAATGAAAACTATTTCTATGACCTCAACGATGATGAGCAGTTAAGAAGTGATTTACAGAGCCATATTAACTCGATGTTATTTCGCGTGAAAAATAATATTAGAGTAAGAAATCCAATGGAAGAACATATCAAAAAATATTTTCCGCTTGCATATGAAATAACGTTATATGCAGTGAAATCAATCAAAAATGAGTTGAGTTATGAAGTGAACCATGGAGAGATTGCCTATTTATCTTTGCATATAGGTGCTTCCTTGGAGAGGAACTATCAGGTTAAATACGAACGGCATAATTCCTGCTTAATCGTTTGTGGGTCTGGGATAGGAACTGCGAGGGTTATTGAAACAACCATTAAACAAACGATTCCAGATTTATTTATAACAAAAACAATTTCTGTACAGAGGTACAGTACATTACCTTATGTGGAAGAAGACGTTGTAATTACGACCATTGATATAGAGGAAAAAAATAAACCGATTTTCAAAATAGAAAGCTTGCCATCAAGGAGGCAGATTATTGATTTGGATAAAAAAATTACTAAAGAGCTAAGTCATACGACAGATCTTTTACTTAATTATTTTTCACCTAAGTTATTTATAAAGAAGACTTTTAAACATAAAGACGAGGCAATCAAAGCACTGACTTCTGCTATGGCATTAGAAAAAGTAATTGATAATGAAGAGGAATTTTTAGCTGCTATTTTAAAAAGGGAGGAAATGGGATCAACAGTAATTGGCGAAGGAGTGGCAGTACCACATCCTTTAAATCTTCTTTCTAAGCGTACAAAGATTGGTATAGCTTTAACAGAAGAACCTATTGATTGGGGAAACGGACAGAAATCCCAGTTGATCTTTCTCTTGGCCATTAGTAAAGAAGATTACGAAGAAGCAATGGGCATTTATGATTTTCTTGTCGATATTATTCGAGAGAAACAAGCGACTGAACTTAGTACTGCTAGAAATTTTAATGAATTTATCTTGAAAGCTAGAATGATTTATTCGTAAGTAGAGCTAATATATATATCTTTCAAACTTTTCTCCTATTTCTGCGTGAAAAGGGTAATTTTTCACCTATCAATTGTAAATATATAATTTTATCCTCTACAATAATAGATGTGGCACAGTCCTTTAGGGAGGATATACTAACTATGGTCAAGAAAACATTGCTCGGCAGTATTGGGTTATCAATAATACTTGGAGGATGTTCAAGTATGAATAGTACAAATATTAATAATGAAAATGAAGAAGCTAAGGAATCACAAGCTGCACTTTCTAGTGACAGGTTGGTGAGCGTTCAGGATTACTCAGGTGAAGGTTATGCTCTTCCATATGGAAAAGAAACCGATAAACTTGCTGAAAAAAACCGGACTCAGATCGAAGAAGCAGCTATAAAGTTTTTTAAGGAAAACTACAAAACGGATGTTTATGTTCATAATGTAGTCGGTAACCGTGATGGGGCAACGATTTTTGTAGAATCCAAAGGAAATGTACATTTCTATACATATGCTGTCGTACCAATTGATGAACAAGGAAAGCAAGTGTTGACAGATAAAATTTGGGCAGACGAATTCCAGGTGGAAAATGCCATTAAGGGCGGATTATATCACATAATCTTTAGAGAAGAGTTCAATAAGCTTGATAGCTACCTGGAGTCGCTTGCAATGATAAAGCAAAAATTAACTGTTAGACCAATAGAATTAATGGTTTTGTCTTTTAACTCTAAAGGATTTTACTCTGAGAAAAACCCCGAAAACTAGAATCCATTATTCCTATCGTCAATACTTTACCTTCGTTTTTTAGTAGTCGATACGTACATGCTGCTGTAAAAGTCTCTATTCTCATTAGCAGCTAAACATTCCTTGAAAGTAATGATGAACAATCTAATAGTTTCGTTCTAAGATGATGTTGTAGGATTATTTACACATCATGACATTAGTATTAAAGTACCAAAAGAGGAAATAAGCCCCAATTACTATTCTTTCTTTGATATAATATACACGAATTACATACATTGGGGGAACTTTAAGTGAAAAAGAAATTAGTAGCATCACTAGCATTGGCAACTGGCTTAATTCTTGCTGCTTGTGGAAACGACGCAGAAATATCTTCTGCAGAAGTTGAAAAAAAGGCTGATGAGCAAAATATGACATCTACAGAAGCTGCACGATCAGAGATTACAAAAGTTGGTCAAAAGGCAGAAACGAAAGATGGCATGCTTGAGTTGTTAAAAATGAAGGAAATAAATAAAACTATTGATGTTTCACCATTAGCAGTAACAATCAAAGATATGAGACTATTTAAAATGACGAATGTTACGCAACACCACATAGATATACTAAAGGTTGATTCGCGAGCTGCAGATGAGATTGAAGATGAATATGTCTATGTGCAAGTTCGCTATGATGTAGAAAATAAAGAAGATAAGAACATTGCTTGGGACGGCTTGAAGCATGTGGTTACAGATAAAGGACAACAAGTTGATAGATTACAAAATGACATAATCTACACAGAATCTGATAGCTTGGCTCCGTTCGCAGGTAAAGTAACAAAAGAGTTTGACGATGGTTTTATTTTAAAACTAGAAGATGCAGAAGACATCTCAAAAATTAAGTTTGTCTTTGCTCCATCCATGGATGGAGACACGTATGAAGATATAACCCCGCAACAAGACGTAGAATATTCATTTGAATAGTGGATTTACAAAAGAGCAGATGTTGTTACCTGCTCTTTTTTGCAGTTTTCTCCTTTTGCAAGTTGATTACGATTAATTATCGGCAAACACTTGTAGATATTCTCTGTATTTCTGCCCAACACTCATTTGAACTGTAGAATCATTTTTATAGTAACCTCTTTCTTCTCAGAGGATATTTAAATGAAGAGGCGTTAGAAGGTCGCTAATAATTATATAACCGAGAAAATATCAGGCATCCAATTGGATGTCTTTTTAGTTTGTTTTCAAATGGACCAGCTCATGAGTATAATTAGTGATTTGTTGTGTAACTACGACCAGCTTCTAAACTAGTTCTACTATTATTTAAGATATTAATACTAATAAGACCTGAAATTCCTACAAGAATAAAGATAATTCTGGACATTCCTGCATGCTCACTACCAAATATTGCAGCGACAAGATCATATTGGAAGAAGCCGATTAATTCCCAGTTGATGACACCATTGATACTTAGAATTAGGGTGATTTTTTGTAGTATTAGACAAAGACATAAATAGGAACTTCTCATGATATATTGTATTTCTACTGTATATACACCTCTTTAAGTAGGTGTATGAAACAGATATTAGATGAACATAGTGTAATAATAAGAAAAAGAAGCCAAATTATATGACTTCTTTTCCAATAAAAACTATTGTTTTACATTTATGTTTTCTAATTGTTTAAATAGATATTCTCCGGCAACTTTGCCTTCTTTTTGAAATTTCTTTGGGTAGCTTTCGGAGAACACAATTGCTCCATTATCAATCCAATTATTACGGAATTGAGTATGTGTATCTTTCTTTTCCATAAATACACCATCTTCCATTTCGACATCATCATCAACTCCGAATTGAAAACCGCAACAGGAGCATATATCATAGGATGGATTGTTATCCTCATCATAAGGTGGATATACATGATTGTCATATCCGCAAACAGGACAAAATTTCATTTTAAATCACCTCTAGTTATTGGTTTTTAAAGTACTCATATCCTCTATTTTTATTTGGATATTTAGGTTTGAATAGGGTTTTTATAACATCATCTTTAGTAAGAATAAGTAATTCATTTGTATCTTATTATATTTTAACATATCACCATTAGATCTCTTTTTTGTCAAGATATGTTTTGCTGTTGTACCTCCTAGTGATTGAGCACGTGTTAAATACTTTGACTTTGTATAGCCTCGAAATTCTTTTTTATGTTTATCCCAGTGTTCTGATTAAAGTCTTTCAGAAGCAAACTTTAGATTTTTTAATGTTTTAGCTGTAGCCTTTTGACCGTACTTATTAGTAGCCTTAGTTACTGCACTTCTTCCATACTTCTTGATTGCGTAATTAATACCATAATGAGCTACTGAAATTGCAATAACTACTTAAGGATACGTGTAGAAAAGTTATTAGAGAAAATAAGAGGAATATTTAATATTAAAGTAGAAAAGTAACTTGGAGGAGAACCCTTTCAAGTTTTTTTAGAAACTAATTAAATATTGCTATGAGTCGAAGCGTAAACACTTGTCGAGATTTTGGGTAAAGGGTGTTGTTGATATGGGAGATTTAGAAAGACAAAAAGAATTAATTCACATCTTCTACTATTTAATGGGAGATGAAGCATTTATGTATATATTAGAGAACATCCCAAAGGAAATGGGTTATGGAGATGAATATGCCCGCTTTGTATTTGCAAGTAACTGGGAAGAATGGGAAGAAGATTATTTCGGAGAAGAAGGAGTCTGCTATTATTTCGACGAACCTGCAGTGGACGAAGATGTACAATTTGTTTTAGATTACGAAACATTTTATAAGTATCTAGTAGAAGATTGCGAGCTGTATTTGGAGAAGTATCCTAATGACCGTAGTCGTGTAGAAGAGTTAGTAGGGGAAATAAGAGAAAAATTTAATATTATAGTGGATAAGTAAAGAAAAGCATCTAATGGTTTATAAAATCCTATTGCAAATAATAGATGCTCCCTCTACATAAAGGAGCCATCTTTTTATTTCATACAGACCAAATGTTATAATGTTTTTTCTTTTAAATCAAACCGAATGCAATTGTTTGAAATATGTGCCGAATTGTCATCTGTCTTTTTTTAGCTATCTTAATCATTAACACAAGCTCTCGTATTTCTTCCTTTGACTGGGTTTCTAAAATAAGTTCATACAATTCTTCGCTTTTTACCACGGTGAGGCCATTTTTAGTAGGTACTTTAAAAGGCTTCTCTTTTAACAAGTTATTCCTAAGATAGTTTTTATCCAATTCAGAGATAGTTAATAATGTTAATTGCTGTTTTTCTAACATAATACCAATCCTTTTGTTAAACGAATGAAATTCAGATCACAGAACTCGCTCCACACTGGAGTTTATTTGTTACTTTCTTTAGAAGATAACTTTATAATTTCCTTATTTTAAAAAAATATGTAAAACCGACTTTTAAAGGGTATTCATATTATTATTGTCGTTTCACTTCATTTAAATCAATATTCATCAAACTTCTTTTTTTTGGTAGTCTTCACAAATAACAGCAAACCTACCTTCAAGCGTTCTCGGAGCCGTCTCAACGATTTTCGTATCCTGAAGAGTCCCCTCAAATTTCCTTTCACAATCCCAGCATAAGAATGGAACTGTTTTCTCCTACTTTAAAAGCATTTTTCCGATAAAGTACATCTTGTCTTCTCTGCTACTTTATCATCTTGATGGAGCGAGCAATTTTTTCATCGTTAATTCCGTATAATCAGATACAGGGAATATATGAAGTTTTTTATGTTCTTTAATCAATCTTTCTCGTTGTTTATCTATAGACAAAACTCAAAACTTGATACTCCTAATAAATTTCAGTTGACCCGTTCCCATGGTGCTAACTCATCTCTGCTGAAATATTTTACCGTTTCAAGCTGGATAGTAGGGCAACCACATTTATACTGCTTCACTTCTGAGCGCTTATCTTTATCATAATAGCTACTTTTATAGCGAAACTCTTGCTTGCATTCATCACAGATCATATGCTTGTTGTCATTGTAATTAATGATTAATCCTCTCCTTATTCATTTCATGCATACGGTTCACAGTCATACCTAAAAGAATAACGTTTTAAGATATTTAAATTTATTATATCCTTAATAAAAATCTTGTATTTATACTTTTTCTAAATATTACTTGTCCTCATTAGCCCTATAGAGGTTCTAAATATTAATAAACATAATGAAATATCTAAAAATCTATCCATATGTGAGGAAGACATAAACGTGAGGCTCTCATTAGTAAAACTATCCAATGGAAATGACACACTTAGTCACATAAAAAATACGTTCATTTGAGATATGTCTCTTTGTTCCTGCATTATTATGCAAATCTTTATATGCGTAATATATATAAGTAAAATGATATTTAGATATAAATAAAAAGATCAAAGTGACAATTCTTATAAAACCATAATATATCCACAATCGGCCTAAATATGTAAAAAAGAAGGTACAAAGCAGGAACAATTCACAATAACCAGGAACAAAACTGAAATATTATTTCTAAATTTACTCATTCATTTTTTTATTAAAAAATAAAATTAGTATTGAAGATGAAAAAAGTTCCGCAAAAAGTTACATGGAGAACCAAATAGGAACAATTTAATAAACATAGAAACAAAACAGGAAAAAATAGGCGAGAAATAATATATTTCACCGATAAAAATATTATTAGTAGAATAAAGAAATGGGTTGAATGGGACAGGAAAAATTTAAGTCTCTAAAACCATTCATAATAGGAGAAAATTAAATGAAAATTATAAATATAATCAGAGGCAATATAATATTAGAAAAAGTTTTAACATATTTACCAATATTAATAATTCTTTTTATACCTGATGTGTTTACTCCGATAACTATACCATTACTGCTTATTCTTATGTTTGGTATGGTTTATTTCTCTAACTATCTGTTTATAAATCCCATAAAAAAAGGTCTTTTGCTAAGTCTAATCTGTTTAGCAATAATAGTAATATTCTTTCTAGTTATCACTACTTTTTTTAATTTGGACTTTAATTTAGTGTTAATTTTAACTTTTCTTGTAGCTTTTATTACCTCGATAGTAATTAAGGGGTAATATCCGGTATGTTTGTTCAAAAATGAGGAGGCATGTAGAAATTGATCTAACAAGTCGATCTGCCATTAGCTATCCCGTAGCTGAAAAACAAGATTGGTATGAAAAACGTTGATTTATCAGCGTTTTTTTATTTTGCCTGATAAGAGAACCCAAAATAAATAGGGGGTTTTACGAAATGAACAACACAACATGTGTTGAAATTAGCGCCCAAAGTCCAATTAATACCAGTGACCTAAACACAGACAATTAAAGACGGCCATAGCAGAAATAAACATCACGCCAGCTGTTACCGAGACATCTAACTTTCAGAATGTACTAATAGAGATTCCTCGAGAAAAAACACGACAAGAAGGTGAAGCTCGTCGTTTGGAGCAAGAACGTCAGGCAGAAATTGCGAAGCAGGAGCTTCAAAGAGAGCTGGCTCGCATAACAAGAACAACAAGCAAAATTGGCCGTGACCAAAAAACACAAGAACAGGCTGCTCAGCAAAAACGAGAATTAGAGGAAAGAGCAAGATTTGCTCAAGAGCAGGAACGAATATGACAAGCAGAATATGCCCAGTTTAGCAGTCAGTATAAGAATATCTTTAAAGAATCGTTCCTGCTTTTTATTCAATCTTTATTCCAGAACCCAAACTATCATATTGTCCATTCTAGCGCATAGACAAAAGCAGCTGTTATTTATGACATTATAAAACAAGTAGGAAGCCAGATTCCATCGTGACGTGCGAAACGGATGGTAACACGCAAAAGGTACTCGATTTGGTCCGGTATATCTTAGACGCTTAATTATAATTGGTTGAGCACCGTAAAATTATAAAAACGGTGCTTGTTCCTTAAATTTTGGCAGGTAAATCGTTGTTACATATAGAATAACTGTAAATTGAAATGTTTTTGACGATGATTATATAGGGAGAATAATAGATAAAACTAGATTATTAGGGAGAAAAACTTGATGAAGAACTTCTTAGTGATTAAACATGACACGTTTTCAGACTTTTTCCATTCGGTTATAAAGGCAGAATCACTTGACGATGCCTCTACTAAATTCATAGCCTCTAATGATTATGAAGCTTCAATGGCATATTCCGTCTATCCTCTAGTAAACTATACGTTTAATGAAAATTATAGGGTGTCAGTTCCAGAAAACACACCTAGCAGTTTTGTCTTTACTGTACAAACAGGTAATGATGAACATTATAAGCAAGATGGCATTACTAATCGAGCTTAAAAACATAGACCTTAGCCAAACGGAATGGCTTTTCATTATATTAGTACTTTTGCAAATTAAGACTGCTAATAATTATTTTAAGCATACACAAAGGTTGTCTAGCTGAGGTAGAACCATAGATTCTTTAGCTTAGGTTAGTTGATAATTTCCAACCAATTTCCTATTTAAACTCGCCTGCATCTTTTTTACAATAAAAGGATATGGAATATCCTGGCCGTTTATTAACTAAAGGGCCTATTATCCGTGTAAAAGAGAGGCGAAAAAATGAAAGTTTTAGATGCATCTAGTTTACGTGATACAATGAAAGGAAGGGCTAAGCACTATAAAGAGCTGCGCACACAGTTTGCACAGCTGCACAAAGCCTTCCAGGAAATTGTTCATTTAGATGACTTTGAAGGAAAAGGTGCCGAAGCAATTAAAGGATTTTATCAGGGCCAGCTGGAAGTGGTAGAAGCATGGCAACGGCTGATTGACAGACAGATTGCCTTCTTTGAAGGCGTTAGCGCAAGGCTAGAAGATAAAGACTTAGGCGGCCATTCTCGTGTGGAAACATCTTTTTTAGAAGAGGAGCTTGCATATAAAGAACGTCAAGCAGACGAAATGATTAGTGAGCAACGAAAAGCGTTAGAGCAAATTTTTAGGGACATTGATGATCTAGTGTCTTTAACGCCTTTTTCCCGTTCCCGGTTTGACGATCTGATGATGGATGCAAACGAAAAACGGACCAAAACGATCGATGCAGTTGGGGAAGTCGATCAAGAGTTAAAAGATGAATACCTTTCTTCAGAAGGAGAAGAGCACTATGTTCAAGCTCTTTTCCAATCTTTAATGGAAGCAACAAGACAAGGCAGCAGTATTTCACCCATCCATTTTGATGCAGAAGCCTATCAATCGAGTGATGCCTATCAGTCCATGGTAGAAGCAAAGACACAAACTAACAGCTACCTCTCCTATAAAAAGGAAGAGAAAGAAGCAAGGGAAATAGCAAACCGCCCATGGTATGAAGACCTATGGGAGGGCACGAAAACCTTCGCCGGCGAGTTAACCGGTTATTATGACTACATACGAGCTAAAGACGGAGTTGATCCCGTTACAGGTGCAAAGTTGACGGCAGGACAACGAGTAGCCGCTGGCGCAATGGCAGCCGCAGGCTTCATTCCAATTGTAGGCTGGGCAGGAAGAGCCCTTAAAGGCGGCAAAGGCATTTATTCAGCAACAAAAGCGATTCATACAGCCGATCATGCGCTTGACGCTTATAAAAATGTCCGCACCTTTACTAAACTAGAACAAACAGAAATGGGCATATTTGGCCTTATTTCAGCAAATGGACTATCGGAATATATAACAGGAAAAGACATGTTCGGCAACAAACTCACAGATGAACAGCGCCAAGCAAGTATTACCCAAAGCATGATTGGAGCAATACCATTTGTCCCATATGCCCCTGGCGTGATAAAAGAAGCCGTTCGAATTAGTGAACTACCAGTCCATAAAACATACCAGCTAGTGCAAACTGGATTAAGCAAAAGCCAATTAACATATAAAGGTTTCCTGACAAATATTTATCAATCTAACAGCCAACTTTCTCCACTTGGTCCAAGTTTGGCTATGTTTAAAACAGACGATGTAGACAATAACTTAAAGAAAGTTTCCAATCATTTTGTTAAAAGTACCAGCAAAGAAAGCACACCTATAAAAAACGCTGGTAAAACAGAAATGAAGTATGACTTCAGCCAATATGAGAAAAAGCTCGTAGGCAATACATGGGTCCTTAGTAAAAACGGTCGCACAGATCAAGATGCAGCCAAAGCAAGCCTAGCATATAATGAGGCTATAAAAAAGGGAGAAATCAAGTTAGACAACGAGCCTGACTCAGATATTTACCTCGAACAAATCCAAGCAGCAAAAGACGGATACAATCTCTGGACTGGAGAAGAGTTATCGAAGCTAGAATCTAATTCGATTATCTTTAGCAGTTTAATTGGGAGTGTTTATGGTTTTAGAGGTGGAAGGATTTCTAGTAGGTCGATTAAGGTTTCTAAGGGTGATTTGAGGAAAATAAAAGAGAAGGTAAAGGGAAATAAGGCTAATACTGAAGTTACTAAGGGTACGGGTAAAGTATATCCAACTAGACAAATAGATTCAGTAACAGAAGCGCATATAATTGATAGAGTGAAGGAACTAAGAGGAAATTTATCGAGTAAATATAAGAAATCTGGTAATTTTGCTGTTGCCGAAGTGGATGTCAGTGGGATAAGCAAATCGGAATTTTATGCTCAAAGTAGCATAAATGAACTTAAGGGAAGTCTTGAGCATAAGGTGCCTGATATTTCTTTACAACCTGAAAATCCAATGTTTAAGGCTACAGAAGCAGTTGGTAAAAATGGATTTAATTATTTAAGGAATACAGATACTGAGTATAAAATACTAAATGATATAGCTTCTAGGCTTGGGGATAATACACAAGCTAGTGGTAGAATTAAGTTATTTACAGAATTGGATACTTGCGACAGTTGTAATAAAGTTATAGCAGAGTTTGCAGCTAAATATAAAAATATTGAATTAGAAGTCGTACACAACAATGGTAATAGAATTATTCCTTAAACTAAATTCTTTGGAGGAAAGTAATTATGAAAGATTGGGAGTATAATGAATTATTTGAAGCAATTCAGGAGACATATGAAGAGTTGTTAGATGAAGATAGGGGATATAAGTATGCTATAGCAAAACTATCAGATGAGTTTGATAACTTAGGTAAGATAGAAGATGTTATTGTTGATACTGCTATTGGTGAGATTGCAATTGGACATGATAAAGTTTTTATTGGGCTTATTGAAGGTATAACAAGGAGATTAAGCAAGTTTAAAGATATAGATGCTTCAAATGAACTGACAAAAGAGGAAATAGCAGATTTAACTAATAGGATAGAAAAAGTATTAGTGGGTCTTAGTAAAGTTGAGATAGATTATAACCCATCTGCCGAGTAAGTTATATTAGATTCTCAACATTAGATAACTATAAGGAGCACTTGATTGTCTTTTTAGGCAACAAGTGCTTTTTTGTAAGGAGTCATTGTCTTGGATAACAAAAATAACTGCCACGGAACCCCGTTTTCCATGCTTACTACCAACGTAAACTCAAAGAAGGCAAAACAATGGGGCAAGCATTGGTATGTATTATGAAAAGGCATAATGAAACATAAAACTGCTTATGAACTGCCCGTAATAAACAATCAAGAAAGCGTTTCATAGGGGTATAAATGGTTGCCTAGCATTTAAGATTACAACATAGGGTACGGGTAATTCTATACAATATGCTGAAACTGGTGGAAGAAATATATCCCCAGAGCAGTTCTTTAAGGAAGAAGCTATTGCAGAAGAAATGTATGAAAAATTTAGAAATCTAGGAACAGAAGATGTGAATGCAATTGCTAAAAATACAGGCTTTTCTGTTGCTAGAATACAAAGGATTAAAGATCATGTTTTTAATAACTCTCATATAAAGGATTATGGAGTTGGGAGATTTGATCCGGACTACGAACTAGCTCAAGCATGGCAAAGATTGATGGATGGGAAACAAGTAGATTCTGATATACAATTATTACATCACGAAATTTTTGAGTCAAAATTTGAGGGTATATTCCAGACTAATTATAGAACAGCTCATGACAAAACTATAGAATCTGGAAGACCATGGAATTGGGAGAAAAACTATGAGGAGTGAAGATTCATGGCAGTTTTTGTTTTAATGTTGAAGGAATTTGAGGATGAAGAGAGGGTGGTTTATCAATATGGACCGAATGAAGATTTAATGGGACGAATTGAATATGATAAAATAAATGGAGTTATCAACCAACTATCGCAAATTGATTCACAAGAGTTCGCTGATGAATTCTTCTTTAAGAGAGCAGGAAGACGACTTTCAAGAATGATTATTAAAGAAAATCAAAATTTTGTTGATCGAACAACTATTGAATCTTAATTGCCTGCTTATGATTTTATAAATTTTTTATTAGATATAGGTATTTAAGAGATATAGCACAATATAAGGACCTTGATTGGCTAAATGCCTCTCAAGGTTTTTTACTTTAATTTATATTAAAACAGTTGATAATTGAGTGAGACAATAAGAAAATGTTTTGCTTGAGAATCGAGAGCTCATGATGGTAGTACCATCATGGAGTTTGGTTTTAATACTCGGATAAAGTGACAAGTACGATAAATAGGCGAGATGACATTTTACAAGGCAGGGGTAGTTTATTATATGGAGTGGGTAAAAAACTAACGAGATTGACAAAGCTCGTGGCGATAAACAATGGATAACGTGAAAGTGTTTGCTTGTGCTACCTTGGCTTAAAGTTTTGGGTTGTATTTTTACAAGAGAAGGTCGTATAATACTCGCTATTCGTTAAAAAGCGTTACGAAAATTACAATTTATGTAACGGGAGGGTGAAAAGTTGAACGTTGTTGGGTATATACGAGTCTCAACTCAAGGGCAGGCAAGAGATGGATATAGCTTGAAATATCAAGAAGAGGAAATTAAAGCATATTGTAAGGAACAAGGCTTAAACTTGATACATATTTTTAGAGATGAAGGAATTAGTGGCGCAAAACTAAATGAAGAAGCATTCGAAATAGATAGGGTGGGCTTACAGGAGATGTTGGCTCACCTTTCGTCTGTCCAAATACAGTTTGTGGTGGTGCTAAACACAAGTCGATTATGGCGGTCAGATATTGTGAAGGTGCTGATACAACGAGAGTTGAAGAAATATGGCTGTGATATTAAAAGCATTGAACAACCATTTTACAGCATTCATAAGAAAGACCCCAATGACTTTTTGGTCAATGGCTTAATGGAGTTATTAGACCAATATCAACGTCTTGAAATAGCGCTAAAACTAACAAAAGGGAGAAACAAGAAAGCAATGGAAGGCGGATATGCAGGAGGAAGAGCAACATTTGGTTATACGAAACAAAAGGGTGAAAAAGAACTCAAGATACATAAAGGTCATGCAGAAGTAGTAATACGGTTGTTTGAGCTTAAACAGCTACATAGGAAATGGTCACTGTCTAGGTTGGCAGAAGCATTGAATGAAGAAGGGTATCAAACAACGCATGGGAAAGCATTTACGAAAGTACAAGTGAAGCGAATATTAGACCGAGAAAGTTTTTATCAAGGGATTTGTACATATGGACAAATACAAGCAAATGGCAAACATGAAGCAATAATTTAAAAGATTACTTAAAAAAGGGACTCATTTTCTTATAAGTTCTTCTGTAAGGTTGAAAATGGATAGGCTTTCGTACCAATGCGCACCGATAGGTGAACGCTCGAACTAAGGTTGCCGGCATTTTCATTCAATAAACAACTGAATAGGAGGATGAACGATGCATGAAAAGCAGAAACATATTTATGTGGGTGTAGACTTGCATAAACAGCACCATGTGGCAGTGATTATTAATTGTTGGCAGGAAAAACTAGATGAAATAAAGTTTGAAAATAAACCGTCCGCTTTCTCAACATTTTTACTAGATATTGATAAACTGACAGAAGAAGGGTTGACACCTGTATTTGGATTAGAAGATGTGGGCGGTTACGGTCGAGCACTGGCACAATATCTAACGGACCATGGACAAGTTGTAAAAGAGGTTAACCCAGCACTTTCGTACGCTGAACGAAAAAGCCATGTGACCGTACAAAAAAGTGATAGCTGGGATGCGGAATGTGTGGCTAGAATATTGGTAAGACAACTTAGCCAATTGCCTGACGCTAAACCACATGATTTATTTTGGTCGATACAACAATTGGTCACTAGAAGAAATGCATTGGTGAAAGCTCAAGGTGCTTTAAAAAACCAACTGCACATTCAATTGAGCCACCATTATCCAAGCTATAAGAAGTTTTTCTCAGAAGTAGATGGAAAAACGGCATTGGCATTTTGGAAACGATATCCGTCACCATCTTGTTTAGAGAGTATAACCTTACAAGAATTGACCACTTTTTTATTAGAAGCCAGTAACAATACATGTTCCGTGAAAAAGGCTAATGACATATTAAAGCTAGTAAAAGAAGATGGACGCACTGCAAAAGAACATCAAGAAACACGCGACTTTCTAGTAAGAAGCATCGTTCGAGACATTACGTTTAAAAAGAAGGAAATGAACTATGTGGAAGGCGAATTAAAACAGTTAATGAGTTTACTAGACTTTCAACTAAACTCCATGCCAGGAATTGACCTTGTGACAGCTTCGGCATTAATTGCAGAGATAGGTGACGTAAGACGCTTTCCAAATGCCAACAAATTAGCACGATTTGCGGGTATTGCGCCAGTTTACTTTGGGTCTGGTGGGAAAGGTAAGGAACAAAAAAGCAAACAGGGAAATCGGGCGTTACATGCTTTATTTTACAACCTAGCAGTACAACAAGTGCAAGTAGCAAAAGGAAGTAAACTGCCGAGGAATCCTGTGTTTCATGCTTACTACCTACGAAAGCTTAAGGAAGGCAAAACAAAGGGGCAAGCATTGGTTTGTATCATGAGAAGGCTTGTGAACATTGTTTTTGGCATGATGAAGCATAAAACAGCCTATAAATTGCCGATAGTGCACGAGAAAGAAGTAGTTTAATAGGGTGGTAAAATGGCTAATTTTTTTATTTTTAGCTTTTAAGATTACAACATAGGGTACCAGTAAAAACCCTTCAGATTTTGAGATCGTGCTAAACTAGAAGGACATTTTGATAAGCATGGGAAGGAATTTGACGGATTATATAAAAATGCCGACGAGTATCTTGAAGGTGCAAAAGAGGTTATTAATAATGGCATAAAGGTGAAGTATGAATATAAAGATGAAATAAGGACAGGACATGTCAAGTTTATGGGGAATAACAAAAATGGTAAAGCCAAGTTTGAATTTGTAGGTACTAATAATAATGGAGATATTACGACCTACCATACTCAGAGTGGCAAAAAGATTTGGAAGACCATTAATGGTGAAAATATTCCAGTGATTAATCCAGCAGAGTAGGAAGTGAGGATTTATATATGGTATATACGGCTCTTGTTAAAAGGCTAGACCCACAAATTGAGGAAGAAGTGACAATTGAGATCGAGGGTATTGAATTTACAGGATTTGCTTTTATTTGTCCTTATAAAATTGAAGTAGGAAAAAGTTATCCTGTATCAATAGGGTTTACTATCTTAAATGAATTAATAATTCGTGAAATCCAGGGAGAGAAGAAAGAAATAGAACGTATTGGTTTGGGTTATGAGTATTATATAAGGGGTTTGTTACATGAGGATACAATTGAAGCAGGATTAATTTTTACTGACGAAGACAAGTATTTCTCTGATTATCCTGAATTGATGGATAAATATATTGAAATAAAAGTTGACAGAATAAGTATAGAATTTATAAGAACAACTATTGATTAAAAATTTATGTAACGGGAGGGTGAGAAATTGAACGTTATCGGGTATATGCGAGTTTCAACACAAGGGCAGGCAAGAGATGGATATAGCTTGAAATACCAAGAAGATGAAATTAAAGCATATTGTAAGGAACAAGGCTTAAACTTGATACATATTTTTAGAGATGAAGGAATAAGTGGCGCAAAACTGAATGAAGAAGCATTAGAAATAGACAGGGTGGGCTTACAGGAAATGTTGGCTCACCTTTCGTCTGTCCAAATTGATTATATGGTGGTGCTGAACACAAGCCGATTATGGCGGTCAGACATTGTAAAGGTATTGATACAACGAGAGCTAAAGAAATATGGCTGTGATATTAAAAGCATTGAACAGCCATTTTACAGTATTCATAAGAAAGATCCAAACGACTTTTTAGTGAATGGCTTAATGGAGTTATTAGACCAATACCAACGACTTGAAATAGCCCTAAAACTAACGAAAGGCAGAAACAAGAAAGCAAAGGAAGGCAGATATGAAGGAGGAAGAGCGACATTTGGCTATACCAAACAAAAGGGTGAAAAAGAACAAAAAATACATAACGGGCATGCAGAAGTAGTAAAAAGATTATTTCAACTTAAACAAAAATATAAGAAATGGTCACTTTCTAGTTTGGCAGAAGCATTGAATGAAGAAGGCTATCAAACAACCCAAGGGAAAGCATTTACGAAAGTACAAGTGAAGCGAATATTAGACCGAGAAAGTTTTTATCAAGGGATCTATCCATACGGACAAATACAAGCAAATGGAAAACATGAAGCAATAATTTAAAAGGTTACTTAAAAAAGGGACTCATTTTCTTATATATCCTATGTAAAGTTGAAAATGGATAGGCTTTCGTACCAATGCGCACGATAGGTGAATGCTCGAACTAAGGTTCCTGGCATTTTCATTCAATAATTGATAACTGAATACTGAATAAGAGGATGAACCATGCATGAAAAACAGAAACACTTGTATGTTGGAGTAGACTTGCATAAACAACAACATGTGGCAGTGATTATTTATTGTTGGCAGGAGAAGTTGGTGCTTTAAAGAACCAACTACATATTCAATTGAACCACCATTATCCAAGCTATAAGAAGTTTTTCTCAGAAGTGGATGGAAAAACAGCATTGGCTTTTTGGGAACGCTATCTTTCACCGTCTTGTTTAGAAGGTGTGAGTATAAAACAATTGACCACCTTTTTATTAGAAGTGAGCCATAATACTTGTTCGGTGAAAAAAGCAAATGAAATATTGAAGCTAGTAATAGAAGATGGGAACACAACAAAAGAACATCAGGAAACTCGAAACTTTTTGGTAGAAAGCATTGTGTGCCACATTTTGTTTGGAAAGCAGGAAATAGGCAAGGTGGAAAGAGAATTAAAAGAGTTAATGAGTTTATTAGACTTTCAACTAGACTCTATGCCAGGAATTGACCTTGTGACAGATTCCGCTTTAATTGCTGAGATTGGGGATGTAAGACGTTTTCCTAATGCCAATAAATTCGCACGATTTGCAGGGATAGCGCCTGTTTATTTTGGTTCTGGTGGGAAAGGCAAGGAACAAAAAAGCAAACAGGGAAATCGGGCGCTGCATGCGTTATTTTACAACCTAGCTGTACAGCAAGTGCAAGTAGCAAAAGGAATTAAACTGCCAAGGAACGCAGTGTTCTATGCTTACTACCAACGAAAACTGAAAGAAGGCAAAACAAAAGGACAAGCATTGGTCTGCATTATGAGAAGGCTTGTAAACATTATCTATGGCATGATGAAGCACAGAACTGCCTATGAATTGCCGATAATAAAAGAGAAAGAAGTAGTTTAATAAAGGTTATAAAAGGCTGATTTTTTACTTTTAGCTTTTAAGATTACAACATAGGGTACGGGTAAATATACTGGAGGAAGAAAACAGAAAGAATTAGATGATTTGGCAGGAGATCCATCGCATGGTGGTAAAATTAGGGATCAGGGTTTGAAAGAAAGAGAGATAGGGCTCGATTTGGAGCAACAAGGTAAGTTAGGGAAGATTATACGTGATCCACAAGGCAATGGTGGGGCAGAATTTATTGATACAACAAATAATACTAAATGGGACGTTAAAAGCTTCGTCTCTTATCCGAATGGTCATACATCACCTAAGAAAGGGGCATTTACAGTAAGTAACGGGATGAAAGGTATTAATAAAGAACTTGAAAAAAATTATAATGTAATTGTGGATGTAAGGGACATGATTCCTGAACATGTTGAACAATTAAAAGAGGCAATAGAGAAAGCTAGAGTATCAAATAGGATTATTTGGTATCCATAAGGGAGGTTAGTATGAATACTGATATCAGAGAAATTATCGTTCAATTAGAGTCGCACCGTCTTTGGATTGAAACTATTGGTGAACAAGGAGAAAAACTAGGTATAGATGAGATTGATTTGCGAAATGTGGATTTGTCCCCGTATCCACTAGACCAAGCGTATATAACAGATTGTATCTTTGATGGCATGGATTTAAATAACAAGGATATCTCGTCATCTTTACTATGTTCATCAACTTTTATATCTGCAAATTTAGAAGGAGCAGATTTTGGAAAATCTAATGTCTCGTATGTAGACTTCACAAATGCCAATATTAAAGCTGCTAGACTTGCTGATAGTGAATGTATTGAAACCGTGTTTGCTAAAGCAGATTTATCAGACGCTAATTTAGTAGCTGGTCTTTTTGATGAGGCGGATTTTCGTAATGCAGTTTTATTAAATGCCGATATACGGTTAGCAACGTTTGAAAATGTATTGCTAAACGGAGCTATATTAACTGGCATTCGTGGAATAGAAGAGGCTTTTATAAAAAGTATCAATATAGGAACTGCAGAAAAACCAATAATTTTAATGGGTGAAGAAGCTAGGAAATGGTTACAAAATAAAAGTTTGAACATTGAGTAGAATTTAAGAATACACTAAGCGATAAGCAAATTCTATTCACA
This sequence comes from Niallia sp. FSL R7-0271, assembly GCF_038005785.1. Taxonomy (NCBI): domain Bacteria; kingdom Bacillati; phylum Bacillota; class Bacilli; order Caryophanales; family Bacillaceae; genus Niallia; species Niallia sp. FSL R7-0271. Next base: position 1,003,922 of record NZ_JBBOTZ010000002.1, on the reverse strand, counting down.
ACTACGCTTCATAAACTTTCAAAAGGTTTATTCCAACTTGGCTATGAGTTAGGAATAAACTTTTTTTTCATATAAAGAAATCAAAGGAGAAAATAAAACATGGCAAAAAATCACAAGCGATAGGAATGGACCTAATGAACAATAATTGTTTGAGAATTGAGAGCTCATGAAGGCTGGACCATCAAGGAGTGTTCTGTAAACAGTGGTCTAGGAAGAAAAGTGTGAGAATTAGGTGAGATGACATTTTACATGCAGGAGATAGTGTTGTATGAAATAGTGACTAAATAAACGATAATAACAAAGCTCGTGGCGATAAACAAGGATATAAATAGTTTTTTAATTGTGTACAGTTAAAGATATCGTTGAATTTGAATTAATAACTCATGAAGGCTAGACCATCAAGGAGTGCTATTTTAACAATTAAGCAATAAGAGCGAGAATAGGCGAGATGACATTTTACTTACAAGGACCACTTTATGGATGTCGTAAGCAACAAACACACGAGATTAAACAAGCTAAAGGGTTTAAACGTTACACTTGCCATGTAGTAAAAAAGATGTCAAACTGTCAATACTAAAATAACTTATAAAACTTGCAAATATTAATAAACTTAGAAAATCTAAAACTTAAAGCACTTGATTGTCTATAACAGGCGACAAGTGCTTTTTTTGCATGTTTAAATACGGATTACGATTATTTAATTAGTGTACTAAGTATTAAAATTTTATACAAGGGGAAGAAAATGCGATGGAAATAGAAGTTTCAATAGATAAATTTGTTATAGATTATAAGGATGTACCACATTCAGCATTTTTACGTGTTTATATGGTGGGAGTGCAGAAATATAAAGTGAAAATGAAGATTTATAGTGGAACATATAGCTATGAACTGCACATGCGGAAAAGTGACGATGTATACATTCATCTATATTTTAAAAACTTTAGAGAAACAGAAGGTCACTTACATACCCTAAGGATTGAAACAAGGCCAGAGCATTACTCACATTTCAGAGAAATACTAGAGATGATAGGGAAGCGGGCAAGCCAAGTAGAATTTGTGAGCTGTGATGTAGCGTACGATATACCAACGAAACTAGAAAATGTGGTCGTTATACCAATAGATGTGCGGAGGAAAATGAGTCATTGTGAAACTACACGTTATTTTGGTGAAGGTTATCAAAGAAAACAGAATGGATATTGTCGAATTTATGATAAGAGACTAGAGCTATTTAGAAATAAAGGTATTTATTTGGAAAACGATTTGAGTAGGATTGAAGTCGTCTATAAACCAGATGAAAAAATAGAGCTTCAAGATATAGAGAGACATTCGCCAAAACAGAATAAACAATACTTTGCGGCGGTGATAATGGATTGGCAAGCGTTGGAGAAGAAAGAAGTAGAACGAGTCATTAATTTACGAGATGGAAAAGACATGTACACGCAGTATATACGTAGAGCAATAAAAGAGCCCCTTGCGAAACAGTATCGAGTGGATTTCGACGAGTTAGCAGGAGCAGTATGGAAACAACTGATAGATGAGCCATGTTCGATGGTACTTGGGGTTGCTTAGTCAATTGGCTCTAATACAAGGAGGTCTTGAATAGAAACTTCTAATGTATCGCATAAGATAGAGAGAATACGTGTATGCACACATTGTACAGGGCGAGTACATAGGTCATTTACCGTATTCGGACGTAAAGCGGCTTGTCTGGCAAGTTGCCGACGGCTCATTTGTTTTTCAATTAAAATTTCATTGAGACGTAAACGAATAGTAGAAGACATAATAAAAACACCTCTTTGTTAGATTGTAACGGTTATGTATAGTGTACGACCCTACTAGAGAAAAAACGACTGTAAAATAAAGGGTTGTGCAAAATTTGGGTAAGGTCGTACAGTATGTTGTAACGGATAGACGTTACACACAAGTTATCCGCAAAAAACGGGTAAGCGTTACAGGGACTTTAATTGCTGTAACGGGAGGGACATTATGAAAGAAAAAGCAGTTGGTTATGTACGAGTTTCAACAGAAGGGCAAGTACGTGAAGATTATAGCTTAGCGTATCAAGTAGAAGAAATTGAGAGGTATTGTGACGAAAGTAAGCTACAATTGCTCCACATATATGAAGATAGAGGACTCAGCGGAGCGACAGTTGATGAAGATGGATTAACAATTGAGCGAGAAGGATTGCAAGAGTTATTAGCAGATATAGAATACCATCAAGTTAGCCAAGTAATTGTACTGAATACCTCTCGTTTGTGGCGCTCTGATATGGCAAAAGTATTGATACAACGAGAGTTGAAAAAATATAACGCAGATGTGAAAGCGATAGAGCAGCCAAATTACAGCATATACACACATGAACCAAATGATTTTTTAGTGAATGGGATGTTGGAGCTATTAGACCAATATCAACGATTAGAGATTGCATTGAAACTAAGTAGGGGCAGAAAGAAAAAAGCTGAACAAGGTGGCTATGCAGGTGGTGGTGTCATGTTTGGTTATACAGTACAGAAAGGACGAAAAGTATTAGAAGTGGATACAGAGAAAGCGATCGTTGTACGGAGGCTATTTGAATTAAGACATTTTTTTAAACATTGGTCACTATCTAAATTGGCAGAACAGCTTAACATGGAAGGCTATCAAACAGAGAAAGGAAAACGATTTACAAAAGTACAAGTGAAGCGCATTTTAGACCGTGAGAGCTTTTATCGGGGGATTTATACATATGGACAAATACAAGCAAATGGGCAACACCCTGCAATAATTTGAAGGGCTACTTAAAAAAGGTGCTCATTTACTTATATATCTTCATATAACGGTGAAAATGGATAGGCTTTCGTACCAATGCGCACCAGTTGGTGAACGCTCGAACTAAGGTTGCCGGCATTTTCATTCCATTGAATAGGAGGATAAGTTAATGCACGAAAGACAGAAGCATTTTTATGTGGGAGTAGATTTACATAAGCAACACCATGTGGCGGTTATTATTAATTGTTGGCAAGAAAAACTAGACGAAATAAAGTTTGAAAATAAACCTTCTGCTTTTTCAACTTTTTTATTGGATATTTATAAACATATGGAGGATGGTTTGACACCCATTTTTGGTTTAGAAGATGTTGGGGGTTATGGGAGAGCGTTAGCTAAATATTTAGCAGACCATGAACAAATTGTAAAAGAAGTGAACCCAGCTCTTTCATATGCCGAACGCAAAAGTCACATGACCACACAAAAAAGTGATAGCTGGGATGCAGAATGTGTAGCCAGAATTTTGGTGAACAAACTAGAGCAGTTACCAGACGCTAAACCACATGATTTATATTGGTCGATACAACAGCTGGTCATTAGAAGAAATGCATTAGTAAAGGCACAAGGTGCTTTAAAGAACCAACTGCATATTCAATTAAGTCACCACTATCCAAGCTATAAAAAGTTTTTTTCAGAAGTAGATGGAAAAACAGCATTGGCATTTTGGGAACGATACCCGTCTCCACCGTGTTTAGAAGCGGTAAGTGTAAAGCAATTGACCATATTTTTATTAGAAGCCAGTAGCAATACATGTTCGGTGAAAAAAGCGAGTGAAATTTTAAAGTTGGTGAAAGAGGATGGAAACACAATAAGAGAACACCAAGAAACACGAGACTTTCTAGTAAAAAGCATGGTCCGAGACATTTCATTTAAGAAGCAGGAAATGCGCTATGTGGAACGAGAATTAAAAGGGTTAATGAGTTTACTAGACTTTCAATTAGACACGATGCCAGGCATAGATCTCGTTACGGCTTCGGCTTTAATCGCAGAAATAGGTGACGTACGCCGTTTTCCAAATGCCAACAAATTAGCACGATTTGCGGCCATTGCGCCAGTTTACTTTGGTTCTGGTGGGAAAGGTAAGGAACATAAAAGCAAACAGGGAAATCGTGCGTTGCATGCGTTATTTTATAACCTCGCCGTACAGCAAGTACAAGTGGCAAAAGGAAGTAAGCTGCCAAGGAATCCAGTATTCCATGCATACTATCAACGGAAACTAAAAGAAGGTAAAACAAAAGGACAAGCATTGGTTTGTATCATGAGACGGCTTGTAAACATTATATACGGAATGATGAAGCACAAAACAGCCTATGAATTACCGATAATAAAAGAGGAAAAAGTAGTAGTTTAATAAGGTTGAAGATAGATTGTTTTTTATTAGTGGATTTTAAGATTACAACATAGGGTACGGGTAAAGTGTATCCAACGAGACAAATAGATTCAGAAACAGAAGCACATATAATTGATAGAGTGAAAGAACTAAGAGGGAATTTAACAAGTAGGTATAAGAAATCTGGTAATTTTGCTGTTGCAGAAGTGGATGTCAGCGGGATAAGTAAATCTGAATTTTATGCTCAAAGTAGTATAAATGAACTCAAAGGAAATCTTGAGCATAAGGTGCCAGATATTTCTTTACGACCTGAAAATCCTATGTTTAAAGCTACAGATGCAGTTGGTAAAGAGGGAGAGAGTTATTTAAGGAATACAGATACGGAGTATAAAATACTAAATGATATTGCTTCTAGGCTTGGAGAGAATAAACAAGCTACTGGGAAAATTAAGTTATTTACAGAATTGGATACTTGCGACAGTTGCAGTAAAGTCATAGCAGAGTTTGCTGCTAAATATAAAAATATTGAATTAGAAGTCATACACAACAATGGTAATAGAATTATTCCTTAAACTTAATTTTTTTGGAGGGGAAGACTGATGAAAGACTGGGAGTATAATGAATTATTTGATGCGATTCAGGAGACATATGAAGAGTTGTTGGAGGAAAACAGGGGATATAGGTATGCTATAGCAAAACTAGCGGATGAATTTGATAACTTAGGTAAGATAGAAGATGTTATTGTTGATACTGCTATTGGAGAAATTGCAATCTGCCATGAGAAAGTTTTTGTTCGGCGCATTGAAGGTATAACAAGAAGATTAAGCATGTTTAATCCACAAGAAGCAGAAGATGAATTAACATTAGAAGAAATAAAAGACTTATCGAGAAGAATAAATAAAGTAATAGAAGGACTAAAAAATGTAGAGGTTGATTATAATCCTTCAGCAGAATAAAGGTTAGTGTTTTAGAAAAAACATATGAACATAAAGCACTTGATTGTCAATTAAAGACTACAAGAGCTTTTTGCGTTTTAGGATAGAAATGAGTAGGCACATTATAATTTTATAAGTGTACTTAGTATTAGTATTAAATTTTTATAGATTGTAATGGGTGTGAACAGAGTATGACGATAGTAGAGGAATAAATAAAGGTTTGTGTAATGTTTTGAAGTCATCGTAAAGTACGTTTTAACGGATGAACATTATGAACACATGTCCACATTGAAATTTTATTACTGAAGGATTTCAATTTAGTTCAGAGGTGAAAAAGGTTGGAAAATAAGATGGATGTATTAAGTAAAGAATATGTATTAGAACATGGTATAGATTTTGATGAGGAACTATGGTTTACCTCTTACAGTGATGAAGTGCTAGATAAACCAGAAGATGAGGATGGAAACCCTTTTACTGGGTTAGCTTATGAGTTATATGACAATGGGAATCTAGCGTATTACTGTTATTATAAGAATGGTTTTAAAGAAGGTAACTATGTTAAATTTCACCATAATGGGAAAGTTAAATCTACAGATTACATGATAAAAGGACAAACAAGAGGCATCAGAAAAATTTGGTATGAAAGCGAAGAACTCAAATATGAAGGAGCGTTTAAGTTTGGCGTTTGTTTAAAGTATACTGAATGGGATAAACAAGGGAATATAATCAGGCAAAAAGTTGCTCCAACAAAAGAGGAGTTAGAACTAATTACCCGATTATCTGATTGTGATGATAATGAATAATTTTGATGAAAAGAAATTAATACAAAAGTTTTCAAAAATCCAAGATGAATTATTACCTAGAATTAAATTAGAAAATAAATTTTCAAATACAAGAAATTCAATTTATCGCAGGGGTAGATTTGGCTTATTGGGATGTAAATAAAACTAAGTATGGTACATGTTGTATTGTAATCATTGATTATGGTACAAAGGAAATTGTCGAAAAAGTATACAGTTACGGAGAAATACCAATCCCTTATATTCCAGGTTTCCTTGTATTTAGAGAGTTACCTTTAATAATAGAGGCAGTTAAAAAGCTAACGAAGCAACCAGATATATATATATTTGATGGCAATGGATATTTACATTATCGTCACATGGGTATTGCTACTCATGCTTCCTTTCTTCTAAATAAGCCAACCATTGGTGTAGCAAAAAGTTATCTTAAAATTCAAGATGTAGATTTTATTATGCCAGAGAATCTAATAGGCTCTTACACCGATATTGTAATAAATAATGAAGTCTATGGTCGAACTTTAAGAACGACAAAAAATGTTAAACCAATTTTTGTTTCTTGTGGGAACTGGATTGATTTAGATACAAGTACTGAAGTTGTTATGAACTGTATTAATAATGAGAGTCGTTTACCTATTCCTGTTAGATTAGCAGATTTAGAAACACATAAAATGAGGAAGAAGTTAATAGGAGAATAAAATAGTATATTCTATACTTATTAAGCAATAACTATAAGTAGGTAATAATACATTTATATAAACTCGTAAGTTTTAACCTAGTATTTGTCACAACATATAAAGGCTGTCGAACTGTTACTAAAAAACTTACAAATTTAATACTACTTAAAAACATATGAGTTTAAAGCACTTGACTGTCTATGATAGGCAACAAGTGCTTTTTATTAGTACAACATAGGACACGGAAAAACTAAAACCTAGGCCATTAATGCTGACTAAAGATAGGAGTTCTTCTAGTACTAAGCAATTAAAGTTATATAAGGGAGCAAAACGGTTAACTAACGCACAGCGTACAAAGTTAATTAAAGATAATTTTGTTAAAGAAACCTCAAGAATTATTGGATTTATAGGGGGCGAATATAAAACAATATAGTAAGAAGTATTGTACGGGATATTGAGTTAAAGAAGGAAATGAAATACATCGAAAGAGAATCAAAACGGTTAGAAAATCTACTAGATTATTAATTAGAGACGTTGCCGGGAATAGAACTTGTGACGGAATCAGCATTAATAGCTGAGATAGGAGATATAAGACGTTTTCCAAATGCCAACAAATTAGCACGATTTGCGGGTATTGCTCCTGTTTACTTTGGCTCTGGTGGGAAAGGCAAGGAACATAAAAGCAAAAGGGAAATCGGGCGTAGCACGCTTTATTTTATAACCTCGCTGTACAGCAAGTACAAGTGGCTAAAGGAAGTAAATAGCCGAGAAACCCAGTGTTCCATGCTTACTATCAACGGAAACATAAAGAAGGCAAAACAAAATAACAAGTATTAATGTTGAATCGACAGAGAAATTCTGATTTCCAAAAATGTACCACACCCAGCACCTAGTGATTTGATTTTCTGGAGTGATGAAGAATTAACACCAGAACAAATTGTAGACATTGCTATAGTCTACAAAGAACAAGAAAACAAGTAAAGAGTCATTGAGAAAATGAAGAGGAATAGAACATAAAATAGAATTAGAAAGATTGAAAGAGTAATTAATAAAAGAAGGGGAAGAGATAATAAAAATAAAGGTGTTATTCTTAAAACAGGATGACATTGAGATCCTTGCAGCAAAGATAATAGGGATTTAAAAGGATATGATAAAAGCTGCGTTTAATGGTATGCGGGAATGTATATGCCGTGCATTGGTGAACGGACAGACTGTTAAGTTGCATGGTATGGTAAAGGAGAGTTTTATCTTTTTAACCGTTCTGGACGTATTGGTAGAAATCCAGCAACTGGTGAGGAATATGATGATATTCCTGAGCCCGAAGCATTGGATTTTTCGGACAACCCCTGCTTAAGCGAAACGTTTGCGTAAGAGACATGATGCTAAGAAAGCAGCAGAAAACAACGAGAATAAATAATAAAGAATACCCACCTGTTATATGGTGGGTATTCTTTATTATTTAAAGTGTAGATGGCTTGCTTCTTTCTGTTTCAGCAATCCATCTAGCAATAGCATTAAGTTGTTCCTGAATTTCATCTCTGCTTGCTCCATTAGATGCATTTGCCATATTCTATCCAAATATCCGCTTAGGTCGTATGGATAGCTTACACTGCCATGCTGTAGCACTGGGTATAAATTTGGTCCTGCTTTAATGTCAGCTTGTCCAGCATGTAAATTTGTGGATAATTCCCATCCTTCTTTATTACGTGTAAGACGGTCATATCATCATGCCTATTCGTGTGTACCCCGAACTCAAAAGTTTCATTTGGCAGGTGGATTGTTTACTTATCACCCTCTAAATAATTTAGTAAATGTTCAACAACATGCTGGTCGTTATAAAATGCTCTGTCTGCTGGTGTTAATTCGTCTGCTCCATTTAGTATCTCCTGCGTAAATACTGGTGGTGGAGTTAATGATGTAGCTAGTTGAAAACCAAGTTCGCTCATTTCGTTGAACGCTTCATTATATGCTTCTCCATAACCTCCTGCACTATTACCCTCTCTAACTAGGTTAAAGCTTTCTTGCAAACGTTGTTTAAGTCCTTCTTGTTCTGCTGTTAGATTAATTCTTTCTACCAATATAATCACCTCGTAAAATATTTTATTAGTTTAATATTCCCTTAGTATCCCTTATTATGCCTAAATCTAGAAATCTATCTTATTCCTTTAACAAGACAGCTTTTTATAACTGCTATAAAAATAAACGCGAAGAAGGAAAAGAAGACAGTATTTGATGTTTCTTTGCCGGGGAGGTTATCCAAGGCTTTCATTGATGGAAAGAACACAAATATAAATAATCAGAAGGGGGAAGTTACCTTCGAACAGTTTCTGCGTAATAAGTAGAACAAAGTGATAATACAAAGAGTAAAAGAGGAATTTCTTTCTATTTAAATTTGCTTAGGCCTAATAATTTCATTTTTTATGTTTTTTTTAATAGCTTCGACCTCGATTGTTATATTGATTTTATCTATAGTATTTTGGCTCATAAGATATTTAAGAAAGAAAACGAAATAAAATCACTATCTAGTCTTAATAAAAAGGGTATACTAGGAGCGTTCTTCTGTTGACCCTTCATTGTTCAGATAGAAAATAGTAATATTACATGGGGTTTCTAAGCAAAAACCCTTCTTCAAGCGTTCGTTCGTATGAATCGGTTCAAAACTCGTTTTTATATAGCGTGTTAAGTACCTCAAGATTTTACTCTATTTATATAAAAAGTACTATATTCATCTCAGTTAAATTATTAAAGGTTTGATTATAAAGGAATCAAAATACGAAAATACTTACTCCTTCATCCGTTAACTAATTAATGAATTGGAGTTGTCCTCAAAAGTATCTAACCTCTTTAAAGAAATCACAACATTAAAGTGGCTTTTTAATAAAGACCAATAGTCTGGATAGATGTAAATAAAGTCTTGCATCACTTCTTCGGAGTAATATAGCAGGTAATCTATTTTTTCTATTTCGAATTTTTCCAAATCGTATAAAAGGGCGTGTTGGATGGTGTAATACTCATTAATCTGATATATATTTGGTTTAACAATATTCAGCTTGTTTGTTTGGATGTATTTTAACAAGTTCTGTTTTTGTAGGCATACACTATCTTCTTTCGATAACCCCCCTAAGGATATCCGTTCATTTATAAAATAAATAGCATTCATACAATTCCTCCGTAATTCATGTTATTTCAATGATTGACAGAATTTGTATGGAATATTCTCGCTATTTACCAATAAAGAAATTTATAATTAATAAATCGTTAGTAGGAATTTGGTTAGTCAATTAGAAACCTTTAGACTGGCTAACAGGCTTAAATGTACAGAGACAATAATTAAACTAAACGTTATCGTTGCTGTTATAAACTGGGAAAGTTATATAACAAAAAATATTGACTTAACTGGATTATATATGAAATACTACAATTGTGGTATTTAGCGTGTAATCAGCAAAACTGCTTGTATGTTCAATTCGTACATAGGAGCTTAATAACATAATTAGGAGGTCTACATTTATGAAATAAGTTAAATGATTCAGCTGCTATTTAGAAAAAATATAATAAATTTTTAGGAAAGAGGTTGAATTTTTATGAAATCATTAAGCAACATACTTAACACTTCCACACTTAGAAAAATTGTGATTTTACTATTTCTTTCTTGTGCAATGCTTGGTTATTCAAACAATATCGTTCAAGCTGAATTAACTAAACACAAAAAACAAGAAACTGTCACTAATCATAAGTTTGCGAAGCTTGAAGAAAAATTTGATGCTAAACTTGGTGTTTTTGCGTTGGATACTGGTACCAACCAAACAGTAAGCTATCATCCAGATGAGCGTTTTGCATATACATCTACTCATAAGGCTTTAGCTGTAGGAGCACTTTTACAACAAAAATCAATAGAAGATCTTAATCAAAGAATTTTCTATACACGTGAGGATCTTGTTAATTATAATCCTATTACAGAAAAGCATGTTGAGACGGGAATGACTCTTGAGGAGCTTTCTGATGCTTCTCTTCGATACAGTGACAATACTGCTGGAAATCTCATCCTCAAACAACTGGGGGGACCACTTGGATTTAAAAAAGCATTGGAGAATATCGGAGATAATGTTACCAATCCTGAGCGATTTGAGCCAGATTTAAATGAAGTTAATCCTGGTGAGACTCATGATACTAGTACACCAAGAGCACTTGCGACTAGTCTTCAGGCTTTTACATTGGGAGATACACTTCCAACAGCGAAACGTGAACTTTTACTAGATTGGATGAAGAGAAATACTACAGGAGATAAGTTAATTCGTGCTGGAGTGCCGAAAGGTTGGGTTGTGGCTGATAAGACTGGAGCAGGATCATATGGTACACGAAATGACATTGCGATTATTTGGCCAACAAAAGGAGATCCTATTGTTCTTGCTGTACTTTCGAGTCGCGATAAAAAAGATGCTGATTATAACGACGAACTTATTGCTGAGGCAACAAAAGAAGTGATTAAGGCCCTAAAAAATAAAAATAAAATTAATGCCAAAGATGAAGATTGGCGCCAGCAATGGCAAGAGGAATAAGAAAAATTCTCTTCTTTCAATTATAAGGAGACTGAACTTTTTTCGCGACTCCTGTTCCTTTTTAGTTCGAATTTGATTTTTAAGGGGGGTAACATGACTAAGAAGCTAAAAAAGAAAAAGAGGTTAACACGCGGAACTTGGCTAGGTAAGGATAGAAGGGAAATTATTGCTGGCCTATTCGCGTTTACTGGATTGTTATTCTTCATTATAACGTTAATTCTATGGGGGATATCCGAGCTAAGCGATGAAAATTTCATTTTTTCGGAAATGCTTGGTTCCTTTAGTGCTGCAAGCCTTTGTCTCTGCTTTGGTATTATTTTTATAGCCTTGATTATTGGGGCAGGAAATTGGTTTGCAAAGATCATTTGTTTACTTATTACCGTGTTAATGATGATAACGAGCTATTCATTTATAGAAACTTCCATTAATCTTTATAAAGATAAAACAGTTTTTAAAAAACAGACAGTTTGAAACTGTTGTAGCAACCCCAATTGGAGCGGAGTTTGATGACGCTGACTATGGAACTGAAATTCTAATGGAATTAGAATTTAATAATCTCACCTTAGACGTGTACAGCTTCAATATATCAAAAAATTATTACCAAGAAAACTTATCAGGAAAGACTCTAGAAATTTCCTACCTCCCAAATAGTCGTTATGCAGTTAGTATTAAGGAATATCTAATGGAAGAAGAATAAGTTTTACTTATATTTTTTTATGAAAAAAAAGCGGCTTGATAAAGCTGCTTCAAATTTTAAGAAGCATTATTCTATAAAACATAATTGAAAGGGACAGTGTTTTTAAATTCTTTTTGACCCGAATCATCATGTTAATTTAATTTCAACCAATATATCTGCAATGTATACAAATTGTCAAAGAAGGTTAATCAGCTAAAACGATTATTGTGATATAATCAATTGTATATATTTTGGTTAATTTACATCAATTGGTATTTCGGTCGAAAGGAATGACTTATCAAATGAAGATGTTTTCTAGGTTAATTGGTTTACTTGGCGTTTTAATACTGTTGGGAGGATGCTTTGGTAAGGCAAGCGAAGAAACCAGTAATACATCAGGTAATTCTGCACCGAAGCAAACGGAAGAATCCTCGGAGAAAGACAAAAACACTCATACCAGCGAGGGTGAAAAAACAGACACGAACGAATCAACTAACACCATCTCGAAAGAACCAGCCAATTCTGGTTCTGAGGACAAATCAAATGAAAGTAACGACTCAAACACAAGTGATAAAGAAAACAAAGATCCGCTAGCTCCGTATTCCAGTGAACAAATCGAATATGCACGCGTTTGGTTGCAACTTGGAGCAAATCAGGATATAGATGAATTAAATATTCGACATATACCTGTTGGAGAACCCATCAATCCCAATATCGATAACAGCGCCACCTACCCAGAAGGCGTTATACAATTATCAGGGTCTCGTCTAATCGACGGATCCATAACTTATAAAGGGAACGGCGATGGCACAATAAATGTTTATAACGCACCAATGCGTTGGGAAGCACCTCCACCCGATGTAGATGAAAAAACACTTCAAGAAGATACAGAAGAGATACTCAACAACACTAAAAAGATTTATATCGAACCTGCAGAGGGTGAGAATATTATAAAATTAATTAATCTTCAGAAGCCATATAGCAAATAAAAAAAACTCTTCATAAGTTCTTTGATATAGATGAATAATATTAATTTTCTAGTGGAAAGGAAAATAAAGCCCGACGAAAAAGTTGGGCTTATTTGTTTTATTATATTAAAAGTAGCGAAATACCATCACAAGTATCCGAACTTAAGAATCATTGTGCTAACACAGCTAAAAGACGGTGTGCTTATGTCAGGTTAGCAAGAATTCGGACTGAAAAATGGTAAGTCCGTTGAGTAAATGGGGGGTAAAATGTTAAAAAAGTTTAAAAGATTGAATCAGGATAAACAAGTTCTTTTTTTATTGGGGTTAAGTGAGACAGTCGTTGATATATTATCAACCTCTCCAAATTTTGAGGCTGTAAATAATACTTTGAAAATCTGCTGGGAGTGGCTCCAAAACAATGAACATTCAGCTGACGAAATTTACAATTTGTTAGACGATGGAGCAGAGGAAACTGGTCTGTTTATGCTGATGCAAGATGAAACAGAAGAGTTAAAGGAACTGGCATTCGGCTGCATTGTAGATGCTGTTTCTTATACAAATTGGATTGCATTCAAAATTGGAGATCAAGAATATTTACCTGCTCCTATTGAAAACGTTGATGAGAGCCTGGTAGAACACTTTTTAGAGGGTTTTTATCAGATAACACAAGTTAATAGGTTTATTGCGGAAAGACTAATGACAATCTTAGAACTAATAAATGAGAATCAAATACCAGTATTAATCCGTAATCGTGCTCAGCTTGAGGTTATTGAGGATACTGAACACTTACACAACTGAAGATTATATTCTTTCACATTATCCTAATTTTCCTTTAAGATGACAACAAAAGAAAGTAGCAAGGGAGTGTTGTTAATGAATAACTATAAATAACTAGCTACAAGTAGGCCTATAGACGATTCTTGAATTATATACTTGAACTAAAACCGTGAAATTGGATATGCACCTGTTAATTGTGTCTTCTCATTTGTTTTTAACAGCCAATGTTAAATTATCAATTAAAAAAAATGGCGATCAGAGGAGTTAATGGGATTAAAAAATATGTAGAAAGGCAAAAGTCAACTAAGACCCCTATACAATATAGAGGTCACATAGCTTTAATGTCTTTTCTAAGTCTTTATTTGTTGGGAAGTTCGATATGAATATGGTTAAAAAGTCAAAATATCACTTTTAGTATTAGTAAACCCACCATCAATCCGTACCACTTCACCATTAATATATTGAGCTTTAGAAGTTAGTAGGAAAGTTACTAGTTCCGCAACTTCTTCTGGTGTTCCTAAACGTTTATGTGGAATTCCACCTTTTGCGTTTTCTACACACAGATTTAGGCTCACATCTGATAGTTCCTTTAAACGAAGAGGATTAATCATGGCTTTTGGGTAGAGTAAGCGTTTCTTAAAGCAGTCATTACTATGTCTGTTGTCATGGAACGTGAAAACGAATAACCTAAATTTTTTTTGGAATCTAAATCCATTACGGAAGCCAGGTAACACCATCCGTCTATTACCGTGTGAATGTAGGTGATATCTCGAAATATTAGGTACTTCTTGGAACAGCAAGGACATTACACATCATCTGAACTGGAAATTGTTGTTTATGTTTCACCAAAAAATCAATAAGCCCTGCATGATTTTCCGCGATTATGGCCAAATCATTTTTAGATTTCAATCTCTTGTTTTAACCGAAAGTTCCTTTTGAATGGAAGCCAGTTCTTTATGAAGGAGGGATTCTTCTCCCATTCTCAATAGGAATAATTCCTTTATCCATTTATAATTAGTCACTTCAGAAACGCCATCCGCGTTGCTTAATTCTTTCACGGAGGTACCGGAATGATATAAACATACTACTGTTTTTTTGAAATCTGGTTTATATTTTTTGTGTTTCTACGTTCCATACGGAGGACACATCTTTCCATGAATTACATTGTAAGGTCTTAACTAAGTTGTGTCCATAAAATTGTACAAACTCCATTATGTAATGGAGGAACTTTGTGTTTTAATATATCAACACAAGTCCAATAGGTATTTTAATTCAAATAACTGAAGTGAATAAAAAAGCACATTGAATTTATTGTTAGTATTGTAATATTATGTAATTGTAATGAAAGCATTAAAACATAATTGCTAAGTGTTACAGTTTTTCTTTCGAAATTTCACAATTTGGTTAGTGGGCAGGCTGGGGAATGTTTATGAATAATTACTTTTTTCTACGAATTATTGTGAAATAAATCACAATAATGATTGTTTGTAATGTTCCGATTATCAATCTTATGAAAATAAAATTTAATAACCTAGCAGGGATGAGGTGAAAGATTTCTAATGTTAGACCAATTATTACAAAATATAAATAAACTAAAATATTTTATTATTATAAACGCTATAATATACTTTTTTGTTTTAATAATTTGTATATACGGTTCCTGCACTTTAAATATTACAGAGAGTTATTCTGATAATCAACCAAGCTATACGGAACTATTATTAAATAATTCTTCAGTATTCCTGCTTTTGCTCTTTGGCAATTTAATATTTGGGATTGGCGGTAGTTTATTATTGCTAATTAATGGCCTGTACCATGGAATATCAATGGGTGTATATATTGGAGATAATAATTTATATAGCCTCTTAATAAAAATACTGCCATATGGGTTTTTGGAAATTTGTTCCTTGTTAACTGCAGCTAGTGTAGGTCAATATATATTTTTTTTATATTGGAAGGGATTTAATAAAGAAAAATCTATAGGGAATAAAATTCGGATTAAGAAATTAATTATTGGCAGTTATTCTAATTTAGTGTTCGGTCTATTTTTACTTATATTAAGTAGTCTGATTGAATATTTAGTTTATAACCGGGGGTGAAACAAACATTGTATAGTATTATAGTTAACCAACTTTCGAAAGAATCCGAAACAAAGGGATTTAAAATATTATCTGATATTCAATTTACTGTAAAAACAGGCGAGGTATTTGGCATTTTAGGTGAAAATGGGAGTGGTAAAACTACTTTAATAGAATGTTTACTTGGATTGAGTATTATAAATGCGGGTGAAATAATTCTATGTAACAAAATCCAGAAGTTCGGGAAAAATACTATAAAGGGGTTAAGTGCTTATTATGTTTCATCTGAGTCGGAAGTATTTGAGTATTTAACTGGAATTGAAAATATTCAATTTAATTGTGAACTGTATAAGAATAAAGTAAGTAACGAAGAAATAGTGAAGAATTTAAAAAAATTTCACATATTTGACCATAAAAATAAACTGGTTAAGGACTATTCAAAAGGAATGAAGCAAAGGCTTATCCTTTGTATGATGGAATTAGTTAATCCAGACTTAATTTTTTTAGATGAGCCGACAACAGGCTTAGATTATTTAGCACTTGATCTATTAGAAAGTACAATTAAAGAATTTAAAAAAAGAAAAAAGACTATTGTAATAGCTACTCATGACATTAAATTTGCTTTTTCAACATTTGACAAGTGGTTATTAATGGAAAATGGAAAAATAAAAACAAGCGGTATAAATAATGAGTTAAGTGGATTAGTAGAAATGTGGAGTATTAATAAGGAGTTTTGATTATGTCTATGCTGTTTAAACTTTTTATAACACAAAAGATTAGGTACGAATATTCAACAGATATACAAAAAGTTGATCTGCTATTAAAATATCTTGTTCAAATCCTTCTTTCTTCAATAGTATTTCTTCTATGTCTTTTTAAGCTCATTTCATTTAATATGGCAAATTCACTAATTATTTCTTTTTTATGGATTAATATTTTTTTTGGTTCCATATTAAAAAGTTATAATGATCTATTTGATTATACTATTAATAATAAAGTTTTCCCTTTTTTTTATATAAAAAAGATAAGTGCAAAAAGACTTTATATTTGGTTGAACATATATCACTATTCTCCAATCTATATAGGTAATATCTTTTATATACTAATTACACCAATAATTTTAAAATATTCAGAAATATCTATAAAGGATTTTGTGATTGGAGAACTTTTGATACTTTTATCATTATTTTTATTGATGAACATTCAGTATTTCAGACTATTTTTGACTATAAAATCTATTCAAACATCTAATAAAATAACAATTGGAAAGTTTATATTTTCAACATTATTACTCTTTTTGGTTTTAATTCTTTCAGGTGAAATCATCCACAGTGTTAGCGGATTTGTTTTAACTGGTAACTTTAAGTTTGTAATATCTTTTGAAAAACTAGGTGAAATGATCAAATATTTACCCCTATTATTCTTGGTGCCATTTCAAGATTCGTATAATGCCATTCTTGTAATCACATTGTACAGTATTATTTTACTTATTATATTTACAGTAAATACTAGATACAAACCTGAAAAAGACTTTATTATGGCAAAAATAGTTTTAGAAAAGAATGCACTCTCTAAAGAAGACACTAATTTAATGAAAAATAATAAATTTATAGATGGTCTTTTAAAAATAAGATATTTAAATAGGAATAAGTTTATTTTCATGCAGATAATACGTCAAAAAGTTTTTTGGAAAACTTATATTGATTATATAGTTTATAGTTTTTCATTTATTGTTGCTTTATTGTTATATATGATTTTTTATAAGAATTTTGAAAGCTTTTTATACTTATACTCTACCTTGTATTCAATAGGGATGACAGTTTTTCTTTTAATAAACTTAAGTATAGACAAATTTATATTAAATAGGGAATTTTATAATAAAGTAAGTATTAGTAAGTATTCATATGAAAATATATTTCAATTCACAAAAATATTCATATATCTTTTAGTGAGTATACCAAATATATTAATTTTTTTTCTGACTTTATGTTTTTCAAATGAGTTGTCAACATTCATAGGAGGAATAAATAATGTTTTATTTACTTTAGTTTTAATAAATATATATTCACTTCTAGTTTTAAGGGGTAACATAAAGCGGTTAAATCAAACAGTCAGATATAAACTGTTTACTACATTTTGCCTGGTAGTACTGCAAATAAAAATGTTTGTAAGTTTTGAATTACTAATTGAAGAAATGATTGAAATCCCAGTAGTTTTATTAGAATACGTATTAATCATTTTACTGTTTCTTATTCTAATAACTTGTGAGATATTTATCAATTACAAAATCAAAAAAAATACAATAGATTAATGGGGAATGAGTTTGGAAAATAATATATATGAAAAAATTTTAATGGATAAATGGGTTTATAGATGTATTATAATTCTTAATTTACTAATATTAATTGTTTTTTACATTGTTGCAGTAGTTGGTTCTTATCAAGAAATAACTTATCCAATTGATCACGACACACAAAGAATTGTTAAGTCTATTTTAATAATTATAGTATTTATTTCAATAATATTTAGTTTCCCGACACTTTTACTGAACATCTTTATTTTTTCTAGACTAATAAAGTGGTATTTATCAATATGGAAAATAACCTTTGACTATAATGTTATTAAAAGTATTGTAAATCTATTTCTGTTATTAAACATCTTACTTGTTACTCTTTATTTTGGATTCATAGGTATTAATGAAATGATTAATAATAGTTTCTTTAAACTTCTTTTTCCTAGTATCCATCTGTTTTTATTTATAGTTTTTTGGTTTATTTCTCTAAAATTAAGAAACATTAGATTAAAAACCATTTTCTTTTCCCTTATTCCTTTAATCCTTTTATTTATAATAGTTCAAACTATCATTCTTAAGATTTGAATTTGAAAGGAGGTGAAAAAATATGTTAGCGAAGTTAACATCAACACTTGGTGTTTCAGCAATTACAGCCAGTAAAGTATTAAATATAATATTTGCAGCCGGTAGAAGTGCGACTGCCATAGCGCGGGGGTTAGCGATTGCAGGATTGGCGTGGCTAGCCTGGTCTGCAGCTGTTTTAGCAGGTGCCTATTTAACAATAAAATGGATAGGAAAAGCAGCAGCAATAGCTTGGTAAATAAGATGGAGTTAAATGAAAGAGTAATAGTTTATTGGTGTATTAATTAACTGAAAAATAAGATTTTTTCAGTATAGGCAGGTTCCTAATTATAAAAATTTGAAAGGAGATGAAGACAATGATAGCAAAATTAACATCGACATTGGGTGTATCTTCACTAACAGCTACTAAAGTATTGAATATAATATTTACAGCTGGTAGAAGTGCAACTGCCATAGCCCGTGGTTTAGCAATAGCGGGGCTAGCATGGCTAGCCTGGTCTGCAGCTGTTTTAGCAGGTGCCTATTTAACACTAAAATGGATAGGAAAAGCAGCAGCAATTGCTTGGTAAATTTAGCAACGAAATAATTTAAAAGCAGGAATGATTCTAAATCATTCCTGTAACCTATTGTCTAATTAATAATACACTTTATTCCCTACCTTTGAACTTAATAAATTTTTAATTTTATTTCATATTTTTTAATGCTAGTAGTAGTTTTACAGAAATAAAAACAGTATAAATTTGTTGATAGAAATTGGGTGTTAATAATTTGAAAAAATCCTTATTAATTGTCTTGGTTATTGCGATTTTCATAATAATAGGATTAATTGCGGGACAAAGGATTATAAAGTTATTGAAAACTCCATTAACTTTAGATCTAGTTACATTAACCGAAGAAGAAATTATTTCAACAGTAATAATTCCGGGGACCATTAGGATGCTCAATGAAGAGTTTATCTATTATATTCCTGAAAAAGGAGCTATAGAACAAATAAATGTCAATATTGGAGATAAAGTAAACAAAGATACAATCTTATTTAATTATAAAAATGAACAATTAAAAATGGATATTAGAAAACAACAGTTGATAATTAAGTCAGAGTATTTAAAAATAAATAGTCTAGAAAATGAAGAAATAAAATTGGCCGAAAGGGAGAAAAACCTAGCGAAAGAGACAGAAAATAAAGTGGAGTTAGAGCAAATAAAATCTGAAAAAGAAGAGGTATTATATAATAGACAATTAGCAAATATTGATTTAAAACAAGCACTGCTGCAGCAAGAAATACATCTTGAGCAAGAAAAGGAACTAGTAGTTAAAAGTAAGACAAGTGGTGTAATTATGGAAATTAATGAACCATCTTCTAATTCCCTAAATAATGAACCATTTATTTATATTGGTGATACAAGTCGATTAATGGTTTATGGATATATTTCTGAGTATGATGCTTTATCAGTAAAAGAAGGACAGAAAGCTGTAATCAAAACAGATATACTTCCGAATGAAAAGTGGTTTGGAACCGTTGAGTATGTATCTGCCCTTCCAGATAATACTGAATTTAGTAATCAATCTGATTCTTATACTAAGGTACAATATCCCATTCATGTTTCAATTAAGACACCTAAGAAGATAAAACCGGGATTTCAAGTGATTACGGAAATAGAAACGGAGAAACACTTAGCTTACACTCTGCCAATTGAAGCCCTGTTGCAAAGGGGTGATGAAAATATAGTTTATTGCGTCAAAAATGGTAAAGCTGTTAGTAAAAGTGTAGAAATTGGAACTTCAACTGAAACAAAAGTAGAAATATTAAAAGGGATCAACAATAAAGATAAAATAATAATAAATCCACCAGAAAAGCTTAAAGAAGGAATGGAAGTGACAGCTAAATGATCCAGCTTCAATCTGTAAAAAAAAGCTATCCCGTAAATAATAATTCTATATGTGTACTTAACAAAATTAATTTGAATGTAGAAGCAGGAGAATATATATCAATTATGGGTCCATCAGGTTCTGGGAAATCTACAATAATGAATATAATTGGATGTTTAGATCAACCTTCTGACGGAAAATATCTTTTTCAGGGAAAAGATATAACTAGTTATCAGGATCAACAATTAGCAAGAATTAGGAACCGCTCAATTGGTTTTGTGTATCAACAATTTAATTTACTTCCAAGGTTAAGTGTAAAGAGGAATGTTGAATTACCAATGATTTATGCAGGGATAAAAAAAAAGGAACGCGATAAGCGTACTTTTAGCGCATTGGAAAAAATGAATTTAAAAAATTTCTTAAATTATATGCCTAATTCATTATCAGGAGGTCAGAAGCAAAGAGTAGCAATTGCTCGTGCAATTGTAAACAATCCTGATTTAATTCTAGCTGACGAGCCAACAGGATCACTCGATAGTAGCACAAGTTTATCAATAATCGAATATTTTAATCTGTTAAATAGAGAGGGTACTACAATTATTCTTGTAACTCATAATAAAGAAATAGCTGCATTCTCTAAGCGTAAAATCTTTGTTAAAGATGGAGATATTATTAAAGATGGTTAATAAGGCTATATTAGAAAACATAACAATGGCTTTTTCGTCAATTGTAGCACATAAGATGAGATCAACACTTACAATGTTAGGAATTATTATAGGAGTAGCTGCTGTTATTATAGTAGTAGCAATTGGCCGTGGCGGAGAAGAGATGTTAAAATCCCAAATAATAGGTCCTGGAAATACATTGAAAATATATTACGAACCTTCGGAAGAAGAAATATTGGGCAACACAAATATATTAGAAATTTCCCCTTTCACACAACAAGATATAAAATCTCTAAGTACTATATCAGAGGTTAAAAAAGTTGTAGCTTCAAGTTCTAAATTTTTTAATGTTAGTTACCAAGATAAAGCCATAGATGCTAATGTTATGGGAATTAACTATACCTATTTTGATTTAAACAAACAAACTGCCCAAATGGGTTATTTGTTTTCGGATGCGGATTATATTGGAGGAAATAGAACTGTTATTATAAGTAAAAGCATACATGATAAATTGTTTAATGGCGAACCATCAATAGGAAAGATTATTAGGGTTGGTCAGCAGCCTTTAAAAATAATAGGCATACTTGAAGAAGAAACAGGTATGTTTTCGGTTGATGGAATGGAAATTTATCTGCCATGGAATACTTGGAGATATATATTTGGAGAGTACAATTATAATGAAGTTACTTTACAAGTCATTGACCCTGATAAAATTGAAATTGCTGGTGATAAAGCATCAGTAATATTAAATAAAAACCATAACACTAAAAATACCTACTCTGTCTTAAACAGTCAGCAACTTTCACATGGAATTGGTCAGATTACCAGAATAATGACTATAATTATTGGTAGTATTGCTGGAATTGCACTTTTTGTTGGTGGAATAGGAGTAATGAACATAATCTTAGTATCTGTTACCGAAAGAACAAAAGAGATAGGCATTAGAAAAGCATTGGGTGCGACTAGAAAACAAATACTTTTTCAATTTCTTGCGGAAGCTGTTACATTAACCTCTATTGGTGGATTTATAGGGATAATTATTGGAGTAAGTATATCAACACTTATATCAGTTCTTGCTGGCTGGCCTACTGTACTTTCAGTAGAAATTATTTTATTAGCATTGCTATTTTCAATGGGAATAGGCATTGTTTTTGGTATTTTACCTGCAAATAAAGCATCGAAACTTAATCCTATTGAGTCACTGAGGTATGAGTAAGTGCAGTAAACAAAGAATATAGTAATTCTTATTTCTAATTAAATAATTCTGCAGGTTTGTCTTTAAAAAAGTAATCATTATATCAACCTAATATTTTTCTGCATAGAAAATTTAGAATCTATTCATGGGATTTTTTTATGCTATAAAGAGTCATACTGAAAGACAATATTTATAGAAATAATATACAATTGGGAGGGAATGGTAGATTACAGTTAATTCAATACGCAGACTTAGGGTGCTCCATAATTTAATGAACATATGCCTATTAATAATAAAATTTATACTTTATTTGATTATTGTAAAGCATAGGTATAAAAGAACTTGCTTTTATTTGAGTAAATAAAATAATTACGGATAAAACTAATAACCGAAATAAAGCACCTCCAATTGTTAGCAGTGTTTCTAACCAATTGGGGTGCAATTCATATTAGAACCTTCTATTTATCAAAATAAAAATTAACTAATCCAAAGAAACCCAAACACTCTTAACCTCCGTATAATTCTCAAGCGCATAGGACCCCATCTCACGCCCAATACCAGATTGCTTATACCCTCCAAACGGAGAAGCAGCATCAAACGTATTATAACAATTCACCCAAACAGTCCCTGCACGGAGCTTGCTCGCAATATAATGTGCTTTTCCAACATTCTGCGTCCACACACCTGCTGCTAAGCCATACTCACTGCTATTAGCACGGTTAATCAACTCATCCAAATCATCATATGGCATCGCTGAAATAACCGGACCAAAGATCTCTTCCTTCGCAATCGTCATTTCATCTCGCACATCAGCAAATATTGTAGGGGAAACGAAGTAACCCTGTTCCTGTGGCTTAGTACCACCAACAACTAGCTGTGCACCTTCATTTAACCCTTTTTCAATATAACCAAGTACGCGATTCTGCTGCTCAACAGAAACTAGCGGGCCGATTTCTGTATCTGCATGAATACCAGCACCTTGTTGAATATTTTTAGCGTGGGATGCCATATCAGCAACCACATTATCGAAGTGTTTCTTTTGGATAAACACGCGGGAACCTGCACAGCAAACTTGGCCTTGGTTAAACATAACCCCGTTTAGGGCACCAGGAATTGCCTTCGATAAATCAGCATCAGGCAAGATGATATTCGGTGATTTACCGCCTAGCTCCAATGTAACACGTTTTAATGTTTTAGAGGCATTTGCCATAATCAGTTTTCCGACTTCAGTCGAACCGGTAAAGGCAATTTTATCTACTAATGGATGATCTACTAGCGGCTGGCCTGCTGTTTCGCCGAAGCCTGGGACGATGTTGACGACTCCTTCTGGGAAGCCGGCTTGTTGGATTAATTCTGCGAGGTAAAGGGCTGAAAGTGGTGTTTGTTCAGCTGGTTTTAGGACGACGGTACAGCCTGTTGCGAGTGCGGCGCCGAGCTTCCACATGGCCATTAGGAGCGGGAAGTTCCATGGAATGATTTGCCCGACGACTCCGACTGCTTCATGGCGTGTGTAGTTTAGGAATGGTCCGCTGACTGGGATTGTCTGGCCGACGATTTTTGTGGACCAGCCTGCGTAGTAGCGCATATGCTCGACTGCCAGCGGGATATCGGCATTGGTTGTTTCGCGGATTGGTTTGCCGTTATCTAATGTTTCGAGCTGGGCTAGCTCGGCGCTGTTTTCTTCCATTAAATCTGCGAGTTTGTACATGAGGCGGCTTCTCTCTGATGCACTGATTTTGGACCATGGGCCTTCATCGAATGCTTTGCGGGCTGCTTTGACGGCACGGTCGATGTCTTCTGGGCCTGCTTCGAAAACAGTTGCTAAAACCTCTCCAGTTGCCGGGTTGTATGTATCGAAGGTTTTTTGTGAGGTGCTTTCAACAAATTCACCGTTAATAAATAGTTTTTTCTGGCCGTTTAGGAATCTTTCCACCTTTTCTTTTAGCACTCCAGATAATTGAGTCATCTAACTCCTCCTTATTTTTTGGAATCGCTTACAAAAGTAATGTTAACACCGTGAAAATAAGGAAACAACACTTATTTATATAAAAATTCTGATAATATTTGACAAAAACAAGCATTTCCTTGTAAGTTAACAGATAAATATCTACATATTTCAACATAATAAAAGTCATTGAAGGTTAAAAGCTTCAATGACCTTGTGATTCATCAATCTGTTCTTCAAAAAAACCAACGAGAAAATCGAATAGTGACTTCTCCACATTGGTAAACGAATGCCCGCTTGGAAAACATAAATAAATCGTCCGTTTACATTCAGGTTCCCTTATATGCAGCAGTTTAAGGGGATCCTGCCTGACATTTTTCCACAGGATTGAAGGGATGAAGGAGATGCCTAATCCTTCTTGAATTAGTCCTCTAACTGTAGCTGGATCATCACTTTCGAAAATAATATCTGGTTCGTAATGGACTTGTTCAAAAAATTTATTGGTTGTGTGCCGCAATGGTTTTCCACTCGTTAAGCTGATAAACTTTTCTTTTTCTAAGTCCTTTAAAGAAACAGAGTCTAAATGGCTTAGCGGATGGGAGATAGGAACACCCAGTAATATTTCTTCTTCCAGCAAGACGATATGCTCATTGCCTTCTAATGGCTCAGATGTAATCGCAAAATTATAGGTAATACTTTTATTCGTATGCTGTGTTAGATTAAAGCGTGTTTTTGGAAACTTAGTTCGAAACTGCTGAAGTAGCTTCGGCAGCAGCATCGAACCAACTGTTACATAAAGGGTAATCGTATCCATTTGCCCATTTTTAATGTCTTTCATTTCTGAAACACCTTGTTCAAGGGCGTAGAGTGATAGATTTACCCACTTTAAAAACTTTTCGCCAGCTGTATTGAGAAAGATATTTTTTCCTTTTCGATCAAACAGCTGCATATCTAGTTCTGTTTCAAGCTTGCGAATCATTTTACTGAGGGCAGGCTGTGATATTAATAGTTCATTGGCAGCATGGGTGATATTTTCATGCTTTGCTGTTACTTGGAAATATCTTAACTGCAGTAAATCCATATGTAATAATCTCCTTATAACCATTTGGTTATTAATAGTGGCCGAAAATATATTTTTATTTTTAATTGAAACACATTAAAATAAAGATTGTAAAGAATTGTATAAACTTTTAGGAGCGAAAAGCATGAATATTGTCTTTACCTTTCCAGGGCAAGGAGCACAAGTTCCTGGAATGCTGAGTGATGTGCCAGACTATGTGAATAAGGTGAAAGAGAGTATCGGAATTACTTTGCGTGATGATGAGGAGGCTTTTCAGTCGACTTTTTGGGTGCAGTTAGCTCTATTTGTGAAAGGAGTAGCGGCTGCGAGAGAGTTAATGGAAAAAGGGATTACTCCGCAGTTTGTGGCTGGACATTCGATTGGTGCATTTGCGGCAGCGGTTATTGCTGGTGTATTGACTTTTGACGATGCTATTAAACTAGTATATCAGCGGGCAAAACGAACGGAGGAAGCATATCCAGAAGGTTATGGAATGGGTGTAATCAGCGGACTTACGGAGCGTGAAGTGAAAAAGGCAGTTGAACTTTCACATACGCAAGCATCACCTGTGTTTCTTTCCAATCTTAACTCAGAACTGCAGATTGCCGTTTCTGGAACTCTGAAAGGAATACATACAGCATTCAAACATGCGCAAGATCTTGGTGCCAGAAAAACAACAGTGCTTAAAGTAGCAATCCCATCGCACTGTCCATTAATGGCTGATGTTTCACGAGAACTGCTGGAGTTAGTAGGTACATTTACTTTAAATAATCCGAAAATTCCTTATTTGGCAAATCACACTGGAAGAGTTATAAGACAAAAAGATAAAATCGCAGAAGACTTGGCTTTAAATGTAGCCTATCCTGTGCGCTGGCATGACATGGCTGAGATATGTGTTGAGTCTGGTGCGGATACTTTTGTTGAAATGCCGCCTGGTAATGTATTAACGAATCTTGTTAAGCAAGCACATGGAACAACACGGCAAATCGCTGTCGATGAAGTCGGTCTGGAAGCAACATGTTATTTAATTAATAAATGGAAGGAGCAAGCAGAGTGAATAAATGGACGCAAAAGCGTGATAAAAAACGAGCGAAATTAGATAAAGCAAGCCGCTTGCTGGACGGAAAATTTGTAGACACCTCTCGGATTGTAGAGCTGATGGAATTACTGATTGAACCAGGCTCAAGAGTAGTGTTAGAAGGAGATAATCAAAAGCAGGCGTCATTCCTGTCTAAAAAACTGTTAGAAGTAGACCCTGCCAAGGTAAATGAGCTGCATATGATCATGTCGAGCATCTCAATGCCTGAACATTTAGATATATTTGAATACGGAATCGCTTCAAAAATCGATTTTTCCTACTCTGGTTCGCAAAGCTTGCGTGTTGCACAAATGATTGAAGATGGAACGTTAAAGCTTGGCGATATACATACCTATTTAGAGTTATTTGGACGTCTGTTTATTGATTTAATCCCGGATGTTGTTTTAGTTGCGGCAGATAAAGCAGATAAGGACGGAAACTTGTATACAGGCAATAATACAGAAGAGACACCAACGATTGTAGAAGCAGCTGCCTTTAAAGATGGCATTGTTATTGTGCAGGTTAATGACATTGTGGATGAATTGCCTCGTGTTGATATACCAGGGTCATGGGTTGATGTGGTAGTAAAAGCTGATAAGCCATATGTCATTGAAGCGCTTTTCACACGAGATCCGCAAAACATTACCGAATTACAAGTGCTGATGGGCATGATGGCCATTAAAGGGGTATATGGAAAACATAATGTCCAGTCCTTAAATCATGGGATTGGCTTTAATACAGCTGCCATCGAGCTTTTGCTGCCAACATACGGGGAACAGCTCGGTTTAAAAGGGAAAATTGCTAGACATTGGGCGTTAAATCCTCATCCAACATTAATACCGGCAATTGAAAGCGGCTGGGTCGAAAGTGTCCACAGCTTTGGCAGTGAAGTCGGCATGGAGAACTATATTGCAGCTCGACCTGATATCTTTTTCGTCGGCCAAGATGGTTCGATGCGCTCTAACCGTGCATTATGCCAAGTTGCAGGACAATTTGCGGTTGATATGTTTATCGGTTCAACACTGCAAATGGACGCACAAGCTAATTCATCAACAGTAACAGCAGGACGCTTAGCCGGGTTTGGAGGAGCACCGAATATGGGCCATGATCCGCGCGGACGCCGCCATGCAACACCAGCATGGCTTGAAATGATTGAAAAACCGCATGAGCTGGCAAAAGGCCGTAAGCTTGTCGTGCAAATGGTCGAAACATTCGGTGCTAATAAAAAGCCAGTGTTTGTTGATTCTTTAGATGCTATTCAAGTAAAAACACAATCAGGACTTCAGGTTACACCAACGATGATTTATGGCGATGATGTTACTCATGTTATTACAGAAGAAGGCATCGCGTATCTTTATAAGTCTGACAGCTTAGAAGAACGGAAAAAAGCCCTTGCCGCAATCGCAGGTGTAACGCCATTAGGGATGGATAGCAAAGAAAAAGATGTTAGGAGCCTGAGAGACCAAGGCATTGTCGCCTATCCAGAGGATCTTGGCATTGCCAGACAGCAAGCAAAACGCTCTCTTCTTGCTGCAAGGTCTGTTAGTGATTTAGTAGAGTGGTCAGAAGGTCTTTACGTGCCGCCTGCAAAATTCCGGAGCTGGTCTTAATATGCTGGCAGTTAAATCTGCAGCACTTGTAGAGGAATTAGCTTCAAAAGCAGTAAAAGCGTTAATCGATGAAGCAATGCTCACCCCAAAGCCAGGATTAGTAGATGCAAACAATAACGGCTCCCATGCTGATATGTCCCTTGAACTCATGCTGAAATCAGCAAAAGCATTAGAAGGAACATTTAGAGAGATTGCTTTCGTTTCTTATCTTCATCCTGTGAATCAAAAGCTTCGTGAGAAAATAGCAGCCATAGGAAGACAAGGGGAGCAGGCGATGCTTTCTGCTACTAATGGCATCAATACACATAAAGGTGCGATTTGGGCATTGGGGTTATTGGTTAGTGCAAAGGCTTCTCTTCCAGAGGAAAAGAACCCTATTAAGATATTAGAAACGGCAGGAAAAATTGCTTCCTTTAAAGACAGGTTCACACCAAATAATCAAACCCATGGACAGGCTGTAAAAAAGAAGTATGCAGTTATGGGGGCACAAGAAGAAGCACAATTCGGTTTCCCTCATATCCGTGATGCATCTTTACTTGCCTTACTTAAAGCTCGTGCAGCAGAAAAGCCAGAAGAGGAAGCACAAATAGAAGCATTGCTGGCTTTAATGGCAACCGTCGATGATACATGTATATTACACCGTGGAGATTGGGCGGATTTAGTTGCAATAAAAACGATGGCAGGAGAATTTTTACTTTGGGATGGGTTCGCAACCACTAAGGGAAGAGAGATTTTCCAATGCTTATCTGATTACTGTAAAACAAAGCGCCTATCGCCGGGAGGCAGCGCTGATTTATTAGCAGCAACACTATTTTTAGTCAGTTAATTACGGAGGTGTTCATCTATGGAAAAACTACAGTTTCACTTTGAAACTTCTAAACCGATTCAAACTGCAGCACATATAGGTGTTGTCGGTTCAGGAGATTTGGAAATCATTCTAGAGCCGGCAGAGGGAACAAAAACAGAAGTCAGCGTGCTCACCGGCAGTGATGGATTTGGTGAAGTATGGGGCAATGTATTGGAACGTTTTTTCAATCGCTACCCTATTACCGCAAATATAACAATCCATGATTTCGGTGCAACACCAGGCGTTGTGCAGTTAAGGCTTACACAAGCATTGGAGGTGATCGGCTTTGCGGAATAGTTTAGTAGAATTAAATGGCCGTGAGCGGGCACTAGCATTAGTGGACAAAGGTACATTCCGCGAGCTGCTGGGACCGCTCGATAAAATGCAGTCACCCCATTTAGAGCCACAAGGAATTGTTCCGCAAAGTGATGATGGCGTTATCGTTGCTCGTGGGCAAATTAATCAAAAGGATGTTGTCGTTATTTCGTTAGAAGGTGCGTTTCAAGGCGGCGGCATTGGTGAAGTGAGCGGTGCGAAGATTGCTGGCGCACTGGAATTGGCCCTTGAAGAGAATAAACAAGGCAACCCTGTTTATCCAATTATCTTATTTGATACAGGCGGCGTCCGTCTGCAGGAAGCGAATTACGGATTATTGTCCATTTCCGAAATCTGCAATCAGATTGTAGCCTTACGTCAATACGTTCCTGTTGTTGGACTAATTCCAGGGAGAGTCGGCGCTTTCGGAGGCATGTCCATTGTCGCCGAACTATGTACAACATTGCTTGCAACAAATAAAGCACGGTTAGGTCTGAATGGTCCCGAGGTAATCGAACAAGAAGCTGGTGTCATGGAATTTGATTCAAGTGATAAAGCATTGATTTGGAATACGATTGGTGCTAGTCAGCGGGAGAGAACAGGATTGCTGGAGGAAGTAGTGGAGGACGATGTTGAGTCGATTGTCGCTGCTATTAAAACGGCGTTTTCAGCGGGAAAAAAATCGGCCAAAACAGAACAAGTCGACTTTCATCTTTCTTTATTAAAAGAATTGGATACTGCAATAGAATGTAATCCAAAACGATATGCTGAGTATTACAACCAGCATAAGGCAGTGAAGCAGTCTGTGCCAATGGCAACAGCAGGTGTTAGTGCTATGTCACAATCAAGAGGCTATAAATGGTTTTCTGCATTAACAGGTATCACACATCCGACTAGTGCAACACCATCCATTCTAGCTGCTGATGTAACTAAGAATGACCAACTTGCTCGTTATATAGCAATTGTACCGGATGCTAATAATCATTTTCCTAGAGCTCGGAATGGGGAAGTAGGTCTGCTTGAGGGCTGGACTGCTGCGCAAATAGTACGCGATGTCATCCATCAAGATGCAGACAAGGAAACAAAACGCCCTATTATCGCTATTATTGATGTACCAAGTCAGGCGTATGGCTATAAGGAAGAGCTGATTGGTATCAGCCTAGCATTGGCAGCAAGCGCAGATGCTTATGCAACAGCACGGCAAAAGGGCCATCCTGTTATTGGATTAATTGTCGGCAATGCTATCTCTGGCGGGTTTTTAGCTCATGGCTTACAGTCTAACCGGTTAATTGCATTTGACAATGACAAAATCAACATTCAAGCAATGTCAAAAGCTTCAGCAGCAAGAATAACAAAACGCACAATTGAACAGCTGGAAGAAGCAACGAAATCCGTGCCCTCAATGGCATATGATGTTCGCAGTTATCAATCATTAGGACCGCTGTATAAATTACTTGCCAATATTGATGCAGATTCTCCAACGGAAAAAGATATGGAAATAATAGAGCAAACTTTAACAGAAGCAATTAATAGCACAAAGAATGCAGCGACTGATTTAAGCTTCCGTTTACAAACAGATGAAGCAAGAAACGGCGGCCGTGCTGCAACGATTAAAGTCCGTGAAATGTTGAGACAGCAATGGTAATTCAACCACATGACTTAATAAAAGTCTCTGATTTATCACAGCTGCAATGGAAGGAAGACAACGAATGGGTCACTGCCTCGTTAAGGCGTGCCCCATTCGTTGTCGTGCGCCGAGCGGAACAAACTAGTGATTATATTCCTGTAGGTATCCGAGGGGAGCAACGTAATCAGCGGCAAGCAGCGTTATTACATCGCAACGGAATAGAAGAGATTATTACCCCATACATGCTAGCAGAACAAAAAAGCTGGTATTCACTTGATATACAAAGACGAGAACTGCCTGTTTTAAGAAGTATCAATAAAGTGGCGGAAATTATGGCCAACTGGCAATGGGGTCCAACAGGGAGCGCAGGCTTCGAAATAGCAACTGGATACCCAGCATTAAAAGCCACAAGCGATCTTGATATTGTAGTGCATGCACCGAATCCAATTGATATCTCCGAGGCAGAAGAGGTACTAGAGAAATTAGATAGCTTACCAATTCGCACAGATATCCAAATAGAAACAAACAATGGCGCATTTTTACTGCGAGAATGGATAAACAAACGAACAGACAAAATAATTTTACGTACCCAAAAGGAACCAGAATTGGTTTCTAACCCTTGGTAATAGAGGGATTCAAATGAAAATTTATCATAGAAAAAGAGGGGAAGTAGTTGAAGAACAGGTATTATTAAGAACTTTTTCCCGTCTATTGTTAAAGAATTAGGTGATACAGATATGAAAGAATTATCAGAAGCAGAACAAAGACAGCTAATTAAATTTTATTATGGACATATGGGAAATGGGGAATTCTTAACTATATTAGAACAGTATTCCAAAGAATGGGGATATGGAGACGAATACGCGCGATATGTTTTTGCGAGTTATTACGAAGAATGGGAAGAAGATTACTTCGGTGAAGAAGGTATTATTTATTTCATTGATTATCCTGCTGTCGACCAAGATACCAAACGTTTTATCGATATCTAAAAGAAGACTGTGAAGAGTATTTACAAAAACGCCTAAAGAATAGAGAAAAGGTAAAGGAATATCTTCTGAAAATCAAAGGGAAATTTAATATTGAAGGATAGACTAAGTAGGTATAGCCCTACGAGTCCTTTAATTATAGTTATTTCTCATATATGCAGTAATTTTTACGCATCCAAAATGACAAAAAATTAATAAGAATTAGCAATAAAGTAAGACTATAGAAACTCTGTACTAGGTAAAAGTGGGACAAACTGTTTATCTCTCCATTTTCTGTAAAATCATGCAAACTTAGTTTCTATTTTAAAATAATAACCTCCCAGCCTTATCTCAAAATAGCATTGATAATAAATAAATCTAATATAAATAATTTTCTGAAAATATATTGACTTCTCCTTCCCTAGGTAGTAACTTATTGATTAGAAATTGTCGACAATCGACAATGAAGAAGGAGGTTTTCGTGTGGCAACTACCAATATTCAAGAATTTGTTGATTCTAACAGAACGAAGAATATAGATGAGCTTATCGCATTAGTTAAACAAAAAAGTATTAGCTCTAGCGGTGAAGGGATGCAGGAGACGGTTCTGAAAGTGTCTGAGCTGCTAGAAAGTCTGCAAGCAAAGACACAGGTCATTCAAACGGCTGGACACCCGATCGTGTTTGGTGAAATTAAAGGGGAGCAGGATTTTACGGTCTTATTGTATGGTCATTATGATGTGATGGCACCAGACCCAATTGATGCATGGGTCAGCCCTCCATTTGAACCAAGTATTAGAGATGGCCGCTTGTATGGCCGTGGTGTTGGTGATAATAAAGGTCAGCTAATGGCGCAATTACTTGGGATTAAGGCTTATTTAGAAATACATAAACAGCTTCCTTTTCATGTGAAATTTGTGTTTGAAGGGGAAGAAGAGCAAGGCAGTGCTAACCTTGCAGCATTTGTGGAAGAGCATAAAGATGGAATCTTACAATCTGATCTTGCCATTTCAATCGACGGCTCTTGTCATGAAAGCGGCGCACCTGTGCTTCGTCTTGGTGTTCGCGGCATGTTATATGTGGAGCTTGAAGCTGTATCTGCGAGCCAGGATAATCATTCCGGCAACACAGGCAATATCATTAAAAATCCGGCGTGGAAGTTAGTTGAATTATTGTCACAGATGCAGGGCGATGACGGCGAGGTGGCAATTAAAGATTTCTATAAAGGCGTACAAGCACCGAATGAACAAGAAAAAGCAATTTTAAACCGCATTCCTTATGATAGTGAAACATTAGCAGCTAAGATCGGATTACCAAACCTGACTCTCTCCCAAGAAGAATACTTCACGAAATTAATGTATGAACCAACCTTAAACATTTCCGGTATCCATAGTGGTTATGTAGATGCAGGCGCAAAAACGGTTATACCGTCAAAAGCTTTGCTGAAGTTAGACATGCGTCTCGTCGGGAAGCAAAATCCTGATGAAATTTATCAAAATATCGAAAAAATGATTGAACCGCTTGAAGGTGTTTCTGTTTTAAAAATGGTATCCACTCCTCCGTCCAATACAAATATTGATTCCATTTTTGTGAAACCTGTTTTAGCAGCACTTGAACAAGGCTTTGGCATTAAACCTATTTTAGAACCAGTTATGCCGGGAACGTTGCCAAACTATGTGTGGACAGATATTTTAAATGTTCCTGTTCTTATTGTGCCTTACGCTAACTTCGATCAAGCGAATCATGCGCCGAATGAAAACTTGAAGCTTGTTAATTTTGAAAGTGGCATTAAATCTACTTATCATATAATCTCGGAGATTTCTAAAATAATAGAAGGCGGAGTGAAGGCGAATGAGTACGTTAAAGGGAACTCGATCTAAATATTTTGTATTTACACTTGTGTACATAGGCTATTGTATTTGTTATATCGACAGGGCCGCTATTTCACTTGCTTTAACGTATATTGGAGCAGAATTCAACCTTGATGCAACCCAGCTCGGTTTAGTTGTCAGTGTTTTCTTCTTCAGCTATGCGTTAATGCAAATTCCAGGCGGCTGGTTAGCCGATAAGTTTGGTTCGAATATCGTTGCACTTATCGCAATCCTGTTATGGTCGCTCTTCACTGCGATGACAGGTATGGCCTGGTCATTAGTTTCCTTATTGTTTATTCGTATCCTTTTCGGTATTGGTGAAGGTGCTTATCCAACAGCTAGTTTGAAGGCAGTGTCTGAAGTATTTCCACAGTCGCAGCGACCAAAAGCAGTAACTGGTATGCTGTCTTCCAATTATGTTGGAAGTGCCATCGCACCGCTGATTATTGCACCATTAATCTTAGCTGTCGGCTGGAGAAGCACGTTTTATATTATTGGAGTTGTCGGTATCGTATTTGCAGTCTTTTACTACTTCTGGCTTCGCCCAATGAAGCAAACTACTGCCGCAACGCAAGCTAAAGCTAAAAATTCAATAAGCTATAAAGAGCTATTAAAAAGCACCATCATCTGGCAGTTAGTAATCATTTGTTTCGGTGTCAGTATCGTCAACAAAGGGCTAGATTCTTGGATGCCAACTTACTTGCTTAATGTTCGCGGTGTTGACTTAAAGGCAATCTCGATTCTCGTACCGCTCCCATTTATTGCTGCAGGTCTAGGGGCAGCAATGAGCGGATGGCTTATGATGAAGTTCTTCCAGCAAAAAGAAAAGTACTTGCTTAGTATTGTGTCTGTTTTAACAGCTGTTCTTATTTATGGAATGTATTCTTCTAAAACATTAACATCTGTTATCATCTTTCAAATACTAGTGTATTTCTTTAAATCCATTGCTTTTGGCTCTATCTTTGCTTTACTTGCAAGCTTCATCTTACCCGATAAGTTTGGTTCCGCTTCTGGAATTGTTAATTTCGGCGGACAGATTGCTGGTTTTGTTGCACCGCTTGCAATTGGATTCTTAATAGATTTATTTAATGGTTCATACAATGCGGCGTTTATGTTCTTGATAGCTGCTGTTGCCCTCTCCTTTATCGTTTCATTAACATTACGTGCTGTACCTAAAAGAAAGGAAGAAGAGGATGTTACTGCAAACCCAACAATTGCCCAATGAGATTTTTAATTATATGGTCAATCAAATCATTAATGGTGAATTGCCCCAAGGAAGCCGTATTCGAGAAAGTGATTATGCGGAAAAATTCTCTGTCAGCCGTTCGCCTGTAAGAGAAGCATTATACCGGCTCGAGCAGGAAGGAATTGCTGTTAAAAAGCCGCGGAAAGGCAGCTTTGTCAAAGAATTCTCGACGCAAGATGTTTACGATATTTTTGAAATCAGAAACAATCTCGAACAAATGGCGATACGCCGCTTAAACCAAGTTGATATTTCTGATTATTCATTCAACTCTTTACAAGAAGAATTAAAGCAAATGAAAAATGTCAAAAATCAAGTGGACTATACGTTAATGAACTTTAACTTTCACTATCATATGATTTGTTTAAGCAATAGTGATGTTCTCCAAGAATTCTACTTGAAGCTGAAATATCCGTTGTTAATGTTCCAAAATCTTAACTTTACATTTGAAAATCGCATCAATCTCTCCATTTCGGAGCATGAAAAGATGCTTGATTTGATACAACAAGGCAAGTTTGACGAGCTGCAAGACATCTTGTTGACGCACAATAATCGCGTATTAACAAACTTAAAAGACTATTTAAAAAAACAATCTTAAGGAGTGTATGACCATGAAAATTGATAAAATTGTGTTAAGAAAAGTAGACATCCCGTTAAAAGCACCATTCGAAACAAGCTTTGCTGCAATGACTGCAAAAAAATGCATCATTGTTGAGATTCATGGCGAAGGGAAAATTGGTTATGGAGAATGCTCAGCATTTGAATTCCCTTTATACAACGAAGAGTTTGTAAATGGCTGTTGGGCAGCATTACAAGATTGCTTAATTCCATTATTGCTAAAAGAAGGAGATATTGCCCATCCTGACGAAACAAGCACTATCTTTGAACATATCCGTAAAAATAACTTAGCAAAATCATCTATTAACTGTGCGCTTTGGGATCTGTATGCAAAAATCGAAAACAAACCAGTTTACCAGCTCCTTGGCGGAACAAAATCACAAGTAGAAACAGGGGTCAGCATCGGTATTCAAAAGGATGCTGCTACGATGGTTAAAGTAGTGCAAGGCTATTTAGATGAAGGCTACAGACGAGTTAAAATTAAAATCAAACCAGGCAAAGATGTTGAAATTATGAAAGCTGTTCGAGAAGAATTCAGCGACATTATGCTGATGGCAGACGCTAACTCTGCTTACACACTAGATGATATCGAGGTATTCAAAGAGCTAGATAAACTCGATTTAATCATGATCGAACAGCCGCTTGATCATGACGATATCGTGGACCATGCAACACTACAAGCACAAATCAATACAAAAATCTGTCTTGATGAAAGCATCAACACAGTTGAAGATGCACGAAAAGCTATCGAACTAGGAAGCTGCGGTATCATCAACATTAAAGTAGGCCGTGTTGGCGGGTTGACAGAAGCGAAAAAAATCCAAGCACTTTGTGAGTCCCACGGTATTCCAGTATGGTGCGGCGGCATGGTAGATTCAGGTATCGCACGTGCCCATAACATCGCTGCGGCAACATTATCAGGCTTCACACTGCCGAATGACATCGCAGCATCATCTCGTTATTACAACCAAGATATCATTAACCCAGCGATTGAATTAAACGGCACCTATGTAGATGTCCCACAACAAGCAGGACTTGGTTATGATATTGATGATTACGCACTAGATCAGTTTACTGTTGAAAAGAAAGTGGTTGTGAATGAGAGTGTAGCTGTCTAATAAAAAAAGTTCAAACTGAACTGTTATCACCAATGTAGAACAATGACCTTAGCTCAAGCTAAGGTCATTTGGTTTTTTGGCAAGCGTTTTGAAAATAAAAAGACAGAATGTGAGCG
Source organism: Niallia sp. FSL R7-0271 (assembly GCF_038005785.1). Lineage (NCBI taxonomy): Bacteria > Bacillati > Bacillota > Bacilli > Caryophanales > Bacillaceae > Niallia > Niallia sp. FSL R7-0271. The sequence goes on along the minus strand of NZ_JBBOTZ010000002.1, from coordinate 967,305 downwards.
TTATCATGTTCTTATCCAGTTAATTTGACACTTATCAGCACAAGAAAAAAGTCTCCTGAAATTTTGATTTAATATTGTGCACCAAACCAGGTTGTCTACATATGATGTTAGGGAATTGCATGGAGGACATGCTGTTCAAAAAATACAATTCGCCTTTTGTATGGCAAATCCACTTGGTTCGCTTCCTTTCATTAAGTAGCCGCTCTTTTTGAAGAGAAGAGAGGGGCTGCTTTCTATACATATTTTACTCCTATTCCTCATCACTTTGACACAGCCTTTGTACATCCTATACATGATATAAATACACAGTTGAAGGATGAAAGATTTTCATTCCGAATATCTTAAAGAACCAATTAGCTGGTACACAGTTAATTGGTTCTTCTTTTATTACAGATAAGACTTATTTATTGTTCATTTTCCAACTTACGATAATATCGAAATCTACTAACCAATATATCCATAATAATCTGATACAGCACTGCATGTGTCTGAATATCTGTTTGGTGTGGGAAGTATATCAGCTGGTGCTAGTATTGAGCTTCCAACAGCAGATGAAAAGGTGGAGATTTAAATGACAGAGAAAAGCTATTTTCCAAAGGGATTTTTATGGGGTGGAGCGATTGCAGCAAACCAAGCAGAAGGTGCTTGGGATAAGGACGGTAAGGCAATGTCTGTGGCAGATGTGGCAATGTATAAGACGAATATAGATAATAGCGATTATGTCAGTCAGTGGCATGTTAGTCCAGAACAAATAGAAGAGGCCATGCAAACAGATGGTCCTGTTTATTATCCGAAAAGACACGGCATTGACTTTTATCATCGCTATGAAGAGGATTTAGCATTAATGGAAGAAATGGGCATGAAATGTTTGCGAGTACCTATTGCTTGGACGAGGCTTTTTCCAACAGGTACAGAAGAAGAGCCGATTCAAGCGCCTATTGATTACTATGTACGTCTTTTTAAAGAAATGCGCAGAAGAAATATTGAACCACTTGTTACCCTGTCTCATTACGAGATGACACTCTATCTAGTTAATCATTATGATGGCTGGGTTTCCCGTGAGGTAGTAGATATGTTTGTTACCTATTCGAAGGTATGCTTTAAACACTTTGGAGAGTATGTTAAGTATTGGCTAACCTTTAATGAAATTGACAGTGTTTTTAGACATCCATTTACAACAGTTGGTGTGGTAGAAGAAAAGTATGCGAGTAAAAAAGACGCAGAGGCAGCAATCTATCAAGCATTGCACCTTCTATTTGTCGAAAGCATTTTGAGCAAATGAACCTCGCCTGCAAGGAAGGAGTCGAAATGCTGGGCTATACATCATGGGGCTGTATTGATATCGTAAGTGCGTCTACCTCACAAATGTCAAAACGTTACGGCTTATCTATGTTGATGCAGATGATTTAGGAAACGGTTCTTATGACAGAATTAAAAAGGACTCCTTTTATTGGTATAAGAGGGTTATAAAGACGAACGGTGCAGAATTGTAACACTAAAAGAGAAATTGAGCCCACTCAATTTCTCTTTTTTTATGAAAAATCCGCCGGAAAGATCCGAGTTTCTTCCATTATATATACCCTCACAAATTTCGCAGCACACTACTCGCATTATTACGATATCTTTGCCCTGCCTGTACATACCGATCGACCATTTCTCTCGTCTTATGGCCAGTCTGTTTCATGATCGCAATATCGGTCATTCCCATCATCGCCGCACTTGTCGATAAGCCGCTTCGCAAGCTGTGTCCGCCAAACTGTCTTGGGTCCATACCGGCTAAGGCGACATACTTTTTAATGATTAAGGAAATTGACTTATCACTAAGTCTTCCATTTATATTGCCATGGCGATCAATGGAGCGGAACAACGCGCCGTTGAAAAGCTTTGCTGTTTCGATCCAAGCCTCTGTTGCTTTGACAGGGCAATATTCATTATTGGAAAACACAACCCCTTTAATTAAATCATCATTTCTTGTTTTCATGTCACGGACACTAACGTCCATGCCGAAATCATGAAATTCCAAATCATCGACATTAATCGCCACTAACTCTGACCTTCTGCTGGCAAGGGCAAAGCCTAATAAGATAATTGCTTTGTCGCGGACTCCTGCTAAGGTGGCAGTATCTATCTCACTTATTAAATCAGGCAGGTTTTGGAGCATCAATGCTTTCTTCGGTCTTTGCCGTGATCCTTTTTCTCTTCGTATCCCATCCATCAATGCAATCACTTCTAAGCTTTTCGTGGGACTGACATGCATGCTCATTTTATGTGCTTCACTGATAGATGCAATTCGTCTTCTTAATGTCGAGAATTTATGTGATTCCGCCAGCTCTGTTAAATAGAAGCAAATTGTTTCCACTTCGGCAGGGAGGGGGGAGACATTATGTAAGGCACACCAATCGGTGAAATGCTTCCAATCTGCATAATAGCTTTTTTTCGTATTATTGCTTTTCGAGTGGGAGATATAATAGTTTATTTTGTCCATTTGCTGCTTTGTAAATGCAGGGGTATTTTTATGATCTGGAACGAGCATTTGTTCCTCTCCTAACTGCTTTTCTTGACTTCCGATAACTATATATTATCGGAAGTCAGCTTAAATGAGAAGTATTTAAGCCATTTTTAAGTAAAAATTTCTTATTTAGCCATTGTTTTTTCCATAAAACAGAATGTTTCTGAGGAGCTCTACAAGGAAATTAGGTGAATGGTTATCCATTAAAGGAAAGTTAATTTCGTCAGAGAGCGAATCTCTGCATTCCTAATATTTGGTATAAAATGACTGCGATTGTATGCGATATTTTTAATCCTCGCATTAATAACTAATTATCTTGTAACACATACTAAGTTAGAAAAAATATTCCTTTCTACTAGAAGCAATCATGCCGGTAGTGAAAATATTTAAATATTTTATTTTGGAGGGCTATTAATGAAGAGCTTTAAAAGGTTTGGTTATGTATTAATGATTTTTGCATTAATGGTCATCGCTGCAGGATGCGGTGGCGGTAATGAAAATGCAGATAACGGTGACGAAAATTCTGGTTCCTTAGTTGTTTCTGGTTCCTCTGCTATGCAGCCGTTAATTGCTGCAGCGGCAGAAGAGTTCATGGCTGAAAATCCAAATGCAGATGTCCAAGTAAACGCAGGTGGCTCTGGTACGGGATTATCTCAAGTATCTGAAGGTTCTGTTGATATTGGTAACTCTGATGTGTATGCAGAAGAAAAAGAAGGCATTAAGGCTGATGAGCTAGTGGATCATAAAGTAGCAGTTGTCGGTATCACCGCTGCCGTTAATCCGAATGTAGGAATTACAGATATTTCGAAAGAGGATTTAATTAAGGTTTTCACAGGTAAAATTACAAACTGGAAGGATGTTGGCGGTAAAGACCAAAAAATCGTCCTCGTGAATCGTCCTGATTCTTCTGGAACTCGTGCAGTCTTTAATAAATTTGGTCTCGATGATGCAACACCTGCAGAAGGGATAACAGAGGACTCGTCTAATACAGTGAAGAAAATCTTAACGGAAACAGAAGGTGCAGTAGGTTATCTTGCTTTCTCCTATTTTACAGATGATTCTATAACAGCACTGTCTGTTGATGGAGTTGAGGCAAAAGAAGAAAATGTGCAAAATGGAACATTCCCAATCTGGGCCTATCAGCATTCCTACACGAAAGGGGAACCAAAAGGCTTAACAAAATCATTTCTTGATTATGTGATGTCAGAAGACATTCAAAGCACATTGCTGAAAGAGCAAGGATATTTACCTGTAACAGAAATGAAGGTAGAAAGAGATGCTGAGGGTAATCTGAAGGATCTTTAAAAAATTGAACGGGGTAGATGCTTTTATATGCATTTACCCTGTTAAGCCATAAGGGGAGGTTTTTTAGCATGAGAGAAAAAACGATTCCTGCAAAAGACAGATTATTGAAATCAGCAAAAACAGGAGTAGGCAATGAGTTCCGCGGGAAAATTCTCGTGACATTATGTGCAATCATTATGATTGCTGTGACGATTTCTATTACGATTTTCCTTGGAGTAAAAGGACTGCAATCATTTATTAAAAACGGAATTAGCCCGCTCGAGTTTTTGACAAGCACTGATTGGAATCCAACGAATAAAGCCAATCCAAAATTCGGGGCATTTCCATTTATTTTTGGCTCCTTTGCGGTCACTTTTCTGTCTGCACTTGTCGCAGCGCCACTCGGTATAGGAGCTGCTATTTTCATGACAGAAATTGCTCCTTCTTGGGGGAAAAAGATAATTCAGCCTGTCATTGAACTGCTTGTTGGGATTCCATCTGTTGTGTATGGATTTATTGGATTATCCGTATTAGTGCCGTTTATTAGAGATAATATCGGTGGTCTCGGTTTTAGTTTACTTGCGGGAACAATTGTACTCTCCATTATGATATTGCCTACAATTACAAGTATTGCTACAGATGCAATGAGTTCTTTACCTAATAATTTACGGGAAGGTTCATTTGCACTCGGAGCTACTCGGTGGCAGACAATATGGAAGGTTCTTATTCCAGCAGCACTGCCAACTTTGCTTACAGCAGTGATTTTAGGGATGGCACGTGCATTTGGTGAAGCATTAGCTGTGCAAATGGTAATTGGAAATGTAAAGGATTTGCCATCTAGCTTTCTTGATGCAGCTGCAACATTAACAACGATTATTACGTTGAATATGGGCCATACAACATACGGCAGTGTGGAAAATAATACACTTTGGTCGATGGGACTGATTTTGTTAATTATGTCATTTATCTTTATTATCCTCATTCGTTATGTGTCATCAAGGAGGAAAATGTAATGAACAGTAAAACAGCAGACCGTGTTGCAACAGTTGTATTAGTTGCTATTGCCACCATCATAGTATGTATATTAGTTGGATTGTTTGCTTATATTTTATTTAATGGTTTACGTTATGTTTCCCTTGATTTTCTAACATCGCCTTCTAGTAATGTTCGTGCTGGCGGCGGGGTTAGGGACCAGCTTTTTAATTCTTTATATATTCTTGTAATTACCATGATAATTTCTCTTCCTCTTGGAATTGGCGGCGGAATATTTATGGCAGAATACGCCCGACCTGGAAAAGTAACAGATATAATTCGCTCTTGTATTGAAGTATTATCATCTCTCCCATCCATTGTTATTGGAATGTTTGGTTTATTAATGTTTGTGAACTTGACTGGCTGGGGATACACAATATTAGGGGGAGCTTTGGCGCTTACCGTTTTTAATCTTCCTGTTCTAGTCAGGGTAAGTGAAGATGCTATTCGAACTGTTCCAAGAGAACTGAAGGAAGGAAGTCTTGCTCTTGGTATTACCCATTGGCATACGATTAAAACAGTTATTCTGCCTAGTGCGTTTCCTTCGATTCTGACTGGTGCGATTCTTGCATCAGGGCGTGTCTTTGGCGAAGCTGCCGCCTTGCTGTTTACAGCAGGACTTTCCACACCAAGGTTAAATTATCTTGATTGGAATCCGTTTTCTGACAGATCACCGCTGAATATCTTCCGGCCTGCCGAGACACTGGCTGTCCACATTTGGTCTGTTAATACACAAGGCTTAATTCCAGACATTGAACAAGTTTCTAATGGCGCATCTGCGGTTTTAATTTTGGCAGTCTTAATTTTCAACTTATTAGCAAGACTGATTGGAACACTTATTCATAAAAAAATCACGGCAACGAAATAGAAGGCTGGTGAAAAAAATGAGCACACCTATTTTAGATGTAAAAAATCTCGAATTTTTTTATGGAGATAAGCGGGCAGTTAACGGGATTTCTATGCAGATTGAAAAGAATTCCATCACAGCGCTAATTGGTCCTTCCGGCTGTGGAAAATCAACGTTTTTACGGACAGTTAACAGAATGAATGATCTTATTCCAGGTGCGAGGGCACAAGGAGAGATACTGTACGAGGACATTAATTTATTATCAGACGATATAAATGTCGTTGCATTACGAAAGGAAATCGGGATGGTTTTTCAAAAGCCTAATCCATTTCCGAAATCAATTTATGATAATATTACGCACGCTTTGAAATATAATGGAGTAAGGAAGAAAGCAGAGCTTGATCGCATTGTAGAAGAAAGCTTAACGAAAGCCGCCCTATGGGAGGAAGTAAAGGACAGGCTTCATAAATCAGCTTTATCTTTATCTGGTGGTCAGCAGCAGCGGCTTTGTATTGCGAGAACCATAGCCATGAAACCAACTGTGATGCTCCTTGATGAACCGTCCTCTGCACTAGATCCGATTTCTAATGCGAAGGTAGAAGAATTAATATTAGAGCTGAAGAAGGATTATACCATTATCATTGTGACCCATAATATGTCACAGGCATCACGTATTTCGGATAAAACCGCCTTCTTTTTCTCTGGTGATTTAATTGAATACGATGTGACGGAAACGATATTCACGGCGCCTTCTAATCAGAAGACGGAAGAATATATTTCCGGCCGGTTCGGATAAGGAGGAAAAGAATTGTCTACAGATATTAGTACGAAGGCGATTTTCGATTGTGTCGATCTCAATTTATGGTATGGTGACCATCATGCATTAAAGGAAATCAACTTTCCTATTAATGAAAAGGAGGTTACCGCGATCATCGGTCCTTCCGGCTGCGGGAAGTCGACGTTCATCAAAACATTGAACTTAATGATCAAATATGTGCCGAATGTAAGGATGGCAGGAGAGATCAACTTTGACAAACAAAATATTTTAAGTGACAGACTGGATCTTGTTGAATTACGAAAGAAGGTAGGAATGGTATTCCAAAAGGGTAATCCATTTCCTCAATCGATCTTTGACAATGTTGCTTATGGACCTAGAATACACGGCATCAAGAAGAAAGAAGAACTCAATAACATTGTGGAAAACTCCCTGAAGGATGTTGCTTTATGGGATGAGGTGAAGGATCGTTTGAACGGTCCAGCTCTTGGCTTGTCAGGAGGACAGCAGCAACGGTTATGTATCGCAAGAGCGCTTGCAACAAAGCCAGATGTACTGTTGATGGATGAACCGACGTCTGCATTAGACCCGATTTCAACCTTAAAGATTGAGGAATTAATTTTAAAATTAAAGGAAAAATACACAATTGTCATTGTTACCCATAATATGCAGCAGGCTTCAAGGGTATCAGATAAAACCGCCTTCTTTTTAATGGGTCAGCTTATTGAGCTGGATAATACGCAGAAGATATTCTCGAATCCTTCCGATGAACGGACAGAAGGCTATATCTCAGGAAGATTTGGATAATGGGAGTGAGCTCATGAATATAAGATCAAACTTCGATAGTAACTTGAATCAATTAAAGGATATGCTGATGGAAATGGCCCGCCTTTCGGAGGTTTCCATCCAGGACAGCATCCAAGTACTTATTAAGCAAGATTTGGAACAAGCGAAACAAATTATTGACCGAGACACAGCAATTGATGATTTAGAAAATGATATTAATGATAAAGCCATATCTTTAATTGCGATGGAAGCACCTGTTGCAAGAGACTTGCGCAAAATTATTGTTGCTTTGAAAATATCTTCTGAAGTGGAGCGCATTGCAGATAATGCAGTGAATATCGCAAAATCAACATTGCATATCGGCAACGAAAAACTGATTAAGGAAATAGTCGATATCCCAAAGATGATGGATATGGCATTGAAAATGCTTAGCGATTCCTTACAGTCCTTTTTGCAGGAGGATGTTGCTCTAGCAAGACAATGTGCACAAGAGGACGATAAAGTGGATGAAATGTATGGCATGCTTGTTAAAGAGTTAATGGGCTATCTCAAGCAAAATCCTGATAATACAAACCAGATAACACAGCTTGCCTTTGTGTGCAGATACATTGAAAGAGTAGCAGACCATTCAACCAATATTGCGGAGCATGTTATTTATTTAGTTACTGGAAAGCGCTATGATTTAAATGCATAAAAAAACAGGAGCAGGATAGAATCCGCTCCTGTTTTTGATTACCGCAGCATTGTTAGTGTGTGAGGTGGGGGATGCGGCAACTTAATCATATTGTAGAGCATAAATATGTCAAAAGTATGTCCGGATTTTGTTAAAACTTAAAATAAATGGCTGTAATAGAAAAAACCTTATCCTGTTAAAAGGATAAGGTTTTTTTCTGTCATTAAAGAACTTCGCCGTTTGTTTCAATAACTTTTTTATACCAGTTAAAGGATTCTTTTTTATAGCGTTTCATGCTGCCGTTGCCTTCATTATCACGGTCAACATAAATCATTCCGTAGCGTTTCTTCATTTCTCCTGTAGTGAAGGAAACGATATCAATGATACCCCAAGGTGTGTATCCGATAAGATCAACGCCGTCGTATTCAACTGCTTTTTCTAATGCTTCAATATGAGATTTCAAGTATTGAATTCTTTCTGGGTCATGGATAGAGCCATCCTCACTGATTGTGTCGATAGCGCCAAAGCCGTTCTCTACAATAAACAACGGAATTTGATAGCGATCATAGAAGCGGTTTAATGTATAGCGCAATCCTGTCGGATCAATTGCCCAGCCCCAGTCACTTGACTTAATATAAGGATTTTCTACACCATTTCGTAATGCGCCGTTAACGATGTTGCCAGTGTTGTCATTTACTACATCGCTTTTTACAGTCGTTGACATATAGTAGCTGAAGCCTAAATAATCAACCGTACCATTGCGTAATATCTCGTCATCGCCTTCTTCGAATTTGATATTATAGCCTTCTCGTTCAAATTCTTTTAATGCGTATTTTGGATAAACGCCGCGTACATGCACATCAGGGAAGAAGTAGCGCTGTCTCATTTCTTCTTCTGCAAGCATGATGTCTTCTGGATTAGAAGAGAACGGGTAAATAGGAACATGTGATACCATTGCCCCAATTTGGAATTCTGGATTGATTTTCTTGCCGGCAGAAACAGCTAATGCACTAGCAATCAATTCATGATGACCTGTTTGGTACATAACTTCTTTTGGATTTTCGCCATCTTTAATCGTAACACCAGAATTTGTCCATAAGAATAATGGGTTGTCTACATCCATTTGGTTATTAATTTCATTGAATGTCATCCAGTATTTCACTTTATCTTTATAACGGTTGAAAACAACCTCTGCGAACTTCACAAAATAATCGACGACTTTACGATTGCGGAAACCGCCGTATTCTCTTGCTAAATGCAATGGCATTTCAAAGTGAGAAAGAGTGATAACAGGCTCAATGCCATTGCTTAACAATTCGTCAAATACATTATCATAGAATTGCAAGCCTTCTTCATTCGGTGTAGCTTCATCACCTTTCGGGAAAATTCTGCTCCAGCCGATAGAAGTTCTTAGGCATTTTAAGCCCATTTCAGCAAACAATGCGATATCTTCTTTGTAATGATGATAAAAATCGATTGCTTCATGGTTAGGATAAAACTCATTTTCCTCAATCGTATCCGTGATTTTTCTGGCAACACCATGTTCACCAGCTGTCAAAACATCGACGACACTTGGACCTTTTCCGCCTGCATTCCAGCCACCTTCAAATTGGTGAGCAGCAAGTGCGCCGCCCCATAGGAAATCTTTTGGTAATTTACTCATGTTTGTATTCCTCCTCATTTAATTACTGTAAATAATGTTTGATTAAAAGTACAATTTTCCACTTTCTCGATGATAACTTCTTCGTAAGCGAATGTGTTAGTAACAATGACAGGTGTGATTGTCTTTAATCCTTTACTCTCAATATAGTCTTTATCAAATTCAATTAATAAATCACCTTTATTGAATTTTTCGCCATCTTTAACCTTGACGGTGAATGGGCTGCCATCGAGTGTAACAGTATCCAAACCAATGTGAATAAGCAATTCAACACCAGTTTCTGATCTTAGGCCTATTGCGTGTTTTGTTGGGGCAATCATCACAACAGTGCCTTCAAATGGTGCAATCACTTTATTTTCTGTTGGTTCAATGGCAATTCCTTGCCCCATGGCACCTGAACTAAATACTTCATCAGGCACTTGAGAGAGAGGAACAACCTTGCCGCTCATTGGAGAGTTAACAGTAAGCTCTGTGATCGTTGTTGCTGCAATTTCCGGAGCGCTTGATGTGTTAGTATTTTCTAGACTTGCTGTTTTGCTGCTGTCATTTGTTTCTCCATAACCGAAAATTTGCACAAGCACAACTGGAAGGATGATGGCAATTGCTGCCCCGATCAATATTCCCCAAACGGACATTGGATAGTCTTCATTGATGCCGTTTACGATTGTTAACGGACCAGGCAAGCCTGCATATGCAAAGTAGTATGGGTTAAAAAAGCTTGCTGTAATCGCCCCAATACCGCCGCCGATACATCCGAAGATGAATGGCTTTTTGAATCGTAAGTTAACCCCATAAATCGCAGGCTCGGTAATTCCGAAAATACCAGTTACGCCTGCAGACACACTGACTTTTCTTGTTTCTTGGCTTTTGGCCTTTAAGATTACCCCTAAAACTGCTCCAACCTGTGCGATAACAGCAATCGTTTGATAGGCTTGGAAGGAATCACGGCCGTATAAATCAAAGTTGGCCAATACCATCGGGGTAACTCCCCAGTGAACACCAAAGATGACGATAACTTGCCATAAAGAGCCGATGATAGCACCAGCAACAATTGGTGCATTTTCTGCCAAGAAATTATAGCCGTTAGCAATGCCGTTTGCGCCCATTGTTGTTAGCGGGCCAATAAGTGTGATGGTTAACGGTACCATAATAACTAAACTGAAAAAGGGAACAAATAATGGCTTGATTACTTCATTGATGTACTTATTTAAGAAACGTTCCAAATAAGACAAGATCCACACTAAGAAGAGCGGAGGTAATACGGATGAAGTATAAGTTGTTTCTGTTAAAGCGATTCCAATAAAGTTAATATTTGAACCTTCAGAAATTTGTGCAGCCATTTCTGCCCAAGTCGGGCTCACTAATGCAGCACAACAGGCCACTGCAATATAAGTATTTGTTTTAAAATGCTTGGACGCAGTAATTGCGATAAAAATCGGCAAAAAAGTGAATGGAGCCCAAGAAATAAAGCTCAATACTTGATAGGTGCCAGTTTCTGCGAAACTATCAAACAATAAGTTTATGATAATCAATAAACCTTGCAAAATACCAGCTGCTGCCAAGATATAAACAAATGGCGCAAACACTGCAGACATCGTGGCGATGATACGGTTGAGGATGGTTCCTTTATTTTCATTTTCCGTATGTACTGCATCTAAATTAATCAGATTAGAAAAATGCTCATAAACCTCTCCGACATGCTGACCAATTACAACTTGAAATTGTCCGCCGTTTTCTACAACCGTTACAACTCCCGGCATTGCAGAAATTTCTTCTTTCGCTTGCGGGTTAGAGCGCTTTAATACTAAACGCAATCTTGTCGCACATCTTGTTGCACTGACTATGTTGTCCTCACCACCGACAGCGCTCAAAATATCTTTAGCTAACTTCGGATAATCTCTAACATTTCCTGCCAATTTGTACCCCTCCTTCAATCCTTTATACGCTTACATTATAATTGTATCGGTATAATTTATCAAGTACCAACAAATTATTTTGTACCATCATAATGATAAATGAGATTTTTGCTGATTTATGCTATAATCCTTCTATAAATAATTAAAGAGGAATGTATATGTTAAAGTACCAGCAAATCGCAGCAGAAATTGAAAGATATATTGAGGACCATTCCCTCCAGCAAGGGGACAAACTTCCTGTCATCGAAGCATTAATGAATCAGTTTGAGGTCAGTAAAAGCACAATAACCAAGTCTCTTGATATGCTCGAGAAAAAGGGCATTATCTTTCAAGTAAGAGGCAGCGGTATTTTTGTAAGAAGACACCACCGCAAAGGCTATATAAGCTTACTTTCGAATCAAGGGTTTAAAAAGGATTTAGAGGGTTTTCAAATAACGTCACAAGTAATTGAATTCGATGTAAGAAAACCGACAGCTGAAGCTGCACAAAGCTTAAACTTAAAGGAGACGGAAGATGTTTACTATGTAAAAAGGGTAAGGTATATTAATGGGCAAACTTTATGTTTGGAAGAATCCTACTATCATAAAGGCATCATTTCCTACTTGAATAAAGAAATTGTTACTGAATCGATTTTTCATTATATAACAGAGGGATTAGGACTTAAGGTTGGTTTCTCAGATATGTATCTTCAAGTTGGGAAACTGGATGAGGCGGAAGCAGGTTATCTAGGACTAGTGAGTGGAGATCCGAAGCTTTCTGCTGAGACCATTTTTCATTTAACAAACGGCCAGCCCTTTGATTTTTCAAAGGTAACGTATAATTACGAGCAATCACAGTTCTTCCTCCAAGGAAACAGTCATATACTGTGAGTTCATAAACATACATGACCATATGATAAAACCTGTATAATCTTGAACATCTCCCATATAAATGGATTAAAAGGGGGTGTTATGATGACTGTTCATGTCGTAAAGAGCGGGGAAAATCTATGGTCTATTTCTGCTCGTTATAATGTGGCGGAAAATACGATTATTACTACTAACGGTTTAACTTCCTCAAGTATTGTGCCAGGACTTGCCCTGTACATCACAGATAATGCTTTACCTGTTCGTGCCTATAAAACAATTAACGGTGATAACTTATGGGAAATCGCACAACAATTTAATACAACCATTCCAGCTATCACGGCTGCGAATGAAGGCGTTTCTTTAAATCCTTTGCAAATTGGGCAAATAATTAATATACCCTCTCCGACCAAACTGACAATAAGCACACTTGGTTTTATTGTTCCATCCAATACAATAGCAAATCTTGCCACTATAAATTCCCTTGCTGCACAGCTAACGTATATTGCTATTGTCAACTATTCCTTCACAACGGAAGGCTATTGCTTTGCACAAACAGATGATAGTGCACTTATCAATCGATGCCGGCAGCTTAACAGCATTCCCTTATTAATGATCCGCAATTTTACAAGCAGCGGTTTTAGCCCAGAACTTGCGGGTGCTGTTTTGGAGAACGCCGTATACCGGCAAAACTTAGTATCGAGCATTGTTAATCTAACAAATACTCGCGGCTTTGGAGGCGTAAGTATTGATTTTGAGTTTATTCCACCAGCTCGCCGCAATGATTTTAATTTATTTTTACAAGCATTAAAACAACAGTTAGGAAGTTTGTTATTGAATGTGAATGTCCACGCCAAATCGGCAGATCTTCCAGCAAACCGGATTGTTGGAGCATATGATTATGCAGCTATAGCCAAGAGTGCGGATTTAATGGCATTGATGACCATTGATTACGGCTACCCTGGCGGTCCGCCTGAACCTGTTTCGCCTATTGCCTTTGTCGAACAGGTTGTTGCCTATGCTTTAACATTGGTTAGTTCCGAGAAGCTGATGATTGCAATGGCGCTATATGGATATGACAAAGTAGTCGCTACAAATGCGACACAAGGGGTATCTGTCCTTGCCGCCCAAAATACAGCAATATCCTTACTTACAGACATTCAATACGATAATGCGGCAAAATCTCCGTGGTTTGAATACTGGTCAGGAAATAATCAGCATATCGTCTGGTTTGAAGATATCAGGAGTTATCTAGAAAAATACAAAATAATCGACGTAAACAAGCTAGCTGGAACAACCTTTTGGCAAATCAGCTTGCCGGCACCGCAAAACTGGGCTTATCTACAAAGAGAAGTAACCATCATCAAAGGAGCTAACAGCCTTTAAACAATTAGAAAAACCCCGGCAAACAAACCGAGGTTTTTTTAATTGATTTATCTTTCATAAGATGATAACGCATGGCTAACAGCATTATATGCTTCTCCAAACGCAGCAGATGAAGAAATGTCGCCTGAAATATTTAATTCATTTTTTGCATGATTCGCTTGTGCCAATGCACGAATCATATCTTGCAGCAGTGTTCCTTTATCACCGTAAAGATCTTTTGCTGTTTCTAATAGTTCAATACTTGCTGTTAAGTCATTTGCTCCAGGTTGGTCAAAGGTTCTTTCCAGATTTTCTTTTACTTGCTCTAGTATTTCCCTCATAAACGGCACACTCCTTAAAATTAATCAAAGGTATTTTGTGCGAAAAGAAAGAAGCTTATCCTATAGAAACAGAAGGAGAAAAAGCACTCCTGGTAGTCAGAAGTGCCTGGTTATTCGTCCTTATTTTGGCGCCGTTTATCCATTAATTCTGCAGCCATTTTTGCTTTTTCCCTCGATGTGTTGATATAAAGCAGGGAAATATCTGATTGGGTATGGCCTAATTGGTTCATGATTAAGGGGATATCACCGCCGGTATGCTCTGCTAAATTGGTTGCATATGTATGTCGCAATTTATGGGGTGACATCCGCTTATCAAAGGACTTCGTATATTTATATACAATGTCCTCAACTGCTCTGTTTGTTAATGGTTCGGGATTCCCTTTATACAGTTTAATGAACAAATACTCGTTTTCGCCGCTGCCTGCCTTATACTTAGTCGCTCTCACTTCCAAGTATTTAATAACATCCTGGAGAGAGGAGGGAGTAACAGACACCGTGTCCTTTTTGCCTCCTTTGCGAATGACACTGATTTCGCTTGCTGCTAAATCAACATCCTTTAAGCGAAGGGAGGTTAATTCATTTACACGAATACCGCTGCCAAGGAATAGGGACAGTATCGCAAAATTCCTCTCTTTATCCCGCTTATAATATCGCAGCTCTGCAGGTGTTAATGTTTCCTCATAATGATGCTCGATATAATGTAGGAACTCGACATCATTATCGTTAATAAAGATTTTTTCCGTTATTTTTCGCGCTCTTTCATTAAATGTTTCTGAGACTTTTTTTATCGGAATTTTTTTCATCACATTACGGTGAAAATAAGGTTCACCACCATCAACCTCTGCTTCTAATGACAGGTAGTTGAAAAGAGAGCGGAGGGCTGACTTTTGCCGATTAACAGTTTTCGGACTGATTTTTTTTGTCACATCATCTTTTTCCGTTAGTTTGTACTTTTTCCTTGCTGCATATTTGAAGTAGTTCTGCACATCAGAAAGAGGCAGAGCGCCTAATGCTTCCACTGGAATTTCCTTCATGCACTCGCAGGAAACAATACCTTCTGCAAGCAGCCAGGAGAAAAATTCTTTATAATCCCTCACATAATTAAACAGAGTAAGAGGCGAGCGAATATCCAATTTATCGTCTACATATTCAACGACATAATAAGGCATTTCCTTCAGCAATTCCTCAAGCCGTTTTTCATACATTTCATGTTGTTTTGTTATTGCCATGATCACACCTCATATCAGGAATAAGATCTATTGCCTGAATTTTTATTTCTGTACATCCACCAATTTTATAGGCATCAGCTCTTACCGAATTTATCGGTTTACTTTATTAAAACGGAATGATAAAAGACTCCTAATTTGGTATATATGTTTATTTTATCAAACAGAACATTAGTTCGTCTATCGGAAGTGTCTATAAATAATACTTTTTTTTTGGAGAACCCCGGGGAATATTTTTGAAAGTGATTTAAGAACCATATGTATTTACTATATAATAAGTATAGCAAAGAATAATAAATATTTCTGTTTATATTACGTATAGAGGAAAGAATGGCATAATTAAACAATAGAGTAGGTGTGTTTATGCAAAAAATTATTTTTTTGGATATTGACGGAACACTTGTAGATGACAATGGCATTATACCAGATTCAGCTAAGCTTGCTGTTAGAAAGGCGAGAAGCAATGGGCAATTCGTTTTTCTTTGTACGGGACGTTCTAAATCGATATTGTTTCCGGAAGTATTAGAGATTGGCTTTGACGGCATTGTTGGTGCGGCAGGCGGTTATATTGAGCTAAACGGAGAAGTGCTGTTTCATGAAGTTATAAAAAAGAATAATCTGCAATTGGTGGTGGACTATTTTAATCAGCATGAAATTGAGTTCTTCTTAGAAACAAATGAAGGCCTATTTGCGAGTAAAAGCTGTAAAGACAGCATCCGTGCACTGATTGATACTGTTTTTGAAACACAAACAGCACAAGCAGAATTACGGAAGTCGATGCAGTCATTTTATAACAGTATCAGTGAAGCGGAAGACTTAGTGAGAGATGATATTAATAAAATTGGGTTTTTAGGTTCTGCTGTTCCGATTGAGCGTATTATGGAACAATTTCCGTCTGTTTTTACTGTCATTCCTAGCACCGTGCCTTTCTTCGGAACTAACAGTGGAGAGGTGTCAATCTTTGGAATCCATAAGGCGTCGGCCATTGAAAAGGTAATCGAGCATCTCGGCCTAGAAAAAGAGCATACATACGCATATGGTGATGGTTCAAACGACATCGAGATGCTTGAATTTGTTCAATACGGTGTAGCAATGGG
Organism: Niallia sp. FSL R7-0271; assembly: GCF_038005785.1. NCBI lineage: Bacteria > Bacillati > Bacillota > Bacilli > Caryophanales > Bacillaceae > Niallia > Niallia sp. FSL R7-0271. Next base: position 950,949 of record NZ_JBBOTZ010000002.1, on the reverse strand, counting down.
CAATGCTAAAGAAGAAGTGAAACGGGCAGCTAACGATATTACCGACAGACATGACGAGGATGGTATATATAACAGCTTTAAGAAATATGGGTTAATATAAGTAAAAAAGAAACCTTCATTGACTGTGAAGGTTTCTTTAAGTTAAACATCTTACTTACATTGCTTAATTCCTTGTTCAAGTATTTCCATCGCCAAAAGTGTTTGCTCATCTTTAATTTGTTTGTCTGCTCCATTGATGATAGCGTTATAAATATCATCATAGACGCGGCCATAATCTCCAACTTCGGAAACAACCTTTTCTTCGTGATAAACTCCCTGTTCATCCATATATGTCAAGGTGCCGTAATGCTGAGGTAAATCGATTCCGAAATCAGCATGGTGTGGCATATAAAACAGCTTTAAATGTTCCTCTTGTCGATCCTCTGTTTGTTTGACAAAAACACCTTTTTTACCATAAAGCACAAAACTAGGACGCTGTACCAAACGAAAGAAGCTAGATTTGACGGAAACCTTCAGCTTGTCATAATAAAAATCTAAATCAAAATAATCGTTCATTCGGCCAGTACCAAGAAGCTGTCTGACATCATAATGGATATGGTCAGGCTTACCAAAATAAGAAATTACCTGATCAATCGTATGGGTGCCATGGCCGTATAAATAACTATGATAGTAAGTAAACGTATGAGTAGATTCTGGAGTTTCCGGTCTAAAATAATCATAATGCATTTCTACTTCAAGCAAATCGCCTAATTTACCGCTTTCCAAAACTTTTTTTGCTGTTAAGAAGTCGGAATCATAGCGGCGGTTTTGATAACACTGGGCAATCAAACCTTTCTCCTTAGCAAGAGCAAATATTTCTTCTGCTTCTTCCTTTGTCAGCATAAACGGTTTTTCCACTAGCACATGCTTATTATGCTCGAGTGCCATTTTTGCATATTCGAAATGCGATTCTACTGCTGTATTAACGACTATCAACTGAATTTCTGCATCGTTCATGATTTCAGTAAGATTAGTAGTATAATGAATAGAAGGATGTGCTTCCCAACTATCACGGTCAGGATTCCTGCGGTAAATAGTCTTTACCTTAATGTTTTCACGCTGTAGTACAAAAGGCAGATGATAACGATTTGTACTTTTACCATTTCCAATATAACCGATTGTTAACATGCTTCTCACTCCTAATTAGCTCTTGATAGCTTTAATTATATGGGTGCGAGGGGAAGAATGCTATAATCATCTTTGAAAACGCTTATTTAGGTAAAATAGTTCCGATTTTTTTGTTCATACTTTAAATATATTGGAAAAATAGTTCAGAATTAAAGGAGAATGGAGCGGCTTGTTAATAAAACAGATTGCAGCATATACAAAATTCACAACAACAGAGCAAACTATTGCAGAATATATACTCGCAAATACAAGCTCGATGGAAAATATCTCGATTCAGGAATTAGCGAAACGAACCTTCACTTCTAATGCTTCTATTATTCGTTTTGCTCAAAAAATGGGATTTAGGGGCTTCAAGGAGTTTAAGATTCAGCTGTTGAAATCAATCGAACAACTTGATGGACCGCAAAAAGACATTAATCCAAATATCCCTTTTGAGGACCATTCCCCGCTGATGAAAATAAGTGAAGATATGATGCATTTAACACAGCAAGCAATTAAAGAAACGTATCAGCTCTTAAATGAAGCACAGCTTATGGAAATGACTAAACATTTATATAATGCCAAACGTATTTTCCTGTTTGCGGCTGGTGATTCTCAAATTCGTGCCGAAAGCTTTCAAAATAAACTTTGGAAGATTAATAAATATGCTATTCTTGCTAAAGAGCGAGAAGAATGGGCATTAAACGCTGCGAATTTATTAAGAGATGACTGCGCCTTTTTCATCAGCTATGATGCAAAAGCTATGAATGACTTAGTTGCAGCAAGATTGATAAAAGAGAGAGGCATTCCTATTTTGTTGCTGACATCATATCCTGACAGTGAGCTCGGAAAACTGGCAGATGTAATTATTACCGTATCAAGATTAGAAACGAAGGAAACAGAGAAAATTTCCACCTATTCTTCTCAAGCAGCATTTGAATACATATTAAATGTGTTATTTTCCACTCTTTATCAAATGGAATACCAGGAAAATCGCCAAAGACAATTATGGAGAGCAGAAGTGTTACAGCAATACGAAGAGAAACCTTTTTAGAGGATGTGCCAATGTTCGGCAGTAAGAGAAGGGGAAGTATGAAATGCTAATTAAAAAGATGAAATACAGCTATAATTTAACGTCACAGGAGCAGTATATCGTAAACTATATACTGGAAAATCCGACAGTTGTATTTAACGCAACAGCTAATGAACTGGCTAAATTAACTTTCTCCAGTTCCTCGACAATTGTTCGTTTATGTAAAAAACTAGGTTTAAAAGGATATCCTGACTTTCAGCTGAAATTGGCACTTGAATATAAGCAAGACGGGAAAGCAGAAAAAAAACACACTGATTTCTCTGAAACCAAAAGCAGCATATACGGGATAGATTTAGTTCCAGGGTTTTATGAACGAGCATTTACCGAAACGAGAAGAATGTTTAACCATGCCAGTTTAGAACATATAATCGAGTGGTTAAGAACCGCTGAACGGATCGATGTTTATGGTGTTGATATCAATTATTATATCGCCCAGCAAGCTTGCGCCAAATGGAATGAAGTCGGCATGATGGCAGTTGCCTATAACAGTGCCAATCAGCATTATTTAACTAATCTCAAAAATACGTCATCTACTATTTCTTTTGTCATTTCCCATACAGGAAGAAACAAAGCAATGATTGATATTGCAAAAAGGCTTCAGAACAATCATATGAAGGTAATCGGTATTACCAGGAGCCGCGATTCTGCATTAGCAAAATTATGTGACGAGGTAATCATGACATATTCTTCTGATAAGCAACTTGAGTTATCTAAAATCTACAACATGATGTCATCTGTTTATATTTTTGATGTATTGTACATGAATTCCTTATTACTTCAACAAGAAAAAGAGAGCTGAAAAAAATTTCAGCTTTCTTTTTTGTTAAATATTATCTGCCGCGAAAATAATATTAGCGTCCATGCGCGCTTCTACCACTTTTTCCATAACAGAACGACTATAATCAAGCAAGCTATAGCAGCGGTTATAATCCTTCGTTTTATAGATGTCATTAAACTTGAGCAGTTCATAGTATAAATTGTTCATAGATGTTTGCTCATTAAATTCTGTCTTAGCTTCGTCATTGTGAAGAATTACCCGTCTGCAGCCATTTGCTCCGTTTTCAACATGAATATAGCCTTTTTCTCCTTGAATCATCACAAAGTTCTCGCTGCGAGTATCCTTTGCACCGGCACACACGGCAATAAAGTCTGGATAAGTTAATAACAGGACGCCAGATGTATCGATACCATTTGAATGTTTATTGGCGGTATAGCTCAGTTTCTCTGGGGTACCAAAGAGACCCATCACAAAATGCAAGTTATAGATATTAATATCAACGAGAGAGCCGCCAGAGAACTGCGGATTAAAGACGTTTGGTATCTCGCCGGCAAGCAATGCATTATATTTGCTGGAATATTGACTATAGTTGCATTGGACAAGCTTTATTTGCCCAATTTTATTGATATTTTCTTTTATAATTTGATAGTTTGGCAAATGGATGGTTGTAATTGCTTCAAATAACATTAAGTTATTTTGTTTTGCTAACGAGATCAATGTATCTGTTTCTTGAAGGGTAGAGGTAAACGGTTTTTCACAAATCACATGTTTCCCATGCTCCAGCGCACGATAAGCCTGGTCAAAATGGAGACTGTTTGGTGATGCAATATAAACGATTTCAACAGAGTCATCGGCAAATAAAGCATCTAAGTCGGTATAGATTTTATTTACTTCATATTTTGCTGCAAGCGGCTGTGCAGTTTCCTCTTTACGGGAGTAAATTGCCACACACTCTGCACTTGCTATTTTCTCTAAGCCTTGTAATAAGGCCTCAACAATAAACCCTGTACCTATTGTAGCTATTTTCATTGAGAACACCCCGATTTCTTCGCTGCTTCCACACCATCATTTAATATTTTTAAAACGGCTAAAACTTCTTCATCTTTCACTGGCTTTTCTGCACCAGTTTTTATACTTGCATATAATTTTTCGTAAAGAATACCATAATCGGTTATTTCAGACTTAACCGATTCATTATGCTCTATCCCATTTTCATCAATATAGGAAAGCTCTCCCCAATTACTTGCTGGTTCCACTTCAAACGATGCTTTTGTCACACCGTCTGGATTTTTTTGCTGATGACCGCTGCTGTATTTTATAAAGCTGCCTTTGTCGCCATGGACAATAAACTTCGGATGATTAATCTTTACAGCTAAGCTGCATTTTACCGTAGTCTTTAACAGGCCGTAATGGAAGTCGATATCGACATAATCATCTGATTCTCCTGGATGATTTATACTTCTAACATCATAATGAATTGCTTCTGGCTTACCGAATAAGGAATACAACTGGTCAATCGTATGAACCGCTAATCCGTGCAATAAGCCAAAACCCTTTTGGATATGCTGCGGATTAAAGTAGTCATAATGGGACTGTATTTCAATAAGTCGACCAAGCACACCACTGTCGATTACTTTTTTCAATGTAAGAAAATCACCATCAAATCGTCTGTTTTGATTGGCCATCGCAATCAGTCCTTTAGACTTAGCCAAGTCGAAAATTTCCTCTGCCTCTTCCACAGTTGGCGCAAATGGCTTTTCCACAAGGACATGCTTATTGTGCTCTAACGCTTGCTTTGCATAGGCAACATGACTGTCAACATGAGTACAAATAACGATTAATTCTATTTCATCATCATTTAATACCTCTTCGAAGCTTGTTGTGAAGCGGATATCAGGATACCAGGCTTCTCGTTCTGTATCTCCAATACGATCTTCTTCTCTTCTAAAGATACTTTTCACGTTAATCTGATCTTTTCTTTCTAAATATGGTAAGTGATAATTTACGACGGCATTACCAAAACCTACAAACGCTATGTTTAACATATGAACTCTCCTTTGCAATTTCTTAAAATAATCATAGCATCGAAATGACTATTAAAAACCTATCGTTGTCATTATGGTGATATCTTTCTAAATGCAGTTGAGACCATACGAAACTTGAAATCTGATTTCATTTCCCAAAATATATATGAGGCAAAAAGTAAAAAGATTAAAAGCCAAAGAACCGCTAATTCATGCTATTTATGTAATGAAGATGCTTGCTGAGAATTGGGAAATAATAAACCCTTTTTTTACGCTTAGAAGAGGATAACCATTTATCAGCAGCAGAAATAACAAAAACCTCTCTAGACAAATAATTGAGCAGTATCCTATAATCCGATTAAGAAAGATAGCGCTTACAAGGTTGTTGTCGACAAATAACCAACATGCAGGTAGTGTAACTGAATAAAAGGGGAGAGGTTAAAATGATTAAACCTAAGACATCATTTTTAGAAAGAATCTCTAATATTGTTGTAAATCGATTAGCCGGACCAATGGCAAAGTTTGGCGGTATCCCCGTTGTTGCCGCTGTAAAGGATGGTTTAGTCGCAATTGTTCCTATTGTGATTATTGGAAGCTTGTTTTTATTACTAGCTATGCTCGGTTTACCAGGTACTTTCAGTGAAGGGGCCCTTATCCCAGCATTATCTAGTCTAGCTCCAAAGCTGCTAGTGTTTTTCCATATAACCATGAATTTTCTCTCGTTATATGCTGCTGTTGCGATTGGCATGAATTATGCCAAACACTTTAATATTGATTCCACTAATGCTGCCTTATTAAGTGTAGCGGCATTCTTTTTGATTAATATAAATGATTTAACAAATGGGATGGATGTGACGAATTTTGCTGCAGGAGGATTATTTGCAGCAATTATCAGCAGTTTAATCAGTATTAGAATTTACCGATTTTTTTTGGAAAAGAAAATTACCATCCGAATGCCAGATGGGGTACCGCCAAATGTGACGAATGCGTTCGTTGCGCTCATACCGTTTTTGGTCATCTTAACGGTTTTATGGATAGTCCGTTCTATACTGAACTTTGATATCACAGTGTTTCTGAACTCCGTGTTAGGGCCAGTATTCAGCGGCACAGATAGTATTTTCGTGTATGTACCAAAAGTGTTTATCGGACTTTTGCTTTGGTCTGTTGGCATGCATGGAGATAATATGATAGGACCAATTTTTGAACCATTAAAACTGCAATGGGTAGCGGAAAATGCAGAGGCTTTAGCGAATGGAGTTAACTTAAAGGATTTGCCTCATGTGTGGACGACAGTGGTCGAACGAATCACAATCTGGCCTGCTGCTGCGTGGGGAATTTTGTTCTGGATGTGGCGCTCTAAATTAAAACAAGCTAGAACGTTGGCAGGCATTGTAACACCTGCAGCTGTATTTACAATTATTGAACCAATTGTTTTCGGCTTGCCAATTGTGTTAAATCCTTTTTTCCTTATCCCTTTTATCCTATCAGGGACCATCGCAGCTATAGTAACTTACGGGGCATTTTCCCTACATCTTATAAATAGAGTCTTTGTTGAACTGCCATGGGCTACTCCGCCGTTTATATCAGGCTATGTTGCCACAGGCGGTGACTGGAAGGGAGTGCTTTTAGTTATTATCAACTTTGCTATCGGCATAATCGTATATTATCCTTTCTGGAAAGCCTATGAAAAAGCTGAGAAACAAAAGGAAAGCGTAGAAAACGAAAAAACAGCAAATAATGATTCGACTTTATCTCTTTAATTCGAACATTGGGAAGGACCTATTTCTAGGTCCTTTCTCATGTTTTTTACGATTGGATTAGGAGGTCTTACTACATAGGACCCTCTTCCTCAGGAACGGATTCCTATATATCTTTACCTAGATAATAGGTATGATAAATCTATTATACAGAAGAGTAAAAACAACTTAGTCTGGATTCATCAAGGAGGGTTAACATTTATGATTGAAATGACAGTAGACAAAAAACCAGTTTTAATAACTTTATATGATATGGATAAAAATTATCTGAAAAATAACTTACGAAAAGAAAAAGCTTTTAAAGTACCTACTGCAACTGGAATGACTATTATGGAAAGCGACTATTTATGTGATTTGATCATAGATGTTCAATCTAAGGATGAAATCAGGCAATTAGTTGATATGCTCAGAACAATCAAAAAACGAAATATGCCGGTTAGATCGTTATTTCAAACGTTAGCAATCGGATTAGTTTCTAAAGGGATTCATTAACCACCATTTATTTGTAGTTATCCCTTAATACTATTAGATAAAAATTGTATATCTATGGCATGGAATCGGCAGTATCGGTCTCATGCCTTTTCCTATTTTTTAGCCGAAAAATTGATTTTAAAAGTATGAATCAAGAAGAGGTTAATTATTCTTTATATGCATATCCTAACAAATAATGAGCAGGTGGATTATCGTTTGAGGTGTAAACATGACATTAGCCTATACAATATCCCGATATGAGGAGCTTGAGGAAAAGCTTCCTGCTATCGAGGAATATCTCCAGAAAATAGCATATGGAAACCATGTGAAGATTTTGTATGCTTTATTGGAAGCAGTCAATAATGCCTTCGAACATGGAATCCAAACAGTTAAAGACGGAAGCATTACTTTTTCCATAAAGATAAGCGACAAAAAACTTTATGTTGATGTGTTGCATAATGGAAACGGTTTTAATTATGAACAGAAGATTGGGATGATTGGCAATCCAGATGTGTTTTTTAAAGAGCATCAAACATGTATGCGCGGCCGGGGAATAGCCATCATGCAGAAGCTTGCTGATAAGCTTATTTACACAGAAGAAGGCAAAAAACTGACTCTTATCTTTAGGATAGAGTAGTTTACTAAAATTTAAAGAAAGTGTGGCAGAAATGAAAGTCATAAAAAAAGCTCATATTCACATCCTTGAAATGAACGAAGATATTACGATTAAGAACAGCGAACACTTCCGACTAATGATGGGGAAGTTTCTGCATGAATCGACTGCCTCTTTAATACTTGATTTAAATCATGTTTCCTATTTGAACAGCTCAGGACTCGGTGTAATCGCTGATGGAGCTATGAAAGCAAGAAAAAATGGAAAGGAGCTTGTTGTTTCAGGAATTACGCCACCATTGGATGAGATATTCGAAATCGTTAAATTCAACACTTTTATGGAGCTATTTCCTACATTGGAACAGGCTGAACAATATTTTGAACAAAAGAAGACGCTTTAATGCTTAGAAGGAAAGGGAAGTGTAATGAAGCAGATAAATAGATTATCGGGAAGTAAATGGACAGGTGTCCTACTGGCTGCATACGTAGTAATGGAGCTGTTTATCTTCCTTAAACTTTCTTACAAGCTGAAAACAGGCATGGATATTCATCGTTTTGAAGAATATCAAACATTAAGTTTCTTCTTGCATCTTCCATTAGGTTTATTTATCGTTTGTCTGTTTTGGAAAGAAAGGAAAGAAACAATACGAAAAAAAGAGCTTATATTCGACTTAGAAAAAGTAACACTTAGGCATTTTACCTTATTTAATAATAATCTCTATCTGGCAATTATCGTCAATAACGAAGGCACAATAACAGAAGTTAACGAACGAGTAACTGACGTGCTAGGAGATAAGTTGATTGGGTCTCATTTCAAAGATCTGCTTTTTCATAAAGAAACCTCCAAATCACTTGAAAATTTCGAGGATGTACTAGAAGGGAAAATGGTGGACAGTACAGACATCATACGAGATAAGCATGAAAACCCAGTTTATATAGAATATAAAAGCATTCCGTTAATTATGCAAGGAAGAATAGATGGTGTCTGTGTTATCGCAAAGGATATAACAGAAAAGAAAAAACTAGAAGAGGAAATGAACAAAGATCTTGAACTCGCGACCATTCTGCAGCAAAGTGTACTCTGCAAGCCGCTAATTACGGAGGAGGTTCAGATAGAAGGGCAGTATATTCCAGCACATAATATCGGAGGAGATATGTATGTCTGGTATAGGATTAATGAGCATCAATACGGAGTGTTAATTATGGATGTAATGGGACATGGTGTTTCAGCTGCCCTTGTTTCCATGAGTATACGGGCACTGTTAGAAGGATTGATTGTCAGGGTAAAAGAACCTGTTCTTGTCATAGAGACACTAAACGCTCATATGCATAAATTGTTTAATGATCATACCAGCTCCTTACAGTTTTTCACTGCACTATATGCAGTTGCAGATACGAAAGAAATGAACTTAACATATATTAATGCCGGCCATCCTCCAGGGCTATTGGTACAGTCTGATCATGCAGAGCTTCTTAAATCCAATTGTGTTCCTTTAGGAATACTTGAAGAAATCAAGCCAACCGCTGAAACAGTACCTTTAAAAGATCCTTCGCAGTTACTTCTATTTACAGATGGACTATTAGAAAATATTGACGGTACAGCGATGTACCATGCTGTTAATAAATTGAAGGAATCTGTACTCGCTAATTCACAACTAGATACAAAAGGGCTATTGGAGATATTGCTTCATGATGGGGAAATAAGTAAACAAGATGATATTTCGTTTGTTAAGATGGCAATCAGCAAGTTCCGACATATATAAAACATTATAATATAGGATGATTAAAATTGAATGTAAATACTTTAAACAATGACATAGTAACAGCACTGATAGAAACATATGAAAGCACCATTCGATTGCCAATCCACCTTGTTAACAGCAAGGGAGGGTATGTAATTCGAAATACAGACATCATGCTGCTCTTTAAAGAATATTCTACAGAGCTTCTCGACGTACTAAATATAGCTTACCAAATAAAAAAACCAGTAGTAATAACACCAACAGATGAGAAAATTGGATGTTATAAATACATCCTGTCACCCTTTTTCCAATATAGAGAAGACTCGTATTTAATTATTACCGGTCCTTTTGTGGAAGATGTATGCGGAAGCAATATAGTGTCTACCGCGTTAAACAAAGACATTCCTATTCTTACCGTAAAGGAGAAAGAAAGCGCCTTAGTAAAGATAAACGATCTACATTATAGCTTAATGTTTGTAAAAAGCTTACGACAAGAGATGACGTGGAAAAATCAGCTGTTGACACTTTATAAAAAGCAGCTCGCTTATATGGAGGATTTCTCTATAAGTAATATTTTAGATTACGCAGTAAAAGAGGGCTTTGTTGACTTTATCGGTATTGCCAAAAGAGAAGAAAATGCTATTTATACCATCCAACATGTAAACGGGGATGCAAAAAAGTTGGAGGGAAAAAGCTTCTTTATCGGAGAAGGTTTATTAGGACATGCTGCTGCTACCAAAAAGATCTTTCATTTTGAGTCTATAAAAGAATCACCAAAAGCAGGATTCTTTCATCAGTTTGACATATACCCTCAGCATGTTTTTGGTTTCCCTATCCAACAGGCTAAAGAAACAGTAGGAATTATGTTTGGAGGCTCCTTGACTAATAAGCCTGTAAGCAAAGAACTAACAGAGCATTTACAAGCACTTGCACAAGCAGCCGCTCAAACAGAATTTTTAATCCAGCAATTGAAGCTTGTTGACAAACAAAGAGATGTTCATGCAGCCTTTTTGAATTTAGCTGACATACTATTGCATACAAATGATCCAATCAGTGTTTTGTACAGCGTTATGGACGTTTGTCATAAATGGAGCAAAAATTGTTTAACTATCTTTACAGCGAGAAGTGGAAAATTGTACAAAAGAGGCAAGGCTTCACAAGCTGCTGAACAAGAGCATCATAAAGTTGCTGAACAACTCTTTTCTAACGGTCACCGAGTTGAAGTAAACGCTTCTAAAAAAGGCTTAATTCATAAGGCAATCACTTTAAATGAGCAAGTTTTAGGTCTGTTTACCATTCACTTCGAGGAAGAGGGGCATTTAGGAGATAAGAGGCTAGAGGCAGAGCTTAAGTTATTAACCGAGGTTTTAGCTGTAAGCTTTGGTTCAAAAAGAATTATTGACTTAGAGGTAAAACAAGAGCCTACTGAAATACTTTTCGAAAGCTTAAAGGAACTAAAACCAGAGGAATTTCATCTTACTTGTAAAGCGACGGAACTACTGAAAGGGTTTATGAGCAAACAAAGCTGGCAGGATTCTGCTGTTGAGGAACTGTTAGAGACATGTAAGGTAATCCCATTCCGTCTAGACTTTCTTCACGATAAAATAAGTGCAGAACGGCTGAAGATACTTAGAGAATATCATCATATACTAAACGGAGAAGAGCAAAGAAGCATTCTGACTGAAGAGGCGCAGCTATTAGTATTAGCTTTTTCTTATCTTAAAGGAATCACAATTCCCTTTAAAGACATAAATAGTCCATTAGCCGTTCAATTCCGTGAATATATCATCGCCCAGAAGGCAAGTAGCAGCAAGGAATTAGAAGCGGATCATGCTACAATCGGAATCACGGAAATTGAGGATTTGAAAGATGTGAAAAGCGTAATAGATAATCTTTCATTAACAAGCAGAGAAAAGGAAGTTCTTCATTTAATTCTTGAAGGTTTAAATAATCAAGAAGTTGCCGATTTACTGTTCATTAGCGCCCATACTGTCAAAAACCACCTAACAAATATCTTTCGAAAACTCGATGTGGCAGATAGAGTACAAGCAATGGCGAAAATTTATCGGATAAAGTATGAACAATAAGTGAATTTGAGGTATATAGCTACACACTGCCAGGCAATATCTCTTTAGTTGTGATGAATTATTGAACGTTTTGGCATTTGATAGAAAACTTCTAATGTACTCCTGTATAAAAGGGTAACTAGGGAGAGTAACAAAATGTCGAAAGGAATCTCATTTAATAACAACGACGTTTTCTTTAAATTTACAAGCGAGCTATACACAGATGTAACGCTTGATTTTTTTGGTCTTCATCAGATACCGAAAATAAAGACGCTATTGCCAAATGAATTCCGATTTACTGCAGATGAAAAAAGATCAGATACTGTTTTCCAGCTGGAAGACGGCTCAATTTTAATGTTAGAATACGAGAGCAATAACAGATTCAAGGAAAATCATTTGAAGTACATGAGGTATGGACATCGTATTTTACAACGATACTTTCAAAGGAAAAATAACATAAAAAAGATTCACTTAGTAGTTGTGTACACAAGTGATGTAACAAAGGTTTTAGATAGTTTAGACGCTGGATCCTTTCGAATTTCCTCCAATCCTGTATTGTTATCAGAGTATAACGGTGATGCTATCATGGAGAATATAAAGGGAAAAATACGTGATAATGTTGAATTAAACCTTGAGGAGCTGTATAAATTAAGTTTTGTGCCATTAATAAACAGCGCAAAGGGTCGTAACGAATTAACACATGAAACAGTATAGCTAGCGAAATGTATAAAGGATGAACATATACAACTACAGGTAATTGCAGGAATTCTTACCTTAACAGATAAATTCATTGATAATAATTACGCCATCAAAGTAAGGGAGTGGTTAAAAATGACGAAAGTTGGGCGGCTGTTAAAGATGCTGTTACAAAGGTAAAAAAAGAAGAAATTATTGAATTAGCTAAGTCTTTATTAGATGTGCTTGCACCAGTAGTAATAGCAGAGAAGACAGGATTAGTTATTAGGGACGTCGAAAAATTACAACAGGAAAAGAATGTACTTAATGACTAAAGAAATAGAATGATTTAAAGCATGGGCCTGGATACAGTATAGGAAACCATGCTTATTTTATTGCAGATAAATAAAGGTATGAAGACTAAAAAAATGTAACTCAATGGACTTTTCTATCTTAATTAAACAAATAAGAACAATTGTTCGTATAATACAATTTTTACGAATACTAGTTTACATAATTAATTTATGGTAAATAATATAAATAACCAAAAGTATAAAAAATTTAATGGTGCTTATACCTATCAATAACGGAATCTGCATCCTTGCAATATATAAATCTATTAGTTATGTCTGCTAAGCGTAAAGTAAATGAAGAAAAGGGAAGGGGAGTTGTTTGCCAAGAGCTGAAATAGTACCTTGTTTATTAATAAATACAGTTTTCTTGCCATTAGATTCTATTATTATGTACCTGCAAGATCTACTGGTAGCAATTCGAACTACACTTTATCTATACAGAGTTTGATGATATCTCCAAAAATCTTAGCATTTTGACGTTTTTACAGACTTTTAGCTTGAATTTTTCTTTTACAGTCGTTAAATTTAACTATTTAACTAAACTTATTTATATATAGTTTAACTTGAATATTTTACAGATATCGACAAATATTAAATTGTTATCATAGTTTAATCACTGCAATTTAACGGCTGCTATGCAGTATGTGTAAGCAACGCAACCGCCAATTAAATACACTAATTAACCTTAACATCATGGTACATTTGAATTCATAAACAATTCCTAATAATACTATTCGTAAAATTAGTATTATACGAATAGTTGTATATTTCTTTTCCTGTGCCCCCTTAGCATTATAATTAATAAAAACAGTAAATTTTATTAAGGTTATTTGATGCAGTAAATTCTGCACCAACATTTAATTGCGCACAGAATTCAACTGCACACATAGTTGCGACAGATTTTTCATTCATTTAACTTTAGTTTGTATTTATTCGATGTAATTTGAGGATTATTTAATTAAAATTAATTCTCCGCTTATTAATTAATTGTTTGTTAACAAATTCAAATCACGTTAACTATTATGTAACTATTTAACCTGTAAATATAATTGCAATTCAAACTAAAACACAAAATTTATCCGATATATCGCATTTTCACTCCTATAACACACAATAGCATACCATTCACCTATACTTGCCTTATTTGCACAGTTTCTTAAAAAATACATTTCGTAAAACAGGTCTTATACGAATAGTTCTATTGTATCTCTTCATCCAAGAAAAAAGACAATCACTTTAAGTGATCGTCTGCATTACCCGCCAATTGAAGACATTTCGATTTTCTTTTTTTGTTTTATAGATAGATTACTTCGCTCTTCTGAGTAACGATCATGTCGACCGTTCCAAATTTGCGATATTTTATTGATAATAATGTCGTCATTTTGTTCACTGCGTATTAAGCTGCGTAAGTCATGGCCTGTTGATGCAAATAAACAGGTATATAATTTTCCATCTGCTGATAACCTTATTCGTGAACATGTTGCGCAAAATGTGTCTGTTACGGAAGAAATAATTCCTATTTCTTGGCTACTGTTCAAATATTGATAACGTGTTGCTACTTCACCAGTATAATTTTCTTTGATTTGTTTAACTGGCATCTGCTCATTTAGTTTGTTTAGTATCTGCTGTTTAGTAACAACCTCTTCCAATTGCCATCCATTTGAATTACCTACATCCATATATTCAATAAATCTTAGAATAAGCTTATGTTGTTTGCAAAATTTGGCCATTGGAATGATGTCTTCCTCATTTTGTCCCTTTTTAACAACCATATTGATTTTAACAATCATTCCTACGTTTAAGGCAGCATGTATGCCGTCCATTACGGTTGTTAATTTACATCTGTGCCCATTTATCATCGAAAACCGCTCTGCATCCAATGAATCTAGACTTACTGTGATTCTCCTTAATCCTGCTATATATAAATCCTTTGCAAATTTCTTTAGCAAAGAACCGTTTGTAGTTAATCCAATATCTTCTAGTTCCTCGATATTATGAAGATCCTTAATTAAGGCTGGTAAGTCCTTTCTAAGCAGTGGCTCTCCTCCGGTTAGGCGAATCTTTTTTACACCTAGCCTGACAAATAGCTTAGCTGTTCTTACAATCTCATCAAATGACAGCATCTGTTCTGACGGCATAAATGTATACCCAGACTTAAATAATTCTTCTGGCATGCAATATACACAGCGGAAATTGCAGCGGTCTGTAACCGATATACGTAAATCTCTTAATGGACGCTGTAATTTATCTAACAGGTTACTCTTCATACTGTCATCTCTTTTCTATTATTTTTCATTAAATGTGATGTATATCACAAGTTTAAAGCGGGATACTTGTTATTCTTAATTAGAGCAACAACTAATCAAAGTACTGGAGGCTATATGATGAATCAACCATTTAACGAGCATTCTATTATTAGTGAGATTGTTACCGAGTTTCCAAAGGCCAGTGATCTCTTTAAAACATACCGTATTGATTTTTGCTGTGGCGGTAATCGCCCGCTGATTGAAGCAGTTACTGAAAGAAATTTATCAATAGATGAAGTGTTAACAAACTTATCTACACTTTACGAACAAACAAATTTATTAAATGAAGCAGCGATAGACTGGAAAAAAGCTTCTTCTAGTGAATTAATAGACCATATTGTCAGTAAGCATCACCGTTTTTTACGAGAAGAATTACCACTGTTAAGTCCATATGTAACAAAAGTTAGGCGTGTTCACGGTGAAAATAATCCTCATTTAGTAAGAATACACAAGCTGTTTTTTGAACTGAAAGCAGAATTAGAGAACCATATTCACAAAGAAGAAAATGAAGACTTTAAGCTAATCTTGGAATATGAACAACAGCCAACTGACGAAAATTATCAAAAATTAACTGCTATTGTTGCAGAGCTTGAGAGCGAGCATCAAAACGCTGGAGACATTTTGAAGGAACTGCGTGACATTACAAATGACTTCACACCTCCAAGCAATGCATGCGGCACCTATCGTCTTGTTTATCATCGTCTTTGTGCCCTTGAAGCAGATATGTTTCAACATATCCATTTAGAAAATAACGTATTGTTTAAACGAGCAATTAAACTAGCTTAATTGTTAGAAAGAGCATGACAGATTTTGTTCATGTTCTTTTTTTCATGTAATAAACTTGATATAGTCCCTTTGTTCGTTAATATTAATAAAACTATCTTCGTTAAACTCCTCAACAAATTTCACATGAAGCTGTGTCAACAAGCTATTCATCGATAAATCTTGGATTTTTAATGCAGAAAAGAGCTTTTTTTTGATTTTAAAGTTGTATATAGAAATTAGAGGCTGAGGTTTTTCGTTTACAATTGGAACGATTGCTTCGTATTCGTCTTCTAGATGAGCTAATAATACTTCCATACTCTGATGCGTAATAAACGGGCTGTCAATTGGCAAAACGAAATACCATTCAGCTTGCTCTCTTTCCATGACGCTATATATTCCAGCAAGGGGTCCATACCCTTGAAAACTGGGCGTGTCTTGAATGATGGTTACTTCCTTAGCAATAAATCTATCTGTAATGGCAGGATGTGAAACTAAATAGATTTTGGAGGTAATAGCTTGGAGTGCTTCTATAGAATATTGATAGAAAAATTTATTCTTTCTCCTCGCAAAGGCTTTGTGTTCACCAAATCTGCTAGACTGTCCGCCGGCTAATATAGTACCTATATATTGATGCATATGCCCTCTCCATTTCGTTACTTAAGAAAAAATAAGCTTACTAAAAAAAACACAATTCCATTAATGATCTCTATAATGCCAATTCTTAGCGGTTTTATTGGCCTCTTTCTTGTAGTAAAAAAATCTTTGCACACACTTGGCAAGTACGCTATCGTCATCCACGGTAAGGCTATTAACAAAGGAAATAGTAGTAATAATAGGTGGAAAATATGAGACTTTCTTTTAAAAGCGGGATTTTTTCGCTCCCTGATTAATGATTTCACGTAAAAGGCACTGCTCATAAAATAGAGCGTGGTAATACATAACAATAGGATTGCCTCTTTCGTTAAGCTTCCTTGCCCAACTATATAAGCAGCTGTTCCCCCGAGAGAAAAAATAAGAATGCCGCTTAAATTATTCCATAAGCTCCTCTCTTGCTTTTTTTTAATGAAATATCTACTAACAAAGAGCAGTGGTAATAATAAGAATATGCCCCATAAGAGAATTGGCTGCATCCATATAATTGGAACGGTAAATAGGATAGCAGCTGTACTATACTTTAGTACCCATGGAAGCATATCTTTCTTTAATTTTGGCTTACGGATGATATTCAATAGTGGTGTAGATGTCAAAAAAATAAAAAACCAACCGATTAAAAGAACAAGATGAAGCCAATTAGGTCCAGACAATATCATTCCGAGCAGATATGGAAGAAAAAACATCATCCAAGTTCCGTGTTCTCTTGGCAAAACCATATGAAATCCTCCCATTTCACTTGCTTGATTAGTTAAGTTCAGCTGTTAATTTTTCTAAATGTATTAATAAATTACCTTCCGTAGTAGTACTGACTAACTGCTTTTTTCGTAATTGATTAAGTGTGCGGTTTATTGTTTCTCTTGATGATCCAATCATGTTAGCAAGCTCTCGATTAGTAAAGTGTGTAGTAATGAGATATAAATCTTTAGTAAAAGGTACTCCATTTGACTTACATAAACGTATTAACAACATCACTATTTGATCGTAGGAACTGTGCAGGATTTGTTCGACCAATCGGTCTTGCAAGTCAATGATTTTTTCAGCGAGAAACGTAAACATTTTCATACATAATTCAGGATGTTTTATTAGGATTTGTTCAAATTCAGTGATTGGTGTGACAACTACTTGAGCATTTTTAAGTACTTCTGCATGTGCTGGAAAGCTCCCTTTCCGAAATAATCCAACATGAGGAAACATTTCGCCGACTTGTGGCACTGCTACGATTTGTTCCTTTCCCGTTACATCTGTGCGATGGATTTTAAGTTTACCTGCGTATAGAAAAAATACTCTATCAAGCGGGTCACCTTGCATATAAATAAATGATTTCGTTTTATATAGCTTCATATAGGAAATGTCTGCAATAGGAAGAAGCTCGTCATCTGAAAGCTCTTTAAAAAGCGTTACACTTCTTAAATAGTTAAATATTACGTCTGACATCTATATTACTCCTCTACAGTGAATAACTCGTTAAACTAGCTTCCTCTTCGGTAATTCCTGTTCAATCCAAGCAACCAATTTGTTTATGTATGCCTTCTTATCTGCTAATTGATCACAGAATGGGATGATGGAATGAATATTTGAGAGAAACTGCAACTGATCGAGATCACGTTCTGACCGTGTGAAAACGACTTTAGGAAATTGCTCCTGTTTATATCCTTCTATTAATAAAAGATCATAATTTAAACAAGACAGCAGCATATGGATTTTTTCGATATCCCACTTTTGATTAGTTATCTCTAAATGGAGAACTCCCTCACCCTCTACTATACTTGCAACAGCACCTGCATCGCTATACTTTGTGGAATCTTTCACAATATTGTCAGGGATGCCGCCGTGTCCATGATGCTTGACTGCGATGACATTATAGCCTTTCTCTGTTAATTGCTGAATCGTCCACTCCATTGCCGTTGTTTTGCCGCTGTTTTGAAAGCCTACGTATTGAAGTATCAAAATAGGTCACTTCCTTCGTGATCTTCTAATAAGAGCACTTCAACTTCCATGCCTTTTTTATAACCTCTCGTT
Organism: Niallia sp. FSL R7-0271; assembly: GCF_038005785.1. Lineage (NCBI taxonomy): Bacteria > Bacillati > Bacillota > Bacilli > Caryophanales > Bacillaceae > Niallia > Niallia sp. FSL R7-0271. The sequence goes on along the minus strand of NZ_JBBOTZ010000002.1, from coordinate 932,488 downwards.
CCTCCAGGAAGGACCATCAGGCAGTTTGCATAGGCAAGTGAAAAGATAATATTGGACTTATCCATACCAATTGGCGCTACGAATAACTGTGTTCCGCCAGTAAAAAGCTTGCTGCGCACAAAGCGTGTAAACGGATTAGCCTTAGGAAAATCAACGTCTAAAATCGCTTTTACTTTTTTCAAAAAAGGTTTATTGCTGCCCAAGCTATGCCGAATGATGGGGCGTGCAAACAGTTCAAAACCGACATAACAAGCTGAAGGATTCCCAGATAACCCATACAATAGCTTTCCATCTAAGCTTGCAATTGTTGTAACACTTCCTGGCCTCATCGCTATTTTATTGCAAAGAATGTCTGCTCCAAGCGCTTCATATACTTTTGGCATATAGTCATAGTCTCCAACTGAAACTCCACCTATTGTAATCATCATATCTACTTCAGCAATTGCCTTGTGTAAGGCGTCATATGTCGCTGTAAAGGTGTCTGGTATCTTTCCATAATGGATTGCTTTTGCACCGCTTCGTTTAATTTGTTCTACAATCATATAGCTGTTGCTGTTACGTATCTTCCCGGGAACTAATGGTTCCTCTACATTCAATAGTTCATCACCTGTAGCAAGAACCCCGATTTTCGGTTTACGCATAACGGCTAATTTCTTGTAACCAAATGTTGCTAATAAGGATTGAATTCCAGGATTTATTTTTGTTCCTTTCCTTACTAGCAGTGTTCCAGACTTAATATCTTCTCCACGAAAGGATATATTGTCTCCCTTTTTTAGCTTTCGAGTAATTTGGATAAAATTCTTTCCGTCTCTTTCTATCTCCTTCACTAGCTCCAACATGATGACCGTATCGCAGCCGGAAGGAATTGGTGCTCCTGTCATGATTCGAACTGCTTGGTGGCCACCAATTCTTTTATGTGATACTGAGCCTGCCCCGATTTTATCAATGACCTCGAATTCTATCCTATTCTCTGATGATGCCCAAGCAGTATCCTCTGCACGCAGCGCAAACCCATCATATGGTGATTTATCGAATGCCGGTACATCCGTTTTTGCGATAATATCCTCTCCTAAAAAACGGTCTGTATTGTCTTCTATAGCAACGATTTCTGTCATGCCTGGATTATGATGCTCCCAAATTCTCTCGATCACTTCGTTTATTTGGACTGGTTTTCGAGATAAGTTCATTTAACTTCTCTCCTTAGTGTTAGTAATGTAACTACTAGGCAAACCTTATAAATCTATTAAATTCTTTTTTATTGCATATTGGACAAGCTCAGGCCTTGTCGTAAGGCCTAACTTACTCATCATATTTGCTTTATGTGCTTCCACTGTTTTCACGGAAATAAATAATTTGTCTGCAATTTCTTTATTTCCATATCCTAGTGCAACTAACGGAAGCACTTCCTGCTCACGGTTTGATAATAAATAATAGGAATCCACGATTTCAGGATCTTGCTCTGGACTCTCAATATGTTCACGAACCATTTTAGTCGAGACTTTAGAGTGAATATATCTTTCCCCTTTCATTACTGCACGAATAGCATGAAGCAGCTCATCATCTTTAGCATTTTTTAAAATATAGCCTGTTGCACCTGATTTAAAAGCGTGATATAAATATTCTTCATCATCATGCATCGTTAGTATTAAGACTTGAATAGGAGGAAAAGCCTTTTTGATTTTCTTTGTTGCCGAAAGTCCGTTTTCTCCAGGAGGCATACTTAAATCCATTAGAACAACATCTGGCTGAAGTCTTTCTACTAAATAAGTAACTTCAAAGCCATCAGCTGCAGTCCCAACTACTTTCATATCCTCTTGTGCGTCAATTAAGAAGGAAAGACCGCTTCTGACGATGGCATGATCATCAGCAATTAATACATTAATCATCTTCATGCTCCTCCTGTTCTAGTGGGATGACAGCTAAAACCTTGGTCCCGATTCCAATGGATGTTTCAATGGAAAATTTTCCTCCAAGCAGAGAGATTCTTTCCTCCATATTTCGCAGACCAAGACCTGTTCCCTTTACATGGATATTATGCAAATCGAAGCCTAAGCCTTCATCCATTACTTCAACACGCAGCTGTTTTTTGCCAGCCAGTAAGTAGACGACAACCTCATCTGTGTCAGCATATTTAGCGGCATTAATAAGCGCTTCCGTACATACCCTGTATACCATTGTTTCAATCTTGCCTGTATAACGTTCTGTTTGAATATTGCTGTAAAGCTCAACCTCCATGCCGAATGTTTCTTCAAATCGTTTACAATAGGACTTTAACGCTGCATAAAGTCCCATATCATCTAAAGCTGCCGGACGTAAATCGATGGCCATCGATTTTATCGAGTTTAGAGATTTTACGATAATTGTTTCGATACTGCTAGCTGTTTCTTTCACTTTTTCGTAATCATTTGTATATCTCATAGATTGTAATTGTATGAGGGCACTGTAGATTTCCTGTGCCAAGCCATCATGCAACTCTCGTGAAAGCCGCTTTCTTTCTTCTTCTGATGCATGGATAACATATTCTGTTAAAGATTTTTGGAATTGAAGCTTTTCTGTTTCTTGTTGGTTTGTTAAATTTCGTAAGATAAGCACATTTACGTCATCGACTTCCTCAAGAGGAAAGTAGCTGCCGCTAAACGGTGTATCATCTGCATGCTGATCGTTCTTTTTTGATAAAAATAACTGAAAAGACTCTAGATTTTTTTCTCCTTCAATAAAACAATTTGAGCAGGTTTGATAACCTGTTTCATTTGTCATGCCGTTGCAAAGATGGCATATCGATGACATATTGGCTACATTCACTTCAAATTTATTAATAAGCTCTATGGCTTTTGGATTCATAAACAGAACTTCATTTTCATGCAAAAAAAAGACTGCATCATTCATTTTATTAAACATTGCTTCAATCAATTTCTGTTTAGAAATGGCAGTTCCCATTTATTCATCCCCTTAACTCATCTAATAATGGGTTTATTTCTGTGCAAATAGAAATCAATTCATTGATAAAGGTTTGATTCAATTTTTTCTTTTTTCTAAAGCCGCCTAATAAAACAGCTTGAACTTCCTGTCCGTGTAATAGAGGAATTGCTGCCATACTGACTAGCTGCTCTGTAATAGTTAATGGGAAGTCTTTCGTTTCCTGTATATCTTTTTTTGCATCTTCTATCACATAAGGGCGAGCAGTTTTCCAAACGATGCCAGCAATTCCTTTCCCTACTTGCAGGACAATTTTTTGATAGCGGTTATTGCGATTGTTTGAAACATATTTCCACTTGATCACTACATCGCCATCTTCATTCTCAGCTGCCATGGCCAAACCGACAAAATCTACTTCCAGCTGAAGTCTTATTTCAATTAATAAGTCGATTATTTTCTGTTCTACACTAAGCGTCAATTGATTTCATTCCCTTTTCTAGCATCATATTTAAATTACTTACGCACCACATTTTTTTGATAGATTATATATCGTCTTTTAATATATCCTATTGGCAAGCTAAATGCATGTACTAATCTGCTGAAAGGAAACAGAGCAAGCAGGGCAAAAGCAGAAATGATATGTAATTTAAACAGCAGCGGAACTCCGCTCATCAGGCTGCCATCCGGCTGAAGAATAAATAACTGTCTAAACCAAATCGAGATTGATTCACGATAGTTAAAATCCGGCTGACTGCTCGTGCCAAAAAATGTGCTGAAAATACCTAAAGACATAACGATGATTAAAATGATATTAATAGATATATCTGAGAAAGTACTAATGGAGCGGACACGTACATCTGATAATCTTCGCCATGTTAACAGAATGATTCCCACATATGCCATGAAGCCGAAAATGCCGCCGACCCATACGGCAATCGTATGATACAGATGGTTACTGATACCAAAAGCTTCTGTTACTTCAATCGGAACAAGCAAGCCTCCCACATGGCCAAAAAACACGAAGATAATTCCGATATGAAATAGACTGCTCCCAATCATTAATTTTTTCTTTTCTAGTAATTCACTGGACTTAGCTGTCCATGAAAATTGATCATAGCGATAGCGAAAGATCATCCCTAACACAAAGATCATCAAGAATATATAGGGAATAACTGTCCAGAAGAGCTGGTTTACACCACTCATTGTATATTCGCCTCCATCTCTGACTCCATACATGCTTTTAAAGAAAGTCGAACAGCTTGAATCACATACTGATACGGATTGTCTTTTTGTTTCAACTCTTCCTGGAGAAAATACGTACCATCCTCCACTATCGCGAATATTAGCTGCCATTTCTGAAGACGATTATTGTGTATCCATTCTCCATTTGCTAAAAACTCTAGCATTAAAGGTAAGTAATCGGATAGCTCTTTTGAGTCCAATTCTAACCCGCACATGGCGTACATCAATTTTAATTGGACAAGTATTTGCCCTCTTTCTTTGGCATCTTCATATTTTACATAAGTCATGTGAAGTGGTGTTTTTTTACTGAAGTCGAATGTTTGCACATAATACTCCTGCTGCTGGAGCAGAGTTAATTCGCTTATATAGTCAAAAAAACGATTCATATTTTCCGATATTTGTTTATTGCTTTCACTATATAACTCTATTAAAGGAAAATCCTGCTGCTTTAGCCGTCTTTCTTGGGGATAAAGCAGCATCAAACTAAATTCTTGGAGTATGGGTCTGTATTTTTCAAATTCACGTTGATTAATCACGCCATATCCCTCCATAAAAATTCTTTTCATATAAGCTTTGATTTGTTGTGTCGACTGGTGGGTTGTTGTTTGCTCCCATACCGCCCCCAGACAACGAGCAGCCATTGCATGCACTAAAACCTGAGGTGCCTTGTTCTGTATAGGGATCTAAGTATGCTTCTTTATGTGAAGTTGGAATAACAAAACGATCTTCATATTTTGCTATGGCAAGTAAACGATACATTTCCTTCGTCGTTTTTTCCGTTAACCCGACACGTTCTAATCGGGAGGTATCAAATTCTTTATTAGCAGAAACAGCCCGCATATATTGACGCATCATAGCCATCTTCTGCAAAGCAAGTGTTATTACATCCGTGTCACCTGCAGTCAGCATGCTGGCAATATAACTGACAGGAATGCGCATTTCTTCAATAGCCGGGAAAATCATATCCGGATTTTGAATGGAATCCTTGCCTTCGAAATAGCTCATTATCGGGGAAAGGGGCGGCACATACCAAACCATTGGCAATGTCCGATACTCTGGATGCAATGGGAAGGCAATTTTATATTCAATCGCCATTTTATAGATTGGTGAATGTTGTGCTGCTTCAATAAAGGACTCTGCTACCCCATCTTTTCTGGCCTGACTGATTATCTCTGGATCATTTGGGTCTAAAAACAGCTCCAGCTGTGCTTTATATAAATCTGTTTCATTGCTGACAGATGCCGCTTCTTCCACACGATCTGCATCATATAAAAGAACGCCTAGATAGCGAATACGTCCTGTGCATGTTTCAGAGCATACGGTCGGAAGTCCATTTTCAATTCTTGGAAAACAAAACGTACATTTTTCTGCTTTGCTTGTTTTCCAGTTAAAATACACTTTTTTATAGGGACAGCCTGACATACAGAAGCGCCAGCTGCGGCATTCTTCTTGATTGACTAGCACAATCCCATCTTCGTCCCGTTTATACATAGCTCCGCTTGGACAGGAAGCAACGCAAGCTGGGTTTAAGCAATGCTCACATAATCTTGGCAGATACGTCATAAAAGCATGGTCAAAGTTCAATTTGATTTCTTCTTCGATTTTTTGGATGTTCGGGTCAAGCGGTGCTGTTTCAGGAGCCCCTGCTAAATCATCTTCCCAGTTCGGTCCCCACTCAATTTCCATTTCCTTGCCGCTTATTAATGATTGGGGACGTGCAACAGGCTGCTGTGCACGTTCCTTCGGCGAGAAAAGGTTATCATATGAATAAGTCCACGGTTCATAATAATCATCAAGCTTCGGCATATCTGGATTGTAAAATATTTTCCCTGTTGCTACTTTATTGATTTTCGAGCCGGACTTAAGCTGCAGCTTTCCTTTTTTATTCAACTCCCAGCCACCCTTATAATGCTCCTGGTCTTCCCAGCGCTTTGGGTAGCCTATCCCTGGTTTTGTTTCAACATTGTTGAACCACATATATTCCGCACCTGGCCGATTTGTCCATGTATTTTTACATGTAACACTGCATGTATGACAGCCGATGCATTTATCTAAATTTAATACCATTGCGATTTGTGCTTTAATCTTCAAGCCAGTCGACCTCCTTCAGCTTCCGAACAACAACATACAAGTCACGTTGATTGCCAATCGGACCATAATAGTTAAACCCGTAGCTAAGCTGTGCATATCCGCCTACCATTTGTGTTGGTTTTACATGTATTCTTGTTGGTCCATTGTGACTTCCCGGGCGATTTCCTGTAAGCTTTGAACCAGGCATATTAATGTGGCGGTCCTGAGCATGATACATAAACATAGACCCCCGCGGCATGCGGTGACTAACGACCGCTCTGGCAACTGTTACACCATTGCGATTAAATACTTCAAGCCAATCATTATCTTTAATTTCAGCGTTCTTTGCATCTATATCACTTATCCAGACAGTAGGACCACCGCGGAAGAGAGTAAGCATATGCTGATTATCCTGATACATACTGTGGATATTCCATTTACCATGTGGTGTCATGTATCGAAGAATTAAGTTAGCTTCAGCTGCCGGCATATTATCCTGTTCATCAAAAATAATTTGCGGCAATGTCGGTTTATAGACTGGTAAGTTCTCGCCATATTCAAAGAACAATTCATGATCGAGATAAAAATGCTGACGTCCTGTCAATGTTCGAAAAGGCACAAGCCTTTCGATATTTGTTGTAAAAGGTGAGTATCGTTTGCCATCATTATTAGAACCGGTGAAAATTGGTGTTGGAATAACCTCTCTTGGCTGGACGGTCACACTTTCGAACGTCATTTTTTCACCTTGCCGTTTTATTGCAATATCCTTTAACGGCATGCCTGTTTTCTCTTCCATCGTTTCCCACGCTCTAACAGCTAACTCTCCGTTAGTTGCACTTGATAGTGCTAATATACTGTTGGCGACTTTTTTTTCATCGGCAATGATTGGCAAACCGTTTTTGATTGTATCATCATCATAAGTGCCTAACGATTGTTTTAATTCCTCATATTGTTCAGTTGTTTTGTAATTAACACCATGGGCCCCTGTTGGGTACGTACCAACTTTTGGTCCTAATGTGATAAACTTGTCATAAATTTGCCGATAATCACGTTCTACCAGTGTAAAGTTTGGCATGGTCTTGCCAGGGATTGCATCGATTTCGCCTTTTTTCCAATCCTTCACTAATCCATATGGCTGGGCTATTTCCGAAGGTGCATCATGGTTGAGCGGAACGGACACTACATCAATCTCAGGAGCATCAAACTGGGACTGAGCCATTTCTGTAAAAGATTTCGCAAGTCCCTTAAATATGTTCCAGTCTGATTTAGACTCCCAGACAGGATCAACTGCTTTATTAAAGGGATGAACGAATGGATGCATATCTGTACTGCTTAAGTCTTCCTTTTCATACCAGGTTGCTGCTGGCAGAATAATATCGGAGTACATCGGAGTTGCAGTCATACGGAAATCCAATGTAACTAATAAATCAACTTTGCCTGTTTGTTCCTCCTCATGCCATTTCACTTCCTCTGGTTTAAAGCTATGACTTGGAGAAGCTAACACATTTTCAGTCGTGCCAAGCAGATGCTTCATAAAATATTCCTGCCCCTTACTGGAGCTGGACATTAAATTGGAGCGCCAAACAAATAAACCACGTGGAAAGTTCACTGGATTATCAGGGTCTTCAATAGCAAAGGATGTTTCTCCTGACTTTAATTCCTTTACCAAATTAGGAATTATGTCTTCCGGATTTTTATTGTTTTTCGCAAAGTTTAATGAGTTTTTATTAAACTGCGGGTAAGAAGGCAACCAGCCTAATCTGGCAGCAAGCACATTATAATCAGCTGGATGTTTATATGTTATATCCTTCACAAGCGGAGAAGCATATAGTTTGTTGCCTAGCTCTTCTTCCTCATATCGCCACTGATCAGATGTAAAATAGAAGAAGGATGTTCCATTTTGCTGACGAGGCGGTGCCTGCCAGTCCTTAGCAAAGGCTATCGTTCCCCAGCCTTCATACGGACGGCATTTCTCCTGACCAACATAATGAGCCCAGCCACCTCCGTTAACTCCCTCAGATGCTGTTAAAATAACTAAGTTCAAAATGGCTCGGTAAATCGTATCACTGTTGTACCAATGATTGATTCCTGCCCCCATGATGATCATCGAGCGACCTTGTGTGTCAATCGAGTTTTGGGCAAATTCTTTTGCTATTTGCTCGACGATGCTTGCTTTAACTCCAGTAATCGGCTCCTGCCAGGCTGGCGTGTAAATATCATCTTCAATTAGGACCGCCGGATCTTCTGAAACACCATATTGGGCAAGCATGACATCATAAACAGTTGCAGCAAACTCGGTGGAACCGTCTGCTAATAAAATCGGAATAGCGGAAATTGGCCGGTCAAAAACTTTATTTCCACTTGATTCAAATAACGGAAATTGTATCTTTACTTTTTCTGCATTCTCTTGTGAAAAAGTAGATAATAAGGGCGAAATCGCTTCTCCTCTTTCTGTTTCCAGCTTTAAATTCCATTTTTCGTTATCATTCCAACGCTGGCCAATCGTTCCATTTGGCACTACAATGCGATTGGAATCTTCATCTAAAAGAACTGGTTTCCATGCGCCATTAACCATGTTGTCATCGTTTTTCAGCTCTTCTGCTCGAAGAAATCGGCCTGCTTTAAACTTGCCGTCACTAGTTGGCTCCAGCTTTAACAAAAATGGTAAATCTGTATATTTTTTTGCATAGTTAATGAATGCTTCTTCTTTCCGGTTTATATAAAATTCCTTCAGAATTACATGTGTCATCGCTTGTGCCAAGGCTGCATCTGTTCCTGGGTGAGGTGCTAGCCAGTTGTCTGCGAATTTCACACTTTCTGCATAATCAGGCGCCACAGAAACAACTTTAGCACCTTTATAGCGCACCTCTGCCATAAAATGCGCATCTGGTGTTCGTGTTAATGGAACATTCGAGCCCCACATCATGATATAACCGGCGTTATACCAATCACTAGATTCTGGTACATCTGTTTGTTCCCCCCATATTTGCGGAGAAGCAGGCGGTAAGTCTGCATACCAATCATAGAAGCTTAGTAGCTCTCCTCCGATCAAGCTTAAAAAACGGCTGCCTGCAGCATAGCTGATCATGGACATCGCAGGAATAGGGGAAAACCCGGCAATTCGGTCAGGTCCATATTTTTTTATCGTATAAATAAGCATAGCGGAGATCATTTGATACGCTTCTTCAAATGTAACGCGAATCATGCCGCCCTTTCCTCTAAGCTTCTTATAAGAGTCTGCTTTTTCTTTATCCTCGACTATACTTCCCCATGCTTTGACTGGGTCTTGATAATGTTGTAATGCTTCTTGCCACATTTTCCAAAGCCGTCCTCGCATATATGGAAATTTAATGCGCAGCGGGCTGTACTCATACCAAGAAAAGCTTGCTCCCCGCGGACAGCCCCTTGGTTCAAACTCCGGCATATCAGGTCCGCAGCTTGGATAATCTGTTGCTTGATTTTCCCATGTAATAATGCCGCTCTTAACGAAGACCTTCCAGCTGCATGAACCTGTGCAGTTAACACCGTGAGTTGTCCGCACTTCTTTGTCATGCGCCCATCTCCCCCGGTAAATATTTTCCCATTCGCGGTCTGTTTCTTGTAAAACAGACCAGTTACCATTAAATTTTTCTGTTTTCTTAAAAAAGTTTAATTTCTTTGTCCGTTTAGCCATTATGAGCCCTCCTGTTTAAAACCGACTCGATCTACTATTCCATTGTATCGACCTTTCTTTCGAACTAACTATTAGGGAAATTCCCTATATTGGCTTTTCAAGAGGTGAAAACAGTCAATTGTCGCAGAATGTTCAAATTTACGCTTTTTGGCAGCCGGAAATTGATTAAGGGAATCCCCTGATTTTTCCGCTCACTATGCTGATAAAATGTTGTTTTTTCACAATATCCCTGGATAGAAAACAAAAAACATCAAGCTATAAAGCTTGATGCTACAATGTTTATTCAGAAAAAAAGCCCAGTAAGTTATTTATTATTTCACAAACTTTATATGCCATTTTCGCTATTGCAGGCTCATTGGCAATCATGTACCCTATGGATTGTAGCGAGTACCAGCGCTGATTTAAGGCCTCCTATTAAGAATTTTTGTTCATCAATTCACACTTGCATGATTAAGAACAATTTTAGAAAGGATGTTTACAATGGGTACACTTAGAAGCGTACAATTATTTCTCCAAACATCAAGTTTAATTGCAGGATTTATGGTATGGGTTCTTATATCCTCACTCATTCCACTCATAAAAGAGGATATTCCGCTGACAGACGGCCAGACGGCATTAGTGACAGCTGTCCCTGTTATTTTAGGATCATTATTGCGGATACCAATCGGATATTTCACCAACCGGTTTGGTGCAAGGATCATTCATATCATTAGTTTTATTCTGCTGATGCTTCCTGTCTTCTTAATAAGTAAAGCGGATTCAATGGCTGATTTAATTATAGGAGGATTATTTATTGGTATAGGCGGAGCTGTATTTTCAGTTGGGGTTACCTCGATTCCTAAATACTATCCAAAAGAAAATCATGGATTTGTAAATGGTATTTACGGCTTAGGAAATGCAGGTACGGCAATCAGTACATTTGCGGCACCAGTGGTGGCAAAATCAATTGGCTGGACGCAAACGGTTCAGTTATATTTAATACTTTTGCTTGTATTTGCCGCATTAAATATCTTCTTCGGTGACCGCAAAGAACGAAAAGTAACGGTTTCATTAATAGAACAAGTGAAAGGCGTATATAAAAACTCTACGCTATGGTTTATTAGTTTATTTTATTTCATTACTTTCGGTGCTTTTGTTGCCTTTACTGTTTATTTACCAAACTTTTTGACAACCCATTTTGGATTAGACAGTGTTGACGCAGGGTTACGGACAGCAGGCTTCATTGTTTTAGCAACTTTGATGCGTCCAACTGGCGGGTGGTTAGCAGATAGATTTAATCCATACAAAATATTAATGATTGTATTTCTTGGGCTGGCATTTTCAGGCGTGCTCCTTTCATTCTCCCCGTCCATTGGTCTCTATTCTGTTGGTGTATTGACAATCGCGTTATCTGCTGGGATAGGAAATGGAACGATATTCAAGCTAGTGCCGCTTTATTTTTCGAAACAAGCTGGCATCGTAAACGGAATTGTGTCGGCAATGGGTGGTTTAGGCGGCTTCTTCCCGCCGCTTGTTCTGTCGTTTGTTCTTAATGCAACTGGTCACTATTCAATTGGATTTATGGCTATTTCAGAATTTGCCTTAGTCAGCTTTGTTATTGTAGTATGGCTATTTTATAAGGATAATCTTTTCATTGAAAAACAAATCATTAATGAAACGAAGGAAGCTATTTTAATTACTAATCCTCATGGAATTATCGAGGATATTAATCTATCATTCTCCACATTAACTGGTTACTCAAAAGACGAGGTAATCGGCAAAAATCCAAATATCCTGCAGTCAGGAAAACATGATGACGTTTTTTATCAGCATATGTGGAATATGATTAAACAAAAAGGCTACTGGGAAGGGGAAATTTGCAATAAGCGTAAAAACGGTGAACTGTACCAGCAATGGATGACGATAAGCGCCATTAAAAGCAAATCTGGCGAAGTTAAAAAATATGTTGGTATGTTAAATGATTTAGCAGTTAAAAGCTAGCAAACTAGTAAAAGGGTGTCCTGATTAGGAGGATATCCTTTTTTTTGTGTATGTCGATTAAATTATATAAATATAACGAAATCCTCTTTTTATTTAGTGAATTTAAAGGGGATATCATTCCCCTTTTTACAGTTTCATTCCCATTCTGCTTTTGTATCTTTTAATCAGAATTTGGCAATCGACACTAACTACTCCTTTTAGCGGATAAAGTTTTTCGGTCAAAAACTTTTCCATTTCTTGATTATCACCAAAGATACCATGCATATGTAATTTACTAGGTCCTGTCATATGATACAAGCTAGTAACAGAATGTTCTTCAGCAAGCTTTGCTGCTACTTCTTCTAAATGCTGGGGCTCTACCTCTACATTAAAAAACGCAGATACATGAATACCGATTTTAGTTGGATTAATCACCGTTGTAAATTTTTCGATTACGCCTTTCTCTGTTAGGTTGTTAATACGCATTTGCACAGCAACCCTTGATAAATCAACTTCTTTTGCGATATCTGTGTAAGAAATGCGGCTGTTCTCATGCAGCATAGATAAGATGGTTTTATCTATTTCATCGAGCACTAAATTTGGAACGCTATAATTGGAAGACAAATTTATCATACCTCTCTTTCCTTTTGTTTCTATTATTTTCGAAAAACGTTATTGAGTGTATTTAACCATATAGAAATTTAATAGTAAATAAAAAAGAACAGAGTTTTCATATAGTAATAAAACAAAACATATTTCATTAAATAATAAATATTTTGCAAAAGAACTATTACATTTCGTAACGATATATGATATAAATAAAAATATTAATTTGTATACAAACTATTCACTATCATATGAAAAGTCAGAATTTAATATTTTAAGATCGGCTTTTACGGAAAGGAGATGGATTTTTTTAACTTTTTATTTCTGAAAATTTTTAATTTTGTATTATTACTCACCATGACATGAACTTTAGGAGGATTTATATGACTATTAACGAACCAGTATATGCAGCCATGTTAGTGCTTGCATTAATAGCGATTGGCGAAATTGTTTCCATCTTAACACGAGCACGCGTGCCAATGCTGCTTATTGCCATAATGGGCTTTCTTATTTTAATTTGGACAGGGATATTCCCTGAAGACATCGTAGATACATCTTCTTTTAGCACAATGGGTACGTTACTGACAGGTCCTCTCGTTGTTCACTTAGGAACACTAATCCCGCTTACCTTAATGGGTAAACAGTATCGGGCTGTATTGATCGCCTTAGGTGGAGCGTTAGTTGCGTTAGTATTTGTACTTCCTGTAATTACAATGCTCTTTGGTTATGAGACTGCTGTAGCTGGTACAGGACCGTTAGTAGGTGGAATTGTTGCTTTTATTGTTACCTCTGATGCATTAAATGCAGCTGGATATGAATATTTAGTCGCAATACCGGCGCTAGTACTCGCCATACATAAGTTATTTGGATTACCAGTGGCATCAATGTTTCTTCGTAAATACGCATTAATTCTGCGTGCTAAATGGGATCAAACGGATTCAAGTTCTTATATTGCTGCAGCCGCAGAGGTTCCTTTGCATCATGGTGCAGAAGCAGTCAGCAAACCTAAGGTAAGAAAGAAATATGAATTTAACACGGCCAATATTTTATTGTTTAAGTTGTTCGTAGGAGCATCGCTTGGAACAGTACTTGGAGAACTTACGGGGATAAGCGGAACCATCTGGTGTTTATTCATCGGTGTTATAGGCACGAAAGTAAACTTCTACAATGAAAACATCATGGATAAAGCAAAAGCATCTAGTATCGCTGTATTAGGTACAATATTTATTGTTATTGCTTCCATGAGTAAAGTAAGTCTTACAGAGTTCCTGCATTTTATTCCACAGGTTCTAACCATAATCATTATCGGTGAAATAGGCATTCTTGCAGGTGGGTTCATTGTATCAAAACTAGTAAAATGGCACCCTTATAAAGGGATGTCGCTTGCATTGACGGCGATGTTTGGCTTCCCTGCTGATTATATTTTATGCCAGGAAGTAAGCCGCAGTGTTGGACGAAATGAAGAAGAGGAAAAACGACTGTTAAATGAATTATCACCGCCGATGCTGATCGGAGGATTTACAACAGTAACGGTCGCATCTGTTATCATTGCTAGTATTTTAGTTAAAACATTGTAAAGAATATTAGAATAATAGAATGAAAAACACTTATCATAATCTCTTTTAGTAAAGGAGGATTTTTGATAAGTGTTTTTTTCATCGATACTGTTCTTATTTTAGTTTTTACTCCTGTAAAAATTAAGAATTGTCGTATTTCTTCTTTGCAATCCAATCTTTCGATATCAGTATTGCTGCAAAACATAAAATCAAGGTAATGAGTAAGTTTGCTGTTAATTTAGAATGGATGATTCCTGTCATAAGGATTTCAACAGCATGTGCACTCATCATTGCTGGGTTAATTAGATCTACAAAAGAATTAATGCCAACGAGAGATCTGCATAATAATAAAAGAACAATAGACAGTAATGAAATAATACCTTGATTGTTAAATAACGTGCTAAACATGGTCGTAAAGGAAATAATGAATAATACCCATACTAAATAAAACAGCAGTGCTAATAACATATCAGCAAAGCTGACATTGGAAAATAAAAGGTTCACATATGCATATGAGGCGAGGTATCCTATTGCGACACACGCTGCAACAAACCAATAATTAGAGAGGACCTTTGCGCCAATGTATTGAGACACACTGACTGGTCTTGTCAAAATAAAGGCTAACATGCCATTTGCTTTGTCAGATTGCACGGCACCCATTAAGGAAATGACGATAATTAATAGCCCTAATTGATCAAACTGTGACTCAAGTGTAGTCGCTAGCACCTCTCCCCCTTTTAGCTGTTCAAAAAAGCTCGGGTCAATCGTTATTCCTTGATCTCCTCCCATGGCTTTTAATAGAGCAGGCAAGTAGTAGCTGAGGACCGGTTGCATCATTCCTAAAAGGATAAACACAAGCGGGAACCAAACTATTTTGAAATCACGAATCATTTGAACAAATTCTTTTTTTGATAATATCGCAACATTATTCATCATTACACCACCAGCTTAAGGAATATTTCTTCTAGTGTATCGTTATCTATTTCAAATTTTAAAATATCTACATTATTTTCTAATGCACTTGCTAATAGCATATTTTTATTGACGAGAATATTATCCACTTCGATTTTCACAGTAGTACCGACTGCCTCTGCACCTTTAACATAATCCAAACCTTTCACAATCTCCAGCCAGCTGAGACTTGCAGAAGTTATTTCCATTAAGATGCTATTGCGGCTGTGCTTATTCAATAAGGCTTCTTTTTTAGTATCTTCAATCTTTTGGCCATCCTTAATAATCACAAATCTTTCACAGATATCTTCTGCATCATTTAAGATATGTGTCGACAAAAGAATGGTGGTGTCTTTTTTGATAGCTTGAATGATATTGATTACCTCTCTTCTGCCAATGGGATCTAATGAGGATACAGGTTCATCCATCACAATAAGAGAAGGTTTATGCAGCAAAGATTGGGCAATTCCCAATCTTTGTTTCATGCCGCCGGAAAATGTTCTAACCCGAGCGTTGCTGTCTTCCTTTAAGCCAACTTTAGTTAAAAGGAGCGGTATCTCCTTTTTTAACGCCTCTTTTTTCATTCCTGACAGCTCTCCCATAAACATCAGTGTTTCAAATGCTGTCATCCATGGAAAGAAATTTGGATATTGAGGCAAATAACCGATTTCCTTTTTCATATCCGTAATTTTCTTTCCATTAAGAAATACTGCTCCCGAACTTGGATGAATAATATCTGAAATGATTTTAATTAAGGTTGATTTACCAGCTCCGTTTGGCCCGATTAAACCCACACATTCCCCAGCTTGCACTTCCATAGAAAAGTTATGGACAGCTGTTTTGTTATTAAAATTCTTTGTTATATTTTTAATTTCTAATTTCATACTCTGTTAGTCTCCTTTCTACTTAATACAAAATAAAGGATTGGACCGAATAGGTTAATAAATATAATGAGTAGTGTCCAAATTAATAAATGTTGCCGGTTTTCTCGGTTACGATATAAATCGATTAAGGCAATAGCAATTAGGATAAAGTTTATAAAAACGAACGGCAATACAATAGGCAAAATCGAGAAAAAATCAAAATCCTTTATATCATTTAATCCATAATGAAGATTCAAAATCTTACTCCTCCTTATATATTTTTATTATCATTATTGATAACGATAACATAAGTTTTTAAATATTGCACTATTTTTCCATTTTTATTGTCGTTTTTATTATTATTCTTTATAATGATAACATTATCAAAATGGTGAATATATCACGTACAGATTGGAGCAGGTTATGGTAAATAAAGCGGATGCATTAATACACCCAGTAAGAATCAAAATTTCACAGGCTTTAATGAGAAGTGGTGAAAATGGATTAACACCGTTAGAGATGGTGAAAATGATTAAAGACGTGCCTCAGGCAACGCTGTACCGGCATATTCAAGTATTGCTGGATGCAGGAATTATTCGAATTGTGAAGGAAAAAAAAGTCCGATCTGTCGTAGAAAAATATTATGCATTAAACGGAGAGGAAGCAAAATTAAGTCCAAGTGAATGGAAAGAAACTTCTAAGGATGACAAGATAACTTATTTTTCTTACTATCAGCTCTTCCTCCTAAATCAATATCAGAGCTATTTAACAAAATCAGAGGAAAATGGCAATGCGGAGGATCCGACCTTTTCTTTTGTAGAAATGAAGCTTGATACACAGACCTTTCATGGATTTCAACAAGAACTCAATGAATTAATGGTTAAATACTATAACACCTCATTAAAAAACGATAATAGTGAACCTACTCGCACTGTAGCTATTACAATCATACCAGAATCTTAATACTGGCAATCAAAAAGGATAGAGGCACTAACGCCTCTATCCAAATTAACTATCTAAATAATCACACAGCTCAATTAATGTTCCATTCGTCGAAGCTGGGTTCAGATAGATTAGCCGTCTTCCTCGTAAGTTTACTCTCCGTGTATCCTCCAGAAAACGGATGCCTTTTTGGCGTGCTTCTTGGATGGCATCATCTAGGTTATCGACACGATATGCAAGGTGATGCACCCCTTTGCCTCGCTGCTTTATAAAACGTGCCATTGGCGATTCCTTTGTTGTCGGTTCTAGTAATTCAATGACTTTGTCTGCGGTTTTGACTACTGCGACATGCACCTCCACTCCTTTGGCGTCACTTGTGTAACGGTCCTCCAGGCTTCCGTTTAATACATCCAGGTAAAAAGGCAATGCATCGTCTATGCTTCGTACAGCAATTCCGACATGATCTAAAATATAATTCAAAAGAAGTCCTCCTGTTACTTAATAGGTATGCTTTGATTCATTATACACGAATCTATTATGTTCTTTGCATCCAAGCTATTAAAAAAGACAATCGGAATTAATCGATTGTCTTTAGGAATAACGTCTCATTAATTCATCTATGTATGCATTGCCGCGGGGCGTCACTACTGCTTCCTTTAAGAATACAACGAGCACTTCGCCATGTGCGCCTCTTGCGTATTTTACGTTTGCTATAATACCTTCGTTTTCCATTCTTTCTACTTCTGCATTAAACTCTTCAGGAGAAACGATACCAACATCTTTTGGCATTGGTTCGCGCCCCTCTAATAATCCTAGAAGTACAGCAAATCTTATTGGTATTGCATTGTCTGTCATGTGTAGCACCTCCGCTTCATATTATACGCAAATACTGTGTGGATGTCTTATGATTCGATTTGGTGCTCCCGTAAATAATAAAACGGCTGCAGATAACAGCCGTTTTGTGCTTTCTTTATACTTTAAATTTACTTACCGTTTCTTGCAGCTCTTCTGCTAAACGAGATAGAGTGATGCTTGATGCCTCAATTTCTTCCATGGAAGCTAATTGTTCCTCGGTAATGGATGAAATATTTTGTGTGCCTTCAGAAGATACTTGGGCAATTTCGGAGATTACCTCAATAGAGCCAACTACTTGTTCTGCTCCTACTAGCATTTGCTGTGCTGCTGCAGATACTTGGCCAATTTGTTCGGCTACCTCACTAACTGACCCTTTAATTTCAGCAAAAGAGTTGCCTGCAGTAGAAATAGCGGTGATTCCGTCTGTTACTTCTGCTGTTGCTGCATTCATCGTTTGGACTGCTTTTTCTGTTTCTTTCTGGATAGAAGTAATCAGCTGGCCAATTTGCTGTGCGGAAGAGGCAGACTGCTCTGCAAGCTTGCGCACTTCATCAGCTACAACAGCAAATCCTTGGCCATGCTGTCCTGCTCTCGCTGCCTCTATTGCTGCATTAAGGGCAAGCAGGTTAGTCTGGCCAGCAATATTGGTAATAACATCAACGATTTCGCCAATCTGCAAGCTTCTAGCGCCTAACTCTTTAACTACTAATGCTGCGTCATTAACAGAATGATTAATAGAATTCATTTGGTTTACGGCTACTTGTATCGCCTGTTCTCCGTCTGCTGCATTAGTCGAGGCGTTTGCTGCTGTTACTGTTACACTTTGTGCATTTGCTGCTACTTGTTGTATTCCTGCAGATACTTCGTTCACTACTGTTGAACTGTCATTAACACTTTCTACCTGCTTTTCCGTTCCAGCAGCAACATCTTGTACAGTAAGCGTTATTTGTTCAGATGCTCTGCTTGTTTGTTCTGCACTTGCACTCAGCTCGGCACTAGAAGAAGCGAGATGCTCGGCACTGCTTTTAATATGATGAATAAGGGAGCGCAGATTTTGGATCATGTCATTAAAGGCAGTCTCAACATCCTTCATTTCATCTTTCGTCTGTAAATCGAGCTCTGTTTCTAGGTCCCCATCTGCAACATGTATAGTTACTGCTTTTAATTTTTGGACTGTGCTGCTGATAGACAGATAGAATCCTACAAAAATATAAATGGTCAAAATAAATATCAGCACAACTACTGCAATAATGGCCGCTTTAGTAAGCTTCAAGTCTTTAGCCTGCTGGGTCATTATGCTGTTCAATGCTTTTGTTTCCAGCTCATACAGTTTAAAGCTAGTGTCGATTGTTGCTGTTGCCATATTATAAAACTCATCCGTATTAACAGTAATAGAAGTATTAGTACTAAATTCTTTTTGCACAAACTCTAAGAATTTATTTGTTTCTTCTAATGTACTTTGACTTGCCTCGCCTAGACTGTTTTCTAGAGATGGCTTATTAGTAAAAATGATAGCTTTCCCGTGCTCAAGCAGTTCAAGTGAATTCTGAACAGAGGCATATAAGGAAACTAATTGAATTTTTTGGTCATCGGTGATTTTTTGTTCTGCGGCAATACTCATCCCAACAGCTCGGATTTGCCCAAGATGTTCTGTCAAATTAGGCAATGTAGTTGTTACATCGTTAATAATGTAGTAATTTTCTGGTGCTTTCGCTAAGAATAATTCTGATTGGTCCCCAACCTCGACCATAAAATCTAAAATATTGCCTAAATAATCAATATGCATGCTTGTTGCTTCCTGTAAGTTCAGGCTCTCAACATCTGATTGAAGTGTATTCCACTGTTGTTTCATTTTTGCCCATTGATCTGACACTTGGATAGAACTGCCTGTTCCTTTTACAAATGCATCCATGTTTGCAATGTCTTCTTGAATTTCCGCTTGCTTTTCTTCTAGCTTAGGCTTGTCTGAAGAATCGCCGCTAATGACACTTACGGAAATAGCGCGGTGCTGCTGAACATCCTGCAGGAAATCCTTCAACAGAGTATTATACTCCGTACCTACTTGTCTTTTTTGAATAGTGTCGATTTCCTTATTCGTTGTGCTTAACAGCATAAAGCTCATAATTAAAATTGGTATCCCTAAAATCCCGCCGATTACAGCAAATTTTTGTATATATTTAAGTCGGTTCATCAGCGCGATGATTGGTAAAAAAATCTTCAAAAGTATCCCCCCTATAATATAGATAATCTTTAATAAGGGAGTAATTCTCTCCAGTAAGCTTATTAAAGATGAACAAAGTATATATCGGTTTCACAGAAGGATACTCGATGAAAACAGCGAAAAATAAGAACAGATTCCTATATAGGAATAAAAAATAGGACTGAATTTAATCAGCCCCATCATTTTTCTTTTCAAGAAAAGACAATCTGTGAAATTTATTAATATATGTAAATAATTCTTCTCCAGTTATCTGTTGCATGCCAGCAAGAGGTATATACAGTGCCTTGTATTTTTCCGGTACCCAAATGTACGTGTGAATATAATCAGTAGTAAGAAAGCCGCATGATTGCCAAAATTCTATTCTTTTTCGATTATCTGCTGTTTCCGCTGACTCCGCCTCAA
Source organism: Niallia sp. FSL R7-0271 (assembly GCF_038005785.1). Lineage (NCBI taxonomy): Bacteria > Bacillati > Bacillota > Bacilli > Caryophanales > Bacillaceae > Niallia > Niallia sp. FSL R7-0271. The sequence goes on along the minus strand of NZ_JBBOTZ010000002.1, from coordinate 912,232 downwards.
TAATGAAGGTCTTAATTCCATCTGCCCCAGCCTTTTGCTTTAAATACTCAACAAATTGTCTGCCAATCCCTTGATTACGTTCTTTTTCTGATACGGCCAAATAATCAATAATCATGATCTGCTCTTGATTAAGCTTACCAACGAGCGCCATGGCAATTGCCTTCGATTCGTTATAACCGATATAAAGCTCGGCAATCCCTTTGGTGAGCATATTTTGAATGATTTTAACTGGCTTTGCTCCCTTTTCACCAAATGCCTCTGCATAAAGTGGCCCGGCATCCTCCCAAAGCTCCTGATCCCATGTGGACGTTGTTTTTATTTTCATAAAGTAATCTCCTTACTAGCCTTTTTTATTATTTTACACGAAAACAAATATAGCATCCTTGATTTACTCTTTATGATAATATATATGTAAATAAATTCCTGAAAATTAGGGCAACTTTCAGGTGAAAGGTGTTAGAAATATGTTAACTAATGAAGAGTTAAAGGCTATTAAGGCTCTCCAAGAAATTTGCGAAAGTATTGATACATGTCAGCTCAAGCTAAATTTTGATATGCTTGAGAACAGATCTGGTAACACAAAGGAAGACTATTTTCATTACGAAAAAGACAAGCTGGTCGGATTTCTTGGCAGTTATGGTTTTGGTAATAAAGTTGAAATTTGCGGCATGGTTCATCCGAGTTATCGACGGAAGGGGATATTTTCTACACTATTAACAGAGTGTATGAAAGACTTAAAACGCCGCAATGTTCATACCATCTTATTAAATGCTCCTTCAGAATCTCAATCAGCCAAAGATTTCTTAAGAAACCAATCTTGTTCCTTTTTTATGTCAGAATACCAAATGATGTGGCAAAATACGGAGTTATCATTAGATGACGGAGTAGTTCTGAGGCCATCTGATTCTCCAGCAGATTTGGAAGCAGAGGTACAGCTTGATATTCTGGCATTCGGATTGGAAGAAAAAGAAGCCCGTGAATATAATAACCATTTGAAGGAAAGTAACACAGAGCAGCACTATATCATTGAAGTAAATGGAACAACAGCAGGAAAAATGAGGGTAGCGGAATCAAACGGAGAAGCTTGGATTTATGGGTTAGCGATATTTCCTGAGCTTCAAGGCAAAGGTATCGGCAGAAAGGCTTTATCAAGGATAATAAAGATGGAAAGTCAAAAAGGTTTACCCATCTTTCTCGAAGTAGAAGCGAAAAACGCCCATGCGCTTAAACTCTATCAATCATGTGGTTTTAGAAGCTACCACTCTCAGGATTATTATAAATATCAAAACTAGTTAAAAGGCTCAACGTGATAGTTGAGCCTTTTCTTAAAGGACCTCTCTTTATAAAAACTCCTTCTTATATAACCTATCTTTGCAAAAAACATAAAGCAGTTTACCACGCATTAAAACATGTCCGCTGATACGTTTACCCTTGTCATCAACAAAAGTTACGTTACCAGCCGGAATAATCGTTTGATTGCTAATGTTATAGCGCATCAACGTATCACAATCAATTTCTACAAGCAAGTCTTGTTGGTCAAATAGGAATTGCTGAAATGTGTCATCCCCCTCTACTACATAGCATGCCGTTTCCATAAAGTCTTTGAGCTGAACGAGCTTATATTGATCATAGTAGTAAAAGTTAACTTCTTTAGAGCTCACGATATTCATGGCATAGCAATCTGCCATTTCATATTCTTTTGCTCCCCATAATTTCTGTCCGCTTTTTGAATAGGCGGCAAGTCCGTCTGCGCCCATTGGCTCGAGATCGTCAATTGCTCCAAAGATACCTTCATCAAAATAACTTACCCAAATGGTATCAGTTTCGTCTATCTGCACTTGACTAATACCGTCACCAAGAAGGAATGTATCCATTAATTGTCCTTCCAGATTATATATTTGGGCGTTTGGTTCCATTTTTGCTCCGTCTGTGCTGCATCTGCCTTGGACAAGTAAAAGGGAGCCGTCCGAAAAAATATCTGCATCTGTCGGAGAAATCGGTATATTTTTTAATTCTATTTTTCTTACGTTTCCGTCTTTTATTAATGTTATCGTACAATCTTGATTAGAAAGGGAAAAATCTATTTCCTCCTGATGATGTGTTTCTATTAGCAGCAAAGCACCATCTCTTGTTATTTGCCCATTAAACCATTTCGTGCTAATAGGGTATGTGCTACACATATCTAATCGAATTTCCTCTATTTTCATCACCTTATTTCCCTGTTTTTAAAAAGCTATTGTATCTCTGTTATTTTCCCATGAACAACAAATCTGCCTTCATTCGGGTCTGACAGATTGCTGCATGTTGATAATGTGATAATCTGGTCTTGTTCATTTAATTCTACGTTTGTTGGAAACGCAGATTTTGCTGAAATAGTTTGCAGGAAATCCTTGTATTGTTCATCTGTAGAAAACTCTGTTTTTAAATAGTCGAATTCGGTGGTTGTTGCATAAACAGAGAAAATTTCGACTTCGTAGTTTCCGGCCTTCGTTTTATACTGGAAGGTATGGTGCTTGGAAAAAAAGTCTTCATCTAAAAATTTCTCTAACTCGCCAAACATTGACCCATTTTTCATTTCATGACCATAGATGATGGTATGAAGATTGTCTGCGCCTTGCTTGTTTCGATAATCCATAAAAATACTTCCTGCTTTTGACTCTTCTTTTTTATAATTCCGATTCAAATAGTATTCATTATCCGTGCTTTGTAAAATCGGATAATCTATTTTTGTATCATCTATCGTTATCCACCCGATAATATCTTCATTGATTTCTGTCATGCTTTCAAGTGGATCTGCTGCATTACTTGTCGTGCTTGCGTCTTTGTGATACACTTCTTGAATTTCTGCCATTATCTTATCATTTTTCACATAGCCGTACACAATATGACCAATCTTAAATAGGCTAAAAAGAAAGACACCGATTGAAAGAATAAGCACGATTTGCTGCAGCCAATTGGATTTTTTTTGCTCAATGATCGTCAAATTCACTCCACCTTTACTGCTTTAAATGAAAGATGCTCCCATAAAGCTAATTCTTTAGGGGAGCAGTGTTGTAATTATTTATTGGTTTGCTCGTTTCATTTTTCGCTTCCAGAATACAATGGAAGCTGCTACTGCTGATGCTAATAATGTGCCTACATATAGGAAAATATTCGTATTATCCCCTGTTTGCGGGTTTTTCACAGAATTTGTGTCTGCTGTTTTGCCCGAATTGTTCACATTTTCGTTGCTGCTGCCAGTAACAGGTGCTGCTTCTTCCTTGTCCTCCTTATTTATATTATCATTGTTATCCTCTGTATTTTCTTCGTTATTATTGTCTGAATCTACTGGTGCTGGGTTATTACTGTTATTTTCTTCGTCGTTATCAACTGTTTCATCTGGATTAGAAGGAACTTCAGGAGTGTTGTCTTCTTCTGGTTCTTCTTTTTCAGCTGAAACTTGAAGTGCATTTTCCCCATAAACGATTTGATAGTTTTCAGGAAGTCCTGTTATTTCTACAGAAGCAAATTTGCTGTCACTCGCTAAAGTGCTGTAGCTGATAATATCTGCATCTGCTGCAGGTACATAGCCATCAGTAAAGTTTAGCTTCAATGTACCGCCAAACGCTGCTTCTCCGTCAATTTTCAAAACTTCTTCCTTGCTGCCAATGTTTAATTCAAGTGTACCACTATCTGTTTGGGTAAAGCCTTCTCCGATTGTGATACTGCCAGTTATATTTTCATTCATTGTACCGCCGTTATTAACAACTTCACCAGCACCAAAAGCTGTGCTTGAGTTTGCGATAAGGGAACCTTCTTCCAATACTGTTCCACCGGTATATGTATTGTTGCCTGTTAATGTTAAGGCTCCTGTTCCATCCTTCGTTAGACTGCCTGTTCCAGAGATATCATTTTTCCAGCTGTCAGCAGCATTGAAGCCGCCAAGAGAGCTGTCCATCGTTACATTAACATCTGTTTCAAATGCATCATATCCTCCTGCTGCTGCAAAAAGATTCAAACGGCCCCAGCCTTCACTGTCGTCTAAAACAGGGTAACCAGATGGCAAGCCTGTTGTATACAGCACCCAGCGGCGTTGCATGTCATCTAAATATGGGAAGCGAGTTTCAAGCAATACTTCAGCACCCTTTGGCACTACCATTGGTTTTGTTGTGTCGCCAATTTGTTGGAATCCGTAAGTAAGACGCTTTGTATAGTTTTGTTTATTTGTTTCGTAATCACTGTAAGCATCATATGAAGTGCCTTCTTGTGTTAGTAGCACTTCATGTGCTTGTTTGTATGCTGCGTCTTTTACACTTTTGTTCGCAGGATCATTCAGTGCTGCAGCTGCGACAGCTGTTGACATCACTCGGCCGCCGATTACATCCAGTGGTGAATGCATTCCAGCTACGATTCGGCTGTTGCCAAGCTCTGATGCTCTTGTCATCATTTCTTCAAAGCGTTCTGGCACTGCATAAGCAAGTCCGTATGATGCTAAATATGCTGCATTTGTATGTCCGCTTGGAAAACCGCCATCACTAGATGGGTCGTCCTTTTTAACGGGAACAAGTGTCGGCATTATGCTTACATCTTCACTCCAACGGAACGGGCGTTTATAGCTATAGTAAGCTTTTGCTGAAGAGGTAGAAGCTCCTGTCCAGCGGATTGTATTAATCAGGTTTACCATACTTCCAAGACTGGAATCAGTATCTGCCCAATTGCCGTTGCTGTTTCCGCCGTCTTCATATTTCACACTTGTCGCATCTTGAGGAATTTCATCTGGAATCGTTGTTCCAGCGTTAGACCCTGCTTTAAAATTATCTGCATAAGGCCCAAGACCTGTGATCACACTATAGTTTTGATTGCGGCGATCACTTAAGTAAGCATCTTTTGCTTCCGCTTCTGTGCGGTTTTTTGTAATGGAGATAGAAGTATCGATATTATGTTTATGTACACTCTCATTTAACACTGTTCCGTTATCCCATGAATCTCCCGGCTGCCAAATGTCTAAAAACTTCGAGAGGACACCAATAGAGGAGTTTGTCTCAGGGGTCATGTTTGAACTTTCATTACTGCCATATACGTCTACATAGTATCCGTAAGCTCCCGGTTTTGGTTCAATTGCAGAATGATCAGTTGCTGCAGAAGCGGAATAGGCACCTTGTGTAGTTAATAGTGTTGTTAATAATAGAATCGGTATTTTCGACTTTTGATTTTTCTTATTATCCTTTTTTACGCCTTTATTCGACAAATTCATTCACTTCTCTCTCTGTATTTTTACTTTCATCGTTAGTTTAATGATAGATTGTAAATACAGTGTGAATTTATCGCTAATAAACGTATAGTTTTTTTAAAATGTTGTATATTTTTGTATTTTTTTGGCGAAAGATGAAACCTGTCTGTATACGTTCATTTGTGAAAATAAAAATAGAAGCCTGCAGCTGCAAGCTTCTATCATTAAATCAGAATTTGAACTACTGACCCTAAAATTATGGTAGCCAGCACATACACGAATACTGCGGCAACGCTTGTCCCTCCTAGTTGGGACAATTCCTTTTTGCGTTTCTCTGTGCTTACGTTTTTTTGGGATGCTACTGCTTTTTTTGCTTTTTCTAAGTAAAAATAGTTAACAAAAACCGTTAATCCTAACCAAATAATCATATCAACGAGTCCAATTGCCGATAGCTCGTCACCAATTATATTAACAATAAGCTCTAAAATAAAATAAGCTGCCAAATAACCGTATGAAAGCCTATACATTTTGCGATAGGACATCCAAAATGGACCAAAAAAGAAGCATGCCCAATTCCACGATAATTTGGAACGGCGGTCAGACATGCCATACCATCTTTTTTTATAACTGCTTTCATATTTCGCTCCAACGAATGATTGCAAATCTTCTTTCGTAGTTGCGTCTAATTCTGCCAGAAATGCCAAAGATTTCCCCTCTTTCTTCTCTTATGTATAATCAAAATATTTACTAGTCTTTCTACCCTATTATAATATAAATTTCCTATTGAAGCGCTTTTCAAGTATAACAAAATAAAATAAAAAAGAAGCCTGTACGGCTTCCATTATTTATCCTATATCGTCAGGGCCCCATATCGCCAGTTCATCACCAGGGCATGCAACAATTTCCCAATACTCACCATCACTGTCTCCAAAAAAACCTGCTTGCCAAGACTCATACATATTATCATGACCACATATGAACAAAACCTCTCCAGTCTCAAATGTCAGCAGCAAATGAGGAATTTCATCATGTAAGGAAACATCTGCTATTTTCATCAAGCTAAGTTCACAAAGGATTTTACATGCATCTTTGGCGTTTCGTTTTGGCAAGTCATCAAAGACAGGAAGTGTGTCAGCCTTAGATTGGAGGATGGCAAACTCGCTTTCAATTGTAATATAAATCTGGCCATCACCCAATCGTTTCGAATTCGTTTCACTTTCTGTGAGAAGGAGCTTTGGACCGTAAAAGCTAATCCCTTCTACTGTTGCGCCAATAAATAAATATTTCAGCAGTTTCTCAGCACTTAACTTATCTTCTTTGTTCATATGTGTACACCCTCTCTCCTTACATCATTTTATCATTAGTGTTCGATCCATTCCTCAAAGGATAAGTTTACAGGCTCATCTAACAGTTCTTCTGTAAAATCCATGTTTGTAGTAGGAGTATGTTCATCTACCTCTTCAAATCTAATTCCATCTACCCAAACACTGCCATTCCCTGAAAGTAAAACACCAAAGGCAATTACTGCACTGTTTTTTGGAATATCTAGTACGATGGAGTAGTGATTCCATTCCGTGTCGCCAGTAATCGGTCGATTGCTCATATTATCAAACTGTAAAACATCGCCAAGCCTATCATCGATTCGCATCCATAGACCACAGGATATATCAACATCCTTCGTTTTAATAAAACCAGTCAGCTTTAATCTTTTGTTAAGATATTTATCTGCTTTAAACTGCTGCATCATGGTTGCAAAATCTTGTGAGGCAGAAGGCTGAATTGCTTTCAAACAGCCTGATGCTTTGCCTTTGTGAACATTTTTCCTGTCGATCGCCATTTCATAATGAAAAGGGTTTGATCCGCTTAAATTCCAGCCTTTTAATAATTGACTATCTTTCATGGTTATTTCCTCCCTTTGTAGTGTAAGCTTGCTCATGAGTTTCCGATATTGTCCTGGCGGTATTTGATAATATTTTTTAAAGGAGCGTGTAAAGGATTCTTGTGACTCAAAGTGATAGTAAAAGGCAATATCAATTATTTTTTCATCTGTGTAAAGAAGCATATGGGCAGCGTTGGCAAGCCTCCGGTATCGAATATATTCAGAAGCGGAGACGCCAATTTCCTTTTGAAAAATGCGATGAAAGTGATATTTTGAAAATCCTGCTTCTTTAGCAAGAATACTTAAAGATAGTGGTTCATGGATGTTCGTTTCAATAAACTCGACTGATTGCCGTATCATTTGACTGTACATCTCTTACCTCCCTATAGATAGAATAGCAAAATCACCAGCCGTTTTTTTGACATTTATTGCTTTTTTCTGAATAAGAAAAAGAAAACAGCTAAAATTAAGAAGACATTATGTTAAGGATTGATACTATGAAGAAAAACAGATGGATTGTTGTTTTAATGGCCGTTTTACCATGGATGTCCCTCCCGCTAATGGGAAAAAACATTTTTAAGAAATATGCATTAGCAGCGCTTACGATGAGTACATACCTTGTACTTGAAGGGAGATTTGCTGAAAAAAGAAAATGGTGGTGGTTTCCTTATAATGTAAGACCAAATGTATTAGCAGAGTTACCTTTAATATTTGGACCATTTTTCATTGGCTCCATCTGGATTTTAAAATACACATTTGGAAAGTTTAAGCTTTATTTTTTAGTGAATCTTATAATAGATTCCCTGTTTACATATATAGGGATGGATTTGTTCAAAAAAGTTGGTTATGTAACCTTAGTCAGATTAACTAAATTTCAATTATCTGTTGTTTTCTTAATAAAAACCTTTTTGTTGTATGGATCTCAGCTACTTTACGGAAGCCTGTCTAATCATTTTAAAAAGAACTAAGGAGCAAAGCAATGCTTTGCTCCTTAGTTCTCTTTATAGCAATCCGTATTTCTTAAAACTGTTATAAATACCATGTTCATCATGAGTATCTGTTATATCATCGGCTGCAAGTTTCACTGGTTCTTTAGCATTACCCATTGCGATACCGTATTGAACGTATTCAAGCATTTCTAAATCATTTAGGCCATCGCCATATGCAAATGTGTTTTGTTTGTCAATCTTCAAATGATTTATGAGTATCTCAATTGCCGTAGCTTTATGAATGCCAGGAACCGATAATTCCCCGCTGTTTTCACCAAAGATTGGGACTGTACTTGAAATGACCGTAAACTTAGCTTCAAATTCTCTGCTGATCTCTGATATAGGCACATCCGAACCTAAAAATGATATTTTATTTATATCATCTCTAATTGGATTTTCTCCTTCTATCAGGCAGTCATGAAATGGCTGCAATCCTTTCTCCACTTCTTCTCTTGCATGTGGATTTTCCATTAAGAAGTTATCAATAATCTTCCGTATATGAGCTTTGCAGTTTTTACTGGCAAATAAGCCGCCATTTGACTCTAAATAATAATCAATTCCATGCTCATCGAAATAGGCTACAAGATGCTCTACATCCTCTGTACTAACTCTTTCATGCAGCAATACTTCTTCGTCTATTTCAATATATCCGCCGGCTGCGCCAATAATGCCGTCGAAGCCGACTTCTAGTATTTCCGGAAACAGTTCTGCTTTAGACCGGCCCGTACAAATAAACACTAAATGGCCGTTTTCCCTTGCTTGCCTGACTGCCTGTTTTGCTGAATCTGGAATGATGCCATGATCATTAACCAATGTTCCGTCAATATCCATAAATATGATTTTTTGCATGTGTGCACCTGCCTATTATTCTATTGAAATCGCTTTTAATTTTCAAAATCATTAGCTATGAAATAATAGTAGCAAAAATGGCTAATCAGCACAATGTAATATTTATTCCAGTTTGTCCTTATAATTCTGTACAGCTTCCAAAATGGTAGCTATCACAATCTTGTGGTCTGTCAATTGCGGAAAATGACCGCTGTTTTTGGCTATTATTTGTTTGCTGGTTTTCGCTAATGTCAACAATTCCAGTTGATTTTCTTGTCTTCTTTTTAGTGCTTCCTTTGGGATAAGTCTGTTTGCCTTTCCCCCTGTTATGACATATAACGGGATTTCAGGAAATGAGGGATGCTCGTTAATCTGCTGTATTGTCTTTTTTACAAAATGAACTTCATCGAACTTTTTATGTGCTGACAAAGTATCAAACCTTGACAGCATTTTATTAACTGATTTAACAATCTTTCCATAATGTTCATCCAGCAGCATATCATTCGGATGGCTGGCCTCTAGAAAGACAACTCCGTAAACTTCATCAGGATAGAGCCGTGCATATAAATTGGCATATAAACCGCCGAGGGAATGTCCTACAAGCAAGTATGGCGGCTTTATGTTGAGGACCGCTAAAGCTTCCCTGAGTGTTTCAATTATTGTAATTCCATCTTGATTTTCTTTCGGTTTTTCACTGTCGCCCACACCTAGACGGTTATAAGCAAAGACAGCAGACATTTTAGAGATTTCCTTGATGATCTTCATCCAGCCTTCAATCGGGCCGGAGCCGCCGTTCATTAAAATAATATTCGGCTCTCCTTTTCCAGAAATAGAATATTCTATTATTCCTTTTGAAGTCGGTACCTTTTCTTTTTTTGTCTGCAAGCCAAAAACACCTCACCCTTATCGTTTTGTAAAAGGATTAGAATTGTAAGTTGTATAGTAACTATACGAAACAGAATAAACAAAGTTCCGTAAAATGAATTTTTAATAATTCCTAATTGCTTTGTTTAATAATTTATTAATATATGTGAGTGCGTAAAATTATTTGCTTAATAAAAATAAGAAGCAGCGCGCTGCTTCTTAGATCTTTAATTTCATTGTTCCTATCTCTTTTAAGCCTGCACGTATTAACAAAAATACTGCGACCCATGATGCTGCCATCAGGGAGAGCTGTCCATAAGGAAACATCCAAGGAGCGTCAAAATCCCAAAAAGCATGCAATAGCACAACTAAGATAAATACTCGTAAAAACCGGAAGCGCATGAGCATGCTCAGTTTAAATGGCTCGTCTCCCTGCACCCTGCAAAAGGCAGCTCCTGCCAGTGCAGACCAAGCAACATGTCCGCCTGGAGCAAGAATCCCTCTCCATAAAATCGTATAGTACAAATGCGATCCTCCGCCGGAAAGCAAAGCTCTTAACGCATATCCTGCTGTTTCAAATGCTGCAAATCCAACACCGACAGCAGCACCAATAAGCAGTCCATTAAGAATAAACCGGTATTTTCGGTAACGGACAAATGAAATAACTGTGATCGTTTTGGCAAGTTCTTCGACAATTCCAGTTGTTATTGCATTAGACGTATTCCGCAATATATCAAAAAATAATAATGCAACAAGCATCGAAAGAATTCCGCCTAACAAAACAATGTACATAATTCTATAAAAGGCAATATTTTGGGGAGCATTCATCTCCCAAAAGAAAATCAATGTCGTGAATGGAACAGCAAAAGACCCTGTTAAAATCAATCCGGGGATAAAGTTAGCATTTTTAAAATAGCTGACACCTATGTAAAAACCTGCGAATGTAAGAAGAGCGATTATAAATACCCTTGCAAACAGCCACGGTTTAGGCCATGTATCTGTCACTTCCGTAATCTTTGGTGTTGTCAGTGCCGTTCCCACAATAAACAGCCGTTCTGCTTCCAATTCACTATGATCATGAAAAACGCGGGAAAAGATATTATGGAATTTAGGATTAACAGAGCGTTCTCTTTTCGGTACCATGTCTACATAATGGGCAAATTCGTAAAAAAAGCTATTGTCATCACCCATCGTATTGTCCTTGATGAATTTTTCACCACAGTTAATGCAGAACTTCACACCATCTGGATTCGTATACACACATTGTGGACACTTCAAATACCTTCCCCCCTCATACTTATTGGATTCACTACCAAAAAGTATTTACCAAAGCAGGCAGAATTATTTGAAAAGGAGTATTTAGTAAGATATTTAATGTTTATTTTATTTGTACATGGGTATTATAAAACTAATCATGATTTACCGAAAATATATTTCATTACCTTTTGAAGCCTTCCCATTCATTTGGGAAGGCTCTTTTTCTATTTATACCCCTTCTATATCTGTTACCTTGTACAAATATATTTTCCATACTGTATTGTTCGATGTAAATTGACCGTCAAGCTGCAGGTGATTTTCAGCAGCATTCTCAATGGGCACAGCAGAGAAAATATAGCGTCCGCCCATTTCTGCAAAATGCTCCATATTTAATTCTAAGTTCTTAATTTTTTTAGTAGATGTTTTTTCAAACATATAATGTTTGCCCAGCTCAGCTGTGAATATATAGCAGCGCCCGCCCCATTCATCAAAATAAGTCCGAATTGTTTTGTTTTTTGCCAGCTCATGCTCCATGATTTTCCGAAAACTATGCTTATAGGCTAGCGAATAAAAATTATTATATGTATCAATAGTGTAAAATCCGTTATATTGGGAGACAGCCGGATGCAGCCCAATGCTTGCGACACGATAATCCTCTTTAGGTAAACCAATATGTGCTTCAATATCTGCGAATACATCTTCCGCATAAAACTCTTTAACAGTCGGCTTATCATGATAAATAATTTCATCATTAAAAGCAAACAACAGCAAAATCTGACCGATTAGCAGAAATTTAACTGTCCCTTTCCATTTCGGCGAGCTCTCTATTAGGATTTTCAAACCGAGAGCAAAGCTTACGTAAATGACTAAAGGCCGTAAAAAATGAAACCGGGCAAAATTAAAGGTATCTAAAAACTGAAATCTCTCTGTTAATGGCAACCAGCCTCGATAAAACCAGAAAGCATACCATGCTGAAAGAATAAAGTTGAGAGCAAACAGCCATATAAACAGCCGTTGACTGCGCCACTCTTTGTTTTTAACAATAAGGAGGAGAGAAAGAATGATGGCTGCCAAAACAAACAGCCCATGAACGGTCATGACATGGTTATGTCCGAAGACAAAGTTTTTTACGGTCAGTTTCAGCGAATGAGCAAACGTAAGTCTTGCATGGAAGTACTCGTCCCTGCTTGTCTGTTCCTGCTCGAATAAAAAGGAGTATACAAGCCGGTATTCAACGATTAAAAACACAAAGCTTATATAAGCAATCCCAAGCAGGAAGGGAATATTCAAAGTTTTTTTCCTAATGGCCTCATACAGCCAAAATAAACCGATTGCTGCTAAAAAGAAGAAAAAGCCAAGAACAATACTCGCATAAAATGGCACTAATGTTAATGTGAGATAGTTTTTCCATGACCGCTCCCCATTGCGGATATTTAACAATGCCCATAGTACGAGCGGCATTCCTAATGTACTCAGCATGCCCGACGGCCAAAACGGTGTTAACGCAAAGGCCACAGCTGCCCCAACTGTAATAAAACTAAACTCAGGATTTTTAATAATATGCTTTTTTAAAAGCAAGTACATGCCGATAAAGGCAACAACCCTTGTTATTGCTTGGCTAAGTGTATAAGCAACCATTGTTGGAAAGAATTTATAAAGCCAAACAATCAGCGTAAATTCCGAACCGAAAGCATTACGTGGAAGCCCATTGATGATTTGCGGTGTAACAGCATCCAAAGTGCCGATGAGCTCACCGCTATTTGCGAGCACTTTATACCATGCCAGATTTGAATCGAGATTATCATGGACCCGAATATGGGCGTTTTCCCCAAGCACAATTAAGGGAGATAAATACAGAGCTAGTAAAATAAAAGCTCCTGCAACTAATTTTTGCTCATGCTTGAGATTTGAAAAGAACAAGTGTATCACCTCAAAATAATCGCTAATGTTATTTTTATCCATAAAAGGATAATTATAACCTACTTATAGATAACGACTTTGTTCTCCTGTTTGTTTCATAAAAATTTACAAAAATACAAAAAGACCTTACAGATTGTAAGGTCACAAATACTTTAAGAAACAATATTATATCTCTTCAAAAACTTCCTGCCTGCCCAAGCAAATATCCGGTCCATTGAAAAGCCCATCAATCCTAAGACCACTAGACCAACAAAAATCCAATCTGTTTGAAAATATAATCGTGCATTCCAGATCATAAAGCCTATCCCTTCATTGGCTGCAACCATTTCGGCGCCAATGATTGCCATGAAGGACGAACCCATCGCAAGCTTTGCCCCTGTAAAGATAAAGGGAATGGCTGCTGGAATGACAACATATCGCAATACTTGCAGATCACTTGCTCCCATGCTTTTGGCAGAACGTATTTTATCCTCAGAGATGGAAAGCACTCCAGTCAGTGTATTAATCGTGACAACAAAAAATGTAGCATACATAATTAAGAATATTTTGGATTGCTCGCCAATCCCAAACCAAAGCATAAATAAAGTAATAAATGCAAGTGGCGGGATAAAACGGACAAAATTTATCACTGGTTCAACGAGAGCACGAACGGTTTTATTGCTGCCGATAAATAATCCCAGTGGAATCGCAACAATATTTCCGAGAAGCCAGCCTATCAGGACCCGGACTAAACTGTATGCCATATAAATGAATAAGGACCCATCACTACCAAGTTCGATAGCGCCGCGCAATGTAGCAAGCGGACTTGGTAAAAATTGCGGATCAGAGAAATATGCAGCAATTGTCCAGATGAGCAGCAGCCCTATCCAGGTGATTATCCCTGTTTTTAAAATCTTTCTCCAGTAGGCTTTTACAGGCAGTTTCTTCACTGTTGGCTTTATATTTATTTCCTGCTGAATGGTCGTTTTCATTCTTAATCCTCCCTAGTCAAAATGCGACTGAACTACTTTATAATACTCATTAAAATCAGGACTAGTTATTTCTCGTGGATATGACATGTCGATTTGATAGGATTGAATTATTTTAGAAGAAGGTCCAACTGACATTATTCCAATCCGCTGCCCTAGCATTAGAGCCTCCTGAATATCATGGGTAACAAATATCACTGTTTTATTTGTTTCTGTCCATATTCTAATAAGCTCCTTTTGCATCGTTCTTCTTGTCATTGCATCTAAGGCGCCAAATGGTTCATCCATCAAGAGTATTTGCGGATCATTTGCTAAAACACGTGCCAACTGCACACGCTGTTTCATTCCGCCGGATATTTCCTTAGGAAACTTTTGATTATGCCCTGCTAACCCAGCCAGTTTAATATAATAATTGGCAATTTCTTTTCTTTCTGCAGCAGGGACCTTCTTCATTTTCAAACCAAATTCCACATTTTCTTCTACCGTGAGCCATGGAAAAAGGGCTGAATCAGCTGATTGAAATACAAAGCCTCGATTTTCTTCCTGAGGTGCTGATTGGCTTTGAATCGTCAACTCACCGCTTGACTTCTCAATAAATCCAGCAAGAATATTTAATAAAGTTGATTTTCCGCAGCCGCTTGGACCTAGTAAAATATAAAATTCTCCGCGGTTTATCGTTAAATCAACATTTTCTAATACATAGCTTCCTTGTTCTTGAGTTTCAGAAAATGTTTTTGATAACCCCTTTAAAACAATATTAGGAGCATCTGTTTGAACCATTGTCATTTTATCTACTCCCTTCTTTCTTACAAGGATGATGGTGGATTCACAAGTTGAAACAGAATCCACCTCCCCTTTATTTACTTGCTTTTATAGGTTACTTCTTCAGGTAATGCCTTCTGCAGCGCATCTAACGCCAGCTTATCTTCGATATTATAGTCTTTTTTTAATAGTCCCCTGTCTAGGAGCCATTGTTTCATATCACTTAAGTGCTTAATATCCTCTTCTGTAAAACCAATCGTGTAATTGATATTTTCTAGGTCGCGTAAGGTATCCTCTTTTTTCACTTTCAGTTCCTTATAGGCAATTTCTGCTGTCCCATCAGGATTTTCTTTCACATAAGCAATCCCTTCTTTAATGGCTTTCAAGAGATTTACGACAGCTTCTTCGTTGTTTTCAACAAATTCTTTATTGGCAACAAGATAACTGCTTGTGGAAATATTGGCTGAGCTCAAATTATCGATGGTATGTACGCCGTCAATCGCTTTTAATTTCTCTAATACTGCTCCGCTTGATAAAACGGCATCAATATCTCCTTTTTTCACGCCCACGATTGCTTCATCAGGTGTGCTGAATGGCACGTATTCGATATCCTTTTCACTTACGCCAATTGTTGCTAGATAATTAGCCCAATGATATTCCGATACTGTTCCTTTTGCGACACCGATGCGTTTCCCTTTTAAATCAGCAGGCGTATCTATTCCCTTTACAGCCACAAACTCAGATTCTTTAATAGTTGCTTCTGTGCTATGACTTAAAGAAGAAATAACAACTAAATCTCCTCTATTTAAGGAATTTAGAAGTACATAATCTGCTGCTAACCCTGTGTCAGTCTGTTCTGTCAGTAATGCATTGATAGTATCAATACCATATGCAAAGTTAGAGATTTTCGGGTCGATATCCAGGTCTGTAAAAAACCCTTCTGCATTTGCCGCCCTAATTTGCAAGGAACCGCCTGCCGCTGTATCAATTCCTATCTTTATAGCGTCCTTGCCTTCACTTCCTGAAGTGGAGCTTGAGCAGCCTGCTAAAAAAACAGATAAGATCAGGCTGAAAGCTGCTAGTTTATATTTTTGCTTCATGAAGAAATTCCCCCCTTTTAAAACTAGTTATTTTATCTCTTGTTCATCAAACCGTGCAACGCAAAGTGCTCCTTCTCCAATTGATGCTGCTCCTTTTACTTCAACTGCGGAATTAATTCCGCTTGGCGCCGCATTTGGCACTCGAAATGTTTCAATCTCCAATGGCTGTATTTCTATTTCTTCTGGTTTCTCAAGCTGTGGAACCCAGCCGTAAGGAACTCTGTATGCTCTGTATACCATATTGGAATTACGAGCATTTTTGAATGGCGAAATATATTCCCAAACAATTTCATGGTCTGCTGTTACTTCAAATATACGGCCGTTGGAGCCCTCTGTTATTAATGTGTTGCCATTTTCTAACCGCTGAGCTGAACTAATATATGGACTGTAGAACCGATAGGAATCTGTAGGAGCTTGATAGTTTGCTTCTTGACCTGTATATTGCCAAACTATTTTTAACGTGATCGGATCTATTTCCAATACGCGGGAATGATCGCGCAAAGCGTTTTTCGTACCGTCTGGAGAACCAGGATTCGGAGCGCCATATCCTCCCCAGCCGCCGTTATCAAACACAAGCAGATTTCCTTCACCAGGCAGCCCTTGCGGAATAATATGAGCATGGTGCTGTCCGATAATCCAGCCAATCTCCTTTAGCTCCTCAGTAGAATAATCTGGTCCGATTTGCCAGACAATCTTACCAGAACGTTTATCCGTTATGCCAATGATATTTGCTTCCCTTGCATCCCAAATGATATTGTCTGGGTGGAATCTTTCATCTCCATTGTCATAATGACGGTTTGGACCTACTGCAGAGATTGAATTTATATGAAGCCAGTCACCAGACTCATTTCCGAAGAATCGGCGGTTTGGCTGTTCATAGATGGTTTTCTTTGCTTCCTCATCAAATTGCAATTCATCAAAATGATCGCTGAATGACCATTCCCAAACAATATTGCCGTTCCAATCCACTTCTAGAATGACATCATCTAACAGCTCAAACTTCGAAATATTCGAGTTGACTACATTACGGTGAGCTAGAATTAACGTATTGCCTTCATCAACTTTCGGCTCCTGCCCTGGCGCGTAATATCCAACAGAACTGCCTTCACGCTGATAGTCATGATGTGCTCTAGCAATCCATCTCCCCTCATAGCCTGGATCCGTAATAAACTCATGTTTATCAAACTTCCAGACAATATTGCCGTCAAAATCTACTTGCGCCAAATCTCCTTCATCCTGAAAACCATGCTGCGGGTCTCTGTTAAAGGTGTGTCCTAATACATAGCCACCAGGGAAAATTTTATTCGGAAAGCCTCTCAAGCCTTTCCACAAGTGGACCTCTCTGCCATTCATATCAATCAATAATGCCCCAAGATCTGGTGCTTGAAAAATAGTGTAGCCGCTCCAAGCTTTAGTAGGTGAATAGATTGTTGCTCCTGTCGGATAAATTGTAGGATGTCCCATATTTACTCTCTCCTTTTCTATTTTTCAAATTGGTTTAATCGGATTAATGCACAAAAATGTCTAATCTCTCTTTTTTTCATACCCCCTACTTCCTTATCGACTGATAAACAATAATAAAAAAAGAGACTCAACAAAATGCAAATGCAGCATTTCATTGAATCTCTAGTGATCTAGTCGATTCTTTATCTATTTGTTTGTTTCTTGAGAATTATCATAACAGGACTTAAAAGGAAGTGTCAACGATTTTTTAACTATTCAGATAAAATTACTAGGTATTCAACCAGCTTTGTTACAGCTGCTGAATTATTGAAAAATCCATGCCTGTCCTAATGTAACTAACCAGCTCATTTTATCTTTGCTGAATAAACTATGTAATGAATAAGGACAAGGAGGGATTTATAATGAGTAGAAGACCGTGGTTCTTCGGAAGAAGCAATAATGGTGGGAATTCAAACCAAAGCAACAACTCTAATTCACGTTCAGGCGACAGCGACAGCCGTTCTGATGCAAATGTAGACTTTGATGTAGATAACGACTTAAGAGTAGACACAGAAGTAGATAACGATAATACTGTCAAAAACCTTGATAAAAACACGAACGTCGCTAAAGTCAACGATTCTGGTAATGCTAAAATCGACTTGAACATTGATGTTCATTCCGATTCCAAAGCTCGTGTCCAATCACGCTCCCGTGCTAATGCGGATGCTGATCAAGACCAAGATAACGAGCAGGACAATGACCAAGATCAAGACAGCTAAAAATCCGCATTACAGAACGAGAATGGCAGCATTCTCGTTCTGTAATGAAAAGATATGTTTTCATTACTGCAACTCTAGGTTTTAACCTTACTTATGGAATGTATTATACTGACAGTTTAGTTTAACAACTCCCACATGGCGAAAAAGGCAATGAAATAACATAATAGTAAAGAAGCGGCAGATAGGCTCTGCCGCTTCTTTTTAATTAGTTCGGACGAACTAAAATTTTGCATTCATTTTTATCATTAATTAGTTTTTCAAACCCGTCTTCCACAATGTTATCTAATGCTATGATACTTGTGATGACTGGCTCAACATTCAATGATCCCTTTGATAACAAATCAATCGCTTGGGCAAAGATGTTATTATAACCGAGAGAAGAATTGATTTTTTTCTCACTGACTACTTGTGTTGTAGGGTGATACTTAACAGGATTTGCAAACACACTTACAATCATAAACTCACCATTTGGTTTGATGCAATCAAGTGATTGGTTGAATGTAGCTTCTACTCCAGCAACGTCAAAGGAAACATCTACTCCCCCATTGGTATGGTTTTGAATAACTTGAACAGCATCCTCTTCCAGCGGATTTATTACTACATCCGCACCCATTTTCAATGCTAGTTTTCTGCGTTCTTCACTAACTTCTGCCACAAAAATCTTACTTGCTCCTGCTGCTCTCAAGCTCTCGGATAACAGCAGCCCGATTGGTCCTGCTCCAAAAAGTGCGACGCTATCGCCAATTTTGAACTTACTTTTTCGAATTGCCTGCAATACAACGGCAAGAGGCTCTACTAAAGCGGCAAATTCAAACTTGAGTGTATCAGGCAATAAAAATACATTTGCTTCTTTCACGACAACATATTCAGCGAAACCGCCATTTTCGTGAATGCCATATGATTTCATATTAGGGCAAATATTATAATTTCCAGTTTTACATGTTTGACACTCACCACATCCCCAAATCGGTTCAATCGCAACTCTGTCGCCAGCTTTAAATTTAGTTACATTATTGCCGACTTCCACAATTTCTCCTGTAAATTCATGGCCTAAAATCATTTTATTTTCTGTTACAAATGTTTTATGTAGATATTCGTGTAAATCTGTCCCACATATACCAGCGAATTTAACTTTAACTTTTACAGTTCCTTCTGTAACTACCGGTTCAGTGACTTCTTCAATTTTTACATCTTTTGAACCGTAATATACTAAAGACTTCATAACATTATCCCCCAATTTTCTGTAACCAGCTGCTATATTAATGACATTCATTGCTGATGGTTCATCTTATCCACTGATTACAATCTCGAATTAAAACTATTCTAACTAATTATATGTAACTTAGTTACTAAAACACAATTATCCTGCTTTTGCGTATTAAAATACTTTTCTATCGTTCTGCTTAAAACTGTACGCAGAATATCATTTAGCAAGTTATGTTGGATAAAATAGTGCATAAGCAATGCCTAGTATGCGACCAACTAGGTCGCATACTAACTCGTAATTAACAAGTGAAATGTCGCTTTGTTTCTATGATTCTGTTCAAGATGTAATATTTTTGATGTATTGTCCGATATCATTGCTTTGTTCATTTAGATTTTGGATATCTTCCATAAACTCAACCATGACACGAGATTGCTCTGCTGATGCAGTGGATACTTCACCAATACTCACTGTCAAATTCTCCATGTTTGTTCGTATTTCTTGAAGAGATTTACCAATCGTACCTACTGCATCCTTTGTTCCAATGGAAAGCTTGCGTATTTCATCTGCCACAACACCGAAGCCTCTCCCAGCATCGCCAGAACGGGCTGCTTCAATGGCAGCATTCAAGCCAAGCAAGTTTGTCTGTGATGAAATATCTTCAATTAATTTAACAACCTTACTAATCTCCTGAGAGTTCTCATTTGCATGAGCTGCTTGACCATTTATATCTGTGCTGGTTGCGGAAAGTTCCTCCGCTTGAGCGGCAACTTGTTGTACTTTTCCCTGCAGACTGCTGACGATCGAGCGTAATTCATCCAAATCTTCATCTAATAGTTCTTCGTCTTTCAATGTTTTGGTGATTTGGAATACACCGACAATCTCACCGTTTTCATCACGAATAGGATTAGCGGAATAGTGCATACCAACACCATAGCGATCTTTAGGAATATGTATTTTTATTTTTTCTCCGTTAAGTGCTTGACGCAGGATATCGTTATCTTCCGTAAATGCAAAGTCACCGACTTTAACACTATAATCCAAATCTTTTGACTGGGAGGAAAAGATGAAATTCTCTGTGTCGGTAACGACAACAGCACAATTTTCACCAAGGTTTTTTTTGATTTCAGGTGCTAGTTTAACCAACGCTTGTAGTGTTAAATGCATATTTCCATCTCCTATTCCTGGTTAGTTACTATTTTCATTTTTTCAATTATCTGTTTGCTTTTTGCATCCAAAGCCTGAATTTCATCCATGAATTCAACCATGATAACAGATTGCTCATCTGATGAAGTGGAGACCTCATTAATGCTGAGTGTCAGATTCTCAATGCTGGCACGGATTTCCGTTAAGGATTTACCAATTGTCTTCACTGCTTCCTTCGTATTGTTAGATAGTTTTCTAATCTCATCTGCCACAACACCGAAGCCTCTGCCAGCATCGCCAGAACGAGCTGCTTCAATAGCTGCATTTAATCCAAGAAGATTTGTCTGTGTAGATATTTGTTCAATTAACTGAACTACTTCGCCGATTTGGCGAGAGTTTTGGCTTGCACTTTTTGCTTGGTCGTTAATATCGCTGCTGGTTGCGGAAAGCTCTTCTGCCTGTGCGGCAACATACTGCACCTTGCCTTGCAACGCATCAATTACTTCATTGATTCTGCTAAGCTCTTTATCTAGCTTATCTTGATGCTCCAATGTTCGCGATAAAGATAACAAGCCAACAATTTCATTTGTATCTATATCCCTAATTGGCGTAATAGAAGTCACTACAGGCACACCGAAAATGTTTGCATCTTCTGTTTTAGAAATAATTTGTTCGCCTCTAAGTGCGCGCAGATAAACTTCATGCTCATCCAGTCTTGTTTTTCCTGCTTCAACATCCAAATTCAAGAGCGTTGACGGCGAAAAGTAAACAAACTTCTCCGTATCCAGCACACCCATTGCGGCTGTTGGTCCTAGCGTATCTTTTATAATCGGGGCAATATTGACTACTGCCTGAATAGTAGAATTCATAAAACAAGCTCCTCCATATGTATTTTTCCTTTATATCGGCAATAAGTACTAAATGTGAAGCAATTCACTAAAAAAAAGTCTGATTTTGTTATATTTTGTAGAAAATCAGACTTTTTTAGTGAAGGAGATAGTAAAAATGTATGATAGATAACTTTTGGCTTTTGCCAATAGCATAATTAGTACTGGGTATGGTAGCTGTTAATGAGTAAACGTTTCCTATAATAGAAAATAAAAAAACTGCAAGTATGAGCTGCAGTCTTGTTTAATATTATATAAATGTGGAAAATAAAAAAATTGATTGTAGTTTAAGTGGCTATATATTTTTAACATTAGATTTACATCTTATTGTTTGTTTAGTTATTAACCCAATCAGTAATCCAGCAATAATTGGTAAAATAGAGATTTCGGTATATGAGAGTGAAACTTTAAGAATAAGAATATCTATTTCAGTAATAGATCCGACAATATATAGAAGTACCATTGTTCCAAATCCTGCGCTAAAGGGAACCCAATGGGATTTACTCACAAAATCACATCTGTTATAAAAAGGATAAATCTTTTTTCGAGATTCCAGCCCAATTAAGAGTTGCGACCCATAATTCTCCTACATTCTTTTTTAAATTTTGGACATCAGTCTTTAAAGATACTAAGCCACGTATCCTCTGTTCAAACGCTTCAGTTAAAGAATCCAACTCGAAACATTCTTTGTAAATAATCCGACTTGATAAAAATGTGTGTTTATTTTTTAATCCAACCGACATTACTGCCCAATAAGCCACTAGTCTTGCTTCTTGAGCAATTATTGTAACTGTTTCACTTAATAAAAACAACTTATAAACATGTTCATACATATCTGTAATCGCATCTTTAAATAGGCTGTTTAAGTCTATTAGTTCTTCTGCTTCTTTTACGGTTTCTCTTAATTCTACATAGAAATTAGTTAGATCATATAAAACTTTACATGTATAAAGAACATCACTTTTTACTGACCACTCTAATTCAATATTTTTTGCTTTTGATATCATTTTTTCTGGGGACCTAAAATTTATTCCAACAAACATACCTTTATAGAAAAATGCTTCCAAACTACTTTCTCGCTCCTTTATTACTACTCTTAATTCTAAGTCGGATTCAGGACCGTCCAATCCCTTTGCTGTGGAACCCTCTAACGCAACAGAGAGAAGGTTTTGCTTGTATTGCTTTATTAACTCTATAAGTATTTTATTAGCAATTTCAAATCTTTCCTCAGTAGAGAACTTTTTAGGCTGCCAAGTCATCTATTTTACAACTCCCATTCACATATTACGGGCATATATGCCATATTCTCCATTTATTTTAAAAGGGGTTCAACAAAACATTTGATTTTCCTGTTAATTACATTTATTTCTTCTTCCGTTAAACTGGCAAGATTGTTTTTTTGAGAAACTGTTTGAATAAATTTTAAACAGAATCCTCTATACTTGTATACTAATTGGGCTACTCTTAAGACATTTGATATAATTTAAATTAAGGAGGGATAGTAAATTGGCGAAAAAAAGCAAGCATATTATGTATATTGAAAGCTTACTAAAAGATGATGAAGAAATTTATCATGTCTACGAATGTATAAATGATGATGTCCTGGGGGCATTGGCACATACTGATACACGACTGATATTTGGTACGGATGGTATTTGGACAGGCGAATCCATAGAAGAAATAGATTATGAAAAGATTGGTTCAGTAGAATTAAAAAACAATTTTTCAGGTTCGATTCTAAGTATATATGTTAAAAACTCCCAACAAGTTATGGAAATAAAAAGTGGTTCTAGGGAGAACCTTAGTAAATCAAGAAGTTTAATTGCTGACAAAATTGAAGAATATAATAATGATAAAGAATTAATATCAGAGGGAAAAACGAATTATTTTATAGCAGATGAATTATTGAAACTTGTAAAATTAAAAGAAGATGGTCATTTATCTGCTGCAGAATTTGAGCTTATAAAAACAAAACTTATAAATCAATAATCTCTATTATTGATTATTACTATCTTAATTCATATGGATACGTGAAACCTTTAGCAGCGTTAAAATTGCTAAAGGTTTTGAACGTACTTATATCTACCTTATAATCTCCCATCTATTCCGGAAGAATGTTCTTTGTGCTAATTTGTCCTCATTGGTATGACTATAAACATCCATACTAATGGAATATGGATCTACTTCTTTTTCTATGTATGTTTCTAAGGATGCTGCAAGACTTAACTTTTTACTATTCGTTAATTCAGACCATGATTCTTCATCGACATATACATCAAAAAAGATAGTCTCTATACTATTTTCTTTAACTTCTATACTTTGGACCACATTATACTCTTCAATTAACTTTTCAATTCCGTTATTTTTAAAATCAATTATTGCTTTTCCTTTATTCTCTTCTAATTCTTGTTGTTCTTTTTTTCTTTCTTCTTTTTCTCTTGCTCTTTCTTCCCTTTGTTTTTCTCGATTCTCTTGTTCTATTGCTTGTTCCTGTCGAATATGTTTTTCATTTTCTAAGAATGCTAAAAACCCTACAATATTTACATAGATGAAAATAAAATAAAAAATACTAGCAATGGCCATCTTCCATATTTTTTTAGAGCGAAAACCTAAAATTTTATTGTACCATTTTCTTTCTAAAACTTTTGCAGTTATCCCTATATCAACCAATTCGTTTTGTAGTTGAAATTTATCCTTTTTCTCTGCGGGCGCATATACGCTTATTTGTAAGTTATTCGAAAAAACATATTTTGTAGACAATACAAAATAATCAATGGTTACATGGCTTAGTTCCGAAAGAGGATATTTTTTAATAATATTAATGCTATCAATTACTTCTGTGTACCCACGAGATTTCTTTTTTGCCTGATAGAATTCAAGATTACCGTCTCTTATAATCATAAATTCTGCAGCTTTATTACTAACAATAGGATATACGTTTTGACTAAAATATTCTTTGACAAGTAGTTCCAATTTAACTTTTTTAAATTGTTTTGCCATGTAATGCAAGATACCTCCTTATTTATTTCTCTAACAATTGTACCATTGGAATATATACGGTAATGAGCTAATAAGGTTTCATATGTATAAAGCTCCTTTTATGCAATGTTCAGCTTCGGATAGTTGAATCCAATTTTCCTTATTTATGTTTCCGCCTTCTATAAAATTAACGGGATTATTATAGCATTTCGTAATTACTGATTGAGTATATATTCTCCTTAATCAAATAAGAAAAAGATCTCCAAAGAAAATCTCTTTCGTCGTATGTACACTTTTCTTCTACTCACAAAAAAATTTACTTTTTTATATTTTCAACATCCTGTATATCATTTTTTATATTTTTAAAAAAATTTCCCTAAATACAATATCTAAAATTTCCATTTCTAAATGATTTGACTGCGTAAAATTTAATTTGTTTATCTAGCTTCCAAACGGAAATATCTTCTTTCCAGCTCACTATGAGAAATTTAATACTACCCTTCAACTAGATAAAACGACTACAGATTAACATCTAATAGTCCTTTTAATCCCTCTCAGCATATTAATTTATTCGTCTTCAAACACATCGTCAGTGGTAAGACCTTGAATAAAACTTTCAAAGTCTTTAGCCAACCAAGTGATTTTGTAAT
Source organism: Niallia sp. FSL R7-0271 (assembly GCF_038005785.1). Taxonomy (NCBI): domain Bacteria; kingdom Bacillati; phylum Bacillota; class Bacilli; order Caryophanales; family Bacillaceae; genus Niallia; species Niallia sp. FSL R7-0271. The sequence goes on along the minus strand of NZ_JBBOTZ010000002.1, from coordinate 887,368 downwards.
CATCTTCTTGATCGATATGTACGACACACGGTTCGCCTTCTGGGCCGCATTCTCGATAATCAAGAAAAACCATATCATGTCCAGCTGATGGACAATCACAAATAGCTATGCCGATATTAGGATATCCCCATTCCTCCATCCAAAATTCAGTGCTATAATCACCACCTAAAGAATTGCTTTTGCTGTATCCTATACCATATATCCCACTTATTGCAATGTGATTTTCAGACCAACTTGTCGGTACTGTAGTAGGGTAACAATCTTTTACTGGAATTCCGCCATTATGTTTTTTCATTAGCCAAATATAAGACGCAGGCAGTTTATATCCTAAGTCTCTTTCAAGTTTAGAAATATCCTCTTCTGTAGGTGAATCAGAAATATATTCCTCTTTAGCATACTCGCTGTCATCCCAAAAACGGTCTAAGTCTACTCCCTTAAAATAGCTCATTTCTATTCCTCCATTATTTAATCTATGTCTATTCCTTGTGTATTGTCATATAAAATTAAATTCTTTCATTGATTACCCAATAACAGTTCTAGTCATTATATTCTGTATGTCCATGACGCTCGCAACCGAATAAATAGCATGCTTTTTCGACTTGCGGCGCATATTCCATTGGCTCTTTGATGCCGTTTATTGCCTGCTCGAGCATTTGTTCATATAGCTTAATGTGCATTTGGATTTCTTCCATATCTTCTTTTTTGTCTTCCTCTGTCCAGGTTTCATCGCATACTTCTTCATAACTTTCTTGGAGCTCGATTTGCTTATCCTTTATCAAGTTATCCAATACTCTTCTTGCCTTCTCCCTCTCACCTGTTTGAACAAGACAATAGGTGTAGCGGCTGACCCAATTGGGCTCTTTCCAATAACTTGCCCATCCTTTTTCAAACCAAAAGTTTGCCTTATGATGGGCATTTATTTCTGCATATAAATCTGCCAAGTCTACTGCACCGACAAAATCTCCCTCCTTATCGGAGAAGGTATCTAGTATGCTCTCCGCCTCTTCATATCTCTCTAAATCAGCAAGGCATTTCACGTAACTATACATTGTGTATTCAGAAGGTTTTGAGGCATGAAAAAAACATTGCAACGCTTTGCTTTTTTCGTCTTTATGATAATACGCTACACCAAGATTATTGTAAGCTTCTAAAGTTGGCTCTAATTCAATCGCCTTTATTAAAATGGGAATGGCGGAATCCCAATCTGCTATTGTTATGTATATTTCACCTAATAGATTGTATGGAAAATGGGAACTTGGAGTACTAGCAATCACTTCTTTTAGAAGTGGAATTGCAGCTTGGGTATTCTCTTCTTCTCTATATAGCATCCAAGCGAAGTTATTTAAAGATTGCACGCCTCTATTATTCCTTATCTCTTGCTTAAAAATCTCCCATGCTTTATCTAATTCATTGTTTTCATAAAACTTTATCGCCTTTGTGTTTTGACTCATTAAAAAATCCTTTCTGCCGTTATGCTTGTTGTCTAGTATTATAACATTCTCTCCATTTAAAAAAAGAGTGCACTTTTCGTTAAAGTGCACTCTCTACATCTTATTTCAAGAAGTTTTCTTTAAAGAAATCTAATTGGTAATCTAAAGAAATTGGATCATTAAAGATAAACTCATATGCATTAGCTTCTAATACATGGTTGTTTTTTACTGCAGGAATATTTTTGTATACATCTGTTTCCTGGTAAGAGTTATCTTGGTCATTATATTTGCTTATTACAAGATAATCACCAACATATTCTGGAAGGACTTCAGAAGACAGCGTGTAGTAGCCTTCTTTTTCCGTCATTTCTTTTACTTTTTCAGGCATTTTTAAGCCCATTGCTTGATAAAGAATTTCTGTTCCTCGGCCCCAGCTGTCACCAAGGATATACATGCTTTTATCATAGCTTTCCAATACGGTAACAGTAGCATCTTCGCCGATTTTCGCTTTAATTTCCTCGCCGGCAGCTTTTGCACGAGCTTTGAAATCATCAATCCATGCTTGTGCTTCTTTCTCTTTATTCAAGAGCTTGCCGATTTCTAAATGCTGCGTTAAGTAGTCCACTTTGTTATAAGTATATGTTACAGTCGGAGCGATTTTTCCAAGCTTATCAATGTTTTTAGTTGTGCTTGCTGCGATAATTAAGTCTGGTTGCAGCTCAGCAATTTTTTCGATATTCTCTTCGGAAACCACTTCCACATCCTTCAATTCGTCTGCATAACGTGGATTCGTCATCGACCATGAATCTACACCTACAAGATTAACGCCAAGTTTTAAAACATAACCTGCATTTGTTAAAGCAACAACTCTTTGTGGATCTGCTGGAACTTCGATTGGGCCATTTTCTGATTCATATGTGATTGTGGAATCTTCCTCTTTTTTTGTTTCTTCGCCAGATGTTCCTGTTGTCTTATTGCCGCAAGCACTAATAATTAATACAAGAAGAAGAATGAATGGTATAAGTTTTTTGCTCAATGTTTGCTACCCCTTTTAAAATAAAATAGTATGTATATATTTCTGTATTACTAGTTTACCTGTTTATTTCCCTCCTGAATGGATGATAATGAGAATGATAATCATTCTTGGGTTAATCATAATCTCGTATCTAATTTCTGTCAATAGATTTTGAGCCTTCAAATTAAAAATTTTGTGACAACTAAAAAAGGCCGGTCAAATTGGCCAGCCTTTAAGAGATATAAAATAAAATGAACGGCTTTTATTGGCTTTGCCAATGGAGCCTGCGTCTGATTTTTTTGTAAAACCGATAAGTATGCCTGACAACATCCAGTGCTTTAAAAGGAATTTTTACTGGGTACTTATAAATAGTTTTTTTATATAGTTTATAATATGCCTTCACTAAATCTTCCCATTTTTCATCTTTGCCTTCTTTATAAAAATCCGAGACGTCGACAACATATCCTCTGCCATCCTTCATCATCACGTTTTTTCCGTGGATATCATATGGATTCAGACCACATCTTCTCGCATATTCGAGGGCTTCATTAATATCTTCGATGACAGTTTCCGGTATCCTAATTCCTTTAGCAAAGGCATTATAAAGCGTGATTCCTTTTAGTCTTTTTAAAACTAAATAGTTATCTCCTTCATACACTAGATGAGAGTAGCTCGGATGAATGCCAAGTTTTCTGTATATATCTGCTTCCTTTTTTAGATTTTCTTGTTCTACTACATTGACTTTAACGACGAGATCTGGCTCTGTATCATGCATAAAGACAGCTGCATAATTGCCTACTCCAACACACTTCCATCCAAGTGGTATGCGTTTTACCACGACTGGATTATGCACTTTTTCTCTTTTTAACACTACTTTCTTTAAAAGCTCTGTTTCTATTAAATGAATAAAATTCTTCTTCATCATTCCCCTCCGCTACTTGCTATTTTATCATCTTTTCCTTAGTGTTCCCTTAACTTGAACAGAGAAATTTTTACAAACTGAAAAATAATAATAGAGTAGCTATTTCTATCGAAAGTATTGATTAATTCAATCAAAATATTCAGCTTTCCTTACTATCTCTGTCCTCATAAAATAGAGATAGTAATGGAGAGAAGGGAGAATTTATTATGACAGTTGCCGTTATATATGGGGGAAACCGCCCGAATGGAAATACAGAATTGCTGACAGACTTAGTAATTAAAGGGGTCAAGGTCGAAAAAATTTATTTAGGAGATTTTCATATTGAACCCATAATGGATATGCAACACGACGAAATTGGCTTTCAGGATAGCAAGGACGATTACTATACAGTCATAAACCGTATCCTCCCACATGATACTATTCTATTCGCTACACCTATTTATTGGTACAGCATGACAGGAATCATGAAGAACTTTATTGATCGCTGGTCCCAAATGCTAAGAGATGCTAACTACCCTGATTTTAAAGGGAAAATGGCTTCCAAAAAAGCATACGTCATCGCTGTTGGTGGCGATTCACCTACCATTAAAGGTCTGCCGATGATTCAGCAATTTCAATATATTTTCGATTTCGTCGCTGTTAATTTTGCCGGCTATATTCTTGGTGCTGGCAACAAACCTGGCGATATTTTAACAGACAAAAACGCACTTTATGCTGCAACTGAGCTCAATAAGCAATTATTAGCGAGAGAATAACGAAAAAGTCTGCATCAGTTGCTGCAGACTTTTTTCTATTCATTTCTTTACTTCATATTGTAGTTCAACAAATTGTCCAAAGCTTCGTGTACCTTTCAGCTGAAGGTTCAGCTTATAATTACCAGCTTTAAATAACGGAATGCCGTCTCCGATAACAGTTGGGGCAATTGTCACAATCAGTTCATCGACCAAATTGTTTTCCAAAAAAGCCTGAAGCAGATTACCTCCGCCAACCATCCAAATATTTTTGCCTGCTTCTTTTTTTAATTTGTTCACAAAGAGCAAAATATCCTCTTGTATAAATTGAACATATTCTGTATTCTCTTTAGGGGTTCGAGAGAAGACATAGCAATCCTTTCCTTTATACGGAAAATCACCTTTTTCATAATCCATAATCCACTCATATGTACGATTACCGATCAGAATAGTATCAACTGTTTCATAGAACTCGGAGTAGCCGTTATCCCCTTCTCCCTCTACTTGGAATAACCAGTCTAGTGAATCATCCTTTGTCGCAATATATCCATCTAAGCTTTGAGCAATATATAATACAAGCTTTCTTTCGTTCATTGGGCATCATCCTTCACAAACAAGAATGTATGTTCTTGTTTATTATATACTATAATCTTATTTTTTAGGATAGTGCTGTAACATTTTTAAAGAGGGTATTTTAACAGCTGCCAAGCCTGTTTCACCTTTTGGTATTACAAGTAGGTTAAGGAATCAAGAACTTCCTCCAAACTTAGTTCAGCACAAGCCATGGATGTGTCTGCTGCCCCATAATACAATTTAATGATGTCCCCTTCTGTCAGCACCCCGCAAGAAAACACAACTCCACCGAAAAATCCTTCTTTTTCATACTGTGCTTCCGGTTCAACTATAGGATTCTCCGATCGTGCAATAACTTTCGCTGGGTTTTGTAAATCTAATAAGACCGCCCCCATACAGTAACGCTGATCCTGTGATGCACCATGATACAATTCTAACCAGCCTTTTTTTGTTCGAAACGGCACTGCTCCTCCTCCGATTCTGCCAGAATCCCATTTTCCTGCTCTCGTGCCAATTAAATGACGGTGATTCCCCCATTGCAGCAGATTTTCAGATTCTGCAATCCAAATATCTGGAGAGCCATTACTATTTGGAACAGGGCGATGCAAAGCATAATACTTTCCATTTATTTTTTCTGGAAAGATCGCTACATCTTTATTTTCTGGAGCCAAAATCATTCCATGATTTTCGACTTGAACAAAATCTTTTGTTGAAACCATGACAACGCCTACACCTTTAGGAGATGTTGCACTATAGTAAATATAGTACGTATCTTTTATTTTAGTAATTCGAGGGTCTTCAATGCCAAAGGTCTCCAGTTCATTGGCTGGATAAATAAACGGCTGTTCATCCACTGTAAAGTGACGGCCGTCTTTACTGCGGGCGATTCGCAAATAAGAAAGAGAGGTTAAGTAAGACCACTTACTATGATTTGCTCTTCTGATCACACGAGGATCGGAAAAATCGTAATTAGGGTCGTCCTGTTGAAATTCCATAATATCGAGCTGTTTCGTGTTTGGATTAAATATAGGTGATTTCACTGTATTATCTCTATTGCTAAACGGTCTTTCTGCAATCCGAACAAGCATGATTACTTCCTTCTTATACTCCGTAATTCCCGCATTAAAAGCCCCGATAACTTCAAATCCTTCGTGAAACGGTGTTATATCTTCTGGTGTAAGCAATGGATTTTGTTCGTAGCGATAAATATTCATATGTTCAGCTCCTTCGTTTCATATGGTAGAAATGGATCTGGAATCGTAATTTTCTGTGCTTCTGCATCACTAGTTCCTGCATACAAATAGGCAGTTCCATCACTATTACGTATTATGCCGCCACTAAAAACGACATCCTTTAAATCTGATCTTTTAGACGGTCCCTTCTGAAAGTTCGCCCGTTCAGCTATGATTTTCATTTCTGACGAAGCACCCGTTTTCGGATTAAGCATGAATACCATCGGATAATAGTGGCGGTGTCCACGTTCATCAAATTTAGCAATATGACCTAACACACCAATAATTCCGTTGGACAGGAGTTGAGCTTCATTAACTCCTCCCCATTCTTCGTCAGTAAATTGCTCCAGTAATGGTGTATTTTCTATCTCTTGAATGGTTATATCAGCTAAGGTTAGCAGACGCTTAAAACCGATCTTTCCTCTGCCTCCTTTTTTTCCTTGTGGACGGGTAAACATCCCGATTGAACCATCACTTAATTCAACTACTCGCAAATCTTTCATACCATCTGGACCAGCTACAAACTCTTTTAAAGTAGCAATCTTGTCTCCTTTCATTAGGATCGTCCGCCAGCCTAATAAATCTTTATTCTTAGGATGGGGAAAGGTTTCTACCCCTCCAAAAATTAACTCGCCACCAATTTTTGTCATAAAAGGATCTTGCAAAGCAAATACTGGTGCATCCTGCAGAAGTGTCCATTTTCCATTTTCTTCTGTAAAGAAATGGACGGACGATTTTTCACTCTCCCGTAATTCAACTCTCCCTGCAATCATCATCTTTCCGCCTTCTTCAAAAGGTGCGGTTATATTGTATACATCTTTTCCTTTCAGCCCAGTTATAGTAAGTTTTTGTGGATTGGTGGGCTGAGGCTGCTGTTGAAACTCCCGTAAGATTTTCTCTAATGCTTTTACTGGTTTTTCCATAGATAAATTCCCTTCTTTTAAGTGCACTGTTTACTTTAAAGTAAATTGCATTCCTTCCTGAAATTTTTTCGTAAAGAAAAGGAAGAGAATGATAATTGGCAGTGTTAATAAAACGGAGGCTGCATACATCGGTCCTGGATAACCGCCATATGGTCCGAACATTTGCGATAAAAGCACGTTCAATGTCAGCATATTCTCACTCTTAATGACAAGCATATCCCATAGTAACTCTGACCATCTCTCCATAAACAAGAACAGAAAAACGACCGTGGTAATTGATTTTGACATCGGCAGCACAACCCTCCTCAAAATTTGCAGATGACCTGCGCCGTCCAGTTTCGCTGCTTCTATAAAAGTGTCTGGGATAGCACGAAAAAAGTTCGTATACATAAACACCGCCCATAAACTCATTGCTTTTGGAATAATCATCGCCCAGTAAGTGTCATACAGCCCTGCATTTTGGATGATTAAAAAGGACGGAACTAACAAAATAATCGCCGGAAAAAACATTTGAAACAAGATGATATTGTGGACAGTTTCCCGGCCTTTAAAGTTCATTTTTGCTAATGCATAGGCTACAACAGCTCCGGTGACCATCATGAGGACAGTAGACCCTGCTGAAACAATAACACTATTGAAGAACGCTCTTATCCATGGTCTTGGTACAGCTACATCTCCTCCTCCGAACAGCCATTCGTAAGAGCGAAGTGTAAACTGTGTCGGCACCAAGCTCTTATCGACTTGATCCCAGACCGCAAATGAACTCATTACCATATACAGATAAGGAAAAACCATTATGCATAATAGAATACTTGCGACAATATAGCGAAGCAGCAATCCTTTCCTTTTAGACCCAACCATTGCGCTTTCCCCACAGTTCTAATAGTTTTCTAATAATAAAGATGGATAAAAACGTAATCACAGAAGCGACGATTGCCACCGCAGATGCATAACCAGCCTGTAAATTCTTAAACGCTTGTGTGAAGATTTCCATTTGCCATGTGTTGGTTGCGTAATCTGGCCCGCCTCCTGTCAATTGATATACCTCTGTGAAAATTCCAAAGGTAACACCGATAGACAAAATCATGACTGTGTAAATTGCCGGATATAATAATGGCAGTGTGATCTTAAAGAACCTTTGCCAGCTAGAAGCACCATCGATTTCTGCTGCTTCATATATTTCTGCATTGATGCTTTCAAACCCAGAGGTTAATATCAATGCATAATACCCAGTAAACTTCCAAGCGATTATTACTGCGACGACACATAATGCTGCTAGAGGCGAACCAAGCCAATCGATATCGATTCCAAACTTTCCTCTTAAAACAGTGTTAAGCGGACTATTGTATGACAGCAATCCTTTGACAATAAAGGATGACACCACACCAGATGCTAAATATGGCAGGAAAAAACCAATCAGGAATATACCTTTGAATTTCGGAAGACCATGGACAATTGCTGCAACAATCATAGATGAAATAATAACTAACGGAACGAAAACAACCATAAATTTAAAGGTAACAAGGAATGCTGCTTGGACACCGGGAGACCGAAACACTTCTATGTAGTTGGCAATGCCCTTCCCATTATATTCTGGAGAAATTAAGTTCCAATCTGTTGTAGATAAATAAAACGACCATACTAATGGAATGGCAAAAAACAGGACGGCATAGAGGAGGTATGGACTGGCAAACAGCCAGCCCAACCCATTGCTTTTCCTCAACATTAAAGCCCTCCCTCTATTGCCTTTTTCATGTCATTCCAGCCGTTTTTAGGCGTTATTTTTCCTTTTACAACAGGATTCACAGCATGTTGGCCAATAAAGGTTTGCAGCTCGTTATATTTTGGATTATCGATAGATGGAATTCCATTTGGGACAGCATCTGCATACGGCTGCAGTGCCGGGTTTTCGCTGAAGAAGGCTGTGAATGCTTCATTTTCAGCTAAGTCGTCCCGGGCAGGCGGCAGATTGGTTTGTTCAAGCCACTTTAAATCATGCTCAGGATTGGAATATACCCAACTCATGAATTTCATAGCCGCTTGTTTTTGTTTCTCTGTTGCTGAAGCATAAATAACTAATCCTTTCGTATCTGCAAATGTTTTAACATTTTCTGTGCTCATTTCATCTGGAACAGGCGGAGGTGCAAGTGTAAACGTTTCTCCGTATACCATTTTTGGAAACTTTTCCTCCCAATATGTCAGTGTCCACGGACCAATGTCAGTGAAAATTCCGACTCCTGTTTCAAAGGGATCAGTAACTGTTTTTAACAAATAGGCATCTTCTTTTCGCAGATCATCCATGAAATCCAACACCTTTATTCCCGCATTATCATCTGCAACTAGCTTGTTTCCTTCAATGAAGTTATTACCTGCTGATGCGGCATTATATAGCATGAAGAAATCAAACCATCTTTTCCACGCTGTAGGGTCTGCTAAGTCCGGCTTGGCCCACACGAATTTTTCAGGATACTTTTGTTTAAGCTTCTTGGCAGCATCAAGCATTTCGCTGTATGTTTTAGGAGCCTCATTAATGCCAAGATCTTTTAAAATATCCAGCCTCCACCCAAAAAGCATTGGGTTGGAGTAGATTGGCAGTACATACTGATTTCCATCGGAAAATTTCCACGGCTCCACTGTTTCGTTCATGTTCCGATTGGTTATAATGTCTTCCCAGCCGTCTAATTCATTAAGAGGCACGAGCGCTTTACTTTCAGCAAGCTGTGCTGCAAATCCGCGGTTAATATTTTCTGACATCGTCGGAGCGCTTTTACCCGCTATTGCGGATTGAATGCTCGCTTCAGATGAAGGACTTTCTTTGATAGCGCTAACATTTATCTTAATCTTTGGATTGTCCTTTTCAAATTCCTTGGCCATTTCCTTCCAATAAGCTTGTTGAGTAATATTCGGTGCTGCCCAAAATTCTATCGTTGTCTCCCCGTTTTTATCTGCATTCTTTTTACCTTCCCCGCTGCATCCTGAAAGAATCGAAACAGCAGCGGTTGCTGCCATAAGCAGAGAAATCACTTTTTTAGATTTTTTCTTCATGTTATCACCCCGTTTAAGATTAATTACTTTACCAGTACATCAACACGTGGATTATCATTACAATTACAAAAGGGAATTACAATTCTTTTATACGAAATTATTGTAACGTTACAATTAGAATTATCACATTGTCTTTTATATTATTCAACGCGATTTTCGGACTAAACACCAAGTATGAATTGTAGTTAATTCACACTAATATTAAAGATAAAGACTTTGTTGCATGACATTATTTTGTCATGTATGTTAGTATAATGAATAATATTGTTTTCAATTAGTTGAAGGAATGATTTCATGACAAAAAAAATTACGATGCAAGATATCGCAGACCAGTTAAACATTTCGAAAAATTCTGTTTCCCAAGCGTTAACAGGCAAAGCCGGTGTAAGTGAAAAAACGAGAAGTTTAGTGGAAGCAACAGCCCGCGAGTTAGGCTATGAATATTTGCCTGCGCGTAAAAACTACCAATATAACACAGACAGCAAAAATGTTAAAATTGCGCTTATTGCATCTGATTATGCCTTTTCTCTTAAAAGCTTTTTCGGTGAAATTTACTTAAGTATTGAAAAGGAGATAGCAAGTCAAAACAACAGCTTAATGATTCAATCGATAAACCAAGCAGCCATACAATCCCTTGAATTACCTGCCTTTATTCTCAATGGTTCGGTTGACGGAGTATTAATTCTTTCCCACTTGAATACAGAGTATATTCAAAAAATTATTTCAACAGGCATCCCTGCTGTGTTAGTTGATCATCATCACCCACACATTAAAGCAGATGCAGTATTAACAAATAATCGGTTTGGAGCATTTCTGGCGGTAGAGCATCTCGTTCAATTAGGGCACAGAGAAATTGGTTTCATCGGCAATATTTCGATTTCGCCGAGCTATTATGAAAGATTGGAAGGATATCATTTGGCATTAAACCATTATGGAATGAAGCATAATGAAGCATTGCTTCTTTCCGACATAGAAGAAGATGAGGATGGTGTTAGAAAAGCGATGCACCAGCTGCCTAAACAGCCAACTGCCTGGTTTTGTGTTAATGATGGCTTAGGCTTTCTCGTCAGCTCGTATCTCGTGCATGCAGGCTACAAAATTCCTGAACAGATTTCCGTATCGAATTTTGACAATGGTCAATTATCGAAACTTGCTACACCGAAAATCACAACAATGGATATCGACCTTGAACTTTTCGGCAAAAGAGCGGTAGAACAGTTAATGTGGAGAATCAGCAATAAAGATGCAGCTAATCAAGAAATACTTTTGCCCACCACTTTGCTTGTCCGAGAGTCCACTGGACCTGCCCCCAATTAAAAAAACCAGCTTCCAATTAGAAGCTGGTTGTATCGTTATTCGTTCGTTTTCCAGTCAAACACAAAATCATCATCTGACAACGGCTCCACTTTTGTAGCCTTTACATAACCATTTCCTTTAACAGAGAAGAAGTCATGGTTTTTCGTATCTGTTTTCATCCCGTTCTCCACGATCGGGTTGATTGCCTCTGACTCAAATACTGCTTCATATCCAAGGTTCATACAAGCTTTGTTAGCATTGTAGCGAATGAATTTATTTACTTCATCTACAAGACCAATCTTTTCGTATAAGTCCTGCGTATATCCTAACTCATTTTGGTAAAGAGTTTCCATTAGATCAAGTCTTTCTTTTGCAGCTCGTTCCTGCTCTTCGATTGTAAGCTGACCGTACAGCTCTTGCGCTATTAGACCAACGTAAACTCCGTGTATACTTTCGTCACGAATTATTAAGTTTATTATTTCTCCAGAAGCTGTCAGCTTGCCTTGCCCTGCCAAGAATAATGGATAAAAGAATCCAGAATAAAATAGGAATGATTCCAAGTAGACAGAAGCAACTGTCGCCATATACAAGTCATACTTGCTTACTTCTGGCTTAAAGAGCTTTTGGTAATATTCCGAGATAAGCTTGCCCTTTTTTTGCAATTGAGGATGATTGTGCACCCAGTCAAATACTTGGTCTATCTCTTCCTCTGTAGCAAGCGTTGTAAAAATGGTTGAGTAGGATTTTGCATGGATTTGCTCCATCATTCCCATAAAGGAAAGCACACCTTTACGCTGCAAGCCGCTTACGTGCATGCTGATCAACGGCATACCTTCACCGCCCTGCTCTGTATCAAGAAGTGTCAAACCGCCAAGCACTTTCATGTATGTGTCTTGCTCTGTAGCTGACAATTCACCCCAAGTATTTTTATCAGATGAAAGACTGATTTCTTCCGGCAGCCAAAACTGTCTCGTATTTTGTGTATAAAACATCTGTGTGTAATCATCTTCATGCTGATTCCAGTTAACAGCATACTTAGTCATTTTCTTTCCCCCAGTGTTACAAAAAATAAAGGGGAGACTTAGGCTCCCCGTGTATTATCTTAAACTGCACATGCGATACATTCGTCAATCGCCAAGTTGCGTGTGCGTGTGTAGTAAAGTGATTTCAAGCCAATTTCGTTCGCATAGATATAATAGCGCGCCAATTCTTTTGTAGAAACGTCTGAGTTTACATAAAGAATGGTCGAAATACCTTGATCGACATGCTCTTGTGCTGCAGCAATCAAGTCCATAATCTTAAATTGATTCATATCGAATGCTGATTTGTAGAACCAGAAATTCGTTTCATCCATATAAGGCATTGGATAATATGTTGTAGAGTTCGCATATGTGCGGGACTCAATTTGGTTAACAACAGGCATTACAGATGCTGTAGCGTTTTGAATATAGCCAATGGATTGTGTTGGGGCAACAGCTAAACGATAAGCATTATACATACCGTGTTCTTTAACTAAAGCAGCTAGTTCTGCCCAGTCTTCACAAGTAGGAATATAGATGCCATTAAACAATTGCTTCACTTTATCTGTTTTTGGCGCATAGCTTACTTCTTTGTATTTTTCGAAGTAAGTGCCTTTCGCATACTCAGACTTATCAAAGTCCTTGAATGTTTCGTTACGTTCTTTTGCAATCAGCATACTCTTTTCGATTGAATAGTAATTCATCATCATGAAGAATGTTGCAGTGAAGTCTTTTGCTTCATCTGATTCATAGCTGATGCGGTTCTTAGACAGGTAACCGTGCAGGTTCATGGCACCTAGCCCTATCGCATGCAGCTCTTCATTTGCTTTTTTAACAGACGGTGCGTTTTGCACATCTGAAATGTCTGAAACGGTTGTTAAAGCTTCAATGCCAACATGAACAGAATCTCTGAACACATCACCAGGCTGCATCACATTAGGAATGTTAAGGGAACCTAGATTACAGTTAATATCACGGCGGATAATATCTTCTTGGCCGTAATCGGTAATTTCGGAAGTTTCCTGAAGTTGGAAGATTTCTGTCCTCATCTTCAACAGAGCTCGTTACACTCAGTCCGTTTTCTAACTGCTATAGGTCATACCCTATAGAGGAGACTATATCATCACCCTCAGCTCGACCTGTTGGGGTGCTCTGCTTTTCGATTTAAAGGATTTTACAGCTTATGCCATTCCGCATAAGCAACCTACCACTTGGCTCTACTCTACTCGCTTCTTCACTGAAGTCTTTCATTCAGCTATGCTTTCGATAGTCGTTAGGCATTTACTTATCTTATTCTTTCAGAAAGTCTCTTATAAGCAGGAAATTTGTGGATATTTTATTTTACCAATGTATTTCATACCATTAAGTTTATTAACGGTCTCATAGACAAACCCATAAGGCACTTTCTGATTCATTGCGTTTCTCCTTTTCATCTATCATGTTAAACATAAACTTTTAAAGGGAGTAAAGCATTATCATAATAAGATAAGATTTAGCACGGCAGGTTATCGCTATTGCTCTCACACAAATAGGACTTCCCCCGTTTAACAGAGTTATTCGACAGCCATTACTGACTGAAGGTGCTAGAAAGTTAACACAGATTGCTCATTTTAATCTGGCCAATGTCTTTAAGCGCATGCGCTTTGTTTGCATTGGATTTGTTCATAAAGTATGGATAGCCTGATTCCAGCTGAATTTGGGCAATCTTTGTGATCATTTCACGCGCCGTCATTGCAACACGTTTTTTCACATTTGGATTTGCCACTAACTCGTCATACATTTCATCCATGCGCATATCATCTAAATGTACACCGTATTCCTTAAACACACTGAACGGTGCGAAAACATAAAAGTCTTTGTTTTCCTTTGCTAATTGGAAGAACTTGTTTTCTACGATTAATCCGATGGAAAGTGTTTGAATACGGGACTTCTCGTCGGCATTTATTTTTTTTGTATCCAAAAATTCAACAACATCCCAATGGAAGATGTTTAAGTATGCAGCTCCTGCTCCTTTACGCTGGCCAAGCTGGTTAGCGTAGGAGAATGTATCTTCTAACAGCTTCATAACAGGAACAACGCCTGATGCTGCATTATCGATGCCTTTAATTTGTTCATTGCGGGCACGCAGCTTCGAAAGGTTAAGGGCTACTCCGCCGCCTATTTTCGAAAGCTGTCCGGATGTATTGATATTATGGAAGATGGAGTTTAATGAATCGTCCATTTCCAATAAGAAGCAGGAAACCATTTCTCCGCGACGGCTTCTGCCTGCATTCAGGAATGTCGGCGTTGCCGGCTGGTAGCGCTGCTCAATCATCGCGATTGCTGTTTTCTTCGCTTTTTCAGCATCTCCTTGTCCTAAAAACAGGGCGACGATGATAATGCGGTCTTCGTATGTTTCTAAGTAGTTCTTCTTGTCATCTGTCTTCAAGGCATAATCTTTATAGAATTTTGAAATAGCCATGTAAGACTGGAATTTAAATTCATAGTTGTAAACGTCATTTGTTATGTCTTCAATGTCAGATATGCTGTATTGTTCCAGCACTTGCGGATAATAGAAATCTTTTTCCACCATATAAGTAAATTTTTGTGCCACAGATTCAAAACGAATCAATTTCGGCTCGATTTCCGATATAAGGAATTCAGCCACTGCCTCTTTGTCTTTTTCCAGACGGAAGAAACCTTTTTCGTTAAGCTGTGTCACTTCGTTGTTTAATTCTATGTGTCTCATAGCTAATATTTTGCACCCTTTCCCTAACTATCTCCACATCCTCGGGCATGCCGCTCATCTCAAACTTATGGAGAATCGGTACCCCGTACATATTTGATATCTTATTTGCACTTAAAGCAAAGTTTTGCCCCCAATTTTTATTACCACTCGATACGACTGCATAGAGATTGGTGTGATTTGCCTTAAGGAAGTCTAAAGTTGTTTGAGGAACCTGCCCCATTCCAGTTGTATAAGTTAATAGTATAAAAGGTTCATAGACTTTTAGTCCAGCCTTTAGTTCTATTAAATTGTGCTCTGGAAGCTCTAGTTTTTGCACAAAGCGGCGCACATTCCCGGTTTTACTGTCAAACACGATAAACAAAATTATTCCCTCCTTAAGAATTTTGATAGAATAGGGGCAAAAGCAATATTCTATCCTATACCCTAAAAACATACAAGGGCTACTAAATACAGATGTTTTTTATAAATATATCTCAATATGTTGTGTCTAAACACTATTCAACCCTTTTTTGGTACTAGAGTCAATAGAGTCTCTTTGAATTTTTTTGTCAACAATATTACTCAACTTTTATCGATTTTTTAGTTTATTTGAACCTAAAAAAAATGCAAAAAGTCTGATGAGAGTAGTCCTCATTAGACTTTTTTTATACGAAAATATATTCTATTTATCTTACTTCCCACACAGCAACTATATAAAACCTTCCTACTTTTTTTACTTTTTAAAGATGTGCTGAAGGATTTCTCCAGTTCGCATTTTATCCATAAAAATAATTCTATTTGATTATAGCACCCTTACAAATTGTCCGAAAACAATAATTAACTTTTGGAACTGCCAAGTGTATCACTTTCCAATAAGCTTTTTTCATGATCACTTTCATTCCATTAATCTTGAATTAATTTTAGCAACTTTCAAAGGAACTAACCGCAATATATGTACAAATAAAAATTACCGGTGTATTTGCCGATACATTTTTACAATGTTAAAAAAGATAAAAGAATTTTCCATCTTCCATTAATCTTTTTACTCACAGGTAGATTGGAAGATTAATTATCTACATTCACATCCCCCTTCATCCTTAAGCATGTACATTTAAATAACCACATCATTTCGAATACATAATTATTATCCGCCTCTTTAAAAAATTAAGTTTCCGGTAACCTTATGACTTTAAAAGGAAACTTTAATTCCCTATATATATAGGAAAGAAAATGTTATTTTCTAAATTTAAAGAATTATATTTGACGAATTTACTTCTCTCTTATATGATAGATATATACATTTCGAATATCCCTAAAGGGGAGTAGCTTTTACAGCAAAGTCGTCATTACAGAGTGCATGCACTCTCGGCTTTGTTGGCAGCTGACAAGCTGTTAGCAAGACCTTTACATGTGAACGTGTAAAGGTCTTTTATTTTTCAAAAATCCTTTACCGTCAGCGGTAAAGGATTTTTTTGTTTAATATGTCCAAAATAAAATGAAAAAAGGATGAGAACAATGAAAAAACAAGTTAAAATGAATATGTTTGAACTGATTAAAAAGAATAAAGAAGAACTTCTAAAGGATAGAAGCTTAATGGAAAAGATTGAAAAGCGGGTTGATGAAAAGATTATCAAACAATAAGACCAGCAATCAGTTAAAAAAAGACAGCAAAATTCTATTATATTATTTAAGAAGAACACGTATAATTGGATAGTGAAACGCAAAGACAATCATTTTATATTTTGTTATTATATTAACATTAAAGACATAGCGAAACCGCGTCTTATGACATTACAACTGTTCATGTCATTTCAAAAAATCAAACAATATCCTATAAAATTATAGGACTGGAGGATTATAGTTTGTTTACTTTATTGACTAATTTACTAAAATCAGGTGCCCCTACTGTTGACCTTTCTCTATCACAGCAATCAGCTGCTCCAGGAGAGGTTGTCACAGGCCAATTCCATATTCAAGGGGGACGTAAAAGCTGTAAAATTAAACGATTAGAATGCACCTTAGTAAAGGAATTCGAGGATGGCAAAACCGAAACGGTTGAAGAAGTTACGACCATTTTGATGTCCCGAGTTATAGGCAGTGAAGAAAAAATCGAACTGCCATTTTCTTATCTTATTACAGACAAGCTTGAGCCAACTGCTACTTCCTTTTCTTACAGACTGCATACTAATCTTGTTTTCGCAGAAAATATGTCAAGAAAGGACCATGATGAATTAGTGATAGTCGATAATAGGAAATAAAAAGGAAACATTTAAAGATGTGCCATATTGGCACATCTTTTTTACAATCACGCCAATTTGTATTTTGTCTATCGTACGTATGAAGCTGGCAAGCATGTCCACTTCGTAAAGTTTAGACCGCTTTGTTCAGAAGGAGCACATTGGCTGGAATTATAACTAAGGCAACTTGCCTGAAGAAACGTTCACCTATCAATGGTTTGCAGATGTTAAATTAAAAGCAACCATTTGGCCTGACCACTTATATGCCAATGAACATCAGCAGCATGGTGTATTAATATAGAATCTAGATTCTCCCGCTTCCTTGACCCTACACTGGAGAAGAAATAGAATCAGGAACGCAAGCAATAATCGTGAAACGGCTAAGTCCTGACTTCCGAGAGTTTCATTTGTTTGATAATGATTTTTCTTTACTGCTTGATGCAAATAATCCGCCTTTAAACCCACCTCCGTCCTGCCTATACCTTCAGTTCATGGTGATCGCTTCTTAAGACGTATAACGGCGGTCCAGTCCGCATCAGGCTTTTTTACTGGTTTATCAGATGACCCTGGCGTTATGGGCATTAACTACCGAAACGAGCCGCCCTATCGCTGGTATCTAAATCAGCCGTTTGGATTAGCGAATCTCTGGGATATGGCCGATATCCGCAATCACCGCCACCATAGGGCTTTCAGAATGCTGATAACAGAATTCAGAGGTTCCAGTTATCTTGATCCGTGTACAAGAGAAATAGTGAAAACCGGTGATCAGAATATCATCTCCAATCCTTTTGGTGAATATATGGAATTTGCAGTAGTAATGCATGACGGTATCCGTCTTGTTGATAAAGATGGCAATCTTATTATCGATCCTGAACCATTACTACTCGATATTGAAGACATTGAATTAGAAGATTTTGAAGATCAAGGATCGCGTGCTTATAACTACAGAGCGGAAAGATTTAAACACCTCTTAGCACAGAATCTGGATATATTAAAAGTGTTCACTCTCCCTTGTTCACCGGGATCCAGCAACACCGCTATTTTTGACCTATGCAGGTGACCCCGTTGTTATAAGGTTTACCTTCCCTGCTGATAGAGCCCTTATGATGGCCACAAGTGGCTCGATAATGATGAAGTAAACTCACGAATCACTTCCTTTGAAGGACAGATATCTGTCGGCCATGCAGATGATTTTGCTTTAAAATACGGAGCAGGTGGCTTTTAGAACTTGTCAGGAGACTATCTGTACCGATCTGGTCTTATTGACTGGGATATTGAACTCGGTGTGTGGGGAATCATGCGTGTAGATATGCCTAGTCCTTATTTGGCACCGCTAAATCCGGTATTTCTCTCCATTTAGATATGAGTAAAAAAGGAAGTGTTTAAAAAATAATGACAGAAAAAAATTGCGATTGTCCTTGTCACCATAATCAGGGTATTTGTCCTCAAGGCGGCTTTTACTGCCCGGAACGAATACCAGAAAGTGTTCCAAACAATCGCTTTGGTTCTCCAATATTTGTCCACCAACCATTCCGACACCGCGTTACAACTCGCCGAGCAGTTCGCTACCGCTTCGGGAATTAAACGCCTTACAGGTTTGAATTTGAGGAAATTAATGATACCCTTGGCAATCCGCGTGATCCACAAGACCCTGAACAAGAGCAGCGGCAAAGACAGCTGCAACAGCATTTCCGGGCAATCCGCTTTTCTCTTGTGAAATCATCGTTGCTTGTGATGATGGAGGCCACAGTTGCAATCAGAGTAATGATGCTTATCGCAGTCACAATCTGAATGATGATTGTCACAGTCACAATCACAATCTGAGTGGCGGTGATGATTTTTTTGTGAATGGTGATGTGGATCGGAAGGATCATTAGAGTAAGTGGAATAGTTTTGATAATTGTTATAAGAAGGATACTGATGATAATGCTTGTCCTCCGAATCCCAATTATTGATTACTCCGTGCAGTGATTTCAACAAATACTTAGATATTTTACGTGCTTCTCCCCTAACAGAAAAACCCAATATACCCATTAAAATGCTCCTTTCTGACATAGTTCATACTAATATATGTCACTTTTTTCCGCTGGTTATGTACAAACGTTTACTATGTAAAAAATTGACTTATGTCCTCATTGAATAAATGTCAACAAAACTGTTTTGTGAAAATAAAAAAATGATCAGCCTGTTAAAAAGCGATCACTTTTCTTGCAATTATTCCTCTTCCGTCATGGAAATAATAAATTGTTTTAAGCTCGGAGCATGCTCTTCAGCTTCTCCGCTTTCATGGTACCAGAGAAAGATTTGTTCTCTCATCAATCCATTAACTTTTTTTAAGCATAATTTATCTCCTGTACCATTTTCGCCAATAACAATCCATTCGTCTGCCATTCCAATATAACGAACTTCAGTATTTTGTCTGACAATATCATCCCATGTTTTCTTCACATTTTTGCGGTCTTTAATCGGAAATAGTATCCATTCTCCAATTTCAGGGTTATTTACTAAATGGTACAGCTGCACAAATTGTTCTGGAAACACTGCTTGAGTTTTTCTTCTGCTGCCTTAATATCTATCTCGTCTACACCAGGCTTTCTAGTTAAAATCAACTTACGGACTGTTTCCATCTGCTTCTCTCTCCTTTATAAACGATATCGCTCTCTGAATCTCAGCTGTCCCATTCCTCTGCCAACATTCCATAAACGATATGATCCACATAATGATCATACAACCACTCTGCCTGCCTGATACAGCCTTCTCTTGTGAAATGAAGACGTTCCGCAATACTTCTACTTTTCTTATTCCCTGACGCAGCCCTTATTTCTACTTTATCGAGCTGCAGCTCTAAAAAGGCATAATCAGTTAATGCGTGCACAGCATTTGTCATTATTCCATTGCCCTCATAGCCCGTCCCGAGCCAATAGCCAATATAGGCTGTTTTATTCGCCCAGTTTATACTATTAAACCCAACAACTCCAACAATTTCGCCTTTAAAAAGAATTACTGTTGTTAAACATGTATTCTCAGAAAATCCTTTTAAGCAAAATTGGATAAATTGCTGTGTATCCTGCAGCTTTGTTGTTGTGTCTAGCCAAGGCAGCCATGTTCTTAAGTTCTCCCTCGAAAGCTCTGTTAACGCAAACACACGCTGTGCATCATGTGGCTGTATTAATTTTAGTGCTAAATCTTCATTTATTTTATGTATGAACATGAAAGCTCCCCCCATTGCCTTTTTTTGTATTTTACCATAATACTGAAAGTTAGGGAGAAGGTCATAAAAAAGAACAAGGAAGCTCTCTACCTTGTTCTATATTTTCCTATTAAATGGCTTTCGCCTTAAGAATAAATCTGTGCTGCTTAACTTCAAAGTAGCCTATTTCCTCGATTTGTTGATGAATATGATATAATTCATCTTCCAATTGGCCAATGTTAAAGTTTGGTACTTGCCAAGGGATTACTTGAAGATATTGACACTCCCACAGCTAAAGCAATGGGATTCTAAAGTGCTATTGCGTTCACATTTACTTATTTGTTGCAGCGCCAAGCTTCCATATGACCAGGAAAGCATAGCACTCGCTGTTCGTCCTGTTTCTGATAAATACAAGAAATCCCAGCCATTAAATGCGTGATTTCCTGCTTTTATTAAGTCTAAAAATAGCTGAACCTGCTCCATGTTTGCCTCCTGTAGAAGTTAGTTATCATAAAAAACTTTAAAGGCGGCACTCTAAGCCAGATTGATGGATAGAAGGGAGTGTTTTTCAAAAGGATATCAGCCGCTTCCTTAAACTTCCACAACCTTAAAGCTATTTCCTCTTATCTGCCCGAACAGATAAGATATTTGCTTCTGCACCATATTCAAGGCGGATTGTTTTTCTTGCATCTACAGGTGTGCGCGCATTGATTGGCTTCACCTGTTTTTCGCCGTTTATCTCAAGCTCCACTAAAAAGCATTTCGCTCCACATCTCAAAAGCGCTCCTCCTTATCTACTCACAAGCCTATCATACTTACATCTAGTAAGAAAATCTGCTTTCTTCCATCCTAAAAAAAGAAGATCACTAAGATCTCCCCTACTCTTTGCTTATAGCACCTAAGCCTTCTAACAAAACTTTCGCATCAGAATTTAAATAATTTCGTGCTGATTTTTTCAGCAATGTTTGTTCATTGCCTTTCACAATCATTTTTAATCCTCTCACATCAAACTTAGAGGCATAGGTGTTGATGGAATGATAAATTGCAAGCTCCTGCCTTGTTGGATGTTCATAGCCTGATTGGATGGAATCAGTAATGAACTTTAGCAGCTCTCTTCCGTTTTTCTTCAATTTCCTTTCATTTTTCTTTAAGTATTCTATGTTCTCTTCCATTAATTTTCTTGCTGTCACTAGGTCAAGCTCTTCTACCTTCTCATTTATTGTTTGAATTAATTGCTCTATATACATGTACATTACCCCTTCCTATCTTTATATCGGATGGTATTCCATCTAAACGCACGTATAAAAGAACTATTTTTGCGCTTCTAAATTTTGCAACTATACTCACAGAAACACTTTTCAGCTATAAAGAGAGATGAGACAGCACTGGATAATTGCCGTAAAATGGAAATATACAATAATTTGTAGTTGTTCTTCCTATTCTTTAATACTACAATGTAAGAAGCGGTTAGGATTTAAAATTCTGCACGCCATATTTGTACGGTATTGAAAAGAGGAGGCGCATCAGATTTGGACTTAGACAAAAAAGAAAGTGGTTATAGATGGATCGTATTCAGCGCCGTCTTGTTTGCCTATTTCTTAATCGTAAGTCAAAGAACAGCTCCAGGACTTATTACGGAGCAGTTAATGAATGATTTTCAGATTTCAGCATCAACCGTTGGAATGATCAGCAGTATACAATTTTTAGCGTATGCAGGACTGCAGATTCCTGTCGGGTTATTATCAGACCGTTTTGGTCCAAACCGGTTTCTTATTATTGGAACATTGCTTACTGGAATAGGCAGTCTTTGCTACAGCATTGCTCCTAATGAATATATTTTGATTGTATCGCGCTTTATCGTCGGAGTCGGAGATGCAGCAATTTTCGTTAATGTAGTCTTAATTATGAACGAATGGTTCAAAGGCAATGAGTTTGTTAAATTGATGGGAATGGTAGCACTAATCGGCGGAATTGGTTCCTTATCGGCGACTCTGCCTTTTTCTATGTGGATATCCCATGCGGGCTGGCGAGTTCCATTTTTAAGTGTCAGCATCATATTGATTGTAGTTTCATCTCTGCTTTATATAGTATTAATCTCAAAGTCGAGGAAGTTATTTAAACCAGAGTCACAGCCAAAACCGAGTACACCTGTTAAAAGAGAGAGTGTTTGGAAAATTCTCCGCCGCGTCGTCACAACGCGTCAGGCTTGGGCAACCTTTCTTTGCCACTTCGGTGTAGTCGGGACATATGTTGGGTTTATCGGGTCATGGGCAGTTCCATACGGAATGAATGTTTTTGAGCTAACACGCTCAAGTGCAAGTCAGCTCGTTATGTATGCCCTTGTTGGTACTATGATTGGCGGACCATTACTCGGGTGGATTTCCAGTAAGACTGGCCAAATTAAAAAGACGTACACGATGGTTCATTTAATTGTCATTATCGGCTGGGTCGGATTATTCAGCCTAAATACAAACCCGCCATTTTTGATGGTGTTATTAATGCTATTTGTTTTAGGTTTTGGAAATGGTGCGAGTGCATTGACATTTGCCATTGTCCGCAAGTCTTTTCGTATGGAAGAAGTCGGTGTTGTAACGGGCTTTGCTAATATGGGCGGCTTTTTAAGTGCTGTATTGCTGCCGATTATTTTTGGGCATGTTTTAGATTTCTTTCCGAAAGATTCCGTCAGCCTAGGCTATCATTACGGCTTTATCGTGCCTGTTATCTTCTCATTGTTCGGTCTCGTTGGCATTCTGTTAGCTAAGGAAGAGAAACAATCAGATGTGAAAAAGGTTTTACCTGCTTCTTAAACAAAAGGGGAGTCCAATTAGACTCCCCTTTTTACTGCTCTTGTTTAGGGTTATTAAAGTTGCTTTTATTAATAAAAAAGTGGCTTAATAAATAAAAAACAGTCAGAATAAAAAATGAATAGGTAAACGCCCAATTCACTTTTTTGTATAAATCAATGGCACTTAGCAGAGGCAAACCTATATAAGCACCAAAGGCACCAAACCCTATTGCCTTAATAAACGGATTTATCTTTGGCTTGTATTGCATTAATAGCATTACAACAACTGGCAAAACAGAAAGCCGAAAAGAGAAATTAATCGTTGCCACTGGAAAAACCTTAACTGGATATGTCCACAAACCAAACATAACACCAATTGTATCTAATATTTCTGATAAAACCATAATTAATAGACCAGCAGCCAATAACCTGCCTGCGCTTTTTTTATCACGAATAAATATCCAAACCGTCCAAGGAACAATAATCATACCTACAGCAACCCACCATTGCCATGACCATAAGAAGCCATGGAGGATAGCATCAACTATTAGTTTATTTGCTTCCGTAATTTGCTTATTCGCCTCATCGACGAGACTTAGTGCCTCTTGATACTCCATTCACATCACCTTCATACTAACAATTAATTATGGTTTTCAGCTTGCTTTTTGTTCGGTCATTTTTAAAAAGAAATTAGTAATTCCTTTCGAAAATAGAACGATAATAACATACCCTAAAAAAATATGGAAATAATTAGTACCCTTCGTTAAGATAAACAAGTTCCCTGCTGCTAGTATTGGTTTCAATATAAATGTAATCAGAAAAATTAATATTAACGAATGGAGATAAAAATTCGCCTTTTTTTCAATGGTATATTGGTACATGAGTATGAATAAGACGGGAACTAAGGAGGTATCCATACCGAAATGAATCGGAAACATTGGAATTGCTTTATAGGGATAGCCAATATAATTGGCCCTTGTTGCCATACCATCCAAATAAGCACTCCATATATGTATATTGAATCCAAAAAAAAGCAGTAAAAACAGTCTCTTGCGGTCAATAAATAAATAAAGAAAGATTAGCGGTAGGACAATCATTACTATATTTAACCAAAATTGCCAAGTATCAAAGCCCGAATAGTCCCACCAATACTGATTCCAAAGATCAAATACTTTCTCTTGGGCAGCTTTTAATTCTTCGTATTTTTTAGCTTGCTCTGTCGGAAATACAGACATTTTCAGTTCTCCTCCTTTGCTATTTTCATGCCACTAGGAGTGATTGTATGTTGTTATTATGCTTCAGTATAAGGCAGGCTATTCCATAGCGTAATATCAATTTTCATAAAAAAAAACTGCCAAACGGCAGTTTATATATTCAGTAAATGCATAAATAAAAATACGATTGGCGGCACGATTAATGCTGGCAGGAGATTAAGCGTTTTGCATTTTTTTATGCCAAGGATACCTAAACCTGATGCCAAAATTAAAATCCCGCCAACTATGGTGACTTCATTTAAAAGATCGGTACTTAAGGAATTTTCCATCAATAAAGCAATTAAGTAAATCGAGCCTTGCCATGCGAACAAGACTATTGCGGCAATGGCAATTCCGATGCCAAATGTCGAAGCTAACACAATGGAAGTAATTCCATCTAGCATACCGTTAGCCAGTAAGTACGTATAGTCTCCTTTAAGAGCAGCCTCTACTGGACCTAGGATAGACAAAGATCCAATACAGAATAACAGAATTGCAGTCGATAAGCCTTCCGCTAAATTTTCTTTGGAGAATTTACTTACTAATCCATTAAATCTTGTTTCTAAATCAAGCTTTTGACCAAGCAATCCCCCCACTGCCAAACTCACGATAAAAAGGACCGGATATTTGCTTGCAGGCAAATGCTGGACAATTGCATTGATGCCCAAACCCATCGCCACTAATCCCATTGCCTGCATTAAAATCTCATGGTAATCATGCTTGATGCCCTTTTTAAAAATACTGCCAATAATGCTGCCAGCTATAATCATACCGACATTGAATAATGTTCCAAACATATCTTTACCCCTTTAATAAAATACTTTTCATACCCTAAAATAAAATTAAACCCTCCAGTAACTAGAGGGTCAAGTAATTCTATGAAATTATTTTCTTGCAAATGGCAGCAATATTTCTGTTACATGCTTATCAAAGTCATTGGTTATTCCATAATCGATTAAAGTTATTTCAATGGAATCATCTATCAGCTGATAATCGTGCTCTATTATATAAGAAAGTAACTTATCATAGTAATACGCTGCTTCCATATGGGTACCTTGAAAGCGAACTCTTAGATACTCCCTTGCAGGTATCGCAGCATAAGCCGAATCAGTCTCATCCCCTTCTTCTAACACCATAAACACACTTGAATACGTAGTAAGTTCACCAGCGGCTAAATTATCTATCGAGATGGATAGGCCGATCTTCCCTAAAAAAACCCCTCCATTTATACCAAAGCTGTTCCTTAATTCTGTGATAGGATACTCCAGATCCTCTCCTAATACATATTGCTTTCGTAAGTATGCTAAACGCATTTCAGGAAGAGTCACTTCACAAATAACATCAAGAGGTGTGTGTACAGCATCATCTATTTGCGTTAAACGGCGGCTAATCTTTTTTTCCATCAGTTCTAATTCTTTTCGTTTCTTTCTTACTTCTTCCTGCTGCTCTTTCAGCATATCAATAAGAGTATCAATATCCCGATAGTTGAAAAATTCAATAATTCTGCTTATAGGTAAATCGAGTGCCCGCAAGTACTTAATCGAGTTCAGCCGTTCGAACTGCTGTGTGGAATAATAGCGGTAATTCGTTTTTTCGTCAATAAATGCTGGAGCTAATAAGCCAATTTCATCATAATATCGGAGTGTCGCAATCTTAACTTGAAATAGCTTTGAGACTTCTCCGATTGTGAAGTATTCTTTCATTTCATTAAACACCTCTGTTATTTTAAAAAAACTGCCTCCCTTTTCCTAATAAATCTTTTCGGTAAAGGGGGCAGTTCTTCGTTTATTCCTCAGTTGTTAAGCTGTAATTATATTGTGTACGGTCAACTGGAGTAAAGTTCTTCGGCGTGTAGAATCGCAATAGGTCACCATTGACCACTTTATCGGAAAGTCTTAGTGTTTCTTCGACACTTGCCTGATACTCAGCAGCTTTTTCAAGCTGTTCTTCCTCTTCAATCAGTTCACCTGTTTTTGAATTATAATACTTGCCATCCTTTAATGTAAATTCCGGACTGACAAATTCTCCATTACGGAATGGTATTAATTCATCGTGTTCCTCTGACAGGATGTCTGTTCCAAAATGGATATTATCCTTCGTATCCTCACCTAATAAATGAAGCAATGTCGGAAGCAGGTCAATTTGTCCTGCATATTGATGCATTGTCCCGCCTTCCATGCCAGGAACACGTATGAACAGCGGAGTTCGCTGAAGTCCGGCACTTTCAAAGGAATTCACTTCTTTTCCGATTACTTGTTCCATTGCTTTATTATGGTTTTCGGAAATACCGTAATGGTCTCCGTACATGATAATAATTGAATTATCATATAGACCATTCTTTTTCAGGTCTGCAAAGAATTGTTCCATTGCTTCATCTGCATAACGAGCTGTCTGGAAGTAGTTATCAACAATTTTGTTGCCTGTATTATTTGGCTCTATCGTTGCTTCTTCTTGATTCATCGCGAAAGGATAATGGTTCGTCACGGTAATAAATTTCGTATAGAAAGGCTGTGACATAGAACTCAAGTATGGCAGCGACTGTTCAAAAAACGGCTTGTCCATAAGGCCATAATCAGCAAGCTGATCAGGATTCATATCATAAGCGCTTGAATCGTAAAATTGGTTGTAACCAAAGGATTTATATATTTCATCCCTGTTCCAAAAACTTCCCGTATTCCCATGAAATACGGCAGAAGTATAGCCAAGCTGGCCTAGAATTCCAGGTGCTGCCTGATAGGTGTTTAACCCTTTAGTCGTGAAAGCAGAGCCTTGAGGAAGGCCATACAGAGAATTCTCAATCATAAACTCGGCATCAGCTGTTTTCCCTTGAGCTGTTTGGTGGAAGAAGTTATCAAAATACAATGTATTTTCGTCTTCTACCAATGAATTAAGGAATGGAGTAGCTTCTTCCCCGTTCACTTCATAGTTGATAAGGAAATTTTGAATTGATTCCATATGAACGTAAATGACATTCATCCCTTTTCCTTTACCGAAGTATTCAGGATTAGGCTCAGCATAATTGGATGCTGTATAGTTAACAACCTCAGCCATATCATCTGTATCTGCAAGCACCCGTTGCGCAGATGCTTTCGTGCTTTGCACTGCATCATAGATTGTGTAGTTATACATTCCCAAGTATTTCACAATATAATTCCTGTCAAATCCCCTTGTCAGAAGCTCTGGGCGGTCGATTTCTGCTAACGCGAGATTCGTTCCAGAAATCCCTAAAGCTAAACCGATAATACCTATCCCTTGCTTGAATCCAACTGCCTTACTGTCCATTTTCACAACTTTAAATACAAGCAGTGCAAGAAGCAGTAATGTATCTGCAAAAAACAAGAAGTCATACGGCTTTAACAATGCATAAATACTGCCGCTAACATCACCAAAGTTTTGCGTTTGCGTTAATGTCGGCAATGTAATAAAGTCATTGAAAAAACGGTAGTACAAAACATTCGCATACAATAGAAAAGATAACACAAAATCAATAATTAACAGCGCATAGTATTTTCTTTTGTTTTTGAATGTCAGGGCTAAGCCAAGAAACAGCAGCGAAGACCCTAAGGGATTAAGAAACAGCAGAAATTGCTGAAGTGAGTTTCCTACACCTAAATCAAATTGTGTCAATTGCACAATATACGTTTTAATCCATAGAAAAAATACAGCCGCAAAAAAGAATAGGATATATTGTTTATTTGTGTCTTTGTTTAAGTTTAATTTTTTTATTTCAAACACCAACCTCTATCAATCATCTCTTTACATCATTTACAAAAATTTAATAATACAAGTGTACCATTTTTTCACCACAAATTTAAATATTTTTGCGTATTGTAGAATAATGGCAATTTTAATTTGTGTTTTACAAGGAATTATTACTTGGGAAATAATTGGTAAGACACCAGGATATAGAACTGATTATACTATCTCTATTTAAATCATCTACTTATTATACGATAAAACATAGAAAAAAGTTTCACTTGCGATGGAATCTTCTCCCAGAAAAAATAATGTGTTATATAATCTAACAAGTTAATTGACGGTCTTTTCTTTCTCATAGATACTCAGTACTATCAAACAAAATAACGGTTCTCATCATAACGGAGAACAAAAATGCTGTCTAGGGTTCCGGTTTAAAAAACGTCTGGACCGAGAGACGGCGTACAGTATTTTATGAAAATACTGTATACACGGAGGGATAAAAGCCCGGGAGAATTTTGCAAAAAAATTCTCCCGGGCTTTTATTTTTTTCCTGAATTTCAATTAGAAAAGAGGAGAAAAAAGGATGACGAACAAACCGACACTTGAGAAATCGTTAAAATTACCCCAAGTTGTATTTATGGGGCTTGCATGGATGACACCAATGATTTTTTTCACTGTTTATGGCGTAGCTTTTGAAGCCGCCGGCGGCATGATGGCTGCTGCCTATATTATTGCATTTGTAGCGATCTTCTTTACTGCGTTCAGCTACAGCCGGATGGTTAAGGCATATCCGATTTCCGGTTCTGCTTATGCGTATACAAAAAAATCTATCCACCCGAAGGCTGGTTTCCTCGTCGGCTGGGCACTATTGCTGGACTATGTATTCTCTCCAATCATTGCAATCTTAACTTTCGGGATTTTTATGCATACTGAATTTCCTGCTGTCCCGGTGTTTGTGTGGATAATTATCATGAATATAGTGCTGGTTGTTGTTAATGTCGTTGGCATTAAGTCTGCTGCTCGCATCAGCAGTTTATCTGTCCTAATTCAAATCGCCTTTATTGCTTTGTTTTGCGGCTTGATTGTGAAAGATATTCTTGCAGGTGACACACAGGCAGCTTCCCTCTTTTCACTATCTCCCTTCTTTGGAAACGAAGGTTCATTAAGTGCTGTATTTACAGGAGCTTCTCTAATCTGCTTTTGTTTTCTTGGATTTGATGCTGTCACCACCATGTCAGAGGAAACGATTGATGCTGATAAAACAGTATCTAAAGCCATCTTTTTAATTGTCCTGATAGCAGCGGTTATGTATATTGCTATCTCCTATTTGACACAAGTCGCTTTTCCTGACTTCACTTTTGCCAATCCAGATAATGCAGCATATTCCCTTGTACAGCTTGTTGGCGGAAACTTGTTAAGCTCGATATTTATTATGGTATTAATTATTGCGACCTTCACCCAAGGTGTTTCTTCTGTAACAAGCGTCAGCCGTTTTCTGTACGCTTTAGGACGAGAATCGATTCTTCCAGAAAAGCTGTTTACTTCCTTGCATCCGAAATACAGAACGCCTGCTGCAAATATTATCTTTGTCGGGATTATTTCTTTTGCTGCTGTCTTTTTTAATCTTGATACAGCAGTAACCTTTGTCAGCTTCGGTGCATTAACGGCGTTCACATTTGTCAATCTGTCTGTTATTGCTCATTACTTTATTAAACAGAAACAACGTTCCTTCAAGTGCACACTTCTATAT
This sequence comes from Niallia sp. FSL R7-0271, assembly GCF_038005785.1. NCBI lineage: Bacteria > Bacillati > Bacillota > Bacilli > Caryophanales > Bacillaceae > Niallia > Niallia sp. FSL R7-0271. The sequence goes on along the minus strand of NZ_JBBOTZ010000002.1, from coordinate 857,561 downwards.
CTTGTGTTCCCGCTGATTGGAGCTGGCTTTATTTGCTGGCTTTTGACACTGCTTAACAAACAGACACTACTTTACGGCGTTATTTGGCTGGTTGTTGGCTTTATTTACTTAGGTATACGAACCATGTGGCTCTCCGCAAAAGTTAAGCAAGCAGCAGAAATAAACCAAACAGAAAAAACCGTGTTAGATAATCTGACAAAATAATAGTTTTTATTTTCAGAATTGTTATACTTTTACTCAAGATCTTAATAAAGGTTTCCACTTAAGAGTTGGAAACAAAAAGCTGTCTAGGGTTCCGTTTAAAGTGATTCGCTTTAAAGACTGGTCCGAGAGAGAGCGTACAGCAAGTGCTGTATACACGGAAGGACAAAAGCCTGGGAGATTATCTCCTATGTGCTTTTGTCCTTTTTTCATTTCAAGGAGGTTAATTATGAAGCTAAACGTTATGAAGTATGTTCCTGGCGGAGGTAAATGGTCCGGCACAATCAAACGAGGAAAATCAATCAAGTTTACTGCACTGGAAGATGGCGCTAATATGTCTCTGCTTTTGTACTCAGCATCCGATACTGCAGAACGGTACAATATGCCGGACACGTTAAAAGCACAGCACACTTCTCATTTAACAAAGGGCCATGTGCTGATGAGTGATAACGGCCGTGTACTTACAAGTATTACAGATGATTCACTTGGCTGGCATGATACTATTTCCGGCTATATAACGCGACGTATTGTTGATGAACGCTACGGAAAAACCACTTATCAAGATAATCGAAATGAATGGTACCGAAGCGGAGAGGAAAATTTCGCCGTCGAGCTTTTTCGTAATGGACTGTCCGTCCGTGATCTTGTTCCGGCAGTCAACTTATTTTCTAAGGTTTACTGCACAGAGGATGGAAACATGCATTTCGTGCCAGCACATGCTAAAAAAGGGGATTATATCACATTAAGAACGGAGCAAGACGTTCTGCTTATTGTATCCAATACACCAAACGCTTTAAACCAAACAATAAACTATCCCTCTGTACCTATAAAGATAGAGATAACAGATGCAGGCAAACTTTCCGATGATGATTTATGTTTGAATTTTTGTCCAGAAAACAAGCGTGCCTTTGAAAATACATGGGATTATGCAGCCTTACTTGAAGGAGGAATTAAATAATGGCCATATTAAGCCGGATTGAAAGCAACCGCAAGCAAGAAAATGCTTTTTTTAATAAAACAATCGAAGCAGGTGACGGCTGGACATATACACTTGAACCTGGGCAAGTCCTTCGCATTGTTGATTTGGAAGGAAACCAGGCTGCAGACACACTTTTTTATGATGCCGACAATCCGACAGACCATTATAGTGCTGTCAATACAATCACAAATCAAAGCAATATCTACTTATCTGCTGGTTCCGTGCTGTTAGCTGAATCCGGCAAAGAGCTTGTTAAAATAATAGCAGATACTTGCGGAAATCATGATACGCTCGGAGGCGCCTGTTCTGCCCAAAGCAATACCGTTCGTTATGCCCATGAGACTTTACCGATGCACAATTGCCGAGATACATTCATGCTTCAGCTCTCAAAGAATGAACTGCGCCTCTCTAAACGGGACTTGGCACCAAATGTGAACTTTTTTATGAATGTTCCGGTAACACCTGACGGCGGATTAACATTTGCTGATGGTGTTTCGGCACAAGGCTATTATGTAGAAATGCAGGCAATCTGCCGGGTGCTTGTCTTAATCAGCAACTGCCCTCAACTAAATAATCCATGCAATGCTTATAATCCAACACCTATTCAGGTGCTAGTTTGGGACAAATGACAAAAGGAGTGACAGCAATGTATTCAAAAGTATTGATAGCAAACAGAGGTGCTATAGCAGTTCGGATTGAGCGCACTCTTAAAAAATTAGGAATTGCTTCTGTTGCCGTATACACAAAAGCAGACCAAGACAGCCTGCACGTTGATCTAGCAGATGAAGCGGTTTTGATTGGTGAAGGGGCGGCAAAAGACTCTTACTTGAACGCTGAGTTGCTCCTTAAGATTGCCAAAGATACAGGAGCTCAAGCAATTCATCCAGGCTACGGATTTTTAAGTGAAAATGCTGATTTTGCAAGAACGTGCTTTGAAAATGGCATCTCCTTTATCGGACCAACACCTGAACAAATAGAGCTATTTGGCTTAAAGCACTCTGCGCGGGAAATTGCTAAAAAAGCTAATGTTCCGATGCTGCCTGGCACAGCGCTAATTACCGATCTGCCAACAGCGCTTACCTCGGCCGCCAGCATTGGCTATCCAGTGATGCTAAAAAGCACTGCTGGCGGCGGCGGAATCGGGATGCGAGTGTGTGAAGACGAGTCCGCCCTGCAGCAGGCATTTGAATCAGTAAGCCGATTGGCAAAGTCGAACTTCAATAACGGCGGTGTATTTCTGGAAAAATATATCCAACAAGCCCGGCATGTGGAGGTGCAGATTTTCGGCAATGAATATGGCGAAGTAACAGCACTAGGTGAACGTGACTGTTCCATTCAGCGCCGCAACCAAAAAGTTGTCGAGGAAAGCCCCGCTCCCCTTCTTTCTGCGACTATCCGCGCGCAGATGCACCAAGCAGCTAAACGCCTTGCAGAAGAAGTTGGTTATCGAAGTGCTGGAACGGTTGAGTTTCTGTATGATCCGAACAGCCAGCAATTCTATTTTCTTGAAGTAAATACCCGTCTGCAAGTTGAACATGGTGTTACCGAAGAAGTTCTTAGCATTGATTTAGTGGAATGGATGATTCGGGAATCTGCAGGCGACTTGCGTGGACTTGATGAATTGTATAAACAACCTGTTGGGCACAGCATACAGGCCCGCATATATGCAGAAGATTGCCTGAACGACTTCCGTCCAAGCGGTGGTCAACTTGATCATGTTCGGTTACCAGAAGATGCCCGAATTGAAACATGGGTGCGAGATGGCATTCAAATCACCTCCCTATACGATCCTATGTTGGCAAAGATCATCGTCCATGGAAATACACGGGAAGAAGCGCTAGGAAAACTGCACAAAGCTCTTGGAGACACTCGCTTTTATGGTGTGACAACGAATATTTCCTATATTCGCTCCTTGTTAGTGGAGGACAGCTGCAAGAGCGGTCTCGTTCATACACGGATGCTGGACGGATTCTCCCCTGCTGAACAGGCAGTTGAGGTGCTGGACGGCGGGATTCAAACAACAGTGCAAGACTGGCCAGGCAGAATCGGCCATTGGGATGTTGGCGTTCCACCATGTGGGCCGATGGATCCTCTATCCTTCCGCATTGGCAACAAGCTGTTAGGAAACGCAGAATCGTCAGCAGGTCTGGAATTAACACTTCGCGGCGGAACGTACCGTTTCCGTGGTGATATCGCATTTTGTATAACTGGAGCTGATATGCACGCCGTCCTTGATGATAATATTATCCCGATGTATACAGTTATTCATGCGAAACGGAATCAAGTGTTACGGTTTAGTGAAGCAGAAACAGGCATGCGCACTTACTTACTCGTTGCAGGCGGCTTGGATATGCCTCTAAACCTTGGCAGTGCAGCAACTTTCACACTCGGCGGATTCGGAGGGCATGGAGGCAGAGCTTTGCGGACTGGTGACGTATTATCTGTTAAGGTCACTTCTGCCCCAAAAGTGAACACTCTTGCTTGTAACAGTCAGCCTCATTTTAAAAAAGAGTGGACGATTGGTGTTATTCCTGGTCCCCACTGCACAACAGAATTTTTACTGCCAGAATATTTGCAGCAGTTAACAGACGTAAGCTGGGAGGTACACTTTAACAGTTCTCGTACAGGTGTGCGCTTAATCGGCCCTTCTCCCCTCTGGGCACGAACAGATGGCGGAGAAGCAGGTTTGCATCCATCAAATATCCATGATAATGCTTATGCAGTCGGAACCCTTGATTTAACTGGAGATATGCCAATCTTGCTCGGTCCGGATGGTCCTAGTCTTGGAGGATTCATCTGTCCTGTTACAACCGCTTCAGCTGAATTTTGGAAGATTGGCCAGCTTCATCCAGGCGACCGCATCCGCTTTAAGCTGATTACATTGGAAGAAGCCGAAGCTCTACGCCATGCACAGGAACAATACCTTGAAAATATCTGTATGGAGGAAAATTTATTACTGCCAGAGCTGAACAAACAGACAAACGAGCTGACACCTGACTATCCTATCCTGCTTGAGCAGTCAAAAGAAAGATTTCCACTGGTAATCAGAGCAGCTGGTGATAAGCATGTGCTCATAGAATATGGCGAGATGGAACTTGACTTGCTTCTCCGCTTTCAAGTGCATGCTTTAATGGAGGCAATACAAGCTGATACAAGCCTCCCTGTTGTTGATTTAACGCCAGGAATTCGTTCCTTGCAAGTCCATATTAATCCAGCTCAAATGTCTGTAATCGAACTAAGTAAAAAAATCGCGGCCATTAACGAAACATTGCCGCCATTGGAAGAAATAGAAGTGCCATCACGCATTGTCCGTCTTCCCCTCTCTTGGGATGATCCAGCAACACAGCTTGCGATTGACCGCTATCAGAAGAATGTGAGACCAGATGCGCCTTGGTGTCCTAGCAATCTTGAATTTATTCGACGCGTTAACGGATTAGACAATATAGATGATGTAAAAAGGATTGTATTTGACGCAAATTATCTTGTACTAGGACTTGGGGATGTCTATCTCGGTGCGCCAGTAGCAACACCACTAGACCCAAGGCACCGTTTAGTTACGACAAAATACAATCCTGCGCGAACTTGGACACCGGAAAATGCAGTCGGCATCGGCGGAGCGTATATGTGTGTCTACGGGATGGAAGGTCCTGGCGGCTACCAGTTTGTCGGCCGTACTGTTCAAGTTTGGAATAAGCAACGAGAAACAGAAAGCTTCCGGCAAGGCAAGCCTTGGCTGCTTCGCTTCTTTGACCAAATATCGTTTTATCCAGTCACTGCAGATGAATTGCTGGAAATGCGCGAAGACTTCCCGCGCGGCCGTTTTGAGATTGAGATAACAGAAACAACCTTTAAACTTGGAGATTACTTAGCTTTCCTTGAATCCATCAAAAAAAGCACCAATGAATTCAGAAGCACACAGCAGACTGCCTTCCATCAGGAGCGGGAAAGATGGCAGGAGCTTGGTCTTGCTGAATATGTTTCTGAAACAGAGCAAACACCGCAGACGGAAGAAACACTTCCAGAAGGTGCTGAAGCAGTCCGCAGTTCGATGCCAGGCAGTGTTTGGAAGGTTCTCGTGTCTGCTGGTGATGTTGTCAAAAAAGGAGATCCGCTAATAATTGAGGAAAGCATGAAAATGGAGTTTCCTCAGCTTGCCCCATTTGATGGAGCAATTGAGGCTGTACATGTTGTACCTGGTGAAGAAGTCCATGCAGGCCAGCTGATTATTTCTATTAAAAAAGCAGAAAGCGGTGATAATAATGCAAACAATTCCGTATCCAATGAAATTATCCATTCATGAATTACAAGCAAACTATGAGTCAGGGAAACTAACTCCTGAGAATGTTATCGAGCATATCTTAGAGAGAGCAGAAGCTGATAAAGATATGAATATATGGATAACTCCCCCTTCCTGGAGCTTTATTAGACCCTTTTTAGAAAATCTATCCAAGATGGAGCGCTCACACGCTCCTCTATGGGGAATTCCGTTTGCGATAAAAGATAATATAGATCTAGCAGGGGTGCCAACGACGGCAGGATGCGCGGAGTTTGCTTATACACCAGACAGAAGTGCTGTTATTGTACAGCGTTTGATTGATGCAGGTGCCATTCCAGTAGGAAAAACAAATTTAGACCAGTTTGCTACTGGCCTTGTTGGTACTAGAAGCCCTTTTGGGGAAACGAAAAACGCATTAAGACCAGAGTTAATCAGCGGCGGTTCCAGCTCTGGGTCTGCTGTATCTGTTGCCAGAGGGCAGGCTGCTTTTTCCCTAGGCACAGATACAGCCGGCTCCGGCCGCGTCCCTGCCGCACTAAACGGATTAATCGGATACAAACCAAGCCTCGGAGCCTGGCCAGTTAAGGGTGTAGTGCCGGCATGTGCCAGCATTGACTGTGTTACAGTATTTTCACATAATATTTCTGATACAATACTTGTTGATGAAGTGGTTCGAGGCTTTGAAGAAGAAGATTCTTGGTCAAAAGAAGTAGAGCGTAAAAAGACAGCTCTTCCGAAAAAAATCTTCATTCCTGAACAAACACCAGAATTTTACGGACCGTTTGCTGCCGAGTATAAAATTGCCTGGCAGAATACATTAGAGAAGCTGCACAAATTGGATATACCGCTCGAAAAATTAGATGTCAGCTATTTATCGGAAGCAGCGTCTGTTTTATATGATGGGCCATGGGTTGCCGAAAGATGGTCTGATTTAGGAAGTTTTATTGAAACCCATGAAAATACAGCACTAGCTGTAACAGAAACGGTCTTGCGAACAGGTGCTAAAGAAGACTACAATGCAGCATCGGTTTTTCAAGCTATGCATACACTGCAGGCTCATAAACGGAAAGCCCATCTCAACCTGCAGGATGCTGTATTAATTATGCCAACAGCCGGTGGTACTTGGTCCAGAGAGGATGTGCGAAAAGATCCTATTCATACAAACAGCCAAATGGGGGCTTTTACGAATCATTGTAATTTACTGGATTTATCTGCTATCAACATCCCATCTGTTGCTCCAGATGAAACATTGCCATTTGGTATCACCCTATTTACCGGCCCTTACGCTGAACATTTATTGATCGGCTTTTCTGATTTGTATTTAAATAATATTTCTGTTTCAACAGTAAGGAGCACTGAAATGGTGGCTGTGTGCGGACTTCATATGAGAGGATTTTCATTAGAGAAGCAAATGCTAGAACATCAAGCTGTTTATATTGGTCCAGCTAAAACATCAGCACAGTACCGAATGGTAGAATTAACGACCAATCCAAATAAACCAGGACTTATTCGTGCTGATAAAGGCAGTGCCATCGAAGTTGAGCTGTGGGAAATGCCTATTAGCCAGTTAGGTTCATTTGTCTCGCTGATTCCGTCACCACTTTGCTTTGGAACAATTGAGCTAGAAAACGGCTCTGCAGTTAAAGGCTTTCTATGTGAAGCGAATGCAATGGAAACTGGTTTAGACATAACCAGTTTTGGCGGCTGGCGAAATTTTGTTGCAAGCAGCATAAAGTGAAAAATGGCGGAGGGTATATACCCTCCGCCATTTTTCTTTAGCTCCTAAATGTTTAATTCCATATACTCATCTGTTTCGATAAACCCAAATTTTTTATAAACTGGTCTGCCCATCTCTGAAGCCCCAAGCCATAATTTTTTTATGCCTGCTTCCTTCGCTTCCTCAACGAGTAATTTTAATAGCTTTGTAGCAATCCCTTTGCCTCGGTAGTCTTTATTAGTATACATATTGGATATATACGCTCTTTTTCCACTTCGGTTCGTAAAGCTTGGCGGAAATGGATAAATGATGAAAGCTCCACATGCAACAACCTCCTCATCATCCTCTACTAAATATTGAATTAAGGACCCATCACTTAACTGTTTTTCAAAAAAATGATACAGTTCCTCGTCAATATCTATATCTGCCTCTAACCCTTCGTCCACTAATTGGGCTTTTCGTAAATGCATCATTGCTTTAATATCCTGTCTTGTTGCTTTACGGAAATTCAATGTAAACACTTCCTATTCTAAGATATTTATATTTATAATATAACTCATTTCCCATACGGAACCTAATGGTAGCATCTCCTCTTTGAGAACGTAAAAAAAGCTGCTTAAAGCAGCTTAATTATGAAAGCACCCAATTATAGGGATCCTCCAGCTTGTTCCATTCACTGTTGTATTCAGCTTCTGTCAACAAACACTCATCTAATTCCTTCGTGATGACATCAATATCTAAATCCATTCCAATAAACACTAGTTTCGTATGTCGGTCGCCGTGTTCCTTATCCCAATTCTCCATTAACTGAGGGTTACTTTGAATAATCTCTGCTTGTCTGTTTTCAGGAAGAGAAGCAACCCAATAAGAAATTGGTTCAATCTTAACAGATGGTCCTGCTTGTGAAAGCAATAATGCTAAATCATTGCGAGAAGCACACCAGGCAATTCCTTTTGCGCGGACAATCTGCATAGGCATGGAGCCGCACCATGTATGGAATCGTTCTGAATGAAAAGGTCTCTTACGGTAATAAACAAAAGAACTTACGCCATATTCCTCTGTCTCTGGCGTATGTGCTGCAGGTCCTGCTTGTAACTCTTTAAGCCAGCCTGCTGATTCACTAGCTTTTTCAAAATCAAATCTGTTCGTATTCATAATTTCCTTTATGTCTATCAAACTGTTTTCCGTGCGGATAATTTTTGCTTCAGGCTGTAAAGTTCTCAAGACATTCTCTAGATTTGCGGCTGCCTCTTCTGTTACTAAGTCACATTTATTCAATAAAAGGATATTGCTAAATTCAATTTGATCAATAAGCAAATCAGCAATATTCCGTTCATCATTTTCACCGACTGCTTCCTTGCGGTCAAGCAAAGAATCACCAGATTCATAGTCATGCCAAAATCGGTTTGCATCCACAACGGTTACCATTGTATCCAGCCTGCAAAATCTTGTCAGGTCAATCCCTAACTCGTCATCGATATAGGAGAAGGTTTGGGCTACAGGAATGGGCTCACTAATTCCTGATGATTCAATGATGATGTAGTCAATATCCCCTTGATTAGCTAATTTCTCTACCTCGATTAATAAGTCTTCCCGTAATGTACAGCAAATGCACCCATTGGACAATTCAACCAATTTCTCTTCTGTTCTTGAAAAACCGCCCTTTGTTTGAACTATTTCACTATCAATATTTACTTCACTCATATCATTAACGATGACAGCAATCTTCATGCCTTCCCGGTTATTTAAAACATGATTCAGCAAGGTTGTTTTACCTGCACCTAAATAGCCGCTTAATACTGTGACTGGTATTTTACTCATACCGCATCCCCCTATTTATCTTCATATGTATCACATACGATTTACTGTTGTGTTTTTGTAATTAGCTGACAAAAACATATGTCCAGTTCTTTCTTTCTGTGTCATTGGTATTAGAATCCATACTCATATCTACCCATTTTATTTGCTTTAGTCTCTCTACTATCTTGTTGTCAATTTCTGCTTGTGCTTCAGTCATTATGTTTTTAATTGTTTGAAAGTCGAGAGAAAAATGACTTACCGCCGCTTGAAATGGAGACTTTTCATGAAACAGCTGTCTAAAGTGGCTCTCATTGACCGCCTCCATCTCGAGTTCGTCCTCCCTGCTTTCTATGAAGCGGTAAATCTCTTTGTATTTATCTGGCAAGCTTTCAATTGCACTGCGATATAAAAACTGGACTAAGACAGGATTAAGAGTATGCATGCCCACTTCCCTCCTTTCTTTTTATTATACTTAGCCGCCAAATCTTCTCTTTGGCGGCGCTTAACATTTACCAACTGGCTTTTTTTACTCCTGGAATTTGCCCTTTATGTGCATACTCCCTAAAAGCAATACGAGACATGTTAAATTTTCTCAAATAGCCTCTTGGTCTGCCTGTGACTTCACATCGGTTCTTAAGTCGTGTTGGTGAAGAATCCCGCGGTAGCTTTCGTAGTGCTTCATAATCTCCCTTCTCTTTTAATTCCTTTCTAATAGCTGCGTACTTTTCTACCATTAATTGGCGTTTTTTCTCTTTTACTACTTTAGACTTTTTTGCCATTAGTTTTTTCCTCCTCTTAAAACGTAATCATTACGATTTAAATTAGAAACTTAAATTCCTCGATAGCCCTTACTTTGTTTCTCTATGCAAAGTACGCCTTTTTAAACGAGGGCAATACTTCATTAATTCAATACGGTCAGGATTGTTGCGTTTATTTTTAGTCGTGATATAATTTCTGTCCCCTGTTTCTGTACAAGCTAATGTAATTTTTACTCTCATAATTATTCCTCCTAGTTATTAGGATAAATGTAAATCATAATGATTACGATTTACAAATCCGTTATAAACATTTATTTTAATGAAGGAAAAAGGATTTTGCAAGTTATTTTATTATTTTTTTGTTTTCTAAGGATTTTTCATAAAAAAAATCAGCTGGACACTGCCACCTGATTTTTCCTTTATTCGTTTTTCTCTTCCTCCAATAAACAAAGCTCATCAAGAGGCAGAGGCTTGCTGTAAAAGTAGCCTTGTGCTTTTTCGCATTTAAAACCTTTTAAAATTTCAACTTGTTCTTCTGTTTCTACCCCTTCTGCAATGACCTTCAGCCCAAGATTATGGGCCATGACAATGATGGTTGAAGCAATATTATAATCATCTTTATTCACTACGATGTTTTGGATAAAGGATTTATCAATTTTTAAGTAGTCGATTGGAAACTTTTGCAAATATTGCAGAGAACTGTAACCAGTCCCAAAATCGTCTATGGAAATTTCCACGCCAAGCTCCTTCAATTGATAAAGAATTTGACTAGCTTTTTCAACATCCATAGTCATACTCTCGGTGATTTCCAGTGTTATATAAGAAGGTTCAATTCCTTCCTCTTCTAATATACTTGCCATCGTTGTAACAAGATTGCTGTCAAAAAACTGACGTAAAGATAGATTGACAGAAAAGTTTATTGGAATAAATCCTCTTCTGATTCTTTCTTTAATTTCTTGGCAAACTTTTCGTATTACCCATTCCCCAATCGGGATTATCAGACCAGTATCTTCGGCAATACGGATGAATTTATCTGGGGAAATGAGTCCAAATTTAGGATGCTGCCATCTTATTAAGGCTTCAGCACTTGTCACAGCATTTGTCTTCAAATCAATAATCGGTTGAAAATGTAAGATGAAGTGTTTAGTAATGTCTGCCTTTCTTAATTCTGTTTCTAATACCAACAGTTCTGATGATTGAAAATCGAATTTCTCATTATAAAACTGATAATTATTTCTTCCTTTTTTCTTTGCTTCATACATGGCAATGTCTGCGTTACGGATAAGTGTCACATCATCATCACCATCTTTTGGGTGCATCGATATACCAATACTTGGAGTAATAAATATTTCATGCCCGCCGATTAGGAAAGGCGAAGAAAGGATATCAATTACCTTATTTGCTTTACTTCTTACTTCTTCTTCAGTAACATTTTCAAGCAGGAGAATAAATTCATCGCCCCCCTGTCTGGAAACTACCCCATTCGTTCCAACACAATGCTTTAATCGATCTGCAAACTCTTGTAAAAGTTCATCCCCAATATGGTGACCAAGTGTATCATTAATAACTTTAAAGCGATCTAAATCCATAAACAGCAATGCTAAATGCCGAATGCTGCAAGTAGGTTGAAAGTTAGTGATTGCCACTTTTAAATTATCAGCAAAAACCCGCCTGTTAGGCAGTCCAGTCAGATCATCGTGGTATGCAAGGCGATGGATTTTTTCTTCAGCTAAACCTCTTTGAATAACGAGACTCGTTAGATAGGTAGCCTCCTCTATCAGCTTTTTTACATTCGCACTTGGAGCCGTCGGTATACGGTGATAAATAGCAAAACAACCAATTACATCGTTATTGCTGTCAAAAACTGGAGTAGACCAGCATGCTTGCAGTCCATGCTTTAATGCGATATCCCGATAGTCTGCCCATAAACAATCATTTGAAATATCTTCAACAACTACCTGCATTTTTTTATAGGCAGCAGTTCCGCATGATCCTGTATTTGGTGCAATCGGAATACCGTTAATAAAGTCAATAAACTCATCTGGCAGATTAGGAGAGGAAGCTGTATAGAGCTTTTTCGCTTCCTGATCGGCAATCATCACAGAGCAAAGGCAATCTTTTGCAAAATTTTCAACAATCGAGACAATTTCATCAAGGATCAGCGTATATTTTGTTCCGCTAACAATCATTTTTAAAATTTTATTTTGTTCTTTTACAAGTGATGCAATATAATTTTTACTAGTGACATCCTTCGCCACACCAACAATCCCTATTGTCCTCTCATCTTTAAAGATTGGAAGGGCCACTATAGATAATTCAATTCTCTCTCCCTGTTTGTTTTTGATCGTTAACTCAGCATTCTCAGCATGACCATGAAGCAATTTTTCGATACGGTTAAGGGTATTTTCTAACTGAGACTCATCAATTAATTCGGCGTATGATAATGATGAAAACTCAGCACTGGTATATCCAGTCAAGCTTTCTGCCGCTTTATTAATATGCAAAAAGTCACCATTAATGCTTATCGCAAAACATGGATCACTATTATTATTAAACAAAGACTTATACATATCGAATATCGAATCATTTCGTAAAGGATTATCCATCTAGTTCTCTTCCTTCTTTACTAACAATCATAAATAGTAAGTTATACTCCATATTATATCGGTATATTTATAAATTTTTTAACATGGATAAACAATTGTTGTATAAATCTTTCATTCTGAACAAAAGAACAATCTTTTTTCGGCGACTCCCTGGCAAGGATACTAGCGTTATTGACAATGTTATAAGAAGAATGTACAGAGATGCCAAATAATTGTCCGCCTCTCCCTAATTTTAAAGTGATTTCTTTGTTATTTTTCCTTACCGCCACTGCATTTGATTTGTCTTTAACAAACGAAAGAAGCTGCCCGTCAGGCAGCCTCTTAATTTCATATTCTAACACTCTATAAAGCTTTCAAATGCCAGCAAAAGCTTTGAAAATCGCCTTGTATCATTTCAATAGGAATACTTAATCCGGCAAAAGCAAGTTCATCTCCACCGTAAACTGTGTCTGTGCCGTTTACTTGATACTCTTTATTTACATCAATCCCTCTCAGCTTCAAAACAGAAGCTGAAGCGGCTGGTTCTGCGAGCACTTTAAAGTAATAGACGATTACTTCCGTTTTTTCCTTATTAGTAAAAAGCCATGCTGTTTCATTTCCTTCAAAGGGGCTTTTCAAGCGGTAAAACTCACCAAACTGAATGAGGCTTCGGATTTCTTTATAATAGGAAACCTGATTTTTAACGGCGATTTTATCTTCTTCTGACAGCCTTGTTAAATCCAATTCATAGCCTAAGTTGCCTGACATTGCCACATCGCCGCGCATACTTATAGATGTAGTCCGCTGCACCTGATGATTAGGGACCGCTGAAACATGTGCTCCAATTGAAGAAACAGGATATACTAAGCTTGTTCCGTATTGAATCTTTAGTCTGGATACTGCATCCGTATTATCACTCGTCCAAGTCTGCGGCATATAATGGAGCATCCCTGGATCGAATCTTCCGCCGCCACCTGAGCAGCTTTCGAAAAGTACATGTGGAAAAGAAGCTGTTATTTCTTCAAGTATTTTATATAAGCCGAGCATATACCGATGGGCTGTTTCTCTTTGCCTGTCAGGTGGAAGAAGTGCAGAACCAATCTCTGTCATGTTACGGTTCATATCCCATTTCACATAGGAAATAGGCATATTTCCTAAAATATCACTAACTCGCTTCGTAATTTCTTTACATACATCTTCTCTCGATAAATCCAAGACCAATTGGTTTCTGCTTTCGGAGCTTTGCCGTCCCGGAACATGGAGGCACCAATCTGGATGCTCACGGTATAAATCACTGTCAACGGATACCATCTCTGGTTCAAACCATAGACCGAATTTCATCCCTTTCGCTTCAACATCTGATGCCAGCTTATTTAAGCCATTTGGAAGTTTACGATTATTGACAAACCAGTCTCCAAGTGATGTTTTGTCATTATCTCTTTTGCCAAACCAGCCATCATCGAGAACAAATAATTCGATTCCAAGCTCTTTTCCTGCTTCTGCAATTTCCAAAATACGCTCAGCAGTAAAGTCAAAATAAGTTGCTTCCCAGTTATTCACAAGAATTGGACGTTCTTTATCTCGATATTCTCCTCTAATTAAATGGGTTTGATACAGGTCATGAAACGTTCTTGACATGCTCCCAAGTCCCTCTGACGAATACACCATAACCGCCTCTGGTGCCTGAAAAGCTTCACCAGGTTCTAACTTCCAGCTGAAATCAAAAGGATTAATCCCCATTGTTACTCGTGTACAGCTAAATTGATCCACTTCTGCTTGTGCCAGAAAATTACCGCTATATACAAAGTTAAAGCCATAAACCTCTCCTTTATCCTCTGTTGTTTCTTTTCTAAGCAGCGCTATAAACGGATTATGCTGATGACTGCTGGAGCCTCTGCTGCTTTCAATGGATTGGATACCATGGCGAAGCGGCTGTCTTTCAATATGTCTCTCCCTAACATGAGCACCATGTAAGTGCAGAAAATCGAAATCGGCTTCGCGGAAGTCTACACATAGACTCTGCACATTTAACAGCTTTAAGGACTGCTCGCCGTCATTAATGATTTTTACAGATCTTGTAATCACATTGAAGTGTTCAAATACACTGTAGCTCAATACCACCTGTAATCCAATAAGCTCATCGACCATCGTAATTTCGAGTGTTTCTGCTTCCTCTTCCTTCTCAACAAAGGTAGCCGGCAATCCTTCTAAAGGCTTCTTTCCTTTATAGATTAAATGTGATTGATACCGCAAGTCAGTTATAGTTGAACCGTTTTCGAGCTGAATTTGATAGCTGGGCTTTCGAAAATCTGAATTGCCGTACTGTGGGTACTCTAGCGGCAATGTATCTAGTGAAAAGGTTCGATCCTCTTTATGCTGATACGGGTTCCCAGAAAAACCGCGATCCATGAGCTGCAGAAAATTAGAATGGCGGTATTCCTTTACCTTTCTTCCCCAATAAAGATGCAGCAAATAGCCGTCTCTGGCAATTTCCATGACATAACTTGTGTTACGTGCTTGCAGATGAAAAATTTTCCTGTTCGAATCAAACAAAATACCCATCAACTCTCACTCCCCTATATTAGTTCAAACCTTTTACACTTTCGCGCAAAATCAATTCAACAGGTAATGTCACTTGCAATGGTATTATTCTCCCGTTCAATTGATCATGCAGAAGCTTAACAGCTGTTTTCCCCATTTCCTCCCCATGAATCTTTACTGTAGAGAGTCTTGGATTCATAAATGCTGCTGCTTCAATATCATCAAAACTGATAACAGAAATTTCGTCGGGAACCTTTATGCCTTGTTCATGCAAGCAGCTGAGCACACCTAATGCCATCGGATCACTGGCAACAACAATGGCTGTTGGTCTCGGAGTTAAGTTAAGCAGCTTTTGTGTAAGAGCGTACCCGCCTGTTGGCCCCCAATCTCCTTCCAATATCCTGCTTGCTTTATTTAATTCCTTCTCTTTTAGAAAATTTTCAAAGGCTTTTCTGCGCACATCTATCTTGTCCGTTGTTTCAAGATTACTGACTTTAAATACCCTGCCCTCGCCTCCTATATAGGCAATATCAGTATGTCCGAGTGTTAGAAGATGGTCTAAAACCATGTTTGTAGCACGAACGAAATCGGAAATAACAACATCCACATTTGCATTTTTAGGAATCTGATCAACAGCAACTATATGCTTCGCTTCAGGATAGATTGTCTTCAGGTCAGCAATATCGACATCGCCTATAACAATTAAGCCATCTAAGGAGTCGAGACTGCTTCCTGTAATCTGGTTTTTGCCTATAATCATAGTGGAAGCAAGATTCATTGAATACTCATGGCATATACCTTCTATACCAAGGCGAATTGACTGAAAATAAGGATCGATTGTTTCGTCATTCAGAATGATAATGCCTATTTGATAGGTACTTACTGCTTTTATTTCCTTCGTTTGCTTCTTTCTGGATGGCTTGTAATCAAGCTCATCAACCACTTGTAACACCCGTTTTCTTGTTGCTTCTGTTACAGAGAGGGTCTCGTCTTTATTAAGTATTCTGGAAACTGTCGCCGTGGATACATTGGCTTTTTCTGCAATATCTTTGATTGTTGCCATGCTTTCACCCCCTTTTTAGTAAATTTAACTAAAGTCTTTAGCGAAAATATAACACAGAATACGCTTACATACAATAATTTTCTGAAAAATTTAGCATTCTAGCTATTTTCCGAGTAAATAATCGATAAAACCAGCCAATATTTTATTATTTATTAGTAAATTTATAGTTATGTTTACTAAATATAATTGTAAATCCACTATAAAACATCATAAAAAAAGCATTCCTTCACAAAAGGAATGCCTCTCTTTTATATTTCACTAAAAGTAATATGGAACATAGTTCCCCTTTTTTTGTCGCTGGTTACACGCCACTTTCCGCCTAATTCCTTAATGATTTGCAAAGTGACCATCAAGCCTAAGCCTGTCCCTTTTTCTTTTGTCGAGTAAAAGGGTAATCCAAGCTTATCCAGCTGGTCTGCAGACATCCCTTCTCCGTCATCACAGATAAGGATATGGACTTCCTTTTCGTTTTGCCGAATGGATACTTGAACGTTTTTAGCCGCTGCTTCTATAGCATTTTTGATGAGATTCACAAACATTTGTTGAATCTGCGCTGAATTGCCCATAATGACTGCTCGCCCTTGAATCTCAAAAGCAACATCCACATTAAACAGCATCGCATAAGAAGAAAGAGAGCTTATTGATTTTTTTGCTTCTAGCTCCAAATCAAGGACACTATGTTTCTTTCTGCTTTGGCTTTTTCCTAACGATAAATAATCAGAAATAATTTCATTGGCTCTGTTCAATTCTTCTAAACTTATGTTTAAATATTCCTTTTGCGGAGCTGATAAATTGTCTGCTTTCGTAAGAAGCTGCAAAAAACCTTTAATACTTGTCATCGGGTTTCTTATCTCATGAGCAACACTTGCAGCAAGCTCCCCGACAACTTGCATTTTTTCATTTCTTTGGATTTCTTTTCTTAACAGCATTTTTTCCCGGTGTGACTCAATCAAATAGATAGAGAACCAGGCAAGAAGGCCGTTTACAAGAACAAAAAGACTATAATTCAATAATGTGGTCATTGTCGTTAGGTCTTTCCCAAATAACAATGCAATGATTGGCAGCATGGCAGATGAAAAAGAAACGAATAAAACGGATAAATAAATCTTCTTTTTCACTATTAATGTATGAAACTTATTTTTAGTCCAAAAAATAAATACCACCGAAATAAGCATTCCAATAAAGGAAGGTACCATACCGATTCCTCCATATAACAATCGAACAATAAAGAAACAGACGGTTACTAGAATTCCGGCATAATTACCGCCATATATAAATGCTAAGTACCACGGCACCATGCGCGAATCAAGGCGGATGCCATCAAGAATAATGGAAAAACTGACAGAAAGCCCCATCGTAATGGCACATAAGATACCCCACAGCACGTTCTCTCCAGCTTTATCACCGCGGTCATTTGATATTACTAAATAAAGAATAATAGGTATTTGAACAATCAGCATTTGTAGCAGCAGCTGGTCATATTGAAATTGCATTGTTTTCTCCTAAATTGTAAGCTTAACATTTCTCATGTTTTTACATCATCATTATATACATATACTAACAAAATAGATAGTGAGATTATGAATGCAATACACAAAGGGAATCTCCTGTTATAGGAAACTCCCTTCAAAATTCAGCCACCAGTATAGACACTTTCACAAGTCCCTGCTTTAGGTTCATAATAACAATGATTTTTATATTGACCAGATTGAGGCTGACCGTACCATGTCGGAGGGCATGGAGCATATGGATTGAAATACCAAAGAGCAAACTTACCTGGGTGATCTCTCCAATAATCTAAGTTCATTTTAGCCAATTTTTTTTCGGCTGTTCTCGCTCTTTGATAAAAAACATTTCCCTTTTGAACCGCTTCAAAGGAATAGTTATTACCTTGCACTTGATAAATGACTTGAGGTATCGTTCTTAATCCTTCAAAATCAGAACAGTTCGCTTTCAGACGATTGACAATAACATTGCCAACATACAGCATACCTTGCTGGCCTTCACCTTCTGCTTCTGCTCTCATCATTCTTGCCATTAAATCAACATCTGAACTTTTGTAATTTACACGCGGCATTTTCTCACCCCCAAAATATAGTATGAAAAAAACCGCCTAATGATGTCATTGTTTAAACCATAGCGATTTGTTTTCGCTAATTGATGTTATTAGGTGCATCAATTATCAAATCAAAAAAGAACTGCCCAGATTGTCCAATCCAAAGGCAGTTTTTTTTTAACTGAAAGGCAGACTCAGCTGCAGGCTGATTTTATTGGAACTTCCTTCTCATCGTCTTCCCATATATCGTCATATTTGTATCCTGTTAATGCTTCCACGACTTCTCGTGTTTCTGGATCAACCTCTTTCTTTGAACCGTTATTTTTTAATCTTTCGATTTCATCAACAAGAATCTTATGCGTCTTCTTGTTCAATTTAAAAGTGAACACAACCACTAATGCTGCGATTAAAAGCAAGGCTGAACCAAAAACTAATGTGTAAACAATCGTGTGCACTGCTTGAGGAGATTGTGTTGATTGACCTGCAGTAAAACCGCCAAATTGCAATACAATTCCGACAAAAAATGTAGCAAGGGCAACCGTGCTTTTACGAGTAAATGTCATCACAGCAGCAAATACCCCTTCACGACGCTGTCTTGTGACAATTTCATCTATATCAGGTATGAACGGAAAGACATTCCAAGGCGTAAAGTCTAATATCGCTCTACCAACTTGGTACAATGCTGAAATAATAAACACATACATAATCATGGATTCAGGTTTCATTAAATACACAGCATAAAACGCAGCTAAACAAACAATCATCGTAAGATATGACACTTTATATAAGCTGTTTGGACCGAACTTAATCATCAGATATCCAGCTAAAATAGTAATAGGAACTCCAATAATACTCAGTGACAGCATGTCCCCTGCCAGAGAAGAGGAAATACTTAATGCAAAAACACAGAAATACACAAATACTGCATTAAAAACATCCTTCGCTGTATAGGAGAATAAATAAATCATTAAATGCTTGCGGAAGCTTTTAATTTTTAAAGTAGAGAAATAAACCTTAATAGTTTCAACAAATGCTGCCAATAATTCCTTGGCACCTTTTCTATTAGTAGTTTCTCTGCTAGCAATCCATTCTTTTTCCTCTTCTGGAGTTAGCGTTTTTTCCCATGTTACTTTATAAGATATAAAAATACAGATTGCAAAAATAATAGCGAAAAATACTGCATTAATGAAATAGGCATACCCATTATCTTCTCCGAAGAAGGAAATTAGTCGTCCCGGTATAAAAGTGGCCAGAAATACACCTAACCCTGATAAAAACATTCTTGCAGTAGATAATTTTGTACGGTCATTAAAGTCTTTTGTCATCTCTGATGGCAGTGTTTCCCACGGAATCAGTACTAAAGCCATCACAATTTCAAACAATAAATAGCTTAATAAATAATACCAGTAATTCATCCCCGTTATCCAAAGCAAAATATATGTAAACATTAAAGGAGAGCCAATTAAAAGAAAGAAGCGTCGTCTTCCAAATTTTCTGCCTATTTTATATTTATAAAGGTTATCGGTAATGCTTCCAATTGCTAAAGAAACAATCGCATCAACAATGCGGGCAATAGCAATAATCGAGGCCCCTTCAACAGGAGTTAAACCGACAAATGTTGTATAGTAGTATAACAGCCACGCAGATATAATGGTAAAAGCCCCGCCTCCCATAATATCCGTTAATCCGTAGCCGATACTTCGTGGAATCGTAATTTTCTTCGTTGTGTTTTTCATATAAGCTCCTTCCCCCTGCTAGAAAAAATGTATGTGTAGAAGATTGACCGGTCTTGTATGCGTACGCTTTTTTATTTGTAGTTACTTATTCCCAGGTAACTTGCTAACTAAACAAAAGTTTAATAAAGCAGCATTATAAGGTTGTAACTCTATTTGAAGACAATTCTTATATAGGAATAGAATTATAAAGAAGAAACATACTAACTAAAAATATGTAAGGGTGAGTAATGTGCTTTATAAAAATATTTCTAAAGGCTTAATGGTAAGTACCATCTTATCTTCCTGTTTCAGTATCGCTATTATTATTTTTTCGGTGTATCATCATTTTACTGTTTTGTCTCACTTGCAACGAAATAATAAAATGCAGTAAAAACCGGCTTTTTATGGTATGTAAATTGTCGATAAAAGCTACGGAAAAGGTGCGCTTATAAAAAGCAAACCTTTTCCTGCAAGAGAAGGATCGTGCGAGGGTTAATGTGAGAGGAGTATAAGAAGAACACATTAAAGAGGAGAGTCCCAAAATCAGTTTGGAGAAATGTTGTAATCTATTTAAACAGCAGGTTAATTAATTTAAGCTCCTACTGAAACAAACTTAGCTTCTTTAACTGGAATACGGTATAGTGTACCGGAAGCCAAAATTAACGCAATTGCTTCTTTAGCGTCTTTAATGCTTCCTTGGAAGATTCCTGTAATAGCAGTGGTTGCATGGTTGTCTGTATAAACAGTTACAGTAGTTCCGACTGCAACTCCAGCAAAACGTCCTAGCTTTACAATTGGAAGGTAAACAGCGTGAAGTTTCATTGCTTCTTCTTCAGGCAGTTCTTTCATCAATGCCATTGTATCATCTCCTTTTACATGATTTACAGGAGGTGCACACAATTCATCCTCAAGTTGCTGGACAACTGCATGATCTTCTTCAAACTGGCAGGTTGCTTGTCCATCATTTCACACTTGTCCGCTTTTGGAGGATGAGGACGAGTATGCTTTTTGTTTTTATGATTCTTATGCTTTTCAAACAACATTACTTCCAAAGTAAATTTCATGGTACTCTCTCCTGTCACTAATGAATTCTTTTATACAATACAGTAAATTATTGCTTGTCCTTAACAGAGATAACATTCCCCCATGACAACATCCATTTTTTGAAAATAGTAAAAATTCATAAAAAAACAGCCACTTTTCGAGTACTCGAAATGGTAGCTGCTCATTTATAATATCCCCTTCAGACTAATGCCAATGATAAAGAAAATACCAGCCAGAATATAGATCCATCCCATTGCTTTATTCTTTAAGTTGATATTATCAATCCCAAACGCTATCATTGCTGTGCTAAAAATTAGAAATGCAATATTATAGTGAAAAAACACCATAATCAAAGATATGGCTGAAAGAATTAGTCCCATTTTCCCCATCAAATTTGCCTCTTTCTTAAATATAAGTTAATTACTCTTAAACAAGAAAAACCTCCACGTAGGACAGGTGGAAGTTCCTCTAACTTTTCTATAACTCACTACATTCATACGAAAGTTATGTTTGTAATTATAACATGGAATTAATTGTATTTTTTTAAAAATCCTAATATTAATTTACCTTATAGCAAAATAACCTATTACAGTGCCTACTCTTTTTTAATTAAATTGGAACGTACCGCTCTTTCTTCACTAGTGCGCATATCCTTAATTTTATAATTATTCCCTAATAAAAACATCCTCCAATGTCCTTCTAATATCCCTTCTTAATCGTTCCTTTTTTGGTAAGTAATCTTATGTGCCTTTTACATTTTGGCAAATCATTTTTTTCATTTTTAAAACCCCCATTTTTTAATAAATAAAAAAACCGCATCAGATCTAAGTTTTCAACTTAATCAATGCGGTTTAATAGTAAATAACCTTCCTTTTCTGATTAAAAAATCAAGATAAGATGGCTAACAACAGATTTAACTAAATTTTTCCTTAAAGCTGTTTTCTCTCCGCTCCATTCAGCGTGTAACTAACAGCGATTTCTGCATTCAGTGAGTTAGATACAGAGCAGTATTTATCCTTTGACAGTTTAATCGCACGCACAACTTTATCTTCAGGCAATTCTCCTTGAAGTGAATAATGGATATGTATACCTGTAAAGCGCTGAGGATATTCCTCTGCCCGCAAGCCTTCTACTTCCATTTCGAATGAAACAATCTTCAAGCGCATTTTTGTCAAAATAGAAACAATATCAATGCCTGTACAGCCTGCGGTAGCCTGCAGCAGTAATTCAGTCGGTCTTGCGCCTGTATTATTGCCGCCGGATTTTTCTGCTGCATCCATGATAATCTCATGCCCAGAAGGCGTTTTACCTGTAAACGCCATCTGTCCATTCCATGTAGTTGTTACTTTCATGCATTCACAACCCTTACTATTATTTTGACTTTCTTATAAGTATTCCCTAAAGGTTATGTTCATACCGTGATGATGTGATTTTCTTATAACAAGGAAGCAATCATTATTGCTTCCTTGTTATAAAGCTTTGATAGTTTTTATTTCCGCCAGACAGATTATATAGATCCGTAAATCCTATATTGCGAAGAATATTTTGTGCTGCATTTCCAGTAACTCCACTGTTACAATATGTTACAGTAGGCAAGCTTGGATCTAAGTCCTTGCACTTTTCTCGTAAACTTCCAAGCGGAATATTAATTGCCTTGTCTACCCTCGATACATTGAATTGCTTTTCTGCTCTTGTATCGATGATTTGGATAGTCTCTCCTGCTGAAACTCTTTCCGTTAACTGATGAGGTGTCATCAATTTATTCTTCTTTTCGATCGCATTTTGTAACGCCATTCCTGTGTACATAACAGGGTCCTTCGTTGTACTGAATGGAGGGGCATATGCAAGGTCAAGATGAAACAAGTCCTCTGCTTTTGCTTTAAAAGTCATCGCCGTAACAAAAACATCAAGTCTTTTATCTACACCTTCTTCTCCGATAATCTGAACACCTAGAACTCTGCCAGTTTCTCTGTCTGCAATGGCTTTAATCACTAATTCCTTGCCGCCAAGATACTCTGCTCTTGCTGGTTTAATATTATGTAGCACTTCAATTGTATAGCCTTCTTCGAGCGCCTCTCGTTCATTCATTCCAGTCTGACCGACAGCGAGGTCAAACACTCTCAATATGCCAGTGCCTAATATGCCACGGTGTTCTAAGTTTCCTCCTGTGATAACATCTCCGGCTATTCTCCCCATCTTGTTGGCAGTGCTCCCTA
This sequence comes from Niallia sp. FSL R7-0271, assembly GCF_038005785.1. Lineage (NCBI taxonomy): Bacteria > Bacillati > Bacillota > Bacilli > Caryophanales > Bacillaceae > Niallia > Niallia sp. FSL R7-0271. Next base: position 834,610 of record NZ_JBBOTZ010000002.1, on the reverse strand, counting down.
ATGGACGATATAATTGTTTCCCTGTAAGAACAGAATAACTTTCTGCCACATCGCCAACGGCATATACATCCGGTAAGTTTGTCTGCATTTTTGAATTAACCGCGATTGCCCCTGAAGACCCAAGCTTCACACCTATGCTTTCAGCCAATAGAGTGTTTGGACGCACACCTGTTGCGAGTAAGACTAAGTCTGTTTCTATCTTTGTACCAGACCTTGTTATTACTTCCTGCTTGTTTATTGCTGTTACTTCCTCATTTAATAAAAGGCTAACTTCCTTATTTTTAAGATAGTCTTCGACTCTTGCAGCCATATCCTTATCCAAGTGGCTCATGATGTGATTGCCTCGTTGTACAATTGTTACATCTAAGCCTTTCAGTTTAAGCTGTTCTGCCATTTCTAATCCAATGTATCCTCCGCCAATAATTGTAGCTTTTTTCGGCTGGTTTGCTTGCATATATTGATGTATAGCAGCCGTATTTTGGATTGTCCTCACTTGAAAGACATGCTCCTCGTTTACACCTTGAATAGGCGGTGTTATTGGTGAAGCACCGGTTGCGAATACTAATATATCGTAGTCATCTGTTTTTACTTCACTTGAATCAAGATTCTTAATCTCCACTTGTTTTTGTTCAGCATTGACTGAGATAACTTCATGACGAGTAAAGATATCCACGTTGTATCGCTTTTTAAACCAAGCAGCATTTCTTGGCGTTAATGTTTCTATCTCCTCTATCTCTCCTCCAAGAAAATAAGGAATTCCGCACGCTGAATAAGAGATATCATAGTCTGCATTATAAAGGGTGATGACAGCATCTTCATCATTTCTTCTTGCCTTTGCCGCAACAGAAGTACCTGCTGCTACAGAGCCTATTATGATTATTTTCATGATATACCCTCCTGTTTTAAACTTTCTTTATAAAATAATAGTTAGCCATAAGTATAGGCCGATAAGTGTAACCAGCAAGGTTGGCACAGTTAAAATAATACCTGTTTTAAAATATGCTCCCCAAGAAATCTTCACATTTTTTTGGGATAGTACATGCAGCCATAATAAAGTAGCTAATGAACCGATTGGTGTTATTTTTGGTCCTAAATCAGAGCCAATAACATTTGCATATATAAGTCCTTCTTTAATTACTCCAGCTGCATTTGTATCCGCAATTGCCAACGCATCAATAAGCACAGTAGGCATATTATTCATAATAGATGAGAGAATGGCTGCAATAAAGCCCATACTGATTGTTGCGACAAATAAACCTTGGTCTGCAGCAGCCTGAATAACACTTGAAAGCAAGTCTGTCAACCCTACATTTCTCAGCCCGTAAATGACTACATACATACCGATTGAGAAGAATACGATCGCCCACGGCGCTCCTTTGACCACTTGTTTAATCGAAACAGCCGGGCTTCGTCTCGCGAATAATAGGAAGATTGCTGCGATTGCAATTGCAATGAACGAAACCGGGATAGAAAGATATTCACTTCCAAAATAGCCTATCAGCAATACTGCCAGTATACCCCAAGACAGACGAAACATTTCTTTATCTTTCAAAGCCTCTTTCGGAGCTTTAAGCTGGCTCCTATCATATGTTTTTGGAATGCTTTTGCGAAAATATAAATATAGAACGATAATGCTTGCAAGTAAGGAGAAGATATTTGGAATAATCATCCTTGAGGCATACTCTGCAAACCCAATGTGAAAGAAGTCAGCCGAAACAATGTTCACTAAATTGCTTACGACTAACGGCAAGGAAGTAGTATCTGCAATAAATCCACTTGCCATAATAAAGGGAAAAACCATGTTCTCTTCCAGCTTTAACGCCCTCACCATCGCTAACACGATCGGCGTTAAAATAAGGGCGGCTCCATCATTGGCAAACAATGCGGCAACAATTGCACCAAGTATGGAAACATAAATAAACATCTTCAGGCCGTTTCCTCCCGCAAACCGGGCCATATGTAAGGCTGCCCATTCAAAAAAACCAATTTCGTCTAGAATGAGCGAAATAATAATAATGGCAATAAATGCAAGAGTTGCATTCCACACAATCCCAGTCACATCGACAACATCATGGAAGTCGACTACGCCTGCAAGCAAGGCTAAGACAGCCCCTCCACATGCAGACCAGCCAATTGACAGATTTTTAGGCTGCCATATAACAAATGTAAGTGTTACTAAAAAGATAATAATAGCTAAAAATATTTGCAGCAAAATGTTAACCTCCACTATATACAAGTAATTCTAAGTCCACTTTCTTCCAGCCAGTCCAATTTAGCCTGCTGACTTGGAACATGCTCTAATAAGTCGCTTATTAACGGATAGCAGTTACTAGTCCTATTTAAAGAATAAACGACCCATTGTCCCTTTCTTTGCTCTTTTACTAGCCCAATATCCTTAAGCTTTCTTAAATGCTGACTAATTGCTGATTGGGACATATTAAAAATATCAACAAATTCACAAACACAGCAATCCTGACTTGACAGCATGCTTATCATGGACAATCTTGTTTTATCCCCTAACAGTTTTAAGACTAGTGCCGTTTCCTCTATAGCTGCCTTATTAAAAGAAGTACCCTTATTCGTCATTTTCAATCAACCTCCATTCTATCTGCAAAACAGGATATAAGCATATGCTTATATCCTAAATTACATTATCATATGTGTCAATGACATTTAGTTTTACCCTATTGTCAGGCTTAATAATTAAAACATTACATTAATTTATAGAACTATTAATGCCGAAATAAAAAACTGCCAGCAACTATTATCTTTTGACTGGCAGTTTATGAATGTTTTTTCAGAAAACCTTCTGATGCCCTGCGGGATACTCATCCCTTCCCTAAACTAAGACTAGGCGGCACAAACCCTTCTCCAAATACTTCAGTTGCATCACTCATAATAATAAAAGCACTATGGTCAATGCTTTGAACCAATGTTCTTAATTGATTTACCTTTGCTGTATCAAGAACAATCATCAAGATGATTCTTTCTGTATTCGTATATCCTCCAGCACCTGTCAGTTTTGTCATGCCTCTGTCAAGTTTATGTAAGACAGCATCGCTTATATTTTGTTCATAATCTTTAGCTGTTATGATATAAGCAATCTTCGGTCGCTTGTGTTTCCCTTGAACAACATCCATTGTTTTGCGTGTTACAAACGCCCCTACAAGAGCGTATAATGCATTCTCTGCTGAAAACACTAAACCGCCTGCAACCATGACAAGAGCATCTAAACATACAATAGTTGTACTATGCTTAACTGATTTGTACTTATACAATAACTGGGCAATCAACGTAAACCCGCCTGTATTACCGCCTGCCCGAAACACTATTCCAAGCCCTATTCCTACTCCCAATCCTCCGAATATTGCAGCCAAGAGCGGATCGTTAGTTAACACCGGCATGCCGCTTGTAAGCAATACGAATAACGGTATTAACAGTGATCCAATAACGGATTTCAAGAAAGAATTCTTCCCTAAAAAATAAGAGCACACAAGCAACAAGAGGATGGTCGCTACCCATAACAGCATCGTTGACGGCATATGCAAGATAGAGCTTAGTACTAGAGCTGCACCTGTTAGCCCTCCTGATGCAATATGATTTGGCCCTTGCAATAACGTAAATGATAAAGAAATGATAAAAGTCCCTATTATTAATAAAAGGTAATATTTTATTTGCTTCATATTATTTCCTCCCTTTCTTACAAAAGCATTATAAACACAATTTCACTTTAGCGCAATAAAGTGGATTAACGCTTTCATGTATTTACACAGCTTTGCTTTCCTGCTTTTATTTATCAAAGCAAAAAAGGAGATGTGCAGTTCATGCACACCTCGTTTATTAAAGGAGTTTAGGTTTGTCATACATAGAGATATGTGATGAATTATCCTGATACTATCCTATTCATCTTGTCCATTCTTGTACAGGCACTTGCCCCTTTCGCTAAAAAAATTTATTAAAATAACTTTTACTGGATAACATAAGGTATAAAAGTTAGGGAGGTAGCGACATGACTTCGAGGGACGTTCCTATCACTTCATCTGAATTGGCAAATTTGTGGATGACTTATCAAGAAAAGACGATGATCCTCAGAATGCTCGAGCATTTTTTAGAACATGCAGATAGTGAAGCAAAACAGCTATTACAAACCCATTATGAGAGTGCTGGTAAAGCAATTGATATCATTACAGAAATTTTCAAGCACGAAGGTGCAGCTATCCCTGTCGGATTTACAGCAAATGATATAAATAAAGGAGTTCCTAAGCTGTTTGATTTCCTCTATGATATTATGTATTTACATATGATGACGAAAGTGGAAATGAGTTTATTCTCCCTGTTCTGCGGCATTTCCTATCGCAGCGACATTAATGACCTTTTCATTAGTTGGACAGCTGAGTCACAAGCCCTCAATAATGAGGTGACCCAATTCCTCCTTGAAAAAGGCGTGCTTGTTCGTCCAGCTTTTGTTTCGATGCCAAAAGAGGTGCATTTTGTACTGGAAAATCATTATCGAAAGTTCGGATTGTTTGGAGAAAAGAGATCGTTAAATACAATTGAGGTTTCCCTTATTCATCATGCTATTGAAACCAATTTGGTTGGAATGCAACTAATGATTGGCTTCGCTCAAGTTGCGGAGAATAAAGATGTGCAGCAATACCTTGTTAAGGGCATGAAACTATCGAAAAAAATCGAAGTCGATTTAGGCGAATTTTTGCGGCAAAGCTATATTGAACCACCTGCAACACATGCTGGTAAAGCAACTTCTTCCCAAATCGCACCCTTTTCTGACAAATTAATGATGTATAATACCAGTTTATTGACTTCCTTTGGGCTTGGCACAAACGCAATCGGCGGTGCCTTCAGTTTGCGGAATGATCTGCCAGCGAAAATGTCATTACTTGCAAAAGATATTTTTACATTTGCTCAAGAAGGTGGAAAAATTTTGATAAAAAACGGCTGGATGGAGGAGCCTCCTCAAATGGAGGATAGAAATCAGCTGACTCAATAAAGTTGAATATGCCCCTAATAACGCTTGATGTTATTAGGGGCATTTCTTTTAAAATTTTATTAGTTGTTTCCCGGCAGATATTGTGCTGACAGCGCTTTTAAAGACTAACTGCTGCTTACCATCTACTTCTAATAATAATGTGTATGTATCATTCCCTTTAATCTTACATCTGATTGGAACACCTTTTTTCCCCATAAATACGGTTACGATCATCTCTGTTTCGATGATGTTACGGATGATGCTGTTTTGTAAATCAATAACTGCCATGTTAGCCCTCCTTCTTTGTCTTATATTTATACTTTACTACAATTAGTCACTACTTTTGAGGATTTTTTAGCTGGATTAAAGAAATCCAGCATCTATCCGTCTTAAGAATACATGCTGGAGCAGATTTTTAGGAAGGATTTCTTTTCTGCAGAATCATTCGCAGTCCGCTTCTTGGCCTAAGTGTAATGGATGGAAATGTTTTAATTGGATGATGATTTGGCGCTAATTTAAATTTGAACCGTTGAGCTACAGAAACAAGGACAAGCGCTGCCTCCATTATCGCAAAGTGATTGCCAATGCATACTCTTGGTCCTCCGCCAAACGGAAAGAATGCATATTTGGGAATTGTCTTAATAAAATTATTTTCAAATCTTTCTGGTATGAACGACTCCGGATCTTGGAAGTATTCTGCCTTTCTATGCATCGCATACTGACTGACAAGAATCATATCCCCTTTTTTAAAGCGATATTCTCCAATCTCAACATCCTTATCCACTTTCCGGCTTGTTACAAAGGATGGTGGATACAAACGCAATGACTCCCAAATGAGGTTTTGTGTGTAGGTTAATTTCATAAAATCAGAAGGAGCTGGTGGTTTTTTTCCTAGTACACTTTCTATTTCACTAAATAACTTCTCTTCAGCCTCCGGATGCTGAGATAATAAATACAATGTCCAGGATAGTGCGTTGGCAGTCGTTTCGTGTCCTGCAATAAAAATAGTCATTACCTCATCTCGCACCTGCTTGTCTGTCATCCCGATGCCATCGACATCATCTCTGGCATCCATTAAAATACCAATCATATCCTCATGCTTAACTGGGTCCTTTCTGCGTTTCTGGATTATCTCCAAAACGACAGAATCGAGTTCCCTTATCGCCTTCTTCGTATCACGATTAAGCTTTGTCGGAACCCATAACGGCATTTTTTTAAGGCTTCTCATCCGTTTAACTGCTAATATTAAAGCAGTTTCAAGCGGTTTTCCGATGACCTTGTAGCCTTCTTTAAAGTCCATGTTGAACATTGTTTTACAAATAATTCCAAGCGTTATGTTCATCATATCATTCGTGATAATTCGTTCTTCCTTGTCTTTCCATGTCGATAAATAATCATTCGTTATATCTATCATATCTTGTCCATAATCCATGATATGAGATTTTTTGAATGCTGGTTGGATCAGCCTCCTTTGCCGCATATGGAAATCTTTATCACTCGTGAGCAGTCCTTCACCGAAGATTGGTTTTAATGCTTTAAAATCATCAGATTTAACAAAGTTTTTCTGCTTTGTCACCAGGATTTGCTTAATCATATCCGGATTTGATACTAAGAAGACATTCTTCAAAGGACCTAAACGAAACTTTGCAACATCACCATATTCAGTCGCCATTCTTTCAAGGAATGCAGGCGGATCTGCTCGGAATTCAGCCAAATTGCCTGTCAACAGCTTACCTTTTGGCCCTTTTGGTGTTTTAAATATGGCAATCTCGTTACTCAACTATTTTTCCCCCTTTAAATTTCCATACTTCTTTTATAGTATGGTGCAATGTTAAAGCAGGATTGTACTTAAGTGGAGGACAGTAAAAAAGAGGACATAATAATTACAATACCGGCACAGACTCATTCAATCATTTGTCTGTTCGATTGTTTGTAAGCGTCCCTTTTCTGGAGTTCGTTGATTCCAGGCATATTGTATAATGTATGTTTTATTCTCTTCTACCAATTGAAATTCATTAAAGGATACATTCAGCTTTTTATTTTCTATTTTAACATAGTATCTTCTATATTCTTCAAACTTTTCTTTGATTGTATACGCCCCAAAAGTAACCATTTCAGTGGATTGATATGCCGTAATATAGATAATGATAGAGAGAGACGCAATGATGAATATTGCTTTAAAACTGATTCTTTTATAACGCCTCCCTCTCCTCAGCAAAGTCCTAATGAACAAATAAAGATAGAGGATGAATAGAATTGGCACTACATATACTGCCATAATTATAGGTATTTTCAGCATTTCGAGAAGTGCATCATTATGAATGAAAAGAGCTTGGATGTTTTCAACTTGCGAGCAAATAAAGCCTATATAAATAAATGATAACAACAAGTATAACACCCATTTTTGAGCAGCAAACCTTCTATCTGTTTCTTTCTCTATATGATTTTGACTCATTTTGTTTCTCCTTTAAAAGAGTAGGTTCATTATTTAATTCTATAGTATGTAAGAAATTTCCTTCACCTGCTCTTAATTAGTCAGAATAATGTAATACTTCCATAAAAAATACGCGCCCATAAATGGACACGTACAAATAACTTACTCTTTCCCAGATACCGAATTTTCTTCCTCGGCTTTCTGTTTATCCCATATTCTAAAAAATGGGAAGTAAATGATAAAGGAAAGCAGAATAATGACTAATTGAAGGATTGCTCCTGAGATACTGCCAGTAATTAAATAGCCTTGAATAATTGGCGGCATCGTCCATGGCGGCACAATACCGATTGGCTTGGCAACAAGTCCTATATCCATAGAAACATAGGCGACTATAACAGACAGAATTGGTGTCAACACGAATGGTGCCATCATTAAAGGGTTTAGTACAATTGGCATACCGAAAATAATTGGTTCATTAATATTAAAGATACCTGGGCCTATACTTAACCGTCCAAGCTGTTTCATTTGCTGGCTTTTTGAAAAAAATAACATGGCCAGCACTAATCCTAAGGTTGTTCCAGAACCGCCGATAAAAATGATGTCATTAAATTGATCTGTCACAATATGCTCTACAGGTTCACCTGCTCCAAAGGAGATGGCATTTTCGTTTGTTAACGTCAGCCAAACTGGTGTCATTACAGCACCAACTATGCTTGCGCCATGCAATCCTGTTGTCCACAGCAAAGTAATAAGGAAGAAAATAAAGATTGTTCCTAACAAACTTGTTCCTATTTGTGTTAATGGCTCTTGCAGTAATACTGTCACGATATTATGCAAGCTGCCAAAATCCCCTACATTTTCAACGATTAGTCGTAAAATCCACACTACAGAAATCGCAAAAAATCCAGGAATTAAAGCGGTAAACGACTTCGCAACAGCAGGAGGAACTCCGTCTGGCAATGTGATTACGATGTTTTTCTGCAATATTTTCCGATAAATCTCTGTACATAATACTGCTATAATCATTCCAACAAACAATCCTTTACTTGTGAAAAGGGCGGTTTGATAGGCTGTTTCAACCACATCAACCCCTTCTGGCGTTTTCCCAATTACATAGGAAACAAAAGGTGTTCCTACAAAGTAGGCAGCTAGCGAAATGGCTCCAGAAGCGAGCGGATCGACCTTATACGATTCGGCCAGCCGATAGGCAATACCAAAGGTTGCAACTAATGCCATGATTTCAAATGATCCTCGATACGGGTAAAGAATGCTTGCTTTAAGCTTCGGATGCTCCGCCATATAATCTAAATACCCTTGAAAAGGCAGATTTGCTAATATCAAAAATACAGAACCGATAATAATAAGGGGCATAGAAAGGATAATACCATCTCTTAATGCTTGTAAATGTCTTTGCTCAGCTACTTTCGCAGCGACAGGCATTACTTTTTCTTCTAAAAACGTATTAAGCTTACTCACATAAATACCTCCTCACACATAATGAAAACGGTTACATTATTATATGTGCAGATTCTAGATTATGTGATATTTTTAAAATTATTTTTTATATTTACCTGCTTTATCCGATAGAATTTATCAACTTAGTAATGTCTCTATCAAATCAACTAGCAACTAAGCAACTAATCATTATACCCGCTTATTAATAAAACAGCTGCTTTTTACAGCAGCTGCCTTTCAAATACTAGATTGCCGGCAATAAAATAATAAATTCTGTCCCTTTGCTTCTTTCACTGTTCACCATAATTTTACCATGAAAGGAATGAATGATTTGAAAGCTTACCATCATTCCCAATCCTGTTCCTTTTTCCTTTAAGGAGTAAAACGGCGATCCTAGACTGTCTATTTGTTTTTTCGTCATGCCTATCCCTTCGTCTTTGACACTGATCTTAATTTGACCGTCAGCTGTTTTTGAACAAGTGATCCAGACCGTTCCACCGTGCGGCATAGCTTCAACTGCATTTTTTAAAATATTGATTAATGATTGATTCAATTTTTGGGAGTTGGCAAATATCCAGCATTCGTCCGTCATATCTGTTTTTATACGGACATTATTGTTTAAAGCATAGTTTTCAAGAATATTAATTACCCGTTCCAACTGGTGTGCGGCATTAATTTTTCCATTATTATTTATGGCAGGCTTACCTAATGATAGGAAATCATTGATGATGTCGTTTGCTCTGTCTAATTCTTCTATTGAAATCTTAATATACTGCTTTTTAGTTTCTGGGAATTCGGGATCATCTAGAAGCTGCAGAAAACCTCGGGTAACTTGCATAGGATTTCTAATTTCATGTGCAAAGACACTTGTAAGTTCACTTATTACTCGTAATTTTTCCGCATTTTGCAACTCAAGGCGCAGCTGTTGTATCTCTCTGATTGTTTCATTTAACATCGTAAAAAACCACGTTACACATACAACAAATAATAGATGAATAATCTGTACTTTCAATGTATCCAAAGAAAATCCACGGATTACTCCTAAAAAAGTGAGGCCAACAAGACAATAATATGAGGAAAGACCTACTGCGATCATAACCCTCTTATCTTTTGATGAACGAATAAATAATCTTTGGAAAAAGAAAATAACCGGCATCGTTAAGAGCAGAACTAATACTGTATTGTAAAAACCTGCACTGATCCCAAAATTAAGACGGTAGACAATAACTAGACCAGATAGTAAAATGCCTGGCCAAAATCCTCCATACAACGCCCCAAATACTAAAGGAATAATTCTGATATCCAATCTGTTTTCACCAAAATTCAGCGGAAAGGACATGCATAACAAAATTGAAATTCCCCATAATACGGTCATTAGTATCGTCTTATTTCTATCACTCTTTACTCGTTCAGTGATAATTGTGAAATAAATAAATATGGGCAACACCATTAGCGTCATTTGTAGTAAAAAATCTTTTAATATACTCATATTGGCTACCTTTCCAAGTTAGGAGCAGTTTTGTAAAAATGCTAAATTTGACATAATTATACTCTATATTTATCATATTTTGTCGGTTTTTGCCGAAAAAAATATTGTTCGACATGATTTTCATATCACATAAAGAGTATTATCTCCTTTCTATTGTTTCGGCAGAAAACAACCTCACTTTTATCTACATTCCGACAAATAATAAAAAAAAATGTGGTTAATCTAATTAAGTAAATAGTTTAACTAAATTAGGAGGATTTTATGGGTATTTTAAGCGGCAATCCGAAAGATGAACCACTGCATTATGGTGAAGTTTACGATATTTGGTCATCAGTATTTGGAGCTAATGGTATGATTGGCAGTTATCAGATCATGAAAAACCATACAGGTGACGATGACTTGAAAGAGCTGCTGGATGAAGCAATCAATTTATGCAAAAAGCAAAAAGAACAATTAGAAAAAATCTTGAAAGAAAATGGAATTGGCTTACCTCCAAGCATGCCAGAACCGCCAGAGGCTTGCTTAGAAGATATCCCCGTAGGTGCCAGACTTCCTGACCCTGCTGTTGCTAGTGCATTATCTCTTGATTTAGCTGCAGGGCTTGTTTTAATGAGCCAAATAATGGCCAAAGCCATTAGAGAAGATGTTGGGATGATGTATGAGCAATTTCATACTCAAAAGACCGCCCTTGCTGCAAAAGTACTTCGTTTAAACAAAGACAAAGGCTGGCTTGTACCTCCGCCGCTGCATGTAAATAAACAAGGTGATTGTTAAAAAACAAACCTGTCCACTTGCTTTAGTTGGACAGGTTTGTTTTTTTATCGTCTCGTCTGCTCATATAAATACTGCACACCGTATAATAAGTACGCTTTGTAATTTAAATATATAAAAAACTGAATATGATTTAAGCCATTTAAACTAATAATCCGATATTTTTTTAAAATATCAATTAACAAAAAGGCAAACAGTCCATCTGAAAGGAGATTAAGCAACACATACTTTTTAAAGTTTCCATACGAATATTTTAAAATCCACATAGAAAGGGGCATATATGGACCAACACTAAAAGGAAGTTCATCCTTTAAGAAGGATTTATGGCCATCGTATGTTTTCCACCAATTCCGTCTATGTCCATAAATATGATTAATGATTTCAAACACGACAATAAAAAAACCTGAAACAGAGTAGCGTTTAAAGCTTTTCTTCCCGATAAACAGCAAAGTGAGCCACGGGAAAATAATAATGGATAAATTAAATAGTAAATGCCTTCTTGTAATCATGTTATTTCCCCTTTATGCCAATTTCTAATCCACCATGTTATTTTATGGCATTTTATTTATTCTATACTGTTACTCTAATTATTCTTAGTTTTGACTTAAAACTAAAAAAGACCCTTCTACTCGATAGCAGAAAGGTCTTGTCAGTATATACTATTTTTTAAAATCATGGAGCCAGTGAAACAACCCAAAAATGACTGTTGGCTGCATCAATCACCGTTTCTGAAAACTGGATATCTTCTTCTTGCTCTGGAAAAAAGTAAGTGTATACCATAAAGCCCTGCACAGCCATTTCTCGTAAATTCACACTTCGACCGATCGTAACAAAGCGGCTTTCGGTTTCCTCGGCATGCTTCTTAGCAAACTCCGTTACGAGTTCATCTTTTTCTTTAAGATATGCAAATACCTCCATTGGTTTTGAGCCTTTTGGAATTCTAACCTTTTCTTTTGCAAGAAAGTATGTTTTATTTTTAAAATCGATTTTGGCAAAATTAGTTCTTCTTAGTGTTTCGTTGATTTCTTCTATCGTTTCTTCATTAAGTTTTAAAATCACAGACTTACCTCTTTCTAATAAAATTTATAGTCTTTTTATAACAAAGGCGCCAAGAATAATGACAATATAGATTACTCCTAAACAGACGATCAGCAGCCCTGTTTCAATTAAATGAATACCCATAGAGTAGACAACTATTAATGCGGCGCCGCTTCCTAATAAGATAACATAAAGTGTTATCATAAAATAACGCTTTAAAAGCATAATACTGCGTTCATCAACCTCTGGAACATTACCATTTCTCTTTTTAGATAACTTAGCAGGAATGAAATAAAACAACAGACCTATAGCTGTACCAACTACGACAGCACCAGCTAAGTCATAGTCAAATCCGCCTGTTTCACCTCTAATTAAATATACTCCTAACAATCCGCCTGTTAGATTACAACAAACCATAAAGACTAAAGCAATTATCAGCAGCTTTTTTTTTTTCATAACTACTCTCCTTTCGTCTTCTCCAAATAAAATAACTCTTCAATTGGAACATCAAAATACTCCATTAACTTTAAAGCTAACTCAAGGCTGGGATTGTACTTATTCTTTTCAATTGCATTGACAGTTTGTCGAGTAATTTGCAAATCCTCCGCTAATTTAACTTGAGTTATCCCTTTTTTCAAACGAATTTCGCGAATATGGTTTACCACTTTCATATACATGCCTCCACACTGGAAGTAAAGATATCTTTACACTTATTATATGCAAACCAACTAGGATATGTAAAGACATCTTTACACTTAAGTGGAGAAAAGTAAAAAAACGCCAGATGAAAATCTGACGTTTTTCCTAAAAAACTTTATTTTAGTTACCCTTATTTATCGGAATAGTGACTCTTGCGATTGTCTGATTATTATCAGAGGTAATAGCTATTTCTCCACCGTACCTGCTTACAGTTTCCTTTACAATAAACAGACCTTGTCCTCGCAGTTTTCCGTGCTGTTCTTTTTTTGTTGAGTAGCCGCTTTTGAAAATAAGGTCTTTATCCTTATCCCGAATAGGATTTCCAGTGTTAGCTACTTCAAAAATATAGTGTTTAGCATCGACTTTACACACAATCTTCATTTTTCTTTTCTGCTCTGGCAATTCTGTTGTAGCATCAATCGCATTGTCTATTAAATTGGATAATATCTTAATTAAATCTGTTGTCGTTAAAGTAGAATATGAATCCTGGACTACCTCAAACTCAATATGTATTTGATGATTTTGGGCAGCCAGCTTTTTCGTTTGCAACAGAACCGAAAGTCCTGGGTTATTAACATCTAATGCAATAGATTTAATCATATGAATTTCTTTAGCAAGAATGGATAAGTATTCAAGTGCCTTATCTGTTTGGCCAAGTCTAAGTAAACCATGAACGACCTGAATATGATTGGAATAATCATGGCGTAAGGATTGAACAGATGACACTAATGATTGCAGTTCAGTTTGATAGGTATCCTCTGTATCGCCTATTTCCTTTTTTAATTCTCGTGAATACCAATTTTGCAGAACAAAAAAAGCGGCAACCATCAGGATAACAAATAGACCATTAAACACGAAGCTTGAAATACTGCTTCTTAATGCTTTATCACTAATATTATTAACAATGTCTGCACTTATATCAATACCAAGATAGCCGATAATTTCATCAGACTTATCCTTAATCGGCACACCAACCGTTAAATAATCACCATAAATCGGATCTGAAATAATGTTTGTGGAAAAAATTTTCCCAAAGTAGGCCATTCTAACTTGTTCTTCTGGAACAGTACAAATGCCCCCGATTGGAAATTCCTCCTTTTCCTCATCTGACATGGCGACAATCATTGCTCTTGATACATTAGGATTATTAACTAATAGTGTGTACACATGAAGTGCACCGTTTTTTTCCCTGGCATCCTCTAAATAACCCTTCACTTCATAATAATATTCGTTTTTCACTGGATTTCTTAGAAATAACTTATAGGTTTCTGTATCCATTGAGGCAGCAATTGATTTGGCAGCCTCTATATTTTGATTCACAACGGAGTTTACCGCTGTTTTTTTTATATTAAAGTAGGAAGAAAAGATATTAACAATCATAAACATTACTACTATAAGAATGGATAAAAGAAAGATAGATTTTAATTTTTTATTTTTCATTGTTGCATCCTCTTTAGTACTTTGTCGAAATTAACTCAAAACGATATGATATCACTATATTTACCTAGTTTACCATACAATCTTAAACCTTTCGTACTAGGAAGCTAGATTTATTTTATTCAGAGCTTAATAACTAGGAATTAATAACCAATTGGGTTTTAAAACCATTTTAGAGGTTAGTATTGGGAAAGGCGAGAATGTGGGGGATTAGGCTGTTTTTTTATTAAGTGCTTAGTTTTTCAAGTAACACCAGCAATATGCCAACAAGAATTATCTCCCAAATGCCAGCCCTTCTAGCGAACAAAATGCAAATAATGCTTAGCCAATTTCTCTTTCCATAATCACATACTCTTTGTCTTCTTTTTTAAAGCTTTCGCCTGTTTCATGCAAACCAAATTTCTGATAAAAAGCCGCTTTATTCTTTCTCGCATTACACCAAATTTTCTTTATGCCAAGCTTTTCTGCTTCCATTAGTACATATTGCAATAATGCACTGCCATATCCCTTGCCTTGTTCTTCTGAAAGTGTGGCAAATTTGCGAAATTGAGCTTCCTCATCTGAAACAAACAGAGAAATAACCGAAACTAGGTCGTTTCCTTTAAAAAGCCCATAGTGGATTCCTGTATCATCATCAGCTAACTTAATAAAGTCAAAATGCTTTTCAGGCCACATCACCTTATGCCTAAGCTCCCATGCCTTTTCTTTATGTATGGCCGAAATGATAGTTTCCATAATATCTCTCCCTCCAAATATATTTAAAGGCTGTCATGCAAGAATATGGTGACAGCCTCTAAACCTCGTTTCTTATTCTGTTCATTTAAGTTGATTTTTGGCGCGGTACATCTCCGCATCTGCTTTTTTAATCAGTAATTCAACAGAGTCACCATCCACTATAGAGATTGATAAACCGATGCTTGCACCAATCTTTAGCTGTTTGCCCTCAATAATAAGTGGTGCTGAAATTGCTCTTTTAATGTTTTCCATGAGCAATTGGAGATTAGCCTTGTTTTCGATATTGACGCAAATAACTGTAAATTCATCCCCGCCCCAGCGAGCAACCAATCCCTTATTTCCAATGGCAGCGGAAAGTCGGTTCGCTACTTCAATTAGAAGCTGATCACCTATTTCATGGCCAAAATTATCATTAACGAACTTGAACTCGTCCAAATCAATCAACATCAGCCCATGAACTTGCTGCTTACTATCATCAAGCAGCTCTTGGACTTTTTGTTTGAATAATCGTCGGTTTGGCAGTTCTGTGACAGAATCGTGATACGCAAGGTGGGAAATTAGTTCCTCAGCCTCTTTGCGTTCCGTCACATCTCGACCGACGCCAATCTTTTGCAGGATATTCCCAGACTCATCACGGATAACTTCAACTGTTGTTTCATACCAGCGATATTCACCATTCTTATGCAGAACTCGTCCCGTAAATCGTACTGTATCCTTATCAATATGGTAAGTATTCTGAGTATCAAGCAGCCTGGCATAATCATCAGGATGATTAAAGTTAATCTGTGGTTGTCCAATAACCTCCTCTGGTGTATAACCGAGCAGTGCCGTCACAGTTGGTGAAATGTATGTAAACATTCCGTCGCTTGAGAAGGAAGATATAATATTTTGGGATTTTTCAGAAATGAGTGTGAACATTTCTTGTATATTTAATAACCCCCTGTTCTGTTTCAAGTATTGGGTAATATCTTCGAATGTAAGCATCTTGCCAACTTCTTTTCCTTCACTCATAAGGGGTATAACTGTCAAATTTACATATAAAAGCTGCCCCTGTTTATGCGGAATAGCTAATCTTTGCCGAGAATTGTCAGCAGTGCCATTCATTAGCTGCTTTAAAGGACTTTTTAACAGCTCTTCTTTTGTATAACCAAATATATTTATAACAGCAGCATTTGCGTCTACCATTTGACCGTTCATATCCATAAGAATGATTCCGTCTGGATGATAGTCAAAAAAACGTTGAAAGACACCATGTTGCTCTAATATTTTATTTTGCAGTTCCATTTAACTATCCACCTTTAACGACATCTGGACTATTGAAAAATATTAAATCTTATCCTTTCATTATATTTCCTGCTTACAAATGAAAGCAAAGGAAATTTCTAGTTTTTGATGATAAAAAAGATGACTGCGAACAGTCATCTTCACTCTTTATATATCCTCTGTTTTTTCTTGTTTTGAAATCAATACTTTATCCACTCTAAATTGATCCATATCGACTACTTCCAACACTAAATCCTCGATTTGAATTGTATCCTTCACTCTCGGTATATTTCCTAAGCTATTGGTGATCAATCCGCCAAGTGTGTTATACCGTTTATTCTCTATATCTGTTGCTGTTTTCTCTAACCCGAAATACTCTAGAAAAGTATCGATGGAAACGAGCCCATCTGCCAACCAGGAAGTTTCTGTTCGTTCAATGATATGAGGCTCCGCTTCATCTTCTCTCTCCGGCATATCTCCAACTATATTCTCCACAATATCATGAAGTGTGACAAAACCTTCTATTCCTCCGTATTCATCAATAACAATCGCTTCATGTTGACCAGCATTTTTCAAGCTTTCAAGAGCTTGATACACTTTCATTGCTTCTGGCAGCACTAATGTATTTTCTATACAATCAGCTAACTGGAAATCTTGGTTTGCAACCATTTTGGAAAAAACATCTTTTGTATGAATTATCCCCTTAAAGTCATCCAGACTCCCTTTTCCAACTGGAAACTTAGAAAAAGGACTCTGTTCCATCACACGAATACTTTCTGAAAATGAATCTTCTAAATCAATCCACACTAATTGTGTACGTGGTGTTAAGATATCTCCAAGGCGCTTGTCTCCTAAGTAAAAGATTTGTTCTACAAGATCTTGTTCAATCGCTTGAACCACTCCGCTGTATACACCTTGTTCAATTAATTGAGTGATTTCTTCTTCCGTAACATCTGGTTCAGCAGCAGGTTTAATTCTTAAGAGGCGTAACACTAGTTCTGTCGATTTACTTAAAAACCAAATAATCGGCTTGCCTATTTTTGAAAAATAATACATGGGTTTAGCGATGAGACAAGCAACCTTCTCTGGATTTCCCATCCCTATCCTTTTCGGCACCAATTCTCCAATAATTAATGATAAATAGGTAGATAAACCAACAACGATGATAAAACTTATTTCATAACTGAATCTTGACAGCACTTCTATTTTCTCGACGTAAACAGCTAGTTGACTGGCAATCGTTGCTCCTCCAAAGGCACCAGTTACAACCCCGATTAACGTTATACCAATCTGAATAGTTGACAGCAGCTGATTCGGATCTTCCGCTAATTTCAAGGCATACGCTGCCCGTAAATCGCCACTTTCTTTTATTCTTTCGAGTCTGTTCTGTTTAGAAGTAACAATCGCTATCTCCGTCATCGCAAATATTCCATTTGCAATAATTAATATGAATAAAATAAGAATGGAAACCCATATGCTCTCCAATAGACTGTCACCAACCTTTAGTAAAATATTTTATTTATTTGTTAATACCCGTTTTATCAAAATTATCTCGTGTAATGACATATAATTTGCGTGTAATAAGGTATTTTTAAGTCCTCGGTTTGTTATATGAGCAAAAAGCGGACTTTATTGTATGTTCCTACAAAAGAACTCTCAAGTTGGCTGGTCCTAAAACTCATTCTCGTTAATGTATTCAAAAAAGGATAAGCAAGGAAAAAACTTTTTAGAGTAATCCCTTATTAAACCAAAATACAAATCTTCTTACGATATATAACATAAAAAAGTTAATGCCTACACTTAAGAAAAAGTTCCAATGCTTAAATTCAATGAGCGAACTATATTTATTTAATAAAAAAGTATAGGTTGCTAAAAGCAAATTGAATAGAAAGGTATGAAAAAATTTTCTTAATGTGCTTTTATCTGTCGGATAATAAACAATAAAAAAAACAAAAAATGTAGGATATACTGCGTAATGCAAAGAAAAACTTAGTTTAGTCGCCTTTGCAAACTCTCTGTATGGAAATTCCAATAGTCCAAACAGTACCTGTATATACTCATAAGCCCATGCGATTGTGGAAGAAAACAAAAATGCTATGATAGATACTCTAAGATATTTCTTCGGAATTAACAGCAGTAATAACCCTATGGAAATTACCCACGAGACGATTAAGATGAGTTCATTTTTCATTCATTTGCACCTGTTTTAGACCTTTTTTAAACCATTTATAAGCACTATCATTTAAAAAAAGAGCGATATTCACGGTAATAAATGTCCAATACCAGTTCCATTTTATATATTTCACTAATGCTGTAAATTTCTCTAAAAGCACCTCAATTGTGGTAAAAAAAACTGAAATTCCAACATAATACAATATAATGATTAGCCAATGTTTACTTCGCGGAAAATATAGGCTAAAAAAGATAGCTACGACTGGAAAAAAGAAAAATTCAAACGAAAAGCTAGACTTATTATAGGAGTTTGTATTCGGTAATAACTGTGTCGGATACTCAATCCACCCTAACTCCACTGTAAATAAGCCTGCCGGCCAAGTAATAACCTGTAAGAATAAAAACAAAACCCACGCATCTCTCCACTTATGTTTAGGGATAAATCGCCATAATGCAAAAATACAAATTATAATAAAGCCGATTAGAAACCATCTTTCAAAATTCAATTAAGATCACCAAGAATATTTTTAACTTAGTTTGATGAGATTATGTATTTATCAACTTAAATATAAATTTTTATCGCCAATTTTACTCATACAAAAATTACTACTTGAAAAAACAGCTAGGAACTAGTACACTTACACAAGTGCTCATTTAACTTCATATCAACACCCTGTATAACCTTAAGAATATGGCTTAAGGGTCTCTACCAGGAACCATAAAATCCTGATTACAGAAAATGATTTAATCATTTTTTGTAATCAGGATTTTTTTATTTTATTTAATTAGAAAGGATGTTTTCTCTAATATGAATTTAAAGGTTTTTATACTCGCAATATCTACAGTCGCTGTTGGACTTGTAGAACTTATTCTAGGCGGAATACTGCCGACAATAGCTGACGATTTTAATATTTCCTTAAGCACGGCAGGACAGCTCATTTCTGTTTTTGCACTTGTCTATGCAGTATCTGGTCCTGTTTTACTCGTGTTAACCAGTAAAATAGAACGAAAAAAATTATATCTAGTGTCTTTATTTATTTTCTTTCTCGGAAATATCCTGACATATTTCAGTCATACCTTTACCTTTATGATGATTGCCCGAATCCTGACATCAATGAGCACGGCATTAATTGTAGTATTATCCTTAACACTTGCTGCTAAGGTAGTCGCTCCTGAACATCGTGCAAAGGCTTTAGGACTTATTTACATGGGGATTAGTTCATCACTTGTGATGGGTGTGCCGCTTGGAATACTCATTTCCAATTCATTTGGCTGGCGGATTATATTCTTAGGAATAGCGGTTTTATCAATCGGTTCCTTTGTACTTATTTCCGTTTTTCTAGAAAAAGTTCCGGGAGAAAGCACCATCCCACTTTCTCAACAATTGCGGGCTGTTGCTAGTACAAAAATCGGCAGTGCCCATCTTGCTACTATGTTTATGCTCGCAGGTCATTATACGATTTATGCATATTTCACACCATTTTTAGAAACAGAGCTTCACCTAAATTCTAATTGGATTAGTCTTTGTTATTTATTATTCGGACTTGCTGCAGTTAGCGGCGGTGCATTTGGTGGAATATTATCAGACTCTATTGGAGCACAGAAAAGTATTATCGTAGTTATCAGCGCATTTGCTGTAGTACTTTTCTTATTGCCATTTACAACTTTCTCACTTATCGTATTTATCCCAATCATGATGGTTTGGGCAGCATTAAGCTGGAGTCTCGCACCGCCACAGCAAAGCTACTTGATTCAAACAGACCCAGCCACATCTGACATCCAGCAAAGCTTTAATAATTCAGCATTACAAATAGGGATTTCCTTAGGCTCTGCCTTCGGCGGAATTGTGCTAACACAAACCGGAACTGTTTCCAAAACAGCCTGGTTTGGCGGTGTCATTGTCATCATTGCCTTATTATGTGCAATCTTCTCACTAACTCGAAAAACAGTAAATAGATCGAAGGCAATTGTAATTTCATCCGTACAAGAAGAAAATATTAATTAGTTCTAGAAATACAAGTAAGACACTATTCTTGAGATGTGTTTTACTTGTTTTTTATTATTTTTAGAACTTTTCTAAGATTTTTTCTTATTGTATACACATCAAACTTGCTGAGACATCTGCACTTATGTAATAAACCATTTATTATAAAAAGGATGAGGAATGGGAAAACCCATTCCTCAATAAAAATCCTATTGAATGAAGCGAGTAACATTTAGCCATCTTACTTCAGAAGTTACGGTTGTTACTGCTGTTGCTGTTGTTGTTTGTATGCTCACTGTATAAACAATATTCCCAGATGTAACAGGAGGAGTATCGACATAGCTGAACGAATCATTAAACCTTTCAATAGCTCCAAGAATACCAGCACTTCCCGCTCTTGTAACAGTCTGTTGCGCAATCGCTGTACCATTCCTGCGAATAATAATATTGAAACTTATGCTGTAAGATAAATTCAAGCCAATAACAAAGGCCAATTGCTGTGAAGTATCAATCTTTATTTCATTATTACCTGTGACCGCAATAGTTACTGTATTTACAGTCGTTTCTGTACCTAATGGAATTGCTGCCGTTGTAGTTGGCTGATCAAAAGTGAGAGCGGCTATAGATGGGAAACCGGCTGTACCTGCTGGGCCAGTTGGACCGGTTGCTCCCGTTGGACCCGCTACTCCCGCTGGGCCCGTGGCTCCTGTTGGGCCCGCTACTCCTGCTGGGCCTGTCGCTCCCGTTGGACCCGCTACTCCTGCTGGACCCGTGGCTCCCGTTGGACCTACTGCTCCTGCTGGGCCTGTCGCACCTGTTGGACCCGCTACTCCCGCTGGGCCCGTGGCTCCTGTTGGACCTACTGCTCCTGCTGGGCCTGTCGCACCTGTTGGGCCCGCTACTCCCGCTGGGCCTGTCGCACCTGTTGGGCCTACTGCTCCTGCTGGGCCGGTTGCACCGGTTGGGCCCGCTATTCCCGCTGGGCCGGTTGCTCCCGTTGGACCCGCTACTCCCGCTGGGCCCGTGGCTCCTGTTGGACCTACTGCTCCTGCTGGGCCGGTTGCACCGGTTGGGCCCGCTATTCCCGCTGGGCCTGTCGCACCTGTTGGGCCCGCTACTCCCGCTGGGCCGGTTGCTCCTGTTGGACCTACTGCTCCTGCTGGGCCTGTCGCACCTGTTGGGCCCGCTATTCCCGCTGGGCCTGTCGCACCTGTTGGGCCCGCTACTCCCGCTGGACCTGTTGCTCCTGTTGGACCTACTGCTCCTGCTGGGCCTGTCGCACCTGTTGGGCCCTGCTCCTGCTGGGCCCGTGGCTCCTGTTGGGCCTACTGCTCCTGCTGAGCCCGTGGCTCCGGTCGGACCCGCTTCTCCCGCTGGACCGGTCGCTCCTGTCGGACCGGCTATTCCCGCTGGACCTGTTGCTCCTGTCGGACCGGCTATTCCCGCTGGACCTGTTGCTCCTGTTGGACCTACTGCTCCTGCTGGGCCCGTGGCTCCGGTTGGACCCGCTTCTCCTGCTGGACCTGTTGCTCCTGTTGGACCGGCTACTCCTGCTGGACCTGTCGCACCTGTTGGGCCTACTGCTCCCGTTGGACCGGCTATTCCCGCTGGTCCTGTTGCCCCGGTTGGGCCTACTGCTCCTGCTGGGCCTGTTGCCCCGGTTGGGCCCGCTTCTCCCGCTGGACCCGTGGCTCCTGTCGGACCGGCCACTCCCGCTGGACCTGTCGCTCCTGTTGGGCCTACTGCTCCCGCTGGGCCTGTCGCTCCTGTTGGGCCTACTGCTCCTGCTGGGCCCGTGGCTCCTGTTGGGCCTACTGCTCCTGCTGAGCCCGTGGCTCCTGTCGGACCCGCTTCTCCCGCTGGACCTGTCGCTCCTGTCGGACCGGCTATTCCCGCTGGACCTGTTGCTCCTGTTGGACCTACTGCTCCTGCTGGGCCCGTTGCTCCTCGGACCCGCTTCTCCTGCTGGACCTGTTGCACCTGTTGGACCCGCTTCTCCCGCTGGACCTGTCGCTCCTGTTGGGCCTACTGCTCCCGCTGGACCTGTTGCTCCTGTTGGACCTACCTGTTGGCCTGTTGGACCTACTGCTCCTGCTGGGCCTGTCGCACCAGTTGGGCCCGCTTCTCCCGCTGGGCCTGTCGCACCAGTTGGGCCTACTGCTCCTGCTGGGCCTGTTGCACCTGTTGGGCCCACTACTCCCGCTGGACCTGTCGCACCGGTTGGGCCCGCTTCTCCTGCTGGACCCGTGGCTCCCGTTGGACCCGCTTCTCCCGCTGGACCTGTCGCTCCTGTCGGACCGGCTATTCCCGCTGGACCTGTTGCTCCTGTCGGACCGGCTATTCCCGCTGGACCTGTTGCTCCTGTTGGACCTACTGCTCCTGCTGGGCCCGTTGCTCCGGTTGGGCCCGCTTCTCCTGCTGGACCTGTTGCACCTGTTGGACCCGCTACTCCCGCTGGACCTGTCGCTCCTGTTGGGCCTACTGCTCCCGTTGGACCAGCTATTCCCGCTGGGCCGGTTGCACCGGTTGGGCCCGCTACTCCCGCTGGACCTGTTGCTCCCGTTGGACCCGCTACTCCCGCTGGGCCTGTTGCTCCCGTTGGACCCGCTTCTCCTGCTGGACCCGTGGCTCCTGTTGGACCGGCTACTCCCGCTGGGCCGGTTGCTCCCGTTGGACCCGCTTCTCCTGCTGGACCCGTGGCTCCCGTTGGGCCTACTGCTCCTGCTGGGCCGGTTGCTCCCGTTGGGCCCGCTATTCCCGCTGGGCCGGTTGCTCCCGTTGGACCCGCTATTCCCGCTGGGCCCGTGGCTCCTGTTGGACCTACTGCTCCTGCTGGGCCTGTTGCACCAGTTGGGCCCGCTATTCCCGCTGGGCCGGTTGCTCCCGTTGGACCCGCTATTCCCGCTGGGCCCGTGGCTCCCGTTGGACCTACTGCTCCTGCTGGACCCGTGGCTCCCGTTGGGCCTACTGCTCCTGCTGGGCCGGTTGCTCCAGTTGGGCCCGCTATTCCCGCTGGGCCCGTTGCTCCCGTTGGGCCTACTGCTCCTGCTGGGCCTGTTGCACCAGTTGGGCCCGCTACTCCCGCTGGGCCCGTTGCCCCGGTTGGTCCCGTTGCTCCTGTCGGACCGGCTTCTCCCGCTGGACCGGTCGCTCCTGTCGGACCGGCTATTCCCGCTGGACCTGTTGGACCTACTGCTCCTGTTGGACCCGCTTCTCCTGCTGGACCGGTTGCCCCGGTTGGGGCTCCCGCCCGTGGCTCCTGTTGGGCCCGCTACTCCCGCTGGACCCGTGGCTCCTGTCGGACCGGCTCTGGACCTGTTGCTCCTGTTGGGCCCGCTTCTCCTCCCGTGGCTGGACCTGTCCTGCTCCTGTTGGGCCCGCTTCTCCTGCTGGACCCGTGGCTCCCGTTGGGCCTACTGCTCCTGCTGGGCCTGTTGCACCAGTTGGGCCCGCTATTCCCGCTGGGCCGGTTGCTCCCGTTGCTACTCCCGCTGCTGCTCCTGCTGCTCCTGTTGGGCCCGCTCCTGCTGGGCCCTGCTCCTGTTGGACCCGTGGCTCCTGCTGGACCCGTGGCTCCTGGACCTTGCTCCAGTTGGGCCCGCTATTCCCGCTGGGCCGGTTGCACCTGTTGGGCCTACTGCTCCCGCTGGGCCCGTGGCTCCTGTTGGACCTACTGCTCCTGCTGGCCCGTGGCTCCTGTCGGACCGCTTCTCCTGCTGGACCTGGCTCCTGTTGGGCCTACTGCTCCTGCTCCCGTGCTCCTGTCGGGACCGGTCGCTCCTGTTGGACCCGCTATTCCCGCTGGACCTGTTGCTCCTGTTGGACCGGCTATTCCCGCTGGACCTGTTGCTCCTGGGACCGGCTATTCCCGCTGGACCTGTTGCTCCTGTTGGACCTACTGCTCCTGCTGGGCCCGTGGCTCCGGTCGG
Source organism: Niallia sp. FSL R7-0271 (assembly GCF_038005785.1). Lineage (NCBI taxonomy): Bacteria > Bacillati > Bacillota > Bacilli > Caryophanales > Bacillaceae > Niallia > Niallia sp. FSL R7-0271. Next base: position 810,217 of record NZ_JBBOTZ010000002.1, on the reverse strand, counting down.
ACCCGCTTCTCCTGCTGGACCTGTTGCACCTGTTGGACCCGCTACTCCCGCTGGACCTGTCGCACCTGTTGGGCCTACTGCTCCCGTTGGACCGGCTACTCCTGCTGGACCTGTCGCACCTGTTGGGCCTACTGCTCCCGTTGGACCGGCTATTCCCGCTGGACCTGTTGCACCTGTTGGGCCTACTGCTCCTGCTGGGCCCGTGGCTCCTGTTGGGCCTACTGCTCCTGCTGGACCTGTTGCACCTGTTGGGCCTACTGCTCCTGCTGGGCCCGTGGCTCCCGTTGGGCCTACTGCTCCTGCTGGACCTGTTGCACCTGCTGGGCCTACTGCTCCCGCTGGGCCCGTTGCTCCTGTTGGGCCCGCTACTCCCGCTGGACCCGTGGCTCCTGTCGGACCGGCTACTCCCGCTGGACCCGTGGCTCCTGTTGGTCCCGCTTCTCCTGCTGGACCTGTTGCTCCTGTTGGACCCGCTACTCCCGCTGGGCCTGTTGCCCCGGTTGGTCCCGCTTCTCCTGTCGGACCGGCTACTCCCGCTGGGCCCGTGGCTCCCGTTGGACCTACTGCTCCCGTTGGACCGGCTACTCCTGCTGGACCCGTTGCTCCAGTTGGACCGGCTACTCCTGCTAGGCCTGTCGCTCCTGTTGGTCCCGTTGCTCCGGTCGGACCCGTTGCTCCTGCTGGGCCTGTCGCTCCCGTTGGACCAGTAGGCCCCGCCGGACCAATTATTCCAGTAGCAGATAACAATGCTACATCATCAACTAAAACATCAGAAGCGCCTTCTAAAGGTATTACGTTTATAAGCAAATATGCCTGTGTTGTTCCTGCCGGGGCTGTTCCGGTAGTTAAATATATTTCCTTCCATGTGCTAATTTGAGCATTTGGAAGCCTGTTTGGAGGTATAAAATTTGAAGCACCTGTTCCTAACAACTGTAAATTTTGTCCAAAAAAGAAGACTTGAATTAATACAGCAGGCGCTTGAAGACTATTGGGGCGCGCAAGTGAAAGAATAAGCTCTAAATTGTCACCAGTAGCTGCAGGCACGAACTGACCAATATAAGAAGGAATTGTTCCTTGCTGCAACAAAGCTGCATAAGTGCCTGAATGAGAGTTAACATTGGTAGTAGTCGAATTAGATCCAGTAACCCAGCCATTCAGGTTTCCAGTTTCGAATCCACCGTTCGTAATTAAATTCAGTAAACTCATTTTTCTCTCCTTCCAAAGTAAATACTTATCCGTATATACTATGAAATGGAAAAAATGATGGATAAGCTGTTATCCTTACTCTGATGATGTTTCTTGCTTTTTTTATCATATAAACTACTAAGCTCCTATTTTTTAATTTTTAAATCCACAAAAAAAAGCCGCCAAACGGCAGCTAATATTGTCTACAAAATGTTATTTAATATAATCATAGATATTTTTCACCAACAATAAACAGGTTACTGTAATAAACAGCGCGCGAACAAAACTGCTGCCTTTTTTTATGGCATATTTTGAGCCGCAGACAGCTCCTGCAAGCTGTGCTAACCCCATAATTATTCCATATGTATAATTCACTTGTCCTAAAAACATAAACATTAGCAAGCCAGCAATATTACTGCCAAAATTCAGAAACTTTGCATTACCTGCTGCCTTTAGAAAATCAAAACCTATCAACAGAAAAGCAAAGATCAGAAAAGAACCTGTACCAGGGCCTAAAAACCCATCGTAGAATCCAATTGCAAAAATAGCTGCTAGAAAAATAGTATAATGGCGAAATGATAATTTTTTCGGGGTAGAAACGCTGCCCCAATCCTTTTTGAAAATTGTATAAACTGCTACTGCTGCAAGCATTATCAGCATTAAGGGTTTAAGCATTTGCGGATCCATTAAGTGTACACACCAAGCTCCTAACATCGAACCAATAAAGGTGAGCGGAAATAATTTATACACTGATTTTAAATCAAGCTTGCCGGAGCGATAAAACATCAATGTACTCGTTAAGGAGCCCATTGTTGACGCTAGTTTATTAGTAGCTACTGCTGCTGCTGGATTCATTCCTGTAAATAAAAGGGCTGGTAATGCAATCAAGCCTCCTCCGCCGACAACTGAATCAATGAATGCAGCCAAAAAACCAAACACAATCAAAATTATTAATACCGTTGGGTCTAAATCAAACAATATCGACAGCTCCTCTATTAGTCACTATTCAAATAGTAACTAAATATTTGATAAATGTAAACAGTTATTGTATCGTTTAAACTATAGAAAATGTATAATTGGAGGACGTGGAAAAGTGAGCGATATTGTACAGCAGCTCAAAAAACTTGGTTTTAATGAATATGAAGCTAAAGCTTATGTATCTTTAGTAAAATCAGGCCCTGTAACTGCCTATCAAGTTAGCAAAGAATCAGGTATTCCAAGGGCAAGAATTTATGATGTTTTAACTACGCTCGTGGAAAAAGGGATTGTCTTAAAGGAAGAAATTAATGAGGCTGCTCGCTATTCACCGCTTCCTGTTGAGATTTTTCTGCAAAAAGCTAAGTCAGAATGGCAATCAACTTATGAAGTAATTAATGATTCATTAAAAGAACTTGAAACGTCTGCGAAGGAAGTCGACAATCGGGTTATTACTTTAAAGGATTATCAAACAATCATTAGCTATTGTCAGACATTAATTAATAAAGCAGAAAATCGTATCGTTATTTCCATGTGGGATGATATGTATTCAGCATTGGAGGGTTATCTTGCTGCTGCTGCTAAAAGAGTGGCAGTAAAAGGGATAACCATACATGTTAACAAACCGCTTAAAAACATAGAAACACATCGTGTTACGTCCTTTACGGAGACATCCTCCACTGAGCATTGGTTTATTTTATCGATTGATTCTAAAGAGATGATTTATGGTCCTTCTTTTGAGGAGCGCAGCATTGCTTTTTATACAGATGACCCTGTCCATATTTATTTGTTAGAGGATTATGTATGGCATGATGTTCTTGTCAATCGGCTTGTACGGCGCAGTTCCGATGACTTGGAAAAATGGATTACAACGGAACGCCAAGCCTTTTTTAAGAAAAATTAAGAATATAAACTTCTTACGAGAATAACGTTATATGAAAATATTCGGTCCACTTACAGCTAAGAAACTTTTATAGGGGGAATTAAAGTGTCATTTAAACCTAAAGCCATCTTTTTAGACATGGATGGTACCATTTTAACTTCTGTAAATAAAGTAAATATGAAAACAAAAGAAATAATTGATGATCTACGAAGCCAAGGCATTTTTGTTTTTATTGCTACTGGAAGAGCTTTCGATGAGATAGCAGATTTAGTTCCAGAGGGCTTTCAAGTAGATGGCTTTATTACATCAAATGGAATGGCAGGATATATTGGAGACAAGCCAATCTTTCAACATTCCTTGTCTATAGATTTAGTAAAAACAGTGATTGAAAAAGCACGTCAAAATAAAATATATTATGAGCTTTTTCCATACGGGGCGTCTCGCATTACTTTAAATGAAGACAAAGATTATGTAGTAAATGAAATCAGAGATCCAAAACCAGACGATGTGGAAATTAATGAGTGGCTATCACGCAAACAAGCAATTAAAGAAGAAATCGCTTGGAAGGATAAGATTGAAGGAGATATGTTTTCGAAGTTTTATTTCTTTGCCAGAACAAAGGAGCATATTAATGAATGGAAGGAAGTCCTTCATGAATTAAAACAAGAAATGGATTTTACTACTTCCACCTCTTCCAGTCATAATGTTGAATTAATGTTCGCAAATGTTAACAAAGCAACAGGAATTAAACAAATGTTAGCTCATTTCGAATTACCGGAAGAAAATATATTGGCTATCGGTGACAGTTATAATGATTTGCCTATGTTTGAGTTTGTCAGCTTTGCAGTAGCAATGAAAAATGCAGCTGAGCCAATTAAGCAAATTGTTGATGATGTAACAGAATTCACTTGCGATGAAGATGGCGTTCATCATTATTTAACTAGATTCTCTACTGTGAAAATCTAGTAAATTAAGAAGTTCTTATTCATATAGATTGGTTCGCTATAATTAAACAAAATTTTCCGAGGTGATAAATATGTTTTGCAAGCCATTGTTTGAAAATGATGTACCAGCAGCATCCTCCTGCTTCTAATGGATGTGATGGCTGCATCTCTCCGTTAGGGCATTTATTGACCTGAATAATAATCGGAGGGAATATATAAATGAAAAACACCTTATTAGGTTCATTATATTTAATATTAGCATCCAGTATTTGGGGCGGTATGTATGTTGTTGTGAAAGTGGTCGTAGCGGTTATACCTCCCCTAGAATTAGTATGGATGCGCTATATGGTCGCCATTCTTGCACTTCTTTTAATCGGATTACTTACAAAACAGAAGTGGAGAATTGAAAAACGTTATATCCTGTTAATTATAGCAATTGGCATAATCGGCAATACCATTTCCATTGTTGCTCAAGAAACGGGTACTATGCTGTCGACTGCCCAAATGGGTGCGATTATTACATCCTCGACACCAGCCTTTATGGTTATATTCGCACGCCTTATTCTTAAAGAACGCTTGACTATAAAAAAGGCAATTTCTGTTTGTTTAGCTACAGTTGGAGTGGTATTAATTGTTGGAATCGGAAATATGAGTGTGTCAAACACACTTGGCGGTGTATCACTTGTAATCGCCGCCTTAACATGGGCATTAATGTCCGTACTCGTAAAACGTGTGCCAAGTGATTACTCACAAATAGTTGTCACAACATACGCCACATTGGTGGCGCTAGTATTGCTGACGCCGTTTGTTTTACCGCGTCTGTCTGCAATCAACTTTTCTGAACTTACTCACCCTACTATTTGGGGAGGTCTCTTATATTTAGGAGTTATCTCAACAGCAGGCGGATTTCTGCTATGGAATCGCGGCTTACAAATGCTGAATGCTTCAAGCGGCGGTATCTACTTCTTTTTCCAACCAGTTGTCGGAACATTACTAGGCTGGCTTCTGCTTGGTGAGAGGATTGGCATTATGTTTTGGATTGGCTCCTTCCTAATTCTTATAGGTGTCTTATTCGTAATTAGAGAGGATAAATAGTGGGTTGAACCCCTTCATAGGAAGGGGTTTTTTATTATCTAAAAGGATTCTTTTCGGTATTGCAGACAAAAAAATCAGGCCATCGAGAGATATCTCGACAGCCTGATTCAAATATGTTTACTCCAACGAACAAGATGTTTGCAACAAAAAGGATAATCTCTCTAGTTAGGTCATCAAATTACCTAGTGCTGCTAACGAAAAAGTACAGCTTTTTTTTACAGAGTTACTTCCTAAAATCTATACCTCACTTATTTACAGATATAATCTGCTCACCTGTTATAACCGACTGACTATCAACAACTAAAATTTCACGATAGTCAGTAGAATTTGTAACAATAATAGGTGTAATTGTATTCAAACCAGCTTCCTTAATTTTTTCTATTTCGAATTCTAAAAGAACATCACCCTTGCTGAAATAATCCCCTTCTTTTAGGTTTAAAGTAAAGTATTTTCCTTCTAAGCTGACAGTATCAATACCTACATGGATTAACAGCTCTGCTCCTGTATCTGATTGCAAACCAATCGCATGCTTGGATGCCATCACCGTAACTATTTTCCCATCAAAAGGTGCCTTGACGATACCAGCTGCTGGTATTATTGCAGCCCCTTTTCCCATTAACCCGCCAGCAAATACTTCGTCAGGGACAGATGAAAGCGGTACTAATTCACCATTCAATGGACTAAAAATAATAGTGTTTTTTTCTTGTTTTTCTTTCGGCTCTGCCGCTGGCTGTTCCTTAGTGTTAACTTTACTGTTTTCTTTATATCCGAATAAATAAGTCAGAATAAATGCTAATACGAATGCAAGGACGATGGAGATTAAAAATCCGAAAAAGCCTTGATTAATGCCGTCAGGACTAATAAACAATGGAATTCCAAAAATACCGCCTAAAGCAAATCCATATACAGTGGATCCCATTGATCCAGCAATAGCCCCTGAGATAGCTGCACTGATAGAGCCTAAAATAAATGGAGTTTTCGTTGGCAATGTTACACCATAAATAACTGGTTCTGTTACACCCATAATACCTGCTATTGTTGCAGATGTTGCTGTTGGTTTCAATTTCTTGTCCTTTGTTTTTAGTGCAACAGCAAACGCTGCACCGGTTTGTGCAAATGTTGTACAGAATAACATTCCGTTAATTGGATCAAAGCCATTTGCAGTAATGTTGTTTAGTAAAATCGGAATAAATGCCCAATGCAATCCAAAAATAATTAGAATTTGCCATACTCCTGCTAAAATAAATCCGGCAACTAACGGACTTAAATCATAAACACTCATTGCCCCTTTTGCTAAAAAGTCACTAATAGTTGTAGAGATTGGGCCTACTACTAGAAAAACTAGGGGCGATGCAACAACAATTGCCACTAATGGCACAATAAACATGCTGATTGAGTTATGAACTACCTTCTTAAGAAGATGTTCTATTTTTGCTAAAATAAACGCTCCAATAATAATTGGCAATACAGAAGATGTATAGTTAATTAATGTAATAGGAATCTGCAAAAAGCTGAGTTCTGTGCCATCATTAACAGCTGTAGTAAATGTTGGGTATACTAAAACGGCCCCCAGTACTGCTGCTAAATAAGGATTACCATTAAACTTCTTACCTGCTGAAAAACCTAAAATAATAGGAAGGAAATAAAATAGTGCATCTGATGTCGCATACAGAACTTTATATGTTCCCATTTGGTCTGTCAGCCAGCCAAGTGATGTAAATAAAGATAATAGCCCTTTTAATATACCTACTGCAGCCATAACACCAACAACTGGCATAAAAATACCAGATATCATATCAACAAACCGGTTAAACAAATTGCCCTTCTCTTCTTTTTCATCACTTTGAGCAGAAGCTGCTGCTTCGCCGCCCATAAGTGCGGTCACTTCTTTATAGACATGGGGAACTTCATTTCCAATAACTACTTGGAATTGTCCTCCGCTTTCCACTACTGTAATAACTCCATCTATTTGTTTAATTTCCTCTTTATCTGGCAGATTAGTATCCTTTAACTTAAAACGCAGCCGTGTCACACAATGTATGACACTGTTTACATTATCTTTTCCCCCAACTGACTTTAAAACTTCTTCTGCCGTTTTTTTATGGTTCATTCGTAATCACTCCCCTATATTAATACACTGAATACGCTTTCTTATTTCTTAGAAGGAAAGAGCATTTTGCTCTAGTTCCCTCTTTTTTCCGTAAGATTTCTTGTAGTTACACAAGCAATGATAACAGCGATTATTCCCCCTGCTAATTTTGCAACTATCATTGGCACGATCATTTTCTGATTGATGCTGGCGATAAATCCTAAATGCCCTCCCAGAACAAAAGAAGCACTTACCGCAAAAGCAATCGATATGATTTTTCCCCTTGGCTCCATATCTTTGACGATCATAAACATCGGAATATTATGTGCTAAGGAGGCGATCATTCCACCTGTTGTATTAGTATCAACAGACAATACTCTTCCTAACTTGACCAACGGCCGCTTTAGCAGAACTGTTAAAATGTGGACGAGCGGAAAAGCCCCAGCAAGAATAATCGCTATTTTACCGACAATTAAAATCGACTCTGACAAAGGAACTAAATTAGGCAATATCGTAAAGCCAGTAATTGTTTGTATTCCGATAAATGCCAGACCTATTATAGAAATAACACTTATCATTTTTCCAAATAAACGAAAAAGGACGACTGTCTGTTTCGGAAAGAGCTGTAACCCAATAATGATTAATATAGATAATCCGATAGGAATAATAAGATTATAAACAATAATTTCCCAATCAAATCCTCCTACAACTCCACCTACGATGCATCCAAAGGGAATTGCTGCAATTCCAATCAGAATGCCCTTTGAAAAATATTCATAATCGTCTTTTCTGACAATTTCAAGCGCAACTGGAATAGTAAACACTAATGTTGAGCCAAAGGTTGTGCCAAGAAAGACAGAGGAAAAAAGGCCTGCTTGTTCATTTAAAGCCATTTCTTGCGCTAATGAATATCCTCCCATGTCAACAGCAAGGATTGTATTGGCAAAAGATGCAGGATCTGCACCGATAAAGCTGTAAATCGGTGTGATAATCGGGATCAGGGCATCAGCCAGCAGCGGGGCTAATGAGACAATTCCAATCATGACTAATGCCAAAGATCCCATTGTTTGTATACCTTCATAAAATTTCGCTCCAATGCCGAAACGATTGCCAAAGCTGTAGTCTAAAGCTCCTACAAAAAACAGCAGAGCAATAATAATCATCAATAATGTATTTATGATCATAGCAGATGTTAAAAATGAATCACTTGCTTATTCTGGCTGCTTTCATATGTGCCAAATACAAGCTGTAACGTTTTTAAATTATCTTCCCCGCTTGTTTGGAAATCTGTTCCTTCATTTAAGCATTCAATGAAGTGAGCATGCAGTTTTTTATGACTTTCAATATAATTGAGCTCAGTTGATTCTATATATGTCTTCTCCGCACCTTTATTATCGATAATAGATATTCTGCCATTGTTATACAGCTTAATGGTAGCTTTATCTCCTTCAATAATTAATTGCTCTTTATGATCAGGCAATACTTGTTCTGGCACTTCGGCTTCTAAATCTCTTCTAGTCGCCCAGCTCATATCCATATAGCCGAAGAAGTCATCATAGCCTAACATAATTAAACCGGTATCCTCCCCTTCTATAAACGGACTAATTTGTTTCGTTTCTGCATAGAGGCGTTTTGGTTCCCCAAACAAAAATCTCCACGTATCAAACCAATGTACACCCATCTCAAAAAATAACAGCTTTGGCATATCGCGAAAGAATGGCTGAGGCAGGTTTTTTTCAGGTGAAAACCTTGGTGAATACCAATCTGTATGGATGTAGCGCACTGTTTGAACTATTCCTGCAATGTTTTCAGCCAACATGCTTTTCATAATTTGGAAAGGCTCTAGCCAGCGCCAGTTTTCCGTAACCATTAAACGCACTCCTGCCTCATTTGCTATTTTCACCATTTCTTCTGCTTCTTCTAATGTATTAGCGAACGGCTTTTGGCACATGATATGCTTTCCAGCCTTTGCTGCCAGCTTCACAAGTTCTAAGTGCGTCTCAGGAGGCGTCACAATATCAATTACATCTATATCTGCATTTTCCATCATATTAATGATATCCAGATACAGGTTTTCACTCGGAATATGAAACAATTCGCCTTTTTCCTTTAACAGTTCCGCATTTTTATCGCAAAATCCGTTAATTTGAACCGTTTCAATGGACTGCCATGCTATTACATGCTTTTCAGACCAATAACCAGCCCCTATAATTCCAACTTTCCACATCTTAAGACACCTCTAGCTTTCTATAATTCTAGTTGTTTCGTGTTCCTATTATCAGGACATCGTTTGTAAAATCGTGTAAAGGGATTATTGTGTTCGCCTCTTCTGATGCTACTACTTCTGTTTGACTAAATCTTCTATTGACTAAGTCGATAGTAGTGAATGCATAATCACTGCTGTCAAGCTCAAGCTTCAATTTCGTATTAACAGGCATATAGATTACAATCGTATCTTCATTCCCAGCAGCTCTAATTTCTTTTGATTTGTCTTTAATAATATCCAACGGTTTTAAACCATGCAGACCATACAATTCCATTAAGTATTTCAAGAAGGAATAATCCCATGCTCCTTCAAACTTTAAGGCATCTCGCCAATCATATGGTGTGTCAAACCCTTCCCCTTCAACGATTCCGAAGCTTTGTCCTTTTTTATGCCAGCTCCAAATACCATGTGCTCCATAAGTTATTCCCGAAGCTCCGCCTGCAAGCACGCTTTGCCAAGCAGCTTTTCTGACATCAAATCTTGTAAATCTTCCATATATATTACGGCTGTAGCTGATTTCTTCATAACATGGCTCCCCGTTAACAACAGGTCTTCCTTCTGAACTCTCGTACAAATATTCAGCAATTTCATAGGCAGTGGGCTGAAATTGAGAATTATGTCCTGATTGGTACATATAAAAATCCAAATCACGTCCTTCTGTAAAGACATCCGGTATCTCTCTGAGCCTTCCTTGAATATGAAGAGTTGTTACACTTTCAGGACTGATTCTTTTCACTGTTTCCAAAGCTTTTTCATAGTAAGCAATAGATCGCTCTGTTGGGAAATTCGAATCACCGCTAACTAAATAAATCGGTGAGAATTTAGCATATCTTTGCACTACATACTCGACGTATGGCTCAACATTTTCAAGCGGCATTTTGTTATCAGCTTGAAACATGTCTGCCCAAGTGTCTGGTACATAATTGCACCATAATAGTACAAGTGCTGGAGTAAACCCATGTTTGACTGCCATTTCCAGCATAACTTCAGCTCGGTCAAAATACTCTATGTCCATTGAGCCGTAATCATATGTGCCATCTTCCATTTGTTTAAATGGATGCAGATTCAGATTTGATCCACTTGCATCCCACTGTCTTAACATATTGATTTGGAGTACATTAAACCCTTGCTTTTTACGGTAGCTGAGGTAGTCCTCCCATTCTTCCAATGTTGCATTTGTAAAAGCACTCCATACGGTGTCAGCTAAATAAAAAAATGGTTTATTATTTTTTATAAAAATCTTTTCCTGTTTATTGATTTTTATGGTCATATTTTTCTTAACCTCCTAAATTAAAAATAATAATTTTAGTTAAGTTTATATAAACTTTATTGAATGTATCCGCTTTACAATTAGATATTAACACCACCATCCTTTAACGTCAATGTATTTTTCAGTATTCTTCACATAAATTTACTAAACTATACTAAACTAAATCCACTAAACTAAACAGAGTAAAAGTGATATAATTAAGTTACGATGAGAAATATAGGAGGAATACGATTGAAAATAGATGATATTGCAAGATTAGCCGGTGTTTCTAAAACAGCTGTTTCCTTGGCTTTTAATAATAAACCCGGCATCAGTCAGCAAACAAAAGATCATATCTTGAAGACAGCTTCGCAATATGGTTATAAACCTAGATCCGTAAAAAAAAGAAATGATACGCCACTAAAGAAAAATCATATTATCCGCTTTGTTGCTTGTAAAAACACAGAAGTAATTACGGAACAATACGATTCCCAGCCCTTCTTTAGTGAACTGCTGAATTATTTAACAGATATCGTAAGGGAAAATGGATTTACATTAGCTATCTCTTCTATTGATATCCATCAATTGGCGGATGACTTGTCCCAATTGGAAACAGAGCAAGAATCAGCAGGGATTCTTTTACTGGGAACAGACTTAACATTAGAGAAGATTGAAGAAGCCAGATCTGTGCATCCTAACATCGTTGTATTGGATACTCTTTTTGAAGCATCAAATACGAGTTTTGTTTCCATTAATAACTTTCTCGGCGGATACCAAGCTGGAGAATTTCTGTATAATCTAGGACACCGGGAAATTGGCTTTATTAAATCAAATATGCGTATATATAACTTTTCACGAAGAGAGGCTGGTTTTCTGCAAGCATTGGACAAGCATGGCCTTAGTCTGAGGGAAGCTAATGTATTCGAAGTGCCGCCTATGCAAGTCTTGGCACAAGAGAGCTTAAAAAAAGCTATTTCAAACTTGAAGAGCCTTCCTTCTGCCTTCTTTTGTGAAAATGATTATATGGCCATTAGTACTATTAAAACACTGCATGAGCTTGGCATCAAAGTACCAGAACAAGTATCAATCATGGGCTTTGATAACATATACGAAGCAAACATTATTAGCCCTGAACTCACAACGATTCAGGTAAGAAAAGATATTCTGGCTAAATCAGCTGTGGAAAAACTAGTCACATACCTTGCCAATGCTAATATTGGCGCTACTCAAAGCCTTGTCAATACGGAGATTATCCAAAGAAATTCTTGTATACCTTATAAGCTTCAGCAGGAAAGTTCCCTTTAAATCTCAACTTAATAAATGCAAAAAAAAATCCGCTTAGCTTTCTAAAAACTAGGCGGATTTTCTTTAACTATTCTTCAATTCATGTTAACTAGCATTTTGTTTTCTGTTTTGAGGCAGATTGTTTAGTGATGTTTCATTAAACCCCTTTAAAATGAGCCAAACTGCCAACGTCATTTCATTTACTGCTACTGGCAAAGCTAATATCCCGCCCCAAACAGATACTTGTTCAATCACATCAAACATTACTAATAGAGAACAGCTAAATACAAGGACAGCACCAGTCATACCTATCATAGGGATAAACCTTGGAACAAGTTTAGATTTATAAAATATATAACTGTACATCATAGTATTGATACCAAGCATAAAGTTAGGACCAAGTAAAAACGTCCAATCGTGAATCGCTTTTAAAACCGTTCCAGAAGCATGATATGTTTCTGAATTTGGAGAGTTTGCTGCTATAAATTCTTGGCTTAATGTCAGCAATGCCAAGACACTAATAATGCCAATTGCAATAATAACTGCTTCAAAAAACCGGAAACTAACATGCCAAAGTGCAATCGTTTCATCATATTTCTTTAGATAAGGAAACATGGTGACAGCAGTGCCAATTGCAGAAACAACGAGAATCAATTCCATAACTGCACCGACCAGGATTTGGTTTGAATGCTCAGCTCCTGCAGTAAGATAGTCAGAATTAGATAAAATTGGGTCATACATTAATAATCCTACAACTGCACTAACGGCTGCTAGTATAAAAAATACCCCTACAATTCTAGCCTGCTTTTTGTTTGAATTCATAAAAATCCCCTTTTCTTAATAAATTCAAAAACGGTTAAACGGTCACCTTAAACATTTTTTTCATAAAAAAATATTTCCTCTAACGGCAATTGAAACACATGGGAAATACGAAAGGCTAGTTCTAATGATGGGGAGTAGTTGCCCTTTTCGAGTGCCACGATTGTTTGTCTTGTTACGCCTACCTTGTCAGCCAATTGCTGCTGGGTCATTTCGTTATGGCTGAATCGCAATCTTCTGATATGATTGCCGACAAGATGTTTACCCATGATTAAACTCCTTTTCTGTAGTGATAAAGTTTTGTGACAGATCCAGTCATATCAGCAATAAAACCGGCTGCGATGAGGATGATAAACATTACTTGCAATGGTTGCAGTAGTACTAATGCTGTCATGGAAAAAAGAAAGCCTAAGATAAATATAAAAAAGGAATTTCGGTTTGCTTTAAGAGCAATAATCTTATCTAGTTCATCTTCAAAGGATGGTTCCTTTTCATTGGTCGTTATTCTAAATACAATATTAAAAATAATGCTAATAAAGATATGGGCCATGATAGAAATTAGTGTCAAGAGAAGAACAAAGGTACCCCAAAAACGTAAGGTTTCATTTACTATCAAATCTCCTCTAGGGTACTGGGGGGACATGTAAAATGAAAAAGCGGCAAAAATAACAATCGAACTGATAATCGATACAATACTTTTCTTTTCTTGATAAGTCATCCTCAACATCCTTTGTATATTTAATTTGACAATTAGTAAAGTTTCTTATACATAATGTATAGTAAACTTTACATCAAATCAAGGAGTTAAGAATAATTGAGCAAATAATCTTAGTTTTCTAACTATTTTCTAATTCTCTTGCCCTATTTGTTTGAAAACAATAAAAAAGCAAGCTTTGAAGATTATTCAAAACTCGCCCTTGTTTTATTACATATCTAAATCTGTAAAAGCGTAAGGCAATAAATCCTTTAAACTCAATTCTAATATTTCTTTTTTCTCATTTGTTAAATATACAGGCATATCTGGCAAACAGAATTCCGCCAATACTTGTCTGCAAATACTGCAGGGCGGAAGATAATCTTCCGTATTACCGGAAACAGCAATAGCACTAAAGTCTCCTTTTTTATATCCATTAGCAATTGCCGTGAAAATAGCTGTTCGTTCGGCACAATTTGTTGCACCTAATGATACATTTTCAACATTAACTCCATTAATTACGGTGCCATCTTTAAGCAATAATGCTGCACCAACTGGAAACTTAGAGTAAGGTGCGTATGCGCTTTCCTTAATCTTGCGTGCACTTTCCACCAATTGTTCTTTATTCATACTAGCCATCCCTTTCAAAGAAGAATGAACTTTTCAAAGTTCCCTTTATGCCAAACATTTAATTGGCAGGACTTTCATATTAAAATTTTCCGAAATATTTGTCAACCAAAAAATTCTGCCGCTCTATACTACTTCATTTTTTTATAATTTCCCATTAACATGGAGTTAACTCCATCCATTAGGATAATAACTGCACTATTATTTAAAAGGTTGTATGTAAGATGTTAAAAATCATTATTTCTATTATTATGGTCACATTTATTTGGGGTTATTTATGGGTTCCGATGAAAATCAGGCTTAACTATATGCCTCCTTTCCTTTTTACTGCCTTGCGTCTTTTAATTGGCGCTATCCCATTATTTATTGTCCAAGCTGTCCGAAAAACAAAATTATTTCCGAAAAAAGCTGACTGGGGTAAATTAATAATTATGAGTACATTGATGTGCTTAGGTTATTATGGATTATCTACATTTGTCATGCAGTTTGTCAGCTCAGGCCTATCTTCTGTACTAGTTTATACCATGCCTATTATTATAAGTGTACCAGCTCATTATTTCTTAAATGAAAGATTAACAGCTAAAAAAACGACAGGGTTCGTTATTGGGGCCATAGGACTCTTCATCATTATTGGTCCACAAATAAAACATCTAAGCTTTGACCGAACAGTTTTGGGAGAAGGTCTAATTGTTCTGGCTGCGTTCTTTTGGGCATGTGCCTAATTACGACACAATAAAAATGACTACATGGCAAATGCTAATAGGCGGATGTTTCCTGTTTGTCATTGTAGTTTTAACGAATCCATTACTGATATTACTTTTGCTCCGCCTTTAATTTGGTCATTATTATACAGTGGCTTATTCTTGTGAGCAGTAAAGAAGGACCAGATCAATTTGTTGATTTTAAGCATAATAGCAGCAAATATTTTTTGCGGTAGCAGCTTTTGTAGCTATCGTCTTAATTGATATGAAGAAAACGACCAATTAATTATGATTACACCATAACGAAATTTCCGAACAAAAAAGAAAGTTTCAAATAAAATTCCTTTCCTAGCTAAAAACAAAAATCTCCCCTGCATCCTGCGGGGAGATTCATCATCTTGCACTATGCTTTTCCTTTCTTCTCCTTCTTGTAAACTTTCTGAGATTAACAACACCTATACTCATCATAGAAAAACCTACCAGTTTATAAATAATCGTTTTAACCAATTCATCATGAAAGGTAATACTAAGCAAAATACTGCCAATAATAATAAGAATAACTGCAAAGACTGCTCGCAATGTAATTTAATCTCCTTTAATCAAGCACTTATTATATTGCTTTTTTAATTATCATTTGTTTATATATGATGCTGAAAACAAGATGAAACATATTGAAAGTCACCCTGTTATCAAAGAAAAATTATAAGGATGGAGGACTATCGCCCATTATATTTACTAAAATTATATAAATCAGTACATTTCCAGGCAAAAAGATAAATACCAATCTTACCGAAAAAGAAGAAATGCCAAAGTGCTCAGCCAGTCCTCCGCAAACACCGGAAATTGATTTGTCTGTTGCTGATTTTCTGATAGTGTGTTTCACGATTCATTCCCCCATCCTATATAATCTAGTTATTAATAATTAATAAGGTACGGAAGGCCATAAACAGAGGCAATGGTTGTAACAACAGACCAAATTACTAGACTAATACCAAGCCAAGAAATCACTCTAACTTTAGATAATCCGAATAAAAGTGCCATTAGCGCAGCTAAATCTGTTCCAAGAATGGCGGGTGAAAGTAATGCAAATACGGGAAGACCGTATTTTTCCCAAATATGTCTTGCTCTTGTTTCTCTTTTAGTTGGCTCTAATTTCCCCTTTTTTTGTCTCCGTCTATTTCTCCAGTCAGAGATTTGTTTAAAGAATATTGCAAAAACTAACACCATAAGAAAATTCCCTAAAAAAGCAATTATACCGACAGCAACTGGTGACATATCTAACAAAATTCCAGCTGGAATAAGGTAAAAAACATCAAGGAATGGCAATAAAGAAACGATAAATAACGCCGCATATTGCCATATTCCATCTGCCTGTTGAACCCAATCCATCATCTAAAACAGCTCCCTTAATTTTTGGTTAATATTTAATACGACTCATGATGGAAAAAGTTTCTATAATCTGTGCGTTTTATCGTTTTTTACTAGTCAGCCGGTAGCTTTGTTGAATCATATCAGATATTTCAGCCTGTGGAACTGAACCATCAAGAATTATTGAATTCCAGTGGTTTTTATTAAGATGAAATGCCGGTACTACTGAGTCATGGATTTGACGCCAATACTCGAGAAAACCAGGCTCTGCTTTTACATTAATCCAAATACGTTCATCTTTTTCAAAGATCCACGCAAACACTTTCTTATTTTCTTTATGACGGATTACCGTCCAATTCTTATCACGAAACGGGTGATCTTCATATGTATTTTCTAAACGCAAACAAAAATCAATTGCTTCCTTTCTGCTTTCCATTGTTGCCCCTTTTCCAAGGATTAAATTTCTGTCCTTTCCATTTAACCTAATAGAGATACTACTATAACTGCAATAATGATGACAAGAATAAGTATTCCCGAGCCCTTCCACCCTAAGCTGCCGACTAAATCAACGAGGCCGCCAGTCTCTGCTCGATTGAAAGAATCACGCAAATTTCCTGCTGGATTTCCTTTTATCTCTTGTTGTCGTAATCTTTCTCGTTTTCGCTCCGCTGTTTCTTTCGTTTCTTTCATGTAACTCCTCCACCTCTTACTTTTTTTACCATTATAACATATTAATTTGCTTCTTTTATTACAAAAAAAAAAGAGACTGCCATAAGCAGTCTCCATTATTTATTTAATTGCTTCTTTTTTAGCAAGCAGCTGCTTCAAGAGCTTTTTAGCTAATGTGGCCGAACGGACACGCAGATGAAGATCAGGTGAAATCTGTACTGAATACTGTCTATTCTGAATTGCTGTCTTTAATTCTGTAATCGTCGAACAGTCTGTTTCTAAGTGGTTATAAACGGAACCGTATTGAAGAAATTGATGTGTATCACTTCCGGCAACAACTGGAATATCTAGTTTATCAGCCAGCCAATATACACTTTCGCTGTTTTCTTCTATGCCTATCGAATAGAGGTCTTTTCCATTTAAGTCAAGCGCATCTAGTCTTTTTAACTGGCCCGGATCATGCTGGGTAAGAGGTGTGCTTGGCCGGAAGGGATGACCGCCAATTTTGACTGCATGATAAGAATCAGCAAGATCGATTAAGGCAGCAAGTGAGATGAAATTCTCCTCCTCTAAATGAGATTGCAGCTTATTAAACATCTGCACAATAGATTGACGATTACTTATGATAAGAATATGTCCAACTTCTTTTACATCTACCTCCATTCCGGGGAAGATCTTAATCCCTTCTACTTCATAATAGTCTTCTATATAAGCATAATGACGATCCAAATAGCTATAAACGTCCAGAAAGTTTTGAGTATTAAAATGCTCAGTCAGTGCAATGGCATTTAATCCAGCATCTCTTGCCTCTTTTAACATTGTCGTAAAATAGTCTGGTGAAAACTCCGATTTCTTAGAAATTTTCACATGTGTATGTAGATCTATCTTCATGATTTTAAGCTCCTTTAAGATTATTAGTTTTTAAGAAAATAAAAATAACGAAATAACATAAAGACTGCTGATTGCTAAAAATACGTAATCATTTTTGCGAATTTTGAGTGATTGCAGCTTTAATTTTTTTACATCAGGATTTTTGAAAGCATTTCTGCTCCCTTTTGTTTCAAGCGCTTCCACCGTTGTTCTTGCACGTTTTGCAATGCTGAGCAGAAGAGGATAAAAGGACAAGACTGCCAGCTTAATAAAGTAACAGGTTATTCTCCAATACAGAAATCCCTGCCTTTGTGGTGCTCTCCCTCTTAACCTATATGACATAAACACATGGTTATATTCCTCAAGGAGCAACGGAAGCATTCTGTATCCGTAGGAAATCGAAAATGAAACTTGGCCTGGCACCCCAATACTTAATAAACCTACACTCAGTTTTTCAGGGCTCATTGAACAAAAAACCGTAATACTTGCAAGGGATATGACTGCCAGCTTAACGGTCAGTGTGATTAAAGGCAATAATACAATGAAATCTCCGCCAAAAAATAATGTGGCAATAATGAGATAGCCCCCTTGACCGAGGATTCCCAGAATCAATACAACTAAAATCAGCCTGCTCACTTTCGTCATTACAGTTGTCACAATGGTGGCAGCAAGCATTCCTGTTAAAATAGCTGCATTATGGATAAACCATGGTGCAATTCCGAAAAAACCATACCAGATAAATAGGATACGCGGGTCTAATTTTGCAATGAACGTATTATCATTCGCATAAGCTGTGTTCATTAATTCGATTTTCATTTGCTCTACATTCAGCTTGTCTATCATGTTTTTTGCATAATCCATCCTGGTTCCTCCTGAAAAAGTTCAATAAATGAGTCAATCGTATATTTCGCAGGAGTTATGTTTAATTGATTCGATAACTCCACAATTTGCGGTGGAATGATTCCTGCCCTTCTCATCAGCATAGGGTTAGAAAATAATCCGTCTTTATTGCCATCATAAATAATTTGGCCATTATTCATTACCACCACACGTGTCGCCCACTCACTGACAAGCTGCATATCATGAGTAGCCATTAAAACTAGCTCCGTTCTGTCAGCCAATTTATCAATAAATTGAATTAACTGCTTGCGTGTGGCAATATCAAGATTGGCTGTCGGTTCATCAAGCAAGATAACAGCTGGATCCATAGCAGCTCCTATAGCTAAAGATGCTCTCCTCTGCTGGCCACCACTCATAAGCCTGCTGTCTTTATCCTGCAATTCTGTTAAATGAAAAAGTTCAAGAATATAATCTACGGTTTCTTCATATCCCTTTCGGTTACGTGCTTTTAAATAGAATTCCACATCTTTGCGGACAGAATCTTCAATAAACATCTGTTCTGGATTTTGATAGATATATGTGACAATATCTGCAAGCTTTTCTGGCGACTGTTTTGCAGTAAGCTTTCCCTTTACGTAAACTTGGCCTGATTGAGGCTTGCGAAAGCCTGTCAATAACCGAAGCAGCGTGGATTTTCCAGCACCATTATTGCCGACGATTGCCACCTTCTCGCCTTGATAAAACGAGATATTTATGTTTTCTAGTATCTTTTTATACGACCGCTCCACCGTTTGATAGGAGAAATCTACCTCTTTAAATTCTGCTACTGGTTTTGATATGGATGAAGAACTGACACCATTACTACTAGACAATTCGTGTCTTTTAAACTTTGCAAAGGTATCACAAGCTTCTCTTAGCGTAATTGGCAATGTTTCAAGTTTAAGTGCGTTTGCTGCCTGAGTTACTTGCGGTGGAAAAATATTGCGTACCGTTAAGTCAGAAACTGCAGTCAGCGCTTCTTTAACAGATTTCTTCCAGACAATCTTCCCTTTATCTAATAACAGCACTTCAGAGCAATATTCAGCAATAAACTCTGTATGATGTTCAATCACAATTATCGTTTTATTGTGCTCGCAATGAAGCTTTCGCAATATCTCATACATCTGCTTCGCATGGTATGGGTCAAGCTGTGCAATCGGTTCATCTAATACAATAATTTCCGGATTTAAAGCGAGACATCCTGCCAAAGCCAGCAAATGCTTTTGCCCTCCGCTCAGCTGCCACACAAATTCGTCCTCATAATCTTGTAAACCGACAATAGTAAGGGCGTTCCGTGCTCTTTCCAGATAATCGGAATAACCAAAATGCAATGGAGCAAAGGCTGCATCCTCTAAAACCCGCGCCTGGACGATTTGGTTTTCGAAATCTTGATACACATAGCCAACATGCTCAGACAGCTCTGCTACCGTACTTGTTGCCGAATTTAGACCATTAATGACCGCTTCTCCTTCAAAATCGCCTGAATAATAATGAGGAATTAAGCCGTTTAAAAGCTTGCATAGTGTCGACTTCCCGCTTCCATTTCCTCCAATAACAGCTAAAAACTCTCCTTTTTCTACTGTCAGATGGACATCCTTAAGGATTGGTTCTTTCTCGTTTGGATAAGTAAAGCTTACATTCTTTATGTCTATTAATGAGTTCATGCTGCTTTATTCCTTTCCTTCTTAGAACGTTTTAAAAGAGCAATAATGATAGAAACAGTGACTATTGCGGCAACAACGATGGAAATCAGTGTTAGCATCGATTCTGACAAACTTGAAAAGGATGCCTCCCATTCGAATATGTTTAAATCTGTTTCTGATAAGTACTCAAAACCAAATGCAGCCATTGCCAATACAATAGAAGGAATAATTAACTTCGGATGTAAGATAGCCGTAATAGCATAAGAATTATCAGGCGTCCGCGGCTTCATACCTAGCAATGGTTCTATCTTGCCGTAAAGGCGCGGGACAAGATACAGTGTTGGCAGCAAGGCAAATAAGATTCCGGAAAATAGAATATCATTCAGGAAAGAAAAGCCCTCTACTACTACAACACTTTCGGCAAGACCTGGAAGTGTTTCAAAATCATCTACCCCTATCCATACTTTTCCAATATCAACCATCATGCTGATTAATTGATGAATAGTTACTCCAGTTATCGCAGCAATCCCAACCTGCCGTTTATTTCTTGGATCCTTGACCATTATTCCAGCTATATACATGGCTAGAGAAAAAGAGATAAACTTCTCCAGCTCGCCAAACCCTCCGAATTGACCGAGCATTATTTCTCCGAAGATAATCTCTCCTAATGCCGCACCAACACCAGCAATTAGCGGGTGAAACAAGATACATAATGTAAGAGGAATAAAAGCAAAGTACTCAATGGAAAATTCGACTGGGCCTAAATAAATGGAAGGTACAAGTTCAGTAATCATGTTGGACAGACCGTAAAGTGACATAGACAAAATAAAAACCATCATTTTTTGTGACTGGGTAAGTGTGTACTTTTGTTTCATAGTGCTAGCTCCCTTCTTATTTAAACTTCTATTTCATTGTAAGAAGGCAATATAAATATCCGATATGGCAATTGTAAGAATACTGTAAACTTTTTATCATTTTCTTACATTTTGATATTTTTTTATCACTTCATGCTACGATGAAAGAAAAAGGAGAGAATCGATGTTTGACCTAAATTCGTTGTCACCAAGTCATTGCAGAGTTGGAAATTGGATTGTTCACAATGAATCTGCTGTTCTTATTTCTACTGAAAAGGACATAGCAAAGGCAGCCGGTGTTAGTATTGCTTCTGTATCTCGTTTTTGGAATGCAGTCGGCTTTAAAAACTTGAAGGAATTCAAACAATTTTTGAAGGAAAAACGAGATGTTACACCAGCTAAAAAATTGCTGAACACGATGACAGATTTAGAATATTCCAACTTGCAAAGCCATCATTTAAACCGGAGTATTCAGCATCTGCAAGCTACCTTGAATTTTTTCCAAAAAGAGACGTTTGAACAGGCGGTATCTTGCATTCGCAACACTAATAAGTTATTTATCTATGCTCCTGGTCCTTCTTTTGGTTTAGGTGAGCTATTATGCTATCGGCTGCGCCGTTATGGACGGGATGTACGGATTATCCGGTGGCTGGGGAGTGAAATAATGGAGGAGCTTATACACATCGATGAGCATGATTCTGTTCTGCTCTTCAGCTTTGGAAGGCTTTTGAAGGAGGCAGAGGTGCTCCTAAAGCATGCTAGTCAAAAAAAATGTAAAACCATTGTTGTCAGTGATCAATCTGTATTGGAAGCTCCAGTAAAGTTTGACATTTTGCTTTATGCAGATAGAGGCGAAAAAAATGAATTCCATTCGATGATTGCCCCTCTTTTTCTGATGGAAAATTTGATTGTAGAAATAGGCAAATCAGGTACATCATTAAAAAATATGGAGCAGCTTGATTTACTTCGTAAAAGATTTAAAGATTATCTGCCTCGTTAAAAAAAACAACATCCTGTCTGTTTGGAAAGGATGTTGTTTTCTTATCATGATTGGGGAACATAATTGTCAGCAAAATCAAATTGATAAGAACCGCTGCCAATTTGAATTTGTAAACGTTTATTTTCATCATTTTCAAGGACTGTACCATTTAATCGTATATTTGATTTATGTGACAGCACAACTGTTGCTGTCGTATTAGCAGGCACCTCAACAATCAATGTCACCAAATTGTCTGTTTTTGTCCAAGAGGAGCTTAATTTTCCGTACTTAGTATTTATTTCAGCAGCTGCCGACGTTAATCCACAATCTGTATGTGGTTCAATGATGCTCGTTTTATATCCAGGCTCGCCTGGATTAATCCCGGCAATATAACGATATAACCAATCCCCTACACAGCCAAAAGCATAGTGGTTAAAGGACATATGGCCAACCGTTCCGTCTGGAGCAATTGCAGACCACGACTCCCAAATCGTTGTTGCTCCATTTTCCACCTCATATAACCAGGAGGGACATTGTGTTTGAAAAAGCAAACGGTAAGCTGTTTCGTGCTCGCCCTCTTTACACAGCACATCCATTAAGTATGGAATCGATAAAAAGCCCGTGTCTAACTTATATCCATTCTCTTTAATTAATTGAATCAGCTGGTTTACTACGAGAGGACGTTTACTATCCGAAACCATATTCATTTGCAGCGCTAAAATATAGATCCCTTGTGTAGGTGAGGATACTCTGCCGTTCTTATCTATATACTCTTCTTCAAAGGCTTTTCGAATCTGTTGATTTAATTCCTCATACATAGCTGCTGTTTCTTTTTTGCCAAGGATAATGGAAATTTTCGCTAAAAGCAAAGCCGAATTGGCATAAAAGCATGTGGCTACAAGTTCTTTTGTCTTAAGTGCACTTTCAATTGGATCCTTCATGCTTGGTATGAGCCAATCTCCAAAATGGAAGCCTGTGTTCCATAAATATTTTTGCCGATTTAAGCGAACAGCATCTTGTTCATCCTTTAAACTGTCAGGAATTTCTGACTCTGCTGTTTGCCGAACATAATTCAACCACTTTGTCATTGCAGTATAATTCTCTTCTAAAATTCTTGTATCACCATATCTTTCATACAGCACCCATGGGACGATAATGATAGCATCTCCCCAGCCTGCACTTGAAAGATTTCCAAAACTAGCTTTACTTTCATTCACATAATATTTTCCAGTTGGTACATAGTTAGCAATTTGCCCGTCAGGAAACTGTTCTAAACGAACATCCTTAAGCCACCTCGTTAAGAAGGAAGCAACATCCATATTATATGCAGCTGTAGGAGCAAACACTTGAATATCACCTGTCCATCCAGCCCGTTCCCGCTGCGGACAATCTGTCGGGATCGACAGCATATTTGTTTTTTGGCTCCACTGAATGTTTTGCTGCAGGCGATTTAGGCGCTCATCTGAACAAGTGAAGTTCCCTGTCATCTCCATATCGCTGTATAAAACAACTGCTGTAATATCTTCTGTTTGAATAGGTGTCGGATGACCAGTTACTCGCACATACCGGAAGCCATGGAACACAAAGCTTGGTTCATATGTCTCTCTGTCATCCCCTTTTGCCACATAAAAGTTCGTTTGATCTTTATTTCTGCCCATAATATTCATAAAAAATTTGCCGTTTTCATCTAATACCTCACTATGCTCAAAAATTATCCTTGTATCTCTAGGAACAGTCATTTGAATACGCATGCGGCCAGCGATCACTTGGCCAAAATCAATGATTTGAGCTCCATCCTCTTCATAATGTATTTCTCGGGGAGCAATTTCCTCCATTGCTTTTACAACAGGACCATATTGGGCAGAAAGATTTCCCAAGGAATATTCTGCTCTTTTAACCGGAGTCCAGTCTGCAGCATCATACTCTGCACAGCTCCAATTCTCTTGCTCTAGACGGGCATCATAGCTTTCGCCTATAAACAAATCAGCATATTGCCAAGGTCCTGAGCTTGACACAAACTGTTCATCTGAGGTGATAATTTCTTTCGTTCCATCCTCTAATTCAATCTCTAATTGGAGCAGCACACCTAATTTATTACCATATTGGCAGCTATGGCCTGTTAACTGAATCCGGCCGATATACCAGCCATCTGCCAATTCTACACCAAGGGCATTTTCTCCTTTGTTTATATATCCAGTCACATCGTATGTCTGATATTGCAAATGAACATTATATGCTGTAAAGTCTGGAGCAAATTCAATATTTTCTAGTTTCCGCCCGTTTAGTTCCAGCTTATAAATACCATGACTTGTCATATAGAGACGGGCTTTTTTTACCGTTTTATTAATTGTAAACAATCGTCTTAACCGCTTTGGCGGATGAAGATTTTTCGTTCTTTCCTCAAGACTCTCCGCCTTTAACGCTCCTGAAAATATGTCTTGAACAGTAATCTCCGCTTCCTCAACTGCCTCTTGCTGCTCTGGTTCTATCCATGCTGCCAGCCAATCTTCTTTGCATAATAAACCCATTTCCAGATTTTGCGGCACACTCCAATCTGTCTCATTTCCATGATTATCCCAAATCTTAACTTGCCAGCTGTAACGTGTTCGAGACTGGAGGGGAGAGCCATTATATTCAATCCATACTGACTGATCCGTTTCTACTTTGTTTGAATTCCATACTTTTATCCCCTGCTCATCTGTCACTATAATGTGATACGCCGTTTGCAAAACATTATGTTTAGATGAAAGAATTGTCCAGCTAAATCGTGGTTTCATTATATCTATTCCCATTGGGTTTACCTGGTTTTCTACTTTTAAGTTATCCACCTTAACCTTACAACACATTGGAACGGTCACCTTCTATCTGTGAGTTTATTGCTTCTGCCTTATTGGAGTTATAAAACACCATTAATATAGAAAACAAAAGGGCACAAGCTGCTGGTATTAATGCAGATGTTACGAGAATTCCTTCTAAGCTTTGAGGAGTTGGCGCATTGCCTGTTTGATAGCCATATGCAGCTAACACAAAGCCAGCAAGACCGCCGGCAAGGGAAGTTCCCAGCTTTTGAATAAAGTTGTAAAGAGAATAATAAACACCTTCTATATGCAACCCATTCCTTTTAATAGAATAGGAAATGGCATCTGGAAGCATGCCCCAACCAGCAAACATCGTTAATCCAGTCAATGTTCCTGCCATAATATTAAGCGTTAAAACAAGTGGAATATTGCTTACTGGTGTAAAGTAAATCAAGAGAAAATCTATAACAGTAAATGCACCTACAAGAATATAATATTTTTTCATGCCTATCCTCAATGCGAGCAATGGAGACAAGAATGTTAAAACTAACCCGATAATTCCGCCAATACCAGAAACGATACTGAATAGATTGGCGTTGCCTACATTATAGATAAAGTAATAGATACCGGCAGCACCGCGAATTCCTAAGCTAAGCTGGGCCAATAGGAACGAAGCACATAATATCAAGAATGGAATATTTGTCATGACAGTTTTCAGTGCAAGTCTTAACGGTACTGATTTGTTATCCGTATTTGTAACCTGTTCTGTTGTTCCCCTAAAACAAAGTAGAATAAAAATGATCGCTAACATTCCTAATGATGCTCCCATAAAAAAATAGCCGCTCTTTTCATTTGGAAACAAACTAACAATCGGAACAGTAATAACTCCTGCTACAGCTGCAGCGATTCCTGAGAACATAACCAAGTATTTAGAAAGATGTGCTCTTTCTTGAATATTATCTGTCATTACTGTGTTTAAAGCTGCATGAGGAATGCTGACAATACTGTATAAAATGCTAATCAATAAATATAAAGTGAAAGCATAAAAAATCTTTCCTGACTGAGAAAAAGCAGGAGCATAGAATAAGAATGCAGCGCAAGCTCCGTAAGGAACCGCTCCAAATAGCAAGTACGGTCGCAGCTTTCCCCATCTAGTCCTCGTTTTATCCACTAAAAAACCAAAAGGCAGATCAAACAGCGCATCTACAAGGCGAACGATTAAAAGGATAGCACCAGCTGTTGTCGCCGGAATCTGCAGTACATCTGTATAAAAGTACAAAAGATACATCGATATAAAGATATAAACAAAATCCTTACCGAAAGCACCCATGCCAAAAGCAAGCTTTTCTTTTAATGCAAGTGAACCAGTATTCTTCATATTAAAACCCCCTTTAACCTTAATTTGTAAACGTTATCATATTTATCATATAAGGATTAAAGCAAATTTTTAATATCAAAATATATCTCGTTTTATGGCAAATGATAACCTTAATGAAAAAAAACTGCTTCACTATCATCATAAAAATAGAACAAAAAAGCGAAGCTTAAGTCTATGTAAAGACAGCAGCTTCGCTTATTAGTAATTATATCCCTTTTGTCTCTTTAACCTTCGTTTCCACAAAGCTAATTTTTATCATAATCTTATGGATAAATTTTGGGAAGAAGTAAGCTCCAAAAAATGCACAAATGAATGCTTGTCCCCACATTTTTAACCATTGTGGGAGAAAATGACTGCTGTATCCAAAATTAATGGATACAAGAATAAAAGAAATAAATACGCTCATACTTAACGACATAAAGAATGCAAATACAAGCTGTTTATATTTTATATGAATCTTCATAAATACCCCTTACAAAATTCTTATTATAAAGCAGAAACCTCTACCGTTTCGTATTGAACAATCGTCTTTTTCATCACAGGCTTCTCACTAATGCCTTGTTTCTTCTGTTTAATCATTTCTTTATGCTCGTTAACATGCTCTTCTCTAGATAACCATGCTGTGAAGTCCTTTTTTGCTGTCCATTTTGAGACAATTACATATTCGACTGTATCGGTTTTTTCTTTTTTCCAAAACTCAACAGCATGCAATCCTTCTACACCACTCAAGTCCTCTTGCGTTTTTTTCATCTTGTTTATTAATTTATCTTCATTGTGCTTCTCCCCTTCAAAATGGGCCTGATTAACAAACATTATGAATACCTCCTTTATATTATTAAATAATTATCTTACTAACTAAGATATTAGTTAGTAGTAAAGTTATCATTGTTACTGATAATAGTCAATGAGAATTTATATCAATTAATGATAATATTAGTTATTTTAGTTTTTTATTTAATTTACGAAATACGTTTAACATTTGATCAATTTCTGTTTCCTCTAAATCTTGCAGAAGTTCTACAAACGCAGTTGCTCTGCTTTCAATAATTTGATCAACAATTTTCTTTCCTTCAGGTGTTAATGTAAGCTCTACGACTCTTCGATCACTTGCAGACCTTTGACGATTGATTAAATCATGCTTTAATAACGTATCAGTTAATACCGTTCCCCCACCTGATGTTATCCCTAAATATTTAGTAATATCGGATGCTGTGCAAGTCTTGATTCTGTACAAATAAGTCAAAATTAAGATGTGACCATCACTAAGATTGTATTCTGTTTTCGGGAAAAAATTATGCTGTGTTTTCGTTTTACTAAAAATATTTTCAAACAGCTCCTGAAATTCTTTCAGTTTCTTAAATCGTTGCTCAGACTCCATATCTTCCTCCATGTCCATATATTAAAGGGCAGCAGCATCATTCAACAGCGGCTCCCCCACCTCAAAGTCAATATAAAAATAAAGTCTAACTCTAATATTTTTTCACCTGCTGTTATATTCAAAATCTTAATGATAATGAAACTTATGCGTATCTGTTAAATATTACGTATCATTTCTATTATTTCTTCCCTTGTTTGAATACTTGCATCCTTTTGGTTTGGAAAGATAGCTGCTGCACCGCCGTCATTTTCCACATCAATTAGCAGCTCCTCTATGAATTGGCTCAATGGCATGTTAAATGCTTCATATGGATCCTCTAAATGGGTTGACTCCATTTCGGCAAAGCTTCTGCTTGGCCAGACTGGCAGTACAAAAGAATACTGTTCATCGCCTTCTAATACTAATAAGTCATCTTCTTCATTACGCAATAGCCAGACTTGTTCATCTGTTGTCACAACACCGTAGAAATAGGCCATTCTTTTATCAGCAGGACGATTTAACATAAACTGTTTAATTAACTTCATCACAGGTCATTCCTTTTGCAGTATATTTTTAAAGAATATACCAAATAAAACAATAAGTTACTAGATTTATTTTTACTCTAGCAGGATAATAACTACTATCAAGGCATATATTTATTAACTTCCTAGAAGACTATATACCTTTGTAGTGAAGGCCGTTAAGGAATAAATGCCTATAACAAAAGCGCTTGGGATAATCCCAAGCGCTTCATATTATTACAGATTTTCACCATTTGTTGCAATTACATCTTTATACCAGAAGAAGGATTTCTTCTTGCTGCGGTCAAATGTACCGCTTCCGTCATCATGTTTATCTACATAGATATAACCATAACGCTTAGACATTTCTCCTGAAGATGCACTTACTAAGTCAATACAGCCCCATGAAGTATAACCCATTAACTCAACACCGTCTTCGATAGCTTCACCCATCGCTCTAATATGTTCACGAAGGTAATCAATGCGGTAATCATCGTTAATAGAACCATCTTCTTCTACTTTATCGTATGCGCCTAGACCATTTTCTACAACGAACAATGGTACTTGGTAGCGGTCATACAGATTGTTTAAAGAGATGCGAAGTCCAGTCGGGTCAATTTCCCAGCCCCATTCACTTGCATTCAAGAATGGGTTTTTAATTCCGCCGATAAGGTTACCTTGTGATTTTTCCTCATCTGTTTTAACCTTTTTCTCTGTACGAGACATATAGTAGCTTAAGCTGATGAAATCAACTGGATATTGCTTTAACAATTCCAAGTCGCCATCTTCAATCTTCAGATTAACGTTATTTTCTTTAAAGTAGCGCTTAGCAAAAGTTGGATATGCTCCTCTTACTTGAACATCACCACACAGATAGTTAAACACTTGCTCCTCTTTAATAGCATGAAGCACATTTTCAGGGTTGCTATCATACGCATAAACTGGTGCGTAAATTAACATACAGCCGATTTGTGCATCAGGAATAATTTCATGTCCTGCTTTAACTGCTAAGCTGCTAGCAACAAATTGGTGATGCAAACCTTGGAAGCTGTCTTGCAGCTTTGTTTCCTCGTTTTCAGGAGAGAAGCCTAGTCCTAAAATAGGCATATGTGTTGCACCATTGATTTCATTGAATGTTAACCAGTATTTTACTTTGTCTTTATAGCGGTTAAATAACACTGTTGCATAACGCTCAAAGAATGTAACTAGTTCACGGCTTCTCCAGCCACCGTATTCTTTAATTAAGTGAAGCGGTGTTTCATAGTGAGAAATAGTAACAACTGGCTCAATACCATATTTAGCTAGTTCATCAAAAACTTTGTCATAAAATGCTAGGCCTTCTTCATTCGGCTCTAGTTCGTCGCCATTTGGGAAGATACGAGACCAAGCAATACTCATGCGGTATGCTTTAAAGCCCATTTCAGCAAATAGTGCAATATCTTCTTTGTAACGATGATAGAAGTCAATTCCATCATGGTTTGGATATACATATTTTGATTTATCGATTTCAAAATCAAAGCCAGTTTGAGCGATAACTTTTAGACGGACTTTTCCACCTGGCAATACATCTGCTAGGTTTAGACCTTTACCGCCTTCATTATATCCACCTTCTAATTGGTTGGCAGCAGTAGCTCCGCCCCATAAAAAGTTTTCTGGAAAGTTAAGTTTTGACATGAGTGACTTCCTCCTATTTTAACTAAGATCTAGTAATAGATTTTGTAATATCTAACCTAATGATACTATTATCAGTCGAAAAAAACTGGTCTGAAAGAGACTAGTTTTGTAATTTGCATTTTTATCAAAAGTAAATATAGTAAAGGCTATGTAAGAAAGTTTAACTTAGTAAAAGACGAGCTAATTAGTTATTCAACTGGCTTCTGTTACTATTCCCATACTTCTGAGTTCCTACCATATTAAATAAAAAAAGGGCCATTTCTTATAGGCCCTTGTCCGTTATATTTTAAGAATTACATTTTTAAAAGTCCTCATTCACTAAATCACCAACAACTGCCATAGCGGCTTTGCTTCCCTCTGCTGCTGCAACAATCAATTGAGCTGGCGCAATAACAGCATTATCTCCGCATGCGTACACTCCTGCAATATTCGTTCGGCCAGAATTGTCTGTTTCGATTCCGCCCATATTGTTCAAACTGCATCCTAATACTTGTGCTAACGGTGATGCCTGTTGCAAACCTGCTGTTACAAAGCCTCCAGCTCTTGCAATTTCTCTCCCGCTTTTCAATATAATATGGCGAAGCTGCCCTTTATCCCCTTCTAAGTATTCTATCTCTTCTTCAATTAATTCTATATTGTTATTAGCTAATAACTGCTTTTGCTCGTTTGTAAAAACAGCTTTTCCGTTTGTACAAACAACAACATCTTTGCTCCAATTGTATATCATCTTTGTTATATGAAAAGCGCGCTCATTTTCTGATATCACAACTAATGGGCGGTCTTTCAATTCCCAGCCATCACAAAATGGACAGCTGAATATGCTTGTTCCATAGTAATCATGTATACCTTTAATGTTTGGCAATATATCTTTAAGTCCTGTTGCCAGAATTATCTTACGCGATTGATAGGTTAGGCCGTCACTTGTTAGAATAACAAAATGATCATTTTCTGTTTTTATATCGTATACCCTTTGATTTTTTATGGTTATTTCCGGGTATGCCTTTAAATCTTCCAAAGCAATCTGTTTAAATTCTGAAGGTTTTATCTTATCTCTAGTAATAAAACCGTGAGATTCATGTGTAACAGCATTTCTTGGTTTGTTTTCATCAAATAAAATGATCTTCTTTTTCGCTCTTCCTAATACAAGTGCGGCATTTAATCCTGCTGGTCCTCCGCCGACTACTACACAATCTAGTAACATAATCCAGTTCCTCCTATTAAATATATTAAAGACTCTTAATATCTGTAATTACACGAAAAAAATTACTTTAAGTCTGTAACTACTGTTTTTCCTTTTTTTGTTTTTTCTAATTTTGCAGCAATATCCATGATGTACTTATTTGCCAGCTCATCAGCCATATTTCTTTCTGCTTCCATCATGACATTTTCAATTAAACATACACCATTTTTAGCATCCTCATGCTCCCGCGAACAGCTGAACAATGATGTTTTCCCTTCAATTGCCTGAATTACATCTAAAAAAGAAATTTCACGTGAATGTTTCACAATACTATAGCCGCCATTCACTCCCGGAGTTGATTCAATTAGGCCAGCTTTCACTAATTTAGTTAATATCTTTGACAAATATGTCGGGGAAAGATCTTGGATTTTAGCTAATTGCTCTACTCCAACTAACTTTCCTTTCGGCATTAATGATAGATATACCATTGTATGCAAAGCGTAGTTAGTAGCTTTTGAATATTTCATAAAAATCCCCTTTAAGCATATTAAAGACCTTTGATGTCTATTATTAATAGTAAACTAAAAAAGGATATATAACAAGTTATTTCACTTTATCAATATTTATTCCTAAAAAAGGCCAAAACTACAATACTATCACTTGCTGTTCTTAAACAAAAAAAGCGAGGCCCGTTATAGTTCAGGCTTCGCTTTTTACGTAAAATTATCTCTTTTCTGGACTTCCTTCTGCTTCGGCGATATCATTGGCGATATCAGCGCGATCTAAATCGGCTTTAAAAAACTCTTCTGTCTGAGGCAGTCTTAAGTTCATTATTTGTTTTTTACAAATACGAATTGTGACGTTCTCTATCGTAAAATCGAAAACATGGCCGCCGCTTTTTCTGTCTTTATCAATAAAATGTAAATGGTAGCCAGCAACTGCTATACCATTTGCATATTGTGGTGTGCGGAATCCAGCAATCGTACCTTCTATATGCTCTAAATTAAAAATTGGCTGTGTTTGAACTGCCTCAATCATTGGTACATATGGTTTGCTTTGAGCTTCTACTGTTCTAGTTTGGACCTTTTTAAACGCACCGTCCATCCTAATAGCATAAAATACGTTTTTACTAGGAAGAATTTCGTCTAATTCTTCTCCTAATTGCTCTAATGTCAGGGGCCGATCCACACGATGAACGATTTCCGTTTCAAAGAATGTCAGGGAACAAAATGGCGATTTGTCGTTTTCTTTCACAGGTGTTGCTGTTCCATCTGAGCGGAGCCTGTAAAACTCTCCGTCAAACCCAATTAATTCTCCGTCTAATTTATTAAAAGTGCCAATCCCGAAATCTCCGTGTTCAGGTATTTCTCCTAAACTAAAGTCTCCGTCGTAAACGCCATCCAGAAGTGCAGTCATGGTGGATACTTGATAAACTTCCTGCTTTTGATCTTGTTCGTCTTTTATTATGTCAGCATGTATTGATTTAACCATCTCCATGCATAATCACCTCTATTCTTTAAAATTCACTTATAAACGGGATGTGGCATATTAGATGGAAGAATGCCACAGTTCTTTTTCCATCATTTGTTGTTTAAAATAATCCGGCCATTTTTGGTTAGCCAAATCCATATTCTCACTGTAGTCGATTGGAATATCAATAATCACAGGTCCTTCTTGCTTTAAGCCCTCTTCTATTACTCTTGCAAGCTCTTTAGGAGAGTTTACCCTAAGTCCTGTTGCTCCAAAACTTTCAGCATATTTAATGATGTCAACTTGCCCGAAATCGACACATGAATTGCGGTTATACTTCATTTTTTGCTGGAATGAAACCATATCATATGAGCTGTCATTCCAAACTAAATGCACAATGTTTGCCTTAACTCTGACTGCTGTTTCAAGCTCCATGCTTGAAAAGAGGAAACCTCCGTCTCCAGAAACGGAAACGACCTTTTCATCTGGATTTATAATGCTGGCCGCAATAGCCCATGGCAGTGCAACACCAAGTGTCTGCATACCATTGCTAATCAGCAGTTTATTAGGCTGATATGTTCGGAAATGACGAGACATCCAAATCCCATGAGACCCAATATCACATGTTACAGTTACATCATCTGCAATCTGCCTTCTTAACTCATGAATTACATTCAGAGGATGAGACAATCCGTTTTCTTCTACCGTTCGTGGGGCTTCCATTTCCGTGTGAAGCTCTTTTAGTCGAGAAAGAAAGTGTTTATTTTCTTCATTTAATCTAATTTGGGCAGAAAACATTTCCATTTTATCTGCAGTTGCCGGGATGTCACCAATCAATTCATGAACAGGCTGATAATAATGGTCTGCGTCTGCTTGAATCTCATCGATATGAATAATAGGAGACTTCTTTTTATTCCAAAACTTCGGATCAAATTCGATAGGATCATAGCCGATAGAAAGAATTACATCTGCCTGCTCAATCAAAAGATCACCTGGTTGATTAGGAAAAAGACCGATTCGTCCATAATATTGATGCTCTAGCTCTCTTGAAAGAACGCCAGCTCCTTGATATGTTTCAACAAAAGGTATTTGGAGTGTTTGCAATAAGTTCCGGATAGCTTTGACAGCTGCCGGTCTACTTCCTTTCATTCCTACTATGGCAATAGGAAATTTTGCAGTTTGGATGTTTGTAACAGCTGCTCGAATGCTGCTTTCACAAGCAGGGCCGAGTGCTGGCACAAACAGCGGTGCTAAAGCTTCAACTGAAGTTTCTTCTGTGACGACATCTTGAGGAAAGCTGATAAATGCAGCACCAGCCTGGCCTGATTGAGCTGCCCGAAATGCATTAGTCAGTGCTTCTGGTATGTTTTTAACATCTTGTACTTCCACACTATATTTGGTAACGGGTTTAAACAAAGCTGCGTTATCTAGCGATTGGTGCGTACGTTTTAATCGATCCGTTCTAATGACATTACCAGCTATCGCAACAACTGGATCTCCTTCTGTATTAGCTGTCAACAAACCTGTAACAAGATTGGAAGCCCCAGGACCTGAAGTAACCAAGCATACTCCTGGAGTCCCTGTCAGCCTGCCTACGGCCGCTGCCATAAATGCTGCATTTTGTTCGTGTCTGCATAGAATTAATTCTGGGCCTCTGTCTTTAAGCACATCAAACACTGCATCTATCTTTGCACCAGGTATAGCAAATACATGTGTGACACCTTGAGCAATCAATGTATCAACAATCAGCTCAGCTCCACGTCTTGTAATGTTTGTTCCTTCGTGAGAATCCATTCTTTGTTCACTCCTTAAAAATTGAAATTCTTTCTATAAGTTGGAATTTCATGATATGATTTACTATACATTTCACATGATATTTTTTCCAATATCCATTTAATGTGTTATTGATATGTTTTACGAATGAATTAGTAAGGTGGGAATTTTTAATGGAGCTTAGACACTTGCAGTATTTTCAAACAGTGGCCGAGGAGCTTCATTTCGGTAGGGCGGCTGCCAGACTGAATATGACACAGCCCCCTCTTAGCCAGCAAATAAAACAGCTGGAGGAAGAATTGGGTTTCCCCCTGTTCCATCGCTCCAGTCGAGCTGTGGAGTTAACAACTGCCGGAGATGTGTTTTTAGGGCAAATTCGGTCTATCTTAAGTCAATTAGA
This sequence comes from Niallia sp. FSL R7-0271, assembly GCF_038005785.1. Classification (NCBI taxonomy): domain Bacteria; kingdom Bacillati; phylum Bacillota; class Bacilli; order Caryophanales; family Bacillaceae; genus Niallia; species Niallia sp. FSL R7-0271. The sequence continues at coordinate 775,593 of NZ_JBBOTZ010000002.1, read as the reverse complement.
CAGAGCAGTTGATACAGCACGCCATACAGCCAGAGGCGAACTTGGAAAAATCATTATCGGCTTTGTCGGTACCGCTACATACGAAATTTTGCCGCCAGCTATTAAGGAATTTAGGACTATTTTTCCGTCAATTGATATTGAATTGCGGCAATTATCAGCGCCAAATCAGCTGAATGCGTTATTGAACGGTGATATAGATATCGGCTTTTCCCATCCTCCTGTAGCAAGCTGTGAGCTTATCAGCAGAAGCTTGAAAAAAAGTGAATGTGTGATTGCGATACCTAAAAATCATCGTTTAGCTGATAAACAAGCTGTTGCAATAACAGACATGATGAATGAACCGATTATCTCCTTATCGAAGGAGGCGTGGCCTTCCCTCTACGAGGACTTTATCCAACTATGCAATAAGCATGGATTTCAGCCGAATATTGTTCAAGAGTCCACTGAATACCAAATGGTAATTGGTTTAGTCACCGCTGGTATTGGCATTGCCGTTGTGCCTGACTCTGCTAAAAAGCTGTTTAATCTAGATGTGCTTTATAAAAAACTGGATCAGGAAGAACTAATAGCTGAATGGATTATTTCTTACCGGCGAGAAAATCATAACCCAGCTCTTTTTCACTTAGTTCACCATGTATTACAGCGCACGAGCTTATTTTAGCTCCTCTAAACCTTCTTCTAAACTATTAAAAAAGCTGCCCATCGGCAGCTGACAAAAGCTAAAAATGATAACGCTCTCTAACCATCTATCTTTTACATTTTACTCCCATTGTTAACATCGCTTGCTTTTATCGTTCGATGAATACGCTTTAAAAATTCTCTAATAATACGGGATAACCCATTGTTGGCATTATAAAAATAGCCAAAGGAATATGTTTTGTAATGAGGTTCTGCAAAGTTAATGACCACATATTTATCACTTCTTGATAATCCCGCATCTGTTTGAAAGGCATAATCAAATCCTATATTTATGGCAGTATTATTTTCAAGCGTATGACGTATGGTATCCACATTATTTGTTGTGAACAGGATATCGTAGGGGAGCGAGCTAAAACTCTTCATAAATTCCTGAATATATATATCATTGTAAAGAACGATAGGCTGGTTAATTAACATTTCTTGTTTAATGAGTTTGTTACGGGCCAATGGGGAGTCCTTATTAACCGCTACCACCATGTGTCCATCCAGCAGCTTCTTAAATACGAGATTCTTATACTTTTTTTCCTCTTTTTCGGTATAAGTTATAAAACCAACATCCACTTCCCCTTCTAGCACTTTCTCAATAATATACTCAGTGCTATTTTCATAGATAGATGCCTTAATATTCGGATATTCACATTTTATGTCAGAAATTAAACCAACGAGCATTTCCATCGGTCCAGGATATGTTGCAATCTTGATTTCACCATTCATTGTATTCGTGTAAGCTTCGGCCTCATCCATAAACTCCTGTAATTTCTGCAAAACTGAATTTGCCTTTTCCACAAGCTTTTGTCCCTCATCAGTCGGAACAGATCCTCTTCTGGAGCGATGAAAAAGCATAATATTTAATTCTTTTTCAAGATTTTTAATAGATTGACTCAACGCAGGCAGTGTTACATGCATATTATCAGCCGCCTCCTTTAGCGAGCCTGTCCGTGCTATTTCTACCATGTACTTCAGTTGTTCAATATTCATCAGTATCTATTCCTTTTAATCTCTTTAGTTAAGCAGCCCTTAACCATAGTTAATATTAACTAAATTTATCATAAGTGAAACTAGCTGTATACTAATATTTGTAAACAACATTACATAAGGAGCTGTTTTGAATGAAGGCATTGAGATGGCATAATCAAAGAGACATTCGTTTAGAGGAAATAGACGAACCAACAGTAAAACGTGGCCAAGTGAAAATGAAGGTTAAATGGTGCGGTATTTGTGGCAGTGATCTTCACGAGTATTTAGGCGGACCTATTTTTATTCCAGTTGATCAGCCTCATCCGTTAACAAAAGAGGTTGCTCCAGTAACATTAGGACACGAATTCTCTGGTGAAGTCGTGGAAATTGGCGAAGGAGTAACAAACTATCAAGTTGGCGACCGCGTTGTCGTAGAACCAATTTTCGCTACATATGGACACCAAGGGGCGTATAATCTTGATGAAAACATGGGCTTTTTAGGCCTTGCTGGAGGCGGCGGCGGTCTTAGTGAATATGTAGCTGTAGATGAAGAACTTTTATTTAAATTACCGGATGATTTGTCATATGAACAAGGTGCACTCGTTGAACCAGCAGCAGTAGCACTTTATGCTGTCCGTTCAAGCAGAGTGAAGGCCGGCGACAAAGTGGCAGTTTTCGGATGCGGACCAATCGGCTTACTTGTTATTGAAGCACTAAAAGCAGCAGGAGCTACCGATATATATGCTGTTGAGCTCTCTCCTGAAAGACAGGCAAAAGCAGAAGAGTTAGGAGCAATCATTATTGACCCGTCTAAAATTACAGATACTGTTGCAGAAATTGCCCGCTTAACAGACGGCGGTGTTGACGTGTCATTTGAAGTGACAGGTGTGCCAATTGTGCTTCGCCAAGCAATCCAATCTACCGGAATTGGCGGGGAAACTATCATTGTCAGCATATGGGAAAAAGGCGCCGAAATTCTGCCGAATGATATTGTTATTAAAGAGCGCACTGTTAAAGGTATTATCGGCTATCGCAATGTTTTTCCTGCAGTCCTGTCTTTAATGCAAAAAGGCTATTTTTCGGCTGAAAAGCTTGTGACGAAAAAGATTGCTTTAGACGATGTTATTGAAGAAGGATTTGAAAGCTTGATTAACGAAAAAAAGCAAGTGAAAATCTTAGTTAAATCAGAGCAATAATAAAAAAAGCAGGCTGTCTTTAACGACAGCCCTGCCCTGCACATTATACAGTTAACTCTAACAAGTTCCCTTCCGAATCTTCTATAACACTTTCATAATAGCCGTCACCAGTAACCCGAGGACCGTTTACGTGACGGTAACCGTCATTTTTTAATCTGGCGGTCATATCATCCACTGCCTCCCTGCTTCCTAAAGAGATGGCAATATGAGCCCAGCCGAGTATTTCCTCGTTGCTCTTCTTATCAATACCTGCTTTGCGCATTATCTCTAATCTTGCACCTGAGTCAAATGAAAGAAAATAAGACTCGAATTCCTTTACTTTATTATGATACTTGCTTGATGACTTACCATTAAAATACTTTTCATAAAAAGCTCTCGTCGCTTCCAAATCATTGACCCAAATGGCCACATGCTCTATTCTCATTTCTGAATCACTCCGTTTTCTGTATCATAGTTCAATATATTTAATGATTCTTGCCGGATTTCCACCAACGACTGCATTGTCTGGAACATCCTTTGTAACAACCGCACCTGATGCAATAACAACATTATTCCCTACTGTCACTCCTGGATTAATAATCGCACTTCCGCCAATCCAGACATTGTTTCCAAATGTGATTGGTTTACCATATTCCTTGCCTGAATTTCTGTCTGTTGGATGGAGCGGATGTGTTGCTGTGTAGATTTGCACACCTGGAGCCAGCATGCAGTTGTCACCAAAACGGACTTCACACACATCAAGAATAGTGCAATCGAAATTGGCATAAAAGTTTTCTCCAACATAAGTGTTTCTTCCATAATCAAAACGGATATTAGGTTCCATATAAATGTTTTGTCCTGTTGCCCCAAGTAAGTCTTTTAATAATGCAGCCCGTTTTTCGCCCTCCGTTTCTATTGTTTGATTATATAGCCTTACCTTTTGTCTTGCTTCCTTACGCTCACTAGTTAGTACTGGATCTGCTGGATTATACATTTCTCCCGCAAGCATCTTTTCTTTTTCTGTTTTCATGACGAGTCCTACCTTTAATATGTTTTTATAAAGCAGTTTTTGTATTTCTTTTTAATAGTTGGTTCAATTTTTCAGAACATAACAGCATTGCCGCAGCAAAGATAATGATACAAATTGGAAAGATTCCAATTGTTAAGGAAGATGAAATAAACCCAACGAGCGGCGGCATGAAGGTTGTGCCAGTATAAGCTAATGCCATTTGGTAGCCCATGATCGTTTGTGAATGTCTCTTTCCAAAACGGGCAGGCGTTTCATGAAGCATACATGGGAAAATCGGTGCTAACCCTAAGCCTATAATGATAAAGCCTATTAGCGAAAACAGTGATGGCAGTGGTAACAATAATATGATTGCACCAAGCAAGGCAATTAATTGCCCTGAACGTATTAATGTTCGATTAGTCAATTTGAAGGTGATAAACCCTGTTAAAAACCTGCCCACAGTAATTCCTGCATAATATAAGGAAACCCATTGTGCGGCAGATGCGGCACTTAGTCCTTTCACGTTTACGAGAAAACTACTGCCCCATAGCCCTAATGTTGCTTCCACTCCACAATAAAACAAGAACGTCGCCATAGCCAGTTTTACCCCTTTAACCTGTAAAGGCTTTAGCGCTTTTTCATCATCAACAGAAGCAGCTTCTAATAACTCTTCCTGTACAGATGTATTATGATTATTACCGACTCTTTTCCATAAAGGCAATGTGAACAAAAGAATGACTACTAATACAAATTGAATGGCAGAGATAACAAAATAGCCACTTCTCCACATATTTCCCTCTGAGATAAACTGAGCCATAATAATCGGGCCAAGAGTAGCCCCCACTCCCCAAAAGCAATGCAGCCAGCTCATATGATGGGCTTTATAATGAACAGCTACATAATCGTTCAAGCCTGTATCAACGGCCCCCGCTCCTAAACCAAGCGGGATAGCGCATACAATTAGCCAAACAACAGAGGGCGCAAAGCAAAATCCAAGCAAGGCAGCAGCTGTCATTAGAACACTGACAAATGTAACCTTGCCAGTTCCGAAACGTTTGAGCACCTTACCGCTGATTAAACTCGAGATAATTGTACCGCCCGCAATGACCATAAAAAGCAAGCCGGCAGTCTCAAGCGGTGCGCCAAGGTCTAATTGCATGACCGGCCATGCAGCCCCAAGCAGCGAATCCGGCAAGCCTAAGCTGATAAATGCCAAGTAAATAATGATTAATAGAAATAATGCCATAGTTAACCTCGCTCATCATTATTTTAGTAATTTCATTGCCGCTTCAAGGACTTTTTAAAACCATTTAATAAGTCTCCAGAAACTTATTAAACAACCTTAATAAGTTATGAAAATACTATAACATATAAAATTAGCCAATTCAATTACGATTATTAAATCCTCATTTTATAGTTATTTATATTACTATTCTAGATGATTAAATTTAATGTCTATTTTTAAGCAATCAATTCATTATTGTTACCTATACGATATTACTTTCATTATATCAGGGCTTTTTTAAAATATAGGATCCCTTTCTTTTCATATAAAAAACAGCTGCAATCTGCAACTGAAATTTATTTTTAAATATACATTATTTTCTATTTCATGATAAGACGTTCATTTCTTAGTCCAGTTCTTTTTATTTCCGAATCAAAAATAATTTGGATCTTTGATTTTGCAAACCCCTCATCCCAATTATTCTTATATTTTTTAAAATGCTTGTAGTCTTGTTCTCTTAGCAGTTCTCCCAACCCAAATATGTCTGCATTAAAATCCTCTTTCATTTTTTCAATACTATCGGTTATTTCTTTTTCCATCAGAGTGTTAATTGCTTTTTCAAAGTCCTCAAAAGCATATGGCTTCTTAATATTAGTTAGGCATTGCGTCCCTAGGAGAAATCCCTCTGTTTTAACTTTTATTGTAAAGGTTGGTACCCCTTCCTTTTCTGCTGCAGTTACTTTTGTCAGCGAATTTGTAACACGATAGCCTATTTTTTTATCATCTTTCCCACACACAGCAGAAATAACGGTACTTTTAATATTATTTTGGACAAACAGCATATTTCGAACATCGTAGAAAGAGATATAACCAAGCAATTTACCACCTTTTACAATACCGAGAGAATCAACGTCTACTTTACTTTCAGGAGTTACACTTTTCATATTTTCAATATTGCCGCCTTTTTTGGGGTCTCCTCTAACCTTCATCGCTACAAGTACAGGCGTTTGTCCGTCAGAATTATAAATTCGAATAAAATCATTCAGCTTTAATTCAGGCACCCCTCCCCAGTCTTTATACATGGATACGAGCTGTGTATAAACTTTTAAGGATGAACTTTTTTTGTACATGTTATTGACTTTTAATACATCGGCAGCATCGCCGCCTCTTGCGATAACTACTTCAAAATCATCGCGTATTTCCCGATTCCTATCCAAAAAATCCATAAATTCAAGCATGCCTTTTTCTGCTATTTCTTCACTAATCACTAACAGCCTCATATGGGAAAGTATAAAACTTTGTTCACTTGTAATATTAAATTTATGGGTAATCTCCGCAATCGTGTTACCTTCTAATGTCTGAACGTTTGCAGGAGCAAAGCCTTCCGCCGTACGAGGACTGACTTCTGAAGCTGCCGTAGTTTCAACTGTCAGTCTATATTTTTGATTATCACCCTTGTCCACCGCCATCCCTGTAACAATGGAAACATTCATCAATTCTTTCCGATCCCAACAACCGCTTAAAAGATTAACTAAAACAATCAATATTATTAATTTTGTGATTTTCAAAAAATCCCCTTCTTTAATCAGCGGCATTTTCGCTAGGAGTGAGACACTTCCATTTATTATGCTTTTTATTTTGAATTTTTATCCGATACCACCAATTTACTTGCTATTAACAAGTTAAAAAAGTGAACAAGGAAGCTGGACGGAGCTCCCTATGTTTTGCTATTTCCAGTTTAGTTAATTTCTGTCGGCTGACACTGGCGGCTGTTCTAACCACTCATGATCAATCATGATATTTGAACCGTCTTCAGAGAGCTTCAACACTTCCCCAATTAAACGCAGATAATCCGCAACTAAATCGCTTCTCTGACTTTCAGAAATAGATATTCCATAGTTGCCAATCCCAGCATAAACCATCAAACTAAAGTGGAACATCATGAGTTTATCCGAAAAAGGTGCTTCCATTGATTCTGTTATTTCGTGAACAGCAGACATGGGAGTCGGCAGTGAAGCCATTTCTAAATAACTGTCTAATACCTTCACATGCTTGATAGCAATTTCTTTCCCTCTTAAAAAATATTTACGAACCTTTTCATTTTTTGTAACTTGGCTAAAAGCCATCGCTAAGCATATTCCTGTATGATTTGTTTGGACATTAGCAAACAGATTGGTTACCTCAGTGCCAGATAGTACCCTCCTTCTGCCAAAACCTTCTAAAATAAAGGCTTGCTTATGTACGAACTCTAATTTTTCGGGATATGGAATAACAGGTGGACGAACTGCTATTCCTTTTTCTAATAACAGGCTAGTTATTTTATTATCAATTTCAATTGTCTCAGTTAGGCAAGCGGTAAAAAAAGTACGTATATCTTGACGGTAAGTGTTCTGCAATACTCTTCCATGTGTAGCTAGCCCCCCTTTAGACATATTTCTAAGATAAACTAAGTAAAAAGTATCTGAAAACAAGCGCTTAACATTTAAATTGACATCTTCCTCAGTAAATCCTTGGGGTATTTGAATTTTTTCCATTGAATATATCTGTCTAATAAATTCAACATGTTCTTCTGAGAGCTTCTTTGCATGAATAATAATTGATTTAATATCTTCATCTTCGATATGTTTAAGAAAATACTTAAAAACACAAATAGACATACTATCTGCAAGGAAGGTAGCCCATAAGTAGGACAATTCTGCAGCAGTTAATTTAATTCGGTCGTGATTTACTTCCATTTTACTCCTCCATCTTTATCCTTACTATTGGCCTTAATATTGTTCCCTTACTTTTCCTAAAAATATGTCCAAAAGTTAAAGTAAGCTGATTGTTTTGGATTTTTGACCAACGAATCTACATATAACAACTACTAATAGTCTGTAATAATTTATTCATTAATATTAAGTCGAATTTCCTCCAGCTCCTCTTGTATTTGCCCAATAAGGGAGATGACAGAACCTGCAGCTTGTATCCAGCTGCCAGCAACCCCTGTTTTACCTTGGTTTAAATTATTTGTGTTTAACGCTTGCACACCACCTACAGCTTGTAACGAATTGCCGATTCCTTGCAGCAGATTACCGATAATATTCTCTGCCCTGCCCATTTCTGTTGAATCAAAGAATTCATCGGCAAGACCCACAAAGCTCCCTAATGCTTGAAGCCAGTTACCAGTAATAATAAGTCTTTGCTCCGTTTCTGTATTAGAAGTTCCATAAAGGATCAGACCAGTAATGACTGTCGAATTACCAACAGCCTGGATTTCGTCCCCGATCTTTTCTAACGATACGGTTCCTTGACCATCAGCAGATAATGCACTCCCAGAAGCCTGCAGCACATTACCCACTAAGCGGAGTTCATAGTTTTGATTTTTGCTCAAATGAAAATCAGGAGTGCTCCCAATCGCAGCTTGGATCGTACCAATTGTAGAAAGAAGGGAACCAGTTATTTCTTTCCAATGACCGTTCATATAACACCATTCCAAATAAAGTAATTGATGTATCTTATTCGTCAGGCAGCTGTTTGGTTAGTGGAGTGATTCTAGTTAACGAGTGCAGAGCTTCGGACGTCCGTATTAGCAATATTGTTTATCCTTTTCATGTATGGGCCATAATGATTTTATAAACTAATTAGGAGGGATTTAAAAATATGAACAATCCTACTTTGAAAATAGCAATCGAGATAGATGACAAACAAAAGGAATATTTAGAAGTAATAAAAAATCAAATTAAAGAAAGACTGGTTGATTCTAATCAAGGCTATTTCAGCATAATTGATGAATCGAATGAAAATATATCTATAGCTTTTTCTCCTAATACTTATTCCATCCAAATGAATATGCTAGCATTAGAAAAATAATTTTGTGTCATCCAATAAAGCCTTCACAGTAATGTGAAGGCTTTATTACCATATCGAGCTTATTTCATAGGCTCATTAAGAAGAGAGGGGAGCATTAAAAAAATTCATACAATCCATTTACATAAAAATCGTAAATATTTTCATCTATAATATTATCTCCATATCCTTTAAAAAATAGTTCTTTATCTCCTCTTTCATCAAAAATATTGGTTCTTGGCTGTACAGCTAAGGCTGCATCATATCTTGGATCGCCAAAATCCCCGCGTCCCCAATCAATGACACCAGTTATTTCGCCAGCAGACACTAATACATTATCAATCGTAAAATCTCCATGAATGAGCGTTGATACATAGCTTGTAGGTTTCGTTTTCTTCATTTTTTCTAATAACTCCTTATTTCCATCCACCTGATAATTTTCTAGGTAGAAGTCCGCCTCCTCTAGCATGCGGCTTAGCCAATGCGTGTTCCTTAGTTCACCAGGACATGGAGTGGCATGAATCTGAGCTAAAGTTGCGCCAAAATTAACCAATATTTTTCGCCTCTGCTCCTTATTTTCTTCTTTCGATAAAGCCGCTCTCACTGTTTCTCCCTCTATAAATTCAAGAAGAGCCCAGCATTCATTTAGCTTGGCTTGTTTTACATACTTTATCACTTTTGGAACAGGTAATGTTGTCTGATTACTTAAGCAGTTTAAAACAACTATTTCTTTGTCCAGCCATGAGCAATAAAGGTCACCCTTTGCCCTTTTTAGCGCATAAGTTCCTTGTGTACTTTCAATTATTCCAACATCTGAGGTGCATCCCTGCCGAGGAAACTTAATTGATTTAATATTTTTAAGATAATCTGTTATAGCAGCTGGAATTTCCGTAGTTTTGATAGGCTGCATTCAAATCCCCCCCTATTTATTATGAAATAATTCCCCATAATTTATGGCTGTTTACAAATTTCACTTTTACTATTGATTGCATACAAGCTACATGATATTTTAATATTTATAATTATTCGAACCTTTAGGAGGCTAATAGTAATGAAATGTTATTTTGTCGATGCTTTTGCTGAAAAAGTATTTGAAGGAAATCCAGCTGCTGTGTGTATTTTAGAGAAATGGCCTTCTGATAATCTCATGCAGTTAATTGCCAAAGAAAATAATTTATCAGAAACTGCTTTTGCTGTAAAAACCGGTGATAAATATCATTTAAGATGGTTCACACCAGGAGGAGAAATTGATTTGTGCGGCCACGCTACCCTTGCGACAGCTTTCGTTTTAGCCAATTTTTATACGAAAGAAGCAAAACAATGGATATTCCAAACACTAAGCGGTGATTTAACTGTATTAAAAAAAGGAGAATTATTTGAAATGGATTTTCCAAGCAGGATGCCAGCTAAAATAGACATCTCTAATAATATAATAAACGCACTAGGCGTTACTCCTGTTGCAGCCTATTTAGCGAGAGATCTTATGTTAGTTTTGGAAGATGAAAATAATGTGCTTCAAGCAACTCCTAATTTCACTGCACTGAAGGAAATAGAAGACGGAGTCGGTGTCATCTTAACAGCTAAAAGCAATCAGTTTGATTTTGTCTCAAGAGCTTTTTTCCCGAAATTAAATGTTAACGAAGATCCTGTGTGCGGCTCTGCACATTGCCAGCTTATTCCCTACTGGTCAGAAAAATTAAACAAAACAGAAATGGTAGCAAGACATCTATCTGAGCGGGGCGGAACTTTATATTGCAAGCTGGATGGTGAGAGAGTCAGAATCAGCGGCTATGCTGTACTCTATTCTGTTGCAGAATTGCAATTAGAAGCAGACTATTAACAGGGATGATATTCTATCACAGCATGCATAGTTAGCGCTGTACTGAAAGTTATATATTTATTTCCAAAAAACGGAAGCAACATAAGCTGTAACTTAATTAACCAATGGACAATCTAATAGCTGGTTGTTTTTTGGTTTTTTAAAGGAATTGTTGCTTTAATCACTCCATGCCTCAATCGTATTAACTCCTTTTCCAAAAAAGAATATTGATTTGGTTTGCTAAAAACACTGCTAACTTTTCTGTATACTTCCTATTCATCTACAATGGTTACCCAATAAGCATCACCACCGCCAGGAGCAGAAGCTTCAACTATCCCACTATAGTAAATTTTCACTTCTTGGCCTTGAGATAGATTTTTTATTACTTTATCAGGAATATAGGCTGGCATATCAAAAACAATCCCTTGGTATTCATACATCTTCCTTAATTCTCTTTTCGTTTTATTTGTGGTGTCATCAAGGGAATATTCCTTTCCCCATATGGAAGGGTGCCTATCTTGCTGATTATTTTGCTGAACTTCTAAAACGGTACCATGATAAATCGGGGTGACAGTGAAAAATAGCAAAACACCTATTGCTATTAGTCCTAATATCGCTGCTGCAATGATAAAAAAAAAGTTTTCTTCGTTTTTTCAAAGTCACAGCACCTCCACCATTTTAAGCAGCGTTAATTCCAATTAATTAGAATCAACGCCGCGTCAGTGTCTAAAACATGCCCTTTATGTAAATTCATCCAAGAGGATCTTCTTCAAACCTTTTCCATAGTATTGGAAATAAACCCTCTAAATCTTCTTCTTCCCAATCAAACTCTATTTCTTTTGCAGGCTGTAAGCCCTTCTGATCAAGTGCTTCTAGAAACTCATCATAAATATTATCATTCCATTCTGTATCACCTGTTTTAATGAGACTATAAGCCTCTAAGCCAGCAGAAAGCAATTCTTCATTTTGAGGGAAACCTTCTTCGTCAAGATTATCTTCGCTGATATACTCTGCTAGAAACTCAGGGTCTTTCAATACTTTATTGAACACTTCCTCTCCTTGTCCAATCAGCCATCCTCGAAAATAATCAAAAGCATCGTCAGAACATCCACCCATTAACACATATGCCGCTCCCCATAGGCGAGATTGATAACTGCTATTCATCAGTGATTGGAAATGACATTCAAAATCTATCACTTCCTCTATTTTTTTCTGAGCTAGTTCCTCAATTATCCATTCTGCTTGATCATCACCTGATTTAGACAATTCTATTAAGCTCCACAAGTCCTTCTGTTCCACTATAAAACCTCCATTATGTTTTATAAGTTTATGTTCGACATATTGTAAACGACTTCCTTCCACCATAAATTCAATATTGTTTAAGTTATTGTAAATAAAAAAAAGCGGACTCTTTTCATAAAGAACCAGCTTTATAATATAATAAACAAGTTACACATAATTAGGATAATCCTCTAAATACAATACCTCTATTTCTATTAAAGTTATAATGTAAATGTATGAACAAAGTAAGCCATAACCAACAATCCTCTTCATATGCTGACTCTACTTCAAAGCTATGCTTATCCTCACTGTGATGCTGATATTTTGCCACAAACGATTTGTCCTTTAAAATCTCAAATGTTAAGCCATCATCATCAAAAAATAGTTGATAAATCTCATCATTAAAGGGAAATTCGTAGAAATATTTTACGGTTTCATTGTGATATGTGAGTGTAATGGTTTGGCTGCTTCCAGCCTTTTTATAAACCACTTCTCTATTTAATACACGATTAGCTGCTGATGACATGCTTGTATCGCATGTCGCTTTTATTTTTATTGTCTCCGAAGCATTTTGAATTGTGATATGGTTTTGTCTGACAAAAACCTCTTTTTGGCCAAGAATACTTCTTTTTGCTAATTTTTTAGTTGTCCCCTCTGTTTCTAATCTAATAGTACCTATTACATTTCCGTTGCCATCTTGCATATTTACAATCGTATCAAAAGAAGAAAGCGCTTTATATTGCCAAGGAATTACTTTTATCATATTAAAACCCCCGAATAAGTATTACCTATATATACGGAAACGTATGAAAATGGTTTCATTAAATCTTTTGAAACAGCCCAAAACCCCTCTTTATAAAAGAGGGGTAATAAACTTCTATTACTTTACTGGATTTCTTGCTTGGAATAAACTTGTTACTAACAATGATACTACTAAAACGACTTCAAAAAGATTAGTAACAGCATTACTGTTTATTGGTATTCGTACGGCACTCATAACAATCATTAAAAAAGCTCCGACAAAAAACCAAATCCATTTTTGTTTAATTAGCACGATAATAGCAGCAATCAAAAGAATAATAGAAACAAGGATAACCATAATAGGCGGCCCGCCGCTGTGCTCTGAACTGTATGAAAGAACACCATACTCCCACTTAGGAACGATTCTCAGGCCAACCACTTCTGTATAAAGTTCTATTAGTATTAATAATGGCGTTACGATAAAAGGCGCTATTTGAAAACTAACACTCTGACCAAAACGGCTGTTTGTTTTCTTTATCGCAGCCCAAGCATAAAAGACCAGAAAAGGTGTGAATAGTGCATGAAGAAGAAAGCGCAGGAGATTTAAGTTCTCTGCTAGCGTTCCTTCTCCAAGAAATTTCCCTATTGTAATAACACCATTATCGTATAAAAGGCCGATTACGACTGGTAATAGGAAAAACAGGCTTAAAATAGAAGATTTTTTTAATATTTTAAGGATTATAATAAGGATAACTAAGTATATAATCGTAAATAGCAAAAATAACAAACTGTCCATACATTACTCCTTACTCGAATTATTTAGTCCAATTATGCTCTTCTGCCCAATTTTCTATATTGTCTACGATACTATCTTGTTGTTCCTTCACACTGATTTTGGCTTCATTATCGCCAGACTGCTCACCATAAACACCAAATTGAGCATGGTTTCCACCTGCGATTTCAACATAATCAGCAGTGTCAGGCAGATGTGGTTTATTTTCTTTAATTTTTGCTTGTGTACTTAAGCCATCTTCTGAACCACTAATGGATAGCACTGGCAGGCTGGAACTAAACAGCGTTTCATTTTCAGCTGCGTAAGAACCTAATAATACTAGCCCTTGAACTTTATCAATATTCTTATCGGCATACATCGCTGCTGCCGCTCCGCCCATTGAATGTCCGCCTAAAATCCAATTTTCCACACCTTTATATTCACTGATCAGCTCATCAGCTTTACTATAATCGAAAATAGGCAAATTCAATGTTACATTTGGAATAGCTACCAGCATATTATTTTTAGCAAGCTCTTGTGCTAAGTAACCGTAAGCTTCAGGTTCCACTTTTGCTCCAGGATAAAGGATGATACCTGTTGTACTGTCCTTATCTCCATAAATTAGCCAATCACCATCCTTAGAATATTTATTGTCCATCTTAATTGCTGGATCATCAATTGCTTCATAAGTGATCTGTGTCCAGACAAAAAATGCTGAAACAGCTAATAAAATAACGATTAGTAAAGAAAGAAGAACTTTTTTGTTAAATATTTTTTTCATATGTCTAATACCTTAATTGCCTAAACATGGATGAATTGCGGCAATTATTTGCCCTTTCTAGTTTTTTCTTTAGTAGTTAATATTTCCGTTAGCCTTATAACTTAAAACAGCAATTACTAACTTCGGATTTAGAATCCTTTAGTAATTTTATTCACTTGTATACATCTTCACTCCTAACCTAAATAGTCATATGTCTAAAATGACATATGTTAATAATATAATAATATATGCCTTTATTCAACTTAGACAAGGAGTTATGGTATAATTTGATAACATTATAAGAATGGAAAAGAGTGGGATACATTGAGTTTACGGTATGCTTTATTAGGAATAATTGCAAAAAAACCTGTTAGCGGTTATGAGGTTGTGAATATTTTCAAAGAGCAGGTAGTGTATTTTTGGAACTCTACCCATAGTCAAATTTATACAGAGCTTCATAAATTAGAAAACGAAGAGTTGCTGCAGCATGAACTTATTATCCAAAATTCTTCACCTAATAAGAAAATATATACGATTACGGATACGGGAAAAAAAGAATTATTGGATTGGATACTCCATAGCCCATTAAAGCCTGCCAAAATAAAGGATGAATTTCTAATTAAGGCAGCAGCATTTGATATTATGTCAAAAGCAGAAATTATTCAGTTATTAGACGAAGTTATTACAAGAGAGGAAAGAGTGCTGAGCATGACAAAAGAATGGCAGGAAAACTTCTCTGAAAAATCTCCAAACACAAATTTAGGCTCTGTAATAACTTCAGAATATGGTATTCGTTATGCAGAAATGTATTTAAATTGGTGCAAATGGGTGAAGGAATATTTACACAACCATAATTCGGATAACAACTAAAAGAGTAAAAGCACAAAGGCAATAATTGCTCTCTGTGCTTTTTTATTTCCTATTCATTTCTTCAACTATCCTGACCCAGTAATTCCATGCAGTCAAATAGTCCTCTAAAGCGCTTGGGTGATGCTTTATGCATGTTGCAAGACGAAGATATAATCCAATAAGTACTTCTTCATAAAGGGAAGCTTCGTTCAGATTATGTTTGCTTGCTAGCAATCCTACTGCACTGTTGAACGTTTCTTTCGTCAAATCATCTGGGCTCGAACAAAAGGCGTATATTAAGTCATAAAGAGGTTCGCCAATTACTGGGGTTGGATCAATAACACCTGCTAATTGCCTGTCATGAAAGATAAAATTGTGCACACCGCAGTCGCCATGCAATAAATATTGTTTTCTTTCACCGCTTCTTTTAGTAGCAACATTCAATATGTACTGATAAACATAGTTGTCTAAATAGTGCTGTAAAATGTCATTCGCTTCCTTCATTTCCGCGGTAA
This sequence comes from Niallia sp. FSL R7-0271, assembly GCF_038005785.1. Classification (NCBI taxonomy): domain Bacteria; kingdom Bacillati; phylum Bacillota; class Bacilli; order Caryophanales; family Bacillaceae; genus Niallia; species Niallia sp. FSL R7-0271. The sequence goes on along the minus strand of NZ_JBBOTZ010000002.1, from coordinate 759,963 downwards.
TAAAATCTTCCCAAGATACCGATGGCTCATCAGCCCAACCCCACCCACTTTCAGTTGCTACAGGGGTATATGTATTTAAAAGACCTTGTACAAGCTTTTGTAGCATATCTTTTTTATTTACTCTCTTGTCATTCACAGTGCCTTCAATGAAGGAATAAACAAAATATCCATTTGTTTGTTCAACAAATAAAAGCTTAGGTAGTAACGAATTATCCTTGTAGCATTGCAAAAACTTTGCCTCTGCTTCCACTATCTTTGGCTGATTTTTCTTCACTACCACTTTACTATTATCAAGGTTTAGAACATACAACTCACTTACCGTTCCACCATTTAACCTGTGATAATCAAGTGGTGCTTCATGAAGAATGTTATTGTGCAGCAATAGCTTTATTACTTTTTGTATATCCATATTTTCTCCTATATCGTGATTTTATCTTCTTTTATAATGGCTAATCCATACTGCTGTCTGTTAAAGATAATTGGTTGCATTTTGTAATAAAAATAACTGTATCTTTTTCAACTATACCTTCAAAGTCCCAGTGAACATCTCTTACCTATGCCAGATTTTAACAACCTCTTTCAATACTGTTTTATCAAAGCTTAATTTATAAATATCCGGCATATCCAAACCTCTCCAGAAATTTAAATCGTATTGTTTATCGAAATAATTCATTATTAAAGCAATCAGATTACCGTGTGATCCTACTACAATATTTTTACCTTTAAATCTTTCCAAGGTATTTAACGTTGCATAGACTCCACGTTTTTGTGCAATTAAATTCGATTCTCCGCCTTCCCAAGAAAAAGATGGCTCTTCCCATAATTTCGAAATCGCCGTTTGAAAGTCCTCTACAGCATTTTTTGAAAGCATTCGTTCCTTAAAGCTGTTATCAATAATTATCTCTCTGCTACTCTTTAGGCCAACTTCCTTGACAGTTTGAATTGCCCGCTTATAAGGACTAGAAATAACCACATGTACATTTTCTTTATTCAGGAGATCTGTTACTTTTTTTACGTCGGCCAGCCCCTTTTGTGATAAAGGCCTCCCTGATTAATCAGAAGAATAAATAGAGTGAGCGTGGCGTACAAAATACAAATTTGTTAGCAATATTACCTCTCCTAAACTTTAAAGTTAACTAAAAAATTTCCGCATACATTTTATACCCCAAAAAACTCTGGTAACTGAACCCCCAGATCAAATAATGTACTCATTATAAAAAAGAACAGAATGATTACTACACAAAGGTTTACAATAATTTTTCCGATAATATTGTCATCTTGTTCTATTTCTTTCTGTTTTTTTATCTCTCTGTATATTCCTTGAACCTTTTTTTGCATGTGGATTTTATTTTTTGCTTTTTCATTCATACATTTTCCTCCTGTATTCAAGGGGTGATAAACAATCTCCAATTACCAACAATTTTACCATATTGATACATCTATGTATCTTGTAATTTGACAGAAAATTGACTTTTTTATACCTGCAGCTAAACTATTATTTACCAACTTAAAAAGACTGCCCACTATAGGAGCAGTCTTTTTAAGTTATATGAAGTTAATAGTCTAGAGGTATTCATTAGAAACAGATGGCAATCCCTAAACAGTATAAAACTGATATAAACTTATTCGCTTTAAATAAAATTCAAAAGAATATAAAGCATGGTTGACAATACAATAACGGGTATAATCCCTACACCAGCACGTGCAAAATATAGCTTAACACTACTTGATTGATATTTAGTGAATTTTAACTTTTTCACATAATTAGACACCACAATAATTGAGGCAACTATAACTATAATAGCGACGATGCTACTCATAACTGTGACCAAACCTTTTTAAGGATAAAGTTTTTCCCAAATCTAAAAACCTTACCATGTTTAATATTTGTACTTAAATAAGTATTTATTTGTTTATCCTCCTCTAAAATATATTTATCTAACTTATATTATGATATAACAACAACATATTTAAAAACCACTAAATGATGAAAAAGTATACAAAAATACACATCTATACAATTAATATACATTTTATCTCATGATTGATATTTTTATAATCGCTATTGCGGTAACACTGTTATCACCTTTTCTACAGGATTTGGAATGAATGTATCTTAATTATTTTTATCGGTATCACTACTATAAAAGCCATTCTCAAAATAAGGAATTGCAAACTTAATATATTCTTCTGGTTGTAATTCCCTATTCTTGCTCCACTCCATTGCAGCTCCATATATTCCCCAGCTTAACAAAACAGAGGAAACTTTTGTGCTAGTTTCTGCTCGACCTTGCTTTTGCAGCATTTTATAAAAGATAATTTCAAGCTGTTCTTTAATAATCCGTGCAATGGTATCTTCATAGCCGCGATGACAGCGATTATGTAAAGTACTATGAAAATTAGTTATTGCTGTAAATATATTTATAATAACTTCTTCATTCAGTATATATCTTTTTATTAATTCATCATTTAAATTTATTAAGAACACCTCGGACAGTACCTTTTCCAGCAATTCATATTTATCAACAAAATGATAATAAAATGTTGCTCTGTTTATCATAGCCTCTGTCGTAATATCCTTTATGGTAATATCCTTAAAATCCTTCTTCCCCGAGATTTCGATAAACGCATCCATAATTGATTTACGGGTACGAACATACCGTAAATCCTTTTTTGTTTCTTTCATCATTGTTTCTCCTTTTTAGACAAATAGCTGAATATGTCGTATATACGATAATAATTCATTTTTATTGGTATTGTTGTTTTTCATTATGTACTAACATAATATCGTAAATCAACTTTAAGCCAGCTTCTTGGCTTGCTAAATAATCATTAGAATGATAGGAGTGAAATGTAAATATGAGTAAAAACCCAATGGCTTGTGATTTGGAAACAGGAATTTGTGGGGCAGTTGAAGAGGAAGCAATGGAAGTAATCGATTTTAACAAGTCTGATATATCCCTTAATTTATACTATGTAACAGATCCAATTTGTTCTCATTGCTGGGCACTGGAACCAGTACTTCGCCGTTTTGTCTCTCAATATGGTCACTACTTTAATTTCCATACGATAATGGGCGGATTGTTAGAAAAATGGGAAGATTTTAGTGACAGTGCAAATGGTATTTCTAAACCAGCTGACGTTGCAGATCATTGGCGCGAAGTTGGTGAACATAGCCGCATGCCAATAGATGGCTCACTTTGGCTAAATAACCCGATACAGTCTTCTTTCCCTCCATCGATAGTGTTTAAAGTTATTCAGCAAAGAGATGATTCTTTAGCAACCGAGTTTTTGCGCCGTGCGAGAGAAGCAGTTTTTGCTTTTAATCAAAATATTGGAGATCCTGTTGTGCTCCTAGATATAGTAAATAAATTAAATCTTGATGGAAAATCTATATTGAAAGACGCTCAACAGGAGATTGGAAAAAATCTTCTCAACGAAGATTTTCATTTAGCGGCTAGTTTAGGAGTGAGAGGATTTCCATCTATTATCATTGTTAATAAAGATAATAAAGGTGTAAAAGTTGTTGGTGCGCGTCCATTAGAATATTATATAAACGGACTAAAGCAAGCGCTCAATCAGGATAAACTCCAACCAAAGACTCTGCCTTCTCTTTCAGAACTACTAAAGAAGGAACAGCTGTTATTCTCAAAAGAACTGGAAATCATGTATAGCATTAAACAAACAGACATTCACTCTTTTATAAAAAAAGAACTTTCCTCAGATAGTTACGAAGAAAAGGAAATACTAGGCGAAGCTTATTATCTATCAGCATATTAACTTAAGGAGAATAAAATGGCATATATTTTACAAATAGATTTTAACATGAATGGTCCCTTTGGTGATGAAATGGCGGAAGCTTTTTCAGAACTGGCAGAAAGCATTAATAAAGAAGAAGGTTTCCTGTGGAAGATTTGGACAGAGAACGAGGAATCTCGTGAAGCTGGTGGTATCTATTGCTTTCAAACAAAAGAAACAGCTCAAAGTTACTTAGAGATGCATTCTAAAAGGTTAGATAGCTTTGGTATTACTAATATTAACACTAAAATTTTCTCCATTAATACGAAATTAACAGCAATTACAAAAGGAATAAATTCACAATAAACAACGCTAGAGAAAAGGACATCCCCTTTTCTCTAGCCCTTTTTTAATCTGTCATATATTCATTTATCAGCTCATAACATCTTTCCTTTGTTGATTCGTATGAAGAAATATAATAAGCAATCCATTCATGTGTTTTCCCACTGTACTTTAGTCATTCTTCCTTGCTGACAGATACAGTCGCAAGAAGTTTCACCATTTAAAAAGTTCGAAGAAAAACGGCACATAAGCCATGCTTAATACAATAGCAAGAACTGATTTGAGAAAGGATTCTTTTAATACGATCGCTCCTATTCCAAGTAAGACTCCACAAAAAGCAAACATCGGACTTAAAAGAAACAAAACATTTATATATGTGACAGGTGTAAAGGCAAGTATAAGTAAGGCTATATTGAAAGCTATACAAGAAAACGAAAGGTTGTTTGCAGGCATCAGAACTCCCCATTTATAAATGGTATATTTCAGCATAAATGTACGAAGAATTTCTAGATAAATATAATAATTGTAAATAGCACTCTGCTTTAGTATCCTTCAATAAAAAATTTTCTTTTTAGTATCCTTTTTCGCTGTTCCGTTCGTTGTAGTTTTTGATTTCTGACATTCCTATTAAAAATAGAAGACTTGCTCATAAATAAAAAAACGGTTCTTTTTAGACGGCTTCAATTAGATACTTTCGGATAATCGATTGACTTCATCAATAAGACCTAAATTGACCATTGTCTCTATTACTATTTGAGCTAGTTCTGGGTAATCTTGCAAAACATAATTAAACTGTATGTCCCTAAACACTGCAAGTCGTGAGGCAACTGGTGCAGAATTAAGATATTCCCGCAACAAGTTCAAATCCAAATCTTTTTCCTTATTAATCTCAAATGGTTTATGATTTTCACATGGAAGTAGTGGAGTAATAATGCCTAATCCATCCTGTGTAGCAATACTTACATTTCTTTTTCGCTCCGATTCAACCTCTTGAATATATCGAAACGGATTCTCAATAAAAGGTAATTGAAAATTATTCATTAAATAATTTTCGACCCTTTCCTGAGTTAACGTCTCATTTTTTGTTTGGTGGTAAAATGAGTGAGCTTCCTCTTCTTCCCATTGTTCTCTAGCTGCTAAATAAGCACCTTCACTATTAAATTCATTATAAAACAGTTCACTATTCGAAACATTTAATCTTAAAAATTCACTGAGGCTTTGGGCAATAATACGGACTGGCCTGTCAAAGTCAACGGGACAGACACAAACTATAGGTGCCTTCTCAAGATTCATAACAAGACCATAATCAGTAAGGAATCCATAATGAACACCATCTACACCAATATTTCCAAAAACAACTACATCACTTGGGGTATTGAAATATCTAATATCGTTTTCTAGAGAAAGGTAAAAATGAAGACCAAGATAAAATTGTTCAGGATCACTAAGTAATTTCTCTAATTCAACTAATCTTTGAAGCGTGGCTGGTACTGCGTATTTACCAAAATTAGTATTCATTTTGATTGCCCCCTTAAGATATAGAATATAATTTACACCATTGATATAATCACCCATAAGTTACTTGCAGAGTGTAACAAATAAAGAAATTAATTCCATACCCTAAACCTCTAAACCTTCTTCTTTCCGAATCATGCAAACAGTCCACATCTTAACATTCACTGATTGACTCATTGTTTCCCTTCCTTTAATTCCTTTTTCAAATAGTAATGCTTATGTTCTCTCCCCACATTATCTAAAGTACCGTATACTTGGTAACCATTCTTTTCATAGAAGCCTAATGCTTGAAAGCTTAAAGTATCTACCTTTATGAAATCACAATCTTTTTCCACTGCTATTTTCTCAACCTCTGCTAATAATTTCGTACCATAACCAGATTTTCTCATGTCTTCATCTATCATAAATGTATGGATTTCTAACCAATTCCAGCATACTTCACTCAGGATTCCGCCACGGACTGTTCCTTTATCGTCCTTCAGAAACAGACATATTTCTTCGAATCTGCCTCCTAAATCTTTAGGAAAATGACTTAGGTTATACTTGTACAGTGCTTCTTCAATGTATTGTTTATCTTTTTTATTTACCTCTCTCGTAATTTGCAATGTCATTTGAATTCCCCCTGTCTGTCTCTTTTAATAATATTCAGATTATCTAAAAAAATAGCGTCAAAAACTGACGCTACGATAACCTTCCTAATTCCACTCGTTTCCATGTTCATGAATAAATATAATGTCTTTTTGATAATGTTCGAGATGTCCTTGTTTCAGCATATTTTGAAAAGCAACATCACCTTCATTTGCTTTTTTTATCATATATTTACATAACCCAGCCAACCTTAGCAAAACCATCTCTAAATAATTCTCTTTCAGCCCCTCGATCCCGTAAGCTTCAAAAAACACGTTCACTCTATTTTTAATACGTTCGGCATCTTTTATAGAATTATAATAGATTTCTTCTCCATTTTCGTTGTGATAAAGTCGACTTAAAGGAACGCATGTGTATAGAGTATACGCTATGTCCCAAAGTCTCGGACCAGGTGCAGCGACATCAAAATCAATTATCCCAACTGGCTTTTTGTCATGAAAAATGATGTTGTATATAGCAAAATCATTATGACAGATAACCTCCATCTTATCTGGAGTATTAACCATAGGAACCCATTCATCTGTTATCGGAAAATCACTGACAGCATCATGATATTGACGAAGCATTTTTGCTATCTCTGCTAAAACACTATTAGACCACATATACTCTTTCAAAGGATATTTTCCCGCTTCTCCTTCAATAAATGTTAAAACCTCTCGACCTTTGTCGTCTATGCCTAATAACTTTGGAGCATATTCAAACCCTTTATTTTCTAAATGGTTTAATAATTTATGAATTTTGCTGCTTTCTTTTTTTAGTTCACGGCGAACAGTATCTCCTGCACGATAGACATTGGAAATATTACCGCCTGTTAATATTTCTTCCTTTTCAAATTGATTTGTCATTAAAAAAACCCCCCATTAGGGTATTTATGAATGTGACAATAGCGATGTTTTTTACTCATAAATAAAAGCAGATTAGAAAAGTATCTGCTTTGAAAACGGGAGTTTCTATTGTCCACACCATGAATCCCGAAAATGATTACAGACAGACTTATAAACTTTCGTTACTACTCTATCAATTAGATAATCATTACAAAGTCCACATGTGCAGTATAGATTCCCCTTTCTTTACATCTCTACTTCATATTACCAAAAGATGTTAATTATGTGAATCAATTTGCAGAACTATTCCGTTTATTCGATAAGTCTCTATACTCCGTAAACATAAAATCTCTCATTTACCTTTTGTATACCACTTATTTGTATGAAATTCCTTTGGAATATTTTGCTCCACTGGATCGTCAAACCCTAATTGTGCTAATGTATCAAACCATAAGTCACTTTTTGATTCTGGTAATTTTGTACCGCACCACGGACAGAAAAATATTTGTATACTCGAACTTCCTCCATCATGGATAATTAAGCCATATTCATCAAATTTTTCATGATAACTTACTAAAATGTCTGGACAATCTGATTCGTTTGTATGAAATTCACCTTTATAATTAATTTGCCCTGTCATCATTTCACAGCAGTGTTTACTCATGTAAGTTTCCTTTCTCCTAAAGAAAGTATGTTCTTTATTCTCAAGAAAATAGTCTTAATGTAAATCTTCGGACCACCTATACCAACCTTCATATAGATTCACTTCTCCTTTTCCCTTCCATAGGCATAGAAACAGTAAATGGCTATCGCAATTAACACTAATGGCAGTATTTGAAAAATAGAATTATATTTTGCAGAACTCACTTCTTTCAATCCGTATAAATAAATAATCATCCAAAAACTGCAGCAAAGCGATATAACAGCACTTAATAATTTCATATACTCCCTCCTAATCCATTTCAACAAGTTATTGTTAATATTTCTTATTTAAGTTTTTGAACTGCGCTATATAAAATGAGGCCAAACATCCTTAAAGCATCAAGATAACAGGAATATTTTAGAAGTGTAAGATAATGCAGCATAATTTGCAGTTAACATAACATTATTCCCCAGCCGACTGTAACATTACCTATAATAAAAAAACATCCTCCATGATTAGGTGCTAGTAATACGGTTATTAAATCATGGAAGTTTCAAAAAAACTTTATTGAGGAAACCTAGACTTTTTTGCAAAGAGATTTATGAAGTATTGATAGACAGGAATGTCAGAGCTGCTTTTCCGATAAAGTAATTGGCTGTAAAAATGGAAATTTTCATCCTGAAAAGGAATCCCGGTAACTTGATCATGGTCTTCCATACTAAACTCAGGCAAGAAGCCGATTCCCCATTTATTCTGAACCGCTTTTTTGATTGTTTCAATGCTGCTTAGCTCCATAGATAAGGTAAATTCAATATGATTTTTTTGTAACTGATTCAATATATAAGCTCTGTATGTACAGCCTTCTTCTGTTAGAATAACTGTTTCATCCTTAAAGTCTTCCAACGTAAATAATGACTTTCCTGTATAAATATGATCATGAGGTAATACGACTTTCATTTTTTGTTTTTCAATAGAGAGACTGTTGATTCTTTCTGACACAAATGGTTTATCAATTATTAGTCCAAAATCTAGTTCTTTATTATAAATTTTTTCAATTATTACTGCTTCTGTATCAGGAATGATTTGCACTTTTACATCAGGATACTGCTTTTTAAATTCGGATAATATTGCGGGCAGTTCATAAATTGCTAACGATTCAATCGACCCAATTCTTATCGTTTTTACTTCTTGGTTTTGTAATCTTTGCTGTGATTCATCAAATAATGCGAGCATTTTCTCTGCATAGCTATAAAGAAGCTCACCTGATGGAGTTAATTTCATTAATTTCCCATGTCTTTCTAATAAGCGCGTTCCCCCATAAAGTGCCTCCAGCTTTTGAATATGGGTTGTAACACTTGATTGTGCATAGTCCAATACATACGCAGCGCGTGTATAATTGCCGCTTTTCACAACTTGAATAAATGTTTTGAAGTATAACAGCTCCATCTTCTCACACCCTAACTATCAGTATTATTGATAGTATAAATCAATAACTATCAGATCAGCGAATACTTTTTCCATTTATACTGAAGAAGAAATCAACTAAGGAGGAATTATTTTGAAAAAAGAACCTAGATATTCATTAACATTGGACATTCAGCCAAGTGAACCAGAAGCAGCCTATGCTCATTTTATGAAAAAACTATCCTTTGAGGCAGATGTTGCTGATTTATTAATTGATTTGAAAAAGGGATACCAAGGCCTGACTGTTATTGATGTTAGAGATGAATTGGCTTATGAAGAATGTCATATTACGGAGGCTATTTCTTTTCCAGGAAATAAAATATCTGATCGTACTGTTGGTACACTACCTAAAGATAAACTAATCGTAGTTTATTGTTGGGGACCAGCTTGCAATGGTGCAACAAGAGCATGTGCTAAACTGTCCAAATTAGGATTTAAAGTTAAAGAATTGATCGGCGGGCTTGAATACTGGCGGAAAGAAGGCGGCGCAGTAAGCGGGACATTAGGTGAAAAAGCGCCTATGTATTGGGCCCATAAACATTAACTCCTGTTCCCCATATAAAGTTAGAAGGAACCTTTAAATATTATTCTAAGGTTCCTTATTGCACAGTCATCTTAACAACTTATGAACATACTTTATCAAGAAGTTTTTTCAAATATTTCGGGGATTCATTATTTGCTTATTAACAACATTACATGTCTACCTTGATTTAAAAAGGTCCTCATAGATTCAGCAATTTTTCTATAAGTGGTAGTTATCTATATTCATATATTGCCCAAGGCAGCCACAAAACTGGTTCGGTTTCTACTTCCTCATCATTACAATAATGACAATAGCTGATTGCTTCTTCTAAAGAGCTGATAAAGCCATTTTCATTTAAAGTAAATCTAAAGTTCTCTTTAAAATCCTTTTCCAGTCCGTTGCACAAATAGGAGTGAAATTTCCCACTTTCGAATCCAAGGATTTCATAGCCCAACATCTTACAATCTGCTTTTGACATCAAATTCTTATTTAAAAGCTTCTTTTCTAGTACATATTGGTTTTCTTCCGGTTTAGTTTCAGATTCTTCTTCTGCAATAAACTCATGTACCAATCCTTCTGGCAAACCAATACCAAAAATTTTGGTATTCTGTAAATTACTCAAATATTTCTGTTTATATTTTCTAGCAACAGCCACAGTTGTAAATAGATTTGGATAAGTAATTTCACCTAATTCAAACATTTCTTCAACCTCTGCTTCTAAATGATAGTAAGTATTTTCAGATATTCGCAGTTTTTCACTATATTCTTTTTTGCTCTTTTTAGAACTAGCCCATAAGATATTTATATCAGGATGAATATCACATAGACATTCACTCGCTGAGTATATTAGCTCTGGAATAACTTCTTTATCTAAATATTCAGGCCGTTCTGATGAGGAAATAATATAATACCCACCTAAAATATGTCTCATAACACATCCTCCTTGCCTCTGACATGTTAGTAATTCTTTAAAATCCTTTTTAATATAAAGAAAATCAGTCACTTCATCATTAATAAAGAGCTAACTAAAATGAAATTTTAATAATTACTCAGCTACAGTAATGACAAATTCAAGGCTGGTTGGTTTTCTTTTAAATGGTTCATTGTATTCCTTGAACAGGAATTTAATTTTTGACATATCGTCAGGGAGGGGCGGTGACACTATGTACTGATAAGATATATGTCCATTTGAACCTCCTCCTACTCTAATTTATAATTCGACTTTAACATATAATGGGTATTTATTAAAACTTATACTAAGGTGAGTATTTACCTAAAGTTCACACAAATATGAACCTACCATGACCTGATATTACTGATAATATATTATTTTTTCTTTCAAGCTAATATTTCTGTTCCCATAGTTCCCTTTAAGGCAGCTTGTGTAATGTAGACAGTATGAGGGCATTCCTTTATAGTAACCTTGAAATATAAATACAACCCCTGACATCACAGGAGTTCTTATATCTCTTTTTCTGTTTTTTGCAGTTCACTGATAAATAAGTCATATAGAGCTGTGGATGGTTCCTAATGATACTACCACCATACGCAATAATTTTTTCAAAACAAAAAAGACACCCAACTACAGGGTGTCTTCACATGAATTTAAGAAACAACTGGTAATTCACCTTTTACATCACTAACGTTCTGGTTGATAATTCCCACTAGTTTAAATTCTTTGTTTTCATATTCAAACTTCATGATGCAGCAATTTCCAATTTTCTGTAGCTGATTGATCGTGCTTGTATGTTCCCAAACTCTCATAAAGTTTCGGCATACTCCCCCATGGGATACTGCCAACACTACTTCATTATCTTCTTCCATTATTTTTTGACATGTCTCAGCCATTCTTTGCTGTACTTCCTTCTGGTCTTCTCCTCCGTACTGTACAAAGAAATCATTGTAAGGCAAAGGCGGATTTAAATCTTCACTTTCTCCTTCAAATGTCCCAAAATTCCATTCCTTTAACCCTTTTAATCTTGTATATGGTAAATCTGTAATAATCTCTAATGTGTCACTTGCTCTTTCTGAGGTGGAGCAATAAGCTTGATCGAAGACAATATTTTGCTCTTTAAAATAAGCTGCAGCAGCCTCTGCTTGCTTAATCCCCAATTCTGTTAGCGGTGAATCACACCAGCCTTGTACTTTTTTTCGTAAATTAAACAATGTTTGACCATGTCTCATTAAATATAATGTCTTTTTCACGTGTATCCCCCTCTTTTTTATAAAGAACATCTTTTTAGTCAATAGCATTTCAACTACCTTATTAAAATTATCCTCTAAATCGAAAAAAAGCGTTATCATAATTCTCTTAAATCATTGCCTAAAACTCTCAAAGTACATCTTAATAACACTTTCCCTATATCTTTATTTACGTTAAAATCTAAAAATGACAAATAAGCATGAAAAAGACAGCTGCAATTGTTAGCAGCTGTCTTTACCTTTACATTAACTTTTAAGAAAAAAGCGACTGAATACCTATGTAGAATTCATATAAGAAATAAAACCCAAATCCAAATAATAAAATGCCTGCAATGATGGAAGTCCATTTAATCATTTGGCGGTTCATTATTTTTCTGGTGAAAGACACAATTGTCAGTAAGCCAATATCGTGTAATAAAATGCCTGAGATAATTCCTAGTGCTACAATAATAAAGCTGTTTGAATCACTGCCTTCATATGAATCTGCTAAAACAGCTCCAAATACCGAAATCCAAAACACTAAATTCCCAGGAGAAACAGCTACAAGCAGACCATTACGATATGTTTTGAAAAGTGATTTATTAGCTTTCTCCCCTGCCATTGTTATATCTTTATCGGCATTTTTTATGGAATCATAGGCTAGAAAGAATAAGAAAATCGCCCCGACTATCCATAATGGCATTTGAATAAAAGGAATCGCCAAAACTTTTGCTAATCCAAAATACAGGGCAAATATTAAGATCAGATCAACTGTCATTCCGCCAATACCAACTGCCCAGCCATGCATAAAACCATTTTTCAAACCTTGCTTTGTCATTTCAACTGTAATTGCACCTACTGGCATTGCAATAGCAAGTCCCACCATTACATAAGCAAAATACAAACTCACATAAACACTTCTTTCAACTTAAAGAATAGCTTCTTACGTCCGTTTTATATGCATTATTATACATAACATTCAATAAAAATAAAATATTAATAGACAAATTAAAGAAAAAACCAGTTAGTTTATACTAACTGGTTAAAATTAACTTCTAAATGTTACCGGCAAATTTGGTCCTAAATAAGGAAAAAAAGGATGTGCCCCTGGAGGTCTTGGAGCAATATTATATTGTTGCCCTCCTAACATATAGTGATATGGTGTGACTCCAAGCAGCTTTTGATTCCAAGCTCCATATGATGGATTCGGAAAGTTTTGATAAAGTGCACCACCATTTAACCCAGTAATAATACTCGGATGCATAATAATTCCTCCTTACAGTTTGTTTATTATATGCTGCCGAGGTTAATTACGCTTAAGTACAAATAAGGGCGATATATCCTTTAAGACCTTATAAAATATACAACTGCCAACATAAAAAACGAAATAACTATTATACTCGTTACCCACAGCCAAGCCATGTCCATATTGCCTGAATCAATAGCAACATAGATAGCTGTTGGGATTGTTTGTGTTTTTCCTGGGATATTGCCTGCAAACATTAAGGTTGCTCCGAATTCCCCTAATGCTCTTGCAAAGCTCAAGATTGCTCCAGACACAATTGACTTTAAGGCGAGCGGAATGGAAATAAACATCATTAAACGTAATTCACCGGCTCCATCCACACGTGCTGCATTTTCTATATCTGCATCAATCGCTTCAAAGCCTGTTCTGGATGACTGATACATAAGAGGAAATGCAACAACTGTAGAAGCAATCACTGCTGCCCACCAAGTAAACATTATCGGCTGATTAAAAACCCATTCGATAAATTGACCTGCCGGGCTGTTCCGGCCAAAAATAATAATTAATAAAAAACCTACCACCGTTGGAGGCAGTACTAAAGGTAAAAGCAAAATTGTATCAACTAATACTTTTCCCTTAAATTTTCTGCCTGCCATCAGTTTCCCGAATATTATTCCAAATACAATGACAAATAATGTTGAAACAGCTGCAATTTCAATTGATAATATAACAGGTGCTAAAAAGTCAGCAGTCATCTTTTTTACTTCATCCCTTTAAAACCATATTGTTCTAATATTTTTAAGGAATTAACACCTTGCAAATAGTCATAGAAGGTCTTTGCTTCTGCATAGTAAGTACTATTTTTGATCACCCCTGCTGGATAAATAATCGGATCATGGCTACTTTCCTCTGCAGTTGCAGCTATTTCTACTTTATCGGAAGTTAATGCATCTGTTTTATATACAATCCCGGCGTCCACATTATTTGTTTCAACATATGTAAGTACTTGGCGCACATCTTTGGCGTAAATCACTTTATCCTCTAACTTAGTCCAAAGATTTAAACTTTCTAATGTATCCTTACCGTATTGTCCTGCAGGCACAGATTCAGGCGTACCAAGAGCTATCTTACCTGTCTTTGTTAAATCTTCAAAGCCCTTAATCCCTTTATCCGAATCTCTAGGGACTACCAATACAAGTTCATTTCCAACTAAATCTGTACTGTCACTCTTTTCCATAAGTCCCTCATCCACCAAAATCTGAAATTTATCTTCTGCTGCCGAGACAAATACGTCAACAGGTGCTCCCTGGGAGATTTGCTGCTGCAATGCTCCTGATCCGCCAAAATTAAAATGGAGGATTATGTTTGGGTTTTCCTTTTCAAAGTCTGCTTTAATATCAGTCAAAGCATCTTGCAAACTCGCAGCAGCAGAGACCGTCAATTCCACTTTATCTTGACTAGCATCTTGTTTATTATTATTTTCTGCAGTCGTTTTGTCGTTTGCTGAACACCCGCTAAGGAAAATCAATAATAAAAGCACACTTAATAAGGAACGATAGTAATTCTTCATTTTTTATCCCCTTCTTATAATTAGTTATAATTGATTATAACTAATTATAACTAATTGCAAGTCGAAAATTGTGAAAACTTTTAGAAATTTTTATTTACTTAATTATTTTTTTAACGATTACGTTAAAATATTAATGGAGGGGTGCACAATGTCAAAAGAATTTTCTTATACGATTGAAGAGGTATCTCAACTATTAAAAGTTTCCAAGCTTACCTTATATGATATGGTTAAAAAAGGAGATATCCCAGTTTTCCGTGTTGGGAGGCAGATGAGGATTGATTCAAGAGATTTAGACGTTTATATAAATAACCATAAAACAAAACAAACTTCGAACCTTTCTGTAACTGTACCGAAAGGCGAAACTGATGCGAAAACCATTGTAATAAGCGGACAAGACATGGTTCTTGATATTCTGAGTAAATATATGGAGAAACACTCATCTTATCAAGCATTGCGTTCCTACACGGGAAGCTTAAACAGCCTGATTTCCATGTACAATGGCAAAGGAGATATTGTTAGTTTACATATGTTTGACGGAGATACTGGAGACTATAATGTTCCTTATTTAAAAAAAATATTAGTCGGACGCCCCCTTATTTTACTTAATCTCTTATCAAGAAAAGCAGGCTTTTATGTTCAAAAGGGCAATCCGTTAAGCTTGACTGCTTGGACAGATTTACAGCGAAAAAACATAAAAATCGTCAATCGTGAGAAAGGTTCAGGAGCACGCATTCTCCTTGATGAACAGCTCAGAATAAACAATATCCTTTCAAGTGAGGTAAATGGATATGATAAGGAAGAATCGAACCATTATAGTGTAGCAACAGCTGTTGCAAATGGAATGGCTGATGTTGGGGTTGGAATTGAAAAAGCCGCAAAAATGGTCGGAATCGACTTTGTACCGTTAATATCAGAAAGCTACGATTTAGTTATGTTAAAAACTTCTGAAAATGAACCGTTAATCCAGACAGTAAAAGATATTTTAAACTCTGCCCACTTTCGGGATGAAATACAACTTTTAAGAGATTATGATATTTCTAGAACTGGAGATATTGTTTATGAAACATTTTAAAGGAGACTGCATTTTTTGCAGTCTCCTTTTTAATGTCTATCAAAGCCACTGAGAACGGATGATATCCTTAACACAATTCATTTCAATTACACCCTCACCTGAAGTAAAATGCCCTCCATCAGGCAATAAAATAAATGGAATCCCTAATTTTTCTGCTAACACATTCGTTATCTGCCAATCAATTATCTGATCTGTTCTAGAGGATATTATAAATGACTTTCCTAATAAATGCGTGATTTTGTTTAAATCTAAGTTATCCATATAATTATCGAATTGTGGAAAATCTTTAATTGCTTGTGCAAATCCTGATACAAACACCGCTCCCTTTATCTGTATATGATGACGAAGAAGAAATCTTAAAAAAGTAACACAACCTAAACTATGACATACAAAATACGCATCTTGCGCATTGCTGACAGCTCGGTCTAAGTCACTGTCCCATTGTTTTACATCTGCAACTGAGACAGTCGTGTATTCCACTACTAGTATCTCTAAAAAATCTTTAAAGTTTTGTTTAATATCAGCAAGCCAATTTATATCAGGTGAGCCGCCGAATCCATCTATCAAATATAGTTTATCCAAGATTATTCTTCTCCTTTTATGCCGTTGTGTCTTTTATTTATTTCTCCTCTATAAGTATTTCAAACAGTTCTGCCGACCTTTTATCGTCGCTGTTTAGTTGCATATATTGGTTTTTTAGAAGATGAGACAATAAATTCTACTTTATCTTTCTCGTCATTTAGCCAAATATCATAGCTTAATGATTTAATTTCTGTGTCAGAATCATCAGACTGCGCACTGTATCTGTAATCTGCTGGTCGTATATCTATACTTCCGTTATTCCATTCTAATCCGCCTACAATCTGATTCACTCTTTCAATCTGCTTTTGTTTAGTGATCTTTTTGAATTCCTTGTAATCAGCATTTTCTCCTGCACGTTTTTCAACGACTATATAATATCTGTCATTACTTAAACAGCCGCTCAACAAAATTACTAATAAACCAAGACTTATGAAAAAACAGTTACTCTTTTTCAAAAAAAGCCCCCCCTAACAATCGATTTAAAAAGCTGTAATCCAAATATTGCATAATAATATATCTATAAGCTGAAAATAAATACAAAATACATTTACTTAGGGGTTATTATGCAATTATGCAAACAATGTTTGTTGTATTTTTTATCTTCATTAGTTTATTTTTTGGTGTTTGGAGACGTTTTAATGAATGGTATTCGACATTATTATTTTGGATAATTGGTGATTTGCTGTACGCTTCCCTACTTCATGATTTTAGAGTGTGGGAGTTTCACCCTGTCTGGGTTGATCACTTTATTCTCCCTACCCACACATTAATTAGCACCGCAATCGCATTTTTTATTTATCCGTCTGTTATTGTTGTGTTCTTAGGACGATTTCCTTCTTCTTTCTTTCATAGAATTGGTTGGATTATATTATGGGCTGTGATTTTTGAAAGTATTGAAATAATTGCTTATGTGAATAAAAGTATTTTCCATCATTACGGCTGGACTCTTGGCTGGTCCTTTTTGTTTAACATCATTACTTTTTCTTTATTAGCTGTACATAAATGGAAACCTTGGGTCGCTTGGCTATTATCCTTATTAAGCATAAGCTCGCTATGGTTTATATTTCAGCCTCCCCTTCCTAAGTAATGGAAAGGGAGGGCGCTTACTTTATAGAGACTGCTCTTAATAGTACTAATAAAGTTAACTACTTGACCCTCCGATAATTCCACTAACTTCACCTCTTTCAACAAAAACCTACTAAGCACATATTAACACTTCCACACTTTTCCATAAATAAAAAATATCCCATGATTCTGGGATATTTTCTTAACTTACCTTTCTATACACTGTTCCTATAGTTATGGAAATTTAGAAAGGTGTGGTTTTTTTGGAAAGGAAAGATATTGTTATCGTTGGTGGTTATGGACATGTAGGAAGATTGATATGCAGTAAGTTAGGAGAAATTTATCCCGGCTATGTGTATGCTGCTGGCAGAAGCATGGAGAAAGCGGAAACGTTTTCTGCATCAACAAATGGAAAGGTATTGCCGCTGTTACTAGATATCAATAAAGCTGTTCCTGCATCCTTACTGGCAGGTGTAAAACTCGTCATTGTTTGTCTGGAACAAGAAAATGCTCTATTTGCTACCACCTGTCTTCAAGCAGGGATTGATTATATCGATATTTCTGCATCATACCGGTTTTTAGCTGAAGTGGAACAGCTCCATGATTTAGCAGTTAACTCCAATGCTGCAGCGATGCTCAGTGTCGGGTTAAATCCGGGAATAACGAATCTACTGGCTAGTTGGATGGCAGAAAAAGTCGACCATACAGACGCAGTGGATATTTTCTTAATGCTCGGGTTAGGAGATACACATGGGCATGCTGCCATTGATTGGACAATACGGCAAGCAAAAACGGACTATTATAAATGGATAAAAGGTAAACAGGTGAAGTTGAAAAGCTTTGGCGGCATGAAGTCTGCCTATTTTGGTGAACAGCTTGGCTGGCGAAACGCTTATCATTTTGATTTTGCAGATCAACATGTTTTGCATCATACAATAGCAGTTGATGTTGTCACCACTTATCTTTGTTTTGATTCACGCTTTGCAACTGGTGCTTTAGCCTTTTTGAAAGCAATTGGACTGCTTCGTTTCCTGCCTATTCGCTTGTCTACAAAATTGTTAACTAGAATTTCGATTGGAAAGCCGATGTTTTGTGTAAAAATTACCGTTACCGGACGTAAATCAGGGAAGCCAATCGTGTTAGAAACAGAGCTTTATGGGAAAGAAGAAGCAAAAATAACTGCATTGGTAACCGTATGGGCTGCTTGCTATATGTGTGAAAACAATTCCCGCACAGGTGTTTTCCACATGGAAGAAGTATTGGATTGGACTGCTCTTCAGGATGAATTAAAGAACTATATTATTTGGGAAGCTCCGCAACTTTTACAAAAGGAACAATGAACAAATTTTGCTAATTTATACAAATAACTGGAATAACTACTGTCTTTCTATCCAAACTATAGTAAAGGAGGGTTTATATGAAGAAAATCGGTAAATTCCAGGCGATTATGTGGAGTATTGCGTTACCAGGTTTCAGCCAATTATTAACTGGACATTTCTTTAAAGGTACATTATTTGTACTAACAGAGATTCTTATAAACGTATATAGTCATTTTAATACTTCCATTATGTACAGCTATTTAGGGGAATTCTCTAAAGCAGAAGAAGTAATCAATTATGAATGGTTATTATTTTATGCTTGTTTATACTTCTTCTCTATGTGGGATGCATATCAATACGAGATGCCTGCTGATGAACAATTGTCTTTTCTTCCCTTTTTATCTGCGGCTGCTTTCGTTACACTCGGCTTAATTTATTCTAGTAAGATTACTTTATTTGGCCAGTCACTCGGCCCTGTTTTTTTGCCAATGATGTTTGTAATTCCTGGGGTTGTTACTGGTTTTATTATTAGATACATACTGCTTAAGTTTTCCAATGAAAAAAGAAGTTATATCTAAGTGAGATTAACTTCTTTTTTCATTTTGGAAATCAGATTTCGGCATTTATTTCTTCTACTAGACAATACTTAAGCTTGCTAATGGCAGCCTGCTCATCTTCCCCATTTACAAATAAGGTAACTTTATCACCTTCTGCTACAGATAAGTCCATCACTTTCATTATATTTTTGCCATTGGCGGACCTTCCTTTTTTAGTCAGGATTATTTCGCTGCGAAAGGTCTGAGCTATTGCCACAAAAAGGGCAGCATTTCGCGCTTGAAGCCGATTTACTTCCACTGTAATCCTTGTTATTAACAAATGCTTTCCACCTGCCCATTTATAGTGCTATTAACCAGCAAGCTGATTAGTTCTAGAACGATATTTATAGTTTCTTAGCAAGATTGAGATGGTCCCGAAAATTAATGATATAAAACCTACTAAGACTACATATTGAATTCCTAATTGAGCTATAAATAATCCGCCAGCAGCAGCGCCAATCGTTGTACCTAAATTACAAGCTGAAATAAATAATCCATTAGCAAAGTCTGGAGCTTCTGGTGAAGAGGACATGATCCAATATTGATTGATATTGCCGCCCACCCCAGCTAGAATTCCCCAAATAAACGTTATGATTGCCATTGGGATGGAGAAATGACCAAATAGGAACAACACCATATAAACAGCTCCTAATAAAAACGGAAATGCGATGACCGTTCTTCGAGCATTATTCGTCAACAGCTTTCCTGCTGTTATATTTCCAATAATATTGGCTGCACCGAATACAGTCAGCATAATAGTAATCGAGGCAGAAGACATGGATGTTACTGATGTTAAATATTCAGCAAGATAACTGTATACACCAAATATTGCAGAGTTAAGGAAAACGACTGCAATGATAGACTGCCAAGTAATCAGCTTTTTCAAGATGGCTAACTGTGAGCCGTATGAAAGCTTTTCTTTAACAGGCATGCTTGGCACGAATAAATATGTCGCAATAAACGCGACTATATTCACTGCAGCAAAGAACGACATCGCCAATTGTAATGACATACTGCCAGCGATAAAGCTTGCGACTGGCACACCAATGACCATTCCGGCAGATACTCCTATGAATACTTTAGCAACAGCTTTAGGTGCTTCTTCTTTACGGACCGAAGAACCTGCTACCGAAAACGCTAATGAACAATAAATAGGATGGAACAGCGCAGGTACAACTCTAGCAGCTAATGCAATGGTAAAATTAGTAGTAAAGATGGACACAATGTTACCGATAATGAAAACTCCAAGCACAAGTAGCATTACTTTTTTTCGGTCTAAGCCTGAAAAAAATAATGGCATTGTCGGCCCAGAAACTGCGATAACAAGGGCAAAGAGACTAACCAGCAGGCCTGCTTTTGAGACACTGACACTAAAGTGATCAGCAAGAGCAGGCAATATTCCGATAACCCCCATTTCTGTATTGATAATGCCAAATACACCGATGGTTAATATCATGATAAGCAATTTATTATTCTTGACCAAAATTACACCTCAAACTTTCTGAATTTCAAAACACAAAACCCCGTAATGATGACTACTTTGTTGGCAATTACGGACATTTTTTTATGTTCCCTTCATATGTGATTTAATCATTTGCTTTTATTTTAGCTTCGATTTTCACATATAACCAATACTTATATCTCATATCTAGAAATGTCTGTTAAGCATTTCTGGATACATGTATACTTAAACATAATGAAGGGGGAATACAGATGGAAATAAGGGTGTTACGCTACTTCCTCGCAATTGCCAGGGTTGGTAATATCACAGCTGCTGCAGACCTGCTGCATGTTACACAGCCGACTTTATCAAGACAAATGAAAGATTTGGAAAAGGAATTAGGAAAAAAATTGTTTATTCGCAGCAGTCACAGTATCATTCTTACAGATGAAGGCATTTTGCTGCGAAACAGAGCAGCAGAAATTGTTAACATGGTCGATAAATTGGAATCGGAATTTCATTCAATGGAGGAAACTATTAGCGGAGATGTTTATATCGGCGGCGGTGAAACGGATGCGATGAGATGGATTGCCCGTGTAATTAACGACGTAAAGTTAAAGTATCCTAATATACGCTATCATCTTTACAGCGGAAACGAGGACGATGTTACAGATCGGCTTGACAAAGGGCTGCTCGATTTTGGCATCCTAATTGAACCTGCAGATATATCCAAATACAACTATATGAATATCCCAGCTAAGGACGTTTGGGGTGTTGTTATGCGCAAAGACAGTCCTCTCGCTGATAAACCGGCAATACGAGCAGCTGAACTTTTGGAGCTGCCTTTAATATGTTCACGACAGGCTATCAAACAGACATACTCGACAAATAAATTTGCAGACTGGTTCGGTGAAGATTTTGATAAATTAAATATTGTCACCACATATAATCTTGCCTATAATGCCGCCATTATGGTGGATGAAGGGATTGGTTATGCGATTACTATTGATAAAATAGTGAATACATCGAGTGATAGCAATTTATGCTTTAGACCGCTAGAGCCTAACCTTGAATCTGGTTTAAATATTGTGTGGCGCAAGCATCAAGTTTTTTCTGAAGCTGCTAATGTCTTTATTAAAGCTATCCAAGCGAAATTTTAAAGCTTTCTGATAAAATTTGTAAACAGCTAAAAAGGATGCCCCTTTGGGACATCCTTCACTCAAAAAATCACATGGTGCTTGTATCAATAACGAATCGATATTTTACATCAGAAGCTAAAACACGTTGATATGCTTCGTCAATTTCATCTGCAGAGATAATTTCAATATTAGGAACAATATTATGCTCCGCACAGAAGTCGAGCATTTCTTGTGTTTCTCGGATACCGCCAATCATAGAACCAGCAAATGAACGGCGATGGCCGATTAAAGACATCACATTTAGTGACAAAGGCTCGCCAGGTGCGCCAACATTCACCATTGTTCCATCAAGGGTTAACAAAGAGAAATACGCATCAAGGTCAAGCTTTGCACTTACTGTATTGATAATAAGGTCAAATTTTCCAGCAAGCTTCTCAAATGTAGCTGGATCGCTAGTAGCATAATAATCAGCTGCCCCAAATTGTAAGCCGTCTTCTTTTTTGTTCAATGTTTGAGATAAAACAGTAACCTCAGCACCCATCGCATGGGCAATTTTCACAGCCATATGACCAAGTCCGCCTAACCCAACAACGGCTACTTTTTTACCTGGTCCAGCATTCCAGCGATTCAGTGGTGAATAAGTTGTAATTCCTGCACATAGCAGCGGTGCTGCCACATCTAATTCAATATTATCAGGAATTCGGACAACAAAATCTTCTATTACAACGATATGTGTAGAATAGCCACCTTGTGTAGGCTCGCCATATTTATCTACACCAGCATAAGTAGGGATATTTCCTTTCAGGCAGTATTGTTCCTCTCCTTTTTGGCAGTTTTCACACTCGCCGCAAGAATCAACCATACACCCGACTCCAACGCGGTCACCTACTTTATATTTTGTTACTTCCGCTCCGATTTCCGTAACAATACCAGCAATCTCATGACCTGGAACAAGAGGGTAATTTACAGGACCCCATTCGCCGTGGGCAGTATGAATGTCAGAGTGACATATACCTGCATATTTAATTTCAATTAAAACATCATGTAAATCAAGGTCCCGTCTCTTAATTTCTGCCGCTCTGAACGGTTTGTCTGGACCATCAACTGCTCGCGCTTTAGCTGTTGTCATGTTTCTTAGCCTCCTAGTAGTTTCATTTTTTTTAACATTACTAGAATACGCCTTCTAGTTAACTCTAAGTCAAGTAAAAAGACTAAAAAAAACACCTGAACGTTATATAAATTAGTTCAAGTGAATTTATTACATGTGTATATCAACCCAGTCCTTCTATTAAAGTACCTAAATTATCTAAATCCTGTGTGATATTTAAGATAATCACAAATCTCCACTCTTTATTAATTTTGCCTAGCTTAACTACTTGGTGGACTTCAATCTGATCATTAGAATAGGTTCTGTGAGAATCACAAATCTCGTATAAAGTTGCTGCAAAATTTGTATTGTTCCAATCTCTAATTTCTAACGAAACATATTCTTGGCTTTTTTTAAGATTCATTTTTAACTCCTATTAAGGTTATTGCCTTGCTAAAATAAAATTTTGTATCCAATGATGATAATGATGATTCCGATAACAATAAAGCCACCGATGGTAGGACTGCCATACAGCGCTCGATTCCAACTGTCGTCTGTTTCAATTTTACTTTTCTCTTCATCATTATTTTTCAAAAAAGCCCTCCTATCCATTTCTTCATAATCCGGTAATGTTACATACGTTTATTCATCAGATAAGTTTCATCCTCCTCATGCATAAAAAAACTGTTAGACAAAGTCTAGCAGTCAATTTAAATTAGACAAATATTCATATGCTGTCGTTCCATAGACACTTTTAAAATGTTTATTTAAATGAGGTAAATCTACAAAACCGCATTCTGCTACAGCAGCATAGATATCTCTCTTTCTTTCTATTAACTGCTTTGCTTGTTCTAGCTTGCTGTTTAGAAAGTATTGATATGGGGAGATTCCTGTATGAGCATTGAATATTCGGATAAATTGATATTTTGATAAATCAAGCTCACCGCTTATATCGTCAAGCTTAGGAACGGCCAGTAAGTTAGCACGAAGCATCTCCTTTGCTTTTCTTATCAGAACATTATCTTTTTTATATTCTTGAGAGAGGTTTGTTTGAACAAGACTGTCTGTTAGCGACAGCAGCAACTCACTGCAGACAGCTTCCCCTTTTTTATTAAGAATAGCATTAGCTAGTCTTATAACTTTTTGCTGAAGGATTTTATCGTATACAATAGGTGTTGAAAACTTGATTATTTCCTTTTTCTCCGATACCTCTAAGAACAGTTGTGGATCGATATAAAGCATCACATAATCAAGGCCTGCATCATCATGTGCCATCCCGTCATGAGCTTGTTCTGGATTAAAAAACATGACGCCGCCTTTATGGGACAACTGCAAACTGCCATCTAAATGATATCGTTGAATGCCGCGTAATGTGACCCCTATTGCATACTCTTTATGAGCATGCTTTTTATAGGTAAACTCATACATACTGGCTGCTAAGGCAGTTATGCCAGCTGATTTTTTATAAATAAATTTCTCCACTGCAACCACCCCTTTTTTCTCTGCTAAAACCACATCATTCCAGCGGCGTATACTAGAAATAAAGCCATTAGAAGATTGACTGCCTTTTTATGTTTTTGCAAAAAGGCTTTAAATATTGCGCCGAAAAGCACCCAAGTAATAAAGGCTAAAAAACCGATGAAAGTAATACCGGCTATACTTGTCATCAATGCTGATGCTGACTGGAAATACGGCATGATATAGCTTGGAATAATGGTCATCGTAAACAGAATTACTTTAGGATTTACAAATTGCATGATAAATCCAGATAAAAACGTGCCTGTATTATTTATTAAATTGCCTTTTGCTGAATCACTTTTATATATTTGCACTGCCAGATAAATCATGTATAAGCTGCCGATAATCTGCATCACCATTAAAAGCTTGGGTATGATTGTATAAAGCACAGAGTTCAGAAAAGCAGATACAACAAGCAGTAGGCCGAACGCAACCGTTGCTCCATATGTATATTCCATTGCCTTTCTAGTACCAAAATTGTGCACTGTTGATAAAATAACGATATTAGTAGGACCTGGTGTAAATGTTACGATAAAGCAGTATATTATAAATGATGTAATATTCATGAGGGAACTCCTTTCCTTTTGTCCTTATGAATATTACATCTATGTTTATAATGTATATAGTATATTATTGCAGATATTAACTCATTTACTCAATAAAAGGCCGTTAAGCATTTCTTATAAAAGTAAAAATTGACATATCTAAAAAAACCGATATAATCGGTACCATGGAACCTATTCATGTATTTAAAGCACTCTCTAATGAAACAAGATTGAATATTTTAGAGTGGCTGAAGGAACCTGAGAAGCATTTCCCAAAACAAGGCGCTCATTTGCCTAAGGAGGTAAGCTACAAAGGCGGAGTTTGTGTTGGGGATATTCAAGAAAAGGCTAAAGTTTCTCAATCTACCGTTTCTAGCTACTTAAACATGATGCAAAAAGCTGGACTGCTTGACTCTATTCGTCATGGTCAATGGACATACTACAGGCGAAATGAGGAGTTTATTCAACAGCTAGCAAAGTATTTTCAAACAGAAATCTAACTTTGCATGGATTTCTGTTTTTTTAAGACTCTATATCTATATTTCTAGATATATAATTATTCAAAAAAGGAGAACTGATTTTATGCGCTATCTTTCTTATTTGTTAGCCCTTCTGGCTGGAGCAGCGCTCAGCTTTGAAGGAGCTATTTATGCTGAACTGGGAAAAACAATTGGACAAATAGAAACAAGTTTTTATAACTTCTTTATGGGCTCTATTATTATGGGGCTATTATGGATTTTCTTTGGTAAAGGAGATCTTTCTTATACATTAAAAGCACCTAAGTGGACATTGCTTGGCGGCGGATTAGGTGTCGTTTATTTAACTGCTATTGTTATTAGTGTTCCATACGTCGGTGTTGGAATCTCAATGGTTGCAGTCATCATCGGACAACTGGTGATGAGCATGGTAATTGAGCATTTCGGATGGCTTGGCAGTAAAAAGACTAAAATTAACAAGGAAAAGATATTTGCCGTAATCTCTATGATTATCGCACTTATATTAATAAACTAGGAGGTTATCAATTTGGGGTTATTTATGATTTTATTCACATTAATCGGCGGTATCACACTAAGCGCTCAATCTTCTATCAATGGTACATTCAGCCGCAAAGCAGGCACAATTGAAACTACTTTTTTAACTTTTCTAACTGGAACCTTGTTTCTTACTGTTTTCATTATCTTTTTTGGACATGGGGATATTCTTGCACTTTTAGAAGCACCTAAGTGGCAATTAAGTGCAGCCTTTTTAGGCACAGCCTATTTGCTGCTGACTGTTATCGCCGTTCCTCGAATTGGGGTAATCGCAACAAATATCGCGGGGATTGCCGGTCAACTAGTAATTGGAGTGATAATTGATCATTTTGGCTGGTTCAATAGTTTAGTTATTGAATTGGATATGAAACGGGCCTTTGCATTACTATTTATGATTATTTCTTTATACTTCATCTATAAAGGCAATAAGCGTTCGAATGAAGAAGCACAAAATTCTTAACAACCTGATAAAAGGTGGTGTTCCTAACAATAGGAACACCATCTTTTTTTGATATATCAGCTATATATAAAATTGCACTGCAAGATAATTCAGTGTGTACGGCATATCAATACACCGTCAGGACACAATCGTTCCGGTTAAAGGAAGATCCATACCATATAATAATTTTTAATATAATAAGACAAGTAGCAAGAGCTGTTCGTACTTCCCTTCTCGTAGACGAAAAACACATGCAACCAAAGATGGTGTTACATGACCCTATACAAGGAATTAATGATGTTTATCCTGTCGTTGGATTGCTGCCGAATGGAGCAAAATACAGAGACTGCTTTCTAAAAGTGCTGAAGCGTTAAAAGACTAAGCAAAAGAGAAATGAACGTTATTCTTGTTCATTTCTCTTTTGCGCCTTATTAAAGTGTTTTACACATGATAAAGTCAGTCTGTTCTTCATCACCCATATAAAAGGAATGAGCTCCCTTTTGCCTAAATCCCATTTTCTTATAAAAGGCTATAGCATTTTCATTTTTTTCCCAGACGCCAAGCCATATTTTCTTTTTATTGTTTTCTCTGGCAATATCAAGTGCTTTTTGGAAAAGAACCTTCCCAAGTCCGTGTTTTTGAAATCGGCTTTTGATATAAATCCTTTCGATTTCAAGTGACTCAGTCCCCATTTCCTCAGTTTGTGCGTCATTCGTATTTACCTTTAAATATCCAGCCAATTCCTTATCTAAATATAGAAAGAAAAATTGGGATGAAATGTTGGACAGCTCTTTCTCTAACTGCTCTAAAGTAAATGCTTTATCTAAGTAGTTCTTCATATTTTCAGGTGAATTTTGGTCTTTAAATGTTTCATTAAAGGTTTCATAACTGATTTCTCGAAGCTTTTGTAAATCTTTAACTGTACATATTTTAAGTTCTAATGTCATTTGAAATGCTGCTCCTTTTATTTATAATAAGCCCACTAATTTTATTGCAAATGCAATAAAGATATCTTATATTAAATATAATGTATTTTTGTTGCATTTGCAATAAAATTCCAAGGAGGCAATCATGTGAAATATGTATTTTATGTAATAGGGATATTTATTTTAACCTGTGGAATTTCCTTAACGATTCAATCGAATCTTGGAACTTCACCTTTTGACGCCCTTTTAGTTGGCTTATCTCAAAATATAGGGCTAACTGCCGGCAGCTGGGAATTTATCTTAGCAATTATCTTGATTTTATTTAACTCCTTGTTAAAAAGACAGCAGCCTGAAGCTTTAGGATTGGTAACAGCTTTTATAACTGGAATTGGCATCGATTTATGGCTGTTTTTATTGCACGGTTTAATAACACCTGAAATTTGGTATAGCCAATTGATTTGTTTTATTAGCGGCTTAATTGTGATTGGATTTGGAACCGCCATATATTTACACACAAACTTCGCTCCAATTCCAGTCGATCGGTTAACATTAATTATTCAGGAACTAACTAACACAACTATTTTTCTTTCGAGAACATTTATTTATTTAGTATTTTTAATTATTGCATTCAGTTTAGGTGGACCAATTGGCATTGGTACGTTACTAACGGTTTGTTTAGGAGGACTTGTTCTGCAATACTTTATGCCAGCAGCGAAAAAAGTATTAAACAGGTTTATCGCAGATTCTAATCCGTCTACACATGATAAAAAGCAGGCCATATAAAAAGACGTGAGACTTCTCCATACTCACGCCTTTTTACAAGCTGCTATAATTTATGCTTCTCTATATAAAAAACAGGTTCAGACTCAACATTTTTAATCCATATACTATCTTTGCCTTCAAGCCCTTCTCTAATCCAAACATTATTTTGCTCATTTTCCATATGCCGGACCCAAGTTATATAGCCATTAACGGCTTGAGGGGTATCATCTCGTTCCTTTTCTTTAGGTGCTGTCAATTGCTTTTGGTCATTAGACTTCAAATGAATGGAATAAAGGCTAGTATACATTGTAGGTACCGGGCCTTCCTTCCATTCTTTATTTTCCTTAGAACGAGCAACAATCACTACATCAGGAGAATACCATGACAAATCCAAGTCAACATCCCCCTTTGGTGTATAAACTTTCTGTCCGATAAAAGCAGGCATTTCTGCGATGGTTGTCCGCTTATTTTCAACGAGAAATCTTCCTTCACCAGAAATATAGGCAAGCTGATTTTTATTCGGGGCCCAATTAAACCAATCCTGATTGTTCAGCATTTTGCCGACCTCTTGAAAACGTTCTCCCTTTGCTGTAATAACACATAATGAATTACTGTCATTGGACCAGGATGCTGTCGGAATAGCCAGAAAGCTAAGCCACTTTCCATCATCACTCCACTTAAACTCCTCTGCCGTTATTGCAAATAAATCTTTATTAGTCAGGATTGTAAAAAAGGGATGAATCTTTTCTTGTTGTAAGTTTGCATCAGCTGCAACTTTAAATAATTCAATGGGGCCCCAACCTGTCGGTAATAAATTGGATTGAGAAGACACAATAAATTCTTTGCCGTTCGGAAACCATTCAAATCCGCTGACACCTAAAGAAACGTTCTCAAACATTTCAGGCCGTCCGTGTTTTATTTTAGTGACGTTTAATATTCCTTGATCATTATAAGCTAACTGATTATTATTTGGTGACCATTTGAAATCCGTTGCACTCACTTGCACATATGGTTGATAGCTTTCGTTTTTGACCATATCATAAATATACAGATCAGACTTTTCACCTTGCTCATCCCCATCTATATACGCAATAAAACGGCCATCAAAGGACCATTTAGGGTTATATACATGCTGAGAATAGGTGAGCTGTCTTTCTTCACTTCCCTCCTTCACCCACAGCTGATTGTTGCGCACAAATGCAGCTGTTAAAGGCACTTCCCCTGCGGCTCCAGCAGCAGTAGATAAACTAAAAAAAATAACAAAAAGAGATAAGAGCATTCGATAATTCATAACTAGTCCTCCATTCTGCTACTAAGATGCCCTGAGTTATTATTTCTAATGCTATAAAACACACTAAAAAAGCTCTACTCCCAAGTGGATAAGGGAATAAAGCTTTTGATTTTTAGGCAGGGTCTTTCTTAGCCTTATTTTTATTGTTTGGCGCAAACCAGCCGATTAATGCTACCGCTACTAATACTCCATAAAAGATTAACGTCCAGCCAGTGCTATGGGGAAAATGATGGTCCAGTACACCAATATCTTCGTGTGCCAGGGTAATTACGCTAAGCTTGACACCGACCCAAGCTACAATTACATATGCTGTTGTTTCTAATGCAGGTCGCTTATCAAGCAGCTGTACAAACCATGTGGCTGCATATTTAATTAAAACTAGGCCGGCAATCCCACCAAGAAGAACAACGAGAAACTGTCCTCCATCCATACCGCCGAACTCACCAAGCGGTGAATCAGGAAGGCCGAGGGCAAGAGCAACTGCCGCTAAAATGGAATCAATCGCAAAAACTAAATCTGCTAATGCAATCTTTCCCACAGTAGGTAAGAAGCCCTTTCCTTTAGCCTCTTCTTCCACTTCCGTATGCGGCTTTTCTTTCTTAAACCATGCCTTAAAGATATGCTTTAAGCCTAAATAAAGCAGATAAACGGCACCGATTGCCTGTACCTGCCAGACGTTTGCAATAAATGATATCGCAAACAGTGCTGCAAATCGAAAAATAAAGGCGATAATTATACCGTAATTTATTGCCCTTTTTTTCTCATCTTCAGGTAAATGCTTCGCAATTACTGCAAGAACCAATGCATTGTCAGCAGATAACAACCCTTCTAAGCCAATTAAAATCAACAATGCCCAAGCATATTCCAACCATATTGACTCCATTTTTTTCTCTCCTTTCTAATATGTATTATGTGAAAGGTTTAAGCTGACAATAAAGAAAATTAAATAAGTCTGCAAATTTCCAAATAACCCTGTAACTTTATTTATTCCTTAACAAGGGTATTTATTTATAAACTTATTTAAAATTTCTTTAACTTTCTCCAGCCACACCAAACTAAAATACATAAGAGAATAATCTTCTTTGGATAACTCAATAAAGTATACCCTTAATTCCGTATAGTTATGCTTTGTTAGTTTTTAGTCTGCCAATAACAATGCTAATCATACTTATTTCCTTCAAACATATAGTATTTCGTTTTAGCAGAGATATTTAATACTAATGTTAAGGACAGTATCGTTCCGAAAATGGAGCTACCGCCATAGCTTAATAAAGGCAGAGGAATACCGGTAATCGGCACAAGTCCTGTTACCATGCCAATATTCTCAAAAATATGGAAGGTTAACATTGATATAATTCCAGCCGAAATGATGCTTTCGTATTCCCCTTTGTTGTTTATTGAGATTCTAATAATTCGATAGATTAGCAGAAAATATAAAACTAATACAACACTTGCCCCAAAAAATCCATATTCTTCCCCAATAACGGAAAATATAAAGTCCGAGTGGGCTTCGGGGATAATGACTTCTCCATTGGAGTAACCTTTGCCTGATGTTGTCCCTGAGCCAATGGCCAAGATTGATTGTGTTAACTGATATCCTATTCCTCCTCTGTATTCAAACGGGTTTAACCATGAATCGATTCTCTCTATTTGATATTGATCTAGAAATAACAATAAAGTATCAGGTTGATATATATAGATATAAACGCAGGCACCAATGATGGAAATTACGCTCGAGAAGAATATGACAAGCAGCTTCCAATTTACACCTGACACAAAAATAATCCCAAACATAATGGTGGCAATAACCATTGCTGTTCCTGCATCTGGCTGCTTTAAGATAAACAGGATGGGAATCGCTGTAACTCCTAAAATCTTCCCAATTAATTTTATATCAGTCGCAATTGTTCGATGAATGGTGTTCTTGTTATGGTCGACGGTGACCTTTGCTAAGAAAACAATTAAAAATACCTTCATGAATTCGGCAGGCTGCAAGGAGCCAATCTTATCAATCACAAACCAGGCTTTCGTTCCCTTAATAACAGGTGCAATCGACGAAGGAGCAAAAAATAAGGCAACGAGCATTAATACTCCTAATAAATAAGCATAAAAAGACATTCTTTTTATTTGTTCAAAATCAAAATAATAAATGACAGCCGACATAACCAGTCCAACTATGTACCAAAATACTTGCTGGCCAGCAAAATTTGCTGTGTATGGCAGAAATTTTTGAGCACTTTGGATATTTATCGTGCTGATTATCATTAACAGCAGAATGATTAACAATAAATAATAATCAAACTGCGATTTGTTTTGGTTGTTCATACTTTCCATCTCCAACAAAACTTGAATAAGTCCTCTATTTTTATTACCAATACTTATAACGGAGTTAGGAATTATATTGTTTCAACAAAAAGATGCAACCAGCATTTTTTTGGTTGCATCTTTTTATTATTCTTGTATGCTTTGCCATTTTCCCATTAAGCTGTCTACTCTTTTCACAATTTCCGCTTCTGAAACTGTCTTAATTTGACCGTTTTCTACTATCAGCTTTCCATCGACGATAACATCTGAAATAGCATTTGGCTGCATGGAATAGACTATATTGGCAAATAGTTCAGATTTAGGAGAAAGAGATAAATCATTTAAATCTAATGTAACAAAGTCTGCTTTCATGCCTACTTTCAACTCTCCAGTTGGAAGCTGCAACATCTCAGCTCCTGCTTTCGTGCCCATGTCGAATACTTGTTTAGCATTAATGCATGTTCCATCAAGGCGTGTAACTTTTTGCAGCAGAGAACACATTCTCATTTCTTCAAAAATACTGATGCGGTTATTGCTGCAAGCTCCATCAGATCCGAGTGAAATGCGAACTCCCGCATCCAGTAAGTCAGGAATTCTTGTTACTCCATCTGATAAAAACATATTGCTGGATGGGCAATACGCAAGCCTTGCGTTTTTTTGGCCTAATATCTTAATTTCACTATCTTCTAACCACACTAAATGAATAGCAATCATGCTTTCATCTACCACACCAAGTGAATGGAGATAATGAACTGGACGCAAGCCGTATTTTCCAAGGATTTCATCGACTTCAAATGTTTCTTCTGCCACGTGAATATGAAAGGGTGTTCCTAGCTCCTTAGCGAGGCGATGTCCTGCTTGAATCATTGCAGGAGAAGCTGCATGAGGACTATGAGGTGCAGGATGAATGGAAACCATGGGATCACCTTGATACTTAATCGCTAATTTTCGTGTCCGGTCCACTGCCTCTCCCACTGTTTCCCGATAACTTATTGGGGCCCCTTCCCAATCGTACATTGTTCTTGCAAAAACGAGACGAATACCTAAATCTTTAGCAGCTTGAATGACAGCTTCATCTGTAGCAGTACCGCCATTATGAACATAGAAGAAATCACTTACTGCCGTAACTCCGTATTTCAGCATTTCTCCAAATGCAAATAAGGCACCTGTATAAATTGCCTCCTCATCTAGTAAGGGAGTATAACGGTAAAGTGCTTGATCTCTCCATTCTAGAAATGGGCGATCTACAGCAATTCCTCTTAATAAGCTTTGAAAAGAATGATTATGAGCATTCACAGTGCCAGGCACAATTGCTTTTCCTTCCCATTCAATTACAGTAACGCCTTTGTATTTTTCTAATAAGCGATTTTTAAAACCAATTTCTTTAATGACTCCGTCTAAGACATAGATTGCTTGATTTTTTTGAAATTGATTATTTATATAAATAGAATCGGCCATATATAAAACACTCAATCTATTATCCCCTTTATGTGTCTAATTTTTGATCTAGCATAAGAATTGTATGCAGCAAAGTATTTGCTGCTTTTTCAATGTCTTCCAAGCGGCTTTCCTCGTCTGGACAATGGCTCTTTCCGCCAAGACTTGGAACAAACAGCATCCCGCTTTTGGTGATATTCGCCATATGGGCAGCATCATGACCCGCCATACTGCCAAGGAGATAATAAGGATATTCCCAGTTACTCACAATTTCTTTCATCGTATCAATTATGAATGAATCCATACTTGCAGGCGATTGATTAAGCAAGACCTTCCTGTCTATATGAACAAACCGCTTTTCTGTCACTCGTAAGCACTCTGTCGTAAATGCCGCCAATATATCTTGTATTTCTACAGATGATTTCCCTCTAATCTCTAAAGTCATACACACTTTGTGAGGGATAATATTTGGCGCATTAGGGAGTATGTTCATCCTGCCGATTGTGCCAACCACTTCATTCGAAGGATGATTTAAGCAGGCACGCTCAAGGGATAAAATAAGCTCCGAAGCGGCAGTTAAAGCATCTTTTCTATCTTCCATAATTGTCGTTCCCGCGTGGTTCGCCTCGCCAATTACCGTAATGCTCTCACGATAAATTCCGGTAATGGCGGTTACTATCCCGATGGGAACGGACCTATTTAGCAATCTTTTGCCTTGTTCTATATGCACTTCTAAATAGGCACTTAACTCCTCAGGCTGAAGCACACAATTCTCAAAAGTATCCAGATCGCCGCCTGCTGCCTGTAAGGCATCAGTTAGTAAAGTTCCTGCTGGATCTGCTACATTTAAAATTTCCTCTTTTGTTAATTTACCAGTAACTGCTCTGCTTCCAAATGTTGATATTCCAAAAGGGTTCGGCTCTTCCGCACTAAAAGACACTAATTGTAACGGATGTCTTGTCATTATTTCGTTTTCTTCAAATACTCTCATGATTTCAAGTGCAATCAGCACACCCAACGCTCCATCATATTTCCCGCCATTTGGAACAGTATCAAGATGTGAGCCGAAAACAATGCTCGGAAGCTTTTCTTGTCCTGTACGCTTGCCCCAAATATTAGCTGCCTGATCCGTTTTAACAATCAAATTCACTTGATGAAGTTGATCTTTCAGCCAATTTCTTGCTGCCAATTCACTTTGAGTAAAGGTGGTCCTGTCAAGACCACCTAAAGCATTTATGCCAATCTGGCCGAGCTCATCAATATCTGTCATTAAGCGAGCTATATGAATGGAAAGTTTCTTTCCTTTCAACAAATCGCACCACCTTTGACTACAATTTCGCCGCTTTTAATAACTGTATCTACGAGATTAACTGCATAATTGTATTGAAGTGTTTGATAATTAACAGCATCAAATAAAACTAAATCTGCTTTTTTGCCTACTTCAATACTGCCGATCTCTTCAGCTCTGTTAATGGCATGGGCTGCATTAATAGTGCAGGCTGTCAGCACTTCTTCTGGTGTCATCTTCATTGTTAAACAAGCTAAATTCATAATAAAAGGCAATGATTCTGTTGGCGAGGAGCCTGGATTCCGATCTGTCGAAAGGGCAATTGGCACGCCTGCTTCTATCATTTCTCGGGCATTGGCTGGTTCAGTCATTAAGAAAAAGGCAGTCCCAGGCAACAGCACAGCAATCACCCCTTTTTCTGCCATTGCCTTTATCCCCTGCTCTGAAGCACGTAACAAATGATCTGCTGACACAGCACCTAACTCTGCTGCAAGTTCCGCCCCTCCAAAAGAGACAATTTCATCTGCGTGAATCTTTGGTAATAACCCCAGCTTTTTTCCTTCCTCCAGAATACGTTTTGATTGCTCAATTGTGAAAACACCTTCCTCACAGAAAACATCACAAAACTCAGCCAGTTTTTCTTGAGCAACGACAGGGAGCATCTCCTCTACAATCAGCTGAACAAAATCGTCAGGATTTTCTTTATATTCAGCAGGAACAGCATGTGCGCCCATAAAGGTTGAAACTAAATCAATGGGATGTATGTTATTTAGCTTTTGGGCTGCCCGTAATTGCTTTAATTCAGCTTCTAAGGTTAAGCCGTAGCCGCTTTTCGCCTCCAATGTTGTGACACCATGTAATAAAAACCGATTTAATCGCTTAGCGGTCTGTGCGATCAGTTCTTCTTCAGAAACTGCTCTTGTCGCTTTCGTCGTGCTTAAAATGCCTCCGCCAGCTTTTAAAATATCCATATACTTGGCGCCTTTTAAGCGCATTTCCAATTCTTGTTCCCGGCTCCCTGCAAACACAATATGTGTATGAGGGTCAATCAACCCTGGAGTTAACACTTTGCCTTCCCCACTTACAAGAGTTACAGTCTCAGGTTGCGTGTTAACAAATTCCTCTGCTGCTTGATCTGTACCGACATATACAATGCGGTCACCGCTTATTACGACACTGCCATTTTCAATGACGCCTATTTCAGCCATTGCTTTTCCAGATTTCGGCTTGTCACTGCTTCCGCTTACGGTAATTACTTGTGAAGCTTTTTTTATATAAAGAAGATCTGTCACTTGTATCTCAACCTTTACTTTAGATTTGGAATATGGATACCTTTTTGCTTTGCCGTTTCAATTGCAGCTTCATAGCCTGCATCCACATGCCGCACAACGCCCATTCCAGGATCTGTTGTCAGCACTCTTTCAAGGCGCTTGGCAGCATGCTCTGTGCCATCTGCAACAACAACCATTCCAGCATGAAGGGAATATCCCATTCCCACACCGCCTCCATGGTGAACAGAAACCCAGCTTGCACCTGCTGCCGTGTTGAGCAATGCATTCAATATCGGCCAGTCTGCCACTGCATCACTGCCATCCTTCATTGCTTCAGTTTCCCGGTTTGGTGAGGCAACAGAGCCAGCATCTAAATGATCTCTTCCTATTACAATTGGTGCAGACAATTCCCCGCGTGCCACCATTTCATTAATGATCTTTCCAAATCTGGCCCGCTCTCCATAACCTAACCAGCAAATTCGCGCTGGCAGGCCTTGAAATTCTATCTTTTCTCGTGCCATTCTGATCCAATTGCACAGATGCTCATTATCAGCAAACTCTCGTAAAATAACTTCATCTGTTTTATAAATATCTTCCGGATCGCCTGATAATGCTACCCAGCGAAATGGTCCCTTTCCTTCACAAAACTGGGGACGAATAAAGGCTGGAACGAATCCTGGAAAGTGAAAAGCATTTTCTACTCCTTCATCAAAGGCAACTTGACGAATGTTATTGCCATAGTCAAAGGCGACAGCTCCTTGCTCCTCCATTGCCAGCATAGCTTTTACATGTACAGCCATGCTTGCTTTTGATTTTTTTACATACTCTTTTGGATTTTCTGAACGAAGCCTCTCTCCATCTTCCAAAGAAAAATGAGCTGGCAGATAGCCATTAAGTGGATCATGGGCAGATGTTTGGTCTGTAACGATATCTGGAATAAATCCGCGCTTCACCATTTCTGGCAGCATTTCAGCTGCATTTCCAAGCAAGCCGATTGAAAGCGGTTTGCCCGCATGCTTTGCATCTTTTGCTAGTGCAATTGCTTCCTCTAATGTTTCAGCAAGTACATCACAATAACGAGTCTCGATTCGCTTTTCAATCCGGCTTCGATCGACATCAATGCCAATTAACACACCGCCAGCCATTGTTACAGCCAGTGGCTGGGCCCCGCCCATTCCACCAAGTCCTGCTGTTACGGTAATTGTTCCTTTTAACGTTCCATTAAAATGCTGGTTCGCGCATTCAGCAAACGTTTCATACGTTCCTTGAACTATTCCCTGTGTGCCAATATAAATCCAGCTTCCTGCCGTCATTTGGCCATACATCATCAGTCCTTTTTTATCAAGCTCATGGAAGGTATCCCAGTTTGCCCAAGCCGGCACAAGATTAGAATTAGCCAATAAAACACGGGGTGCTGCTTCATGTGTTTTAAAAACGGCCACTGGTTTGCCTGATTGAATAAGCAAGGTTTCATCGCTTTCTAACTCTTTTAATGACGCAACTATTCGTTCAAAGGATTCCCAGTTTCTAGCCGCCTTGCCAATCCCTCCATATACAACCAGTTTTTCTGGATGCTCCGCTACTTCTGCATCTAAATTATTCATTAACATTCGGAGAACAGCTTCCTGCTCCCAGCCTTTCGTATTCAAAGCAGTTCCCCGTGGCGCTTTAATTGCATTTTTTTCAAGTTTCATTTTTCATTCCTCCTGCTACTCATTTATATAATTAGATGGATAATCTTCTACTTTTATTCCTTAGCTAGAGTGATAGTTTCGCAGCAAAGGACCATTCTTGTGTTTTCATAGCTTGTGCTAAGTTTTCAATATCTGTGGAAAA
This sequence comes from Niallia sp. FSL R7-0271, assembly GCF_038005785.1. Classification (NCBI taxonomy): domain Bacteria; kingdom Bacillati; phylum Bacillota; class Bacilli; order Caryophanales; family Bacillaceae; genus Niallia; species Niallia sp. FSL R7-0271. The sequence goes on along the minus strand of NZ_JBBOTZ010000002.1, from coordinate 722,320 downwards.
GATACGATCGCTTGTAATTAATGGCACCTCTGCACGAATTTTTTCATGCAATATCTTCGATTGGGGAGAGAGTTTTTCAGCACCTCTAATATCTGCTGCCTGTGCACCGCATATAGCTTCGATTGCAAGCACTTTCCGTGTGTTTTGCACGATTTCATAGGCATGGCGTGCCGCAGTAGCTCCCATGCTGACATGATCTTCTTGATTTGCAGACGACGGGATGGAATCAACACTGGAGGGATGTGCCAATGTTTTATTTTCCGAAACAAGGGCCGCAGCAACATATTGGGTAATCATTAATCCTGACTCAAGTCCTGGATTAGCACTTAGAAAGGCTGGCAGATCATTTAACTGCGGATTTACGAGTCTTTCAATTCTTCTCTCGGAAATATTTGCCAGCTCTGCAGTTGCAATACTTAAGAAATCCATCGCAAATGCGATAGGCTGACCGTGAAAGTTCCCTCCTGATATGACTTTTCCGCTTTCAGCAAAAATCAATGGATTATCTGTTGCCGCATTTATTTCAATCATCAGCTTTTCTTGTACATAATTTAATGTTTGCCATATAGCACCATGTACCTGTGGTATGCAGCGTAAAGAGTAAGCATCTTGCACGCGGAGCTCTCCCTGCTTTGTAGTTAATTGACTGCCTTTTACATAGGAAAGAATACGTGCCGCTACTTCCTGCTGCTCTGGATAAGGTCTTACTTGATGGGATTCAGGAGAGAATGCATCGACTATTCCTCTAAGTCCTTCTAACGTCAAGGCAGCTACTCTGTCTGCTAAAACAGCGAGGGATTGTGCTTCTAAATAAGCTATCACGCCTACTGAAGTTAAGGCTTGCGTGCCATTTATTAAAGCAAGCCCTTCTTTCGCTTTAAGCTGTATCGGTTTTAAGCCAGCACGCTTTAATGCTTCCTTGCCATCCAGCTTTTCCCCTTGATAAACAGCCTCTCCCTCCCCAACTAAGACGAGGGCCAGATGAGCTAATGGTGCAAGATCACCGCTTGCTCCAAGTGAGCCTTGACTCGGAATGACAGGAGAGATTCCGAAATTTAAACAATCAACCAGCAGTTGGAGCGTTTCCGGGCGAATTCCTGAGAAGCCTTTCGCCAGAGCATTCGCTCTCAACAGCAGCATCAACCTGCATATATCTTCAGAGAAGGCCTTACCGACACCACAAGCATGACTTCTAATAAGGTTAATTTGTAAATGCTCTAAGTCTTCATTTGAAATAACCGTATCACTAAACTTGCCAAATCCAGTGTTAACACCATAAATAACCTTTTTCTCCTCAATAAGCTTCTCCACAACAGCTCTGCTATTTTTTACATTTTCCCAAGCTTTTTCATGGATGGTTACCGTCGCTTTGTTGGCTAATACTAATTGAATTTCCTTTAACGTCAAATGGTTCCCATCAAGTAGGATATTCATGATCCTTCAACCTCTCTTTATGCTTTTTTTAAAATAAAAAAGGGGCTGCACAAAGAAAATGAATTCTTCATACAGCCCCCTAATAGACTATAAACTATGGGCATACAATTTATTTGGTTTTATAAACTAATTAAAAATCGGCTAAATGGCTAATAACTGAATACCATTATTATATATGTAGACAGAATATTTTGTAAATATTTATTTATTAAATATGATTAAATCCAAGCCCTAAAGCATCATGCTCAAAACCCTTTTTTGGTGCACCGATTGTCCCGAAAATACAGACACAGATCCATTCCCCATTATATCCGTACTTTTCAATTTCCCCTCGTACAATACCAAATGTCAAACCGACTGTCCGCAATATTTCTCCAAATTGAACATTGCCTCTCCCTACACCTTGCAGTGCTTCTAAAATAGTATGATATAGAGCATGAACCTCTCTGTAGGAGTCTCCGTCAATTATCTCATTTGACTTTGCAGTCGTTTCAATAGCGGCAATAACTTTAAATAAGTCCATTGCTCCTACTTTACCAACAGTATAGCGGTATCCTCTTCTGCTTAGTTCATCTTTTAGTGTTTGCTCGCTGCTGCTGTTATTTAAAAGTGTTAACAATGAAGTTAACTTACCCATTGAGTAGTTTTTCACGAAGACAATCCTCCTCCCTGTAGTTTGTTTTAGGTATACAACAAAAAAACCTCGCATGAAAGAACAAAAAAATTCCTCTTGCCAAGTCTCCTTCTACTAACTAAACACTAAACTAAGACTCATATGTATGTACCTAATTCCACAACCTGCACTGTATTTCTTGCTCTTACTTACTTCTCTTACATCTGTTTATTGAACTAAATATCTATTTCTATTTTCTTACATCTCCAAACAGGTGTCAATATAGATTTCTTAATTTTCCGAATCATCCACTTTTTATATTTAGCTGTCACTTCACAAATTAGTGTTTGACCTTAGAATTACTAGAAGGTTTATACTTAAGGCAATAATAAATATATATAAATGGAAAGTTGGTTTAAAAATGATTAGAATAGCTTCACAGAAGGATGCGAAGGCGATAGCGTCCTTACTATGGGAAATATTCGAGGACATGGAATTATCATTGCTCAAGAAAATACCTAAAAACACATTATTAGAAATGGTAGCAGAAGCAGTTGCAGACCCTGTTTACCGTTATGGCTTTAAGAGAGGTATTGTATACGAACTAGATGGAGAAATAGCTGGTGTATGCTTTGGATACAAGGCTGTTGATGAGCCGGTCATTGATGACCCGTTCATGGAAATATTAGTAAATAACGGGTATGATAATAACGAAAAATTATTTGTTGATAAAGAGGCATTACCGGACGAATGGTATTTAGACTCTATTGTTGTTAATCCAACATACAGAGGGTTAGGGATTGGTTCTGCGTTACTAAGAGAAATGGAGCAAATGGCGTTAAAGGCAGGCTCTAAGAGAATCGGGCTCAATGTAGATATTGCCAACCCTAAAGCAAAAAAGTTATATTCAAGTATAGGCTATACAAAGGTGGCAGAGCTTGTCTTAAGCGGCCATCGTTATGAACATCTATGTAAAGCATTATCTAATACTGCTGCAGCAGTAGTACAAAAATAATCTGCAGAATTGCCATTTCAATAGAGATGGGCGCAGTTATGGAGCGGAATTATGAATTGGAAAATAAACGAAATCGCTAATCTTTATGACATTAGTGCACATACTTTGCGCTACTATGAGGAAATTAATTTAGTAGTCCCTAGCAGAGGCGAAAATAACTATCGTATTTATACAGATGAACATTTACAACAGCTGAATATCATCCGTGATTTAAGGAAATTTAATATACCATTAGAAGAAATTAAAGACTATTTAGAGAAACGCACGGTTGAGAAGACCTTAAACTTATTGAAAAAACAGCAAAACTTTCTTGAACAAGAGTTAGCTGCACTGCAAGAAATGCAGCATATCGTCGAGGAAAGAATTGATTTATTTACACATACTGCCCAAATGTCTGAAGGTGAATGTCAGGTGATTGAGTACCCTGACAGATATGTGATTGCCAGTAATGATAAAGATACTGATGGTGAACATGTAGACTTATCATTGAAAGAGCTGTATAAAAAATACGAAAACAATCTTCCGTACTTAGAGCAACAGATGATTGGCAGCTTTCTGTACGTTAAAACTTCAACTAATTCGATTAATCACCGTGTATTTTATTATATCGAAAATGATTCAGATCCGAATACAATGATAATACCTAAAGGAAAATATGCATCTACTTGTTATAAAGGCAATTATAAAAAAACACAGCAGTATATTACGAAGCTGAAAGAGTATATCAAAACAAACAATTACACAGCCGATGGCCACCTTTTTGAAACGTATCTCATTGATTTTCATGAAACTCATATAACAGAAGAATATGTGACAAGAATGGAAGTAAGGATTAAAGACCCTATATAAAGTTTAGTGCATGAACAGATTTGTTCATGCTTTTTTTGCGCTTCATTGACAATTCCCCTATTCTATTCACTCTTTTTATTATAAAAGTACAAAAATTCTTGAAATTATTATTAGTAAGTATTAAACTAACTACTATAAATATACGTAAGTATTACCCTAACTACTAAAGTAGTAAAAGAAAGGACGTGTTATGTTGGAAGAAATCTTTAAAGAATTGCAGAAGCTCGGTTTTTCCCAATATGAATGTAAAGCATATGTCAGCCTTTTAAAGCATTCACCTATGACAGGCTATGAGATTAGCAAACGATCCAGTGTCCCTCGGTCTATGATTTATGAAGTGCTTGGAAAACTGCTTGATAAAGGTGCTGTGTACATTGTTCCTTCTGAACCTGTCCAATATGCGCCGCTGCCAGCAAAAGATTTAATTTCCCGACTGCGGCAGAACTTTGAACAGTCTTTTGATTATTTAGAGAAAAACTTAGCAGCACTTAAAAGTGAACAAGAGGTAGATACTATCCACCGGATTAGCGGTGATGAAAATGTACTAGCAGAAATGAATAATTTGATTTTACGAGCAAAAGAAGAAATTTGGCTATCTGTATGGGCTCCGCAAATACCGCCTATTGAGGATGCTGTATTACGGAAAGAAAAAGAAGGTGTTGCAGTCACCTCCATTTTATTTGGTGCGCCAAACACAACGCTTGGCTATACAACACATCATGATTATATGTCTCCTAAAGTCGCAGAGGAACGTACAAACGGCCGGCTGACCATTGTGGCTCGTGATAACGAAGAAGTGATTATTGCGAATTGTTCCCCAGCTTCCCAAGGCTGGGCTATAAAAACACAAGATCCTGCCCTTGTATTGGTAGCACTCGAATATATTGGCCATGATATTATTTTTGCAGCATTGACAAATGAAATTGGCGAACAAAGAGTAGAAGCTCTTTGGAGAGATAATAAAGATTTATTGCGGGTTGTTACAGGAAAACGGTTCAAATAATTGTTTGAACCGTTTTATTAGCAATTTTTATTAGTAGTTAGTTTTATAACCTCTACCGAAGAAAGGAGCTTTACCTATGCAGCTTGACAGTCCCAACTACAGCATAGTGATGAAAAAAGGATCAGAGGAAACATTCTTACAAGGAGTCAAAGCATGTATACCAACATTATTAGCTTACTTAAGCATTGGCTTTGCCTGTGGAATCGTGCAAAAAACAGCAGGACTCAGCATTGCTGAAATAATATTACTAACCTTATTTGTTTATTCAGGCTCCGCTCAGTTTATTGTGGCTAGTATGTATCTTATCAGTACTCCACTTGTTGTAATCACAACGATTTTCTTTGTTAATATACGTCACTTACTTCTAAGTGCTGCTCTATCACCTTATTTTCAGCATTTGTCCCCTTTTCGTAATATGTTAATTGGGGCAGTGTTAACAGATGAAACTTTCGGTGTGGCTATCCAAAAAAGTGCAGAAAAGAACAATATAAGTGAAAAATGGATGCACGGTCTTAATATAACAGCGTATGTAAATTGGCTAATTGCTAATTTGGCAGGTGCTTACTTTGCAAAGTGGATAACAAATCCTGATGCACTTGGTCTGGAATTTGCGTTGCCAGCTGTTTTTATTGGTTTATTAGCTATATCCATTTCAGTCAGAAAAACTGTGCGTATTGACATACTTGTCAGCATAATAGCAACAATAATGATAATAGTGTGTTCACGGTGGCTCTCAGGCAGTTTAAGCATTATCATTGCCACTATTTTAGCAGCCACTATCGGGATGGTGATGACCAAATGGAAATAAACGCTGCTGTACTTTTAATTGTAATTGGAGGAGCTATCGTAACCTTTATACCAAGAGTTGTGCCTATAATGGTACTCAGCCGATTAAAGCTGTCAGATATCGTTCAAACCTGGCTGCATTTTGTGCCTATTGCCATACTCGCCGCTATAATTGGACAGGAATTATTTATGGAAGATAACAAAGTACAGATAATGCTAAACGAGGAGCTGCCAGCAGCCATTATAACAGCTCTTATTGCCATTAAGACTCGCAGTTTATTATGGACAGTTGTTGCTGGAGTTATTGCGTTTGTATTAATGAGATGGTTACTTGCTGGTTTTTCAATATGAAAGAATATAATAATTGCACCTTTTTTAGGTGCAACTATTACCTTTAATCTATCTTAGAAAATTTGTACCGTTCTCATCGTTAAATGCCATCTTCCTTTTCTATGCATGAATGTTTAAAAATGTACTCCCCTATCCTCCAACTAAAATATAGACAAAATCTCTAAAAAAAGAATTCCCTAAACTTATGACTTGCATTTTCCGTAAAAATATATTATTATTTGACGTATCAATAGTTGATATATCAAATATTGATAAGTCAATAAATAACTTTAATTATAAAGGAGACAGTTTACTATGAGTAAATTTCAAAAAATAAATGATTTCAATGAGATTGTATACGGACGCCGTTCTATTAAGGTGTATGACCCTACTGTTAAAATCAGCCGTGAAGAGATGAGTGAAATCTTAACACAAGCTTCTAAAGCTCCATCTTCTATTAATATGCAGCCATGGCGCTTTGTAGTTATTGACAGTGAAGAAGGAAAAGCTAAACTAGCTCCTCTATCACGCTTTAACAAAGATAAAGTTTTGAGCTCTTCTGCTGTTATCGCTGTGTTCGGTGACAAGAAGAACTTTGATTATGCGGAGGAAATCTACAGCAAGGCTGTTGAGCTTGGCCTAATGCCTCAGGAAGTAAAAGACGCTCAATTGAATGCTTTTACACCATATTATGAAAATATGTCCGAGGAAGTCATGAAGGATACTATTATGCTAGATGCTGGTCTTGTTTCTATGCAATTAATGCTGGTGGCACGTGCTTACGGATATGATACAAACCCTATCGGCGGATATGAAAAAGATCAAATTGCTGAAAGCTTCGGCCTTGAGAAAGACCGCTATATTCCAATTATGCTTCTGACTATCGGTAAAGCAGCACATGAAGGTTTCGAATCATACCGCCTCCCTGTTGAAACAACAACAGAATGGAGATAATAACTAGTTTTTACATTTACTTTAAAGAATACTAGGAAGAAAAGAACCAGGGACAATCTTGACCTTGGTTCTCTTTTTTATATCTCTCCCATTTTTCCGTAATAATATTACAAATCTAAACACCAATATTTCTTAAAATGACGCTTATTTTTTATTGTTACATTCTGTTGTCCAAGCTATTGCTAATATTTCAGAATAGTTTGTCATAATTATGCAATTCACTTTTTTCAATAGATATTTGGTCATTTTCTCTGTAACCGTCACTCATTCCTTTATTTACAAATTTCGCAGGAGAATCAGATGATGTTCCTTCAACAATCTTCCTTTTCTTAGCCAAAATCTCACTTTTTCCTCTCTTAAAAATTACAACATTCTCTCTATGGTCTTTCTGACTCACTCCGCTATGATGTTAGGTGTTCAAGCGGTAGGCCAAACTAATTAGAGACAAATATTACAAGGCCTACTCAATATAAAAAAAGGAGTGAAATGATGGCTTTATTATCAGAGGGGAAACGCAAACTGACAAAAGCCAGCATCTTATTTACAATGGTGCTCGGTCTTGCAGCGCCTCCATTGGAAACATCTGCAGAAGAGTTTTCATGGATGGACAAGAGTCTTTCTGCTGAGGAAAGAACTCAAACTTTAGTAGAAGCTATGACATTGGAGGATAAAGTAGACTTTATTACTGGCAATGTTAACAACTATTACGGATTTTATAACGAAGGATTAGAGAAATACGGTATTCCTGCCTTACAAATGGCAGATGGGCCTCTAGGTGTCCGCATTGCCAATCCTGAAATTCAAAACAAACAATCAACTGCTTTGCCTTCCGCAATCGGCCTTGCAGCAACATGGAATACTGAGACAGCAGAAGAATATGGTGATTTGATTGGAAATGAAGCATTCAATACAACACATAATGTTATGCTTGGCCCTGGGTTAGATATTGCCCGCAATCCTTTCGGGGCAAGAAACTTTGAATCTTTAGGTGAGGATCCATACTTACAAGGACAAATGGCATCTAGTTATGTAAATGCCATTCAAAGCAATAATGTCTTGGTAACAGCCAAGCATTACTTATTGAACAATCAAGAAAAGGACCGCTTTACAAGCGACTCTCAAGCTAGTGAACGAGCAATCAATGAAATCTATGCAAGACCTTTTGCAAGCGTCATTGAAAATGCTGATTTAGGAAGTGTTATGTGCTCTTTCAATAAAGTAAATGGCGTTTATGCATGCGAAAATCCTGATTTACTGACTGATTTGTTAAGAGACAGCTTAAACTTTGAAGGTTTCGTGATGAGTGACTACGGAGCTAATGTCAGCACAGCTGAGTCAATTAATGCAGGACTCGACTTAGAAACACCAGGTGAGCCTTTTGGAGTATGGGGCGAAGAGCTCTTGCAGGCTGTGAAGGATGGAAAAGTAAGTGAAGAAACAGTTAATCAAAGTGCATACCGAATTCTTTACCAAATGTTTGATAAAGGATTATTCGATAACCCAACACAAAACAACCCAATCGATGTGGCCGCACATGGCGAAATCGCCCGACAAATAGCTGCAGAAACGATGGTGTTACTGCAAAATAAGAAGGACATTTTGCCATTAAATACAGATAAGCTGGATTCAATTGCTGTTATTGGACCTGATGCTGATACTGCATCAGCAGCTGGCGGAGGAAGCTCCCTAGTTAATCCAACATATACAGTAAGTCCGCTAGAAGGTATTAAGAATCGTGCAGGAGCAGATGTACAAGTTGAATATGCGCCTGGTACAGATTCCATCAGTGCTGGAGATATCTTACCAGGTCCTGATGCCGTTCCATCTTCTTTCTTAATGCCAGAGGCTGATTCTGATGAAAATGGATTAAAAGCTGAATACTGGTCTAATAAGAACATGGAAGGAAATCCAGAATATGAGCATACTGCTAAACAAGTAAACTTAAATCTTGGTTTCTATAACTATGAAGGTTTTAATGCACAATCTTCAAAATTGGACAGCCTGCCAACAAGCTTAAACGGCATGATGTCTGCAAGATACACTGGTATAATCAATGTTCCAAAGTCTGGAGAGTATAACCTTTCTACGACAAGCTATGGTTCAAGCAAAGTGTATCTTGATGGAACTCTAGTGATTGATAACGCTGGAGAACAATTGAATACAATTGAAAAAACAGTTACTCTGGAAGCAAACAAAAATTATGATGTAAAAATCGAGTATAAAACAGACTACAAAGAAGCGTCTGGAAATGATAATGGCGGTCAATTACGCTTTGGCTGGGAAGCTGCAGACAATATTGTTGACGAAAATATTGCTGATGCTGTTGACTTAGCGAAAAAATCAGATGCAGCTGTTATTGTAACAAGAACATATGATAGTGAAGGTTATGTAGATCGTTCGGACATGGAACTGCCTAATAACCAAGAACAGTTAATTAAAGAAGTAGCGAAGGTAAATAAAAATGTCGTAGTTGTCAATGAAAGCGGCATTGCAGTTAAAATGGGCGACTGGAAAAATAAGGTTGAATCGATCGTGCAAGCATGGTATCCAGGTCAAGAACAAGGAAATGCGATTGCTGATGTATTATTCGGCGATGTAAACCCTTCTGGAAAACTGCCAGTCACATTCCCAGTCGATGAAGATTCCACACCAGTTTCCTCAGAGGAACAATATCCTGGCATTGACGAAGCTGTTAAGTATTCAGAGGATATTTTTGTTGGCTACCGCGGCTATGAGCAATCTGGCATTGAAGCAGCCTTCTCCTTTGGACATGGCTTGTCTTATACAGATTTCAAGTATAACAAGTTAAAAACAAAGGTGAAAGGTACAAAGAAATCTACTGAACCAACAGTTGAAGTTACATTAAACTTAAAAAATACAGGTGATGTTACAGGCTCTGAGGTTGTCCAAGTTTATACTGGAAAGCTTCCTACTAATGTAGAGACAGCTCCTAAACAATTGGCAGGCTTCAGTAAGGTTGAGCTTAAACCTGGAAAAGAGAAGAAAGTGACCATTAAACTGGATGCAAAAGCCTTCTCTTATTATGATGAAAAGAAAAACGAATGGGTTACTCCTTCAGGTAATGTGCCTGTTTATGTGGGCAGCTCTTCCAGTGACATTCGTCTAAAAGGCAGTGTTACTATTTCTAAATCAACAAGCAAGCAGTTAAACAAAGCTAACAATACTAAAAACTAATAACAAACAACAACAAAGATAGAAAAGATAATCGAAAAGAAAATCCCCACAAAAAAGCTTTGTGGGGATCTTTTTTCAGGAGGAACTAAATTTATGATTAAATACAAAATATGGACGTTCCTTTTGCTGCTTATGCTCCTGCTAGCACTGCTTATCTTTGCATATATGAACCCTGTTAACAAGACGAGTAACCAAAAGACAGTGGACGAAACAGAAGTATTGGTCTGGCAGACGACAGGTGATCAGGCAGATTTACTAGAGAAAAAGGATTCCCTGTATTTTTCAAATCAGCACTCCCCTTCTCTCCCTACTGTAGCAATTGAGCCGAATACTGCCTATCAACAAATGGACGGGTTTGGTGCTGCTGTAACTGGTTCAACTGCCTATTTGCTACAGAATGAAGATGATTCTGAGCGAAACAGCATTTTAACGGACTTATTTACAAGCAAGGGAATTAATCTATCAATAGTCAGGCATACTATTGGATCTTCCGATTTTTCTGTCGATGTCAATGGAAATCCAAGCAGTTATACGTATAATGACACAAACGGTGAACCAGATTATGATATGAACTATTTTTCTATCAAAAAAGACAAGGATGTTGTAGGGAGTCTGCAAGATATTCTTACATTAAATAAAGATATTCAAGTCTTGGGTACCCCTTGGAGTGCACCTGCCTGGATGAAATTCGGTGAAAAAACGTTGAATGGCTGGTATTTAGATTATACGAATGACAAAGTGTATAAAGCTTATGCTGATTACTTTGTTCGTTATGTTAAAGCATATAAAAGCAACGGAATAGATATTTCTGCCGTTACCATTCAAAATGAGCCAGAATTCACTTCAGCTAACTACCCTTCTATGAGTATGGGTGCCGAGGAGCAGGCTAAATTCATTGGACAGTATTTAGGTCCAGCTTTTCAGGCAAATAACTTGGAGACAAAAATCATAGGGTTTGATCATAATTGGGACAGTGCTGTCCAATACACAAGCGCATTATTTGAAGACAGTACAGCTGCAGAGTATATCGATGGAACTGCTTTCCACTGCTACGAAGGAACTCCAGCTGCTATGGCACAAATTCATGAAAATTTTCCTTCTAAACATATTTATCTTACCGAATGCAGTTCAGGTAAATGGAGTGAAAGCTTTGCTGATAATTTCAGCTGGCAGATGAGCAATCTTATGATTGGCGGCCCGCGCAATTGGGCAAAAGCTGTGCTAATGTGGAATATCGCACTAGATGAAAATAACGGTCCTGTAAACGGAGGCTGCAGTATATGTACAGGGTTGTTAACAATAGACAAAAAAACAGGGACTACAACAAAAAATGCAGAATACTATGCCCTTGGACATGCCAGCAAATTTGTCCAGCCTCATGCAGTAAGAATTTATTCATCCAATTTTCCAGGCACTATTGAAACGGTTGCTTACCAAAATCCAGACAAATCTATTATCCTCCTAGCACTGAATCCTATGGATAAGGAGAAAAGCTTTCAAATCGAGACTAACGGCACTTACTTGACTTACAGTCTTCCTCCCAAAAGTGCTGTCACATTCTCTTGGCAACCTTAATAGAAGATAGAAAAAGGTGCATTTCCATGAAATGCACCTTTTTAATAGAGGAATTCCATAAGCTTTGAGGGTGTAAAGAAGAAAACATTAGGATGGAAAGTTCCTAACATCATTTATTCAAATCACTTAATTTTTCTTAAATGTTACTCTTTTGGATATGAAGCACCTGGAGCTACAAATTTAGCTTCTTTAACAGGAATGCTGAATAGAACTCCGTTAGACAAGATTAACGCAAGGATATCTTTTTTGTCTTTCACAAGTCCTTGGATAGTAAGCATTGTCTGTATAAACAGTTACAGGTGTGCCAATAGCAATACCTGCAAAGCGGCCCAATTTTGCAATCGGAATATATGCAGCGAGTACCATCATTTCTTTTGGCACTTCTGGCTCTTCAGGTTCAGGGAATACAGGTTTTTTAATTTTAGGTATAATATTTTCTGCTTTTATATAAAAAATGGTGGAAGGCTATAAACTAGTAAAATTGGCTTGTCCATTTTTTTGTAGTTAACAAAAATCCTTTTAAAATGTAGATGCAGCCTTCTTATATCAAACTGATTTTCACGGCGTTCTTTCCTATCACCAATGAATTCTTATTTACAATTACAGTATATTAACGCTCCCCCTTTGCAGAAACCGCATTTCCCCATAGACACATCCATTTTTTTGAAAATAGTAAAAGAACATAAAATTTAATTCATATAAAGAAACTGTCTAGCAGCATATATCCCTATCATTTCCCTTTTTTTTGATAGGGTATAATTTATCTCTTTAGATACCATGTTTCCTTGCCTTTGCTAATTGCTTATTCAGCAGTTTCAAAAACCTTTCTTGCGTTTTTGTGCTGTTCTCCAATCTTTTCACGCGAAATGGACTGTCCAAATAGTGGCGTATCTTATAATTTGTTATAAATAATTTCCGATATTTTTCCTCTGCAAATAGTTGTTGAAACCAAACCAGTTGATTTAATTTCTCTATGTGAGAATCAACTCTTCTAGTATCGAGAGTTCTCTGATTAGACATAGAACCCATCATCGCAATTATTAGATCAATGATATAGGATAATCTCATGTTTTTTACCTCCTTAATGATAATTAGTATGGTCCTTAAATTAGGAAAAACGAAATAAAAGGCAGGAAAGCTGCACTGCCTCCTGCCTTAAGTACTCCAATATACACTTACATTTCCTCTGGTGCTTTTAACCCTAACAGCCGGAGCCCTTCTTTCAAAACCATTCTCACTGCATATACAAGTGTTAATCTTTGTTGCTTAAGGTTTTCATCATCTAAAATGCGTACAGTTCCGTAATACTTATTAAAAGCTCTCGCTAGTTCCACAACATATTTAGCAATTTGAGACGGATCATAATCTTCCAGTGATTTTTTGACTGTTTCCGGAAAAGCATTTAACGTCATAATAATGGACCATGCTTCTTCCTCTTGAGTCCCTAAAGCTGCTGCCTCTGCTTTAAAATTACCCTTTTTCAGCAACGAAGCAGCCCGGGCATGGCTGTATTGTACGTACGGCCCAGTTTCTCCTTCAAACTTCAACATATCTTCGAGAGAAAACTCAATGTCGTTTTGGCGGAAGTTCTTTAAATCATGAAAGATAACTGCACCTGTACCAACTTGTTTAGCGATTTCCTCTTTGTTGCTAAGATTAGGATTTTTCAGTTTAATATCTTCCAATGCAAGGGAGATGGCACATTTTAGCACTTCTTCTAATAGAACTACCTTCCCTTTTCGCGTTGACATTTTTTTGCCCTCTTTAAGCATCATGCCAAAAGAGACATGCTTCATTCCTTGCTGCCATTTGTTTCCCATCTTATCTAACAGAGCAAATAATTGCTTAAAATGCAATGTTTGTTCATTGCCGACAACATACAGTGCTTGATCAAAGTGATATGTTTCCTGCCGGTAAATCGCTGCTGCTAAATCACGGGTTGCATACAGTGTTGCTCCGTCCCTTTTTTTAATTAAGGATGGAGGCATGCCTTCAAGAGGAACTAATTGTGCTCCGTCTGATTCTTGAAGCAGATTCAGTTCTTCAAGTTTTTGGATAACCTTATCCATCTTGTCATTAAAAAACGCCTCCCCGTCAAAGGTATCAAAGTGAATACCCATTAATTCATAAATTTTTGTGAATTCCTGTAAGGATTCAGCCCGAAACCATTCCCACAAAGCCACTGCTTCTGGATCAGCCTGTTCTAATTTTTTAAACCAATGCCGAGCATCACTCTCTAAGTCAGGGGATTGAAGCGCTTCTTCATGAAATTTCACATACAATTTCAACAGCTCTCTTATGGGCTGCTGCTTTACCTCTTCCTCATTGCCCCATAGTTTATATGCAAGTATTAATTTTCCAAATTGCGTTCCCCAGTCGCCTAAATGGTTAATTCTAATTGTGCGGTATCCACATTTTTCAGAAATTAATGCTAAAGCATTCCCAATTACTGTTGAACGTAAATGTCCCATTGAAAAAGGCTTCGCAATATTGGGAGAAGAAAAATCAATTGTCATTACCTTGTTTGTGCCAATACTTAAATCCCCATATTGCGATTTTTTGTTAAGCACCTGTTCCAAGACTGCCTGTGACACTTTGTTTTTATTCAAAAACACATTTAAGTAGCCGCCAACAGCTTCCACTTTTTCAAACTTTGATGCCTTCATTTTTGGAACTAATTCCTGAGCTATACTTTGGGGCGATTTTCGGAATACTTTTGCCAATTCAAAACAAGGAAAAGCCAAGTCTCCTAAATTTGCAAACTTCGGTTTTTCCATCATAAAAATTAGCTTGCCTTTATTAATTTCTCCACCTAAAGCCTCAAAAAGAATTTCAGCAAATTCACCTTTAATGTCCATTTCTTTCCCTCCAAATAAAAAGCTCCCGTCTCTTATATAAATAAGAGACGGGAGCTTTAATATTATCCCGTGGTACCACTCTAATTGTTTTCCAAAATGAAAAACCACTCCAGTTTTTAACGAGGCATTCCCCGGCATTCCCTATTTGATTTTTCAGGAATGCATCTCAAAAGTGCGGTTCATCAATTGCTTCATGCCAAGCTCCCACCATTCTTGACTCGCTTTACTCTCCACAACTGACTACTCTCTTCATCTTCGATTTTCTTAATATTATGGTTATTATATCCAATTATTAAGAAATAGCAACCATTTTTTTCATCTAATCGAAAAATTCTTTACATAATTTGTATCACTATCTCACTTCTTTTGTCGAAGCTCTTCCATCATTCTTACAGTTATTGCATAATAATTATTAGGTCTACAAATGAAAGGATAGTTGGATGATTCAAATTGAACTGATTTGCCATGAACTGAAACGATTAATGGACGATTACTATAAATGTGAAGATCCTGCAATCAAGCAACAAATACATCATGATATTAAGCTTTTAAGCGAGGGGCTGTTCCTAAGTGACCTCCCTGAAGTTTTATTAAAGACTATTAAATGAGTCAGCCCGATGGATAATTCCACCGGGATTTTTTCTTGCTTAGCATAAAGGTAAGCTTCCTCGTATTGATATGTAAGCACCATTAAAACTACCAAAAAGTTTGGTGAAAAGTACTAGTTACAAAACGGCTCTTGTTATGGTAAATTAGCTGTGGTGATAATTATGATATTAAAAGAACTGTTCGCAAATTTTGCCATTTTGACATCACTTATTTTTTTATATACACAACTTTTGAAAACACCATTAAATCGTAATTCTAATATGAACTATAAAATTTTTGCTGGGATAGTTGCCGGTATCTCGTCTGATATATTAATGTTTTACAGTATCCATATTGGCGATTCCATCTTTGATTTGAGACATATCCCTATTATTTTGGTGGGGTTCTATGGCGGTTTTATTCCCGTAACCATATCTTTGTTGTTCTTTATTGTCGGAAGGCTGTTAATAGGAATAAGTGTGACATCTTTAATAGCAATAGGGTATATCACGATTGTGTCATTATTTGCAGTCCTGTTTTCTCCTAAATCAAAAGGCAGCTTGCAGGTGAAAATTGCAATTCTTTTAACTACTAACAATATTATCTTGTCAGTTACGGCTGTTTTTCTAGTTGAAAGCACAGCAGCACTGTATGTCCTCCTTCCTATTTATTGGATCGCCTCTTATGCTGCTGGCATCCTTGCCTTTTATATGCTGGAGCTATTAAGAAAAAAGACAATACTATTTGAGAAGTATAAATTAGAGTCAACAACTGATGGACTGACTGGCTTAAATAACGTTAGGAAATTTGATGAGGTTTTTAATTCACTCGCTGAAAGTGTTGGGCAAAAAGGAGAAAAGCTTTCTTTTTTGTATATCGATATTGATTTCTTCAAGCATATTAACGACAATTACGGACATGGCGATGGAGATATCGTATTAAAAGCATTAGGAAATCTCCTCCATAATACAACCCGCTCTTTCGACATCGTGAGCAGAAATGGCGGAGAAGAATTTTCGGTTATTTTATTAGATTGTTCGCTCGAAAGGGCTTACGAAATTGGTGAACGCATCAGGAAAATCGTCGAAAATACACCATTTATTATTAGCTCGAATGAGACCATAAACATTACAGTGTCAATCGGTGCAGCAAGCTTCCCTGAAACAACGGATAATATTTGCTCCCTTATAGAAGAAGCGGATAAAGCCTTGTATCAAGCAAAAAGAACAGGAAGAAACAAGGTCTGCATCAATCAGGATGTTAATGCTGTTCCTGTTTTAACAGTGTAAACAATCAGGACCCTATCTCTATTCTAGGGTCCTAATCTTTATGCGTTACAATACTTCTCCATTTGATTCAAGCACTTGTTTATACCAATAAAAGCTCTTTTTTCTTAGTCGCTCATTCGAGCCTTTTCCTTCACTGTCTTTATCTACATAAATAAAGCCATATCGCTTCTTCAGCTCTGCTGTAGAGGCACTGACTAAATCAATTGGACCCCAGGAGGTATAACCCATTATTTCCACACCATCACCAATTGCATTTTTCATTTCATAAATATGCTTCCGTAGGTAGTCAATTCGATAATCATCTTGAATGGTACCGTCTTCCTCCAGTTTGTCCACTGCACCAAGTCCGTTCTCAACAATGAATAATGGCTTTTGATAGCGGTCATACAGCTGGTTGCAGACTGTTCTTAATCCGACCGGATCAATTTGCCAGCCCCATTCAGATGATTCTAAATAAGGGTTTTTTACGCCTTCAAATAAATTGCCAGATGCCTTGCCTGCTTGATGTTCGGGGTCTGTGCTAGCTACAAATGACATATAATAGCTGAATCCGATATAATCAACCGTATAATCTTGTAAAAGCTCCAAATCCCCTGTATCCATTTCAATGTTAATGCCATTATCAGCAAAATAATTCGTCATATAAGTTGGATAGTATCCTCGAGACTGAACATCTGAAAAGAACAATGTCTTTCTGTCTTGAGTTAAAGCAGCAAACATATCTTCTGGTTTTGAACTGTATGGATAAGTTATCATTGAAGCAATCATACAGCCAATCTGCGATTCCGGAATTTCCTCATGACCTGCTTTCACAGCCAGGGCACTTGCTACAAACTGATGGTGTGCCGCTTGGTAAATGTCTTGTTCATTTTTAACGCCATCCTTAAACAATAGACCGCCTCCAGTAAATGGAGCATGCAGCAGTACATTGATTTCGTTAAAAGTCATCCAATATTTAACCTTATTGCGGTACCGCTTGAAAATAGTTTTCGCAAATTTTTCATAATAGCTTACAACTTGCCGGTTTTTCCAGCCGCCATATTTTTCAACAAGGTTAAGCGGCATCTCATAGTGGGAAATCGTTACAACTGGTTCTATATTATGTCTTCGCAATTCATCAATCATGTCATCATAGAATTGAAGTCCGTTTTCGTTAGGCTGCTGGTCATCTCCATTAGGAAAGATCCGCGACCATGCAATGGAAAAACGAAATGCTTTAAAGCCCATTTCCGCAAACAAAGCAATATCCTCTTTATACTTATGATAAAAATCAATACCTTCATGATATAAATTAAATTTTTCCATCGAGAAATCAGGTGGACTCATGATTCCATTAGGAGAAACATCTGCTGTCGATAAACCTTTGCCATCCTCCTGATAAGCACCCTCCAACTGATTTGCAGCAACAGCACCGCCCCACAAAAAACCGTCTGGAAATTGCACAGACCTGCTCATTTTCATCACCTCTGTTCATTATTTAAGCTTTTATTTTTGTTTCTATTAATTGTTCGCCAACTTTTGTTTGCTTTTGTTCGGTTGGTGTTATTTGTTCAAAATCTCCTTGGTTTGTCACAATCACAGGTGTAGAAACAACATAGCCCGCTTTTTTGATTTCCGTTAAGTCGAAATCAATTAACAGCTGACCTTTTTTTACTCTCGTTCCATGGCTGACATGTGCGGTAAAAAACTTGCCATTTAATTCAACCGTATCCATCCCAACATGGATTAAGATTTCTGAACCATTGTCAGAAGTGATTCCAATTGCATGGTTTGTAGGAAAAAGCGCTGTGACAGTACCATCTACTGGAGAATATACTTTACCTTCAGAAGGTTCAATTGCAACCCCTTGACCTAACGCTCCTGATGCAAATGCTTCATCTTTAAGCAAAGATAATGATAAGACTTCGCCGTTTATCGGACTATATATAACCTCATCAGCGAGCTTAACTGCTGGCGGTTCCTCTTTATTTGCCTGGTTGTTAGCCGTCGTATCTGCTGTTTCTGTTTTAGAATTGCCAAACAAATACGTTAAAATGAATGCTAAGATAAAGCCGACAATAATGGCAATAACAGCACCCCAGAAGGCAAAAGTTATGCCAGCTTTTGGATCAATATAAGTAGGAATTCCGAAGATTCCCAAACCTCCGACCATATATATTTGCGACTTGGCAAAGCCAAGAATTCCTCCGCCGACAGCCGCTGCAATACAGCTGATAATAAATGGTTTTTTTAATGGCAACGTTATTCCGTAAATGGCAGGCTCTGTAACCCCGAATATGCCGGAAATGAATGCAGGAATGCTTAATGTTTTATATTTTTGCTGTTTTGTTCTTAACCATACACCAAGCACAGCACCAATTTGTGCAAAAGATGCAGCAAACATCGTGCCGAGTATCGGATCTGCTCCGTGCACAGTCAGGTTGTTAATCGCAATCGGCACAAGCCCCCAATGCAGGCCGAAAATAACAAAAACCTGCCATAATCCGCCGACGAAAATACCGGCAATAATTGGACTGAGATTATATAGCCAAAGTGTAGCTTGTCCAATTAATACGCCTGCCCAAGTGGCAATCGGTCCAATCACTAAAAACGTTATCGGCACTGCGATTAAAAGTGTAAAGAATGGAACTAAGAAGGTTTTAACAACATCTGGAATAATTTTTTTAAAAAACTTCTCCAGCTTCACTCCAAAATAAGCAGCTAGGATGATCGGTATTACAGAAGAAGCATAGCTCATTAATATAACAGGCACCCCTAAAAACGTAATAAATACTGGTGACTGAAACACAGTGCCTGAAAATAATGTAGTAATCGGTGTACCTGTCGTTAACGTTGTTAAGGTCGGATAAACAAGGGAAGCACCTATTACCATCCCAATAAAAGTTGTGCCACCAAACTTTTTGCTGGCTGTATATCCTAGGAATATCGGGAAGAAATAAAATAAGGAATCACCGAGTGCATTTAATATTTGATAAGTTCCAGATGTTGCCTCAAGCCAGCCTAATGCTAAAAATAACGCATTAAACCCCTTAATCATCCCGGTTGCTGCCAAAACACCTAATACAGGTGTAAAGATGCTGGAAATAATATCAATGAATTGATTAAATATCCCTTGCTTTTCTCCGCCTCCGTTATCTTCAGACGACGATTGTGTATTAAGCCCGCCAACCTCCACTACCGCCTTATATACGTCTGGAACGTGATTTCCGATGACCACTTGATACTGGCCACTGCTTTTCATAACAGTTACTACGCCTTCCATATTTTTAATTATATCGGTCTGAGCCTTGCTTTCATCTTTTAACTTGAAGCGCAAGCGAGTAATACAATGAACAACGCTGTTGACATTTTCTTTACCTCCAACATTTGCAATAATATCCTTTGCCAACTGTTCATATTTCATTAATTCCACCTACTTTCCTTTATTGGGTAACTCATATATTTATTGTGTTGCAAAGATAGGAAGCTTATCCTTCCCCTAAAATATTTTGGTAATGAAACAATAATTGCTCTCCAAGCAGTATTTTATATATAATGATTTATAGATAAAGGGGTACATATTAATTAACAAAGCCAAGAGGAGTAGTTAAAAATGAATCCAATTAATAATATTAGAGATGAAGTAAAGATATTTATTAATGAAAATGGGGATAAGTTTGAAAGCAAATTGCTTACGGAAGCAGTTAATGTCTCAACAAAAATTACGGATATCTTAAATAAGGGAAACATCGATTTATTAAAAAACGCCAAAAAAATGACATTTTTCGTTATGGACGAAAAAGAGGAAGAATTGGTTTCTTTTGCTAAAGTCGAAGGAATCGCTTGGGCAAAGCACTCATTAACTTTAGAGTTAAAACTGGAGTGGGTGCAGGCAATTAGAAGAACAATATGGCATTTTATCTATATTATTGATGAACAGCAGAATATAATATCAGACCGCAATAATTTTTATATCTTAGAAAAAAGCATAAATGAAAAAATGGATAAATTCTTAAACAGCTTCTTTCTTAATTACTCAAACTTTAAAGATGAAATGCTATATAGACAAAGAGAAATGGTAGAACATTTGTCTGTTCCAATCATTCCAGTTAAGCAATCTGTTTCGGTATTACCTCTTATTGGAGCAATTGATTCGTATCGAATTAGAGTGATTGAAGAAAAGGTATTAAATGATATTGCAGATTCAAGAATTCAAACACTCATCATTGACCTTTCCGGGATTGCGAGAATGGAAATGGATGTGATTGATTACTTTGAAAAGATTTTAGCTGGAATCTCCATGATGGGCTGTAAGGCAATCCTTACAGGACTTAGACCTGAACTTGTCAAAAAAATGGTTCATGCAGGCATCCGCTTCGAAAAAGATGCGGAAACACGAGGTACACTGCAAGATACATTAAAAACCTATTTGTAAAATTATTTTACCATCCCCCATTAAGGGGGATTTTGTTTTACAATGCAGTAAAAATACATGATCGCCACCCAATACTTTAGACGGATGAACTCAGATAGTGTAAAATTCTATGGACAACCTATTAATTGCACCAACAGGAGGATTGAAATGTATTCAAATAATGAACTTTATCATTTTTTTGTTAAAAAAACATGGCAAATAACAGAAGACTGGTATGAAAGTCTAGATAAATCCAATAGCAGCGGAGTTTATGCTTCTAATGATCCAGAAATCATTAAAGGCGTGAAGCAACAAAACTATGAGTTCCACGAGAACTTTGCAGAAGTATTTCGTAAGGAAGAAGGAAAATTTTCAGCTGATTTTGAACAATGGATACTAAAGGTAGCGCAGGATCAGGAACATTCGCAAACCCCGATTCATTTTATCATCCGCGAATTTCACAGAACGCAAAAGCAGTACCTTGATTTAATGACGGAATTTATCGAGGAACATAAAGATAATCTTGCCGTAAGCGAAATACATACAATATATCAGGTTGTTACAGAAACAATGGCAAATGTGATTGAATGGTTTACAAAAGAGTATAATCGCAACTCCGAAAAAAGACTGCATGCCCAGCAGGAGTTAATTCTTGAACTCAGCACACCTGTTATTGCCTTAAATAACCAAACAGCATTATTGCCATTAGTTGGGGAGATTGACACAGCACGTGCGAAAATCCTACTTGAGAAAACGTTAGAGCAATGCAACCGTTTAGGAGTAAACAGATTGCTTCTTGACCTTTCCGGTGTAGTCATTATTGATACAATGGTTGCACATCAAATCTTTCAACTAATCGAAGCATTATCATTAATCGGCGTTAAAACCGACCTTTCTGGCATTCGTCCTGAAGTTGCTCAAACTGCTATTCAGCTCGGTTTAAAATTCGATAATATCTCAGTCAATTCCTCTCTCGCAAATGCCATCAAGTTGGCGAATATCTAAAAAACAGACGGAGTCCGTCTGTTTTTTCTTCATCCAATATTAAGATTGTTTTTGCTTCTTTCGCGAAGAATCAGACTTTCTGTTCCCCGTTTCTTTCATTGTAGTACCTTGTCCTTGAACATTTGTAGAACCTAAACCAATTGTTGATGGATCAGCTTTTCTGTTAGACACTGTATTCACCTCCAACTATATTGTTCCGCAAATCGTGTATGTTATGAGATTTGTTTCGTAATGTACTAATTCCTAAACATCATTATTTAGCTCTTTCCTGAGAGAATTAATTGCAGCCATTACCTCATCTATATTTTCTTTATTATTCATTTCGTTTCTAGCATAAAGTAAGATTGGTCTTACTGATTCAATGGAACGTCCAAAGCCCGCCATCCAATCATACCTTGGGACCATCCAAGTATGAAAATGATGTGCTGTGTCTTCATTATAAAAATAATAAACATACTCTATTCCCAAAACTTTCCTTTGGGCATGCCTAATCTTTGACAAGGTCTTTATATAATCTAACTGCTCTTGGTCCGTTAGTTCATCGAAGCATTTTATATGCTGCTTAGAAGCTAATATCATTAACCCTTTAATTGGATAAGCAACATCTTGATGTGCGTGAAAATGTTCAGTTTCATATACTGCACCACCATCTGGTTCAATTATTCCGCTTGTTAAGGCACAGCTTAAACATTCAACTTCAACAGTGGTGCCGTTAGATAAGGTTATATTCTTCATTAGAATCCCCCTATTATGATAACCTTCTATTTCAACTTTCCTATTTGTTTTCATACTACTTCAAATAATTCAATTTCAAACTCAAACAGCTGCTTTGCTTTTTTTCTCTAATTCAGAATAAATTTTCTCCATTTCTTTATTTGAATTGATTGGATAATATTTAATCATAAATAAAGCAAGTAAACATACCAAACCTGGTCCAACTGTTCTCATTATGTTAATACATAGCAATGTTGCATCATTTTGAATTTCTTGATTTGGAACATAGCCTGTGGAATCAAGCAGCAGTCCTGCAACTCCTGCCGATACTGCGAACCCAATTTGGATAGATAGGGCATTGAGCGAAAAAAGGACACCATCAGATCTTTTGCCTGTTTTAAACTCTGTGTAATCAGCTAAATCTGCCATTAATGCTGTCATTGATACCAGCACTAAACCTATAAAGAAGGACACCAGCACTGCCAAGATAAAATACACAGCAGGATATTGTATTGGAGCAAAATACATGATAAGACTAAATACCATTATCCCTATGAAAGTGCTTATTGTTATCTTTTTATTCCCCCATTTTTTTGTAAAAACTGGGGCAAAGATAGACCCAATGACTTTAGCTCCTAATGTCAAAAACATATATATTGGGATTAACTCAGGCTTTTTCATATAATAAGTCAAATAATATAAACCTACTGCATTCTGTAATCCAAAACATAGTCCATAACTTAGAACTACTGTAACTACTGATAGCACACCTTTATTATTTAATATTACTTTAAAATATTCTTTAAGTGTTGGCGGTTCTGTTTTTCTTGTGTACTGTTCTTTCGTATTAAAAAATGTAAAAAACGAAAATATTACACCTAAGACTGCAACAATTACTGCCAGATAAAAATAGCCTGTTTGGTTGTCTCCTTTACCAAAATAATGAATGACTGGCAATGCAAAGGTAGATACAATTAATCCTCCAACTGCCGTGAAGACTCTGCCAAAGGAAATAAGCTCCGTCCGCACTTTTGTATCTTTAGATAAACTTGGAACTACTCCCCAGTAAGCGACATCATAAATGGTAAAGCAAATTCCAGCAAGATTGTATGTGATTAATGCATAAACAAATTTCATCCCTTCACTCATATCTGGTGCAGTAAATGTAAGTATCGTAAATACAGCAAAAGGTATGGGAACAATTAAAAAATATGGTCTAAACTTACCGAAGCGAGTATTCGTACGATCCACCATCATTCCGATAAGAGGATTTGATACTCCATCCACCAATTTGGTAATTAACAGAACTAATCCTGCCAAGGAGGCTGTCAGGCCGAATACATCTGTATAAAATATTATTAGATAGGCTGAAATAATTCCATTAAATAAATCTTTGCCTAAACTGCCTGTCCCAAAAAATAATTTTTGTCGGAAATTTAACACTTCGTCTCCTCCTAGCATCCATTCTATTTTAATAATGATAAACATCCTTCCCCTTTTAAGACGTTTTTTTATAAGAAGGATGTTTTTAAAGTTTCAGAGCTTACTTAATTGACGAGCGTAGCTGAATAAGTAAAACAATAAGAACCAGAGCCAACCGTAAAATGGACCCCATTTTCTACCTCATTAGCTGACTTGATTCCCTCTCCAATACTCCAGCTTTGTCCTCCTTCCAATACATTGCCTAATAAAGCATTTGGAAGAAGAATTTCTGCAGTTGTATTCACAGGGATTTCTACTTTAACTAAGATTTGTTGCTCCTGCAGGCTCCAGTTAGTTTCAATCCTCCCATACGGAGAAATAAGAGAGCCCTTAGCATACGTTAATGCTCCATTTGAAAAATGAGGTTGTATCCGAATACGCTTATACCCCGCTACCTGTTCATCCATATCCAATCCGGCAACATATCGGTACAACCAATCACCAATTGCTCCATACGCATAATGATTAAACGAGTTCATCGCATCGCTCCAGAAGGTACCATCAGGTTTAATGCCATCCCAATGCTCCCAAATAGTTGTCGCTCCTTTCGTAACCGAATACAACCAAGATGGATAGCTTTCTTGTAGCAGCAGCTTAACAGCTGTGTTGTGATAACCATTTTGCGAGAGAACTAAACAAAGATATGGTGTACCAACAAAGCCGGTGGTCAAATGATAGTCATTCTGAACAACTAATTCATTTAAATCGTATGCAACTTGTTTACGAACCTCTCCTTCTACTAAATCAAACATGAGAGGCAGTATATGCGCAGTTTGTGTATTTGCAGCTATCCTGCCATCAGAAGTGAGGTAGTTCTCATGAAAGCTTGTAACTATCCCTTTTAATAGTTTATTGTAGATATGTAAATCATTTTCTTTGCCGAGCACATGAGCACTATCTCGAAGAATCCTTGTCGATAGCGCATAGTAGGCGTTTGCAACTAAGTATTCCGGTGTTGCACCATAATAGCTGTCTTCTTCAGCATCTAAAGCAAGCCAATCACCAAATTGGAATCCTGTATTCCATACAAATTCATTGTCTCCTTGACTTCGTATATATTCGACCCATGCCTTCATACTTTCATACTGCTCAGCAAGCAACCGATTATCACCATAACATAGGTAAAGTGTCCATGGACATACGGAGGCCGCATCTCCCCATGCTGATGAAGTATACGTCTCATCTCCCCATGTCTTCTTACCAGATCTCCGCACAAAATTAGCTAATACATCTGGTACTACATATGGCACACTGCCATCAGACTTTTGATCTGCTTTTAAGTCACGCAGCCACTTCGTAAAGAATGGGCCAACATGATAATTAAATGCAGAAGTTGGAATAAAAACCTGTGCATCACCAGTCCAGCCGAGGCGCTCATCACGTTGAGGGCAATCTGTTGGCACATCTAGAAAGTTCCCCCTTTGTCCCCACTTTATGTTGCTTTGCAGCTTGTTTACCAGTGGGTGAGAACATTCAAATTCACCAGTTGGCTCCATATCTGAATGCATGACTTCTCCAGTAAAGATCTCTATGAGGAGCTTATGATTTTGTTCTTGTTCAGGAAAGCCTTCAATCTTAACGTATCGGAAGCCTTGGAACGAAAAATAAGGAGCATACGTTTCCACACCACCGCCTTTGGCTGTATAAGTAACCATTTGTTTGGCTGAACGGAGATTACCAGTATAAAAGTTTCCATCCTTATCTAAGACTTCTGCATGCTGTAAGGTGATACAGGTCCCAGCAGGTACATTCAGAGTCATACGGATACGGCCAACCATGTTTTGTCCCATGTCGAGAAGAGTATCTCCAGAGGGAGTTTGAATAATCTTCTTGGGCCTAATAGTTTCAGTTACCGTAGTCGGCCAATTCTCTTGTGCAACTAAAGTATTAATTGGGAGATTAAGGATAGTCGTCCTATACCAATTGGAATCCTCATAACCTCCACTAGTCCAGCCGTCTTTTTCCAAGCGTGCGTCATATGTCTCACCAGCAAAGAATTCAGATAATAAGATAGGCCCTGTTTGTGACTTCCACGTTGAATCAGTTGAAACTACTTCCTCTGTTCCATCATCATATTGAACATGAAGCTGTAACAATACTCCTCGGCGGTCACCATAAAAATTTCTTCTAGGTATAAATGACACCTCCCCTTTATACCAGCCATCCCCTACCATGACACCAATTCCATTCGCTCCATTTTGCAGCTGACTAGTGACGTCATATGTTTGGTATTGATGACGATGAAGATAGCTGGTCCACCCAGGCGCCAATAAGTCTTCTCCAACTTTACTGCCGTTTAAATAGACTTCATAAACCCCCGCAGCAGTGGCATAAAGACGTGCAGAGTGAATGCCTTTTTTCAGATGAAAATTTCTTCTTAATAAAAAAACAGGGTTAGCATGTGGATCAATGTCAGTTGAATCTGGTGTAATCCAACTAGCTTTCCATTCATTCGTAGTCAGCAAAGCGGTTTCCCACCATGAAGATTCACTCCAGCTAGATTCCCTTCCGAAGTTATCCCAGACCTTAATTCTATAATGATAGCGAGTACGAGATTCAAGATTTGGACCAATATATTCAACATGCAGAGATTGTTCTGATTCAATTCGGCCAGTATCCCAGATAGGAAACTCGAAGTTTCCGTCTGGGCCTGTGACTTGAATCTGATAAGCTCGCTGATACGTCCCTCTTTTTTCTGAATCAAGCACCCAGCTCAATCGGGGAGCTTGTATATCTGTACCAAATAAGTTTGTTCTGTATTCACATGTGACTTTTTTTATCAACAGCATCGCTGTGCTTACCTCCTTATCATTTCAACTTTAAAAAAAGAACTAAACACGAAATCATATTATTTGATTAGAGTTTAGTTGTCTTATTTATTAAACATTTTTAAACTCGAGTTAATTATAGCGCTTACAATTATAAAAACATTTGGTAATATTACTATAAATACATGGTAATCTAATCATTTAGAAAAAGGAGGATAAACTTAATGAATAGAAATATAGAAAATTTTAAGGGGAAGAAATATTTTTCAGAGGACTTATTTATTTATTTAAATAGATTAGAAGAAGATTTTTCTAGACCTCACCATTATCATGATTTTATTGAAATTACCATCATTGAAGAGGGCAGTGGTTTTCATTATGTTAATGAAAAGGTCCTTAAAGTGCAAAAAGGAGATTTATTTGTGATTCCCATTGGGGCATCACATGTTTTTCGTCCCTCCTCTTCCAATTCAAAGAATAAGCTTATAGTCTGTAACATCCTTTTTGATTGCCAATTCTTAAAACAGATAGTAAATACAGCAATTGTTCATGGTGAGAATTCATTTGCAAAATGGTGTACTCAATTAGAAAATAATAACACTTTTGATTACCTGCATTTAAAAGACAACCATGATACCTGTTTACCATTACTTCGCTATATGTTTGTAGAATTCCAAGAAAAACAAATTGGGTATTCCCTTATTTTAAATGCTAAATTACGAGAACTATTAATCAAATTATTCCGCATAGAACACCAAGCACTTCCTAACTTAAATCCTAAAATAACCTCCTATGCCATTAATGAAGTTTTATCCTATATGCATCAAAATTTACATAAAATGATAACTTTAGCCGACATGGCCAGTCTCATGAATATAAGTGAAAGTCATTTTGTGCGTCTATTCAAGAAATATACAAATCAAACCTTTATTCAATACTTACAAAATATCCGAATCGAAAAAAGTTGTCATCTCTTGCTTCATACTGATTTCAGCATTAAAGAAATCAGTTATCTCGTCGGGTACACTAATATAGACTATTTCCGTGAACTCTTTGTAAAAAAAATAAGTGTCTCTCCTAAGGCATTTAGAAAAATGAATACTATCTTGTGAGCTTTAGACAATAAATCTATGTTTAAGAAAGATTATTCAACACAAACAAACAGCTAACATTTCAGCTGTTTGTTTCTTCCTTTTTATTAAAACTAAATTTTTAAAGCCTCTCCCCTGACAACTCTCCATATAACCGTTCGTTAGTACAAGCGTTTTTTCCGTTTGCTCCTTTCATATATACCGGCTCTTTTAAGATTATGGAGTTGGTTGATTTTTTATAGTGCGTAATAGTAATATGCCTCCTTATTTTTTTGTAAATAAATTGTTTGCATCAGGCTATTCCTCTACGTATATCCTAACACTTCTTTAATAACCTAAGCGGATGATTACTGCATTTTCTTCTATTACAAGTGGTAAGAATTTCACCGAATTATATAGCTATCCTTTATAATAAAGATGAGTGTAATACACAAAAGTATATAAGCAGTGTTACTCAAAATCAGATAGAATTTATACATTCATCATCAAAAAATAGCACTCTTAAGGCAGTTATAACCTATTATTATTGGATAAAGATATTTCGCCCGTTCCTATAACCCCCTTCTTCAAACAACCCATAATTAAAATTAATTTCCTTAAACTAAAAATAAAATAATTTAATGTTTAAATTGAATACATTTAAAAAATTAAGTTATATCTTCCATTTGTTTAATTTAAGTATTTATTTTCTTAAATTATTAATGTATGATTGCATTATAAATAAAAAAAGGAGGGAATTATGGCTTATCCTCTTATTTCAGAGTGCCCTGTTTGTGCAAAGCAATTAAAAATTACCCGGCTACAGTGTACTCATTGTCATACCACTATCGAAAATGAATTCGAACTTTCTAATTTTGCAAATCTTAACAAAGAACAGCTCAGCTTTATCGAGACTTTCTTAAAATGCCGCGGAAATATAAAAGAGGTTGAAAAAGACCTTGGTATTTCTTATCCAACTGTCCGCGGGAAATTAGATGATATTATCTCTTCTCTTGGTTATTCTACCACTAAGAAAGCAGATAAAATTGATCGTAAAAAAGTAATCTTAATGCTGGAAAAAGGCGAAATAACTGCTGAAGAAGCAATTGAATTATTAAATGGGGAGGAATCCTAAATGAGCGAAGAAATTTCAAGAGTTTTAACAATGGTTGAAGAAGGTAAGCTGAGTAAAGACAAAGCTGCTGAATTAATTGATGCCCTGCAAGGAAAAGACAACAAGGTCAATCTACAAAAACATACCTCAGCATCCTATTTAAACAAAATGCTAAAGATCCGTGTTACTTCGGAAAACGGGGATAATGTCAACGTTAATCTGCCAATTAAACTTATAAAAGCTGTCTTAAATGTAGGCTCTAGTATTGCGGAGAGAATTCCCCAATCCGAAAAATATGTGAAGGATATTGACATTGCACTGTTAATAGATGCAATTGATAATGAATTGGACGGACAAATTGTAGATGTTACAGCAGCAAATGGTGACAAAGTATTGGTTACAGTTGAGTAATATGATGAAGGTAAAAGTTAAAGTAAATGGGAAACGCTTTATTATTCCAGTTCCATATGCTATTTTACATCTTGTCATTAGAATTCTAACTTCAAAGAGAATTCTCGTGCTTGTGAATGGTGCAATCGAAAAATCCGGAAAAACAAAATTTCAAATCCCTTATATTAGCAGGTATGACTTAAAGCCTTTGCTAAGAGAGCTTTCCAGCCAAAGCGGTTTACTGCTGGTTGAAACAAGCCTTAAAGATGGAACAGAAGTTTCTATAAGGTTATAAAGCACAATTCCTTTATCATGGGATTGTGCTTTTTTTCTTTTTTTTACCAGTACATCTTCCAGCTCATGACTGTGCGTATTAATGCTTCTAAATAATAGTAATCTCCCCAGATACAGCAATCGTCTACCCCATTATTGTCAGGCTTAGAGTAGACTGCATGCAACAAAATACCATTGGAGTGAACTTTTTTAGTAGTATAGCTTTCAGCTAGTGACTTAATCATTTTTATGGCTGCATTTTCATAGACTTCCTTATATTGATGGGAAACTGGCAAGTTCTTGCTTAATTCGAGTAGTCCACAAGCCATGATGGCTGCAGCAGAACTGTCACGTTCCTCCTTTCCTTCTGTAAAGACTAAGTCCCAATAGCAAATATTATCATCAGGAAGACGATTTAAAAAATAGTTTGCCAGTTTTTCAGCAATATCAAGAAACTCTCTATCCCCTGTATGTACGTAGCTTAATGCAAAACCGTATACTCCCCATGCCTGGCCACGGGCCCAGCACGATTGATCGGTATATCCTTGCGCAGTCTTTCCATAAAGCGGTTCACCATTCTCTGTATCCATATAAAAGGTATGGTATGTTGATGCGTCTTCTCTCACAATATACTTGGCTGCTTGTTTAGCATGATTTACGGCAATATTATAATACTTCTGATTACCTGTTTCTCTGGAAGCAAAATATAATAACGGCAAATTCATGTTACAATCTATAATCATCCTTCCAAGCTGTTCTGGGTCAGATAAATCGCCCCATGCTTGAATAATCTTCGCCTTTTGATGATACCGAGTAATCAGCTTATCAGCTGCTTTTATCGCTATTTCTTTTGCGGTTTCATCTTTCAGCACTTGGTAGCCCGCCACACAGGATAAAGAGTATAAAAAACCAATATCATGTGTTTCTAACTGAATATTCTTCGTTAAGCGTTCACTAAAGCTTTCAAGCTGGGTTTTTATTACATCAAGATATTTATCATTCCCTGTATATTCGTAAGCTAAATAAAGCATTCCAATCCAAAAGCTAGCAGTCCAATCATTATTATCTTCAGGAATATACATTAAATTTGTTGATGCAGCCGGTGGTACCTTCTCCGTGAATAGGTCTAGATTTTCATCGATTTTTTGCAAAACATACTGAATTTCCTCTTCAAGCCATTTTGAATCTAAAACAGCTTTGGCTTTAAATTTATCATGCTTCATTTCTTCGTGAATCGTACTCATCTCTACTTTCCCCTTTCAGATATGGACTTCATCAGATTCGTTCTAGTATTATAAACAATAATCAATTGGAAAGTTATTCCCTGACCAAGCTCTTTTTGCCGTCCATTCCATTGAAGAATTACTCCAAAATGAATCTGATTCGGCCAAACCTAATGGCAAGAAAACGGCCGCACACAAATAAACACTGCCTGTAGAAATATATCCTTCCCCAATCCCTGGTTGATGGCCGCAAAAACCAATAGTCAGCCACCCTGACTCTGTAAATGTGCCCGGAGCTTCCAGTGTCCGTTTTATAACTTGAGTCAGTGCACTTCTAACTTGTTCTGGAGCAAGTGTCTTAGGTAAATCCTTGCGAAGTGCATGGTGAGCTAAAGTTTGAAAAACACCAAAACGGTAAGCAATAGATCTTCCCACTGGCGGAAATGTTCCCTCCGGCGAAATCATGCGCTCTTGAATAACTGCATATCTTTTTGATCTTTCCATAAAGGTTTCCTTTTTTCCCAGCCAATCTGTGTACTCTTCACCAACAGTTTCTAATAAATCTACAAGCATAGGATGGATAACAAAGCTATTATAATAATCATAATGAAACTCAGGTCCATCACTGTATACACCATCTCCCAAATACCATTGATCAAATTGCTTTACAGCAAAATCAATACGCATCGGATCCCAATCCTTTTCTCCCACTTTATATAAAAAGGCTTCAATTAATGCAGAAAATAAAAGCCAGTTAGAAAAGATTGGTTTTTTTGTTCGGGTAGCTTTCATTGCAAGTATCACATTGTTTTTAACCCTACCACTTAGTTTTTTCCATAGTTCATCAGGAGCTCTAAGAAATGCATGCGCTAAAAAAGCAGTATCAACAATCGGCTGAAAATCTGTTGAAAAATTCATATAATCAGGAGAGTGAGGATCTGTGCCTGCATCAATAGCTATGCGTGCCAGCTCACCATATTCCATACGAAGTGCTTCTTCCTCCTTATTTTCACTTTTCCTTTCCAGCCATGGAGCCATCCCAACGAGCAGTCGGGACAGCGCTTCCAAATGAGTGAATTGTTGACGATTTGTGCCTTCCTTCATCTCGACTGGCATTACTTTTTTTAATGATTTATTTTTTAAGTTTTGAAGCACCGGACTTGCAATTTTCAGCATGGATTGCAGCCAATACTCTCGATCGTTATCATTTGAGACGCTCACATTTTCCTCCTCCGATTTCCTTTCTTTTTATCACCAAATTCTTTACTAAATTATAACTTACGTATTATTCTAAAAGTGTTTGTTAAATAACCAAAAATGTCGCTCTATTGTTCTTGAACCTTAAATAATAAGTTTTTCAATGTTTGAATACTATATGGAGGAATTATATGAAGAATTTATTTGAACAAATAGATCTTAAACCATTTAACTGGGTTTATCGCAGGGTTTCTGAGCAGAATTTCCAAGGATATTATCACTGGCATCAAGGTTGCGAACTTTTATTTGTATATCGTGGACAAGGGCGCGTAATAGTTAACCAACAAACTTATGAGTTAAAAAAAGGAATGCTTTTCTTTTTCCAGCCATTTCAGTTACATAAGGTATATGTAGAAGTATCCCCCCAATCTCCTTATGAGAGAAGTATTCTTCACTTTGATACAATGTCATTCGGAGAGAAAAACCTAAATTTTTTCCCAGGACTGAGTGCCTTGTTAAAAAAATTACAGTTTGGAGTAAACGAACTTCAAGCTTTTGATTTAGAAAATGATTATAACTATATGTATGAGCTGTATGAACAATTTAATAAATCACTGCAAACAAACAACTGGGAAGAAGACAGCCAGCTTTTTTTAATGCAATTGCTCTCATGTATCCGTATAAACAGCACCGATGCTAATCCTGATTCAACCTCAAACAATAAATTACGGCCATTATTCTACTCTGAAAAGATAATGAATTGGATAGAAGCACATTATAAGGAGCCCTTTGACTTAGAACATTTATCAAATGAGCTTCATTTATCAAAATCATATATATCAAGAAGTTTCAAGCGTGAAACGGGAAGTAGTTTAACAGAGTATCTTACCATTCGGAGAATAAAAGAAGCTTGTCAATTGCTAGAAATGACAAATAAATCTATTGAATTAATTGGTGAAAGCTTAGGCTTCAAAAGTGTATCTTATTTTATCCAGTTATTCAAAAAACTCGTTGGAACGACTCCTCACCAGTATAGACTCTCCCATAGAAGGTCTCATAACTAAAAAAATTAAATACAGAGCTGGCAAATCACCGCTCTGTATTTAATAGAAATTCTCCCCACAAGGTCTCTTCCACTATAAAGTAGCCCTCGTGTGAACATCCAGCTAATATACATTTATCATTCTGATAAAACATTAAGTCTTCCGGCAATTTTGGATGGAGCCAGCTAAAAAGGGAATTGCTGTTTTCCTTCAGGAAATCCCTTGTGGCATTATTTAATTGAAAATAAGAAACATATGCGGTGGCCTCAGGAAGTTTCGTTGTTTCCCATTCTCGTTGAATTTTCCTTTCCAGCAAGTGTTCCTTTATATAAACAATCCTGGCATCAATTGCAGCATGGCTCTCTTCCTCCATCTCATTCTCAACGAAGGCAAACTTATTACAATGTCTGGTAAGCAAATCCATTAAATGGTTATACCGTTTCCCTTTTACATTTTCTGTTATTATCAGCATGTTTATTTCTCCTCAGTTACACTGCTTTTTTACGTTAGAAATCGAACAATCCTACTCTGGAAGCTTCTCTAGCCAATGTTTATTCCACTGAAAATAAAGCTCATCCCTTTTTTGTGAAAATATGTCTTTTGGATAAGGTAATGCAAGTTCCGGCATCCTATCTGGTCTAAAGTATTGAAGCTCTGCCGTTTCTTGATCATGAGGATTCAGATTGCCGCTGGTAATTTCGCACTGAAACATAAAAACGTTATATTCGACTTGATGGCTATTTGGATATTGATAACGAAATTCTTTTCCGCCAAACACTCCTACTAACTTTCTCGGCAAAACAATTAATCCGGTCTCTTCCCATACTTCACGAACCATTGCTTCGGCAGGTGCTTCTCCTGGCTCTATTGCACCAGCAGGAAGACTCCACTTTTCCCCATTCCCCTTGTTTTGTAATAAGATTTCTCCAGAATCATTCCTGATAATGGCAGCAACACTTGGCATTAATATTAGCTCGTTACCAATTTTCGAACGTATATTTTTATAGTATTCTGACATCCCCATTCACAAGCCACCATCTTTCGTAAAGTTATCTTCTAAAGTCAGCTATTACAATAACTCAATATTTATCTTGTTGTTTGTATAGTTAATGATATGCTCCTTTATATTTGAATAAAGAGCTATATCCTTTAATTCTGTCAGCTTTACCCAATTAACTCCGATTTGATTGATATCAGGACTCTCTGGCAGCTCAAGCATGAATCCATCTATTATCTTACATGAGCATGCCATAACCTTGATAGGAAAAGCCATAACATGTCGCCACCTTAAGTTATTTATCCATACAGAGTTTTTTTGGAATACAAGAAAATCTAATCTTCCCAATAAAAGATAGCGTCCATAATTACATAATCGTTAGAATTACTATATATAGTTGGGATTTTTGCTTGAAAGGATAAAGGCTGGTGTATTTTTTCTGTTTCTAACCGTTCATATTCAAATTCTTTTAGCGCATACTCCAATTTTCTCACAATAGTCTCGTATTTCTCACTAATATTTAACAGATGTGGACCACCAAATAAACAACCGTATGCACCGCCAATTATTTCGTTCGTATCTGTCCGCATTGTCTTATATCTAGTATCTTCCCCCATAATTGCTACAGGAGCTAAACGACAAATATCAATAATAATTCCTTCTGTCTGTAACTCTTGAATGTTGTTAATTTCCTTAACGACAGTAACATCCTCTTTTTGATAACAAAAAAGTTCAATAAAGGAGGCATAGCCACTGCCAAAATGATTCCATTCTGCTTCACAAACGATATTAGGTATTCGATTTATTCGATGAAATAACCTTCGGATATGTGCCTCAATTTCTTCCTCATTTTTTGTACAATAAGGAAAGCTATCGCCAACAATCTTTCCTTGAATTAAATCTTGCAACTGTTTGTTAGAAAAATTCATAAAGAATCCCTCCCCCTTATTAACTTTTATATAGATCAAACTTCCACCTATTTAAACTAAATTATATACGTGCCATTTCTTAAAGAGGTTCCATGAGGAGCGATATTCTGCACTTTTTTGATTCTTTTTGTTTAAAGCCTTTTAAAAGTTCACTCTATCTTTTTATGAATCTTCCGATAAGAACTTGGTGATAGGTCATTTAATTGTTTAAACATCTTACTAAAATGATATTCTTCAAAGTAACCGCATAATCTTGCAATCTCTTTAATTTGATAGTCTGTATATATTAAATAACTGCACGCTCGCTCGTTACGGATATAACTAAGATACTCTTTTGGTCCCATTCCTGTGTACTTAAGGAAGAGCTTGCGAAGATAGGTTGCTGAAATGCTGTATTGCTCCGCTAACTGTTCGACTTTAATGTTATCCTGGTATCCGTTTTCCATATATTTTTTTATCTTATTAAAGGCGCTTAATGTACTTGATTCATTTATGCTCCAATCGGGCTGCTCCATGTTGTGGAGCTTATGAAGCATTATTTTTAGTTTACCTTGGGAAACTGCAGCACCATGTGCAACT
The DNA here is from genome assembly GCF_038005785.1 of Niallia sp. FSL R7-0271. Taxonomy (NCBI): domain Bacteria; kingdom Bacillati; phylum Bacillota; class Bacilli; order Caryophanales; family Bacillaceae; genus Niallia; species Niallia sp. FSL R7-0271. The sequence continues at coordinate 686,654 of NZ_JBBOTZ010000002.1, read as the reverse complement.
CCAGGCACCCATTCTTGATGAATTTCCTCAAAGAGCATGCCTAATTCCTCTGCCTGTTTGCAATTGTACTGATTTAAAAAAGGCAGACTCAGTTTCGCAACTCTCTTAATGTCCTTCCAAACTACATCGTAGTTAAGCTCCGCACAATCAAACAGCACCATTGTCATGCGTAGCGGCGCATGTATTTCTGAACGCATTGACATCTGCAGACCAGGTCTTAAGTAAACCATCATTCCTTTCTTCACCTTATGTTCAGTATTAGTATAAAAACTCCCTTCTCCTTCATGAATCCAATATAAACTATGAACATTCACCAGATTGCGGACATCCTTCCAACCAGGATATGTAACTTTGTCGAGCGTAAAATGAATATGCAAGACGAACTGATTCAAATCATATTTTGGCATTTTCAAGTTTCTATCTCCCCTTATAATTAAGCTCGATTTTTACAAGTAGACGCCGTCTTTTTTCCATTCAGAACGAGAATTTATCATGATACTATTCATATTATCAATCCCTCACCAAGATGGCTATGCAAGTATTAAAAATTAAGGAGGAATAGCTTTGCTAAGAACCTTTCAAGAACATCATATCCGTAAGACAAGTCTTTTAGATGGACCATGGGACTTTGTGTTAGATCCTGAAAATGTCGGTCTTAAAGAAAAATGGTTTGCTCGTTTTCCACAGCCTGTTAAGTCCATTTATGTTCCCTCATGCTGGAATAACGGGTTGCATATGTACGACTATGAAGGTGTTGCATGGTTTAGAAGAACAATAAGAATAGAGGATACTAACCATGTCCGATTAGTTTTTCATGCTGTGCTCGGTGCTGCCGATGTCTATCTAGACGGCCAACATCTCGGTTATCACTTTGGTGGATATACACCGTTTGAATTCATTATCCCATCCCTTTCAGCAGGAGAGCATGAACTTATTGTTCGAACAGATAGTACTCTTGATGACCTTACCATTCCGACAAGACTTGTGGACTGGTTTCACTATGGTGGTATCATTCGATCTGTGGAGATGCAATTTTTACCAGACTTATACATTGAGAAACTTAAGATTGACTATGAATTAGAAGGAGCCGATGCCGCCGTCATTTTCCAAGTACGAATTAGCTCACTCGCTCAAACCGATATGATTACAGCATTATCACTTCATGAAGATGGCCAAAGCTTATATTCTGACCATGTAGCTGTTTGTGCAAATCAAACTGTAGACTATACAATAAAGCTGAATTGGAACGAAGTGCGGTTATGGAATGTTGGCGAGCCAGAGTTGTATACGATTCAAGCATGCCTTGAACAGGATGATAAAGTGGAACGCATTGGATTCCGAAAAATCGAAACGAAGGATCACCAGATTCTTATTAATGACTCGCCTATTTTTCTTAAAGGCGTCAATCGCCACGAAGAACATCCTGAATGGGGATTTGCTTTTCCACCTAAGCTGATGTATAAAGATCTTCAAATCATTCAAGAAATGGGGTGCAATACTGTACGCGGATCTCATTATCCTCAAAGTTCGTATTGGCTTGATTTACTTGACGAAAACGGCATCCTGTTCTGGAGCGAAATTCCCATTTGGGGTGCTCTCTTGCCAGACGAAACCGTCAGTAATCCGTTGTTCCAGGAGCGTGCACAGACGATGATGGCTGAAATGATTACTATGCATTATCACCATCCTTCCATTATCTTTTGGTCGATTCATAATGAGATTGATACACGTACAAACAGTGCTTACAAAATGACAGAGCAACTGATACAAAAGACGAAACAACTCGACAACTCGAGACTGATTACATACGCTACCATGCATCCTCTAGAGGATATTCTTCTCCCGCTTTTTGATGTGATTGGCATTAATAAATACTTTGGCTGGTATGAAGGCAATGTAGGCGGCTTTAAAGAAATGCTGCAGCAGTTCCATAAGCGTGCAGAAGACATGGGAGCTGGTGATACACCGGTCATTATGACCGAGTTCGGAGGAGCAGGTATCTATGGTGATACCGGTTGGGAGCCGAGGCTGTTCAGTGAGGATTATCAAGCGAAAATTCTCACTGAAGCACTGACAATCTTTCGCAATGATCCTAAGATTAGCGGAACATATATATGGCAGTTTGCAGATACGCGAGCAGATTTGCAAAGCAATGGTGCCCATTTCCGAGATAGAGCTCGGAGCTTTAACAACAAAGGAATCGTTAATGAATATCGCAAGCCAAAATTATCGTTCCGAGAAGTGAAACGCATCTACCATTCTTGGTCATCTGGCAAACTTTGAATATATCAAAAAAACCACAAGTTACTATTGTGGTTTTTTCTTTCGTTATAGAAAATAGAAAGCTGAAAAGCTAGATCACCAAACAGATAACCTTATTCTTTCATCATTTTCCTCTGTAATATATTCAATTCCCCCATAGCCCTGTGATATTGCATGCTTATAAAGATGTTCAAGTGCGCGGCTATCCTTCACATAAATTGCAACAAAACTGCCATCCACTAATAACAGCACTACTTGACAATCACTCTTTAGAAAATCGTCATATGTATGAATCTCTTTTATTACCTTTCCTTTTGGAAAAGCTTTTAAATCAGCAAATATGCAATAATATAGATTGTCTTCTAACCTTTCAGAAAACCCCAACCCGTCCATCACATTAGCTGGCAGCAGCGGCTCCTTTAGCTCTCCGTTTTCCACAAGATAGGCTTCTCCATCCATACGCCAATTATAGGAAGAAATATCAATTGTTCTTAATATTTCCCCTAGATAATTCCCATGTGAATTTGGAATTTCGAAACTGACTCCTCGCTTCATCCTTTTCTCCTGTCTAACTCGATTTATTTAAATAGTTCACGCCTTCTTAATGACAAGGGATAATTTATAATTAGCATGCTTGTTAAGGCTGACTAAAAACTCGTCTAACTGTTCGTTAGAGGAGAACTTACATTCAAGTATGTAACAGCTGTCTCCACTAATCTTATAATTATTTAATATAAATTTCTCTTGCGTCCTAACAAAGGATAAATATGGTTCGTGGTGGGTGCTTTTGGTGAAAATATTGAGAAAGGCGTGAATATAATAGCCTAATTTTACTTCATTGACTTTAATGGTATATCCTTCGATTATTCCATTATCCTCTAGCCTGCCAACCCTTGTCGAAGCTGCTTGCCCTGTTAAATGAACCTTTTGGCCAAGCTCCTTCATTGTAATACGGCTGTTCTCAGACAGCTCATTTAAAATAAGCAGATCTGTATTATCTAACAAACAAATCCAACTCCTTTCATTTATCATGTAAAACAGCTAAAAGACTTGATTTTATCTGTGTAAGTGGGTGATGGTCATAGTATAAACTATACCCATACCATAAATAAACAATAAAAGGAGCACACACAATGAATATCCAACACATTCGCAATGCTACAATTCTTGTACATTATGCAGGAAAAAAGTTTCTAATTGATCCCTTCCTTGCTGAAAAGGGTACGTACCCCCCTTTTCCCAACTCATTACGACAAGATCAAAAAAATCCGTTAGTAAGCCTGCCAATTTCACTTGATGACATGTTAAAAGATGTTGATGCTGTCATTGTGACACATTTGCATTTGGATCATTTTGATGATGCAGCCAAAAACGCACTGTCAAAGGATATTAAAATGTATGTACAAAGTGAAGAAGATGCTGAAGAAGTCAAAAAAGCAGGATTTCATAATTTAGAAATATTAGCTAAAAATACTTCTTTTAATGATATTCAGCTCATCAAAACAAAAGGCGAGCACGGCAGAGGAGAAATACTAAAATATGCCGGTCCTGTCTGCGGTGTTGTCTTTAAACATCCAAGCGAAAAGACACTATATGTTGCAGGTGATACAGTCTGGTATGACGGAGTTAAGTCAGAAATCAACACATATAAACCTGAAGTTATTGTTGTTAACGCTGGTAACAATCAATTTTTTGAAGGCGGCTCTCTAGTGATGGATGAAAAGGATGTCTATGAAGTTTACAAGACTGCCCCTCAAGTAGCAATCATCGCCGTTCATATGGAAGCAGTTAACCACTGGACATTATCGAGAGAGGAATTAAAATCATTTGTAAAAGAAAAAGGAATCTCTACCAATGTGTTAGTCCCAGATGATGGTGAGTCTTATACACTATAAATACTATTAAGATCCTGGGCGGTTTGTATATATTAGTCCGGGATCTATTTTAAGTATCGATTTTCAATGTATTTAATAGCTTGTCAGTTATTGTCGAGTAAGATAGATTGTCCTTCCTCCTCTTTTCTCTGATAATGAAGGAAAAAGGAGGCGTTATTTATGGAAGATACCTTAAAGAAATATTGTAAAAGTTTATTGGGCGCAACATATGATTTTCAAGAAGAATGGAATGCAGTTCGTTTCCATGTTGGCGGAAAAATTTTTGCTATGTTAAGCACCAACGAAAAAGGGCAAAAATACATAACCTTAAAATGTAATCCAGCTAAATCAGAAGAACTTCAAGAAACATACAAAGATATTATCATTCCAGGCTATTATATGAATAAAACGCATTGGATTACCGTTTATTATGAAGCAGATTTATCCGTTGAATTTCTTCAACATTTAATAGTTGGTTCCTACCAATTGATTTTTGATAAGTTAACAAAGAAGCTGCAGAATGAAATAATGAAAAATAATGAGATTAGTAAATGAGCATTCCTTTCGGTGGGATTGCTTTTTATTTTGTAAAAAAGGTTGAGTACAAAAATCGAAATAATACACTAACTAATTCTTGTTCTATCAATTTATTTAATAGATTCACCATGCCATACTTCTCCATTTTCTTCATGTTGATGAAATATCATGTAAAAGCACTCTTTAAATTCCGCAATGATATATATAATACTCACCATCTGACAGCTTCTCAGCCATTGCAATCATTCTTTCAAGCTGCATGAGTACTTTGTTTCTGTCAAGGATTAATCTTTCATACTCTCCTTCTTCATTCTCGCTCCAGACAAAACTTCCTGTAAGCTTCATTATTTCAGGAGCATTTTTAAATAAATCTCTCCATGCAGTGAAAACATTTCTAAGTGGGATAGCTGATTGTTTATCAAAAAGCGTTATGCCATGATAGTTAATGCCATAGCCTTGCACTGTCCGAATGCCTGGATTTTTTGTAGGAATCCACTTTAAAGAGTCTATTATATACAAAATTAAGTCATCGTGAAGAACAACACAATCAACGTATGTTTTTTCATCGTGTGTATACTGCCAATATTCCCGAATATCCGTATCTTGGGCAATTAAATAAAATTCATGTTCTAAAGCCATGTACTCCTCCTATTATTATTAATAACTATCATTTTAAAAGTGCTTAAGTATACTCAAAACAAATCACTGCTTTTCTTAATTCTTTATTGAAAAATAAATATATCCGATCTGCCCCAAACGCTTGAAAATAATAACCTGTAGCAAACCCGATATAGGTAAAGGTTTGGCCCGTCTCATCTTTAGGTACATTGATTAAATTTGTATATTCAAATACCTCGTTTTCATTATTACAATCCTCTAATAACTTCTGCCCCTCTTCAGTCAAAAATCGAAGATCATCCAAAATTCCATTGACAGGAGGATAGCTCAGTCCCCAGCCACTTTCCTGTTTTTTTGTGAATTCATCTTCTAACACTTCTACCGCAGTAAACGTTTTTCCAAAGCTAGAATATGGATAAATCTTGCCTTTACGCTGATAGTATTCCTTTCTTATGTTGTAATCTATATCATTATTAAGATATGCTTCCTGTAACATTTCAGACTGATCTTGTTCTATCTCAAAGAATCTCCAGTCTGCCTCAAATTTATATTTTCCGTCAATAACATCAAAACCTATCATATCTTCTTTCGTAAATTTTGAATGAAATTGCGAAGTTAGTTCACCAACGCACCCATCATGAATTTCCTTTACTGAGATAATATGTAGCCACTCTTCCCACTCTGAATTAACACATTGTAAATTTATCGAACATATAGGCAAGAAATGTTTTTTATGTTGTTCTATCTGTTCATGAAATACTTCTTCATAAGACGGGAATGGCCTAATAAACTTTTTTGGAATTTGCATCTTCTTTTCTGTCACCTCTTGTTTTAGAAGTTTATTCTTTCAAAACTTTTTCCATTGCAGGATGGACACTGAGCACTTAAACCTGAACATTCATTGACCCATTCATAGAAACATTGTTTGCAGCGTAGGACGGTATGTTGCTTGATTTCTCTCGATTCCTTTCGATATCTCTCATAACCATGTAAGTAACATATCTCAAAGTGTACGATTGATAAAATTACTATTACACCCCAGTCCATTCCTGTATTCTTTACCATCTTTATATTCAATCATCTTTCATACATCCACTGAGTCTCCAACTTTTACTTTCTATAAGCCTGTAGTCATTATCATAGCCTGCAAACATCCCAGACTAAGTTTTTCCAAACACACCAAACCCCTCCATATGTTTTGCGGGACATGTTTCTATAACGTTATTTTGCTTTGAAGAGGCAAGGACATTACTTTACTCCTCTTCCTCATAGGGTTGGTGTTTAATATCAATCGTTTTCGTAGTGAAATCAATTTTATGCTCTAAGTTATAAACACTGTACAGGAAGTCTATAGATGATTCCTCTAATGAGAAGATCGCAATTAAGTCATTCTCTCCGTCAATAATGCTGTATTTATTCTTAGAGTCGATTTCAGCGAATAATGAATATTTTTCATGAAAGATAAGGTTCCACTTATAGGCAAGCTTTACTTGTTTAATAGACATAGTAACCTCCAATATTTATATGCTTCCATTTAATTCTATTTATTATGAAGAAAAATGGCAAATAATAGCTAGCTATGTATTATATTATTTGTCTTCCTGTTTACTCTCTAGTTTTGCATCCATTATATAATCGACTAATGCTAAAACAATGGAAACTATTACTCTTGTGACGGCTTCAATTTCAATAGTGTGCATCATATTATCTAAAGTTGAAATAATAGTCAAACTTACAAGAAACGATAAGAATAGAAATCCAGCATTAATTTGCTTGTCAGACCATTTATTTGCCTTTCGCATAAAAATCCGCATGATATTTGTCAACAATTCACCTACTGCTCCGAATACTATATAGCCAGCAATAAACCAAGATAAGGCTGCAAAGGAGTCATAGTGTACACCTAGCAGCTTAAACAACCCGATAATTCCAAAGAAATATCCTGCCGTAATTACTCCAAATGAAACCAAGAATAGTAACACTATTGCAGTGATGATGAATATTTTTGTACGAAGGCTTTCTTCTTTAAATGGTTTATCAGCACTCACTGTTACCACCTCCATTTTGCTTGAATGGTTAGTTTACGGTTACTTACACAGAAAGGTTTCATGGTTAAAACAAGCTTTACATTAATTTAAAAAACTTTAGGATGCAATCACCCTAAAGTTTTAAACGGTTCCTCTTTCTATTAATTTAACTGAAATTTCTTTACTAGATACATCTTCGCCCATTGCTTGGAGAAATAGATTGTTTCCTAACTCAACAAGCGGTATATCAATAGTGGTAATATTCATCATCTTTGCAATAGGCTCATTATTGAATCCGATAATCGCAAGCTGTTTGGGAATGGATAGTTGCTCCTTCTGACATGCTATCATTATACCTGCAGCCACTTGATCACTAGTGACTAACAGTGCAGTTGGTCGTGTATCAAGTCTCTTCATCTTTTCTATTACCTTTTCCCCATCTTCGAAATACAGGCAATCATCCATAATGTAGTCAGCATTAAACGGCAGCTCATATTTTTTTAAAAAGTCCATATAAGCCTGTTCACGCAAGAAGCTGTTTGCACCAGTTTTCCTACCGACACAATAACCAATTTCTTTATGACCCTTTTGATACAAATACTCTAACGCTTGGAAGAAAACTTTATAATGATCAATAAAAGTTGAAGGGAGGCTTTCTTTCTTCATTTTTTCACAAAGGACAATTGTTCCATATTGGATATGCTCTTGAATCAGGGATAAATCGGATTTTCTTGAACAGATAATTAATGAATCAATCTGCTTTTGCTTAAGCATTTGTAACGCTTCCATTTCTTTTTCTTCCGCATAATCTGTTTGAAACAACACAAGCTTATAATCATATTCTAACGCCTTTTGAGCAATCCCCTTAAGCAGCAACGCAAAATATGGCGTATCGGTAAATGGCAGCACGACACCCATCAGCTGTGTTTTTCCCCTGCTCAAATGCACAGCATTAATATTTCTGTTGTAGTTCGTGGATTCAATTGCTGCTAAAACAGCTAGTTTTTTTTCTTCACTTACATATGGATGATTGTTCAAGACACGAGATACTGTCGAAACGGAAACTCCCGACATTTTTGCCAAATCTCTAATATTGGTCATATCCTCACCTTTTTCAGCCTGAATAGTCTGCACTTATTGAAAACATTTTAATGTATGAAACGGGTACCAGGTCAATCCACTAAAAAAAGGACCGCTACTGGTCCTCTCTATAAAAAGTTCACTTATCTTTTTCTGGATTTTGGTTGTGAATCAATAAAATAGTCATCAAATGTTTCAATCGGTGTGATGTCTGTTGATTCTCCTGCTGTTTTTATACAAGCATATGTGCCGCAAAGTATTATAAAGCAAAGTAAGATGAGTGACAGCATAAGTTCTCCCCACTTTCTTCTTATTTGCTTTTATCGTAAATTATGAAACGCTTCCCAGGTCAACTAATTTTTTATATGCAAGACTGCCTTGACTTGAAATGCGTTCCATACTTTACCTTTATGAAAGAAGTTATTTTGCAATAAAAATCAAGAAAAGGAAGGGATTTCGTATGGAGAACTTAAACGGCAAAGTTTTTTTATTATCAGCTCAGGATAGCAGCCTGTATTATTTAAATGACTCTATTTTTCACTATACGCAAGATAAGGATATCGTGACAGCTACCTTTTACAGCAAAAGCATTTATTACGGAGAGCTTGTAGGATTAGTAAACAAAACTGGCATTCTCCATGTAATATTCAACTTTTTCTGTAAAGATTCAACCTTTCACAGCGGTACTTGTGATTTTGTTGAAAGCAGGGTCGCTGATTGTTTTATTTTATGTGGCAAGCTTACTATTGCTTGTGAGAATCAAATCACTAAAGAAATTAAATTGCAGGAAATAAGAATTAACACAAAATGAAAACGCTTTTAAATCAAGTAAGTAAATATTCCTATTTTTCCTGTTATTATCAATAATTTACATTTCCTTTACAATCTATTAACTTAGCTGCTTTATACTCATAAGCAATTGATTATATTCTATCTAGGGGTGATTACATAGTTTAATAGATTAACAGCTTTACTTCATCCAAAACAAACTAAGTTTACAGAATTGAAAGGGGAAACTTTAACATGAAGATTAATAAAAAAGTCATGGGGATCACTCTAGCAAGCTCGTTAGCACTTGGGACGCTTGCCTACACATCAGCAAACGAAAAGGTAGAAGCAAAAAAAGAATCAGAGCAAGCAAAAAATGTCATTGTGCTTGTAAAGGATGGAGTAAGCTCTACTACTACTACCCTTTCTAGATGGTATAAGGGTGAACCTCTTGCAATGGACGAAATTCTGTCTGGAGGTGTCCGCACGTATTCTGCTGAATCGGCTGTCACAGACTCTGCACCAGCTGGAACGGCCATGGCAACTGGCAATAAGTCCAATGACAAGTTTGTTGGGGTTCTGCCTGAAAAGGTTGCGTCACCTGGTGTAGATTCTTCCCTTGCCGATAATCCGTATAAACCGGTGGCGAACGTATTGGAAGGAGCTAAGCTTGAAGGGAAATCTACTGGAATTATCTCGACATCCGAAATCCAGCATGCCACACCAGCTGCATTCTCGTCCCATGCAACACACCGGACTGATTATGACAGTATTGCTGAACAGCAGGTTTACCAAAACATGGATGTAGTTTTAGGTGGCGGTAAAACGTCTCTTGAAGCAAAAAACCGCAAGGACGGCGAAAATTTAGTTGATGTCATTGAGGACAACGGCTACGATATAGTCGAGACACGTGACGAGCTCTTAAATTCTAAATCAAAAAAATTGTGGGGAACATTCGCGCCAGCAGCTTTAGCTTATGATATGGACCGCCCGCAAACAAATCCTGAAGAGCCAACTCTTGCTGAAATGACGAAAAAAGGTATTTCCACGCTTTCTAAAGACAAAGATGGATTCTTCCTGTTTGTGGAAGGAAGCAAGCCGGACTGGGCAGCTCATGCTAATGATCCAATTGGGATGATCAGTGATACACTTGCTTTTGACGAAGCAGTAAAAGAAGCAGTGGCTTTTGCGAAGAGAGATAAAAATACGTTAGTTATTGCCGTATCTGATCATGGCAACAGCGGTATTTCTATCGGAAACCAAAACACAAACTCTACTTACCCTTCTACTCCAGTCTCAAGCTATATTGACCCATTAAAAAAGGCTGAAATGACTTTAGAAGGTGCATTAAAGCAGCTTAATAAAGATAAATCAAATGTGCTGGAAGTTGCGGCATTGTACGGGATTGACAATCCAACTGCAGAAGAAACAAAAGCATTAAATTCATCTGCAGACTTAAGCAAAACGCTTGTTCAGCTGCTTGCAAACAGAGCTAATCTTGGCTTTACAACAGGCGGCCATACAGGTGAGGATCTATTCATGTATTCTTACGGCCCAGGCAAACCGACTGGTTTAATTGAAAACACAGATGTCGCTAAGTCTGCCGCAAAAGCTTTAGGATTCAATTTAGGTGAGCTGGACAAAGAAGTTTTCGTTGAAGCAGAAGCTGCTTTCAAAAAAATTGGCGCAAAAGTCAGCATCGACTCATCTGACAAAAACAACCCTGTTCTTATTGTCACAAAAGGCAAAACAACTGCAGAAATTCCAGTAAATAAGAATATTGTCACAATCAAAGGCAAAGATAAAGAACTTAAAACAGTTACAGTTCAAACTAATGGCAAATTCTATGTTTCAAAAGAAGCGGTGAATATCGTTAAAAAAGGTAAATAAGCTTATATATTAAAAGGCTCTCATATTTCGAGAGCCTTTTAACTTGTCGTCCGAGTCAACGTTTTTTCTTATAATCTATTAAAGTAAACGATGGATTTAAGTGCGTCCATTGCATCTAGGAATTCATCTGTAAACAAATCTTCATGTATATTAAAAGTCTTTAGGGATATCGCTTTTCCTTGATCTACTTTCAACAAATGGTACTTATCCAAGCCTTCCGTTACAGCTATCGCTAATGGTTTTTCCCATTCATTATTTCCATACAGCACTATATAATCGTCCCCGGCAAGTTTCTGTATTTCATAGACAGAGTCCCATGCTTTGAAATACAGACCATCTGTTTTAAATAATTTTGCGTCATAAACATAATAATCCTGTCTTATATGAAATGTATCATGAAGAATGATATTTTCATCTTTTTTCAAGATTTTCTCAACCAGCTCTTTTTGATCCATTATATAATGAAACTGTTCTGTTTTGGTGTTGTTTATTTGAACTAAATCAACATATGCCTCAACAAAACTGCCACAAGTCATGGGAGTTGTGTTACTATCACTAATATTTGCGTATATAGGATACTTTCCTGCTACGATTTGCACTTTCGCTTTTTTCCTATTGTTTGTAAGAAAAGTTCCTTCTTCTATTATAAGGATACCTAATTCCATCTTCATTGTGATTATTCCTTTACACTTTATAGACTGCTATTGTACTACTTAATCTTTCGTTGCTGCCAATTCAATTATTTTCCTAATAAATGGTCCTTTTCGGTCTGTATAAGCATGGCGGTCAAATTTATGTATATGTGCCAGTTCTTCTTTGAGGGAAGCATACTCCCTAAGTGCTTGCGAATGTTGGCGGAGATAATTACGAAAAAGTAATTTATCTCGCCATTCTGTACTGCCATATTCACAAATATGAAGATGGCAAATCCCTTGTCCCCACGGTCCTTTTCTAAAGAATTTTCTATCTGTAAACTCTGGTTTAGGCACATATTCATATTCTATTTCCATTAAGGTTGGTACCCATTTATCCACTTGCTCTAAATTAGGTACCCCTGCCATGATATCAATGATGGGCTTGGCTGTTAATCCTTTTATAGAGGTGCTGCCAATATGTTCAACTTCTATTACACCATCTATCGCGTCACGGATTCTTTTTTTCTCCCATTCAAATTGTTGTTCCCAATCAGGATTGTAAGGTTGAAGCTCTACGACTGATACTGTCATATTTTTATCCCGCCTATCTATCTCGTAATCTCAACTTAAAATGATCCCATTTTTTTCTTAAGAAGCTGCGATTATCAGGCAGCAGTTGAACATCTGACAATGCCGCAATTGTTTTAGCTGCTACAGCTACTGTGATATTATCTGTATTAATCCGATTTTCAAATACACTATTAGAAAGGCCTTCCATACAGCGGTCAATTTGATTTATTGCCCAGGAAGCTTTTCTTTCGCCCCTCCCCTTTAGCCGACTAACTAAGGTGGGCTTGGAAGCCCACAATACATAGTGATGAATGGTGACACCTTCTTTTCTTAATTCACCAATAATTTCAGAAAAGTAGACAGGATTTACTATCGTCATCGGCACGATGATGACTCCCTTATATTCCTTATTAATATAAGATAATAGAGAATGATTAATGGTACGCCACATTGGCATGTCTTGAAAATCCCCTTTAAAAGTAGATGCAGGCAAATTTTCCCGCAAAAAATAACCGGCATTTTCTGGGTCATAGATACATGAGTTTGGTATTCTTCTATGTAACTCGTGTGCAGTTTGTGTTTTCCCAGCTCCAAATGCTCCGTTTATCCAAATTATCATCCTGCCACCCTGTCCTATATTTTACTAGAAAAATTTTTATGAAAACCTGCTGATGTTTGACTGCAAATTTAGAATTCTGATTAGATTATATCTAAAAATAACATTAGTGTTAAATATATACTTCCTTACTGTTATAACATGAAAAGGGCGAAGATTCATTCTTCGCCCTTCTAATTAAGATTCTGTTACAGCAGGCTGCCCTGCTTCAATCAATGCCTTGTTGCGGCTTAAGAATATTGTGAGAATCAAGATGAATAAACCAGTGCCTACCAACAGCCATTCGATATCAACAACATCTGCGAGTGGTCCGAAAATAAGCATGCCGATTGGCATCATAGAAGTAGAAATCATTCCCATTACACCAAAGACCCTGCCTAAATACTCTTCAGAAATTTTTTCTTGTAATAGTACTGTTGTAGGAGTATTAAAGATTGGCATTGCTGCCCCAAACACTCCCATGAAGATTAAATACAGCCAAAATGCCGGAGCAATGCCAAGTGCCAATGTACATGCTCCCATAATAACGCTTGCGAGTGTCATTGTACTGATTTTGTTGGAAAAACCGCCCCATGCAGCAATGATTCCTCCGCCGGCAATCATGCCGATTGAAAAAGCAAGTTCAATCGCAGTCAGCTGCCAAACATCACCGCCAAAGCTTCGCGTTACCTGAAGCGGTGTTAAGAATGCGGCTGGTGCCATTAACACGAAGAAGATGGCAAAGAATAAAAAGAAGGATTTAAGAAAACTGTTGTTGTTTATATATTGCAAGCCTTCTTTAAAATCAGCAAAATAACTTGTCGTCTGCTTTACAGCAGCTTTTTCATGAACAGCAATTTTCACAAATGTCAGCATCGTAAAAATTGCAATAGCGGCAGTAATAACATCGATAAAAAAGATTATCTCAATAGTCGTATTAGCTAACAGTGCAGCACTGACCATCGGTGATATGAACATAATAACAGCTTGAATGCTGCCATTTGCTCCATTTACTCTTGTAAGCTTTTCCTTTGGAACCACTTGAGGCAAAATCGCTGCAACAGAAGGCGTTTGAATTCCTGTTCCAAATGCACGAATCGCCGCCATCACAAAGAGGAGCCAAATCGAATCAAATCCCATCATAAAGAGAATCGCCAGTATTAAAGTCGAAAAGGCGATTAATCCGTCTGACACGATAATCAGCATTTTTCGATTATACCTGTCTGCCCACACTCCTGCGATTGGCGACAGAATAAAGGTCGGAATGAAGCCGCAAATAATATAAAGTGTCATCATTAGACCTGATTCTGTCGTTAAGGTGATATGCCACATAATCGCATATTGCACAAGTGACGAACCAAATAGAGAAATCGTCTGACTGCTTAAGAAAAGAATAATATTTCTTAACCACGACTTCTGTTGATCATTAACATTGTTCATTTATTTCACTCATTTCTTCCCTTTATTATGCTTCACCTACATTTACTAAAATTCGTTTTGTTCTATATATATTGGTTCGAAGACAAATGAAAAAGAGGACAGACATATCCCCTTTTTCAAACAACCGTTAAATAAGGTTTTCTTAAAAATAGACAGACCAATCCTTTAGCTATAAACATAGGTTTTAGCATTCAAACGTATTCCATTAACGAATGAACTTCCCTTATCTTAATCTCATGGATGCTGTCAAAAGAAAAACCTCCATTTCCTATGTAGTTATTCAATCATACCAAATACAGCCACCCCTTTCAAGCGCTTCCATTACTGAAATAAGAGGACTAACCAGTTAATGTCAGTCCTCTTTTATATCTGTTCAATCAGCAGATACTCAAGTCTAAACTTAAGCAAGTAACAGGATTGCCAACCTCAATTTCACATGATCCTTGTTCCACTTTATAGATGTTCTGACTGCTGAAAACTTGTAATTCTTCCTTCCCAAGTTCAAACGTAACTTCTTTTGTTTCCCCAGCGTCAACCCAGACCTTCTTAAAGCCTTTTAATTCCTTTACCCTTCGCGTAATACTAGAGCCCTTTCCCTTTATATAAAGCTGTATTACGTCATATCCGGCTCGTTCTCCTTTATTAGTGACGTCTACAGTTAGGGAGAATTTCTCCCCTGCTGATAATTGACTGACTGACAGCATTTGTCTTTCTGCTTGCTGATTTTTGTAGTCGAATTGTGTGTAAGATAAGCCAAAGCCAAAGGGATACAAGGCACTGCCAGACATATCAAAATAGTCTTTCTTGTATCCTCCTTCTTTGTAGTTATAAAAAACTGGCAGCTGTTTAGACGACCTTGGGATAGAAACAGGTAAACGACCGCTCGGATTGACATCCCCAAATAAAATCTCTGCAATCGCCTGACCACCCATTTGTCCAGGGTACCAAGCACTTATGACTGCCTTAGCGTGTTCTGCTATCCAGGAAATAGCATGAGGCCTGCCTTGAACGAGCACCACCGCAATCGGTGTGCCTGTTTCCATCACTTTTTTGAGGAGCTGCATCTGCTGCCCTCCCAGCTCTAAATCAGCTGTATCCACATTTTCTCCGCAATCCATTTCTTCCTCGCCAGTTGTATCGATAACCGCTCCGTTTACGTCAAATTGGGCATCAAAATTTCTTGCACTTGATCCGCCTACAACAACTATTGCTACATCTGAAGCTTTCGCTAAATCAACTGCTCTTTCTATTCCTTCCTCATCATGAGAACGAATACCGCAGCCTTGTTCATAAACAACCTCTGCCTCTTTCATTAGCGCAGTTATTCCTTTCAGGACTGTTATCACACTGCCTTCTCGTTGAAACGGTGTGTAATCGCCAAGCTGATTATAGACAGAATCTGCGTTAGGGCCGATTACAGCAATTTTACTAATAGTCTTTTTAAAAGGCAGAATTCCCTCATTTTTTAACAGCACAATCGACTGCCGAGCAGATTCCAGGTTAATTCTCTCATTATTCTCCTTCGTCTTGCTTTGTGCACGATTCATATAAGGTTTATCAAATAACCCCATTTTAAATTTGAGAGTTAAAACCCTTCTTACCGCATCATTCAGCTTTTCTTCACTGACTAGCCCCCTTTGAACGGCAGCTTCTAAAGCGGGATACACATCATCCCAAAGACTTATATCCACTCCATTTTCAAGTGCTAAAGCAGCTGCTTTTTCTTTGCTTTCCGTTAATGAGACTAAATTGTCAAGAGCACAGCCATCCGCCATTACCGCTCCTTTAAATCCAAATTCCTTGCGCAGAATCTGATTGAGGAGATAGCCATTGGCATGACAGGGAATTCCATCAATTTCATTGTAAGCTGCCATACAGGCTAGAGCTCCATACTTTATGGCAGCTATCATTGGCGGCAGATGAATTTCTCGTAATTCTCTTTCACCGATTGATGCCGGAGCAGCGTTCTTTCCACCTAGTCCGTTACCTTGTGCGGCAAAATGCTTTAAAACAACAGCCATTTTTTCAGCGGGAATAAATTCACTTTTCTCTCCTTGCATCCCTGATACAACCGCCTCTGTTAACCGGGATGCAAGATAAGGATCTTCACTGAAGCACTCTTCAGATCTGCCCCATCGTGGGTCACGAATAATATCTAATGTGGAAACTAAAGCTAAATGGGCGCCTTTTACCCGAACTTCCTCTGCCACTGCTGCCATTAATTTTTCATGCAGCTCTGGGTTCCATGTCGCACCTATTCCTAAATTAACAGGCGTAATCAGACTGTCTAAGCCTTGATGGCCGTGGGAGCATTCCTCCGCAAGCAGGACAGGAATGCCCAGCCTTGTATGCTCCTTTACATATTTCTGAATCATATTGGCTACATCAGCACTTGCATCCTTTGTAATGCCATTGTCAAAATGGACAGCTGACCAAGGGTCGGATCGGAATAACCCATAAAGCACTCCGACTCCATCCCATATGCGAACATGCTCTTTAAACTTCTCTGTGAGGATATAACCTGTGTCAGTTTTCTCGTATACTTCCCAGCCATACAGCTTCTGATTAACCTGACCGACCTTCTCCTTTAAACTCATGTTTGCTAACAATGCTTCTATTTCATGATTGATTGTCTCATTCTCCATATTAGAATGACTCATCCCCCTCAATACCGTTATAAATTAACGACGATCGTTTTTACTTCAAATGGCTTTAAGTTTAAGGACAGCCTGTTCTCTTGTACAAAGATTTCTGTCTGTTTCTCTTCCAGCAGATTTGTTTCATATGCCGAGAGAATATTCCGAGCAAATGATACATGAATCTCCCCTCTGCCGCCGCTTGACTCATACATTCTTAAAGTGAGACTCTTGCCGTCCTCTGACTGTTTAACTGTATCAAGGATGACGTGGCTGGATTCTGTTTTTATAAAAGAAGAGCAACTAGGCAAAGTTCCTGGATGGGCAGAAGCACGGTAAATAACAGCAGGGTGATTCAGCTCATATCCTTCCTTAACAACGGCCCCTTCTCTCCAGTCGCCTTTATGTGGGAAAAACGAATAAGTGAATTCATGATAACCAATGTCTGCCCCTTTATCTGGCCATTTAGGTGCCCGCAGCAAGGACAGACGCAACACATTTTGCTTTACATCATAGCCGTACTTGCAGTCATTCAGCAAACTGACACCATAACCAGATTCGGAGAGATCGGCAAAGCGATGGCCGCACACCTCAAACTGGGCTTTCTCCCAGCTTGTATTAGTATGTGTGGCTCTTTCTACTGAGCCGAACGGAATTTCAAACGTAGCTTTGTTACTCATTACATCAACAGGGAATGCAACCTTTAATAATTTGTGCTGCTCCTGCCAATCGACCCTAGTTTGAAAATCGATTCGTTGATTGTGGTGATATAAAATCAGCTCTTGTTCAATAGTTGACTGTGAAAGCTGCCATTTAAAGTGAATGATATCCTTTGTTGCTCCTTTTCGGATGCTTTGTTCTAACAGAGTAACCGTTTCTGCCGGCTGATTTGCAAATTCAGGGTCGATATCCCAAGCATCCCAAAGCATCGGGCGGTCATGGAACAGCTGCAATTGATTGGCAAAAGCACCATTAGGCAAGATTTCACGCTTGACCTTTTTATCGTATAAACGGGAAATTTCTCCTTGC
Source organism: Niallia sp. FSL R7-0271 (assembly GCF_038005785.1). Taxonomy (NCBI): domain Bacteria; kingdom Bacillati; phylum Bacillota; class Bacilli; order Caryophanales; family Bacillaceae; genus Niallia; species Niallia sp. FSL R7-0271. The sequence goes on along the minus strand of NZ_JBBOTZ010000002.1, from coordinate 668,693 downwards.
TCATTCCACTCTATATGATAATATTCCGTCTCCCATTGGCGAACGTTCGCCTCTTCTACTTTACTTCCCTGTTTCTCCAAATCTTTTAACCAAATCACTTGATAACCCATTTCTGGGATTTCTGGAACGTAAACAGATAACTCTATGCGACCATCTTCTAATAGAATAATGTCTGTGGGCAGCTCTTCACCATCCCGAGTTACTGCTCCCTTTCCTGCCAATTCTAGTCCACCTGATATTTTCACTGTCTCCGACCTTTTCCAGGACAAACTGTTAAAGAGAATAACTGGTATTCCATCACCTTCTGTGTCTATTTGCTGTTCCAGCACATGGATAGCTTCTTGTTGCACCTTTTCACCACAGGCAAAGATTTCCTTATAGTCAGCCTCAGAATCAACGTACACCTCAGGAATGGAAGATCCAGGGATAATATCATGAAATTGATTGAAAAGAAGCTGCTTCCAGCCTTGTTCCAATGACGAAGCTAGCTTCACTCCAGCGAAGTTTATAGCTGCGCTTCCCCAAATTTCCGCATCCCGGTACAGCACCTCTGCCTTTCGGTTCCATTTCTTATTTCTGGCATGGGTCGTGTATGTTCCGCGATGGAGCTCCAAATACATATCACCAACCCATGTCGGCAAGGACGGATTGGACTTCGTTATTTCATCGAAAAATTCATGGGCTGTGCTGTTTACGACGGCTGGTAAGCCAGGCAAAGACGAAGACCGATCAATATAATCAATCATTTCTTGGGTAACACCGCCGCCCCCATCTCCATGGCCGTATAGCAGCATCTGCTTTGAATGGAGATTTTTTTGCTTATAACTATCCCAATGTGTCTTGATTTCTTCAGGATGGGTATATTCATTTAAGCCATGATTTAAGAAGGAAAGGATGCGCGTCCCATCAATTCCTTCCCAGTAAAATAAATCGAAAGGAAATGGGTTGGTATCATTCCAATTCATCTTGGATGTCATGAAATAGTCAATGCCAGCACTTTTTAACAATTGCGGCAGTGATGCACAATAGCCAAATGTATCTGGGAGCCACTCAATTCTTGGCTGTTTGCTGAATTCTTCCTTGTAAAACTTCATTCCATAGAGAAGCTGACGAACTAATGATTCACCAGACGGCATATTTAAATCAGGCTCTACCCACATCCCGCCGACGACTTCCCAGCGCCCATCAGCAATTTGCTTTTTAACCCTTTCATAGATTTCAGGGTAATGCTCCTTTACGAAAGCATAGGCTTGAGGCTGGCTTTGAGCATAAGTAAAGCTCGGATTCTCATCAAGCAAGGTGCTCATTGTTGAAAATGTTCTGCTGCATTTACGAATCGCTTCCTTCACAGGCCATAGCCATGCCAAATCAATATGAGACTGACCTACCATCAGCATTTGACCTGCCGTACTGCTCGTCAACATATTTAACTTTTTCTGTAAGTCAGCCTCCATGTCAGCAATTAATAACTGATTCGTAAATGCTTCCGGCTTTTCTGACAGAATTCTTTTCTCAGCTTCCTGCAATGCCTCGATGATTTTAACTCGATCACTATCATCTTCCGGCAGTAATTTTGCAGTTTCATAGTAGCATTTCACAGTAGCCAGTAAACTTTGAACACCTGTATTTATTAAATCAAGGCTGGCTTTTAAAAGATTCAAGGGCGGCGGGTCGAATTCTGCTGGTTCATTTTGATAATTTAACTCATCGAGTGTTTGGCCAGCGTAATTATATAGTTCAATTTTTATGTTAACCTTTTCTTTCCCGCGAACCTCCTCTGGAAACGGAACATAGCATCGGTTGCGGTCAATACCGTGATGTGGCATGCCGTTTAATGAAACTAACCCTTCATGAAGAGTCCGGCGGTCCTTTGCACCAGAAAGGAATGTAAGTCCAAACGGCCGATTCTGCCAATCAGCTGGAATGGTTATCTCCTTTTCCAAAAGCATTGTGGCGCCTGCATTAATCAACCAGTCACCTTCATTTATAAGAACAGTATCGTCTGATTCAAATTCATACTCTCCCGGCTTAACATAGATGCCGCGCTTTGCTTGCCAATCATTGATCGAAATAGATTCCAAAAGCACATAATTCGATAAATGTTGAATAAAACGCTGAACCCTTTGTAATGTCAAAATCTTTCCCTCCTAATCTATCACTCTTACTTCTTCCAATTTCTTAGGAAATAATCAGCATTAGCTTTTAACCTATTCTTCGTGTCTTCTGAAACATTTTTCATTTCTTTATCGTTTAATTCATCCTTAAACTTATTAAGGCTGGTTGCTGCCTGCTTTAAACGGCCGCCGTCATAATGTTTCTTTGCAGCAGTTAAGGTTTTTGTCAGCTGCTCACCTGACTTATTATTCAATTCTCCACTTTCAACAAGATCATTAATCATACTGTAAAGATTATCTAATGTGGTTCTAATAACAGTACTGGCTTTGTTGCCAGAATAATCTTCCAGCACAAATTCTAAACTGCTGTCTGTTGCTTCCGTTTCAAAGGTGAGCTCTTTCGTATGTGTGCGGCCGCGGACAATATAAGGTTTGTGTCCTTGACTGTAGGTAGTATCAAATGTTTTCGCTTCACCGTTTTCATAGACATACAGATAGTGCCAATCCCTTGATTCAGGTAGTCCCCATGTAACAGAATTCCCTTCTATCGTCACTTTTTCTGCTGAATAAGCTTCAATGGATTTATCAAAGAACGTGCCTCTGTAGCTAATCCAGTCATTGCTGCCGACTTTTATTTTAATAAGATATTTATCACCGTTAATTGGCATGTCAGGCAGTTTCACTTCTGTTTTGCCGTTTTTCACAGTGACTGTTTCGTTTACTTTCTTCGCATAGTCGTACTCTGTAGTAATATTGATAGAAATCTTACCGTCTATGTCCATTGGATTTTTCCAGGACACTACCATATCGCCGTTATCTGATTGCACGGTTTTAATATTACTTACACCTTTTGTTAAGTCGTAATGCACTGCTGCAGGGTCGCTTTCTTGACCGTCCTGACTCACAGCCGTCAACGTAATTTCACCAGATAGACTTTGCAAATTCTTCATGTAAAAGACTTCATCGTATATGCCGCCGACATAAACTCCATTATTATAGACATTGTATTGCTTCACATTATCGTAAGCTTCCATATCCCATGAAATATTCATTTCATTGGAGTCCCGTAAAGCTTTTGTAATTTTTAGCCCTGTTGGTGCCTGCGGTTTCTTAATAGAACCGTCACTTATTTTCACTTGCCCAATATTCATTTGATAATCATCGATTTTTTTATCGCCGGCGGTTACCCATCCTGCTGTTTTCTTGCCGGAATCAGGAACTTTTACTTTCACAACCTTGTCTGGATTGTCCTTGAAAATGAAGCCGACACTCATTTCAGACGAATCGTCTGGCGATGTTTTATTATAAGTAAGGGAAAATTCTGAGCCCTGTTTAACTTGCAAATCAGTCTTATAAAGGTGTAAGAAGTTATCCGCATCTAGTGCGCCATTTACGACTAGCGAGCTGCCCCCATTAAAGGCACCGACTTTTTCATAGCTGTATCTTGAACCTGCATTATACTCAGGACCAAAATCAAAATCAGCCTGAAGCGCCGTACCTGTTGTTTCCAGCCACCACTGCCATGTCACTGGAATATCTTGAATATTAATATTGGACCATTCTTCTGCATTGCTTACCTTGCCATTGACATAATAAGCCTGACCGCGGCCCATATTAAAATCAGACACAAAATTGGCACCTTGAATCACGCTGCGCTCAGCGATATATGCCGCAACACCATCCCAGTTATCGCCTTTGGCTGCTACATCTGAAAGCTGTGCATTTGCGTTTCTTCCCGTTTTCGTCGGGTCCAAATTTGGTCCTGACCACCAAGCACGATCACGGATAAATGACATCCATTGATAATCACTGTCATTGCGTCGATTTGTATCTTCCCCGCCAAGATCTTCATCCAAGCCGTGATGCGTAAAATCAGACCCCAGCATAGCAATACTATTTAACGGCTTTCCGTTGCTGTCCAAATTATTTCGCAAATCATTACGCTGTTTATTAAACCTGTCGCCGCCCGCTTCAATTCCAGCAAACACTGTCTTCAATGAATCTAACCCTAGACTTTCGGCGTGTGCTTTAGAATTCACCATTTTTTGTTTGTTCCATAAGTAATTTAAGAAAATCGAGTTAGCCAAATCACCATACTGCTCATCCTTTACAAACGGACTATTAACTGCCGTAAATTCATTTTCATACCTCGTTTTGCCAGTAGTATTATGAACAGAATCGTACCATTGCACATACAATCCTTTGTCTCTTAACACCTTTAAAAACTCTTTATAAACAGGTATATCCTTCACAGCTACCCCTGAGCTAGCTTCTTCCTGGTTAAAGAAATAACCGTCATAACCATAATATTGAGCCATCTCTATCAGCTTTTCAGCAACATGAAAGTTACCTTTCTTATCCTTTACCAGCATTTGTGTATACGTTTGCGGTCCCCTGTCATTGCTCGAGAAAAAAATAACCGCCAGAGATTTAACCCCGTTTTTATGTGCGGCATTTGTATAAGCAGGATTCGGAATATTAAGTACTCCAAATTCAAACCATCTTTCATACCATGGCAGGCTCGGATTATATAAGTAATTCGGCACATCAGCTGACGCTGTACCATGCCAATAAGAATAATAGTCAATATACTGCCAGTACGGGAATGTATATTGACCGAATTTATTCGTATACGCTGTGCTGTCCATAAAAGCATTGCCATAATCACCAGCAAGATTTAACATTTGTGTCTCAGAGCTTACATTTGGGTTAGCCTGTGTAGCAGAAAATGCCTGATTACGTTCTTGTAAAGGAACTCGTGACCGCAGCATTTCCGCATTTTTATCCGCTTCAGGAGTCCATTCTAAAATGTCATTCGCTGTATAACCGTGTTGAGTTGGCTGATTTAATCCAGTTGCACTGTCACCTGTGTATGGCAAAGTATCTCCCGCCAAAGCTGTAGACAAGCCTGTTTGCAAAGTAAAAAGCAACGAAACTGTGACGATTAGTGTTTTTTTAGTTTTTCCGAATCGCGAAAACATCCATTGTCCTCCTTTATTTTTACTACTGTATGTGATAACAAAAGAAGTTAAGTGAACGCTTTTTTGTTTAACCATTTCTGCAAAGTACTCACCACGTATTTCGTCCATGTTTGGAATAAGTGCTACTCTCCCCCCTTTTGAGACGTTATTTTCAATAGATGCCTAAATAATATGTAAACCCTTACATAATTTTATCAGGACTATACTTCTCATCCTATTGGTAAAAGCATAGATTCATTGGTTAAAATAAAGAACTGTTTTTGCTGGGAGCAGACTTATGAAGGGGCTTCAATAGCGGAGAAACGCGTACACCCTTTTGATGTATCCAAAAATGTCGGGAAAACCAGTACGAAGGGAAACCTATTATAAGGTTGATCAAATGACAGGCAGAAGTTTGACTTAAATTTGCTTTAAATTAATAAGAATAGAAATTGACGGAAGCTTATCGGAAAGAACCTTTAACAGCAGAAGTCATTATTTGAGGTGAATGCTTCTGAAAAGGTTCTTCCCATACTTATATCATTCTAATTAGCAACTATACAACATCCTCATTTTCAATCCGAACTCCCGCATATACAATGATGAAATAGATTAGAACTGTTAAAGCTATCGCAACTAGCAGACAGAGAAATACGTTAGCTGCAAAGGACATTGCAATTAAATTTCCTAAAATAACAACCAGTACTATACTAGAAACAATCGTTGCTGGCAGTGATGAAAAACGAATACCAATAACCCCAGAAAATAGAATAACAACCAAAGTTATCAACGAACTAGCTATAGAGCTGTTTATTGCCATTAATAAATTTGAAAATATTCCTTCTCCAGAATTCACAATAGGAAAAACAAACTCTACTAATAAAAAAATGACATTCGAAAGAACAAGTCCTAGGAACTGAAATTTTAAAAATACCAATACGAAGCATTTTACTTTTAATAAAAACAATTTCTTTCTGCCATATGGATATAAATAAACACGAATACGATTCTCTCCAATATAATTTTCAATAATAATTTTATTAAGCAGTACAGCACCGTATATAGCTAGAATACACATTGTTATTGTACTAGCTAAGCCCCCAATACCCGATATATTTTTTAATATATCACTTGAGGAGTCGCCAGACTCAAAGTGACCAACAATCGCAAAGAAGAATAGAAATACTAATTGTGATAGGAAAGCTATTAAAAAAATAGTATACCTAATAGGTGTTAGCTTTCTCTTCTCATAATTATAGTGTCTCTTCATCTCCGTTCTCCCTCCACATTTGCAACAGTTTTTGATTTCTCATAATATTGGAGCAATCCACCTTCAAAATCTCGAACAATATCTCCCATCTTTTGATTCGAAGTTGTTGTGCCATTCTTCATAAAGACTACATTAGTTGCTAAATCTTGCAGTTCACTTAATGAATGACTCGTTATAAGAACACTATTCCCCATTGCAGCAAACGCTTTTAAAATATCTTTTATTAGCTTAATTCCATCCACATCTAACCCATTAAAAGGTTCATCAAGTATTAATATTTTCGGTTGATGAGCCAAGGCTAAACTCAATAATAAACGTTGTTTCATGCCTAAGGATAGGTTTTTAGCTAAGCTGTTCATGGAAACTGGCAACTCAACTTTTTTTAATAAATCTTGGATAGCTCCAGTTGTATTTACTTCATAATAGTGAAAGTGCTCATTAAATACTTGTTCAACGGTTAATTTTCCGATGATTAACGGGAACTGTAAAACTGTGCCTATCTCTCTTAAAAGGTCATTGCGTGTAATAGTAGACATTTGTTGTCCATTAATTAGAATGTCGCCAACATCTTGCTTCAAAAGACCTAAAATGCATTTAATTAAGGATGTTTTTCCTGCTCCGTTAGGACCGATTACTGCGCAAATCTCGCCATTATCAACCCTTAAATTTGCATTATTTAATAATCCTTGATTCTCAATTGTTTTATATAAATTTGTTACATTGATTCTTTCCATTAATTACTCTCTCCTCGACAATGCAATTAATGATAACAGCATAGTAACTATTCCCCAGATTGATACCACCACTACATCCCGAATAGAAACTGTTCCATTGTTAAATAAAGTCGATCTAATAAGCTTACTTGCTGGCACAAATGGCAGATTTTCGTAAATCACTTTTGTCCATATCGGCAATCTATTTGTTGGATACAAAATAGGCGAAAAGAGTAAGCCACCAATCATAATTATTTGCGTGACTAAGGCAACAATGTTTGCCGAAAACCAATAGGCTATGGCAAATCCAATACAAATCATACTAATTTGTATAATAGCGATAGCTAATAAACATTGTATAGAAACTTCAATAGTTAAATGAAATCGAAAAATCGCCGCTAAACAACTCATAAAAATTCCCGGTAACGAAGCAAGACCCCATATAATAATGTCAGCAAAAATAATATTTAAACGATAGACTGGTAAAGTTTTTTGATAATAGATAATTCCTTCTTGCTTAGCTGTGTTTATAATTTGGCCTGATAGTACACAACCAACAGCAATTATTCCCAATGTGATTGATCCAGAAGATAGATAAATAGCTGTTTCTTCATCTATATCTGGAAGCATTAGTGCTAATCCATATACTATTGCTAACGAAAGAACTATCTGTGCAAATGAAAAAACAACTAATAGATGCTTATGACGCAATATACTCCACCTAATCAAACTTATTAATTGATTAGAAATCGGATTCTCAATCAGATTATCCCTCATGTCTTTAGACCTCCGTAAGAATATTCCAGAGAAATCGGAGAAAGTTTATAGTTAGAAATCCTCCCCAACTTAAGCAATTGCAGTGCCCAATCCAATGTATTTAAAATTTGCTCTGGATTTAAAATTAAATCTGCTCTAAGCTCTTTTTCTGTATATTTAATCTCTATATCTACAGGTATTTCACTTAAAATATCAGTATCTAGAATAAAGATACTTAAAAGACTTACGGATTTTGCTGGATATGATCGGAGGTCTGATTCTTTAATAACTTGCCCCTCTTCTAGCATGATGTATCTATCTGCATACTGTTCTATTTCAAGTAAATTATGAGATACAACAAGAACAATATGCCCGTTATTAGCGAGTTTTTTCATATATTGCCAGATTAACTTCCGACGTATTGGATCAACATCATTTGTCGGTTCATCAAATAACAAAATTGGTGATGGAGAAACTACAGTCATCGCAAAGGAAGTTAGTCTCTGTAAACCTCCAGAAAGTTTATCACCCGAATGTAATGCATAATTCTCAATTTGTAAATCTTTCAAGAGACTATTCACTATCGTTTGCATTTCTTTACTTCTTCCACCACGAATTAAAAAAATCGATTCAACCGCTTGTTTCATCGTAACACCATTTAATGGTGCTTGAAATTGAGGCATTAAAGAAACAAAAGCTCTTGCTTTTTGTGGATTATCAATAATATTTACTTTATTAAATTGGATTACTCCAGAAGTTGGTTTTACCAATCCTAAAATTTGGTTTAACAGCGTTGATTTCCCAGCACCATTATGCCCTATTAACGCAACAACCTCTCCAGCCTTAAACGACAAGGTAATGTCGAAATTAGCCACAATTCTATTTTTTTTATAAACCTTTTTCAATGATATTATCTGTAAATTATTTTCTTGTTGTGCCATAGCCACCTCGATAAATATCTGACTTATTTAATTGCTTATTCTTAGAGACTTAATTAGCAAAGTATCTATAAATACTCAAAAAAAAGGGTAAACACCAGAATATTAAAAGGAGAATATTGATGGTATAACCTATAAACTTAAGAATCCTCATTAATCTTTTTTCTTTCCTTTGCTCTAAAGAATTATCAGTAAGTGCAGTCATATCACCAAATAATGGGTTGTCCAACAATGTTTGAAAGATTAATTGACCATCACATTTTTTGTGAAAACGAAATTGCCACAAAATCCGAACCCACAAAACAGCCGATGTCACTATTAAAATCCAATTTGCAATAAAAACTTGTGTTACTGTAACTATTGCTAATAGGAATAAATCCGAAATTAAACCAGCTGATAAAGCAATAAATCTGGGGAAAAGTGACCAAACCCATATATGTGACATTGAAACGGTTGCTGTCGATTTTATAAATCGTATCTTAATTATATCTTTGGATCTCTTAGCAGAATTCGAGAAAAAAATATGCATATACTCATGTAAAAGACTTGATAATACAGAGACAAAAATAACAAACAGAAAAGTATAAAAAAAGTGCACATTTTGTGCTAATATTTTATTGCCAGTTGGAATTCCACCAGTAAAAGGAAGAGCAAATATAATAATAATAAGCGAAAGTATACCAACTAATAATGAAAGCTTCCGATAAAAGTTCCACCTGGTTGTAGTTTGTTCAATTGGGAGTATGTTCGCTTCCTCATCAAATTTCCGAAAATACCCACTTTCTTCAAATAATGATCGTACATCTGGATTACAGTTATTTAAAAACATGGGATTTTTTATTAATGAGTCAGCAATTTCTCTATCAACAACTAGTGGAATGGAATCGGAAGCTATAATAACAGCTTTTCCATTTTTTAAATTTCTACTTGCTATGTGTTTTACAATCATTTTACTTGGCATACTTTCACCGCACTTTAATTATTTCTTGTTCTCATAATATTGAAATATTTCCCAGTCGTAAATATTCCCATTTCCACAGGTTGGACATTGTTCTTCATATCTATTCCAAGTGGGATGAGTAAATGAAGAACCATCTTCAAAATTTATTTCATATTGCGTTCCCAAACTTCTAGGTTGAGCATAACCAGTTATTACTCTTACTGCTTCATCGACTATAGCTGCAGTCAACTGGTAAATCCCAGGTGCATATGCAACAGTTGGTGGAGAAAAGTTAATATTTCTAAAACCTATAAATTGTTCAACAAATTGTGGATCATTTATGCTGTATTGCAAGTTTAGACAATCGAAACAACCAGTTACCTTAGGTAGAACTGTAAAAATTCTTCCGCGACTTACTTGAGAAGCCCCAAAAACACAAGGTAAATTAGTACGAACAATTGCTTGATTTACAATTCTTTGTGCTATGAATGGTGGTTCATCAATAGCACAGATTACTAAATCTATTCCTTCAGCCAAAGTTATCAAATCTTCTGGTGTTGTAATTTTAAGATTATGTGCTTCTATTTCTATTGTTGAGTTCATTTCTTTGAAAGCTTGTTGTGCTACTTCCGTTTTAAGTTTACCAATGTCTTTTTCCCGATATATCAGCTGCCTACCTAAGTTTCCTTCTTCAACGATATCATAATCTACAATGATAACTTTCTTTGGACCTAATCCAGCAAGAAGAGTTAGAATATTTGAACCTCCACCTCCAAGACCTAATAACAAAATTGATGTTTCATTTATTTTTTGTTGAATGTCAAAACGTTTTCTTCTAGTTCCAATAAATCGACTAAAATAATTTACATTCGGTTTGTAACGTTCAGGAACTGTTTTTTCAACATCTAGATGTGTTTCTTCAATAAAACCTTCTTCATCCAATAACTGGATTCCCTCTAAAATATCTGTTACGGTTAGTTCTGGAAACAATTCTCTAACTTCATTAAAGATTTCTTTAATATCGCGTCCATCCAACCTTTTTGCTAACTCCCACATCTGCTGATCTGGATCATTAAACTCTGCTGTAATGCCAAGCTGCGCTCCAATTCTAAATTCGTCTTGATTTAATCTATACAATGGATAAATTGGTTTAATCCGAGGGTTTTTATATTTCATAGTTCCTCTCCAAAAATGTTATCAGTTAAATAGATAGCACTAAGTTAATGATATTTTCACATAGATTATGGTCTGATATACCAACTTAGTGCCAATTTTTGCGTTGTGCCATTATCTACATTAGAAAATAATCCACCATGCTGTAGCTTCTACTTTGGACGCACGCCGTACTGTTACTTTTTTCATATTTATCACCCCCTCATCCTCTACAGAAGGATTGGTAAATTTGCAACAAAGTTATTCTATTATTTGAGTATCTTTCTTCTACGAAAAACACTTTAACGAACATACTTTGTCCACATACGCGAAGAATATCACAAATACTCTTCTCTCTATAAAGCGAGTAATAATTGTCCATTTATATGTAATAACCTAAATACAATAAAAAATATGTGCAATAAATCACAAAGGATGATTGCTAAAATGAAACGGCTGGGGGTAAAATGGAGTTGCATATTACAGGAGGTGTTAAGATTGTTAAATATAGCAATATGCGATGATGTCTTTGAGGTCACTAGCCAAACAGAAGTCCTTATAAAAAGATATAATCCGAATTTTTCTGTTGATGTTTTCTATAATGCAACCAAACTTATAGAAATACTTCCAAAATCAAACTACCATTTATTCATTTTAGATATTGAATTTCCTGAGAGTTCTGGTTTGGAAATAGCAAGCAGAATCCGTGAATTTGATGTTAATGTTCCTATCGTTTTTGTAACAAGCTACGATAATTATGCTATGGAAGTTTTTAAGCTACATACATTTGATTTTATCTTAAAACCTTTGACAGAACAGGAGCTATTCCCCGTTTTAGATAAGGTTATAAAATACCTTAACTTTGAAGAGAAACACTTCGTATTTCAATATAATAAAGTGGACTATTCTCTTCCACTACAAGAAATAGTCTATTTCGAAAAAAGAATGCGAAAAGTATTAATCCACACAATAGATGAAGAACACTCCGTTATGATGACAACCAGAGAACTAATATCTAATTTAGATGATACCTTTGTAAGAGTTCATAATTCCTACATTATTAATATTCGTTTTGTTAGGGAAATTCGAAACGATTACCTTACACTTAATATGGAAAAAGGTTCAGACATTTGGGTTCCGATCAGTAAAAACTATAAGACGACAGCAAGAAAATCAATATTGCTTAAATTGAGAGAAAAAATACGATGATTCTATTAATAATATTAAATTTATGTGCTCATATCCTTCTAGCAAATTATTTTTTCTCCAATTATAATAAAATAAAAAGAAGTTACCTCTCTAAAATAAATATATTATTACTGGCTCTTCTTCTTATTTTTTGTGTAATGCGCTTTATTGTTTCTATTCAAATTGTCCCTTTTCTAAATATTGCTATAACCATATTCATTTTAATAACAGTAGGTGTCAGAAATTATGTCCCTTTAAAAAAAGCAACTTTTTGGGCAACTGTTCTCCTAGTTATATCAATAGGATGTGAATATGCAGGTTATTTAATTCTCTCTTATTTCTTTCCATTTGAGCAAATTTCACCATTTGATTTATTATTTGTTTCTGCAAGTACAAGTGTTTCTACTATAATAGAACTAATTTGCATTGTACTTATAAAACTAAAAGTTTATGAAAGAAATAGGTCCAATCACAATTTAGATCTATTTAAAGTCACAGCTCTAACCTCTATCCCCTCCGTATCCATACTTACGTTATGTGTAATATTTATTAATGAAATAAGCACAAAAAATCTTCCACATACATTAATTCCACTTATGTTTATTGGGATAGTATATATGAACTTATGTATCTTATATCTTTACGTGAGCTTATCAAATCATTATGAGAAGTTTGTTCAAACTACTATACAAAATAGGACACTAGCGAATGAAATGAAATTTTATGATCAAGTAAAAAAGTCACAAACTAAAATCCAGGCCATTAACCATGATTTAAAAAATCAATATTTGGTGCTTTTAAGCAAATTACAAAAAGGAAAAGTTGAAGAAGCAATTAATTCTATCAGCCAATCGCTTTCTGCTTTGACAAATGATTGCACTAACATTTTTACTGAAAATCATACTTTAAACTTTTTGTTAAATGAAAAATATACATATGCAAATTCAGAAGGAATAGAATTAAATATTAAAGCCTTTTTGCCGAGAAAAGTCAATTTACATGACGATGTGCTAGTGGCCATATTTGGAAATCTATTAGATAATTCTATTCATGCATGCAAACGATTATCAGTAACTGAACATAAGGAAGTAACTTTAGAAATAGATTACTTCAAAAATAACTTAACAATTGAAATATCCAATAATTTTGATACAACAGAAATTTATACACGTAAAAATCGATTGGTTGAGGGAATAGGGATACGAAATGTCATTAAGGCTGTTGAGGAAAATGGGGGGATATATGAGCAATGGACAACAGGAGAACTCTATATTGTGAGTATAGCATTACTTAATATTACTTATGAGGAATAATTGGGACAGGCTGCCTGCAAAGGCGATATCTTTCCCTTTCGTTTCTTCTAGTGTTAAGTATTAAATGGATATATTTATATCTTTTTTCGCATCCATAAAAAATAAAACCCACCTATATTCAAGTGCATTTCAGCACTTAATATAGGTGGGCAATTATCAATACTTGGTATTAAGAAAATGAAACAACGCTCCGACTAAATTTGCATCATTTCCAAACTGACAAGCTTCCACTTCTATTTGTAAGGTAGAAACATCATTTCGCAGCTGCTGTAATTCACGGTTAATTCCCTCTATTACTTCTGGACGGCTGCTGACTCCGCCGCCAATTAGGATTTTTTCAGGGTCGAGGGCATATTTCAAATTATATATACCGATGGCAAGCCTTTTATAAAATTCAGCAATGCATTCTTTGGCAATCGAATCGCCTTCTTTTGCTAAGCGGAATACAGCTTCTCCATCGAATGTTCCTTCTTCTATCTGTTTTCTCTTTTTTACTTCCTCTACTAGAGCATTCGTGGAAGCTGCAAGGCTCCATGTGCCTTGTAGTGGCTCTTGTGCTGGTGCTCCCATTATCATGCAGCCGAACTCTCCGCCGTGAAGATTGGCGCCGCGTAAAATGGTTTGATTGAGGACGATACTGCCGCCTATTCCTGTTCCTATTACAATACAAATATAGTAATCTGTTGCTTTGGCTGCTCCTAACCAGCCTTCTGCCAAGGCTGCACAATTCGCGTCATTTTCTATTACTGTCCGAAGTCTGGTCTTTTCTCTGATGAGTGCTGTCATGTTTACCCCATGTATATAGGGGATAGCGCTCGCTCCGCCAATATAACCTGTTTTTATATCGACCGCCCCTGGTGAGCTTACTGCTATTCCTTGCAACTCAAAGTCAGCAGCATTTTCCTCTGCTACTCTTTGTATGGTCTGCAAGAAACTGTCCAGTCCATCCTTAGGTGTTGCCAGCTTGCCACTTCTTAGTTTTCTGGCAGACTCATCCATTACTGCGTATTTGATAAAGGTGCCGCCAATATCGAATACCATATAGGCTTCCATCAGAATTTCACTCTCCATTCTGTTAAAATCCGTTATTTTCTGCCAGCTGCTTGTACCATCGCCCTGATTTTTTCACAGTACGTTTCAGGCTATTCTTTAAATCTACCTCTACAAATCCGTAGCGGTTCTTATAAGCGTTTGTCCATGACCAGTTATCCATAAATGTCCACATATGGTATCCAAGGCAATTGGCTCCTTCCTGTATACCTTTATGCACCCATTGCAAATGCTCTCTCACAAACTCAATTCGGTAATCGTCCTCAATATATCCTGCGTCATTGCGGAACTTTTCCTCCCCTTCAACCCCCATACCATTTTCTGAGATAAAAAAAGGTATGTTTTCATAATTATCACGAATATCAATCATAATATCGTAAATTACTTCCTCTGCAATCTCCCAGCCGCGGTGGGGATTGATTTTTCGGCCTGGCATAATATAAGGATCAAATAGATGTTCAGGCATAAACGGAGCATTTTCTGATTCTTGGGTTTCTTTCGCTTTTACGCGGCGAGGCTGATAGTAGTTCACTCCTAAAATATCAATCGGATTATTGCGGATTACCTCCAAATCATCGGCCTCAACAGGCGGAAGCAACTCTCTTGCTTGTAAAATTTCAACCAATTCACGAGGATATACCCCCTTTGTGACTGGGTCGAGAAAACTGCGGTTAAAGAATACATCTGCAATATGAGCTGCTGCCCTATCCTCTTTGTCCTCGCTTCTTGGATAAGAGGGTGTTAAGTTAAGAATAATGCCGATTTTCCCAGCTAACTCTAATTTCCTAAATGCCTCGACGGCTTTTGCATGAGCGACAATGGTATGATGGGCAACGATGGCCGCCCGCTTAAAATCAGTTACATTAGGATAATGCAAATCATATAAATAACTAGCCTCGACAGGCACAATAGGTTCATTGAAGGTAAACCAATACTTCACACGATCTCCAAATAACCGAAAACAGGTAGTAGCATAGTTCACATAGGCATCAATCACGTTTCGGTTCTCCCAGCCGCCTATTTCCTGCATGCACATTGGCATATCAAAGTGGTATAAATTTATAAATGGTTCGATATCATTTGCCAGCAGCTCATCAATGACCTGATTGTAGAAATCAACAGCCTTCTCGTTTACTTCCCCGGTTCCATTTGGGATTAACCGTGACCATTGGATAGATGTGCGAAAAGAGTTATGACCCGTTTCTTTCATTAACTGAATATCTTCTTTAAATCGATGATAGAAAT
Source organism: Niallia sp. FSL R7-0271 (assembly GCF_038005785.1). Classification (NCBI taxonomy): domain Bacteria; kingdom Bacillati; phylum Bacillota; class Bacilli; order Caryophanales; family Bacillaceae; genus Niallia; species Niallia sp. FSL R7-0271. Next base: position 653,054 of record NZ_JBBOTZ010000002.1, on the reverse strand, counting down.
CTGATGTATGGGTCGGTCCGACGCCATGATGAAAGCATTCAGGATCTTGGCTATACCAAAAATCCCACATACTTTCCTTTCTGCCATCAATCATAGCTGCTCCTTCTGTTTGCGGACCAGATGCCGCACTTCCCCACCAAAATTTTTCAGGAAAAAGATATTTCAAATTTATCACCGCTTCCTTTTTTAAATTTTCCGCCACTCACTCGGAGTTGTGCCAACCATTTTCTTAAATTGCTTATAAAAATAAGTCGTATCAGAATAACCTACTTTTTTCCCAATATCGCCTGCCCTGTAATGAGTGGCTTTCAATAATTCCTTCGCTTTTTCCAAGCGATAACGATTAAGGTATTCTGAAAAGACAACTCCTACTTCCTTTTGGAATAACTGACCTAAGTAAATAGCATTAACATGAAATTGCTGCCCTAGTGTTTTTAAGGACAAGCCTTGGTCAAAGTGAGCATGAATAAAGGTAAGAACATTTTGGACAATTGGACTTCGCAAATGAACATGATTATGAACAGTCAGAATCAGTTCATAGCAATATTCAGTCAAAATGTCCCTCATCTGCTCAATATCCGAACTATAGACAATCCGTTCCACAACAGCTGTATAAAGACAAAGATCATCTGGACGCACTGAATAATGAATATAAGAGATTAAATCAAATGTATATTTTTTCGCTACTTGCGGCGAGATAAGATTGTCTTTTTCTGTTAAATTCTTAAAAAATAAATCAACTAGAGCTAACGATTCTTCCTCCGCATTCATAAGCATTTTCACAAGGCAATCTTTGAATTCCTGCTGCTGTTTCTGTTCATCATGCCGATCTAATGCCTGTTTATCTGTAATCAGCACATTAGGTTCTAAATATAACTGCATGGCGCTGCAGTCTCTTGCCATCGTAAAGCTTTCATTTAATTCATCCAGCATTTGAACTGGTTTGCCCATTGCCAAATAAAATAAGCCTATTCTTTTTTGTTCATTGCAGAGGTCAGTCACTAGACGCTGGTTTTGCTTTATTAGTTCCTCTTCACTTGAACCGTCAAATATAATGATGATCTCTTGATTCGGATTATGGAGACATACGGCAGCGTACTGTGTTTCAATATAATGACGGATGTGATTTACCACTTCAGACTGCTGAAAATGTTCAATATTTAAGATAGAAACATTATAAAACGGCTTATTAAATTCAATGTTATACAATGCTAATCTTTCCAAGCAATCATGCTGGCTAACTTCCCCTGTCAGAAAGCCCCATAATGTATTATCCAGCATGGTAGTTGAGTCTTTTGTCTGGCTGCCAGCAGTTGCAACCTTTAATTTCTGTCCGACAGATTGCAGTGTTTTTAATAATTCCTCTTCATCAACAGGCTTAACTAAATAATTTTCAATCCCTAATAACAACCCTCGTTTTATATAGTCAAACTCCTGATAACCTGTTAAAACAATACTCTTTGTGTCAGACCGAATGCTTTTAACCTCTTGGATTAAATCAAGACCGGACATTTCTCCCATTAAAATATCCGAAATGAGAATATCAATCGGATTCTCTTTTATATAAGAGAGTGCCTCCTCGCCACTTTCTGCTGTATGTACTATCTCAAATCCGTAATCTTCCCAATCCAAAATCGCTGAAAGTCCTTTTGTAATAATCGGTTCGTCATCTGCCAACAGTACTTTAAACATGGTAAATCCCCTGAACTGGAATGGTTAAAATAACGGTTGTTCCTACTGCTGGACTGCTTTTTACCGAGAGCCCGTATTGGTCTCCATATTTTAGCTTTAAACGCTGATGAATATTTCTTAATCCAATTGATTTCATTTCATCGCCCTCTTCACAATTAATATGATGAACAATTTGGGACAGTTTTTCTTCTGACATGCCCTTCCCATTATCGTCAATCCTGATTTCAATTTTTTCGCCAAGTTTAACGCCGCTAATTGTTAAGAGATTGTCAGTTCGATCCTTTTTAAAGCCATGTACAAAGTAATTTTCAATAATCGGCTGAAGGATTAATTTTTGCACAGGTGTTTGCTCTACTTCCTCTGCTAAATGAAACTGAACCTCCAGCTTATCGGGATGTTTAAACTGCATTAATGTTAAATATTGTTTAACATATTCAATCTCGGTATATAATGGGACAATATCTTTCGATTCCAGTGAATAGCGGAACAGTTTTGATAAATGAAAGGTCATCTTACTGGAAGTTTTAGAACCCTCCAACATTGCCACCATTCTGATGGCTTCAAGCGTATTAAATAAAAAGTGCGGATTAATCTGTGCTTGAAGCGCCTTCAATTCTGCCTGCTGCTGCTTTAAGTTAAGTAAATAAAATTGGGCAATATAATTATTTAATTCATCGAGCATGGAATTTATATTAAAGGCAATCTTCGCTAATTCATCCTCTTCATCAGATGCAGGAATCCGTGCAGCCAGGTTTCCCTTTTCCACTTGACGAATGGTCGATACTATTTTGTTAATGCGGCGTGAGTAATTTTGCATAAATGTATAAGACATCAAAATGGCTGCGACTATAAGGAGAATTATGACGACCCACATCGTTCCCCTGACAATCGATAGCTTCTGCCAGCCTTCATTCGTTATGACACTGACAAATGTATAATCACCCTTATTGGCAACTGTATTAATGTAAAATTTTTTTGATTTATAACTTAGCTTCGTTTCATTCGTTTCTTGTTTAAATTGCTGGATTATTGCTGATGGCACACCTTCATTATGAGAATAAATGGTTTTGCCTTCAGCATCCAATAAAAAGAAAGAGGCTGGTGCGCCTTCATCCTTTTGGACCATCTTATCTAAATGTTCAGTCGAGTAAAAGATGGAAATTTCACCTATTTTCTCCAGTGTGACAGGATTATTTATGACCACCTTTTTGGTGATGGTATCCTTTAATCTCCGCCCTTTCGGCAGGCCGGCACTCCTTAAATTTGCTTCAGGTTTGTTCTCCGTTACTTCTGCGTTCTTCATGCTTTCATTCCAGCGAAGATAATTATTGATAAGCAAATATTCTACACTGTGACTATCCAATGAGCGGAGACTGATTGCATTAATATCACTATCTTGACTAAAAAAACCATTAAAATAAGTATCTAGATTGCTAGGAAAATATGAATGGTCCTCTGTAAAGCGATTAAGGCGATACTCCAAATATTTTCCATATCCGTTATGAAGGGCAAAGGAGATATCATCAATGAGATCTCCTTGAACATAAATATCTCTAATTGCTTTATTTACATCTGAATCCTTGGCAGAAAAATAATCCTCTACCCGTTCTATCGTCCTTGTATTCACATTCACTTCCTTCTGAATGATGATTTCAGAATAATAGTTTGTAATAGTTACAATCAAAATGATAACGGTTACAATTATCGTAATAGAGGACGTTAAAAAAAGCTTATTAAACATCTTTTGCTGAAAGCGGCCTGTTTGTTTTAATTTCATTTTCAATCCCTCAAATATGATAGTTTACCTTTTTTAGTTTAACACAATGGAAAGGATCGAAGATGAGCTAATATACCTTGTAAGTTACTAGTACTCTTATTTTTGAGCGCTTTTCCACTCGTCAAATTGACTTTGAATCTCCTTTAATACCTTATCAACTCCCGCCTCTTTCAATTTCTGATTGAACTTCGGCAAATATTCTTCTGGGTCAACAGAGCCTGTTGCAAGAGCAGGGTAGAATTCTTTCGTAATGTTAGTGATGGCTGCGAGTTCTGAACGAACTGGGTCACTGCTAAATTTAAAGCCTAGTGAAGGTCCCCTTACTGCAGATTCATTAAATTCCTCGAACTTTTCCCATTTATCCTCTGGGTCACCTTTGTATAAATCGAGGATATAGTTGTTGCCTAATGTGTAGGATGGGATATTATAGCCGTCAATACGCGCAGGCAAATCCTCAATCATACCATCATCATTCTTTTTGTAGTGAGTTCCTTCAATCCCTTTATCGATAAGATTGCGAAGATATGGATCTGTGTTAAGGAGTGTCAGAAATTCCATGGCTTTTTGTGGATTTTTTGAGGTAGCGGAAATTGCTTGAATCGATCCAGATATAGAATCATTGACAATCGCAGCCGGTTCGGCAGGAATGGATACTACCTCATATTTAGCTGAACGAGACCATAATAAATCTGCATACGGCTGGTAATAGTTCATGCGCACAAACCAGTTTTCTACTTCCAATGGCCAGTTTTCGCTGCTTGTGGCCGCATCTTCTTTAAGAAATCCTGATTTATAGTACTTATGCATCGTTTTGAATTGTTGCATCGCAGTATCTGTTTCAAAATGGTTAATCACCTTGTCTGTTTCCCCTTCAAATGGAAATGCAAAGGGCATTTCACCATTAAAGACAATGTCAAAGCGTAAAGGTGCCTTAAATGAAGCAATCGGTGTTATTGAAGGCTCATTTTCTTTAATTGTTTTCAGCATTGGCTCGAGATCCTGCAATGTTTTTACCTTTGAAAGATCAAAGTTATATTTGTCCACAAGGCGTTTGTTAAATGTATAAACATTTTGTTTGGCAATCTCTTTATTTGCAGGAATACCATAAAGTTTTCCATCGACCTTATTTCCTTCCAGCAGAACAGGGTTAATCAGCTCTTTAAGTGCTTTCCCTTCCTTTTCTAACAGATCATCTACCGCGATAAATGCACCCTTTTGGGCATTTTGGACATATGGGTTCCCAAAGGTGAAGATAATATCAAATTCTTCGCCTGAATTGATCATCACTTGAGACTTCTGGTCCCAATCTCCCCAGTCAATTTGTGTCATTGTCACGGTCGCGTTAATTTTTTCCTTTGTATATTTGTTCACTTCTGCAAAGACTTTATCCGTATCCTTTTGTGGTGTTCCAAGTGTGTACCATTTGATTTCATAAGGCTTTTCATCCTTACCATCGTTACTTTGTGTGGCACTGTTTTTGCTGCAAGCAGACAATATCGTTCCAAGGACGAGAATAGTTACGAGAATAAGACTTAACTTCGCTTTCTTCATTTTTTTCTCCTCTTCTTTATTGATTACTTTAAACGATCAACAATTGTCAGACCGACATATAAGTTTGGAAAACTTATATAAGACTGTATTACCAATTTCAATCCCTTCGGTATGCAATGTTTACCGTTTTAAGTCTATTCAATGGAAGAGATCGAAAAAAATATAGTTAATGTCAAGCTGGCAGAGAAGATCCAGCTTGACTTGGTTGCTTATTGCTGGGCGCTTTTCCAGTCATCAAATTGTTTTTGAATTTCGGTTAATACCTTATCCACACCAGCCTCTTTCAGCTTTTCATTGAATTTTGGCAAATATTCTTCTGGATCAACAGAACCTGTTGCCAAAGCTGGGTAGAATTCCTGAGAAATATTCGTAATGGCCGCAAGCTCAGAGCGGACAGGATCACTGTTAAACTTAAAGCCAAGTGATGGTGCTTTTACTGCTGAGGCATTAAACTCTTTGAATTTTTCCCATTTATCCTTTGGATCATCTTTATACAAATCTAAAATAAAGTGGTTTCCTAAAGAGTAGGATGGCATATTGTATCCGTCAATACGAGCTGGAAGGTCCTCGATAGTGCCATCATCATTTTTCTTATAATGCGTTCCTTCAATCCCTTTATCGACAAGATTGCGAAGATATGGATCTGTATTAAGCAGTGTTAAAAATTCCATGGCTTTTTCCGGATTTTGTGATGTGGCAGAAATCGCCTGAATGGAACCAGATACAGAATCATTAATAATGGTCGGCTGCTCAGCAGGAACTGACACTACTTCGTACTTAGCAGAGCGAGACCATAATAAATCTGCATACGGCTGGGAACCGCCCATGCGGACAAACCAGTTTTCCACATCCATCGGCCAGCTGTCTTTGCTTGTTGCGGCATCTTCCTTCAGATAGCCTGCTTTATAGTATTCTCGCATCGTTGTGTATTGTTTCATAGCATCCTCTGTGTCAAATGGATTAATGACTTTGTCTGTATCTCCTTCAAACGGGAAGGCAAACGGCATTTCATTATTGAACACATAGTCGTAGCGTAAAGGTGCTTTAAATGTTGCCATTGGAGTAATTCCAGATTCATTTTCTTTAATTGTTTTTAGCATAGGTTCAAGGTCCTGCAATGTTTTCACTTTTGAAAGGTCAAATTTATATTTATCTGCAAGGCGTTTGTTAAACGTATAAACATCCTGTCTGGCAACCTCTTTGTTTGAAGGGATACCATAAAGTTTTCCGTCCACCTTATTTCCTTCCAGCAGGTCAGGGTTAATAACCTCTTTAAGTGCTTTACCTTCCTTATCTAACAAATCATCTATAGCCAGGAATGCACCTTTTTGGGCATTTTGAACATATGACGTGCCATTTGTAAAGATAATATCAATTGCTTCCCCTGAATTGATCATCACTTGAGATTTTTGGTCCCAATCGCCCCAGTCAATCTGTGTCATCTTTACAGTGGCGTTGATTTTTTCCTTTGTATACTTATTAACCTCTTCAAAAACCTTATCTGTATCTTTTTGCGGCGTTCCAATCGTGTACCATTTAATTTCATATGGTTGACCATCTTTGCCGCCGTTTTCTGATGTGGAGCTGTCTTTGCTGCAGGCAGACAGAAGAGTACCTGCTGCCAAAGCAGCTGCGAGAATAACACTTAGCTTCTTTTTCTTCATACCTTTTCTCCTCTTTCTATTAGTTATTCTTTAACGCCGCCAATTGTCAGTCCGCTAATAAAGTACTTTTGGAAAAACGGATAAGAAACTGCAATCGGCAATGTGGCGATTACTACCATGGCCATTTTGGCTGATTCTTGCGGAATCGTATCGAATAAGCTCTTCTGCAAGATAGCAACATCCATATTCTTTCTCATAAATTCAAGATTTGCTTCTATTTTCATCAGCAATGCTTGAAGCGGCACGAGATTGGGATTATCGATATACAGCAATGCTGCAAACCAGTCGTTCCAATAACCGAGTGTGCTAAACAAGGCAATTGTGGCAATTCCCGGTAAGGAAAGTGGAAAGATAATCTGAAAAAAGATTCGCCATTCACTGGCTCCATCCATTCTTGCTGATTCTAAAATAGATTCAGAAACAGACTTCAGAAAGAAGGTTCTCATTATGATGATGTAAAATGCATTCATCGCTAGAGGCAGGATTAAAGCCCAAATCGAATTCTTCAAATGTAAAAATTGAGTAACAACGATATAAGTCGGCACAAGACCTCCGCTAAACAGCATTGTGAAAAATGCTAAAAAGGTGAAAAATCGACGATATTTAAATTGCGGTCTTGAAATTGCATATGCGTAAAAGGTAATCATAAACACACTGATAACAGTCCCCAAAATGGTGATTAAAATGGTGACACCATAGGAGCGGAATAAAGTCTCCTTCATACTCCATAAATACTTATAAGCATCAATGCTCCATTCCTTTGGGATTAGTTCAAAACCATTCCTGACAATACTTTCTTCATTTGTAAAGGAGATGATAATGACATAGATAAAAGGAAAGATACACGTAAACGCAAGGACCCCAAGCAGTATGCTAATAACAGCATTTGCGGCTGGATGCAAATGTTGGGGATCCCGATACTTTTTTCTGGAGGTTTTCGTCTTCCCCTCTTTAACTTTATCGATTGGGTTTGGAACAGCAGGTGTTGGCTGCGGTTGTTCTAAATTTGGCATACACTTAGCCGCACGGGCGACTTTTCCTCCCTTCGTATTGGAATGGCATTAAAACAATGCACTTTCCTCATCTACTTTTCTCACAACATAGTTTGTGATGATAACTAGGATAAAGCCAACAGCTGATTGATACAGCCCTGCTGCAGTGCTCATGCCGATGTCTCCTAAATTCATTAGTCCGCGGTAAACAAATGTATCAATAACATTTGTTACGCCATACAAAGCACCTGAATCTCTAGGCACTTGATAGAATAAGCCGAAATCGGAGTTAAATATGCGCCCGATATTCATGATGGTTAAGATAATCATCAGTGGCTTAAGCATTGGCAGCGTAACATGCTTAATCTGCTTCCATTTCGAAGCTCCGTCAATCATGGCAGCTTCATAATATGTTCGGTCGATTCCGACAATAGATGCTAAATAAACGATGCTGCCATATCCTACACCCTTCCAAATACTCATAACGACGAGAATAAACGGCCAATATTTTGATTCGTTATACCAGGAAATAGAGTCAACATGAAACCAGCCAAGAATTAGATTTAACAAACCATGTTCTGTACTTAAAAACGTAAACACAAAGTAGCTGCCAATTACCCATGAAATAAAGTGAGGAAACAAGATAGATGTCTGATAAACCTTTGACAGCTTCTTATTGATTAACTCATTAAGCAAAACAGCTGTTGCGACTGCTGTAACAAGACCTAGTACGATAAAAATCAGATTATAAAGAATCGTGTTTCTTGTGATGACCCACGCGTCATTCGTACTAAACAAATATTTAAAGTTATCAAAGCCAACCCATTCACTGTTTATTACGCTGGCAAAAAAACCATCAGGATCAATCCGGAATTTCTTAAAGGCCAGCACTTGTCCGAACATCGGCAGATAGGAAAATAACAGCAACCAGATTGTTCCAGGTAAAACCATCAGCAGCCAAATTCGATTTTTATAAAGATCCTTTACTACCCTTTTCATTATTCTCCTCCTCTCATTAATGTTAGCGCTTCCATACATCTATCTTATAGTAAAACGCCCCCTATTTATAGTTGACTAATTTAGGATTAAGTGCAAAAATCTTAGAATTATAAAAAATTAGCGGAAATTAGTCAACAAAGCGCAAAAAAGACCGGAAAGTGTTGCTCTCCGGTCATCTTTATTCTACAAAACTCTAAAGGTTTTTATCTCATATGGTTTTATTTCAAACTGAATCGGTGAGGCAGACTCTTCTCCAAGCGGTTCCTCCATTAAATTGGTTTCCACCCATGATGTGCTATCCTTTAAAAGATTCACCTTTCCTCTTCGGCCTTCATATTCATGCAAGCGGATAATAATTCCGTTGCCGTCGAAGCTTGGTTTAATCGCGTCTACCCAAACATGGTCTGAGTCAATTTCTAGGAAGGACGCTGCCTTTGTCCATCCTCCTTTAAAAACGGCAACAGGGTCGTTCAAATCCCATGCTTTCTCCACTGTACCAGCTTGGCGCCAATCACCCATATGCGGATAAAGAGAATAAGTAAACGAATGTCTTCCTTGATCTGCTTGCGGGTCAGGATGTGTCGCTGCTTTTAATAAGGAGATTCGCATTGTTTTATCTTTAATATCATAGCCGTATTTGGAATCATTCAGCAAGCTCACCCCGTAATCTGGTTCTGACAGGTCGGCCCACTGGTGGGCAACACCTTCAAACTTAGCCATATCCCAGCTAGTATTCCAATGGGTCGGACGCTTCACATTTCCATATTGAATATCATATGTTGCCTCCGTTGCACGGATTTCGACAGGAAAGGCGCTTTTAAGCAGCTTATGCTTTTCATGCCAATCGACCGTTGTATCGAAATCTATTCTGCGATCATTATGATAAAAGATGATGCGCTGGGAAATTTCCGAATGATGATAGGTCCACCTCGCCAGAATCGTAAATACCAATTCGCCATTTTCCACGACTTCAAATGAGCATAAATTCCGGATTTCTTCCATTTTTTCTTGATAGAAGATATCGATATCCCACGCATCATGAGCAAGCGGCTTATCCTCAAAAATTTGCAGTACGTTCCCGTTTTGCCTGCTGCTGAGCACTTGACGACCTGCTTCCTTGTCAAATATGGACGTCATTTGGCCATATTCGTTCCATTCAACTGTATAATATTTTGTTTCAAGTTTCCGATTTTGATAGAGAAAATTAGATTCTGCCTTTGGAACGGCTGCTGAATGGTCAAAATATAATGATGCTGCACCAAAAGCTGGGAGGGTATCCGCCTCAACAAGCCAGCTATTATTCCGCTTTTGCTGTGGCAAGATATCTCCTTTACTGTTCTTCCAGACACCTTCAGTCATATCATCAAATGAAGGCACAGCAACATTCCTCTTCCCTTTGTAGCCTGTTGCGTTCACTAACACAACAGACTGGTCATCCTTGTTCATATTCTGCTGAAGAATACGAGATTCCAAGCTTTCCACTAACTGAAGTGCTTCCTTATATTCTTCTCTAGCATCCTCATAGACTTCATGAATGGAGGAGCCAGGAATAATATCATGAAATTGATTCCGTAAAATAATCTTCCAGCCTTTTTTCAGCTCCTCGTTTGCAAGCTGCTGTCCAAATTCGGAAAGCCAAGCTGTTAGAAACTCAGCCCGTCTGTATAATAGCTCCAATTTACGATTAGTCTGCTTCATAAACGCTTGGCTTGTATAAGTGCCGCGATGATACTCCAAGTACAGCTCTCCATCCCATTTATGGATATAGCCATCAGCCTCTGAAACATTTTGATGGAGCTTATTAAAGAATTCCCCTGCTGTAGATGTTTTGACGTTCGGCATGCCTGGCAGCGAATCAAAGCGTCGGCGCATTTCAAGCATATGCCGGTTCACACCACCGCCGCCATCTCCATAGCCATAGGAAAGAAGCAAATCTTTAGATAAATCTTTATCACGATAGCCTTTCCATGATCCATTGACTGTTTTAGCCGTAATTAAGCCATTATACGTATAGAACCAAGAGTCAGGAGAATTCCATGGTTCAGGTGTTGTTATAAAATGCGTTAAAATTTCTGATCCATCGATTCCTTTCCAGTAAAATGTATCGTGTGGCATCCGGTTATACTGATTCCAGCTAATCTTTGTTGTCATCATCGTTTTAATACCAGATTTTTTTAAGATTTGCGGCAACGCCCAGCTGTAACCGAACACATCAGGCAGCCATAAATAGTCACAGTCCACTCCAAATTCCTCTTTAAAAAAATGTTTACCATGCAGAATTTGGCGGACAAGTGATTCTCCGCTTGGTATATTACAGTCAGACTCGAGCCACATTGCCCCGCCGGCTTCCCATTTGCCTTCTGCAGCTCTTTCCTTAATTTGGGCGTAAATATCAGGATAATCTGTTTTAAGATAATCATAGAGCTGCGGCTGTGTTTGCAGAAATACATAGTCAGGATATTGCTTCATTAAATGTAAGACGGTTGAAAAGGAACGAGCTGCTTTCTCTCTTGTATTTTTTAAACGCCAAAGCCAAGCTACATCAATATGGGTATGCCCGACTGTATGAATTGTAATATCAGATGATTTAGTAACAGCTTGAATGGATTCTGAAAGGTTTACTTCCGCTGCATAACAAGATTCGTAAAATACAGGGCTGCCAGGCTCGGTCCAATTAATCCGCTTTAGAGCGTCCGAAATCAGTCTTTTTAAAATACTGTAGGCAGAATCAGACTCACTGATTTCTGACAATACCTCAAAAGCCGCTAAAAGCGTGTAATACAGATTATCTACCTGCTTATCAAGCCAACCGATTGCCGCCATTTCAAGCTTCAGCTCATTCTGAACAGGAATGCCTCCCCCTTCGAATCCTGACCAAAGTCTGAAATCCAAATGAATCGGCCCTTTGGCTGTTGCTGTATCAAAAAGAACTTCCTCATGGTTAGAATCGACACCTTGATAAGGGTTTCCATTCACAAAAAGTAGGGATTCAAAGCCGGAGTTATTACCTCCTCCTGTCTTGCCGAATGAAAAGAGACCGACAATTTGCTGATTGGTATGATGCAAATGCGTATCAACCTCTGTATGAAGCCAAATATAACGGTCTCTCCCTTTCCAGTAATCACCTATTCTCATTTTATGCTGTTCATCATAGACAGATGGAGGATATGTTCCAATTTCCCCATCATCTTCTTGTATATTAAACTGTGAGATTTCCACAAGATCCCGGTACCGGTAACCTGCCAATTCCTTAATACGCTCTTCAAATTTTCTATCTGTTAAAAACATTATTTTCACCTCGTAGATTATAATGAAAAGCTGCCGGCAGTGACGATACGATGATAGACATTGCCGCCTACCAGCCCATCAGCCATTTCCCAAGGTCCATCATGGTACAGCCGGTTTTCTGCTAACTCCTCTATTTCGGATATTCTTCCTTCCATCCACTCCTGAATCCGGTACTTGACCGAATCAATCCTTGTGATAACACCACCGTAACGTATATCCATTACTTCCCAGCCAAAGGGCTTGTATGCTGCAAACCAGAGACTGCGGTGTTTTTGTCTTAACAGATCTACATTTGCTTTGATGCTATCCAAAACGGTTAGAAGTGCTTTCAGTTGTTCAAAGTCCTTATTTTCGTATGCGCTTTTTAGCTTTATCCCGATTTCCGCTTTGTCTGCTAAAACTGTTGCGAGCTGTTCATATAAACCAAACAAAGCTTCCCAGGCTGGATTGTTCTTTTTACTGATTGCGAGCACTGCTGCCAAGCGCTGATAATTCTCTCCTAGCGATAGACCGCGGACATTCTCATCATATAAACCTATTAAAATATCTTGGTAAAGCAGGACTTTAGACGTCATCGAGCTGTTCATGTTATCCTTCATAACACCGGGAGTTTCATCCAATAAACGCAAATTCATAAAATCGGCAAAAGTGCCGTCGAGGCAAAATGCAAACCGCTCAGATACCTTCTCTAACGTAACTTCCTGCTGGTAGGAGTGCTCGGCAAATAATTGCAATATTGGATAAGCAGCAACAAACGGCGTTTCTGCTCCGTTATCTCCCCATAGTGTTACAAAGATTTGCTCTACCCCTGTTTTTTTACAGGCAGAAAGAGCTGCTCTTGTGGTACTAATTGCCTTGCCGTAGTTCGGCGCCAGTCCATTCCAAGTCCAAGCACCACCAGCAAAAATTGGCTTCCCGCCAAGCAACTTATGCTTTTGGATATCTTGTTCATACACTTCTTGTTCGTTGCGGTAATAATTCCAGTACACATACTCAATAGGAGGAATTCCATTCATAATATCTGCTCGGATGTTTCCCGTTTCATCCTTATACGGGCTGTTTTCGGCAAACAATGGATAATACATATCACTCCAAATCATTGGTTGTAATCCAAGCTTCTCGGTTATAGAGACAAGCTTTTGAAGATGACGATTCATAATATCAATATGATGCTCATACCCGTGCTCTTCCAAATATTTTCCTAAGCCAAGCTGGAATGTCTCATCCATGCCAATATGAATCCTGTTTGTACGAAACGGCTCAGAAGCTGCCTTTAAGCAACTTTCTAAAAACTCATATGTCTCTGTTTTGTCGACTAGTAAAATATCATCTGTATCTTTAAAACTAGAAGCATAATTCCACTTAAGAGCTTCTCGTAAATGCCCCAAGGTTTGGATGCATGGGATTATGTCTATCCCAAGTGTCTCCGCATATTCATCGCAGGTCTTGAGCTCCTTGATAGTATATTTCCCACGCATATATCCGAAATAAGGATAATCCTTCACCTCATACGTATCCTCTGTATATAGCATCAAAGTATCTAATCCTAGCAGCGCCATATGCTCGAGCAGCTTTTTCACTTCATGAACAGTTGGTACAGCATTTCGCGATGCATCCAGCATGACACCGCTCATCGTAAATTGTGGTGTCTCTGTTATATCGAATTCATGATTCTTTCGATAATTTTCCAGCCATAATCCAAGTGCTCGGAAGAAATGAATTGGCTTTGCAAACGATATTTCTCCTTTGCCGCTGCTACTAGTAATGCGCAACGGCCCCTGAACTTGTTTAACTTGAATAGGGTAACCATCACTTGTCAGCTTTATCTTTAATTTCTGTGTAATAAATTCAAGACCCGCTGCCACATTCGCTGTGTCTCCCTTTAAAAACAGTTCCATTTGTTTCCCCCTATGTTAGTTAATATTGATGCTGTACTCTACTCTCTAAAAAAGCAAATCTGCTCAGACAAACCTTCATCATCCAAAAAGCAGGAGCCACCGCAGAAATGAAGGGGATGAGACCGGGCATCTGATTAATCAGGCTCCCAATCACAAAAAAGCCTGCACCAATTCCTATCGTTGATGGTAAGCTCGTTAAAGTGATCAGAAATGATTGTTTAATATATTCCTTATTCGACAACTCGTAATGAACATAAACAGCAAAGAAATAGCTTACTACTAATAACAGAATCAGCAGCATAATGGAAAAAATGATAGACAGGAAGCTGGCCAAAACACCTGACATAAAGGTTTCTGTCAATCGGATATCAAGATAAAGAAACAGGCCTATGCTGTAAAAAAAAACAAGGCCTATTTGATTGCTTCTCTTCCATTCTTTTAAATACACTTGCTTAAAGGTTTTCCATATTGGGAAATCTGTATCCTTCCGCAGCCATTTACGCACAATTGTAAACAGGGCGACAGTCGCTGGAAAAAAACCAAAAATCCCTAGTCCTAAGACGATAAAGGCAATCCAGCATAAGTTTACGAAGATTCCTCGCCATATCCATTCACACACAACAATAATCGATGAACCTTTCTTCAATTTTGGCCACCCTTTCTATTTGGTAATGTGTTTCTGCAATTGATGATACAGAGGACTCCCTTTAACTGCTTTACCTGTTAAACTGAGTACAAATTCGCTGAACATTGTATTAGCCCACGCAAACCAATCTCTTGTAAATTCCTCAGGACAATCTGCGTTAAAGCCTTCGTGCATAAAATTTGTGCCGCCATCTGTGTTTTTGAATGAAGCTAAAATCTGTCGTTTTTCCTCCGCACTTGCTGCTGTCATCCCTTGAATAGCTAAGGCAATATGCCAAATATAGTGGTCTGGAGTATGCGGGCTGCCAATCCCATTTGCGAATTTGCCTTCGTAATAATAAGGATTATCCCTGCTTAAAAGAAAATTCCGTGTGTTGAGATAGGTTGTATCATCAAAATGTTGGTACCCTAAATACGGAGCTGCCAGCAAGCTTGGAACATTGGCATCATCCATTAAATGCACACGACCTTCTCCGTCCGTTTCATAAACGTACATCTCGCCGTAAATCGGATGCTCTAATTTCGCATACTGCTCTATGCCTTGCTTGATTTCCTTCTGAAGCTTTAAGCATTCTTCCTTTAAGGAAGCATCATTTAATACCTCACCACTTATTTCTGCAGCATATCCTAACACGACTACCGCAAACATATTAGCCGGAACAAGATATCCGTAGGTGCAGGCATCATCGCTTGGGCGGAAGGCGCTCCAGGTCATGCCAGTAGGGATCACCCGGCCGCCTTTTCCTTGGCGGATTAATGTATCTGATTGGCGCACATCTGCCCGCTCAAACCGGTATGATGACTTGTTTTCGTGATCTTGCTCTGTTCTCCAAACTTCAATAACCGTCTCACACACCTCTTTGAATGTTTCCTGTATATACTTAGTCCGTCCAGTTGACTTCCAAAATAAATAAGCAAGCTGAATGGGATAGCATAACGAATCAATTTCGTATTTCCGTTCCCAAATATGCGGAGTCATATCGGTACAATCGGTTTGGTGCCCTCTGCCGTTTTCTGTTTCGTTAAATGCGTTTGCATATGGATCATGCATAATGAAAGCAAATTGCTGACGAATGACTCCTTCAAGTAAATCAGCAAGCTCTTCATCCTCCTCTGCAGCAAGTAAATACGGGCGCACTTGGGCAGCTGAATCTCTTAACCACATCGCCGGAATATCTCCAGTTACAACAAAGGTTTTTCCGTCTGCCAGCTTTTTCATTGTTGTTGTATACGTATTAACGAAGCATTGTTCAAACATTTGCTGCAGCTTTTCATCCTCAGGAAAAAAATCCTTTACATGTTGAATTAATTTTTGCAATGATTTTGGAATTGCTGTTGTCATAGTCTCTCTCCTTTTTGAAAACCGATAGTTATAATTTCATGACCTGCTGCATTGTAGTGATTACTAGATTCATTGCTTCTTTCTTCAAGTATCGTACTCTTATAGGCTGCAAAATCTGTCCCTATAGAAGCCTTTAGATTGCCGCTTTCTGGGCTAGGGTTAAACCAACGAATCATTATGTCATCACAATCCTCTGCCAGTTTCATAGATGTCCACGCTAGCCCTTCTGACTCCCACTTCACAAATCTGTGTTCAGCAGGCAATTCCCCCTTATGTGCACTGGTTTGAATAACCTGAAGAGGAACTTTATATTGATAAGCGTCCACATATGCCTTTGATGCAATAACATCATTCTCATGGATAAAAACTTGCCACTCAGCTGTTTGAGTCCCTAAGCATTGTGCTTCAGGTGTCGGGAAATATCCCCAGTCACCAAGCTCAGCTACAGAACGAAGTACGGTGATGGCAATCGTTCCGTCTTCTGGCAGAATTTCATATTCTTGAAGGCCATCCGTCACTACAGTGAAGCCCTTTTTTTCATCAGCAATGCTGGCAAAACGCTGCAGATGATGACAAAAGCTAGGGTTTTCCCACTCTTGTTCCGGAATATTGGGACGAGTCACAATCTCAAAAATACTGTCCGCACGATGTGTATCCGTTTCCATTTTTGTTGGAAACAGGACGCGCAGGCGATGATCTGTTGCTTGATTATCCATTGTCAGCTTGAAGGCTGGTCCCTTCATCCCCTTTTCGAGAATGGCTGTTGTGCGCAATATAATCTTTTTCGTATCGCATGATCTGCCTGCTTGCCTGTCTTTATGCCAAATTAAGCTGTTTCGTTCCATGGCAAGCTGATTGTCTGCTGAAGCAGGAATAGTTAAAGTGTGTGTGAATTCAAGCTCTGTTCGAAGGGATGTTCTTTTTACTAGACGAAATACAGCTGGAACATTCATTGTAGTTATACGCTGCCCCTTTGCTTCCTTGAACATATATTCATTTCCAACATCCCCTGTGTCCTCGTAAATACCGAGGTGATTCAAGGTCTTGCCTGTTGCTTTATCTGTTAAATTATATGTACCATCATCATGAAAGAGGACGTGAACATATTCATTTTCCATTTCCATGGCTTTGTCAGCTGTGTGTTCCTGAATCTCTTCAGCAAACTGCTCCTGTGGGATAAGATAGAAGCTTTTATAGCCGAATGCTGGGATTCCTTCAGCAAAAAAAGACAGCTTAGCCCGCTTAGCAAAAAACGGCTGGCGAAATTTATCACTAGGCAAATCATAGTCAAACTCAATCACTGGCTCTTCCACAAAACAGTTGATGCTCTTTCCGTCTTGATCAACTAATCTGTATGCAGGCATGGCTTTTTCCTGT
Source organism: Niallia sp. FSL R7-0271 (assembly GCF_038005785.1). Taxonomy (NCBI): domain Bacteria; kingdom Bacillati; phylum Bacillota; class Bacilli; order Caryophanales; family Bacillaceae; genus Niallia; species Niallia sp. FSL R7-0271. The sequence goes on along the minus strand of NZ_JBBOTZ010000002.1, from coordinate 635,829 downwards.
AAATAAGCTGGTATTTGTTCAAAATGCATCTCTGAGAAATACACTTTTTCTAAATCGACTGTTTTTTCAACAACTTCATTTTTATCCCATCCTGTTGTATTTAAGACTACAAGCGGAACTGCCCCCTTTGGTGTTTTAGAAGTATCAATTTTACCTGCAAGCTCCGCACCGTGCTCACGAACGAATACTTCACCCATTTGCATAACTGTTTCAAAACGGGTCACCATTTCGCGATGAACTTCATCAACACTGCAGCCGCAAATACTGTCATGAGGATGATTTTTCATTAATGATTTCCACATGAAGCGCAAATATTCTCTTGGATACTTTCCTCCTGCTAAATAGCCAAAAGTTGCGAGCGGTTCTGCAATCTTTTCCATAAGAGCTTGACAATGATTGTTCCACTGCTTTAAGTAAATGCGGCTGGATGCTGTATTTACAAGCGTCGACCAGCCATCTGTTCGTTGATTGCGCAATTCTCCTTCAATAACTTGGAGTTCGTCAGGCAGATTTGCTTTTAACGCTTCTGTATAATCAGCGAAGCTGGAATGCTTAAAAGAATAGCCAGGGTAGAGGCGCGTTGCGGTTTCAATGGCCTTTGGAATTGTTTTTTGGAGCGGCTGATGATCACATCCGTTCATAAACAATAACTGATTTGTGGACGCATATTTTTCCGCATCCTGCAGTTTGCGGTCCCAAAATATTTTCGCTTCCGCTTCATCAACTGGTATTTCATTACCGTTTGAATACCAATTAGCAAAAAGAATTCCTAGTACTTCAGAGCCGTCTGGCGCCTTCCAAATCATCTCAGAAAAAGGTGATTCGAAATTAGGAGAATCTGACACCATATTATTAAAGCCAGTAGGTTTTACGCCTCTTCCAAAAGCAGCTGTATCAATGCCAGCTTGCTTTAACAGCTGTGGTGCCTGCCCGTAAATGCCAAAAGTATCAGGAAAATACCCAAGCTTTGATACATGCCCATAGTCTTTTGCATCATGCAAACCTATTTGCAAGTTCCGTACATTGGCTTCCGAACTTGTTAAAAAAGCATCCTGCAGCACATACCATGGTCCAATATGAAGCTTTTTGTTTTCTATTAATTGCTTGACTGCCTCCCGTTTCTCCGGATGAACAGCAAAGTAGTCCTCTAACAGTACAGTTTGACCATCCAGATGGAAGGATTGAAAAGCATTTCCTTCTGCTTGAAACTGGTCTAACAATTCATTCATCAGTTTTAGAAAATAGTAACGGTGCTGTTCAAAGGACAGATACCATTCCCTGTCCCAATGAGTGTGGGAGATAATATGTGCCGTTTTTTTCATTGATTTTACCCGCCTTTCTTTATGCCAGCTTTAAGAAAACGCTATCATTTTAGAATTATTGCTTTTCTTTCATTTTAATCATCCTGCATGACAGAGCAATAGATTGGGGGGAAGTTCTATAGATTTTACAGTGTATCTAATATTAGTCCATGAAAATGATTCATGCCATCAGGTTTGTCCCCTTTTTTGCCTTTTCCAATAAATAAAAATCAAAAAAGCTGTGCCAATGAATCATAGCACAGCTTTGTGAATCACTTATTTAACCTCTAATAAATCCACCTTCTGAATGGATGATCTGTCCAGTTATCCACTTTGCTTCCTCACTTGCAAGAAAAGCAATGGTGGATGCAACATCTTCTGGCAGCCCAATGCGCCCCATCGGAAATTTAGGCAGCAGATGCTCTCTTATTTCATCGTTCATCCACGTGGAATCAGTAGGTCCTGGGTTTACGGCATTAACTGTAATTCCTAATGATGCAACCTCTTGTGACAGTGACTTTGTGAATGCGGAAATAGCACCTTTCGTTGCAGCATATGCAAGCTCTCCCGGCATTGGTCCGATATCTTGTCCTGATGTCATATTAATAATTCTGCCTGCTGTGAAACCAGACTTTGGAAAACGGCGGACAAACTCGACACAAAGCAGAAGAGTGGTTCTCATATTAACTGCATAATGTTCATCAAGCGTTTTAGCATCAAGTAATTTGTATCCATCATTCTTTGAATGAGCTGCGTTGTTTACTAGAATAGAAGGAAAACCAAGTTTGGTTTCCGCTGTATCAAATAAGACATATGCAGCATTTGCATTAGCTAAATCAATTTCTAAGCTTTCACAACGGACTCCTACATTAACCATTTCTTGCTGAAACTCCTCTACCCAATCATTTTCAGCTTTCCAATACGTAAAGAAGATATTTATCCCTTGTGATGCTAATTTTCTGCAAATGGCTGTTCCAATGTCTCGTGGGCTGCTTGCACCTGTTATAATTGCTGTTTTATTTTTTAATTGAGTCATTAATATCTCCCCTATTCAAGGGACACACCGATATAGATAACAGATCCAATTGGACTCTGCTTAGCAGCGGAAATAAATAATTCCTACCCCGCATCCCTTTAATGATATTTAAATACCGCAACATACAACTTCCCTATCAGGATTTGTTTCGATTCGATAGTCATTAAAGAGTTAGCCACATATGAAATATTAATTCCCCTTTCTTCCATCTCTGCTTTTATTATATTTTCTTAGAACATTGGAGACAATTATTTTTAGAACATTTCCACAAAAAAGAACCTCCACCGTAAGTGAAGGCCTTTTGTTTAGTATGATACTTCATTTAACGCTTTTTCTTTCCACACGACAGTAAGGCATAAGCCTACTATCATAACAACGCCTGCAAAAAGGAATGGGAAATTAATATTTAGATCAAATAAAATTCCGCCTAGGGCAGGACCAAAAATATTTCCTAAGCTTGTGTAGGTTGAGTTCATTCCAGCAACAAAACCTTGCTGTTTGCCAGCCGCTTTGGACAAAAAAGTTGTCAATGCTGGGCGCAGCAGATCGAATGCTAAGAAAATAAAGCATGTAACAAGCAAGACAACGATAAATCCTGACATAAATGTCGAAACGAAGGCTAATACTGCACCAACAATTAAACAAAGCTGGATAACCCTTTTTTCACCAAGCTTATTTACTAATTTACCGAACCATGCAATTTGAACAATAACAGCGAAAATGGAACTAATCGTAATAATTGTGGCAATATCCTTCGGTGTGAAGCCAAACTTATGATCAGAGAACAGGCTGAACACCGTTTCATAAGCAGATAAACCAAAGGCAAGAACAAACACAATGATAAAGGCAATCAGATAAATCGGATGTAGTGATTGTTTCAAGTCTTTCAAGAAGTTAGTTTTCTGACTATTTTCAGCAAGCTCAGCAAGCTCACTCTTAGACAACGGCTCTTTCAAAATAAAGACAGATGTGAATGCTGCCAGGAATGCAATCGCAGCAGCAAAGAAAAACGGCATTCGAATGCCAAAGTCAGCGATAAAGCCCCCTGCTCCCGGGCCAATAATAAAGCCCGTGCTGATTGCAGCAGAAACATAGCCCATCGCTTTTGATCTTTCCTGAATGGTTGTAATATCTGCAACATATGCCGTTACAGCTGGCATAATAAACGCAGCGCTGACACCACCCAATATTCTCGATATATATAATACAGCAACATTGGTTCCCAATCCGAAAATCAATTCAGACACTCCAAATATTACAAGACCGATAACAATCATCTTTTTTCTGCCAAACCGGTCTACCCATCTTCCTGCAAAAGGTGACACAACAAGCTGCGAGAAAGCAAACACAGCAACAAGATAGCCCATTGTGCTTCCTGTTATATGCATCATGTTCATGAAAGAAGGCATGACAGGAATAATCAAGCCTATTCCTAAAAATACGATAAAAAGATTGCTTAATAAAATAACTAAAACCATTTTTTGTTCTTTGATTGGTTTTTGCATATGCACTCACTTCCCTAGTAAGATGTAATCTTTTATTTGCGAAACCATTCTAACGAACGGTCGTTAGTTATCATACCAAATAAAAGCACTTTCAGCAATTACTCTTACTTTTTTACAACAAATTTTTTTAAAACAGCCTCTTTAGGATGCTACATATAGAAGAAATTATAAGGCTAATGGGTTTATGAAACCATTAGCCTTATTTTGACTTTTCATGATGATAAAGAACAAAATCGTATTTGTTACCGTCTAGCTGATCTTGATAAAATTCAATTTTACTGGTTAAGATATTCATACTTTCCTGCAGCTCTTGTATTTGCTTTGCTAGAAGACTTTTCCGTTTTTCGAGAAGATCTTTTCTTTCTAAAATAGTCGATTCGCCTATTGCACGCCAATTTGTATATTGTTTCAGCTCTGTAATCGACATGCCGGAACTCTTTAAATGCAGCAAGAATTGAACCCAGCCAATATCCTGTTCTGTATATTCCCGCAGATTATTTTCATCTCGTCCGGGAGTTAATAGCCCTTCTTTTTCGTAGTATCTGAGCATGCTTGATGTTACACCGATAATCTTAGCAAACTCTCCAATAGAATAAGTCAAATGGTCCACCTCTATTTGTATATTGCTTTTAACAGCATTCACTTATGTAAATGCTTAAGAAAATAAACGATTTTCTTAAAAACTATCATCCATTCCCTTGCCTTAAAGTACACTTTAAGGTCTATACTTCATCTTGTAAAGCGATAGTTTAAGAAAGGAATGAGCTAAATGGCGGAAAAACAAACAGCTGGACGAGATTTATTAGGAGATTTTGCTCCAAAATTTGCTGAGTTAAATGATGATGTGCTATTCGGAGAGGTTTGGTCAAGAGAAAAAGAGCTCTCACCCCGGGACCGCAGCATGATAACAGTTTCCGCATTATTAGCAGGCGGCAACTTTGAACAGTTAACACCCCATTTGCATAAGGCAAAGGCTAATGGAATAACAAAGGAAGAAATCGCCGAAATAATTACACATCTTGCATTTTATGCTGGTTGGCCAAAAGCCTGGTCAGCATTCAACATTGCGAAATCAATCTATGAATCAGAAGAAGGCAGGTAATAATATGGCAAACGAACAGTTGAATAACAGCATCATTTTTCCACGTGGAGAAAAAGTGACAGCAAATTTTAGCGGGGATGCCTATTTACAGATGGTTTTCACAGACCCAAGTCCCCTTAATACTTCCATCGGTAATGTTACATTTGCTCCAGGTGCGCGCAATAACTGGCATTCACATAAAGTCGGCCAAGTATTGTTAGTTACTGGCGGCGAAGGCTGGTACCAAGAAGAAGGGAAAACGGCTCAGCTTCTTAAAGCTGGAGACGTAGTCAATATACCAGCTAATACAAAACATTGGCATGGGGCAACCAAGGACAGCTGGTTTGTCCATCTTGCTTTGACACCGGGAGAAACAGAGTGGCTGGAGCCTGTAAGTGATAGCACGTATAATTCTTTATAAGAAAAAGCGGACCGAACTCATAATTTCGGTCCGCTTTTTACTATTAGGCATTTTTGCTGTGTACTTGGTTTTCCCTAAGCTGTTTAATGTCTTCTTTAGGCGGTAGCCCAAACATTCGGGAATACTCTCGGCTGAACTGGGACGGACTTTCATAGCCGACCTGGAAGGCAACTTCTGCTGCGTCTGTTGCTTCTGCCAATAAACGCCTCCTTGCTTCCTGCAGCCTTAAGTTCTTTTGGAATTGTATCGGGCTCATTGCTGTAACTTGTTTGAAGTACCGATGCAGTGTCGCCACACTCATATTTACCTTTTCCGCAAGCTCTTCTATCCGGAAAGCTTCGACGTAGTGACGTTTAATATACTCAATTACTTCCCTAATTCGATAGACTTGGCTTCCTTCTAACGCCATTTGCTCTAATATGTTTCCATGTGGCCCTTGCAAAACTAAATACAATATTTCTTTCTTATAAAGTGGAGCCAGTACAGGTATATCCTGTGGTCTATCTAATAAACGGGCAAGGCGAGTTACTGCATCCAACAAAACTGGTTCTGCCTTGTCTATGAACATTGCTCTGTTCATCTTCTGGTTTGCTCTTTCATTTCTAGCTTCATCTAAAAGCGATAAAATTTCACTCGGTGTAAATTCAAGCTTAAATGCCAAGTAAGGTATTTCTTTAGAAGCTTTAATTACCTGTCCGGTTACCGGCAAGTGAACAGATGAAACAATATAGTCTTGAGGACCATACCGGAAGCGGTCACTAGCAAGTAGCACTTCTTTTTCTCCTTGAAGAATGATGCAAAACGACGGTTTAAATACGGCATGAATTGGTTCAGTAATATCAGATTCTCGGATAAAAAATAATGACGGAATAGCTGTTTTATTTGAACCTTCACTATTTGTAAAACGGTTTATAAGCTTGCTCAGCTCATTCAATTGATTTGTTGATAGTTCTGTCATAACTGCCTCCTTAAAACCTCACTCACTATTAGTGATTATAAACCAATTCCTGTAATTTTAGTAAGTGCTGTGAGAGTATTAGGCAATCTTTTGCGATGATTAGGTTACCGGTACACTGTTTTTCTATACCATAATAAAGATACAGACATCCATATTTTACCTTGGATGAAAGGAGTAGATTCAAAAAATGACAGAAATGCATTTTAACATTATTGCCATAACAGGATTTGCCCGCCCGGCATGTTTGTTAGTAAGCAGTGCCTCTATGTTTCAATCGCGAATTTTCCTCGAATATAATAACCGTTCAGTAAATCTACAAAACTCTCCCTGTGCCATAATGGAGGTTATGTCATTGGAAATAAAACCGGGAGCATATTTCAAGGTGTGGGCAGATGGTGCAGACGAACAGAAGGCACTGCAAGCAATCGCAAAAGCCTTAACAGAAGCATGGGGGCTTCTCCCTAATGAAGTCTAATTTTATACATAAAAAAGCAAGCGCTCTTAAGTTTGGTGCTTGCTTTCATCTATAGAGCGCAAAATGTAATTATTTAGGCACAATTAACTTACATACCTGTATTCTAAACATTCTGACTGCAGTATATAATGAATCTATCTAAGCTAAGGAGGAATTCAGATGAAAAACAAAAACATGATTTTATGCGCAGAAAACTATAAGGGGCGCACTGATTCATAATTTTTCAGATGTGTATCCCCTTATATGAATTATTTAAATAATACATTTAAGGGGTTAAAACATGGATTTTCCTATAAAGAAATTTCTTTCCTATTATCAGCCATATTTAAAGCAGTTTTTTTCCATTCTAGCTTGTGCTTTGCTCGCATCAACTCTAGCATTGGCTTTTCCATTGCTTGTGCGCTATATTACAAAGGATTTTCTAGCTGGAAGTTATTCGGCCGGATTGGATCAGATATATTGGGTCGGCGGGTTAATGCTTGCATTGGTTATCGTGCAAAATCTTATCTATTTTTATGTTGATTATAAAGGGCATGAGCTTGGTGCTCGCATGGAAACAGACATGCGAAGTGAGCTGTTTGCGCATATGCAAAGTCTGCCTTTCAGCTTTTTTGATAAAGAAAAAACGGGTCAGCTAATGTCCAGAATTACCAATGATTTGCTGCTCCTCTCAGAGCTGTACCATCATGGACCGGAAGATTATCTGAAATACAGCGTCCGCTTTTTCGGCGCTTTCGTTATTCTGTTTCATATCAATGCAGCTTTAACTATTGTTGTATTTTGTTTTACCCCAGTTTTGGCTATATGTGCCTTCTTGTTTAATAAGGTGGTTAATAAAGCGTTACGTAACAACAAAGAACGGATTGCCGAGGTTAATGCTCAGGTTGAGGACAGTTTAGCCGGTATAAGAACAGTGAAATCCTTTGTTAACGAACAAGAAGAAATACTAAAATTCAACCAAAAGAACAGCTCTTTTTTTGAAAGCCGTAAAAACACATATAAAGCAGAAGCAACTTTCTATAATATTTTTCAAGTATTGCTCCAACTAATCACTGTAACAGTAGTCGTCATCGGCAGTGCCAAAATTACCAACGAAACATTAGACTTAGCTGATTTGCTGACTTTTTTGCTGTATATCAACTTTATGATTGAACCTGTTTCTCATCTTGCACATATGAGCACACAGCTACAAGAAGGGATTACAGGCTTTCAGCGATTTATGGAAATTATGAAAACCAAACCTGAAGCAGAAACACAAAGCTTACCCAGAGCTGTCATAGCTGGAAAAGTGGAGTTTCGCCATATTTCCTTCCGCTATGAAGACCGTTTGCATAATGTTTTCGAGAATTTGTCTTTGTGTATACAGCCAGGTGAGTATGTCGCTTTAGTTGGGATGTCAGGAATCGGAAAGACATCATTATGTTCCCTCATCCCCCGCTTTTATGATGTGTCAGAAGGCAAAGTGCTCGTAGATAATATGGATGTCCGAGATTATAAACTCGATTATTTAAGAAGATCAATTGGCATTGTCCAGCAAGATGTTTATCTATTTACAGGCACCATTCTAGATAATATTCGCTATGGCAAGCCTGCTGCAACGATAGATGAAATAATCACAGCCGCAAAGCATGCTGATGCCCATGATTTTATTATGAACTTACCGAACGGCTACCACTCTGAAATAGGTCAACGAGGCATTAAGCTGTCTGGTGGCCAAAAGCAGCGCCTCAGCATTGCCCGAGTTTTTCTGAAAAACCCGTCCATTCTTATTTTTGACGAAGCGACAAGTGCCTTGGATAACGCAAGCGAAGCAGTTGTCAAGAAATCGTTGGAAGCGTTAACAAAGAATAGGACTACGATTGTAATCGCACACCGCCTGTCAAGCATTCGCAATGCAGACCGAATCATCATTTTAAATAAAGATGGTATTTTAGAGGAAGGCTCACATGATAAGTTAATTCGAAACAATGGAACATATGCCCAGCTTTACTCGCGACAATTCGATTTGAATTAGCTGCAAAAAAAATCAGCTTCCATAATATTGGCAGCTGATTTCTCATTAAATTGATTTTATTTAAACATGTAAAAACCATCTATATTTACGATAACATCATTAAATGTTATATTAATAATAAGTTAACCATATATTATTTATGGTTAACTTATTATTTTTACGGAGGATTAGAATGATGTATAAATTGCGAGGTCATCATCTTTTTTGTCTATTAGGATACAGAGGCATGGGATATTCAGAGGAATATGTAAAAAACATGACAAAACTGCATCAAACATTGAGAAATAATCCTCATACATATATTCAAATCGTAAATGAACCTGATCATTTATGCGAAAAATACCCAAACTCAGGGAAGTATCACTGTCAGGATGCACATATATATGAAAGAGATGCTGCCATTCTCAAAAAGTTAGGCCTTCAAATTGGCGAGATACTGCAGTGGCGGAATATTGAAGCAGCTGTTCGAAATCGAACTGTGCCTGCCGATATTCAAGTAGTATGTGAAACATGCTCTTGGCGTTCATACGGAGTCTGTGAGGAAGGCATTCAAGAGATGCATGATGGGAAGAGACTGCGGGAAATAAACTAATCAATGCTGCAGTATCTTTCCTCCTTTTTGGTTTCAAAAGCGTATATTAATTAATGTCTCCTAAATATACAGGTGTGGTGATATTTTGTGTATAGTTAATAATTTGTTGAAGCAGTTCTTTCGGATATATCCTGTAGTCAAGTAACTTATCGATAGGCAGCCATTCAAGACCGACTTGATTAGTGTCAGGATTTGCTGGTTTTGTTTTTTCACTTTGACCATTTTCTATATTACAAATAAAATAATGCTCAACTTGATGGAAGTCATAATCAAACGAAGCATGCTCATGGTTTTTGCCGATATATTCGCGAATAAAAACCAATGAACCGACTTCCACTTGTTCCCCGACTTCTTCCAGGCACTCTCTTCTAACGGCCTGTTCCAATGTTTCACCGTGCTCCTGCCCGCCGCCTGGGAATAAATAAAAATACCCTTCGTCGTCTTGATTCTTCGTTAACAATAACTTGTCATTATCTATGATTATTGCTTTAGCTGAAATCCTTATATTCATTACTACTTCCGCTCCTGTTTTATGTTAGTAAATATCCTAGCTGTTATTTCTTCCAGCTGTAAAGTACCATCGATTACTATATCAGCGCTTGGCTTTACTTTTTCAACCATGCCTTGATATGCGCGTCTGCCTTCATTCAAGTAACTTTGACAATTTGTTCGTATTTCAGTAATAGAGCTAAACTCATCACGAACTATCCTTCGGGCCATCGCAATATCTAACGGAGTGTCTATGTAAATAGATAAATCTATCAAATGCTGCAACTGGGTATTAAGAGTGGAGAACGGATAATCTAAAATAATAATTTCAACCGCTGGATTTTCAAGTGATGAGCAAATATCGACAACAATAGGTAGAACATCCCAATCATTATAATCTCCACTGTTCTTGGCCCATTCCCCAAAGTGATGCGGTCCTTTTAACTCATAGTCATCAAAATGAATAAGTTGCACTCCTTTATTCCACTTAGCTGCTAAGTGCTTTGCTACTGCCGTTTTGCCGCCGCCAGACACAGCAGCAATAGAAATAACGTAAGGTTTATGTTTCATAGGTTTTCCTCCACCGCTCTATTAAACTCAAAGCGCTTCTGGCAAACGCTCTTTATACATGGTAATCGCATCCTTATTTTCCTTAAGGACAGCAAGTACCTTCGGATGTGGATGAACGTATATGACAGGATAGTCCACTTCACCAAGCTCCTCGTTGATAGTAAAAGCTAGTTTTTCCTTTTCAATGGAAAACTGAGCATTAATTCCTTTTTTATTGCCTCTGGCATCCAATCTAATCCATTTTGAAAGGGATTTTATATACACAGCGTTTAATGCGTGCACACAGTATCCTTCTTCAGGAGTTTGAAACAGCAGCAGCCTCTGGTAACAAAAGCCTGTTGGAATTCCTTGTGACCGCAGAATTGCTGCTAGCAAATGCGACTTAGCATAACATATGCCTTGTTTATTTGCCAACACATCTGAAGCAGCACAAGTTACGAGCTTTCCCTGTATATCCCACGAATGATAAATTTCATCACGAACAAACTCAAAAGCCTTTTTAACCTTCTCCAAGTCTGAATATGTATTAACAAACAGCTCCTCTGAGGCAGCTTGAATGAGAGGATGAGAAAAATCAACTTCAACTTGTTCTTTTAAATAATCTTGAAGATTACTAGTTTCCAGAATGAGATTCATAACTATCCTCCATATCTATTTAGGAACAATTACATTAACTTACTATAAAAATATTCATTCTTTTATTTTGCTGGGATTTTCCACAAACGAACCAATAATATACCCGCAATCTGCACAATAGTATGACAGGATTGGCGAAGGCTCGCTTCTTCTATTTTCGTAAGCGTACATATGCAAAGCATTAACACCTGATGCGATAATCCCCTTCTTGATGTCACTTCCGTTGCAATTCGGACAGCTTGATTGATTCATATTCCCCACTCCAATCGAGGTTACTTGCTTCCTTGCAATAATCATACAAATATTGGTAGGTTTTAGTCAACCATATAAAAAGGGAACTGACTAAGTTCCCTTTTCCCCCTTATATTTCTGTTTGCATATGACTAATCTTATATCTTAATACTGTTTTTAAATTTGCTGAAGCTGCCTTTCTCGCATCAGATAAATATATTTCCCGGTGTTCAAGGGATATTCTCTCTAAGTTATTATTCTTAGTAAACTCATGCATTATCGCGAAGGTTTCGGGTTCATTATCATATGGACCTACATGGAGCATCTGCACACATTCTTCTTGTTCTGCTGTTTGGAAATATGCATCCTCCAGATAAGGATGAGGCTTCTTTTTCTTTACTTGTTCCATTACTAATTGGGCTAATTCTTCTGATACAAAGTCCGGCTGCCTGATCATAATCGTGTATAAAAATTCATCTTTATTTAATTCCTGCAGCTGCCTGCCTTTTTCTGTTAAGCTCCATATCCCTTCTAAAGGATAAACAGTATATTCGAAATACCCTTGAGGTGTATAGCCGCCTTTTGGCATCATCCGAATTGCATATGCAAGGGAATATAAGACCTTAATCTTTTCTGCAAATTCTTCTCCATTCGGATTTCCTTGTCCATCTATCATAAAAAACTTTTGCTCTGGAACAGTCACAAGCTCTGGTTTTGCTTTTGGCAAGTACAACCCCTTTTCATGTTTTCGCCATTCATGCTTCAAAGTGCCTGATCCTCCTTTTGTTGAGTAATTTTAGCGCCAATTGTAGATGCTCTGATTATCTTTAATTTCGCTAGAGTCTGCAGCTGTTCCGGTGTTCCAGAAACAACGGTGCCTCTTGCCTTAATATCCGTAACAGATGGGGCAGAGGTTTTGTTAAGCGCTGTTAAAATAAGCTGAGCTTCCTTGCGATATGTCTCTTCCTGCATTTGTTTTGCTAGCTTATTAAGAAAAAGCTGCCCTTTTATTTCGAATCCGGACCCATTTACTGGAAAACCGATAGCCGAATGCCCTTCCACATATGTGGTGTAATCTTCTGATTGTCCTTCCTCTTCTTTTAATTTTTTATCAACCGCTGAATCCAATTCGACCCATAGCCAATTAACATGCTTGGTGCCTAAAATATCTTCCAGCTCTGTTAATGAATAAGGCTTATCAAAGGAAATTGCGGCCTCCATCAATGTGTTTGTATCTTCTGTAACTGCTTTGTTCAGTTCTTGAGGAAGTGTAGCATACTCTACTTTCGGATCAAAAAAAAGCAGTTCATTACTTTCTTCGCCCTCAACCATCATCTCTGCGGAACTTATCAATTCCTCACTCCCAAGAACGTTTACCTTTTGCTCCATTGAACCAGACAAAATAATCTGATTTCCAACCTTTTTTTCCATTTGAAAATACGCAACTGCACTTAATAAATGATACTCCTTTCCATTACTCTTCCATTCTGTATTTGCACCCTTCACTTCATTTAAGACCATATTTTCCTGTTCCACTTGCCTTTTTAGATGAAGTATTGCTGCTGTGTAAATACAACCTATGATAATACATAATGCGATACCACCTATTAATAGCTGTCTATTTTTACTAATAGAAAGTTTCGTTAAAGTCATTCCTTTACATCCCCCCCTTTAATTAAGCTGCTTTTTTCTATCATATCTTATCTGATGGTAAGCGTCTTCACTTTAGCAAAAAATGCCATATAATATTCATATTTTTCGCCAGCTTGGCATAGAGTACACACCATTCCACCCTAATTTCCTTCCACTATTTTTGTAAATTCATCCAATGAGGTTGTGTACTTAATATAAATACGAGGCAGCAGATACTCCCCATCTTTCAAGCCTTCGTTAGCGTAATAGGCAGGAGTTGTAGTAAGTCCAAATTTATAGTACCTCTTTGCTTGCTCCATAACGCTACTGTTAAAGCTCCCATACGGATAGGCAACTGCTATCACTGGTTTGCCAGTAATCGTTTGAATAGTGTCTCGCGATCCTTTTAGTTCTGCTCGATAGTTTGTTATTTTTGTTAAATCAGGGTGTGTTGCTGTATGAGACTGGATGGAGATAATCCCAGAATCAGCAAGTTCTTTTAGTTCTGCCTTCGATAACCGATTAGAGCGACCAATAAAATCTGCAATAACAAAAAATGTTGCAGTCGGTTGGAATTGCTCTGTTTTCAATTTCCGAAAAATCTTATATACTTCCCAGTTATTTTTGTATCCATCATCAAATGTAAGAAAAATCGGCTTGTTAACCTTTGAAATGTCCTCCCAGCGCTCAAATGTTAATAAAGTGAAGCCAGCTTTTCGTAAATATTCAATTTGCTTTTCAAAGTTTTCAGGAGTAACATACAACTCTTTGGAGCCTTGTCCGGAAAATTCGTCAATTGAATGATAAATTAAGATTGGCACTTTTTGTTGAGCGGAAACAGAAGGTGGTATAACAAGGATGGTAAAAAGGAAAAGAAATATTCTAAGCATTTTCATCAATACAACCTCACCTTATTTTCTTTTTCTGTAGTTTCTCGCTATTAGTGGCTAATTATGTTTAGCCTTACTAGATAAGGTAATGGTCAAAGAGAAAATTTCAGCAGGTTAAATCTGTTATTAATGTTAATATTTTGTATAAGGAAGGAGCGTTTCCTATTTGTACAAACACAAACTTAATACAATAATAATTACAAGCATTTTTATTCTCATCATTGGTGTATTAGCTATTAACTTGATTGTTAAAAATCATCAGGAAAATAACCTTATTATTGAGAAATGTTTTGATCATTTCGAGAAGGTTGAGTCGGTAGTAATTAAGAAGGATAGTTTCTGGTCTCCAGTTACTTGTGAAAAAAAATAGATATATTACCTCAATAATCAGTGGGTAAGAAACTATAGAAAAGGAATCAATCAGCATTCTTCCAAAAAAAAGCCTGTGCACTGAAGCACAAGCTTTTTTTACTAACTAATTTATTTACGGATTGTTTTTAGAGCAGTAGACCATGGAATTACTTGGTCTAGCATTTGGTTAACAGAATCTGCTTGCACTTCTTTCGGTTTAAATTCTGTGCCGTTTTCAAAATCAGTGAACAAGGACAATGCTGGATGAACACGAACATCTGCAACTAGCAGCTCACCTAAAATGCCGCGTAAATGTTCTGCAGCGCGTGCTCCTCCGACTGAGCCGTACGATACAATTCCTGCTGCTTTGTTATTCCATTCATCACGCAGGAAGTCTAAAGCATTTTTTAAAGCACCTGTAATGGAGTGGTTGTATTCCTGCACAATAAACACGAATCCATCTTGTTTAGCAATAATTTCTGACCATGCTGCTGCACCTGATGCGTCTGCTCCTGGCTCACCAAGGAATGGCAATTTATAATCTGCAATATCAATGATTGTGTAGTTTGCGTCACCGCGTTTGTCTGCTAGTTCTTTTACCCATGCTCCTACTTGTGGACTTACACGTCCCTCACGAGTTGATCCTAATACGATTCCAATATTTAATTTTTCCATTTTTACTACCTCCTCTTGTTTTGTTCCAAATAATTTATTGAAAAAACCCATGTTCATTCCCCTTTTATTACAAGTATTCTTTGTCTATTTCTAAATTGCTGCGAACAGTGTTAATCGGGCGGACAAGCTTCTCAATCTCTTCCCGTTTTGATTCAAAAAATGGTGGCAGTGATAATTTTTCGCCTAGTGTTTCATATGGCTCATCCCCCATAAACCCAGGCCCATCTGTTGCTAGTTCGAATAATATTTGTGGTGCAACATTAGAGTACAGTGATCCGAAGTAGTAGCGCTCTACAAACCCGGAGTTTGGCAACTTAAAGCTTGCTAAACGGCTTTGCCACTGATCTAATTCTTTGCGATCGGCAACGCGGAAGGCAGCATGGTGAACAGTACCGAAGCCTTGTCTTGCTTGTGGAAGGGTATTATTGAATTCCACAATAACTTGTGCTCCGTTGCCGCCTTCTCCCATTTCAAACAGATGGAAGGAGCCTTCCTGAGCTGCTTCTCTCATTAAAAATACTTTTTCTAACACTTCTTTAAAATAATCAAAGTAAGAGGTGCGAACAAAGATTGGGCCAAGTCCAGTAATAGCATTTTCCAATGGAACTGGACCATTTTGCCAAGGTGTACCTGCTGCAACCCCTTCATTCTGTTCATCTGAAATCAACTGATATTGCTGGTCATCAAAATCAGCAAATGAAAGTATCTTTTTCCCAAATTGTTCTTGAATACCTTTATGCTTCACATCGTATTTGTCAAAACGTTTCACCCAATACTCAAGAGCTGCATCTGTCGGCACGCGGAAGGAGGTTTTGGAAATCTCGTTTGTGCCATGCACTCCCTTTGGAATACCAGGGAAATCAAAGAATGTCATATCTGTCCCAGGACTTCCAACATCATCAGTAAAGTATAAATGATATGTTTGAATGTCATCTTGATTGACTGTTTTTTTCACGAGACGCAATCCTAAAACGTATGTGAAAAATTCATAAATTTTTTCAGCGCTGCTAGTTATAGCGGTAATGTGATGAAGTCCTTTTAACTCATTCATGTAAGTTATCCTCCTATTTTTTATCTCGATTTCGAGATATGAGCGAAAAAAATATAAATACCTTTAATTAAAATATCTCTAATTCGTGATAATTATAACATTAACTTTTATTACGGTCAATACTAGTGTACCTCTAAATTTTCATTATAAACTTATTGCAAATGCTCCTGGACCAATTAATGCAAGTCCTATTGCCACAACTATTAGCATTAGGTTATATTCAAACCCGCCACCACCAGCAGCGAAGCCTTTAGAACCATGCACCTTTACAATTGCTCCTGCCATAATAATGGTTATAATAACTGCTGCTACAGGTAAAAACAAACCGAGAATCATTAAAATCCCACTTACAAATTCGCCCAGACCGCTTAAAAACGCTGCCGGAATACCTGGCTTTACACCGATTGACTCAAACCATCCGCCTGTTCCTTTAATACCATGTCCTCCAAATAAGCCAAACAGCTTCTGAGATCCATAATATAAAAACACAATTCCAACCATTATTCTAATTATAAGCAAACCTACATCTTCCATTACTATCTTCTCCTTTTTTATTCCATTTTATTTTACGAATGCTATCTAAAAACCTGGCGGGTGAAGCCATTGAAAATGGCTTCTGCCCTGTTAATCAAGTGGTCTTACTTCTATCGGAATAAGCACTTTTTCAAGCTGTGCTCTATGCTGCTCGTATTGAGCTGGCAGCTTTAAACTCTCTCCCATTGTTTGTTGAGATTCATCATGCGCAAATCCTGGAGGATCTGTTGCAATCTCGAATAAAATTTCTCCGTGTTCTTTAAAGTAAATGGCATTAAAGTAGTTTCTGTCACGAACAGCTGTTACTCCATAACCATTGTCTGCAATATATTCCTGCCAATCTAAGTGGTCTGCGTCATCAATAGCACGCCATGCAATATGGTGGACTGTTCCGACTCCCATCTGACCGCGGCCAATAGATGTTAATTTCAGATCGATGATATTACCAATATCAGCTGTTGCACGGTAGCGGGCAAAATCTCCTTCTTTGCCGACTAATTCAAGACCCATCACATTTTCCAGCAAGTCAGCCGTTTTTTCTGGCTGTGCGGATAATAAAGTAGCTCCAGCAAAACCTTTTATTGCGACTTCTGGAGTCACGCCACCAAAAGTCCATGTGTTTGTTTCTCCGTCTGCTCTTTCGACTATTTCTAGATGAAGACCATGTGGGTCATCGAATTCAAGATACTGTTCTCCAAATCTCTCCATTTTAGTAAATGGTATTTGGAAACTTTCCAGCCTTTTTTCCCAGAATGCCATTGCTCCTGCTGGCACTGCATACGCAGTAACACCAACTTGCCCATCTCCGATTACTCCTTGTTTTGCTCCGGCCCATGGAAAGAAGGTGATGATGGTACCAGGTTTTCCTCCTTCATTACCAAAGTATAGATGATATGTTCCTGGATCATCGAAGTTGACTGTTTGCTTTACTAATCTTAAGCCTAGAACCCCTGCATAAAAGTCTACATTTTCTTGTGGATGGCCGACAATTGCTGTAATGTGGTGAATTCCCATTGTTTTTTTGCTCATTATTTCTTCCTCCGCTTCATTAATTCATAATCTTTAGCATTTTCCATTTCATTGTTTACTTACACTTGTAATTGCATCCACTGTTAAGTGAATTTATTTCGAATTCGAGATATTTAACAAAAATAAAAGCAAAAACTTTTTTGTTTATCTCGATTTAAGATATCTTGAATATGAGATAATAATAAAACAAATATTAGTAAGTGTCAATACAAAAAAAAACTTTTTTAAAGATTAATCAAAATAAACTGGCTCATTAGCGTTATAATGATGTTTAAAAGCTATCTGGATTTGTGCTTCTGTATTTCTTGGCAGAGATAAAGGCGGCAACGCATCCTCCGCAAAAAATTGAACTTCACTTGTTTCTATTCCAACCTCAGCATTTCCGCCAATAATTTTACAGTGTATAAGTATCTTATATACATGCGAAGGAGACGGTGGATGGCCATGAAATTTCTTATCAAACACAGCCATTAATTTTGTTGCTTTCACATCAAACCCCGATTCCTCTTTCACTTCTTTAACAGCCACTTCACTTGGTGACAGTCCAATATCTCCCCAGCCGCCAGGTAGCGCCCATTTACCGTCAGTCTTTTCTTTCACCAATAAGATTCTGTTATTTTTAAACACAGCTGCTCTAATATCTACCTTTGGGGTGGCATACCCTGTTTCATTGGCAAACAAGTCTTTAATAATAGTGGAATCCACCTCTGTATGCATAGCCATTATCTCTACACTTATTTTACGGATTGCTTCGAACCTTTCTATATCATATACATCCTTTGAATACGATAAGCCTGCTTGGGAAATCGCTTGTAGTTGCTTCGACCATTCCAGCCATTTAGGTTCCATTTACTTACCCCCTTATACTCTTATTAAATATGTAGTCATTTCCTTAATGATATTTTTACCAGCACTAACGAAGCTGTAAACATGACAGAAGGAAATTTGGCTGTTATTAGCTGTTTTATAGCTGCCGTTAGCGGCGGCCGTACTGCCATGTGTAATAATATGATGGATTCCGACTTCCACTATGTTATCAGTGCAATTTTTATGGAAGCTATCTAATACTTCTTTTTTTCCACAAATTCTGTCACTCCCTGCTATTGTCCAAATAATATCAGCAGCGAAAGTTGCTTCCAGCTCAAAAATGTCTTTTTTTGCGGAAGCTATAAGATGATTTTGGATAAAAAGCTTCTTAGGGGAGTTCCCACAATCTTTTGCACTCACTACTTTCATGCTACCCCCCCTTATTAATTAAATGCCCCAGAACTATACTTATCCACCAACAATGACTGAATATATTCTCTGCATTCAGCTGACAAAAATGATCTTTTGGCATGTATAAGATCTCCGTACGGCATAGCTCCGACAAATTTCACCTCGCCGGCAAAGTTTTTCTCTAAGTTAGCATCAAAACCTGCTAACTTTACAAATATAGTTTGCTGACCTGTCTTTTCAAAGTCTATTATGGTCAGCTCATGATGACGTGCTTGTGACATTTGTTACCCCCTGATTGAAATTACTCCTATATGTTCATTTTATAAAAAGGCTATATCCACATTATTATGTTCAGGCGCGGGATGCAAGCAAAAATAACAAATTTCTTGGTTTTAATCCTTCGCAGCTTATGTAATATTCCACATTTTGTATTTTTTAATAGATTTTAATAAAATTTATAGTTTGCCGGCAAAAAATCAAAGAGCCTTTTACACACAAAAGGCTCTTTTCATGGAGATAAATTTATCCTTCTATTTGAGTTTTCACTCGTCTTGGTTTCAGCTTAATATTCACAAAACAGATACTGATGATGATACAGATAAGTCCAAGCACAAGCTTGAAAGTAATCGATTCATTTAAAACGATAGAGCTGCAAAAAATCGCAATCAGCGGGATGAGAAAGGTGTAGGAACCTACTTTGCTTGCTTCTCCAGTGCCTACTAGGGTGAAGTAAGCAAGCCACCCAAAGGCGATGACAAAGATGGAAATGAACAGCAAATTAGCAATAAACGGCATTTGCCACTCAATACTTGACCAGCTTTCTATGCTTGAACCTACACCTAACAGGAAAAGCCCTCCAATGAGGAGCTGCATTGTGACCATCCATATAGAATCAACAGAACTGCCTGTCTTCTTAACAAATACAGTTCCTAATCCCCAGCCAATTGCTGAACCAAGCGCAAGTAGAATACCAAGCATAGAGATATCACCTGTTAACCCGCCAGTACTGATAATGGCAACACCAGCAAAGCCAAGTATCAAGCCGATGATTTTCCACCCGTACATAGACTCTCCAAGCCAAATCCATGAGAATATTCCCAGTAGAACTGGTTCAATAAAGACGATGCTTGAAAATAATCCAGCTGGCATATAGCCTAAGCCTACTGTTTGAAATCCGTAAAATATGATGATGTTTAATATTGCAGAAATTACGTATAAGTGCCATGTTTCTTTAAATCTTAATTGCTTTATTCTTGGCAATGCAAACACAAGCAATATCAATCCTCCAAGTACTGTTCTAATTCCTGCAAACAGCAATGGAGGTGTGTAGCTAAGCGCCATTTTAGATAACGGCCAGTTGACTCCCCAGACAATAACGAGAAAAGTCAGAAGCAATACTGTTCTTGTTCGAGATATTTTATTCATCGGTTTAACCTCTCCCCTATGTTTAAAAGCAGTATTTCTACCATGAAAAGAGTATCTCAAACGTGTTCAGACTACAAATAATACGCTCTATTGTGATTTTTACACAGGCTGTTTTGTCTTTAGTTCAACTTGCTGCTTCCTTTTTGCTTTTCCTATCTTATCTGTATTCATACTTGCGGTCAACACGCCACAAAGCACAAGTAATGCCCCTACATATCCTTGCAGGCCGATATTTTCCTGGAGAAAAACAAAGGCAAACACGGCTGCAAAAATCGGCTCCAGCGCAAATAAAAACCCTGTCATTTCAGGTGTAGTATACTTTTGCGCAATCGGCTGCATTACAAATCCATATGCAGAACAAATCAGCGCTAAACCGAGAATTGCCAACCAATCCATCCCCGCTTGAGGCAGCGTGAGATTATCAAATAGGAATATCCCGCTAATCGCAGCATAAATGGCCGCAAAACCAAGCTGATACACACCGAGCTTTAATGGATCTGCTACCTTTATAAAGCGGTTTGTCACGATAATATGCACTGCATAAAAAAGTGCTCCAGCTAAACAGTAGAGAGCTCCAGCTGACAAGGCAAAGTCATCGCCTAATGACAGAAGCGAAAGTCCGATAGACACAATGATAACTCCTAAAGTAATCTTTGTACTTGGCCATTTCCGATTAATAATTGCTTGCAAAACAGGAACTAAAATCACTGTTGTGCTAGTCAGGAAACCTGCAGTGGATGCGGTGGTGCTTTTCATTCCAATTGAAAGAAACATAAAAATTCCTAATAAAAGCAATCCTGTAATCATACTATATTTCAATGTCTTCCTATCTATTGGAAAAATCCGTTTTGAAAACAATAAAGCCATTACGATAAATGCAATCCCAAATCGCAGGGACACCATTGTCATAGGTGATACGGTATCAGCCAAAAGCTTCATAAAAATATATGAAGTTCCCCATCCCATCGAGACAGTAGCTAAAATCAAATTTGCCTTTTTTTGTGTCATAGTGCCTAAGCCCTTCCCTCTACTTATATTCTTCTGGATTTATATTAGCAACTGTATTTACATTAGTAAAACGAATATTTATAATTTAACCATTAGAAACCCTAATGCTTTAGGAGGGATGGAAATGAATCCATATTACGCCTTTATCAAAGCGATTGAAACAGGCAGTTTTACGAAAGCTGCCGAACAGCTTGGCTATACGCAATCAGCCGTCAGTCAAATGATACATACACTTGAAAAAGAGCTTTCATCTACGTTAATCATACGATCTCGAACAGGGATAACACTGACCCCTGACGGAGAAGAACTTCTCCCATTCATCAGGAAAATATATAATTCTCATCGAGAGCTGATTGAGAGACGAAAAGAAATGGAAGGTCTTGAAAGCGGGCTTATACGGATTGGCACCTTTTCGAGTGTCTCCAGCCAGTGGCTACCAAGACTAATGAAGGATTTTAAAGAGAAGTATCCAGCTGTTCATTTTGAACTGCATCAAGGAGATTATACGGACATCGCCAATTGGATTAAAGAAGGAAGTGTCGATTTTGGCTTTGTAAATCCATATGGAATAACAAATCTGACAATAATCAGATTACAAGCTGATGATATGCTTGCTGTCTTGCCAGTAGATCATCCATTGGCAAGCCTTGATCGTATTCCCCTCCACAGCTTGACCGAAGATCCCTTCATTCTGTTAGAGGAAGGTGAAGTCAGTGAAGCTTTGACTACTTTTGAGCAACACCGTTTTGAACCAAATATTCACTACCACGTACATGATGACTATACGATTATGTCCATGATAGAACAGGGACTTGGCATTTCTATTTTGCCTGGTCTTGTGCTCCAAAGATGCCCTTACCGCATCAGCACAAAACCACTCATCCCTTCTGTTGTACGCACCATCAGCCTTGCATACAAAGACAAACGAGTACTGCCGATTGCCTGCAGGCATTTTATTGATTTTGTATTAGAGAGATATCGGGAGCCTAAAGTCATTAAAAAATAGAATTAAAAACAGAGACAATTTGAAGAATTGTCTCTGTTTTAGTTCATAGAATAGTAAACTTATTTAATCCCTTGCTGAATCGCTTTCCAAAAGCTTGTTGATTCATGGCCAAGTGCATAGACTGATACACCGCCAAGTTTATATTTTTTTACGAGTTTTGTTTTCTTCTCAATGGTTGATACATTTTCATACCAGACAACATGCTTTTGCTTCTGATTATCATTATAAGTAAAAAATACAGACGCTGTCACTTTATCATATGTAGGTTTTACTTTATGTTTTTTCAAAAGCTCCTGAATATAATCCCACTGCACTAGTTTATTTTGTGCAGAGTCATCCAGATTCCAATCATATCCATACGCTGGAATCCCCATAAGTATTTTCTTTGATTTTATATTTTTTATTGAATAGTCCAATGTATCCTGTAACCAATCTCTACTTGCTATAGAGCCAGAATCTCCCCAAGAACCATGTTCATCATACGTCATCACTTGAACATAATCGGCATATTTGCCAATTTGTTTGTAATCATACGGCCAAGTCCAATCATTCTTCTTATCATCGGATGATTTTGCCGGCACAGATACCATTGTTTTCACTTTTTCTTTATGCAGAGCGGAGGAGGCTGCTTTAATAAGATTAGAATAGTTTGAACGATCAATTGGGTTAATTGCTTCAAAATCGATATTAACTCCGCTATATCCATTTTCCTTCGATAAGCTTATCAGTTGTTTTATAAATCTATTCTTTGCTTCCTTATCCGTCATAACTATATGTGCTAACTCTGCATCAAAATCAGTTTCCCCAAAGTTAGAAATAACTGCATATGTTTTTATCTGCTTCTTTTTTGCATACCCCAGTTCATTTTCTGGTGTCGCTCCTACTATATAGCCATTTTCATTAAATGAAAAAGTATCTGTCGCTATCGTGTTTATATATTTATGAAAGGATGTCAGTGATTTATAAGAATCATTATCTCCAGTTGTATAGCCAAGGATCATTTCCTTATCTCCGTTAGCTTTAGCATTATTATAAATATAGGCACTAGCCACCATTGCTGAAACAGCGAAAATAATTATAAATATCCACGGTTTTTTCAAGTTTTTTCCTCCATTACTGCTTACATTATCCGAATAGTAATATTTTACCGTAAGATGTTAGGTTGGGGCTTATATGAAAGTAAAAAAAGAGGTTTTATCCATTTACATATCCTAATAGTTAAAGGTCATCAGGAAATTCTGATGACCTTTAACTATTAAAATATCCAATTATAGCATGGTTTTTCTGTTTTATTAATATCTCCAAATAAAGGAAGATGTGTTAGCATTTTCGCTAGAGCGACAGCGCGAATGGAAATTATCAGAAATACAGAGACCAATCATTTCAGCTAGTCGGATTACTATAGAAAATATTAGCTGTTAAACTGTCCATTCATATTGAATATCAGGTAGATTCTCTTCATTTTCATGTCCTCTGCCAATGATCCTAAAACCATTCTTCTCATAAAAACGTTGTGCGTTTACATTAACTTCAAATGTATATAATGATAATTTCCCACTGGATTGTTCTTTTGCCTTGTCTAATAATGTTTGACCTATCCCGATTCCTTGATAGTCCAGATGGATATAAAGCTGGCTTATTTCCCTATCATTATAGGCAATCATTCCAACGATTTTGTCATCGGCAATCGCCAATTCTATTTTATATTTGTCAGGCAATATATCATTTAAAAAGGTAATATGGTTTTCCATACTATGAACTTCTTTTTGACCAATAGCTTTTTCCTTGCTGTCTCTCCACATCTTGACCGTCTGGTCAGCATACATAGGATGGTAAGGGCTTATGATGTAGTTGTGTCGGGCCATACTACGATACCTCTTCTCTCCGTTTCTATTTCCTCTTCCCATATTGTTTTTTGAGGAGATACTTATTTTAACGAGTTATTTTTCCATTACTGCAAAATAGTTTTCTTCATTATCTGCAAAGTTAAATACTCGGCCAGATGGCATATTTACAATCTCGCCAACTGTTATTTTTTTGTTTACTAACTCACTGTATAATTGATCAAGATTGTCTGTGAAAAACATTAAAGATGGTGTAGCAAGATTTAATCCTGGCGACATTTTAGCAACGAATTCTTTATTATGCAAAATGATGCTCGTTTCCGCTCCTTCTTTTGGAGCAATTTCAATCCATCTCATTCCTTGATTGTTGTTTTCTTCAGAGATTACAGCAAACCCTAATTTTTCTGTCCAGAAGTTCACTGCCTCATCTTGGTTATGAACATATAACATAATTTGACCGACACTACTAAACATTTACCTTTCACTCCTTTTAAAAGACTGTGTTTATAAACTAATATTCTTTTTTATAGAGTGAAAATCCTTCATTAACCTTTCCTGATAAAAAGGCTTCCCAACTCTGGAAAGCCCCAATACGTTACCGTATAAATTTATTTGGTGTTACCCTTTCTTTATTCCAAAGTAATCTCAACATCACCATCATTTGATTGAACGGTTAGCGTATCCTCTCCATTTACGGATTTAGACGCTTTGGAGACTATTTCTGTTCCATTAATAGTAATATCACCAAAATCATTGTCGATATCATAACTCAATTCTGATTCCTTGTTTGCTAATGCCAAGTTAATATCGCCAAATTTAGAATCTATGATTGATTGACCTAATAATTTACCTTTTATGTTGATATCACCGTCTTTACTTTCGAGCTTAATGTCATGACTTGTAAAATCGCTTAAGTTAGTATCGCCAAACTGGTTAATCACACTTGCATTTTCTGTAATATCAATTTTACTCAACTCGGCATCTCCATCATTTATTTGGATAGCTAATTGGGCTGCTTCAACATTCGAAGCGGTAATATCTCCAAATTTGTTTTCAATCGCTAATTTATTTGATTTAACATTCTTTATTACGACATCACTATCATTAGATGCAATCTTAAAATTATTTGTAGTCACTCCATTAATGTTTGTATCTCCAAATTTACTAACAATATAAACGTCGTCAAACTCTGTACTTTCAGGAATATAAACTTTGATCTTCGTTTGTTGGATGGCCCCAGAGAAATTCATACTAAATGTAATTGCTGGAAAAGCTGTTTTATCGTTAATAATTAGTGTGTTATTTTTAATTTGATGGGTTATTTCACTGCCTTCCATTCTGTGTATTTCCAGTTTGTACTCATTAGAAGGAATTATCTCAATATCAGCATCAGCCAGATCAACTTCAAGATTTTTAAATTCATTTAGTACCCATTCCTCATGCTTTCTATCTTCTGGTCCAACTGCTTTTAAGCCAGTTTCTGTTTTTATAATCGATAATTTTGCACCAGAGAAAAAGCCAATAGCAGCAAGAAGGATGCCGAGCACAATTAATCCGCTGGCAATTATCGTAATCCGTCTTACAGGTTGTTTCATTTATATTTCCTCCTTGCGTTTCATGCTAAATGTATCGAGCAGTTTTTTTAGTAATTTAACAATACTCGCGCTTACCTTTTTGGAGAATTGGACAAATGGTGAAAATAAGAGTAAGCCTATTCCCAATGCAATAATGCCTATTCCTATAAAGAAAATAGCTGTTTGCCAATCTTGCAGAATAACTGCAGCGCCAGAAATAATGCTGAATAGGCCACAAATAGGTAAGCCTATGATAAAAATGAAAAAAGTAAGAATGGTAACACCGCATACTAAAATTAATGTTACTGCTAAGCAAATGATGAATAGTGCCAATGGCAAAGCTATGGGAGAAGCTACAGTAGCCAGGATGATAAACCAAATGGCGGAGAAATTCTTCTTGGTAGTGTTTTTATGAGTATCCAAGTCCTTAGTGGCATAATCTGCAAGAATTTGGGATGCAACAAATGCTGGAGAACCTAAGCTAGCAATCACTGCTTGGGAATTTTCTGCGCCAGCCTCCTCAAAATATTGATGATAATATTCTATTGCCTCATTTACCTCCTCATCTGGCAATTTCTTAATCTTCGATCGGAGCTTTTTTAAATACTCTTCTTTAGTCATCTTTTATACCTCCTAATAGGACAGAATCAATTTTTTGCTTATGCTCCAACCATTCTTGAATAAGTTCTTGGTACTTTTCAATCCCACTATCTGTAATTCGGTAATATCGCCGATTTCTGCCTTGATATGGTTGATCATATGTTGTTAAGTAATCTTTCTTTTGAAGCCTGCGCAGTACAGGATAAAGTGTTGATTCGGAAATATCCATAATCTCACGCACTTGCTGTGTAAGGGAATAACCATATGCATCACTCTTAGCCAAGACTGCAAGAACACAGGCATCAAGTAACGAGGAACCAAGCTGAAAAGACATTTAAATGGAACACCTCCCATGTTCGTTTATAATATTATACGGCGTATAGTATTAGGATAATCATATTATACGGCGTATAATATAAGAACGTCAAGAACCATTTCTGGATTTTTCTGGATAAATAGTAATCAATCGTTTCCTTTCTGCCACAATTGTAAAATTCATTCCCCTCTTGTCATAAAATGAATTATTTATTATGTTGACAATGATAATCATTATCACTTATAGTTAATAACAAATGAAAATTATTCTCATTTAAGAGGTGGACAGAATGAAAGTATTAATTGGATATGTAAGTTTGACGAGCAATACAGAGGATATAACTACTGTTATTAAAAATAAATTAGAATCTTTAAATTGTGACATAGACGTAGAGGAATTAGATTTAATTCCTCTTGAAAATTTATCATCATATGATCTCGTTCTTTTCGGAAGCTATACTTGGGGAGATGGGGATTTACCATACGAACTGGAGGATATGTATGATGAGCTATGTGAAATGGATTTACATGGAATGTCCTTCGGTATTTTTGGCTCTGGAGATACTTTTTATCCTGCCTTCTGTCAAGCTGTAGATACTTTGGCAGACAAAGTTAAAGAAAGAGGCGGAGAAGTATTTACCACTAGATTAAAAATCGAATTTAGTCCTGATAGTGAGGAGGAAATACAGGAATGTGAGCAATTTGCTCTTGGTGCATATGAATGGGTAAAGGAAAAGGACACTAGTCATGCACGCTAATGGAGCGACCGCTGTTGTCTCCCCTGCCCCACATGAATTTTTAGTCTCCATTAAGGGGCATGGAATCTTTTCGTATAAACATAATAAATCGAAGCTAATGATTCCATTACAAGAATCCATTTACCAGCTGAAAAGAATTGGTGAGTATATTATGGGAGTTGGTGACAAAGGCAGATATATTAAGCTTCATTTGAAAACCGGAAGATGGCGCACCTCTTCCTTCCCAACTAGTCAACGCCTGTGGAATATCGTCGGCAATGACAGCGGCTTAGTTATTACACATGCTGGCACACAATTACTAGTATCCTATGATTTCGGACAAAAATGGAATGTGATTTCGCTTTTTAAAGAACTATCCGTTAGACCAGTTATTCGCTCCTTAACATTATTTGCTGATGAAATATACATTGGAACACAAATACATAAACAAAATGGCGGTCTGTGGAAATATTCGTTATCTACCAAGGTGCTAGAAGCTTTACTTTATGAACAAGAAAAAATGGTGTCATCCATTCACGTAGATTCCACTTACCTATGGATGACAACTGGCGCATGCCAGACAAATAAAGGTACCATCTCTTTTCGAAAACATGGGGAAACCATCTGGCATTCTCTTACTTCTCAAATAGAAGAGCGTGCTTTTTTACATATGGTTCATGCTGATGATAATATATATGTTTGTTCCAGCAAGGACGAATATGGCTATTCCCGAATCTATCAATACGATTTTTCGCACATGAGTTTAGTGCCAGTTGAAACGATAAAAGGTCATTGTTTTTCGGCAGCTGTAAGTGCAGGAGACTTATTTTTAGCTGGTGGAGAGGAGTGCAAGTGGATACAAGAAAGCTTCAAGGCAAAGAAGGTACTTCATTAATTTGGAGTTAAAGACAAAAAAGTCTATAGAATATATATCTATAGACTTTTACTAATTAATATTTTTGTAATCTTTTTAAGATGCCTCTTCAAATTGGCTATTATATAGTTCTGCATAGAAGCCGTCTTGGCTGATTAATTCTTGATGGTTACCAGCTTCGATAATATCGCCATCTTTCATTACTAAAATCAAATCGGCATTTTTTATCGTAGACAATCTGTGCGCGATAACAAAGGATGTTTTTCCTTCCGTTAGTTTATCCATTGCTTGCTGGATAAGCACCTCTGTGCGCGTATCGACTGAGCTTGTTGCTTCATCGAGAATAAGTAATGGCGCCATTTTCACCATAGCCCGGGCAATGGTAATCAGCTGCTTTTGTCCTGCAGATAAACTTGACTTGTCATTTAAAATCGTATCATATTTATCAGGCAATGTTTTAATAAAGTGATCTAGCCCTACTGCTTTGAAGGCTGCTTCTACCTCTTGATTTGATACATCATCCCTTGAATAAACAATATTATCGCGAATAGACCCCTCAAACACCCATGTATCTTGAAGCACCATACAGAACAGATCATGCAAACACTCTCTTGTCATTTGATTAGTCGAAATGCCGTCAATCGTGATTTCTCCGCCATTTAATTCATAAAATCGCATCAGTAAGTTGATTAGCGTTGTTTTTCCCGCACCTGTTGGCCCTACAATAGCAACTTTTTGCCCTGCTGCCACCTTTACAGAAAAATCCTTAATAATTAACTTATCTTCGTCATAACCAAATTGCACATGCTTAAATTCTACATCGCCATTAACATTTTCTAACTTTTCTAATTTGTTGCTTTCTTTCGCAAGCTCTTCTTCTCCTAAAAATTCAAAGACTCTTCCACTCGCTGCCGCTGTAGACTGTAAATTAGTGGCTGCTTGGGCCAGCTGTTGAAGCGGTTGTGTAAATAGCCGAATATAAAGCATAAATGCAACAATTACACCAAAGGAGATCGTGCCATTTACTGCAAGGGCAGCCCCAACAATACAAACGACTACATATCCAAAGTTTCCGATGAACATCATGAGTGGCATCATAAGACCTGACATGAATTGCGATTTCCATGCACTATCATATAATCTTGTGTTAATGACAGAAAAATCATTCTGCGCTTGTTTTTCGCCATTATATGCCTTTACCACATTATGCCCTGAATAAGTCTCCTCAATATGACCATTGAGCTTACCTAGGTCTGCTTGCTGCTGTGCAAAGTAGGTTTGAGATTTTGATATGATAAAGACCATCAATACAAACCCAACTACGGTTGAAAGCACAGCTGAAATTGCCATAATCCAGTTTGTGTAAAACATCATAATTAATGATCCTACAAACATAGTAATGGCTGTAATTAAACCACTGATGCTTTGGTTCATCGTTTGACCGACCATATCTACATCATTAGTTACTCGGCTTAACACATCTCCTGTTGTAGTCGTATCAAAATACTTCAAGGGAAGACGATTTATTTTCTCGGAAATATCATGTCTTAATTGCTTAGAAACTCTTTGTGTAACAGTCGCCATAATATAGCCTTGGATATAGTTGAAAATGAATCCTACGCCATACAAAAACACAAGTAAAATAGCAACATCGAAAACAGCGTCCATATCAATACTGCCCACTAAACCTTCTGTGATAAGATCTGTCATCTTGCTTAGCTGATTAGGGCCAACGATACTAAAGATGGCAGCCGCCATAGCAAGAATTAAGGCAATAATTATTGCTGGGAAGTAAGCCTTCGAATACGAGGCAAGCTCATTTAGGCTTTTTATATTCATGCCTTTTTGCGTGCTCTGAATGTTAGCATCTTTTGGTTGTTTATCTGGTTCCATGTTTGTATGCTCTTGACCAGCTTGACTTTTTTCATCCAATTTCAAGCTCCTCCTTTGACAATTGTGAATAAGCAATTTCTTGGTATACATCACATGTCTGCATTAATTCATCGTGTCTGCCAATTCCTACTATTTTGCCTTCATCTAGGACAAGAATGCGATCCGCGTCTTTGATTGTACCGATTCTCTGCGCAATAATAATGGAAGTAGCATCCTTAATTTCCTGCTTTAACTTAGAACGGAGGACACGGTCTGTTTTATAATCTAAAGCAGAAAAGGAATCATCGAATAGATAAATTTCAGGCAATTTATAGATGGCACGTGCAATGGATAGTCTTTGCTTCTGACCACCTGAGAGATTGGTACCACCTTGTGAAATAGCTGCCTCGTATTGCTGATCCATTTTTTCAATAAAGTCTTTTCCTTGCGCTATCTCTACGGCTCTCTTTATTTCGCTTTCAGCTTTTATGCTTTTGTCTGCTTCACCAAAAGCAATATTGGAAGAAACGGACCCGCTGAACATAACCGCCTTTTGGGATACATAGCCTAATTTATCTCTTAACGATTCTAAATTATATTCTTTGACATTAAGACCATCCACAAGAATTTCGCCTTCTGTTGCTTCCATAAAACGAGGAATCAAGTTAACAAGGGTACTCTTTCCGCTGCCTGTAGAACCGATAATAGCAAGCGTTTCTCCCTTAGACGCTTTGAAACTTACATTCTGTAAAACATATTCAGATGCCCCAGGGTATTTAAAGCTGACATTTCGAAATTCAATTTCTGCTTCTGTAGTTCCTTCTGTTGCTGTTCCATCCTTAATGCTGACTTCCGTATCGAGAACTTCATTTATCCTCTTTGCAGAAACAGCTGCACGAGGCAGCAAAACAAAAGTAATGGAAACCATCATAAATGCCATAATTATCTGCATCGCATAAGAAGAAAATACGACCATATCAGAGAATATCGTCAGTTTATTTGTCATTGGCGCATCATTTATTAATACGGCGCCAATCCAATAAATCGCAAGACTGATTCCGGACATAATAAGCGAAATAGTCGGCATTAATATGGCCATTGTTCTCGTTGTAAACAGGTTTGTGTCTGTTAAATCGTTGTTCGCTTTTTCAAATTTACTTTGATGGAACTTAGTAGAATTGTAGGCATGAACAACACGTATTCCCGTTAAATTTTCTCTTGTAACCATGTTTAAATTATCTGTTAATGTTTGAATAACTTTGAATTTAGGTAATGCGATTAAAACTATGATAGCAATTAACACCAATAGTACGAACACAGCGACTCCAGTCGCGGCAGTCCACTGCCAAGATTTCCCCATAATCTTCAAAATAGCCCAAACCGCTAGTATCGGGGCTTTCAAAACAACTTGCAACCCAAGTATGATGAGCATTTGAACCTGCATAATATCATTTGTGGAACGTGTAATTAAACTTGCCGTAGAAAAACTAGAAAGCTCCTGCATCGAGAAGGATAAGGTTTTATCAAACACCATTCCCCTTAATCTGTTTGAAAATCTCGCTGCTACTTTTGCGGCAAAATACACAGTGATGATGGAAGCGGCCATACTTCCCACCGCACACAGCAGCATAAATCCGCCTTGGGAAAGAACATCACTAATTTCACTTCCTTCTGTTTGAACAAGCCTAGTAATTTCCGACATATAATCCGGAAGCTTCAGATCAAGCCAGACTTGCATAACAATGAATACTAACGCACATGTAATTAACAGCCAATCTTTTCTTTGAAAGTGGCTAAATATTTTTAACATTGCTGAAACCCTCCCTTTGCATAAAACCTGCTCCTTTTGTCCATTTCAAAGTCTTGTTAGGTGTTAGTTCATTTCTGATTCCGAACCTTTTAATGCTTCAACATAATGTGCTTTTTCACCTGCCAAAACACAAGTAAATTTTTTACAGTAGTAACAATTTGCAAACTACATCGCACAGGATATATCGTATAATATGCATCTTATACGATATAATTTCGATTGTCAATTTTTAATAAAAGGATGTATTTTCATTAAAAAAACGGAAACTCTTCCGTTTCCGTTTCCATCTTATAAAATAGGCGCTAAAAGCCTTGATATAGCTTCTTTAAATTTTATGCTTAGTGGTCTTTCCTCATATCTTTCTATTGTTAAGTGGGAGCAGTTTTTTATATCCTCATGAAAGATATGTGCAAGCTCGTCTGCAATAGCTTTGTCATATACAGTTGCATTAACTTCGAAATTCAACTTAAAGCTTCTATTATCTATATTGGTCGTTCCAACAGACGATGTCTTTTGATCGACTACAATTGTCTTAGCATGCAAGAAGCCTTTCTCATACAAATAGATTTTAGCTCCATATGATAACAGTTCACCTGCAAATGCCCATGTGGCCCAATACACAAAGGGATGATCAGGCTTATTCGGAATCATAATACGCAAATCCACACCAGATAAAAGGGCCATTTTACATGCGTCCATAAAACTCGCATCTGGAATAAAATACGGTGTCTGGATATAGATACTTTTCTTCGCAGACATAATAAGTCTTACATACATATTTTTTAAATGCTCTGTTTTTGAGTTTGGGCCGCTTGAAACAATTTGAACAGGACTGTTTCCGTTATGCTCCCCTTTTGTAAAGGAGAAATCCTCTCCAGCTACTTGCTCAGCTTTACTTGAATAAACCCAATCCAAGATAAATCTCGCCTGCACGTGATTAACCGCATTACCCGTAATTTTTAAGTGAGTGTCACGCCAATACCCAAACTTTTTTTTCATGCCCATATACTCATCACCAACATTAAATCCGCCTATATAAGCAATATTTCCGTCAATAATACAAAGCTTTCGATGGTTGCGATTGTTAATACGAAAGTTAATTAATCTTAGAAAAGAAGGGAAAAAAACTTCGACCTCTCCGCCATTCTTAATAATCTCTTGATAAAAAGAGGGTGATATTTTCTTCGAACCAATTGCATCAAAAAGCAAACGCACTTTAACTCCTTCCTTCGCTTTTTGAACTAATAAATCTCTTAGTTGTTTACCAAGATTATCAGGTTGAATAATATAGTATTGTATATTCACTTCTTCTTTTGCCTTCTTGATATCCTCAAAAAGTGAAGCAAATTTTTCCTGCCCAGTGGTAAAGATATTAATTTCATTATCAGTAGTTAAGAATGCATTAGAAGAGTTTAAATTCATATTAATTAAATCCGAATATTGATCCAGCATTTCATTATGCGAATAATGTTCTTTTACCGCTTCTAGCTCCCTATTAACAGCCATCTCAAAATCACTTTTTTCAAAATCAGTTAACTTATAAAAATTCTCTTTTCTCACTTGGCGGCCTAAGAAAATATAAATAAGAAAACCTACGACCGGAACAGTAAACAGTATTAATAACCAAGCCCATGTATAGCCAACATCCCTTCTTTCGAAAAAGATAACAGCAATACCAAGCGCTATATTTATAAAAGAAATTAACGAAATTAACAGCGTTATTATGTTGCTTGTTTCCATATATTCAGTATTATCCTTTCTCCTGCAATAATCATTAAAAGTTATCCATACAAAAAAACGCTATTCATGATGAAAAGCGATTATTTTAAGTATATTGCTACTTGTAAACTTATATGTATGAGGCTTGAATGCTAATTCACCTAAAGTCTTTCATCATGCCCACTACAAGTATTGTTAATAAAACATTACAATAGAAAATTATTGTTTATTTTCATGAGTAGGAAATAGCATTACATCAAAGGACTCATTATAGTTCATTCCTTCTGATGTCATTTTTTCTTTTACGGCTCCGACGAGCAGCTGCATTCCCTTCATAACGATTTCTTGTTCTTCGGCATTAAGCTGACTCAGCGCACCGGTTATCATTTCATTTAAATGGGTGTAATCCTTTTTGTTTATTCCATCTTCTGCACCCTTCGTTAATGTGATAACCACTGAGCGTTTATCTTTAGGATTGGGAGTTTTCTCAAGTATGCCTTTTCCGATAAGTCTTTCCACTATATCAGAAACAGAACTTTGGGTCATTTTCAAATTATGAGTTAATTGCTTAATATTTGAAGTTTTATTTGTCATTACTTCCGCAATAACCCTAATCTGCGGCACTGTAAATCCATAGCCCTCAGCTTCCTTCTGCATACTTTTTGCTATAAACCGCTGTAAAAAATCGATCGACTCTCGAAGATAATCAGCTCTTTCTAACATTTTTTCAATCCTCTCATTAACATCAGTTACGATACATCGTGTTAGATATATTTATTAAAATACATCTTACATGATGGATTTATTAATGTCAATTGCCTATCTATGGTATAACTCTTTTAAGCACATAGTATTACTTGTTTTTTTTATAATGAGAAATATAGCCAAATTTACTACTACTATTTGTTTAATTTACGCTTCAGCGTTTCCCCAAGTTTTATCTCATATTTCCCCCTTATTCTTTGTGTATATGCAAAAAATAAGTCCATGCAGCCCAAACAATCGCTGCACAGACTTCTTAGTATCGTTTATCCATTAGTCTATCCACTGTACTACATCTTCCATAGCTCGGCGTGTTTTCGGACGGTCTGGATTTTCTGCGCGATAGCCAAAAGCAACCATAGCAGATACCGCAAGCTTGCCATTCTCCAACAAACCTTTTTCCTCCAGAAGCTGATTCACTTTTTCAGGACTAAAGCCTTCAATTGGACAAGAATCAATTCCGATTTGTGCCGCTGCTGTCATCATATTGCCAAGGGCGATATATGTTTGCTTGCTAGCCCAGTCAAACAATGCTCTATCGCTTTCCAACAGCTTCATGCCCTCTTGAAAACTTTTGTACGCAGACTTCATCTTTTCAATTATATCTTCCGGTATGTGCTTCACGTTTTTTTGCAGTTGCCATACATACTCAGAATCGTATCTTGCATCTGTCCGTGCAAGAATGATAACAAAATGACTAGCAGTCGGAAGCTGACCTTGCGCTCCCCATGCAACCTCCTTCAATCGCTCACGAAACTCCTTATTTTGCACGATAAGAAATTTCCATGGTTCATAACCAACAGAGCTTGGAGATAAACGACCAGTTTCTAGGATAAATGAAAAGTCCTCTTTAGAAATTTTCTTCGTAGGGTCAAATACCTTTGTAGCATGACGAAAGTTAAATGCATCTAAGATTTCCTGCTTTTTTGTTTCGTAATTACTCATGTTCGATTCATCTCCTTCTTACTGGATTTATCCAGTTGAATATGGATATTGTATCGGTTTTACATGCCACAAACAAAAAATTTGCTCTATGACTTCTTCCCTTAACAAGCATTAAACTTCTTATAATTGTCTCCAAGCCCTTTATCACCTAAAAGAAAACCTTTAAGAAAATACAATGCCTTTTGTTCATCCGTTCCTTTAGCAATAATCGTTATTTCCTGTCCCTTTTTCACGTTCAAATCCATAATTTCCATTATCTCCATACTGCTTGTAACGTCCTTATATGTAATGGTAATTTCACTTGCAAAAGACGATGCAATCGTAACGAAATCAACAGTGTTCTTAGCAGACTGAAGTCCTCTTGGAAGACTAACTATAACTCTACTTATCAACATAATCTTCATCCTTATACATTTAATTAGTTTTATATCCGTTTACAAAAGAATTAAACTCAAGATTCATCTTAACTACAGAAAATAAAGGGCAACTTATATTAATATCATAATCCTAACGTATTACTAAAGTAAATAAAGGCAACTAGTCTGAATTAGACAAGTGTCTTGCTTAAATTTACTATTCTTGCAGGAATATATGGTGAATTAAATCCAATAGAAGGATAGTTTGACAGAAATATTTGGAACATCTACGGCTGATCCATGTATCACAATTAAGTTGCATACATGTTGAAACTTTTCCTTAAGCAGTTGATAAAATGCTGGATTATTTTCGATTAAAATGATTACTGTGTCCTTATTTCTTCTTTCGATAACCTTTCGGTGAAAACGCCTGTTCCTGGGCCATATTCAATAATGTATTTTGTATCCTTAAAATGGATTGCTTCTATCATTTTATTACTGAGAAATTGCGAACTGGGCTGGACTGCCCGAACCGTCTTTGGATTGATTAAATATTGATAAAGAAACAAACTTTTTTTTCATATAACTGCTCCTCTTCATTGTTGATTTATAGATAAAATATAAATGCTAATCCTGAAGGGAAACTCCATAAAAACCTTAAGAATTCTTAGGATTAATTTCTCTTTTTATGCCTTTAGTCCAACATTCTCTGCTAATTTATTACGAATATCCCCATTATTTATTACTTATTTCATCCTATTTTATTGAAGGTATTATCTTCTCAAAAGTGAGATAGTTTAAAAGTTTTTCAAGCTTCCCCCTTGCATTAGAGTTAACTCTATCCTTTAAACTCTACCTAAATGTAAAGGAGGAATGAAACATGGCAGTGGAAAACAAAGTAGTTATCATAACTGGAGCATCTTCTGGAATCGGTGAAGCAACGGCAAAATTATTGGCCAGAAAAGGCGCTAAACTTGTTCTAGGAGCGCGCCGTGAAGACAAATTGAAGGCTTTGACTGAAGTTATTCAAAAGGCTGGCGGACAAGCGACATATCGTGTTACAGATGTAGTTAACCCTGATGATAATCATCAGCTTGTTCAATTGGCTAAAGATACTTTTGGTGGTGTTGATGTTATATTCTTAAATGCTGGATTAATGCCGAATTCACCGCTTTCTGCATTAAAAACGAACGAGTGGAACAGCATGATTGATGTTAATATTAAAGGTGTTTTAAATGGGATTGCAGCAGTATTGCCGTCATTTACAGCGCAGAAGTCCGGGCATATTATTACTACTTCATCGGTTGCCGGACTAAAAGCTTATCCAGGTGGTGCAGTATATGGTGCAACAAAGTGGGCTGTTCGTGACTTAATGGAAGTATTGCGCATGGAGTCTGCCCAAGAAGGCACAAATATCCGTACAGCCACTATTTATCCAGCAGCAGTCAATACGGAATTATTGGATACGATTACGGACGAGAATATTTCAAAAGGCATGACGGCAACGTACGAGCAATATGGTATATCACCAGATCGTGTTGCTAATGTTGTAGCGTTTGCTATTGACCAGCCTGAGGATACGAATGTTAATGAGTTTACAATTGGACCAACTAAACAACCTTGGTAATAAGAAAAAGAGGGGTACCAATTCATTGGTTATTCCCCTTTTCTTTATGATTAACTTCAGCTGTATTTTCTGAATAGGAAAACTTCGTCGTCATGGACAGATGTGATATGAATCATCGGAATAACGTTCTTGGTAGTGAGTCTTTTTTGCAGATTGGTCATAGAAAATTCCAAGTAAATACTAAATATTTCTACTTATTAAATAGGAATTTTTTTAATGTATGGATGGCGTCCTTCTCATCTGGTCCATCGACTAACAAGGTGATTTCATCACCAGTGTTTACATTTAAGTCCATTACCTTCATAATTTCTTTTCCATTTGAAGCTTTACCATTCTTAGTTAGAAACACATCACTACTAAAAGAACGGGCTTTAGCAACAAATATCGTCGTATTTCTTGCTTGCAGTCCCCGGATCAGTCTTACCGTTTCCTTTGTTACCAACATGATAATCACCTTCCTATTAGAAATTCAGTTAACTGTTTTGGATATAAAATAACACCTAATAAAAAGCAGTTAACTTTCATGTTAATAATTTAGTTTAAACACAAAACAAATT
Source organism: Niallia sp. FSL R7-0271 (assembly GCF_038005785.1). Classification (NCBI taxonomy): domain Bacteria; kingdom Bacillati; phylum Bacillota; class Bacilli; order Caryophanales; family Bacillaceae; genus Niallia; species Niallia sp. FSL R7-0271. Next base: position 598,109 of record NZ_JBBOTZ010000002.1, on the reverse strand, counting down.
ACACTATATTCCTAGTTAAAACTTTTACTAGCAAATATGATAAACCTTAAAGTTAACTCTAAGTCAAGTGAATTATCCATTTTTATGATAATTTACAATATTTTTAAAATCAGCTTTGACAATCAGTAAAAAACCATGATAGAATTGGCCTCGCGTCCTAGAGTTAACTCTAAATCTATATTTATAGAAGAATAAGGAGTGAAACAATGAACACATACTCTATTAGTGAAGTAGCGAAAGAATTAAACCTTACCACCTATACGCTCCGTTATTATGACAAAGAAGGCCTTTTGCCTTTTGTAGAACGAACAACTAATGGAACAAGATTGTTTAAAGAGTCGGATATTGGCGCATTAAGGATCATTGAATGTCTGAAATCTACTGGGATGCCTATAAAGGAAATTAAAAGTTTCATTGATTGGTGTCAGGATGGAGATGCTACCCTCCAGCAGAGATATGACATGTTTTTAGAACGGAAAGCCGCTGTTGAAGCACAGCTGGCAGAAATAAATAAAACGATGGAAATTATTAAACATAAATGCGACTATTATAAGACTGCCTTAGAGGCAGGCACAGAAGATATTCATAAAACTGAAAAAATTGGCAGTTTAAATTAACATAGAGCCATCTAACCTACAACCAGTAGGTTAGATGGCTCTTTTTATTAAATGCCCCTCCCTCCAAATAAAAAAAACAATTTTTTTTCAAAAATACTTCTTGAACTAGAGTTAACTCTAACCTTTATACTTACAAAAAACTTGTCATCGCGTAATACCTTTGCTGCACCGGTAAAATGAAGAATTTTATGGAGGGATTTTTTTGTATAATAAAAAATTATTAATATTCATCTTAACTATAGGAGTTTTTGGCATCTTAAATACCGAAATGGGGGTTATCGGGTTATTGCCCTCGATTGCTGAACAATTTAATGTCAGTGTATCAACTGCCGGCTTGCTGGTGAGTCTGTTTGCACTTGCGATTGCTATTTCTGGTCCAATAATGCCGTTATTGTTTTCAGGGATAAATCGAAAAACAGTCATGTTAATTGTTTTAGGCATGTTTGTGCTAGGGAATATTGTGTCTGTATTTACTACTAATTTTACTGTTTTATTATTAACACGAGTCGTTCTAGGTTTTTTTCATCCTATTTATTGTTCGATGGCTTTTACAGTTGCTGCTTCCTCTGTTAGTAAAGAAGAAGCTCCAAAAGCTGTTTCTAAAGTATTTATTGGCGTATCTGCGGGTATGGTAGCCGGTGTGCCAATCGCAAGTTTTATTGATAGTGTCCTATCTTATGAAATGGCGATGGCATTCTTTGCTGTTGTTACTGTTATAGTCTTTATTGCGACATTCATTTTTGTCCCTTCTATGCCTGTCGAAGTAAAACAATCTTACGGTGCACAGCTGTCTGTCTTAAAGAAATCAATAATCTGGATTTCTATTGTGACAGTTATTTTATTAAATGCATCTGTATTTGGAGTTTACAGCTACTTCACGGAATATTTGAAGACAGTAACGAATATGTCTCCAAATACAATAACTTTAACGCTGTTTATTTTTGGCGGGGCCAATATGATTGGTAATATTGTCGCAGGAAAGCTGCTTACGCAAAACCCGATTAAATCTGTAGTATATTTCCCTCTACTATTAATTGCTGTTTACATCCTCTTATTCTTCACAGGACAGTATCCGCTGCCAATGGCAATGCTTACTTTCATTTGGGGAATTTTAGCAGGGGGAATAATGGCGAATATTAATCAATATTTAATTACGTCTTCAGCCCCTGAAGCACCTGATTTTGCTAACGGACTCTTTATCTCTTCTTGTAACGTTGGGACAACTGTCGGGTCAGCTGCAGGCGGACTTTTAATAGCATCAATGGGTACGCAATATGTTGTATTAGTTGGAATTCTTTCATTAGTGTTAAGTTTAGTAACTATTGTACTTAGAAACTATATGATGACTCCTGTACATCAAGTGTCAAGATAAATTCCATTCTTTTCAAGGAGGATAATAATATGTTTACAGACTCAAAAGTTGCCCTAGTCACTGGCGGTAATCGCGGAATTGGCTATGAACTGGTCCGCCAATTGGCTTTGAAAGGTTTTAAAGTTATCTTAACAAGCCGAGACTCAAAAAAAGGGCTAGAAGCTGTTAAAAAACTTCGCAAATCAAATTTAGAAGTATCTTTTCTCGAGATGGATGTGAACAATCATGAAAGCATTCGCCAAGCCGCCATCACGGTAGATCAGCACTTTGGAAGATTAGATGTTTTGATTAATAATGCAGGTGTTTATTTAGACGAAGATGAAAGTTTATTAACTATGGCCCCTGCCATTTTGGAAAAAACAATGGAAACAAACTTTTTTGGGGCTTACTATACCATTCAGTCCTTTCTGCCTCTCATGGAAAAATACGGATATGGAAGAATTATTAATATTTCTTCTGATTATGGCCGTTTAAGCCAATTAACATCTCCAGAAGTCGGAGCGTATAAATTGTCTAAGTTTGCTTTAAACGGTTTAACACAATTAATTGCGGGAGAAGTCAAAGGTGATATTAAAGTAAACGCAGCCGATCCTGGCTGGGTAAGCACAGATATGGGTGGAACTTCTGCTCCAACGACACCGAAGCAAGCTGCTGAGTCCATTTTATGGTTAACTGCTATTGGGTCTGACGGACCATCGGGAAAATTTTTCAGAGGCAAAAACAGCATTGATTGGTAGCATGCAATAAACTGGAGCTGTCCATTAATTAATGGACAGCTCCGCATATCCCTTACCAATTGGGACTTGAAATATTTCTTGGTTTAAACATTTTGACATTACTCACCATAATGCCTCCTAATATGAGAGCAACACCAAACCATTGCCAAACACCTACTTATTCACGCAGTATTAACGCAGACATTAATACAGCTACCGGAAGCTCTGAAGCTGTCAGGATTGTGCCGAGTCCTGGGCCGACTTTAGGCATACCAATGGATAATAAAAGCGGCGGAAGCACTGCACCAAATATTCCTAGTATTAATCCATATTGTATAAATCCGCCTAGAACAGACACATCCACAAAATATACTGGTGGAAAGATGATAAAAACAACGATTAAGCCGCCTGAGGAAAGCAGTGCGCTTTTCAACAGCGGCTCCGTATTATGTCCAACTGTACCGCTCAGAAAAATAAACGTTGCAAAGGTTATAGCAGCAAGCAGTCCCCACATCATACCTTGCCATGTAATGTGAACACCATTTTCCGAGGTAATCCCTGCAGCTAATAGCGACCCTGCCAGCAGAATACCTATTGCTATTAATTTTTCCTTCGAAGGCTTGTTCTTTAAAAACACCATTTCTAATAATGATCCTATCCAGATATATTGAAACAAAAAGATAATGGCTAATGAGGCATGAAGTGTTTGTAAGGATTGATAATAAAATATGCCTGTCAGTCCAAATGGAATGCCCGATAAAATTAACTTTATGGCTTGATTACCAGCAACTCCCCTCTTTTTCATAATTAAAACGAGTATCCAAATAATTAAAGTACCAATAAAATATTGTCCCCCCGTTACCTCGTTAACAGATAACCCAGCTCCGTATGCAAGCTTTACAAACGTAGATAATATTCCGTAACTGCAGCCACCTAAAAAAACAAATAATACATAATGCCATTTACTCAAATTTAAGTCCCCCTTCTGCGCATAAAAAAAGCCACACAAATGTCTCACAACATTTGTGTGGCGAAAATAGAGTTCACTCTAGAAAAATCCACGACCTAAATAATTTTAGTATTCGAATTTCGTTTTTCATTATAATTACAACTAATGTAGAAGTCAATAAATAATTTCCCTGCTTATTTGCTTAGTTTTGGATATTTTTTGTGCTCTACTGGTTCTGCACATATAAATCTCATTCAAAAATCAAAAAAAGCAGTAGGTACTTTTCCCACTAGTTTTCGCCCGATATAAAGCATTATCTGCTTTTTTCAGCAGTTTATTTAACGTCAGTTTCATTGTATTTGTGTATTGAACAATGCCAATGCTCACAGATAAGTTAAACTCCTTGATTTGAAAATCCCAGGACGATAATCTTTCAATAAAAGCCTCTGCTATTTCCTCGATTTCTTGAACGCTTAATTTTCCAACTAAGTTAATAATAAATTCATCTCCGCCTAACCGAAATACCGCTCCATTTATATTCCTCTGCCGCATGACTGCCTCCATTCTAAGGGCGACTTCTTTTAATATCAAATCACCTGTATCATGGCCAAGGCTATCATTTATCTCTTTAAAACAATCTAAATCTAGAAAGAAAATTGCGCCATCCTCATGGGCAAATTCATTAAAATATCTTTCAAGAAAATGCCGATTATAACTGCCTGTTAAATGGTCTCTGTATGCTAATTGCTCTAGCTCTAAGTAATAAGAAAACATTTTCGCAATTTTTTCAATCAGCTTTATACTTTTCTCATTAAACTGTGCAGCCTTCTCATGAACAGCACATAAAGTCCCAAAAACCTCGCCATCCCTTAAGATTACCGGCACACCTAAATAAGCGTTCACATTCGTGTTAGAGTATATTCCCTTGATATCATCTAGGCTAGATTCCTTACTTATATCCTCATAGACTAATGGGATACCTTTAGTAAAATCAATCCTGCTGCAAACTGCCACTTTCAGCGGGAGCGATATTCCCTCTCTAATGTTAATATGCTCCGTATTAGGAGAAGTCTTCAAAATATGCTGTTCATTATTGACAATGGCACTTAAAAACAGAAAGCTGTCTGGTAATATCTCTTTTGCCAAGGTCAAAATATCAACGGCAAGTTCATTAAAGTTATTATATAATAGATACTCTTTTATATTAGTTATCATTAGTGTGCTCCCCAAAGTTTAGATACGTATTACATTTATCTACTTTTATTATACTCGTTAAGCCTTCATTGACAAAACCAGCCAAAAGTTATAAAAATACGTTAATTTCCATCTGCCTTTTGAAAGGACAAAGCGGACAATAATAAGGAAAGGCCAATAGGAATAAATAAGAAAGGCTCCATCTCCACAAAAAAGCTGCCTGGCAAATATCCACTAAAAAAAGCCAATATCCCCATTAGTACAAATAGCGTACCTGAATTAAATTTATCTTTCCGATAGTCGATAGTTTTTTCATTTTGATTTACCTCCTTTTGGTTCAAGAGACTTTATTCGTAATAGGCTTTGTTTACAAATACGAAATATAGAACAATAGGTTTCAGACATAAAAAAGATCAAAGCCAATTTTTACATTAGCTTTGATATGTTGAATCTATCGGATAAATTTCGGCTTAAAAAATAGATATAGCAATCTTCCAGTAAATCGCTTTAACAGATTAGTGTATTCTGCTACTGTAACATCGCTGTTATTTACTAAAACTTCAAATAAATTATTACTATTCTCTTCTATCATAAGACTAGCGTTTTTAAACCCATTATTTATATAAAACTTCTTTCTTTTAACTCTTTGCTCATAATTACTTGCATTTTCTTTAACTGCTTCTATGTTAAGCATGATTCGATTATTTGGGCAATACTCCCTCAACTTACTAATTGCCATACTACCAAACCCCTTTGATCTATGCTTATTATCAATAGCAAAATACAAAACAAAGGTTAAATCTTTATGTGTAATTAAATAAATAAAACCTACTAACGAATTATCAGCATATACACCTAATAGGTCTACGAAGTTTTTCTTCGACTTCCATAGAAGAAACCAAAATGGAATTTGCTCATTTCTAGGGAATGATTCGGAGATTAATGCTTTCACTTTATTAAACTCCTTTGTAGTTTTAATAGCTTCGATTTTAAAATGCATTTGCTTATTGCTCCTTTTTTTTCTGGTCTAAAATGATACATAAAAAGCTATACGATTAATTCCATCACTTTTTCTCCGTTAAAATCCAATTCTCCATTAAAGGTGAAACCATAGCGCTTATAAAGGCTTAAAGCATGTATGTTAGTATCATAAATACTTAAAAAAATCTTTGTGCATGCGAATTCATTAATTAACTTGCTGATTAGCGTTTTTAAAAATATACTGCCTAGACCTTGGCCTTGAAATCTTTCATCAACTAAATACCGATCTAGCCATACTTTTCCCTTTTTATGATTTTCATCATATTCAGGAAACCATCCGTACATGGCAAAACCAACTAAAACACCTTCCTTATAAAGACCGACAGGCTTGTAGTAAACGCAATTTTTTGCGTCTTCTAAACACTGTTCGGTTGTTTCAATATAGTGCCTCTGGCTTTCATTGACTTTTAAGGCTAGAACTTCTGAAGCATTTGCTTTGGTTACTGGCCTAATCTCAATAGTTTTCATATTGACATCTCCATCCTTAAATGTGGACAACATAATGATTGATTTTGAAATCATCTTAATGTATATAGTAACTATATAGTCAAGAAGGAGATTCAAAAATATGGAACATGATAATTCAAAATATTTCACTACTGGCGAGTTTGCCAAACTATGTAAAGTTAATAAGCAAACAGTAATTTATTATGATCAAATTGGCCTTTTATCACCTGTTATTAAAGACTCTAAGGGCTATCGTTACTATTCAATTCGCCAATTAGAGTTATTTATTGTCATTGATTTATTAAAAGATTTAGGAATGTCATTAAACGATATCCAACAATATACGCAGAATAAATCACCAGAAGAATTTTTATCACTAATGTATCAACAAAAAGATTTATTGATACAAAAAAGGAAGGAATTAGAGAAAAACGAGCAGATTATCGAAGCAAAAATTAAGCTAATGGAACAAGCCTCAAGCCTCAACTTTGAGCAAATATCACTAGAACAAATTTCTGCAGCTAACCTGTATTTAAGCAGGAATATAAAAGACATACCTGATGAAGAATTTGTGGAGGCTGTGTCTGATTTTATTACCGAACTATATGTGAAAAAACTAGATACAGGCTATCCAATCGGCGGTATGACTATGCGTGAGGAAGTACTAAAAGGAGAGTACACTAACTATACTTATTTATATATGGAGCAACCGAAACAAAAAGACAGCTACACATTCCATCCATCTTTAAAGGGTTATTATTTAATCGGCTACCACATCGGTTTAGAAAAAGACATCGATAAAACATATACGCGTATTTTTGCTGAAATGAATCGTTTAAATTTAACCTTAGGAGAGTATGTTTTTGAGGAATATATATATGATAATGTGGTCAAAAATCGAGAAGAAGAGTACATCACAAAAATTATGGTTCATGTCAATTAATATTTAAAACCATCGATCATTTCTCTAAATGGAAAACCCAAAAGGCATCAATCTGATGATTAATGCCGCTAGTAGTTTAATCCATTTACTGAAAAAAAACGCATTAAAAGGATTTTTCTAATTTGGGAACTAATTCTCTGTATCTAATAAAAAATTCCTCAATAGCTAAAACTGCAAAAGAAGGAGAGGACGGACTATTAGCTAATAAACATTTGTCATAAATTAAACTAATGTACAATGAGTTTTGTGGAGTTTTTCCCCTTACTTTCAGTAAATTAGATAAATCCTCATATAATTTTCCAATCGTTGATGAATCAATGGATCTTTCCAGTGAAAAAGATCCTGCCAAGCTGTTCCACCATGCTTGAAAGCTTTTATAAATCTGATTAAAACATTCGGGGGCCTCTGACTTACCCTCCAATAATCTATCGTAAAATAATTTTTTATCTTCATTGGATAGTTCATATATATAGCTATTATCTAGTTTGACCTTTTCTGTAATAGCCTTCCATAATTGTTCATATTGCTTGGGAAAATCCTCTTTAAAGGCTATTTCTGTTGATGAATAAGGGAATCTTATTTCTTCATCTGTTTGATTTTGATTGAGATAGATATTTTGTATATAAATTAAAAAATTTAATGTAAAAGATGTTCCTGTAACCAATAAAAGTGTATTTTCCACTTCTACTCTCCTCCCCTCATCCCCTTTTTGTTCCATTATTACCAATATGAAGTTTCATTACAACTATCTTGTAATGTCATAGAAAAAGCACTCCTATTCTGAGTGCAATTGTTAATGTTTTTTTCTTATTCTATTTATTTCCGAACAAACCTAAGGCAGCGGCTACACCAATACCTACTGCAAACCATGAAGCGGAAATTAATATATATTCTTAAAAATATATAGATTATAGAATTTCTTTAATAGTTTAATTATTTATTCACTATAACTATGGATGCGTAAATTCTATATTATTTGTTTTCTTCAACTAACGCCCCTATCGAATTATAAGATCAGCCAGAATTTCTTAATCAGTAAGCTTTTTTGAAAAATAGAATATGTAAACTGCCTTTTCAACAATCTACCTATTCGCAAACAAAGAAAAGCACTCCCCTTTAAAAAAGGAATGCACTCCCCCACTTTATCTCTTACGTTTTTTATTACAGCTTTGCCACGACATTGCTAGGGGGACTTTCTATATTCTCTTGCATTGTAATTGTAAATCTCATTGTTACCGTATCTTTAATACCACCAAATGAGCTATATTTTTTCTACCTAAGCAGAAAAAATATTTAACAGATACATGCTCCCACAATGATTAATAAAATAAATAACACGACAATTAAGATAAAGTTATTATTTTGATATGTTGGACAGGCATAACTGTAAGCTGGAGCCGTATAGGATGGGAATGATTGAACAAAAGTAGGGGCCGTAGTCGGTTGAGGAGGAACATTTGCTCCGACAGTTGGAGGTGCGTTTACGTTTGCATACATATTTAAACATCCTTTCTTTTTAAGTAAGCTTATCACTACATGATACGCTCAAATATGAAAATGGAGCCCGTCTACTGAAAATTGGGTTTTTACCCGGTAATTAAAAATGAAATTTATCGTATAATTTGCTTATGCTTATTTTATCTTAGAAGTACTGATATCCCAATGAAATTATATAATTATAATAATTTAGTAATGATATGGAACTCCGGTTATGGTGCGCGACATGTTGTTTTATTTTGAAATCACTGCTAGTCTGTTGTCTGTTTGTTAATGCTGATAAACGGGAAAAAGAAGGTCTTGTCAACAAACTTGTCAGGACTGCGGACTGTTTACTCCCTTCCATTCTCTTTTTATTTAGAACCTGAACAATTTCTTCATCTGTCTTAATGGAAAATCCATGTCCGAAATATCTCCAATCATCTAAAAGTATGGCATTTACCCCTCTAAACCATGGTGTTTGTGAATTATAGTCAGGATTATCAAAATAAACAACGTCACCAGGTAAAAAACCATCTGAATAAAACGTAACTAGACCAAGATCTGTATCTGTATGCCAGCTATATAAATAAAGTTCTTGAAAATGTGCATTAAATAAATGATGTCCAATGGTCTTTAACGTAGCATAGTAATAGATAATCACAGAAGCTGTTGCACATTCAAACGCATACAGCGAACTGTTCTTAAAAATGTCCATAATTGCATCAGAAGGCCTTACATCCGGTCTTAACAAAAAACCACCAGCCTTCGTTAATTGCCAGTAATTCCGGTTACATCGAGCTTGCTCAAAAATAGTAAATTCAGGCTTGGTTTCATTCATTTCTTTTGCACTTTTAATAATATTTTTCCGTAATTTAATTTCAAAAAGTAATTCTCTCGAAGATATATAAGAATATACGATATGATCTTCTTGCATATATTGCAGTATATTTTTTTCAACTTGATCCAATTCCAAATTCCCTTGGAATTCAAAGGATTTACCCATTACTTGTATCACTTTTATTCCTCCATTCTCTGCTTTTTTATTCCCGTCTTCTTTAAAAAATGAAATCAAATCTTGTTGGTAGGAAGCTATTTATGCATAATGACTAAGTAAATATTAAATCCTTGATTAAGTTGCTCCCTCAATAAACAGATTCTTTAATCTAAATGCCAATTCATTCTTAACTAAGTAAAAGGGCGATGCTCTAATGAAAGAAAGCATCACCCTAAATGTATTTAGTAACATGTAAATGAAATAATTCTTCTTGTGTCAATACCAAAAATCACCCAAGTCCTTCCATTCCATCTGAAACCAGCAACAGATCTTGGACCTACGAATACGGGATAAAACCAAAATCCTGTACCATTACTTAGCCAAATAAAAGTATTACGAAACAGGCAAAATCTTATTGCTCCAGGATCCACAGCAAATGGTGAAGCAGCTGCTTGTTGAGGAATAAATGGTGGAGGAGGAGCTGTTGGAGCTTGTGAAGGTTGTAATGGTGGTAGACCTGATGGACCTCCAAACCCAGGTCCCGGGAAACCAGGTGGACCTGATGGGCCTGGAAATGATGGTAATAAAAAGTTTAGAAATTGTCGATCATCATTTATATATTGATACATTTGAAACATCGCCACCTTATTTTAAATAAATCTCTAAAGGTATTGTATGTTTTACTGTTTTTTGTGAAGCTTATTCGCCTTAACTTAGGCTGTGAAATTATAAAAGTTCAAAACCATAAGAAAAAGCCTCTTAAAAGTAATTAAACGTTCTAAAAGGCTTTTGCAGTTGATTGATAACATTGCATATTCTTTTATTACATTTTACTATAAATTTTCACGGTTCGCTGAACTTCACTGTTGATTTTACTAAAAAAAAGAAACACGAAAACACCTTGGTTTTTTGTGTTTCTTGTTCAACTATCGCCCCCGTTACTTTAAGTACATTTCTTCACAAACTCTTCCTTTTTTATTCATTTATTATGGAAATGCTACCACCGTTTAATCAATAAGCTGTTTTTTTCATTTTTTCACAGGATCGCTGCCACAAAAAGTTACATAACATTTTAGGATTTGCAGTTATAATTCAGAAAAAGTCCCCTTTTTTTAGGGGACTTTTTCAAGCAAGTTTCTTTAATTAAAATTCTTATGAACTGGAAAGTCTGTTTTATTATAGGTTAACTCGTAGCTTAGATTTAATGAAAAGAATTAACCACCCCAAGTAAACACAAGCAGTTAGTGCCCATGTTATAAAGAACCCTAATCCCAAACCGATATTTGCATCTACATAATTATTAGTCATATGATCAATTGCAAAGTATAACATAGGCACAGCACATACTAAGTAACCTATAATAGACAAGAAAACGAGATCTTTTCTTCGCTTATTCAGGTTCTTAATGAAAAACAAAAATGGAATTAACAGTAATACAAGTGTTACAAGCACAATTGCAATAAGAGATAAAATCATATTAGCCTCCGATAAATTTTTAAATAAAAACCGAAACATTTGTTGTAATTATACACTATAGATGTAATGTTTTTCAATAAGTACATATTAGTATCTCAGTGGATATACTTAATTTTCCTTTACTAATTATTTTTCTTAATATTTACTCTTGATTTTTTTAAAACTCTAAAGTATATTTTAGTTAGTAATTGATTAATCACTAACTAAGAGGTGAACTTATTGAAAGAAAAACAAAATACAAGTAATCGCCGAAATGAAATTTTATCAGCTGCCATAGAAGTTTTTGCGCAAGAAGGCTATTACCGTGCAACGACCATGAAGGTTGCAAATAAAGCTGAAATTTCTCAACCGTATATATTCCGCTTTTTTTCCTCTAAAGAACTTTTATTAGAAGATGCCTTAAAGTTATCATGGTCGAGAATTCATGCTGCCTTTGCACAAGTTATTGAATCTGCTTCTGCAGAAAATCTAGAAAAAGAACTTATTCAGGCTTATGAAATAATTATGAGGAATAATGAGAATGAAATTCTGTTACAAATGCAGGCTCAAACAATAAGAGAATCCAATATTGTTACTCTTATGCAAGAGGAGTTTTTAAAAATACAAACTACTGTTTATAATGCATTTAAAACAGCTGGTGTCTCTACTCCTTCTGAAAAAACTTTGTTATTCTTAGCACGAGGAATGCTGTGTAACATTTCATTATCTTTAAATTTGCCAAAATTAATGGAAATAGACGATTAACTATCGTCTATTTTTATAAAAATTAGTTATTGATTAATCACTAAATAAAACACAAAGGGTGAACATATTATGAAAAATGTTATTGTATTAGGTGCAACTGGCGGTACAGGAGCTGCAATTACAGAGGAATTACTAAAGAGAGGAATTAAAACAATAGCTTTTAGCAGATCAATTGAAAAACTTCGTCTACTAAAAGAAAATTTGGGAAATAGCAATTTATTGACGTTGAAATCAGGGGATGCCTTTGACTATAACAGCATTTATGATGCTGCTAAAGATGTTGACGTAATTTTTCAATGTGTAGCTGTTCCATATGAGGAAATGCAGCGTTCCCAGATTCCTTTAGGAAAGGCTGTCATGACTGCAGCAGATAAACTTAGGAAAAAAATCGTTTTTGTAGATGGAATATATCCATATGGAAAAGCAAGAACCCCATTAGTCAATGAGGAACATCCAAAAAAACCCCATACAAAGAAGGGAAAAATAAAACTTGAGTTAGAAGAACTAATTTTCAGTAAAGATTGGATAAATGCAGAACCAATGGTTATAAGACTTCCAGATTATTATGGTCCTACAGCAAATTTCAACTCCTATTTAGGGATGACTATGGTAAATATAGCGAATGGAAAAATATCTTCTTATATTGGTTCTCTGTCTATCCCAAGGGAATATGTGTATCTCCCCGATGCGGCAAATATGATTATAGAACTTGCTATGGATAATGAGGCATACGGACAAAACTGGAATATTCCAGGAAAAATTATAACTGGTAAGAGACTCATCCAGATTGCTCAATCTGCAGCAGGAAAAACTGCTCCGGTCATCCCCTTAACAAGATACATGTTAAAAATGATTGGAATATTTAGCGCTGTAATGAGGGAGATGGAAGAAATGTCTTATTTAACAGAGACTCCTGTCTACTTAGATGGAAGCAAGTATAAAAAGAAGATTGGCCCCTTAACCCAAACTTCGTTTGAAGTAGGAATACTTGAAACTATTCGTGCAAATCAAAAAGAAACTCAATAAGAGAAAAATTTCTATCAAATAACGAAAAGCCGAGTATTTGGATCAAAACCAATTAGGCTCCAACAGCTTTTGAGACAGTTTTATCAAAGCAACAAAGTTTTAGCTGCGGTTTGTCACGGCCCTGCCGGGTTAGTCAGCACAACCTTATCAAATGGTAATCCTTTGATTGCTGGAAAAAGGGTTAATGCATTTACTAATTATGAAGAAAATCAGACTGGCCTTGTATCAGATTTACCATTTCTACTCGAAAGCAAAATTCGCGAGTTGGGGGCAATTTATGTTGCTGCACCAAATTGGACTAGTCACGTCGAAATTGATGGCAATCTAATTACTGGTCAGAATCCCCAATCAACTCTTGCAGTTGCTGATGCCGTTATCAAGCATTTGAACCATTGAGGATCTAATAAATATAATTCCAGGAAATAGGAAAGTCAATTTATTAAAAAAGTGAATGTTCTAGGAAAAATCACGACTTGTAAGATGGATATTTTGGTAATATGTCCATCTTTAAGTCGATGTGTTTTAAACTAGAAATTAACCTTCTAAGCCGTTAAAAACTTATAGCAGTACTAGCAGTAAATGTTTTCTTACTTGAACTTGGCTAGGAGGAAACCAATCCAAAATTATCCTTTAAGTGAATAACCCTTCCTGAACCCCCAGACCCATCTTTTCCATTTAATAAGGTTGATTGTTTTTTTGGGGGTTAATTATTTGAACTAACCAATTGTAAAACATTATTTAATTCACCTTTGCTATTTTTAAAAATCATAATATCACCATCTTATGGTTGATATAAATTAGTTCTTTAAACATAACATCAACAGCTGCTTATTAAAGTAAACTGCCATGATTGTTCCAGAAGAAAGGTTTTAATTTATTACAGGAATGCTGCCATGTTTCTTCCATAAGCTAAGTTTTCATTTATTACAGGAATGCTGCCACGTTTATTCCATAAGCTAATTTTTCATTTAGTATAGGAATGCTGACCTGTTAGTACCAAACCAGCGCAAAAAAGAAGCATTAATCCTTACTGAATCAACACTCCCTTTAGATTAATTGGAATTGTTCACAAACTTATCTTAGAATCGAACACTTACCCAAAAGATTGTTTTATCATAGACAAGATTGCTCTTAAATATTTTTATATAACTTGTGATAACTCTATTGGGGAATTTTACTTTTTCATCACTATTTACAAAACTGATTCCCTTAATTAATCAAGTTTCTTTATAAAGGGTACACCACTAACAGAATCACCCGTTTTGTGCATTCCAAAGGCGTTTTTCCTAATGCTTGTTTACCGCCTGGGAAATCTTTTTGTACTTCTTTATTACTTCAAACTTTTTTCATTCTGTCTAAAATAAGACCATCAGACCCTTGGTTCACACCTATTACAAATTCTTTCATATATTGAGTGATATATTTACCGTAACCAACACTCTTGTCTTTTTCCAGCAATTCTTCGACATAAAATACACCATTCGAGATTTTATCTAATAACAACGTACAAATCCCTGCATAAACACCACAAGCAACCTGTAAATAAGTAGCGTTTATTCCATATTTTTCAAATGCAAATTGACTGTTCATAACATTATACATATATCGCTCTTTGTCCTTGTATACAAGTAGAACTCCTACCAGGTCTTCACCCTCTAATTCAGCCTCCGAAGGATCTAAAACTTTTAAATTCCAATTCAATAAATCGTCTGCACATCCAAGATTATCCCGGATTATTTGTGTTGTATAATCGTTTACTTTATATATAAACCCAGTTTCCATATCATAAAGGGTTCCTAAACTCAAAACTTCCTCATGTGGCATTAAACATCCATAAAATTGGGTATCCCCTAATGTAACCTTAAATTCTTGAGCATAAACCTCTTTATATAGATGAAGAGGCACTTTTCCCTTAACTATCATCGGATAGTTTAAAATTGCCTCATCTAAAAAACACTCAGGTGACCATGTAGAATATATAATATCCTTGTCCAGAAGTGACTTATCCTTGTAGAATGTGGTATCTTTTTCGACAATATAACATGCTAGTGGTTTTTCATTAGGATGCATGGCCATTATGGAATAAGCCATCCATTGCACAACCCCAGGATTCATTCCAGAACACACTATCCCTTTCATATTTGTAAACCTATGTTTAGCATTTTCAAATCGATAAAAACGTTCTAGTAAAGTAAATCCTTTTAGATTTTCGTCTTCATTTACTTCTATATTTTCTAAAGCTGAATTTACGTAAAAAACCCCAAATTCGTTGCATATATCTAGAATATCTATTGTATCTGCCCAAGATAAATCAACAATTAACGAAGTTTCAGTTTCGGAGATATGTTTACGTACCTCTTTTAAGTCTGTAAGATCGATCTGATTTAGAACTATTTGATTAATCAAATTAGGACATATTTCATTGTAGTAAGCAATATCCTTTTGTTTTATATCAATTAAGTGCAACATACTTTGCTTTGTAAATTTGTGTAGTGGATCAGTTGAGTCTGTAATAGATTTATTTAACAAAGACAACAATGCTCTCGCAACACCACCAGCACTTCCAAATATTGAAATTGCCCCCCCAATATCACGCATATCATCCATCCTTTGAAAGTAAATTATCTAAGTTTAGATTTAATAGCATATGAACAATAAGTAAACCAGTGACGGCCCTTGTCTATCAGTATCATAAAATAAATTTTTATGTAGGAATAAATACTTATTTTAATATTGATTTAAAAAAATGTAATGGACACATGATTAGAGTCTACTCCTATCGAAAACTATTTACATAAATATGTTAGTCAGTGAAGATTAGCTGAAAATTTCCGCTATTTTAAGGAGGAATAAAACCATGATGCACCCTGATACAGAAATTCGGTTCGTAAGTGAGGAAATAGGCGTTGGTCTGTTTGCAACAAAATTAATCCCTAAAGGAACCATTACCTGGATTAAAGATGAATTAGATATCATTCTAAAAAAAGAGTATATTGAAAGTCTTGATGATGCACGAAAAAAGGTAATATATAAATACGCATATGAAGATAATGACATCGAATATGTTCTTAATTGGGATCACGCAAAGTATATTAATCATAGTTTTAATCCAAATATTGTAGATACAGCATATGACTTTGAGTTAGCAGCTAGAGACATTCAACCTGGCGAACAATTAACATGTGATTATGGAACGTTGGGTGGCGACGAAAAGTTTGAAAGTCCACCAGCAGAAGGATCATCAAGAACAAGAGTGTATTCAAATGACTATTTAACTTATTATAAAGAGTGGGATAACATGGCAAAAGAGGCTTTTAAGTATTTCAATAAGGTAGACCAACCACTAAAATATTTAATCCACGAAAAATTTATTGATAAAGTAAATGCTGTTGCTAATGGAACTGAACCAATAGATTCCATCCTCACTTTATGGAATTATGACCATCCTGAAAAATAGTTAAAATTTTAGAAGAATAAGTGGATTTTTGTAGACTAGAATTAGAAACCGGTAAAGTTAAATGGAGATAAACTCGAATAGATATAACCCCTTTAGTAGCACTAATATACAGAATAAAAAATAAATCCTCCTTAAGACTCCTGTCTAACTCTACTATGCTACCATCAGCATAGTATTGAAATGCTTCCCCTAGAATAGAGGTTACTTTATCACTATCATTAGTTTCGGTCGTTACTTTCCATCCCATTTACCGGCTCATACATTTCAAAGTTTACATTTTCCGGTATTTTAGCGTTTCCTTAGAAGTACTTCCTTTTCAACAGGTATTTTACTGTATATGTCTCCCAAGCCTCACTACTCTGAAGAGTGTACTGTTACGTGTACACTCTGGAATAGTAATGAAGAAAACTACAGCATACGCTGAAAAGAATTCTAAAACTTTATTTTTCATATAAATATAAACTACTCCTTTATAAAATATTCCCCTTTAAACACTATATAAAATCTAGTTAATCTTTTGACTATATCTCTTGTTAACATTTATTAAAATCAACTTGCGTACAATTACTGAAAATCTCTTTCTTAGAGACCTTACTTATAAGTATGTTTCTAAAAAGTTTACAATTGAAATCCACCGGACTAAAAGTTTTAACGTATGGGGAATATATACTTATACCAACATCAAACATTTTTTTACCTCTTCTCGTAATCCTTCCCTTAAAAATTTATTTTATATGATGCCCTGATTGATCTAAGATTTGTTTGTAACTTTTTCCTCTACAATCCATATATCAACCATATTTTCCTCCAGTTAGAAAAGCTACTAACTTTATTATACAGTGATTTTCATTTTAAAAATTCATTAGTTTGTGAAATAGTGAACTTAAATTAAACTGCCCCGTTTCTGCCATAAGCTAGTTTTAATTAATCAGGAATGCTGCCCTTTATAACCTTAAAATGATTAAACTACAATTGTTGAGTATATATTCATTATATTTAACAAAGCATAAAAAAACCTATGAGTTAACCAACTATGTTCAGAAGACAAAGGCTAACAGAAATTATATTGATTCCCATTATTGAGGCAACCGTATCCATTTTAAAAACTCTATGGCTAAGATCTTCCCTTTTAAAAGAGATAGAGAAAATCGCAAAGATAGATGAACTTAATATATTGAGAAAATCAGGAAAAGTGACTTTGGACTTCAAGTTTAAATCCTTCTTTTTTATTACAATATAACCCCAGCAGTTTTCGAACTTAACAGTTTGAAGACTGTTAGGTTTATTAGGTAAAGTTTTAAATTAAACTACAGTACGTAGTTGCAAAAGTTCTTTCGTTTACGTTATTTATAAATTTCATTCTTTCCAAAATTTTTTAAAATACTTTAAGAAAAAGTAAATTCCAAAAAACAACACTCCTAAGGTAGTAGCCCCAAATCCAATAATTATAATTATAGGGATAATCATTTTAAATATCCTAATTGTTTACAAGCCTTTTTGATTTGAGAATACTTTTTCCATTTACTACAATATCCTGACATTGAAAGTTTATACAAATCATTTATTATATTCACAATAATAGCAAGGGCAACAAATGCAGCAACTGTTGTAGCTGCTGCTAGTAGTACAGCTGGTATAGCTCTACCATTCTTATTAATGTCGTCTTTTGCTAATTCATCGTCAACCACAACCTTATCAATTTCAGCAATTTCGCCTTGAGTAAGAAAGTTTGAAAATAATGCATCAATATTTTCAATCTCCTTTTCAGTTAAGGTTGTATCTTTAACTAGGTTTTTGTCAAACTTGTACACTCCATTTTCAATAGTAATCCCATCATTTATTGCTTGTACACTACTATTAAATTGCTCATCAGTTATTTCTTCCATAATACCTAATAAATCATTTTCGTCACTTGAAGCGCTTACGATTGATTCCGCAGAAACACTTTGATTATATTTAGGTAAAGCAGCCCCTAAACATAATATAATTACCACTAATACAATTAGTTTTTTCATTTTTTTCATTGATATACCTCCTTTTATTTGGCTTCTAACAAAGTATATCAATATCTATTTCAAATTAATTGAATTAATAGAAAAGTTCAATTAATAGCCATAACACTGGAATAATTGGTAATAAATATAAGTCCTTCACTTCAATATATCTAAAGCTTCGATAGTCCCAACACTAAATTCTTCCGTCCTTCCTTCTTTAACTTTTATCATAGTCGGTGTACCTGTAATTTCTATTTCTGCACTCACAATCGGTTTTGTATTACCAAGTGGTGTGTTATGAACAGCTACTATCCTTTCATCCTCTGTTAATTCAATGGACCACTCAACCTCACGATCATACAAGAATTCATCCATATTCACATGTCCATTTATTATTTCTTTACCATTTTTAACCTCGCCAATAACCTGGTCGTATTCTTTATGATGCTGTTCCCAATCATACCAAGCAGCTTTATTCTTATCATTTTCCATATCGACAATATAAAGGGGATACTTTTCCCTATACTCTAATACTGTTTGTTCTATTTCTTTACAAGAAGAACAAGTTTTCTGCCAAAAATACACGATATATTCCTTTTCTTCCTGATTAAAAGTTTCTTCTGCACGAATCCTGTTTATATCATAAATTGTTCGTTTCTGATCTTTCTTCAATCCAACTGGTATGAAAATAACAGCAAATGCTAAACACACCAAAAATGCAAGCGACCCATTTCCATTTAGTATTCATTGCAGCCTCCTTTCAATTTATTTCTATTTTATCGAAAGAATTATTTCAATTACATAGCCAAAAAAGCGTTCTAATTAATTATTATTAGCTAAAAAAAGATACAAAAAAAGCCAGACATCGCTGCCTGACTTCTTTACTATCATTTTACTTATACAACTGCTGCATCTTTTTTTCTTTTATTTGTTTTGTTTGTAAGAACATTTTTAAGATAAGGCATTGTATATTTGTCTAATCCGAATTTACCTGCATTTGCTCCTGCTACTACGACGAAGATTGCAAGAAGAATCATTTGGGCATTTGTGCTTACTGTACCGCTGAATAAGAAAGAGAAGTTCATCATCATTCCCATAATGGCTGCAAAGTTAGTGAATAAACCTAGAATTAAGGCAATACCTACAAGTAGTTCTCCCCATTGTACTAGGAATGTGAACAGACCGGCATTCGGTAATGCAACGTTTTCTAAGAATGCTGCCCACCAGCCTTGTACCGCAGGATGATCGCCTGTGCTAGAAGCAATGGCTCCTTGAAGGAAACCACTTGCATCAAAGCTGCCGCCCACTATTTTTCCATAACCAGCATGAATAAATTGATAACCAAGATAAATGCGGAATACTGCTAAAATACCTGCTGCGATATTATTTTTTCTTAATAGGTCTAACATTTTACTCCAGCTCCTCTATTTTCATTTGTTCATTACTTCACAAGATCTTGTATGTTTTTACTACACTGTTATTGTAGCATGTTTTTTTCTATTGAATAAAAAGTACTAGTAAGCTTCACATAATTGCAATATTCTCTTGTATATTCTGTGAATTTTTTATTTAAAGGGTTTCTTTTCTTCTCATTACATGATTTTCTGTGTCTTACAAGGAAGTCTGTAATAGATGGCGTCACTTTCTCGCATGCAACATGTCTTTTTTCTTTTTTTCAGTGGCAAAATAAAGTATTGCGATAATTGGAAATGCCGCTCCAATCCATAACACAGCACTCCAGCCGCCTTTTGCGTATGTCAAACCTCCAACCGCAGAGCCGATAGCGCCTCCGAAGAAGAAAATAGCCATAAACAACCCATTTAAACGACTGCGGATTTCTGGACTTAATGAGAAGAGAGTGCGCTGTCCAAGAACAAGATTTGCCGATACACCTGCATCCAATAAAATCGCAGAAACGACGAGTATAACTATTCCTGTATTGGGACCAGTATGAATCTGCAGCGGCAACAGCAGGGAGATGATGACGGTGGCGAGTGCCACTCCTGTTGCTGGTCTGGTCCACCCCCTATCTGCCAACCGCCCAGCTATTGGTGCAGCAATTGCACCTGATACACCGACAAGTGCAAATAGTGCAATCTCTTTTTGTGAAAAATCAAATGTTGGACCTGCTAAAAACATTGGCACTGTTGTCCAAAATAAACTAAATGACGCAAAGACAAATGCATGATAAGCAGCTCTTCGTCTTAATATTGGTGTTGTTTTCAGCAAATTCCACATCGAACCGAGCAAAGCTTTATAGCTTGTGTTTGTAGTAGGTTTTCTTTCTGGCAGTACCTTTAATAGTACGAAAGCCAAAAGCATTACTGCTGCTGCAGAAAAAGCGAAAACAAAATTCCAGCCAAAATAGTCAGCTACCAAGCTTGATAATGGACGGGCAAGCATTATGCCTAGTAACAAACCGCTCATCACATTGCCGACAACACGGCCTCGAGAAGAATCGGATGCAAGGTATGATGCAAAAGGCACAAGTACTTGTGCTGCGACTGATCCTAAACCGATGAAAAAGGAAGCTGCTAAAAATGGGGCCTCCTGCTTTGTTACTGAAGTGATGGCAAGGGCTATTCCGGTGAGAAGCAGCGCGAAAAAAACTAATTTTCGGTTCTCCATAATATCACCTAAAGGCACTATAAATAACAAACCTATAACATAACCAAACTGTGTTAAAGTTACAATCAAACCAGCACTGGTTGCAGACAATCCGATGGACTCACTGATGATTCCCACTAGTGGCTGTGCATAGTAGAGATTAGCAACAATAATACCGCATGCTGCAGCTATTAGTATGGTTAACCACGACGGGATATTTTTTTCCATTGATTGAGATTTAAAAATAGACATTCAAACAACTCCTTATAAAATATGGTTTTATTCATTCCTGCTACTTCTTTTGGAACTTGGTTTTAGTCCCTCTCCTTTTAATTTTAAATACTAAACGTTTAGTTCATTAATTAATGATTAAATAATATACTGAACGTTTAGTTTTGTAAATAGGCAAACCGGATTTTATTTTGGATACTTAACTGATATACTGAACGTATAGTTTTTTTACAGAATTAATGAATGAAAGGAAGATCTTCATGAATGGAAAAAGAGGCCGGCCCCGCAATGTGGAAACACATAAGGCTATTCTTTCCGCTTCTTATGAATTATTATTAGAAAACGGCTTCCAAGCCGTTACGGTTGATAAAATAGCCGAGCGTGCTCAAGTCAGCAAGGCAACGATTTATAAGTGGTGGCCGAATAAGGCTGCTGTAATAATGGAGAGTTTCCTAGATGCTGCCACTGCTAGGTTGCCTGTGCCTGATACTGGTTCAGCATTAGATAATATTGTCATTCATGCTACTAACTTAACCAATTTTTTAACCAGTCGAGAAGGGACAATCATAACGCAGTTACTAGGTGAAGGACAGTTTGATTCAGGATTGGCAGAAGCCTATCGAACTCGTTTTTTTCGCCCTCGCCGACTGGAGGCAAGAGGTCTTTTGGAGCAGGCAATCGCACAAGGAGAATTGAAAGAAGGACTCGACATTGACATATGCATTGATCTCATTTATGGGCCGATTTTTTATCGATTGCTTGTAACTGGAGATACATTGGATGAGACATATGTCCAGCATTTAGTAGAAAACGCCTTTGCAGGAATTCGTTCTTAAGTTGTAGTTTATTGTAAGAACAATGTACATAAGCAAACTCATAACACTGGAGGGCCAACTTAATAGCGGTCCTCCCCCTTTCTAACTTTTAACGATTGCTCACATCCTATCTACCTTAGCCAACTCTATTAAAACTCCTTAGCTTTTTAAAATAATTAGAAATAATTAGTTGACTTATTTTTTTAAAATGCTTAATATAAAACGTAATGATTACGATTTATATTAATTTATACCTCAAATCGTAATCATTACTATTTACATAACATTCGAGGCAATCTATATTAAATTTGCTCTCTTATATTTAATCAGGAGATGACTTTTCAATGAAATTAGTTATTGTAGGTGCAGGGCCATCTGGAATTGGCTTAGGTATCTTATTAAAGAAAATGAACTTTGAGGACTTTGTGATTTTAGAAAAGGAAGAAATTGGTGCCAGTTTTCGAAAATGGCCAAAGGAAATGAAGCTGATTACCCCTTCCTTTACAGGGCATGGATTCGGGATGTTAGATTTGAATGCCCTGACTCCTGAAACTTCTCCAGCGTTTACTTTCGGGAAAGAACACTTAACAGGCAATGAATATGCAGATTATCTTCAATTATTAGCTCACCACTATGAATTGCCAATAAAGAAGGCTTATGTTGATAAAGTAGTTAAAGATAATAATAAATTTCTGTTATATACAGACAAGCAAATGATAGAAGCACCTTTTTTAGTTTGGGCAACAGGTGAATATCAAACACCTAATTTAAAACCCTTTGAGGGTGCGGAGCTTGCTCTTCATAACAGTTTAGTTAAATCGTGGGATAACTTGCAAGGAGATGAATTCACCGTTATAGGCGGATACGAAAGCGGAATAGATGCTGCCTATCATCTTACAGCAAATGAAAAGAATGTTACAGTCATTTCTAGAAGTGCTCCATGGGACAATGTTGAGGCTGATCCGAGTAAATCCTTGTCTCCTTTTACAAAGGAAAGATTAGAAATTGCTGATGAGACAGGTCGGTTAGAACTGCTTGATGTAGAGGTTTTAAAAATCTCTAAAAGAGATGATGACTATGTATTATATTTGTCTGATGAAACTACTCATGTTTCAAAAACCCGACCAATTTTAGCTGCTGGTTTTATTCCTGGTGTTAAACAAATTTATTCTCTTTTTGAGTGGGAAAATGAACAGTCGCCTAAATTAACAGATAAAGATGAATCTACTATTACTGCAGGGGTATTTTTAGCAGGACCAAATGTTAGGCATCAGCAGGTTATTTTCTGCTATATATATAAATTCCGCCAAAGATTTGCTGTGATTGTTAAAGAAATACTTGATCGTACTAATTTCCAATATCCAACCGAAATTTTTGATTTATACCGAAAAAACAATCTGTTTTTAGACGATTTATCTTGTTGCGAGGTGAATTGTGAGTGTTAGAGGAGAAAATTCAAACCCAAAGCCTAAATACATTAATTTTAGGCTTTGAATCTTCTGGAAAATCAACCTTATTTACTAAGTTAGCTGGTAGGTCGATAGGTAATGAGATAAATGTGAAAGGATCAACTATCCATAATGAAAGTACTTATTTTGTGAATGGAAATTTAATTGATACACCCGGCATTAATAACGCAAATTCACTAATACAGACAAAACTTTATGAAGATATATATAGTGCTTCTACTATTATTCTTGTAGTAAGAGGTACACATTTTGCAGAGGAATTGGAAAAGCTGTTTCCTTATATTGAAAAAGCAACCAAAAAGATTCTTTTATTTGTTACCTTTTCAGATAAAATGTCTCCTGAAGGTAAGAGTTTGCTTCTTAAACAAATAACAAGAAAAAAGCTGCCTATCTTTATTGTAGATACCCGAAAAGTAGAAAAGGATACTGTTAACTTATTTAAAGAGTGTTTAAAGGAAAATGATACGATAAATCAATCACAACTAAAGGAACTTATAAACTTACCGATTTCTAAAGTAGACCCTCCTACTCTGTTTTTTGAAAAAAGTTACTTTGGCAAAAGCTTCGTTGCTTTATTAAGTTTAGTAGCCATGTTTTTGTTTCCTGTTATCGTCGCATACCAGTTTTCTAACTTGTTACAGCCGTTGATTGAAAAGTATATACTCAGTCAACTTACACTATTCTTTACTAGTGCTCCCAGCATTATTAAAGAAATTTTCGTAGGGAACTATGGACTATTAACACTCGGAATTTATTCCTTTATTTGGGCCTTTCCAGTTGTGTTGATGATTAGCTGCAGTAAAGCAATGACAGAAGAATCCGGCATAAAGGATCGCATAGTAGATACATTGGAACCAATGTTATATAAAATTGGTTTAACTGGCAGAGATATACTACCGATCATCACTGGGTTTGGCTGTAATGTTGTTGCAGTCTTTCAAAGCAGAGGTTGTCATACTTGCAACAGGTCCCAATGTATCTCGTTTATCTCTTTTGGGTCTGCATGCAGTTATCAAATTGGTGCAACTTTATCGATTTTTAATTCAGCCCATGCTGTTTGGCTTTTCTTTCCCTATATTTTCCTGTTACTTACAGGGGGTATCATTCACAATTATCTGTGGTTTAAAAAGCAATCATTCCCTCCATCAACTATTACTCGAAAAGCTTTTATTCAAAAACCAAAATTAAAAACGATAAAGCTTCAAGTAAGTAGTGACTTAGCGCAATTTTTTAAGCAGGCAATGCCTATTTTTCTACTTATTTGCATTACTGCTAGTCTGTTGCAATATATGAATATCATTTCGTTTATTGCTTTACTGTTTCATCCTTTATTACAACTTTTCCATTTGCCAGTAGAAGGCGCAGCAGCTTTGGCTTTTTCAATAATAAGAAAAGATGGAATCCTTATTTTAAATGAAGGAAATGGCGCGCTGTTTTCTATCCTTACTAATTTCCAATTATTCTTATTAGTGTTTTTAGCCTCTACATTGACATCATGTGTCGTAACCTTGGCTACAATATGGAAAGAGTTAGGATTCATACAAGCTTTTAAACTTATAGGTCAACAATCACTAACAGCGATTTTACTTGGATTATGCTTAGTAGCGGGTAATCATATCATTCACTTTATATAAAAACTGTACAACATGATAAATGCCTCCCTACTCCAAAAATAGGGGGGCATTACTCTGGTTATTAACTTATTACCAACTTGCTTTCTTAACACCTGGAATTTGCCCTTTATGAGCATACTCTCTGAAGGCAATGCGGGACATTTTAAATTTTCTTAAGTACCCTCTAGGTCTGCCAGTAACTTCACATCTGTTTTTTAGTCGTGTTGGAGAGGAATCTCTCGGAAGTTTTCTAAGTCCTTCATAATCACCTTTTTCCTTTAATTCGATCCGAATAGCTGCATACTTTTCCACCATAGCTTGCCGTTTTTTCTCTTTTACTACTTTAGATTTTTTTGCCACTTATTTAACCTCCTTTTATAAATCGAAACTATTACGATTTAAAAACTATAACTAATTAATCAATACTTATTTTGTTTCTCTATGCAAAGTTCGTCTTTTTAAACGTGGGCAATATTTCATTAATTCTATTCTATCTGGATTATTTCGTTTGTTTTTTGTAGTAATATAGTTTCTGTCTCCTGTTTCTGTACATGCCAATGTAATATTCACTCTCATTTTTGTTCCTCCTGATTCTTTTATTAGACGTTAAATGATGGAAATGGGTCTAAAAATTTGGTCCAATCTTTAGTCATTTCTATCTCTGTAAGAAGGCACTTATCTAAATCATTTTCTAGTTGCTTTTGATCCATTCCAATGCCAATCAAAACTAACTCTGTCATTCGGTCACCATGCACAGGATCCCATCTTTTTTGCAGCACAGCATCTTCCTCTAGAATTTGGTTAATTTCCGTATCCGGGTATGTAGCTACCCATTTCCCAGCTCCTTGAATCGATAAAGATGTGCCTGCTTGTGATAACAGCCCAGAATCATTATTCCTAGTCGCTAGCCATATAAACCCTTTAGCACGTACCACTTCTGCTGGCCATGTTTCAATCCAAGCCATTAGTCTTACTGGATGAAACGGCTTCTTTCTCCGATATACAAAAGAAGATATTCCATATTCTTCTGTTTCAGGAATATGTTCCTCATTAAGTTCTTTCATCCAACCTGCACTTTGGCTAGCAGCTTCAAAATCAAAAAGGCCTGTATTTAACACTTTATCGAGTGGAACTTGTGAAAATTCACTTCTGTATATTTTCGCTTCAGGGTTAAATTGTTTAATGATTGCTGTTAATTTTTCTTGATTTTCTTTTGAAATTAAATCCATTTTGTTCAGTAAGATAACGTCGGCAAATTCTATTTGATCTATTAGCAGATCAGCTACTTCTCGAACATCCAGTTCATCAACAGCTTGTTTACGATCCAGCAAGCTTTCCCCTGAACCATAATCATGCCAAAACCGATTAGCATCTACTACCGTTACCATAGTGTCCAGTCTACAAAATTCAGTTAGATCAATCCCCATACTCTCATCCACATATGTAAATGTTTGCGCAACCGGGATTGGCTCACTAATACCGCTGGATTCAATTATAATATAATCAATATCACCGTTTTGGGCGAGTTTTTCCACTTCTATTATTAAATCCTCGCGAAGTGTGCAGCATATACAGCCATTTTGCATTTCTACCAGCTTCTCGTCCGTTCTCGAAAATCCTCCCTGCTTCACCAATGATGCATCAACATTAATTTCACTCATATCATTTACGATAACAGCAACTTTAAGATTTTCTCTATTAGATAAAATATGATTAAGCAGAGTTGTCTTACCTGAACCAAGATATCCGCTTAATACCGTTACCGGGATTTTTATTACTCAAATATTTTCACTCCTTACAATAACAACTACTATTGCATTATACACGGATATTATGTAAATCGCAATAATTACGATTTACATTTTAGATAATTTAATTCTTCTACCTGTTAATCAATAATGTATAAACGAATATAACAGGTATTAAACTAAACGACTTATGATCAAATTACTTCTGTACCTTTTATATATCGTCTTGCACCACCAGCTGGCTGCTGGATTTATATAGGACTAGTCAGCTTCATCCAATAAATATAATTCTGACTCTACTATTTTATTTTCAGTAATAATAAATTTGTGTGAAGTGTAACGTAATCTTATTACTTGAACTGCCATCTTCCACTATACTCCATAAGTTTCTGTCGTAATTCTCCCAAATAATATTTTTAGAAACTTCATTATTAGAGTGCTTTCTTTCGTTTAAGAAATGATCTTTCAATGAAGTCGATTATGCTTGCGAAAGATGTATATTTTTTCGCTCAAGAAGGCAGTAAAATTAAAATTAAGCACAGATGGTTTGAAGAACCGCCTCAAATGGAAGACCGCAATCAGATCATTAAGGATAAGAGCTGAGTTCTGACATTATCTTATTACTTTAAAAGCCATCCACTTGTAAAAGGGATGGCTTTGTAATTACCTTCGTTAATCTTGGAACTTACATTCTTTTAAGCTTTACTTAACATCTGATTAAGTGATCTTAATTCTTCCTCCATTTCAGTGAGCCTTTTTTGTAAAGGAGCTAAGTTTCCTTTTACATACTCCAATTTTTCTAAATTATCTTGAACCTGTAAATATTCGTTCTTTAATTCCAGAATTTTATATTCAATGTCTTTTTTATTCATTTTTTCCTCCCCCTATGTCGTATATAGATATCTCATTTCTAGTTTAACTTTTTGTTCGCAATAATCGCAATATATTTAAAGTTAAGATCAAAGCAGCTTCTGTATCACTTCATACTGCCATTATCTCCTGTTAACATAACTGTTTGCATAATTCCACTATATACTAAGAGTTTCTTGCGCAAACGCGAAGCTTTCACGGAAAGTATCTGCCACCGATATTACTGCAAAATAACTACTGTCTTCTCCTTTTTTACACTTGATTTACATAGGCTTTGACTTTACTTAATGAGACATTCATAAGCGGTTCTTTTAGGTCACTAAATTGCTAAAAAAATAGCTGCCAAATTGGCAGCTATTTTATGTGAAAATCACTGATGTTTATATCTTCTTTTTTTTCGGATAGCCAATAAGAATAGCAATAATACCGCAGATGCCGATGAGAATAGGATAAAATGAATACTGCATGATACTCACTGGAGATATTCCGGCTACGCTTGCCGCTGCCAGTATTTGAGCTCCGTATGGTAGAAGACCTTGGAACGTACATGAGAAGAGATCCAATATACTTGCAGACTTTCGTGGTTCTATTCCATACTGATCAGCGATATTTTTTGCGAGAGGACCTGTAATTAATATAGCAATAGTATTATTAGCCGTTGATATATCGGCTAAGCTCACTAAACCTGCAATACCAAATTCTGCACCCTTTTTGGATTTAATTCTCTTAGTCACGAGATGCAGCAGAAAGTCGATACCACCGTTAAACTTAATAACTTCCACCATTCCAGCTATTAATATTGCCAGAAAGGCTATTTCATACATGCCGGCCATTCCTTCTCCAATCTTTTGCAGAAGGCTCATTATTTGATAGCTGCCATCTAATAAACCAACGGCTCCGGCGAGAACAGTCCCTAATGCTAAAACAAGGAATACATTCATACCTGCTAATGCAAAGATAATAACTAGAAGGTATGGAACGATTTTTACCCAACTATAGCTTAAATGCTCAACTTGCGACGTTCCCCCGATTGTAATAACTCCTAAAATAATGCTCGTTATAATAGCTGCTGGCAATACAATCCAAAAATTAACTTTAAATTTATCCTTCATTTCTGCACCTTGTGAACGAACAGCCGTAATGGTTGTATCGGAAATAAAGGATAAGTTATCGCCAAACATTGAACCACCAACAATACCAGCCATTACTAAAGCCATGGAAATATCGGTATGATCGCTTATCCCAACACCAATTGGTGCTAGTGCAACAATTGTTCCCATTGAAGTACCCATTGATAGGGAAATGAAGCAGGCAATGATAAATATACCTACGACAAGCAAGTTTTGCGGAACAAAGGATAAAGTCAGATTAACAGTGGAGTCCACCGCTCCCATACCTTTTGCTACTTCTGAAAATGCTCCGGCTAACAGAAAAATGACAACCATCAGCATTACATTGGAATTTCCTGCTCCTTTGCAAAATATATCAACTTTTCGTTCAAAAGTTTCCTTACGATTCATCGCCAGTGCCACAGCACCCGAAATAACGATGGCTACTAGGACAGGAAAAGCATAGAAATCACCTGTAATAACCCCTGAACCAATAAATAAAATCAAAAAAACAACAAATGGAATCAACGCCCATGGATTCCCTTTCTTCATTCAAAAACCTCCAAAGAATATGAAATAAAACGTTTTTTTTGCAACAAAAAAGACCTTATCTTGAACGACAAGAAGAGGTCTTATATTTATCTATAAAACACTCCTCTTATCTTTCAAGCTGGTGCTTGCTGGATTTGGCACAGCAACTTAAATGTTAAGTTCCGCTGCCGAGATATCATCGGGCCAGTCCCTCCATCTCTCTTGATAAGAAGATATTAATTTATTTTTTGTCACAATAGATAGTAGAATACCATGATTATGGATCTCTTTTCAACCTATTTTTTTAGATCTTATGGTTTCTTGATGAAAAGTTCTAGTAGGACTATGCTTTAGGCAGCTAGTTTTTAAACCTCTCTGCTTTGA
Organism: Niallia sp. FSL R7-0271; assembly: GCF_038005785.1. Classification (NCBI taxonomy): domain Bacteria; kingdom Bacillati; phylum Bacillota; class Bacilli; order Caryophanales; family Bacillaceae; genus Niallia; species Niallia sp. FSL R7-0271. Next base: position 568,283 of record NZ_JBBOTZ010000002.1, on the reverse strand, counting down.
TGTTTCTGGATTTCTTTTGTTAATTTACTTTGCCCACACTTAATGCAAAGTGTTTCCAAAGAATTTTCTCCACTTCATTGTGTTCTGAATCCATACATTCAATTATAAGAAGAACTTCCGTTTTTTTGCCTTTTACTCTAACGCTTACTTTTTTTCTCCGGTGGATAAATAAATCGATAATTAAACCAAAAATAAAACCAGATATCGCTCCAATTAACCCCCAATAAATTGGCCCCCACTCTAGTTCAAATCCCCTGCTTGCTCCTAACACAGAAAAAAACACAGAAAAAACGATTCCTTTATTTATTAAGGAGACTCCATCTGACTGATGGATTGTATCAAAAAGCCCAACGCTCTCTGTATTAATAGAATCTAAAGGGACAGTTAAAATATTATGAATACCTTTTTGTTCAATCTCTCTTATTGCTAGTTCCAATTGAAGAGAATATTCAAAAGTAGAAAAAACTTGCATCGTTATTTCACCCGGTTACTTTTAAATTTTAAGTTAAAGGATTGATAATTATTTATTAAAAACATCTTTTGTTCTGCTGCAAAGAGTTTATTATTCTCAACAGTATTTAAATACGTTTCATAAATATTAAAGAAATATAATGACGGCAAATAAAAGAACCATTGTTTATCTAAGATATCTGTTGATTTATGAATATCTCCTAATAATAAGTAATGAAATGCAGCAATTACATGGGAAAAATGTACAAAGAAGACAGTTGTTATAAGGACGAAGATGGCTGAAAATATTTGATGCAAATATAACTGACCCATACCCGGTATACTTAATGACCAAATGACTGCGATGAGTGGATCTCTTTTATCCACATAATTTATTTCAAAGGGTTTTACAGTGATCGCTTCAATTGGTGGTTCTTCTTTTTCAGCTAATAAATAAATATTATTTAATTCTACCGTTGCACGGTAACTGTCCCATATGGCAAACAAATAAACCGGTATATACATGTACACATAATTAATATTTAATACATCTTTTGCTAACTGAATTTCTCCCATAAAGGAATAGGCCATCGCGAGGTTTAATTGAGATTTCTGGTTAATAAATACTTCCCAAATAATAAGGGCAAATCCTCTTATATATTTATGAAGTAATAAGTGCCCATAGCCAGGAAAAGTAACAGACCACAAAGCTACTATATAAGGGCTTCTCGGATGGATATAGGTTGTGCCCCAAATACTTATCTTGGCTAGTTTGCGACGAACTTTTTTAGTCATAGAGGTTCCTCCACGAATTTACTCAGGCTTACAACCTCAGAAATAATTAAAAATTTGAAAATTTGAAATACGCCCTTCGGTTTTGTATTATAAGTATGCTTCACAATGAGTATGAATATTTATTAATAACTAATTTTCCTTTAGTTTGCACATATAGGGTGTACCCGCACATCCTGAAAAAAAGCAGACAAAGCTGATATATCATTCCAATCCTTGAATTATTCAGACAACCAAAAGCCATATAACAACATGTCTACTCTTTGTTATATGGCTTTTAATAGTCAAAAAAATAAGATGTTAACCAGCATTAACAATTAGATTAACTTATTAATAAGGCCTGTACATTTCGTAAAGAGGGTTATTTTGCATATTTATGTACTGAACCTTCCTCTTTAGTAAAGGGTTAGTTCATTAACTGATTTCGGTCAGCGGCAAATGGCGGTCTCTCTAACCATTCATTTTTAATAAGCAGATCCATACCATCCTCTGCATAGAGACCAATTTCTCCTAACAAGCGTGTGTAATCAGCACCTATGTCACGCCTCATTGAAGCAGAGAGTGCTGTCCCATAATTACCAACGCCAGCAGCAACCATTAAGGAGATATGAAACATCATTAATTTATCTGAAAAAGGAGGCTCTTTTATTGGCTGAATATGTGCATCCCAAGTTGTAGGAGCAGGCAAATCATTTTTAATTAAATACTTACTGAAGATTTCCACATGTTTCTTAGAAATCTCCTTTCCTCGTTTCATATACTTTTTTATTTCGTCTGATTTAACTACTTGTCCAAAAGCAGTAGCCATTGCTGACCCCATATGATTCGTTTGGATATTTGAGAATAAGTGAGTAACCTCACTAGCTGTTAATGGTCTTTGCTTTCCCCACCATCCTGCTATAAACCCTTGTTGCTCTACCATGTCTACTTCTTCTAAATAAGGGATATAGGGAGAACGAATTTCAAGTCCTTTAGATAATAATAAACTTGCCGCCTCATTGAACAACTCCATAGTCGAAGAAATACAAGACATAAAATGTTCCTTCACATCCTTACGAAAGGTATGTGGCAATATGACACTGTAAGTTGCTAAAGCTCCCTTAGTCATCTGTCTTGTATATAGAAGGAAAAATTCATCAGAAAATAACCGAGGAGAATTTACATTAACATCTTCATCTGTAAAACCATGTGGTATAATATGACCTTCTTCTTTAAATATGTCTGAGATAACTTTTACATGCTGTTGTGACAAATCTAATGCATGCTCCAACACTGTTTTGATTTCTGCATCTTCTACTTTTGCTAAATAATACTTATACACACAAATGTAAAGAGAATCACTAAGATAATTGGCCCATAATCCACCAATTTCAGATGATGTGAGACGAATATGATGATTTTCCAAAGTAGTTCCCTCCGTTTTTACAATAGCCCTTTACTTACCATAGCTCTTCTTCTCATTGTCTTTCAGTTCTAGGACATTTTCTAATTTGAATGACATAATAAAAGAAATTCCTAAATTATTCAGACACTCCTAGCTTTATTATGTTTTAATTAATACTCTTTATACCTCAATGAAAGCAATACATAAGGAATCTGCTATCCTTGAAGATAAATATATCCCAACTGAATATTTTATAATTTCAAAATATTACCCTCTATACAGCAAGCTAATTTGCTTTGCAATATATTCTGAGCTATATTGAAGTCCATTTCTTATCCACCACATAATAATTCCTACCAAAGATGCTGTTTTAATCTCAACTGTTACATAATCTTCTGGTAAATCTGTATGGGAGTTGTCCCTTCTCGTTTCTACTAAATGTTTTAGCATGCCAAATAGCTGCTCTTCAAAGTCATCCATACTAAATAATCGAAGCAAATAAATACGATGAGCATAAAGATTATCAAGCATTTGGGTTAGTTTCTGTTTTTCTGATAAATCTTTTGTGTGGGTAAGTGCCGTGATTTTTTCAGAAAGGCTATTTAGAAGCTCATCAGCGATTTGTGCAAGTAAATCTTGAATGTCCTGATAATGTAAGTAAAAAGTTGTGCGGTTTAAGTTAGCTTTCGTTGTAATTTTTTTTATCGTTAAGTCTGAAACAGAATGGTTCTCAGCTAATAGTTCAAAAACGGCATTTTTTATCATTTCTTTAGAACGAATGGAGCGAGGATCTTCCTTTTTATATATAGTCATTTTTAACTCCTTTGTAGTTTTTCTGCTAGTTTCATCGACACTTAAAGTTATGATTGTCGAGTAATAGACAAAGTCTATAAATCTGTTCATGGTCATGGAATACTTATTTTGATACTATGAACTTTATCGACACGATGTCGTAAAACTAATTATGAAACAAAGGAGTTATGAAATGCAAATGGAAATAACAGATACAAATAAAAAGATTTTAATGGTTGTGCTCATTGCAGGCTGTTTTTTATCTACCTTAAATCAGACTTTATTAAATGTTGCACTAAGCAGTTTAATGGATGTCTTTAAGGTGAATGCTGCCACTATTCAATGGATATCAACGGGCTTTATGCTAGTAAATGGCGTCTTAGTTCCTATTACTGCTTTTTTAATGAAGCGGTTTACTACTAGACAATTATTTATTAGCTCTATGTTCTTTTTGTTGGTTGGTTCGATATTATGCGGAATAGCCACGAATTTCAGCATCTTGCTAGTTGGACGAATGATTCAGGCTATTGGAGCAGGTATAATTATGCCTCAGATGATGACAGTTATTTTATATTTATATCCTCTTGAAAAGCGTGGAAGCATTATGGGAACCATTGGTTTTGCAATGATTTTCGCTCCTGCAATTGCCCCGACCTTATCTGGGTTTATCATTGAATATGTGTCATGGAGATGGCTGTTTATTGGATTAGTTCCGTTTGTTGTTTTGGTGATATTGTTAGCATTCAAATTTTTGATGAATGTTTCCGAAACTTCAAAAGCAAAATTAGATATACACAGTGTTACTTTATCAACGCTTGGGTTTGGGTGTATTTTATTTGGATTCAGCAGCGCAGGAAGCAAAGGCTGGGATCATCCAGTGGTACTGACTACTCTTGTAATTGGAATAATTGTGACTACCCTTTTCTGTATGCGTCAATTAAGATCTAACGACCCTTTACTCAATTTAACTGTTTTTAAGTATAGAATTTTTAGCCTTACCTCCTTTATTAACATACTGATTACTATGATTATGTATGCAGACCTTATTCTTTTACCTATTTACCTTCAAAATGGACGAGGGTTTAGTGCATTTGAAGCTGGCCTGTTACTGTTGCCTGGAGCTGTGATTAATGCGTTTTTATCTCCAGTCACAGGTAAAATGTATGACAAATACGGGGCTAGACCTCTCTTTGTAACTGGTTTAGTATTTATCATTATTTCTATGTGGGGAGCTATCGATTTAAGTGAATCAACTACTTATATGTATTTAATGGTTCGGACTATCATTTTAAGAATAGGACTGAGTTGTATTACAATGCCTTTAAATACGGCAGGATTGAATGCTTTACCTAGAAACTTAGGTTCACATGGATCAGCAGTTAATAATACAATTCGTCAATTAGCTGGTGCCATCGGAACAGCCGTTGTCATTACTGTCTATACAGTACAGGCAAGTTCACATGCTACAGAGCTGGCCATAAAAGGTGAAAATACGTCTGCTGCAATGCTTGCTAAATTAGCCTCTATTTATGGCTCAAGTGATGCTTATTTATTTATGTTAGTATTATCCTTTATAGCACTCGTTGTAGCATGCTTTATGCCTAAAAAGGCTGCTGTTATCGAAACAAAAGTAAATCAGACATAAATAATCAGCGATAAGGAAAGCATATCTGTTCTTCTCAGATATGCTTTTTAATGTTGGTATTCATCTTCCAACCACATTACTATATAAGAAGTAATTTACACTAATACTTACTTTTTCATTAAGTATGGATTTTTTCTTAAGCCTGCTCTTTTTATTTCAGAATTAAAATCAATATATATTTCGGCTTTTGCATACCCGTCATCCCAAGTATCTTTATACTTCTTGAAATGTTGATAGTCTTGTTCTCTAAGGCTTTCTCCTAATCCAAAAATATCAGCATTAAACTCTTCTTTTGTTTTAACAATAAATTTCTTAATGCTTTCTTCCATCCTATCATTCATCGCTTTTTCTAATCCTTCAAAGGCACCAGCTTCACTAATATTCTCTAGGCAATTATTACCTTCCAAATATCCCTCTGTCTTTATTTTTATATAAAATTTTGGTATTCCGTTTGTCTCCTTTGCCGTAATTTTTGTTTTAGTATGAGTAATATGATAACCAAACCTTTTTTCACTCTTTTCACATTTTGCCGTTAGCACTGTATTTTTTATCTTCCCTTGTACAAAGAGCATATCCCTAACTTCATTTAAATTCGCATACCCGGCAAGTTTGCCCATTTTGAATACTGCCATAGAATCTACTATTATTTGACTATCTGGTACCTCTGTTTTTAAGTTATCAGTACTTCCGCCTTTTTTAGGATTATCATCTTTGAAGAATAATTATTCACTTCTCAGTACCGTATCTTGCCACCTTTGATATACATACATAATGAGAGACATGACAGTCATCAAAAGCACTGATTCAAATCCATTCATTTCTTGCCGTTCAAATAAATGAAGCTTCCCCATAAAAGGGGGTTACAATATAGCTCTGGAAGATATCAAATAGCAAATTAATAATAAAATACAACAGGAAATTTCCATATGTAAAATAAAAAATCAATAAAGTCCCTACAGCAAACATCCCATAAACTGATGGAGATATATTAGTTAAAAAAGGCAAATTTTTCGTAACAGTAAACCAATTTAGTTTTTGTGCTAACTGATATACGACTGAGTTTAAAACAATGGATAATAACAATACTGGAAAGAATCTTTTTACCTTCTGCTTATCAAAAAACAACAATAGTATCCACGGTAAAATTAGTAAGGACCACCATAATATTTGACTCATTATATTATCACCTATCATCTCTTTACTTTTAATATGTGTACCGGTGGTAAGATTAATACAAGAAGTATACTAAGACCAAAGTGAAAACATAGCTTACTTATTTTATTACTAGAAATGAATTCCTATCTCACAGAGAATTAGGAATCTTTTCTTTTTTATTCTTTTTTGTAATTATCTACTGAGTAGTGTTATTGTATCTATAGGCAAAATGTTTCCTTCACGAAACATTTTGAAACTCAGTCAAACTTACTAACATTTTATAAGGTGGTGAAGATGCTTGTTAAGTAGACTATCTAAACAGATGCCAACTAAAAATAAGGTATTGTATACCCTTTTATTACTTTCCTTTGTACTCTCTATTATTTTTGTTCAAAATAACTATTCCTTATATGAAAAACCTATTGCTAAGGTCATGAAAACAAATATAGAGGAAGTGACTGCAGTAAAAGATGCAAATAATGAAGATCGGATACATGTACAAAATATCGTTGCTGAATTACAAAATGGCAGTGACAAAGGTAAAAAGATATATTTGATTAATGAATATTCAGATTCTAAAGCTTTAGATAATAAACTTCATGCAGGTTATGATTTATTTGTTTCTCTCCATGATAACCATAACGGTAAATTAACTGGCACGATTCTTGATGTGAAACGTGATAAATATTTACTGATGATTGCATGGGTCTTTATAATAGTTTTACTTTTGATTGGAAAAAAGCAAGGGCTGCTGTCCATTATCAGTTTAATTGTTAATGCTTTCCTTTTATCTGACGCATTAGATTTATACATAAATAATTCAACCTTGAGCTTAGTCTGGATTTGTGTCTTTAGCGTTATATTATTTACTATAGTTACTTTATTGTTAGTAAATGGATTTAATGAAAAGACATATGCTGCTATTATTGCCACTCTTCTTGGAACCTTTAGCTCCTTATTAATTACGTATCTAGTTCTTTTCATAACTGGTGAGAAGGGACTTCGCTATGAGGAACTGCAATTTATTACGCGCCCATACAAAATGGTTTTTATGGCTGGTTTATTCATTGGTTCATTAGGAGCTGTAATGGATGTAGCCATTACAATGTCCTCTACCGTTTTTGGATTGTATGATAAAAACAATCATATACCGATAAAGGCTCTTATTAAATCTGGCATGGAAGTTGGCAGAGATATTATGGGGACGATGACTAATATTCTGTTTTTTGCGTATGTCAGCGGTTCGATTCCTCTTCTCATTCTCTATTTTAAAAATGGCTCACCATTTGGCTATACTCTTTCCCTGAACCTATCATTAGAAATTGCTAGAGCTTTAGCCGGGGGCATAGGAATAGTACTAACAATTCCTATTGGCCTATACACAACTATATTTTTTGTGAATCGAAAGAGGAAAAGTCTATGAATGTATTAGTATTGCTTGCCGTTATATTATTTCTCTTAATGTTCATTTTTGGTGGAAGAAAGGGTGTAAAGTCTTTTTTTGCTATATTTTTGAACTTTGGTGTCATTATTTTCACGGTTATACTAATGAACGACGCAAATTTCAATCCAGTTATTTTAACTATTGTTGCATGTGTCATAATTAGCTGTATCAATTTGTTCTATATAAACGAAGTCAATAATAAGACAAAGCCGGCCTTTATATCAACACTTATTTCTACAGTTTTATTGCTGATAATTATTATTTACACAACTAATAAGGCGATGATTCAAGGGTTTGGTGAAGAAGAAATTGCAGAGCTTGGTATGTTTTCCTTTTTCATAGGCTTAGATTTTGTAAAAATTGCAGCATCTGTCATTATTATGAGTACGATAGGTGCGATAACAGATACCGCTATAGCCGTCTCTTCCCCTATGCGAGAAATGCAATATCATAACCCAAACATAAGCCGAAAAGAGTTATTCCTTTTTGGTATGAGTATTGGAAGAGATATATTAGGAACGAGTACAAATACGTTGTTTTTCGCCTTTGTCGGAGGATATTTGGCTTTGTTAATTTGGTTTAAAGATTTGGCTTATTCTATTGGAGAAGTAGTAAATTCAAAAATTTTCAGCTCCGAAATGATTACCATACTTTGTTCTGGTATTGGAGTTGCGATTGTTATTCCTATCACTGCTTGGGTAACTGCGTACTTTTTAACAAAAGCTAATAAATCAAACAATACAGTAAGTTAAAACAGTTAGCTTATTTTGGAAACTCCAAAACCCTTCCATCTATTTAAACGGAAGGGTTTGAGTTATTTATATTCCTTATTTCTGAAGTCTCTTTTCGTCTTTACTACTCTTTAGATCATCTTGTATACTTTTATCCCATAGCTCTACGCCTGAATTATAGGCAGCTCTACCGATTAAATGCCCTGCAACAGGTGACGTTAGAAAGAAGAAAACAATCCCCAGTAAAATCCTTGAATTAAAATGACCATTAATAAAATAAAAATATAGAAAAGTAGCCAGTAGAATAACCATGATTCCAAGTGTTGATGCTTTGGATGCTGCGTGATTCCTTGTATATACGTCTGGAAGTCTTATAACACCTAAAGCAGCTACTAAATGAAGAAGAACTCCAATGGCAATTAATAAGCCAACAATCACCTTAACTATCTCGGTCATTTTCAATCACCTCTCCCTTCTCTAAAAACTTAGAAAAGGCTACAGTACCAATGAATGCCAGAATACCAATGACTAAAATAACTTCAAGAAAAGCACTCGTATTTAATACAATGGATATTAGTGCGGTAAGACCTGCTAAGCTAATACCGATAGCATCTAGTGCAACCACTCTATCAGGTGTTGTTGGGCCTTTAATTGCTCTGTAGGTAAATCCTATCATAGCAATGACGATTAACAATATTGCAATATACATAAATGTTTCAAACATTATCGCCCCACCTCCAGAATTGCTTTCTCAAATGTGTTTTTAATAGAGTCAATGGATTCTTGTGCATCATTAATATCCAAAGCATGCACATATAATATTTTGTTATCAGGAGATACTTCAATCACTAAAGTTCCAGGTGTCAAGGTGATCAGATTTGCTAGAATGGTTATCTCCCAATTCTTTTCTAAAATGGTGGGATATGCAAAAATACCCGGCTTCATATCCAACTTTGGCTTTAAGACCGTTTTTACAACTGCTATGTTTGAGCTGATTAATTCTCTAATAAAAATATATGTGAGATTCAATACAGCAAGTATTCTAAAAAGGTAAAATCGAGATGAAAAGAAATTCCTGAATATATAGAGGATTAGCAAACCAAAAAGATATCCTTTAAAAAAAGCAACAGGTTCAAACGATACAGTCATTACCATCCACATAAATCCAAGAAGCACGTTTAATAATAGTTGAAATGCCACGTTATCACTCCTTTAAGACTGCATCAATATAAATTTCTGGTTTAACCAATGTCTCAGCTGCCTGTGAGATATACGGATAAACCGCTTCAGCTCCAACACCATAAAGAATCGAAATCATAATTAGGATTATTGGTGCAATCATTAAAGTCTTCACTGGTACTTTCTCCTCCCCATCATAGGAACGAGGTGTACCCCAAAATCCATTTATAAAAATTTTCATAATCGAAAGCAATATTAGAAGACTAGATAGTAATACAATAGCAGCACCAAGGTAATTCTCTGCTTCAAAACCACCTTTTACAATTAAAAGCTTTCCGATAAAACCGCTTAAAGGAGGAATTCCTGCAAGGGATAATGCACTTAAGAAAAAGGTCCAGGCTAAACCAGGGTATTGTTTAATCAGTCCACTAATCTCTTTTAAATTACTAGTTCCAGTAATACTGATCATAATACCTACTAATAGAAATAGCGTGGCTTTAATAATCATATCGTGAATTAAATAAAACACCGAACCTGTAAGCGAATCTGGTGTCATCGCAGAAATACCAAATAGAATAACGCCAACTGCAATTATAATATTGTAAATAATAATTTTTTTGATGTCCGAAAAAGCAAGTGCACCAATTAAACCAAAGATAATACTCAATATGGCCAGAATGGCTAAAATCTTGCTAGTATAGCCAGTATCATGATAAAAAAGTAAAGTGTATGTTCTCATAATCGAGTATACCCCTACCTTTGTCAGCAAAGCCCCGAATAACGCCATTACGGGAATAGGCGGAGCATAGTAAGAACCTGGAAGCCAGAAGTATAAGGGGAAAACCGCTCCTTTTAACCCAAAAACCACTAAAAATAAAATAGCAATGACTGTTACAATTCCCGGCTGCCCCACTTCACTAATTCTTTCCGAAATATGGGCCATATTCAGTGTCCCAACAACTGAATACAAATAAGCAACTGTGATAACAAATAAAGCAGAAGAAATAATATTCACAAGAAGATATTTTATAGATTCACGCAGTTGTATTTTTGTTCCTCCAAGTACAATAAGGGCATAAGATGCCATCAACATCACTTCAAAAAATACAAACAGATTGAAAATATCTCCTGTTGTAAATGCACCATTTACGCCAACAATTAAAAAGTTAAAACATGGATAGTAATAGAACCTTTCCCGCGCTTCTCCAATACTTCGGAAAGAGTAAAGGAGAGTAGTACATGCAACAATACTAGTAGTAAGCACAAGCAATGCTGATAACATGTCAGATACGAGCGTAATTCCGAATGGAGCTTCCCAGCTAGAAACATCCAGTGTTTGTATACCATCCTGTCTAATCTTTTGTACTATTAGGACAGATACAATTACATTTAAACTGGAGGATATACCTGAAATCCACCTTTGAGCGATAACGTTTTTCGAAAAGAAAATCATTATAACTCCCGTAATTAAAGGAATTAGTATGGGTAAAAGTAAAAAATTAATCATTGCCATCCATTCCTCTCAATTTTTCCATATTGTCAGTACCAAGCTCTTGATACGCACGATAGGCTAAAACTAAGAAAAAGGCTGTTACCCCAAAACTAATGACAATAGCCGTTAAAATTAATGCCTGAGGAATTGGGTCTGTATAGGTTTCTGCATTTTCCCCAAGCAATGGCGCAGCTCCCTTTTTTAAGCCTCCCATTGTTAAAATAAGCAAATGAGCTCCATGACTTAATAACCCAGTTCCTACAATAATGCGCAGCAAACTTTTGGAAAGCATTAAATAGGTTGCACACATAAACAATATCCCAATAACAAAGATCATGATTATTTCCATTATTCATCTCCTCCAATCGTTTGAATAATAGTCATTGTTACTCCTACAACTACTAAGAAAACACCTAAATCAAAAATCGTAGCTGTATGCAGGGAAAGGTCTCCTAAGATTGGAATATCTATATGCGTATACGCATGCGTAAGGAAGGGAATGTTGAAAAGCAATGCCCCTGCTCCTGTTCCAATGGAAAAAAGAAGCCCTGTTGCAATCATGTACATATAATTAAATGGCAATATTTTTTTTACCGTCTTTAAGTCAAAAGCCAATAGTAATAATACAATAGCTCCAGATGTTAATAGCCCCCCTACGAAGCCTCCTCCTGGTGTGTAATGACCTGTGAAGAAAATAAACACAGAGAAGATAAGAATGATAAATAATACGATTTTCGTTGTGGTTTGTAAAATTACATCATTTGTTTTCAGTTTTCTTCCCTCCCTTAAGGCGTAGCTTAATTAATCCAAAAATACCAATTGCAGCAATTGCCAGGACAGTAATTTCAAACATGGTGTCAAGTCCGCGGAAATCAACTAAGATGACATTTACCATATTCTTCCCCGCTGCCTCTTTATACGTGTTTTCAATATAATAGTGTGCAATCGAATCAAATAACTTATTGCTGTGTGCTGATAAGCCAATCAGAATAACAATGGCTCCGACCCCTATAGAAATAAGGGCATTTGTTAATTTAAACGAAATTCGTTCTTCGCGCTTCTTTAACTTTGGCAAATGATAAAAACAAAGCAAAAATAACGCAACAGATATTGTTTCAATAACAAGTTGAGTTAATGCCAAATCAGGAGCTCTGTATATCACAAAAAATAAGGAAACAGAATAGCCAACCGCTCCCAATAAAATAATTGAAGTCAATCGTGATTTAACGAAAAGAATGCTTATCGCTACAATGCAAATACCGACAGCAAGGATGACCTCAGCAATATGAATGTTTGATATATTACTTGTATCAAACTTAAAGGCATCCTTTATAAATAACGTAGTTCCTAGAATAAGAATAAAAAATATAAACAAGTAGAGAAGATACGTTCTAGAAGATCCCGTTAAGATACTGCTGGTTATTCTGCGAGAAACCTTTTCTGTCCTATTTAATGCACCATCATAAAGATGGTTTAAGGACAGTTTCTCAGGGAAAATCTTATAAACCTCTCTCCATCTTGGATAAGTCTTATACAGCAAGAAACCAATTGCAATAACACCAATAGTCATATATAGCTCCGTATTAAAACCATGCCAGAATGAAATATGAACATCGACTGCAAAGTCAGGCATGATAGCAGAAACGGCTGGTGAAATAATGGTATTTGAAAGAACATTAGGAAAAAATCCAAATGCAATAACAAGTGAAGCCAAAACAACCGGTGGAATTAACATGCCAATTGGAGCCTCATGCGGCTTTTTCTTAAGCTTCTCAGGCTGAAATTTGCCAGTGAACGTTTTAAATACTAAAATCATGCTGTACACAAAAGTAAAAATACTAGCAATCCACGCGATAACAGGAAACAGTATTCCAATCGTTTCCATATTTAAGATATCCATGCTTAACACACGTACCATAGCAGTGAAAAACATTTCCTTACTTAAGAACCCATTAAAAGGCGGAAGACCAGCCATCGAAAACGTCCCAATAATCGCAACAGTAAAGGTAATTGGCATGAATGGCATTAATCCACCAAGCTTACGGATATCTCTTGTTCCGGTTTCATGATCGACAATTCCAACTACCATAAATAGAGCACCCTTAAAGGTGGCATGATTAATTAAATGGAATACAGCTGCTGCTGTAGCGACCATATAATAACTGTCTTTAATAGAATCGAAGTGTAACGCAGCTCCTCCAATACCAAGCAATGTCATAATCATCCCGAGTTGACTAATCGTTGAAAAGGCAAGGATGCCTTTTAAGTCTGTTTGTTTAACGGCTGAGAAAGAACCCCAAAACAAGGTGACAATCCCAAACCCTGCTACTAACCAAACCCATAGAGCCGTTTCAGCAAAGACTGGACTCATTCTCGCTACTAAGTAAATCCCCGCTTTCACCATTGTTGCTGAATGAAGATAGGCACTTACAGGCGTTGGAGCTTCCATAGCATCCGGTAACCAAATATGAAATGGAAATTGAGCTGATTTTGTAAAAGCTCCAAGTAAAATACAAAGCATTGCTGGTATAAAGAAGTGATTTGTCATTAGTTCTGGCGATTGCTGAATGATCGCAGAAATGCTGAAGGTCCCTGTCATTACATAGAGTAGAATGATACCTCCTAACATGGAAAGTCCGCCAAAAACAGTAATCAGCATTGATTTTTGGGCGCCATACCGTGACTTTTCACGTTTGTACCAATAGCCAATTAGTAAAAAGGAAGAAAAGCTAGTGAATTCCCAAAAAGTATACAAAACAATCAAGTTATCTGACAGAACAACACCGAGCATTGCTCCCATGAACAGCAGCAAATATACATAAAAATTATTTAACTGTTCTTTATCCTTTTGTAAGTAATACACAGAATAAAGAACCACTAAAGAACCAATACCTGTAATTAAAAGTGCAAATAACAAAGCTAAACCATCGACCTTAACCGTAAAGTCTATTCCTAGAGATGGAATCCAAGCAAAGGATTTGGTGACAGTTTGTTGAGCAGAGGTGATTGATATAAAAGATAAAAAATAACTGAACAAAAGAACTGGCAATGTAAGAACAAACCACCCCGTATGTACTCGCCTAAAAACCTTAAACAGGATAGGTACAAAAATAGCAAGTAAGAATGGTGAAATTACCGCTAAATGAAGCAAAGACAAAGAAATCCCCCCTAATATAAATATCTATTGTTATAAACAGGAACAGCAAATTATGTTTTTCTTAATAATCCCACGTTGTGACTCTTTAGTAGTGTCTTCTTCAGACTAACCAAATATGTGAAAACCTATATAGATTGGTAATTTGTATAAATTACTGCCTATAAACCAAACCTAATACTGGTGGTGCTGATCAGGATAAAATGGAAAAAATCTATCTCTATTTTTATACTTGTTTTACTTTTTTTAAGTTTTTGGCAACTGGCTGAAAAGCAGAAACGTGAAACTTCTTTACTCACTCATGTTTTAGAAATGGAAGCACTAATCCCAACTACTAATGAACTAGAAAAGGTTTTTCAAAGTAAAATGCATGCCTCTTTTCAATCAAGAGGAATATGTTAGAGTTAATAAAGTTTTATAAAAGTACAATAAAAAAAGCCTGTCATTAGGGCATAGTTATCCCCTAGTGACAGGCTCCTCCATTTTTTACTCACATTATCATTTAACTTTCGTAACTCAATTCTTATCTGCACCATTTTATCCTAAAACCAAATTCCATTCAAGTACTTATCTTTAATACCCCTTTTTATCTATAAAAAAACCTAAAAAAATATTTAAGTTAGTCTCCCTTTTATAACTATATGTTTATAATGTATTAATTATAAATAGACATTAAAAATAATCGTAATGAACCCTTTCTATCTAGGCAAATAACAAGAGCATTTATTTCCCCCGATACATTAGAGGAGATTTCTTCTCCTTCTGTGTAAAGCCGACAGGAAACTTGCTGCCAACTGAACATAAACATTAATAGTAATCCGTTTTTATGCAATGTCGGTCCTTACAATTCTTAATGAAATATTTAAAACTGGTAGCTAATCCGCTTAAATGTGGTTTATTATATTAAGAAAGTTTACATGAAAGTTGAACCGATACAATAATTCTCTTAAGAAGAATTTTAAGTATTAGGTATTTTACTTTGTTCACATAATTCCTTCATTTATATCTTTAATAGTTTCTTCTATTTCTTCAAGAAAATATTGAATGGTCGGATCATTATCATTTTTAAGTTCAACAATAACTTTCTGAATTAAAGATTTATCTATTACATATTGTGCAGTTACTACTCTCCATACCGCTTCTGCTGCATAATCTTTTAAATCTTCATTTCCACTTTTTATAAAATTCATTACATAACCAAAATATTCCTCATGGATACTTTCATCATATATAAACGAATTAAATATATCAAAACCCTCTATAATATGATCCTCTTCGGTACTATTAATTAACTTTCTAGCATCCTCAATTGTTGGAAGCGGCGTTGTTCTTAAGCCTTCCTCTTCATCATGCTCATGTACGTATAAGTGGTTGATGAATTCTTGAAAAGTATCATATAGTTGGGTGATTCTATCTGTATCTGTTTCAATATATATAACCTTTGGTTCTTCGCCATGATAGTAGTCTAGGGCAAACCAACTATGACCATCCCCGCTGATTAAAATAATATTACTTTTACTAATCCCCCACTCTTGTCTGAAATAATCTGTTTCCATTATCCCTTTATCTTTTTTTATTCCATGAAGATTATCTATTTCTAAATAGTCATCTCCATCCCATCTATTTAAAGCTATAGGTAATGCATTATATATTAGTGTTCCACCATTTTGTTTTTTTAATAGTTTGATATAACCATCAGGTAATTTAACTCCAAAATAATCTTCTGCCAAATGTATATCTTCATCTGACAGATTATCCAATCTGTATTGGCTTGATTCAACATGCCAAATGTCCATTTAAAACCAGCCTTTCCAACGATTATAGTTTTTTCTAAATATTATAGTTAAGTTTTATCTTTTAATCTGTAATATACAAATTAACTAATTCATAACATCTTTCTTTGGTTGATTCGTAAGACGATATAAAATCAGCAACCCATTCATGCGTCTTTCCCGCATACTTTTTTCTCTCTTTTTCTGCCTTTGCTTCTTTCTGTTCTATCCATTTATTCTGTTCCGTTTTTAAATTCTTCATTGTCTCAGGAAGTAATTCTTTTTTTAGTAAATCATAAATCTTATTTAATGCAATGTCATACTTTTCATAAGAAATTCCATAGTAGTTTTTCATAGCGTTAGTTGTACCTGTATCTGAATACTTCTTATCTGGTAAGGAATTAAGTTCTCTTTGGATGTTATCTAATCTTTCTAAAAACTCTTTTCTACTTCCCTCTATTTCGGTTGGTAAGGCATTAAGTTCTTTTTGGATATTATCTAAAACCTCTTTCCGCTTTTCATCCATTTCTGCAGGTATGCTTTTCTCTTGAGTATCTTCACTTCCCTTTACATCACTAGACGAGGTCGAAGATTTATTGTCTGTATTTCTATTTGTACCAATATTATCTTCTTTCTTCGAACCGCTATTTGTAATTGATACTTCCTCCGGATTGTTATTGCTGTTATCGTCAGTATTTGAATCATTGGTTTCATTATCTGTATTATTAGGTTTAGACTTAGTATTGTTTGTATCATCAATAGATGATTTGCTACAAGCTGACATTCCTAGTAAAAAAATAACTAATAAGGTTGTCAGGATAAAAATTTTTCTCTTCTTCATTACTACAACTCCAATTTTCTTTTTAAAAGAACTCACTTTAAGTATTGGGTATTTCCTATATGATTTACCTAAATTTATTCATTACAGTAAGTATCTCGGTAAATTAGTAACTGAAGTTGTACAAATAATTCTTTTTTATAATCTCTTGTATTACTAATCTACTAACAGTTGCTCAACCATTCCATCCAATTTATTCAGTAATGTTGTTCTCTTTGCGTTTTCTTTTTCTATTTCAATTTGATTGGATATTTCTGCGATTTCCTCTAACTGCTCTTTTACAGATGTATTTTTCTCTAACGCTGCAAAATGCTTAGCATATGCTTTAGCAGCATTGCCTATATGATTTTCGTATTGTTCACGATCACTATATGGTTCATAGGAATCAGCATGAATACTTTCTTTTAAACTGCTTAACCAACTATCTAAGTTTTCAAATTCAGTTTTTTCTATAATATTATTTCTTTCATCTATAATTCCATGAGCTTCTGCAATCATTATCAATTGGTTAACTACTCTTTGTAGCTCTACAATATCTTCCATTCTTTTTTCATCATTATCTGCCTTTTGTAGACTTTTACCTAGTGAACCTATTTCCATCAATTTATCTGCAATCGTTGTCTCTTTCTCCTTTGAAGTATATTCACCAGAAAGATTTTCGGCAGACCTCCCCACTTCGGTTGCGTAATCCTTTCCAATCGGAGTTCTTGTAGCCGCATCACTTAGCTTAAGGTTTAGTTCATATAAAGAACTTGCTAAATTTGAATTATTACCTTTTTGTTCTTCCCTTTTACTATTTGTTTTTTCTTCATTCTCCTCTTGATTGTTAATTAGAGCCAGTTGATTTTGCTGATTTTCCGTGTTTTCCATTTGCTTAAATACAAAACTACCAATAAAAAGAGCAAAACAAGCAATAGCAGCAATTGAGAGTACGGGTGCAAAAGAAAAACGTTTTTTTGAGTCTTTATGATAAATAACAGTTTGATACAATCTTTCCTTGTCAGCAATACTCATTTTCCCATTTTTTAGAACAGTACTATTCAAACTCCTTCTTAAAGACTTCAAATCTTCACTCATTCCCTTAACCCCTTTCTACATTCTTTTGAAGCATTTGTTTTCCTCGCCTTAACCTAGTTTTAATAGTATCAGCATTCAAATTTGTTAAAGTTTGTATTTCTTTAATTTTTAACTCTTCATAGTAAAATAATATAATAATTTCTCGATACTTAGTCGGCAGGGTTAATACCTTTTGGGATAATTCTAAGTCATCAAATTTGTTTATTACTTGATCTTCAGTAGAAAGTTCCTCCGTTGTTTCAATCTTTTCTTTCATAAAATCTGTAGGAATAAACGATCGATACCATCTACTTTTCAAATAATCTTTACATTTATTTCGGGTAATCTTATAAAGCCATGTCTTATATGTACTATCCCCTCTGAAACCTTCCATTTTTTCATAACACTTTATAAATACGTCTTGTGTGATATCCTCTGCAGCTGACCAGTTTTTCACATATGTATAAGCTAACATTTTAATACTTTCTGCATAGAGATCAATAAGTTCTCTTAATATTTCCTCACGTCGCTTTGGATGGGATTCCTCTTTGCTTAATATCATTACGCAATAAAACATCTCCTTCTGGTTGGTTTAACTATTGACGACTCAAAACAATAAAATGTTTCACTTTCTCCAGAATAGGAGGGAATCCATCGAGAAAATTATGAATTCCCTTCATGTTAATTAATAGTTGAAGCTTTAAAGAGTCTTTCTGACTGAACAGTCGTATTGGCGAACTGTAAAGTAAGATGATACGTACCTTACCCTAGCTTCCGTTTAAATTCTTTACTAGCAAAGAAGTACGCAACGACCATAATGCCGACACACCAGGCTAGCGCTAGCCAAATATCGTGGCCAACAGACTCTTCATATAAGAAAGCTCGAATCGTATTCACGATTGAAGTAACAGGTTGGTTTTCAGCAAACGCACGGACAATTTTAGGCATGGTCTCAGTGGGAACAAAAGCTGAACTGATAAACGGCAGAAAAATGAGCGGGTACGAGTATGCTGTTGCTCCTTCCATAGAACTTGCTTTCAATCCAGGAATAATCGCTAGCCATGTCAATGCTAGTGTAAACAATCCCAGGATTCCAGCTACGGCGAACCAATCCAAGATATTAGCGCTTGAACGGAATCCCATTAAGAGTGCAACGAGGATAACTATCACAACTGTTAACGCATTAGAGAAAATAGACGTAAACACGTGAGCCCACAATATCGAGGAGCGCTTAATCGGCATCGTAATGAAACGAGCCATCAGACCGCTTTTCACATCTGTAAAGAGCCGCAAAGATGTGTAGGCAACACCACTTGCTATAGCCATAAGCAAGATTCCCGGCAATAAATAATTAACATAATTGTCTGTTCCTGTCTGTATAGCTCCGCCAAACACATAGACAAACAACAACATCATCATTATTGGTGTAATTGCTACTGTAATAATTGTGTCAGGGCTGCGCATTATATTACGCATTAACCGCCCCAGTAACACCCCAGTATTATTTTTCATTTAAATGCCCTCCTTTTTACCGATGATTGTGAGAAAGATTTCCTCCAATGACGGCTGCTTTTCGATATACTCCACTTTAGCTGGTGGAAACATCTCTTTTAATTCTGTAAGAGTACCTGTAGTGATGATTTTTCCACTATGCAAGATGGCGATACGATCCGCTAATTGTTCTGCTTCTTCTAGGTACTGGGTCGTAAGCAATATAGTCGTACCGCTGCCAGCAAGTTCCTTGATAGTATCCCAGACTTCAAGGCGTGCTTCAGGGTCAAGCCCTGTCGTCGGTTCGTCTAAAAAAATAACGGCTGGTTTTCCAATTAAACTCATGGCGATGTCAAGCCGGCGTTTCATTCCGCCAGAATATTTATCTGCCCGAAGGTTGGCCGCTTCACGCAGACTGAATCTTGCAAGCAGATTGTCAGCAACTTCGGAAGGATTAGAAACTCTCCGCAACTTGGCAATTAATATTAGGTTTTCACGTCCAGTGAGCATGTCATCTAATGTGGCGAACTGTCCTGTTAAGCTGATACTCCGGCGAACATGTTCCGGCTGACTCCTGACGTCAAATTGGCAGATACTCACTTGCCCTTCATCAGATTTCAACAGGGTTGAGAGAATGTTGACTATTGTCGTCTTACCCGCTCCATTTGAGCCAAGCAATGCAAAAACTTCCCCTTGCTTCACCTCAAAATCGACTGCTTTTAAAACTTCCTTCTCTTTAAATGATTTTTTTAATCCTTTTACAGAAATAACGGCATTGCTCATTCTTCTTCCTCCTTTTATAAGACAGCAGGATTTGTTCAACAATAACAAGCTGCTGCCTTTTAGACAATGCGAAGTATTTATCTGTTATTTTGTAGAGGCAACCAATTATACTCCGCTATTTAGTCTGACTGATAATCAGTGATACTTAGTACCTGCGTAAAAATTTAACTGAATAACGAAGGTGGCAAATTTTGATTTCAACCAGCTATTCAGTCTGTATTATCGCTTGTAATTTTATTTTTTTCCTAATCGATCAATGATGCTCTTATTCAAATCTTCACGGTATTTAGCGACATAAGTTTTAGCATTAGCCACTAGTTCGTCAGCAAAGGAAGCAACATCTTCCCCAGTAATCTCTAGCACTTGCCTTCCTTCTGCGGAGCCTGCTTCGAATAAATCAATTAATTCATATTGCATATGAAGCATATCCATACCATTGCCCGCTGAGAATTTCCACATATAGTCTTGAATTTTCTTAAATACAAACTGGTAGTCCTCCGGAAGTGCCTCTACCCTTGCCATCATCATCTTGTATTCTTTTTTATCACCAATTAATTTTTTAAATAATTCCATCATGTTTATTCCTCCTTTTAATAAGCAGAACAATGCACACGTGATATCTTATCGTTAAGTTGTCTTTAACATATTAATTTTTGACGAAACAAAATCCCATCTTTTCCAAAACAATGTTAGTTCCTGACGGCCTGCTTCATTAAGTGAATAAAACTTGCGTGGTGGTCCCATATCCGATGGTTTCTTCTCGATATTCACTAGTTTCTTCTTTTCTAATCGCATTAGAATGGTGTAGACCGTTCCTTCGACGACTTCAGTAAATCCAAGGTCGTTCAGGCGGCGAGTAATTTCATAGCCATATGTTTCTTGACGGCTGATGATTTCCAACACGCATCCTTCTAACGAACCTTTCAGCATTTCCGTTAAATTTTCGATGCCCGGCACCTCCTCTATAATGTAAGACTTATATTCAGTATCACTTAGTACCTTAGCTAACCTATTTACTCAATAGCTTTGGCCATCTCGCTATTAAGTATTACTTATTACAAGTACATTGTATCACCGAGTAGCGAAGAGTGTCAATTGGATTTATTACATATTTTAAAAACCAGCTAATACCCATTTGCTTTCCCTGCCACCTTGAAGGTCTCTTTCAAGAAAATAATATATGTTAATTTAGGATTGCCTGCTAACAACTCTTTAAACACAAAAAAGAACATTAATCTATCTTAGATTAATGTTCCCGGAAAATACGCTCATTTACTTAGCATTATCGCAACTAATTAATACACATCTTTTTGGTATCTTTTAGTCTTTTGCAGTTCTTGCACTTTTTCTTCTGCTTCTTCTTGACTCATATTTCCTTCTTTTGAGAATATCTCTATCAAAGTGTTATGAACGTCTTTAGCCATATATTCCTTATCACCACAAACATAAAAATGCGCTCCACCTTGTAACCATTCATATAATTCCTTGCTAGATTCCAGCATTTTATTTTGGACATAAACTTTTTCATCTGTATCACGAGAGAAAGCTGTAGTTAATTTTGTAAGAACCCCATTTTCTTGGTGTTTTTCTAGCTCTTCTTTATAAAGGAAATCTGTTTGTGAATGTTGCGCCCCAAAGAACAGCCAAGTCCTTCCACTGCCTTTGTTAATAGAACGTTCTTGAATAAAGGAGCGAAAAGGAGCAATTCCCGTTCCTGGGCCAACCATAATGATATCTGTCTCATTTGACTCTGGCAGTCCGAAGTGTTTATTCGCCTGAATGTAGACAGGAAGTGTATCTCCTTCAGAAGTTCGTTCTGAACATTGAACAGAACAAACACCATTTCTGTCTCTGCCGTGAGATGTATATCGCACAGCACTGATTGTTAAATGAACTTCATCTGGGTGAGCCGATTGACTGCTAGAAATCGAATACAAGCGCGGCGGCATCTTTCTTAATAATGTCACAAACTCTTGAGCTTCAATTTGGCATGGTCCGAAATCTTGAATCATATCTAATAAATCCCGACCATACATATACTCTTTTAAAGCTGAAGCATTTTCTATAGCAACAAGACTATTTAAATTCTCATTATCAACCATTTTAGAAAAGTTCTGTAATACTTTCTTAGTTAATAAAGTAATTTCAAAGTATGTTGTTAAAGCATCCTTTAAAGGAAGCTGATCACCTGTTTTATTTATAACAATGTTTTGATTTCCATCCCACTTCATTTCTTGAAGCAGGGACTCTACCAATACTGAATCATTTTCCGGGTATATACCTAGAGCATCACCTGGATTATAAGTAATTCCTGATCCTTCTAAAGATAATTCCAGATGTCTTGTTTCCCTATTTGAACCTGTGCTATTTAGGTTAATATTCTTAAGAACTTTAGCTTGAAATGGGTTATTTCTGGTGAACGCTTGATTTGTTTGGCTTGCAGGTGTATTCATAATTTTTATCTCCTAAAATTTGATTATGCTTAAATTGAGGTTTTTTATGAAAAAACCACTTAATTAAGGTACCACTATAATTTTAATTATAATTTAGCTTTCAGAAGTTTTTCAACCAAAAAGTATAAATAGTTATTTATCTCTATCGTATTTGTAAATTTTTATACCATTTTGACTTTTAGCTTTTCTCTTTTATGTTAACCAAACACACCTAAACTCCATAATAACGCAATAAAAACTGCTGCTTGTTTCGCAACTGTAATAATTGAAGGAAAAATCGCTTGCACTTATTAATAGAAAAATTCTTTTTCCTATACATCCAACGCCCACATATAAAAAAAAACGCCCTACTCAAAAAGAGTAAGGCTGTTAACAGTGTTGTGCATAAAACTGTTATCACTTATTATGACCATTTCTTCCATACTTATACATATAAATAAACAAAAAATTTTTTTCCCTTTCAACCAAAGATAATGTACATTTCCGTTAAAACTGTTCATTAATATACATATTCCAATCATTTAACAATTGTAAGAATGCTGTATAATTTTATACTAGTAATGAAAGATTAAAAACATTTGGGAAAGTGAGGAATTGCAATGGATTATACGAAACTTGGCAACACAGGATTAGATGTATCTAGACTTTGCCTTGGATGTATGGGTTTTGGTGTGAAGGAACGCTGGATGCATCCTTGGGTAATTGATGAAGAAAGCAGTCGTACGGTTATTAAAAAAGCGGTTGAGTCCGGCATTAATTTTTTTGATACTGCAAACGTCTACTCAGATGGTACGAGTGAAGAATTTCTCGGACGTGCTCTTAAAGATTTTTCTAATCGAGATGAAGTTGTGATTGCAACTAAGGTTTACTTCCCATTAGGCAAAGATTTAAACAGCAAAGGTCCAAACAGTAAAGGGCTATCCCGAAAACATATTATGAGTGAAATTGATAAAAGTCTTAAACGTCTTGGAACAGACTATATCGATTTGTACCAAATACATCGCTGGGATTACAACACACCGATTGAAGAGACGATGGAAGCTCTTCATGATTTAGTGAAGGCTGGTAAGGTAAGATACATAGGAGCATCAGCCATGTATGCATGGCAGTTTTTGAAAGCGAACCATACCGCTGAGAAGAACGGGTGGACGAAATTTATCTCTATGCAAAATCACCTTAACCTTATATACCGGGAAGAAGAACGAGAGATGCTTCCATTATGCAAAGAAGAAAAAATCGGCGTAATTCCATACAGCCCGTTAGCTTCAGGCAGATTAACACATGATTGGTCAGAAGATACGCTCCGTTCTGAAACAGATGCAACGCAAAAGTCTAAATACGGTTCAACAGAGCATAACGACCGTTTAGTTGTGGAACGAGTTGCCGAGTTAGCAGAAAAACATGGTGCAGCTAGATCCCAAATAGCACTTGCATGGCTGCTTCAGAAAGAACCAGTAACAGCTCCTATTATAGGTGCTACGAAAATTTCTCATCTTGAAGATTCAGTCGGTGCGTTATCAGTGAAGTTAACCACTGAAGAAGTTGCATATTTGGAAGAGCCTTATGTTCCACATCCTGTGGTTGGTGCTTTAAATTCTAAGTAAAAAAGCCATATATAAGAAAACCCTAATTTCCTACAAGCAGGACATTAGGGTTTTTACTGTTAGTTTACTATGTGAAATCCTAGGTTATCTTACTAGCCCTGTCAAAAATTCAACTGTTTCTGGATCATAATGAGAGAAAAATAAACTCTTTTCCTGGTCAAGTTTTTCAATCTTGTTCATATCTTCTTGTGATAGAACAAAATCAAAGACTTCAAAGTTCTGAACCATTCTCTCTTTCGTTACCGTTTTTGGAATAACAACAACCTTACGCTGGATTAAGTAGCGCAGAGCCACTTGGGCCACAGATTTGTCATATTGCTCCCCGATTTCTTTTAACGTTTTATTATGAAAGAAGTCATTTTTCCCTTCTGCAAAAGGTCCCCAAGATTCAATTTGTGTTCCGTACTTTTCCATTATTTGTTGGGCCTGCTTTTGCTGGTTGAACACATGTGTTTCCACTTGGTTAACCATTGGTGTAATTTCACTAAACTGAGCAATATCAATCAAACGGTCTGGATAAAAATTACTTACGCCAATTGCTTTGATTTTACCTGCTTTATAATACTCTTCCATTGCACGGTACGTACCATAATAATCATTAAATGGTTGATGAATTAACATGAGGTCAATATATTCTGTTTGCAGTAAACGCAAGGATTCATCCATTGATGCTTTAGCTTTTTCATAGCCAGCATTTGAAATCCATACCTTTGTAGTAATAAAGAACTCTTCACGAGGTATACCACTTTTACGTACTGCACTACCAACTGCTTCTTCATTCCCATAAGCTTGAGCAGTATCGATTGATCGATAGCCAACTGCTATTGCTTCGCCTACTATACGCTCACATTCTTCCAGGTCATTAATTTGATAAACTCCAAACCCTAAAATAGGCATCTTTATTCCATTTGATAAAGTTACAGTTTCCATCTAATATTCCTCCTAAAAGTTTCCTGCCTTGCACTTCATAATCTTACTAGATTCGAGTTACTCTAAGTCAACACAGGAATTTTAAAAATTACTTCTGGATAATTCACAGATGGTGCAAGGAATATCAGCAAAAAAAGTTTTAACCCTTTCATTATCCTTTATATAAAAAAAGAATAGGTACCACATTTCTATCAAATGATTACCTATTCCTCTCAAAAAAGTACGGTATACTTTAATTACTGGTTGCGATAGTCTTGACTGTATGGCTGAAAGGCTTAGAAAAAAGATTTTTATACTTCTTCCTTGGCAAAAGATATATATATATCTTTTTAAATAACTTGATGCATTGCCAATCTCTTTTTTATTTCTCTGCTATTCCTTTAGCGCAAAAAAAGCCAAATCCCCCATACTGGTGAATTTGGCTTTTTTTACTATATTATCAGTTTACCAACCGCGCTCTTGCATGCGAGCTTCCGGAGCAAGACTAGCAATTTCAATCCCTTTCATTGCTGTTCCTAGATTTTTAGAGATTTCAGCAATTAATTTATAATCTTGGTAGTGAGTAGTTGCTTCCACAATTGCTTTTGCAAATAGAGCAGGATTATCTGATTTAAAGATACCTGAGCCGACAAATACTCCGTCTGCTCCTAATTGCATCATTAATGCTGCATCTGCAGGTGTTGCAACACCTCCTGCTGCAAAGTTAACTACTGGCAGGCGCCCTAAGTTTTTAATTTCCAGCAAAAGCTCGTAGGGAGCACCTAATAATTTTGCTTCTGTCATTAGCTCATCTTCATTCATATGAACTACTTTACGAACTTGTGCATTTACTTTTCGAATATGACGGACTGCTTCCACAATATTTCCTGTTCCTGGTTCGCCTTTTGTGCGGAGCATGGAAGCACCTTCTCCGATGCGCCTTGCTGCTTCGCCAAGGTCCCGGCATCCACAAACAAATGGTACTGTATATTCATTTTTATTTAGGTGATATTCTTCATCTGCAGGAGTTAAAACTTCACTTTCATCGATATAATCAACGCCTAATGCTTCAAGCACTCTAGCTTCCACAATATGTCCAATACGTGCTTTAGCCATAACAGGGATAGATACTGCATTCATAACTTCTTCTACAATAGAAGGGTCAGCCATTCTCGCTACTCCACCTGCAGCACGAATATCAGAAGGAACTCTTTCAAGAGCCATTACTGCTACTGCTCCTGCCTCTTCAGCAATTTTCGCTTGCTCGGCGTTAATAACGTCCATGATAACGCCGCCCTTTTGCATTTCAGCCATTCCACGTTTTACTCGATTAGTACCAGTTTTCATTCATATTCCTCCTATAGATTTAGTATGTAATCAACCTTTATTTTTTCAAATGCGCATTGTAAACTAATTATAGTAATTAATCTGGAACTATTAAAAGAGCCAGATATTAAAATTATTCAGGTACCAGTTTGATGGAGGTCAAAACCATGTTAGAAATAACTCCCATTTTAGATACTCAAAGTGATGCACCCGTATATATACAACTTTATCGTTTTCTTAAAAATGAAATACAATCAGAAAATATTCCTCCTCATAGTAAATTGCCTTCTCAAAGGAAATTAGCAGTGCATTTAAACTTAAGCAGAAACACTGTTAATGCTGCGTATCAGCAGCTCCTCGCTGAGGGTTATATCAGAAGCGAAGAAAGAAAAGGTTTATTTGTTGAGGATATAAAGCATGAGCTGTTTTTAGACAAAAACGCACATGCTATCCATGATGAAATCTTGAATAACAATTGCAGTAAACAAGAAGAGCAATCTTCAAGAATTCTATATGATTTTAAATATGGAGAAATAGATTTAAAGCATTTTCCATTTAAATTATGGAGTCAATTAACGATGAAAAGCATATTTGCTGAACAAGGAAAGCTGTTACTATATGGCGACCCACAAGGTGATCTAGATCTTCGTAAGCAAATAGCAAGATATCTGTATGAATCTCGCGGCGTTAAATGCTCAGAGCATCAAATTATCATAGGAGCTGGAACACAATATCTGTTAAGTATGTTATGTAAAATCATTGGCAGAGAATACACATATGGGATTGAAGAGCCTGGTTATAATAGAGTCCGTATTGTTTTACAGGAATATGGCAAAGCAGTGCATCCGATTCCCCTTGATAGTTATGGAGTTGATATAAAGAAATTAACAGCAAGCGAGGTCAGAGCTGTCTTTGTCACACCTGCACATCAATTCCCTCTTGGAATTGTTATGCCAATCCAAAGACGATTAGAATTAATTAAATGGGCGAAGGATTCAGATGGCTATATAATAGAGGACGATTACGATAGTGAATTTCGATATGAAGGCAAGCCTATTCCTGCCCTTCAAAGCTTAGACAGTTATGAAAAAGTTATCTATATGGGGACTTTTGCTAAATCGCTGATTCCATCTTTGGATTTTAGTTATATGGTTCTTCCAAGACATCTATTAGCTACGTACCATGGGAAGTATATTGGTTATAAACAAACCGTTTCCAGACAGCATCAATATACATTAAAACTCTTTATGGAAAGCGAGCATTGGTCAAGACATCTGAATAAAGTTAGAAATGTCTATAAGAAAAGACATAATGCATTGCTAACATCTCTTAAAGCGAACATGTACAATCAAGTCAGAATTATGGGTTCAGGTGCCGGATTACATATAGTAATAGAGCCGCGTAATGATATGTCAGAGCAAGAGCTAATTGACACAGCTAAAAAGAATGGCGTGTTGGTGTATCCTGTTTCCTCCTTCTATGAACAATTACCAGATCAAAAATATCCTCGAGTTCTGCTTGGTTTTGCTGGTATGGATGAGAGTAAGATTCAAGAAGGCGTAATATTGCTTTCAAAGGCATGGTTCTAAGCAGCAAAAAATTAATTATGCATTATTTCTCTCCATAAATAGGAAGATAACAAAAAAAGCTGCCTACCCAGGCAGCTTACCTAATTTATGTTATTTTCGTCTCACAAAAGTCAAGATAATAGCAAGAACAGAAACGATTATGGCAATGATTGATAACACTGTGCTTGTAGAGCTATGCTCATGATCATCTTCTGCACTTGCCGTATCTTCATCAGCGGAATCAGCATCATGTGTATGTCCATGGCTATCTGTAGTTGCATCAGACTTAGCAATTTCTGTTACAGAATGAGGAAGTTCTGCATCCGCATCTCCAGTCCATTCTACTATGCTTCCATCTGCATAATATTGAAAGGCATCCCAAACAACTTCTCCTGCATCAGACGGGTTTTGTGCTGTAAAGCTGAATCGCTTATACTCACCTGGCTGAATAGCTGATTGATCATTCTCTGCTTCCCAAGTCACAGTAGTTACCTTATCACTATCATTGGTTTCGGTTGTTACTTTCCAACCATCTACTGGTTCGTACATTTTAAAATCCACATTATCGGCTATCTTAAGTGTTACCTTCGTTGTCGCAATGTCCTTCTCAACAGGTATTTTTACTGTATATGTTTCCCAAGCCTCTGTTGCAGACTCTGAAGGATTAACAGTTACATGTGCACTTGCTGGAAGTGCAATAAGAAAAACGGCAGCAAACGCTGATAAAAACGCAAAAAGCTTCTTCTTCATATGTATACACAACTCCTCTTTTAAAATGTTCCCATTTATACACTGTATAAATCTTAGTAACTAACAATCATAATCATAACAAATCTAACTATATCTTAAAATGCTCCTTTCCCTAACTTTGTGACTTTTTTGTGAACATTTGATATTATTAACATCATTTTAACATTATTTATCATATTATCTCTTGTCAAATAACCAGTAAATAAATTACCCTGTTTCTAGGTTGAATTATTAGAAAGAATGGTGGAAGAAACCAATGTTACCAATAGAACGACAAAAACAGCTATTATCATGGCTAACGGAAGAAGAAACATTAAAGGTATCTGATATCAGCAGAAAATTAAATGTATCGGAAATGACGGTATATCGTGATATTAAACAACTTATTGACCAACAGAAAATTGTAAAGACATCGAACGGCATTTCCCTGACTAAAGAAACCATTACGCCCTCCAATCATTGTTCCTATTGCTATAAAGGAATTAATACAAGATTATCTGTGCAGTTAATAAAAACAAATCACCAGGTAGAACAAACATGTTGTATTCATTGTGGATTGCTTAGATATCAAGAAACTCAAGCAGAAATATCTCAAATCATATGTCGTGATTTTCTTCATGATACAACACTGAGTGCTAAAACTGGCTTCTTTCTGATTAATCCAGACCTTCATTCAAATTGCTGTCAACCACAGCTTCTTACTTTTAACTCAATGGATGAAGCCATTAAGTTTCAAACAGGATTTGGAGGAGACATCTATAACTTTGAGCAAGTATTTACAGCTTTGAACTCACACATGCAAAGCTCGAATTGCTGTCACCCAAAATAGGAGGAAAAGAATGGAGTCAATGAAAGCAGAGAAATCCATGCAAAAGGGAAAAAACGAAACAAACAAAAGCCTCTTTATATAAAGCCGTATGGAGATGGCATTTTTATGCTGGGATAATCTTTGCACCGTTTCTCCTTATTCTTTCTGTCACTGGATCTATATATTTATTTAAACCACAGATTGAGCAAGTTTTATATAAAGATTATTACGAGGTTACGAAGCAAGAAGACAGAATGACCCCGTCAGAGCAAATTAACATCGTGAAAAGTGAATATCCCGGTGCAAATATAACAAGCTATCTGCCTGGGGATAGTGAAACACGTTCAAGTGAAGTGAATATAAACTACCAAGACGAGTCTTTAACACTATTTGTTAATCCTTATACAGGCAAAATTCTCGGTGAGTTGAATAGTGAAGACAGAATTATGGATAGAATAGAAGAATTTCATGGAGAATTAATGGCTGGCACTTTAGGTGATAGAATAGTAGAACTAGCTGCTTGTTGGGCAATTGTATTAATTGTCACTGGAATATATTTATGGTTTCCGCAACAAAAGAAAACAGGCTTTGCTGGAATACTATTCCCGCGACTGCATAAAGGAAAGAAAATTTTCAGAAGAGATTTACATGCCGTGCCTGCGTTTTGGATAACAGGCGGATTGTTATTTTTAATCTTAACAGGATTACCTTGGTCAGGGTTCTGGGGTACTAATTTCCAATCTTTAGTTACTAATACAGGAGAAGGCTATCCTCCATCAGTTTGGGTAGGAAGTGCTCCAACATCATCAGTACAAACAAAAGATATTGCCGAAGTCCCTTGGGCTGCTGAAACGTTAGATGTGCCAAAATCAGACATACAAGGTTATACCCCTCTTTCTATTGATGATGTGGTCGATATTGCCAATCGAGAAGGAATGCACCCTAGCTATTCTGTTATTTTCCCAACAACCCAAGAAGGTGTTTACACATTTTCTGCCTTTCCGCCAAAAGCAAAAGATGAAGCGACCATTCATATTGACCAATATACTGGGGCGGTGTTAGCTGATTACCGTTATGATCATTACGGACCATTGGGTAAGTTGATTGCTATCGGTATTACCTTGCATAAAGGCACAGAATTTGGTTTGATTAACCAATTAATCAGCCTTCTAATATGTCTTGGTACCATTCTTATAGCTATTACCGGTGTTTATATGTGGTGGAAACGTAAACCTAAACAAGAATTAGGAGCACCAAAGGCTCCAAGTATTAAAAAAATGCGATACCTTCTTTTCATACTGATTATATTAGGCATTGTGTTTCCTTTAGTGGGATTATCCCTTATTATTGTATGGGTTGTTGACTTATTGATTATCCAAAGAATTCCGGCCATGAAAAAGGTATTAAATGCTTAATAAGATAATGAAAAGGTGGCTTATTCGTGAAGAAGTTTAGAAATAGCTTGGTAGTTGCTTTAACTTTACTCTTATTAAGCGCATGTTCACTTAAGGAAGATGCAGCTGCTTTATATAAAAAAGAAACACCCCTTGAAGCTCAATTAGAAATCCCCTCTTCTTTAGAAGCAAAAGAACCAGCTACCATTAAGGTGACACTTACTCAAAATGGTGAAAAAGTAGAACACGCAGACTATGTCCATTATGAGGTATGGAAGCAAGATGGCACTATCCAGAAAAATATGAGAGATGCTAAGAATGAAGGGAATGGAGTTTATAGTATAACGGTAAAAATCGACAGTGATGGTCTTTATTTTGTAAAGCTACATGCTAGTAATAATGATTCAATCATTATGCCGCAAAAGCAATTTATTGTCGGAGAGCTTTCGGACAGTGAACTAGAGTATTTACAAAAGGATGTCAAAGTACAAGAAGAAAGTCAGGAGCACCATCATTAATAGTAGACTTTGAAAAAGAGCGGAAAAGCTCTTTTTTTGTGCCAAAAAAGCCAGCTTATGTATGGACAAATTCTTTAGCATACAAACTCTTATGCTTTCTTCTTTAGCCATGTTCCTTCAGCTAATTTTTCATCAATAAAATCTAATACAGTCTGCAATTGAGCCATCTGTTGTTTTATTTTTTCTTTATGCTCGAGCATACCTGTTACCATTTCAGGAATCATTTTACTTGATTCCGTTATATCAAGATATAATTTTATCTCTTCTAAACTAAGATTTACTTTTTTCATACAGATGACCATTTGCAACCGTTCAATATCGGATGATGAAAATGCACGATGTCCATTTGGTAGCCGTTTAATCTTAGGAAGCAAGCCTGCTTTTTCATAATATCTAATTGTATCAATGGTTAACCCAGTCAGTTTGCTTGCCTGCTTGATTGTATACACGACAATCGCCTCCTTCTTTTAGATGTAATTATAAAACATGAAGTCAACTCCAGGTCAAGCTATAATCTTTACTCTTGACCTGAAGTTAGCTCCATGTTTTATACTACAGTCATTCATTAATAGGAGGTTAAAAAAATGGTGCAAATACAAAAAAGAACAGCTCTTGTTACTGGAGCAAACAGCGGAATAGGCTTGGAGCTGACGAAGAAATTAGTCGAGAATGGCTGGGAGGTAGCTGCTTTAATACGCTCTGAATTTCCAGAGGAAGAGCTGGAGCTCCAACAAAAAATCCGTCAACAGGATATCCGAATTTATACTGCCGATTTATCTGATTTTACGAAACTAAAATCTGCTTTAAGGCAAATAAAGGAGAACGAACCGAAGCTGGATGCTCTCTTCAATAATGCAGGAGGCAGTTTCCCAAATCTCCTCTTTTCTCCGCAAGGACGAGAATTGCATTATGAACTCCAGACAGTCGTTCCCTTCATTATCACGATGGAACTGCTTGACCTTTTGAAAAAGGGATCACCGGGTATCGTTATCCAAACTAGTTCAGAGGCATTTAAATTTAAAAGATCTTTCGTTCCGGAGGAATTGGCAAACCCGCCTAAATTTCAGAAGCTGATTGGTCCTTATGCAACGACTAAGCTGGCAATTACGTTGTGGACATATGCATTGGCACCAGAGCTGAAGCGAGAAGGCGTGACAATTATCAGCGTTGATCCGGGCAATAACAATACAATGCGTAAAGGCAGAAATGGCGGCTTGCCACTGATTATACAGCCGTTCATTCATTTGTTTGGTCCCCATCCTAGTGTAGGAGCATGCCATTTGTTTTCTGGGTTAAACAGATCCCCGGAAGAAGCTGGATTGTATATATCTAAAGGAAAGCCTGCTTCGTTCAAATTCAAACAGCACGGATTTCAAGTTTTACGACAAGTACAATCTGTATACGAAAAAGAATATTTGCCTCTATGAGTGAGTACTGCAGGCAGTCGAGACTTTCTAAGACAGCCTTTTAATTATCTATTATCGGCAATGTTAACTTACAAAAAAAACAGGTACGAATATAAAGCTTCGCACCTGTTTACATAATATTTTTATTAATTACTACTTCTTTTCTCTATTTCGAAAAAGTTTATTTTATGTTTCATTTCAGTGGTCATCTCACCTAAGCTTACAGCTGATGCACTGACCTCTTCAATTGAAGCAGACATCTCCTGAGCTGATGCTGAAATTTCCTCAGCTGATGCAGCTACATCTTCTGCAATCGTTCCAGTCTGATCCAATTCCTTCATTATTGTACTCTTATCATTCTGAATTTTGATGGACGATTCTTTAATTTCTTTTATTTTAGGAGATACTTCCTCTACTGCATGGATAATTCCTTCAAAAGAGTGAATAGTTGTATCTAACTGTTCTCTTTGTAATTGAAGTTCTTTGTTTACATCTTCTGCTGATTCAACCATTTGTGTAGTATCTTTAGACACACCATTAATAATAGAATCAATTTTTTCAGAAGACTCTCTGCTTTTTTCTGCCAAGTTTCTTATTTCATTCGCAACTACCGCAAAGCCTTTTCCAGAATCACCAACTCTAGCTGCTTCAATCGCCGCATTTAAAGCTAAAAGGTTCGTTTGCTCAGAAATGGAATTAATTATTTCTGTCATCTCGTTTACATTGCGGATGTTTAGTTCTACTGATTTCACTCGTTCTATCAATTCTTTAAACGTTTCATTCAGTGAGCCGAAAGCCTTAATCATCATATTCATTTCTTGACTGCTTTCATTAGCCATCATTAGTATGGAATTAGTGCTAGAATCAACATCATTAATGGATTGCGCCATAGAATCCAAGCTTGTTCCAAATTCATTCAGCCCTGAATTTACACTTTTTAGTCTCTGATGTTGCTCTGTTGCTCCTTCAGCCACAGTCGTTATAGCTGTCGCAACATTTTCTGAAGTGGCAGACATTTGCTGAGAAAAAGAAGACAGATTTTGAGCATGATCATCAATACTTAATGCATTAGCTTGAAAATTATTAATAACATCTGTTAAGTTATTCTGCATGTTGCAAAGAGATCTTCCAATATCCCCCAACTCATCTTTTCTAGCTAAATCTTTCTCTTCAAATTTGTTCACTAACCCACCATCAGCGACAACTTCTGCTATTTTGCTATATTTCCTAGCTGTTCTACCCATACGGTTTGAAAAAACAACTATCGCTAAAGTTACCAGCACGATGGAGACAAAACTAGATATAACGAATATTTTTAGCAAGTCATTTAAGCTGTTAAAGAGATGTGTTTCACTAACACTGATCCCTATCTTCCAGTTTGTATTAGGAATAGTCGAGAAGTAGAAATAGTACTTTTCATTTTCAGCTGTATATTCTGTTTTGCCAGTTTCGTTCGCTAACATGTACTTAGAAGCAGCTGCAAGAGAATCATTTTGATCATCCAATATGCTTTCCTTTGTTAACCGCTTCTCATCTACACCACCGAGAAGTACCCCATCACTCTGTACCAATAAGGCTTTTCCTTCATAATCAATTTCTGCTTCTGTAATTAATTTTTGAATACTGCTAATATCCACATCTACTGTAACTACACCCATTAAGTTACCGTTTTGATTGTTAAATGGATATGCAGTTGTAACCATCGAAACATTAGTAGCAGGGTCAGAATATGCTGTCGTCCAGCCACCATCTGTTTGAGAACCAACTTTATACCACTCTGTCGACCAAATATCAACGTCTCCAGTAGTATATGAATCATCAAGGATAATCTTATCTCCATCCTTGTATGCATATGGTGCATATTTCTGCTTGCCTTTAACGGCATTCGGTTCAAACCAAACACCCATACCAAATGATTCACTATACATAGGAACATAATTTTTTAACAAATCATCATAATCCTTTTCCTTTAATAAATCTGAATTTACTTCAACTGTTTTGGCAAGACTTTGCGCTAAACCATTCTCTTTTTCCAAAATAATATTAATACCTTGAGCAGTTTCCTCAAGCTTTGTATTCATTGCATAGTCCAACTGTCGCTTAATAATTTGTTTGGAAAATGTATATCCAATGGACGAAATAACGACTAGCGCAACGATAATAATAGGAACAACAAACGAAATCAATGATGTTGCAATACTCTTCTTACGATGTTTGATTCTCATAATCTCTCCTGTTTACTTTAATTTTAGAGTGCTATATTGATACTATCGTCAAGGGATAAAGAATAATGAAGACATTAACGAAAAAACCGCAATTTTCGACATATGGTTTTTTTTGAGAGTATTACGTATCATAAGAGGTAAAAAAAAGCAGGATTGTCGAAAGTAGTCGTTTTATGTATTATGATACCAGTAGTTATTTTTACACATTGGAGGAAAAAATGGGGAAGCTATATACCTTTGAGTTGGATGAAGAAAAAAGCACGTTATTTGTAAAAGTCGGCGGTTTCTTTAAAGAAGAAGATGCAAAAATATATTTAAGCGAGTTTCAAACCATCGTTAATACGATTAACCCTTCAAGGTATAAACTAATTATTGATGGACGCGGTCAAGAAAAAGTGGCTGGTCATGTGGTGGAAGATATCACATTCGTTTTAAAATTATATGCGATGGCTAATTTTAAAAAGATAATCATTATTAATCCTTCCTCTCCAGCTTCAAGAATGCAGGTTGAAAATTGTGTAAAAGAAATTAACTTTCCTGGAATTTTTGTAGATTCTATTGATGAAGCGTACAGTATATAAGGTTAACGTTCATTGTTAATTGTAACGGGGTCAGTTACTGACCCCTATTTACATCCAAATTAAAAAAGCCGAAAATATGCAAAAATAAACTTGCATTTTTCCAGCTCCTTTTCATTTCATCCTCTATAAACACTTTCGCATGTTCCAGCCGCTGGTTCATAAAAACAATGTTCTTTAAATTGCCCCGTAAAAGGTTGGTTATACCAGGTTGGGGGACATGCACCACTTGGATTAAAGTACCATAAAGCAAATTTCGCTGGATGATCTCTCCAAAACTTCACCGTTTGCAGTGCTAATCTTCTTTCAGACTCTCTTGCTCTTTGATAAAACACATTGCCCTTTTGAACAGCTTCAAAAGAGTAATTTCCTCCTTGAACTTGAAAAATGACTTGTTGAACATTTCTTAAATCTTTAAAGTCTGTACAGTTGGCGACAACACGGTTTACAATGACATTTCCAACATAGAGCATGCCTTGATTTCCTTCACCCTCAGCTTCAGCTCTCATCATTCTTGCCATTAAGTCAATGTCTGAATCTCTGTACGCTATTCTGGCCATTTTTCCACCTCCAAAATATTGTATGAAAAAAAAGCCAGCTTATATGACATTGTTAATGAAATATTAACAGATAAATTTATTACTTCTTATACATTCTTAGAAATATAACATTATTATCCTATAATGATGCGCTCTTTTGGATAGTGATACGGATGTTTAACTGATTTGCCTCCCATAGCGAATAGGAAGGTAAACATTCCGATCTTCCCGATAAACATTAATACCATGATTACACACTTACCAGCAGCACTCAAATCTGGAGTAATTCCAAGCGAAAGGCCTACAGTGCCAAAAGCAGAGGAAACTTCGAATAAAATTTCCATTAAGGAAAACCTTGATTCGATGCATGTAAGAATGACAACCGCTACACTGCAAAGTATCATAGCTGTAGTGAATACAATGAACGACTTAATGATATCTTCCTCATCAATCTCTCTTTTAAATATTTTTATTGTTCTATTTTCGTTTGCATAATTGTATATCGTTAGCAGCATCACAGCAAACGTTGTGGTCCTTATCCCCCCGCCAGCACTGCTTGGAGATGCTCCTATAAACATAAATATACTCATTAACAAAATGGTAGGTAGCGATAGTTCGTTCACATTGCTGATCGCCATTCCGCCAGTTCTTGAAGATATGGAATAAAACAAAGCATGGAAAAAGGATTGATGCCAATGCTTATCTGCAAAGAAATGATTGTACTCAAACAAGTAGATGATAAAAAATCCAACAACAATCAGTATAAAAAAAGTTGCTGTTGTAATTTTTGTGAACAACGAGAATTGGAATGTGCTCTTCCCCTTATGTCTGACCCACTGACTTACCTCCATTAACACAGGAAATCCAAGGGATCCGATAATAAAAAGGACAATATTAAAGGTTAGCACAAAATAATCATCTGCGAATGGAATTAGTGACTTTCCAGTAATATCAAAACCAGCATTGGTTGTAGCAGCAACAGAAGCGAAGAAACCTTGCAAATAAGCCTCTTGCCATGTAGGGAAATACTTCAGAAAATATGTACCGATGGCAATAGCCCCTAATAGCTCAACCGTGACAAAGAAAAAGAAAATCAATCGTATAAGCCGAACGATTCCGGAAAAAGTCGGGCTGTTCTGTTCTGTTGTCATGAGTATTCTTGCTCTTAATCCGATCTTTTTTCCAGATACAAGCCATAGTATTGTACCGAATGCCATGACTCCAATACCACCAAACTGGAGGATGACCGAAAATATAAACGTACCGGGAACACTAAGCAGCTGGCTCACATCAACCGTAGCTAATCCTGTAACTGTTACCGCACTTATTGAAATGAAGAGCGCATCAATTAGTGCGAGCTCTGTATCCTGCTTTTGAGTTATAGGCAGCAGCAACAAAATGGTTGAAATCATCACAGCTACTATGTAATAAAAAACAATTATTTGAGCAGCTGATAGTCGTTTTGTTAAAATCTTTATTTTACTTTTCATTTTTCTCCAACTTCTTTATTTTACATTTATTTTGTCCTTTATATTGGATAATAAACTGAAATACCACGTAAGCAATATAAAGGAAAAGTTAGTTGCTAATATTCCATACTCCCTTACCAACTGCAGCTCTGAAAAAGAAGTTTTTCTAATCGTGTTACAAGGGCTTTCTAAAGGATTTCCCTCTTAGCAGGAACAACGGATAATTTTCCATTAACAGTTAAAAATATATATATGACAACATGTACAAGGAGTTCCTTATGAAAAGCAATCATGTTTTTGACGATTTTGCTAAAAAACAACAACAGCTAGAAGATGAAAAATTACAGATGTGGTTTGATCATTCCCTTTTTACATTCCAATGGTGGTTCGGTGCTTTATTGCTTATCATTTCAATCGTAATATTTATTATATTTAGGAAGAGAAATAGCACAGACCGCCTACTTTACGTAGGAACTTTTACTGCCTTGCTATCCTCCTTACTTGATCTAGTTGGCAATTCTCTAGGTTTTTTTCATTATCATTATGAAGTCATACCATTTACAGATAATTATTTTCCTTGGAGTATTTCCATAATACCAGTTTCAATCATGTTCTTATTGCAAGTAAAACCTAATACAAGTCCCTATATTAAAGCACTTGCATTATCACTAATAGTATCTTTTGTCATCCTGCCATTTCTTAAGTTCATTGGGATATATCACCCTGTTCATTGGAAAATGTATTATTCGGCTCCCGTAATATTTATTATTTATTTAATTGCTGATTATTTATCTAAAAAGGATAGATTTACGAAGTTGAATGAAGAGTAAAGGGAGTATGAACCTGAACATATAAGAAAAAGTCTGCCAATTCCAACATGGCAGACTTTATTCATTATTTATAATTTACACTTCTGATTTTAAATTACTTTCGTGTTTAGAATTCTGATTAAATTCTTGCTCGAGGTTATCAAAATACTTTAACTTAACCTCTATTTTGTCAAAGGCTTTATCTAGTTGCCTTTGTTTTTCTTTTAGAACTGCAAATTGTTTTAATAATATAGACCGTCTTGAATCAAAATTATTTTCTCCATTTACTGTTAGGGTAATAATTTCTCTTAAATCACTTACTGGCATTCCAGTTACTTTTAAACAAACAATAAAATCTAACCATCCAAGGTCTTCTTCTCGAAAAACACGATAACCATTTTTATCTCTTTTTACGAATGGTAATAACCCTTCTTTTTCGTAAAAACGTATAGTATGAGTAGGTAATTTCATCTTTTTTGATACTTCTTTAATCGTATACTCTGCCATAATGAAACCTCACTTATGAGTGTTATATTCTGCTTCTGTAAACAGTATAAACTTTAAAGTAAACTTTAACGCAACCTAAAAAACCATATCTAGTAGTCATCATACATTAGATTTTTAGTAGTTTTTTTCTAATTGTAAGTCTTTTATCTACCAAATAACTAATATATGCAAGTATTAGACCTACAAATGATTGAAGAGCACCAATATAGAAAATATAAGCTAAACTAAATGAATCTATAATGATTCCCCCAAAGAAGGAAGCAAAAGAGATACTAATATTAAAAGCTGTATTAGTTAAAGTGGAAGCAAGGTTTGGAGCATCTGCTGCTAGAAGTACTAGCCGGGACTGGATAGTAGGTAGAAGCGCATATGCAATTAACCCCCAAATAAATGTGATAGGAATAACTAATACTTTATTTGAACTAACAACCCCATATAAAATCATTACTAATATAAGTAAAACGATATTTATATTAAGCCAAGGCATTAGCCTCCAATCTGACAGTTTTCCACCAATAATACTCCCAACAGTTGAACCTACTCCAAATATTAACAGTATCCATGAGATACTACTAGATTCAAAGTGAGTTAAGTTTGTTAAAATGGGTGTAATGTAAGTGAACGCTAAATACATTCCTCCAAATCCGAAAAAAGTAATGAACAATGCCAGAATTATTTGTGGATTGATTGAAGCAAGAATTTCTTTTTTTACATTAAATTCTGCTCGATCTTTACTGGAAGGTACAAACATTATAATTCCGAGAAATGAAATGATTCCTAGAATTGTAATAACCGCAAAGCTATATCTCCAGCTTAATTGTTGACCGATAAACGTCCCTATTGGAACTCCTAAAACGTTTGAACTTAAAAGGCCTGCAAAAATAAAACTAACTGCACGTCCGGATCGTTCTTTTGAAACTAAATTAGTTGCTAATAGTGCACAAGCACCCATATAGGTTCCATGTGTAAGCGAAGCGATGATACGAAATAAAATTAAAGATTCATAATTAGGCGCAAATGTCGAGCAAAGGTTTCCAATCATAGAAAAAAGAATCAATAAGAGAATTAATTTCTTTCGAGGTATTTTTAATGTAAGCAAGGTCATAATTGGACCACCTATAGCAACTCCTAGGGCATAAACAGAAACAAAGTGCCCCGCTTTAGAAATGGGTATATTTAAGTCCTGTGCAACATCAGGCAAAATACCCATTAACACAAATTCAGTCATACCAATAGCAAATGCTCCTATTGCTAAGATAAATATAGAAATTGGATAATTTCTCATTTGTATCAAGCCTACTTTCCAAAATATTTAAAGCACTTGGAAAGTAATTATACAGTTTGAAGTTTACTTTAAAGCAAGTACATGGTCGTTGCTTGTAAGAAAGAAGCAGCTATTTTATATAAGGGATGACTGACGATTGTTAATTCTTACACCTGTAAGATAAATGTTAGTTAGAAACATTTAATTCAATTAAGTTAGAAGCCATTAAAACATTATTAGACATAAAAAAACCCTTCCTTAAATGAAGGGACATAACAATTATGAAATAAACTCAGAATAAAAGAAAAATAGTTCCTATTGTGATAATAAAACATCCGAATATGGTATTCTTCGTCGGCTTCTCTTTTAATATAATGATACTTAAAATCATCGTAATCACCACACTAAATTTATCTATTGGTGTGACTATAGACACTTTCCCGATGGAAATAGCTGCAAAAAAACATAACCATGACAGCCCTGTTGCCATACCAGATAAGATTAAGAATATATAGCTTTTTCTAGTTATGGTTTTCATTTGAGTATGTGTACGTTGAAAGAATACAATCCCCCAAGCAAAAATAATAATTACGATGGTACGTATGAAAGTAGCTGTATTTGAATCTACATCTTCTATACCAATCTTCGCGAGAATCGCTGTTAGTGCGGCAAAGATTGCTGATAGGAAAGATAATAATATGTATGAGTTGGAATAGGACGTATTTGAATTTTTTTTGAGTCTTCCTATTAATATAAATGTACCTATTGTAATCAGAGTATTACCGATAACAACCATTGTTGTAACAGGCTCACCTAAAATAATAAATGAAAGGAGTATTGTCATTACTACACTAGATTTATCTATAGGCACTACTTTTGAAACATCCCCTATTTGTATTGCTTTAAAATAACAAAGCCATGATAGTCCAGTTGTTATTCCAGATAGTACAATAAAGATAAAGTCCTTCCAATTAATTAGAAAAATATTATCTAAGTTATTAGTAACCACAACCATTAAGAAAGACATGATTAATACAACAATAGTTCTAATCGCTGTAGCCAAATTAGAATTTACATTTTTTATTCCTATCTTTGCTAGAATCCCCGTTAATGCAGCAAATACTGCTGCTAATAATGCCAATATAATACTCATGCTAATCATCTCTTTATCTATTTATTTGGAACAATGGATACTCATTGATATTAATCGGTAAACCTACATCTTGTATCGTACATTTTTATAGATATATGTGCAAATTTAAGAAAAGAACAAAACTAACAATAACAACAACCAAAGGCCTTTTCTAACAATCCCTTTCCGTTTTTTATTTAACTAACATTCTCGTTTGGCTCAACAGAGGTTTAATAAAAAAGAGCATTAATCCTATTAGATTAATGCTGCCATTTTCAGAAAAAGTAATCCAGATAGTAACCAATTAATCAACAACTTCTATAGTGAATTTATATGCGGTTTCGATCGGAAAATAATTATCTTCATTTTTTCTATTTTCTGGATTAGGTATTATAAAGGCAACAAATTCATATAACCCTGCTTTATCTGGTGCAGTGATATAATATGTCCCATATTCTGGATTTATGGAATTTTTATCTAATAATAAATAGGAGTGGCCATTCATTTTAATTTGTTTCCAATCCAGCATAGATAAAATCAAATAATTTTCTACTTCCTCAGGTATAGATTGAGTTAAATTTGCAAAATATGCTAGTTCTATTCTCTCTTCTTTTTTTACCTTTATTGAATATGGTGGGAATAAAACTTCGT
Source organism: Niallia sp. FSL R7-0271 (assembly GCF_038005785.1). NCBI lineage: Bacteria > Bacillati > Bacillota > Bacilli > Caryophanales > Bacillaceae > Niallia > Niallia sp. FSL R7-0271. The sequence continues at coordinate 526,215 of NZ_JBBOTZ010000002.1, read as the reverse complement.
CCACATTTCCAATATTATTATTAATTACTAACCCTTCAAAAGATACATCATCAACTGTTTTACTTATTGTCGAATCTTGATTTTTTAAAGATATTGTTCCATTATCTTCATAAAAAATTTCATAATCTAAAGTCATCCCGAAAAAATTTGTCATTAATTTTTGGATTTTAGTATGTTCATTTGGAGAAGCATATATACCAACTGTAAGTTTATGTGATTTATTATCTTTTAATATATCTCCATTTAACTCAAAGGGTAATGTAATGGTATTTCCGGTCTCTAATTCAAATATATATGATGAATCAAACTTATTTTCATCCAAAGGTTTAAATTTAATTTCTTCATAATCATAGAAAATTTTAAGGATAAATTGTTCGTCTCTTAAGTTATTTGAAAACGAAACTTCTAAAATATCTTGTGGTGTATCCATTAAAATTCTTCCATTAACATTATCTATACTTTGATTGGCATTACTGTTCATAGGAATATCAACACCAAGAGAATAACCTTTCCCTAAATCTAAAACGTCTTGCGGTGTATCAGAAATCATTTCAGAAGATTGCTCAGTGGGCTTTATACTTTGTTTATTAATATAATAAGAAGAAAAGAAGAAAATAGTAATTACTAGCAAACAAAAAACTATTTTCTTCCCTTTTGAAAATTTCTCCATCATTTTAACGACTAGCTCAATAAGTTAAACTAGTATTAGCAGTAGAAAACCAGCTTGAAGAACTAGTAATTTTCATTTGATGATATCCAGTAAATTTTGCTTTAGTAGTATTAGCTATTAGTTGCCCACTATTTGCTATAGAAGTATTGTTTAACGTTTTCCATCCAGATGAAGAAGTACTAGTTCCATTATTATTACTATCTACTTTTGCTCTAATTGAATACACATTTTGACTTGTACTAGTTTTTGCTGTTGCACGAGGCTTTAAAAGAGGTGGCTTGGAACCTGTTAAGTTTCCTTTAATTGTTACTGTGGCTCTACTTACATTATCACTAAAAATAACTGTAGATTTATCACTTAATACAATATCTTTTTCTATTATTCTTGATTCAGCTGTCACTTCTGGTTCAGCTGCATGTCCTACAACTGGTAAAAATCCGCCCGTTAGAATACCTGCCGATAAAGCAACCGCACCAAATTTATTTAACAGATTTCTTTTTTTATTCATTGTTTTCCTCTCCTTTATACCGTATTAGTTCTTTCTGCATGATACAAATGGTGAATAATTAAAGCTATCGTTTTACTATTTCTCTTAAGATATAGTTAATTAATTGCTTGAACCATTTATCGCAGTAAAATCACATTCCCCCTTCACCAATCTCAATAAGTTACTAAGGTACTTCATGAACACACATTGCTTATACCAATTAAAGGAACATTACTCAGCAACTAACGAATGGATAGTTCTAACCCTTTATTAATGAAGTAATACTTATAACATATTTTGAATTAACTTTGATCCATTTGTTTATTTTCCTTAGTTTCCTTATTAAAAGCTGTGTTCAATTCCTATTCCTTTTAATTGGTATATTCTCAAAATACTATCGAAATAATGGAGGTTCAATATTTTGTTTATAAAGTAGTATCTTATGTATATTATGGTTTAAAGCATAGTACTCTCTATAGGGTAATAGAAATTACTTAACATAAATAGGATTATAATAAAAAAAAGGCATAGCTCGGTACATTACCGGTTCCATGCCTACACATTACTTAATACACTTTTAAAACCAACATTATTTCCAAGCATAATATAGTATATACAGTGTTAATCCTTTAAAATTTCACATATCTACTCTTTGTTTTTTCATTTTCATTCATATACTCCAAAAAAATTAATCTTGTTTATATTTATCATTCTCTTCAATAAAGCAGTTAATTATTAGAAAAAATTCATTCCATTCATATTTCAATGTTTCTAGTTTATTAATCCCATCCTTTGTAATACTATAATATTTTCTAAATGGCCCTTCTTTAGATTCCTTATTATATGTGGTTAGGTTTTTTTCTCTAACTAATCTTCTTAATATCGGATAAACAGTACCTTCAGAAATGATTATTTTAGAAGATATTTTTTTTACTAGTGAATACCCGTATTCATCCTCTTTATCTATTATTAACAAGACTATTAAATCAAGTACACCTTTTTTAAACTGAGCGTTCATTATTTATCACCAGCATCTGTTGTTTAATTTAACGCTAATAAGCATTAAAGGGTACTGTATATACTACTTTTTAGAAATACTTTTCTGCCTCTATATATTTATAAGAAAGTAAAATTAGATTCCTTTTAGAAATTATATTTTAAAAATTGTCATAGCCATCCCTTCTCTCTTTTTGGTTATTTTTACTAGCATAATTATCTAATATAGCGTAATAATTAGATATAGTATTTTTATATCAAGGAAACTATTCAAATTTTGCTTTCTACTTCCAATGGGCGTAAAGTTTTAACTTCTTAATCAGTATGTTTCATTACTTCTCTCCATCTTATTCATTAAAAAAACAGCATCCAAAGGATGCTGTTGAACATTGTCATTTTTAATTATCAGAACCTTGGTATTGGGTCTGATGCCGGTAGCCTTCCCTACTTTGCTTATTACCTATCTTAGATATATTGCCTTTATTTATATTTCCTATCATTTTTCAACCTTCCACGAATATCTAAGATTAATACTATAAGATAAAGCAACCCAAAAACTTATCTAAAATTATTAAAAAAACACTGTTGAGAATAGAAGAATCTTCGTCCTTGAAAAGCGATATTACGGAAAGTGTAACAACAACTACAAAAACAATTTGCAACATGTTAAAAAATTTTGTATATTTACTGCTGTTATTTTTATATCGCTCAACTAGCGATTGTCTTTTTGACCATAAACTGGTCATTATTGATTCACAGCTCCTTTGAATATCCAATTCTTAATAGTATATTTCTTTCCATGCTTAATACTGAATGCTTTAAAGGCATTTGTAACTACCTTAACCATACTCGTTGCAACACCAACATAATTAGAAAACCACATATATTATAAAACCGCGACCATATTACCTGTAACCTTAATTTCTGAATTGAGTTAGCGACACTTTAGAAAGATATATTTTCACTTACTAAAGTAATGATTCTAAATTATTTAGACTGTTTGATTTCGGGTTTATTATCACCTCTTTATGCGTTTACTTGAACAGTTACTTAATAAGTCACGTGGTTGTTCAATAAAAAGGTAACATAATTTCCTAACTCATTTTTCGAACATTCTGTTAACCAGCTAAAAAGTTCGATATTACTATCTATTAATTGATGTAAATTAACCAAAATCCATGACAACTTTGTGTAATAAGAGGTGTGGTAATCGCTCTTTCTTTACAAGCATGCCGAAAAGAGAAAGGAAAACAGGTAATAAAACCTTATCCTTTCTCTGGATTTTTTTATGGAATTAAGTAAGTCACCAAAGATAATAAAACTTTAAACACTCAGTATAAAAATGTCTAAACATCTATTTTGCTTTGAGTAACTCATATTCTGCCATATAAGTCAGTCTCGGTATCTTTTTCATCAGCAGTTTTTATGTTGTGGACAGGATGCAAACCAAGAAAAAGTGATGGAAGTGTACTTCGGTATTCTTTTGGTGTACATAAAACTTTTTTGATAAAGTTACGATTAAATGAGCGGATGTTTTCATATCCACAAAGATAAGCAATCTCCGTGATATTTTTTTCTGTTGTTCTGAGCAGATGACAAGCATAGTTAACCCGAGTATCATTTAAAAACTCTGTGAACGATGTTTTGACACGGGCATTAAAATATTTCGATAAATAATTATAGCTATATCCAAGTGTGCCAGCTAAACTTTGTAAGGTAATCGGTTCTGTAAAATGTTCTTGTATGTATGTTAACAAGGTATGAAGCAATGCTGAGTCTTTTTTTTCTGTTTTAATGAGGCTTGTTTGGGCCATTAGCTCGGATAATAACAAATAAAGACTAGCTTTTTGTTCTAACAAGTTGAGGTCATCTTTAAAGAGTGTTTTTGATAGAAGTATTTTTGCCTGGACAGATAGGTCGAAAATGGGATTTTCAAGGGAACGATTTTCGATCATCTTTTGAAAGGTCGGTACATAATCAGGAGAAAAAATACAAATTTTAGCCCTTGATTGAGATACTGTCGAAATGGAGTGAATTTCGTTCGGTAATATTAGTAAATATTGTCCAGTGTGTAAATGAAAACTTCTTTCTTCAATCATCACTTCCATTTCGCCACCAACAACAAAGATTAATTCAAAACAACGATGGAGATGGCTTGGAAAGTTTAAATTGCTGGAGTCATAGTTTGAAATGAAATCAAAATGGTGGGATTCATATAATAACATTGAGGTTCACCTTTTCCCAATAGGATAATTTTTGTCTAGGATTATATAAGTTTTATCTTGTTGTGTCAAACGAAAAAATGATACATTTACCAATATTAGACACACAGACATAGGCTTTGATCTATCTCTTGCGGGCATGCTCCCCTTTTTACTATTGTTACATATGGTATCATCACTTTTCTTAATACTCTTTAAAATGGGAAAGGTTTGTTTATCCTTCTATTTCTGTCCTTGTCTTTACATCTATCAAAAAAGGAGATTACTATGGAGAAACTCAGAATTGGAATGGTCGGCTATAAATTTATGGGCAAGGCGCACAGTCATGCATACCGAGATCTTCCCATGTTCTTCCCGAACATTGTTCATCCTGAAATGAAGGTCATTTGCGGCCGGGATGAAAGCGGTGTTTCAGCTGCTGCCAAACAATTTGGCTGGGAGGAGTATGCAACCGACTGGAAGACTTTATTGGAAAGAGACGATATTGATTATATCAATGCCCCAAGTGATGCACATAAAGAAATCGCATTGGCTGCAGCAAAGGCAGGCAAGCATGTTTTTTGCGAAAAACCGTTAGCGCTTACATTAAAGGACTCTAGAGAAATGCTTGAAGTAGTTGAGGCTTGTGGGGTTAAACATATGGTTGGATTTAACTATCGCTTCGCTCCTGCTGTTATACTGGCAAAAAAGCTTTTAGATGAAGGTAAATTAGGTGAAATTTATCATTTCAGAGCTTGTTTTTTACAGGACTGGCTTGTTGATCCTAACTTTCCCCTTGCCTGGAGACTGCAGAAAGAAATTGCCGGTTCAGGATCACATGGAGACCTTGGCGCTCATCTGATTGATTTGGCTCATTACCTAATTGGCGATATAGAAGAGGTAATTGGGATGAGCAAAACCTTTATTAAAGAGCGGCCAATTCCTGCCCAAATGTCCGGTTTAACTGCAAAAGGCAGCAATAGCGAGGAAAAAGCAGCTGTTACGGTGGATGACGCTACCTTATTTCTAGCTCGTTTCGCCAATGGAGCATTAGGAAGCTTTGAAGCGACACGGTTTGCTGCAGGCCATCGCTGTACGAATTCGTTTGAACTCAATGGAAGTAAAGGCAGTGTAATTTTCGACTTTGAGCGGATGAATGAGCTGCAGGTTTATTTTACTGATGATGATGAAGATGTACAGGGTTTCCGCCGCGTCTTAGCAACTGATCCAAGTCATGCTTTCGCTGAAAATTGGTGGCCGCCGGGACATACAATTGGCTATGAACACACGTTTATTCACGAAGTAGTAGAACTTATGGAAGCATTCCGTGAGAATCGTCAGCCTGTCCCAAACTTCCGTGACGGCGTCAAGTGCCAGCAAGTTTTGGAAGCGGTTGATTTATCGATTGAGAAACGCCAATGGATTCGAATTTCCGATGTTTAAAATACTGTTGAAGGTGTGTGGTTGAAAATGAATAAAAAGGCTTTGATTGTTTGGGGCGGGTGGGATGGCCATCAGCCTGAACAAGTTGCAGACATTTTTAAAGGAATCCTCGAAGAAGAAAATTTCCAAGTAGAAGTCTCCAATTCACTAGACTCTTATGCAGACAAGGAAAAGTTACAGTCATTAGACTTGATTGTTCCTCATTGGACAATGGGAGAAATCGAAAGAAAGTATGTCTTAAATATCTCTGAAGCAGTGGCTGCAGGTGTCGGCTTAGCTGGATGCCATGGTGGAATGTGTGACTCTTTCCGAAATAATGTTGACTGGCAGTTTATGACGGGTGGAAATTGGGTCGCTCATCCTGGTAATGATGGCGTGGAATACACTGTAAACATTAAGCATTCGTCTAGCCCGCTGTTAAAGGATATTTCTGATTTTAAAGTCGCTAGTGAGCAATATTACCTTCATTATGATCCAGCTGTAGAAGTGTTAGCAACTACCCGCTTTCCAGTGTTTCACGGACCTCATTCAGCCAACAAAGCAGTAGATATGCCTGTTGTCTGGACAAAACGCTGGGGCCACGGAAATGTATTTTATAATTCGTTAGGTCATCAGGCCAATATTGTTGCAATGCCGGAAGTCTCTCTTATTATGCGCCGAGGATTTTTATGGGCCGCTGCTGGAAAGGCACTGGCCCATAAAGTAGATGAAGCTTCGTCTTTCGGAAATGTGCGTACCTATACTGGTATGGGAGACAGTCAATAAAAAAGCCTTTAGACTAAAATCTAGGAGGACCCTTATGAAAAAACTTAAAGTTGGCATCATTGGATGTGGAAATATTAGTTCTATTTATATGGAAAACTGTCCGAAATTCCCGCATCTCGAACTTGTCGCCTGTGCCGATTTAGATATAGAGCGGGCCCATTCTCAAGCTGAAATATTTAATATTCCCAAAGCCTGTTCTGTGATGGAACTGCTGAATGAGCCGGAGATTGACCTTGTGATCAATTTAACCATTCCAAAAGCACATGCCTCTGTCTGTATTCAAGCACTTAAAGCAGGCAAGCATGTTTATACGGAAAAACCGCTGGCAGTTACACGCGATGAAGGCAAACAAATTTTAGAAACAGCAAAAGAAAGAAATCTGCTTGTTGGCAGTGCGCCTGATACCTTCTTAGGTGCCGGAATTCAAACAGCCATCCATTTAATAGAGCAAGGTGAAATTGGTGTGCCTATTGGGGCATCTGCGTTTATGATTTGCCGCGGTCATGAACATTGGCATCCAGACCCAGCCTTCTATTACGATGTCGGTGGTGGACCAATGTTTGATATGGGACCATACTACTTAACAGCCTTGGTTGCCTTATTAGGACCAATTAAGCGAATTTCCGGCTTCACCCGGATTAGCTATCCTGAAAGAACAGTACTGAGCGAACCAAAAGCAGGTACTACGATCGACGTAAAGATTCCCACCCATATCTCAGGTGTTATAGATTTTGCTTCAGGGGCGATTGGAAATATTACCACAAGTTTCGATGCATTTGGCGGTACCTCTCTTCCACCTATTGAAATATACGGCAGCGAAGGAACATTATTAGTTCCTGATCCAAATACATTTGGGGGACCTGTTAAGATTAGAAAACGTGACGAAAATGAATTTAAAGAGGTGCCTTTAGAATACGGTCACGCTCAAAACAGCAGAGGACTTGGCGTGGCAGATATGGCCCAAGCGATTATGGAAGGTGGTCACTACCGGGCCAATGGCAAGTTAGCATATCATGTGTTAGAAGCGATGCATGGCTTCCACGATTCCTCTGATAGCGGCAGACATTATATGATGGAAAGTACATGTAATCGTCCTGAGCCAGTCTCCATAAAAATACAGAGTAATTGAAAGTAATTAAAGGCTAAATTTTTACAAAGGCTGCCCTTTTTAAGGGCAGCCTTTGTTGTGTAATTCAATTGTCTTACAAAATGCCGATAGACAATATTAAAAAGGTATATCTCCCCTTCTTTATTAGAACCCCTTTTTGTATCTAATTAGTTCGTTCTTAATTCAACCTTCTCTAATTGAAGTCGACTTGTCAAAATAATACAGGAAAGTGTTAAAATAGCTGATAAAACATAAGCACCAAATAAATCTACTTTAAGCACAATAAATCCTGAGCTAGCACTGCCTAAAAGCATACCTGCCATCATGAGTGGCATAATAATCCCATTTGTTCTGCCAATATAATCAGAAGCAACTTCTTTCATCATCATTGTACTAAATATTACTTGAAAAAAAGCAGCAGACAGTCCTGATAATATCCGCGCAGCTGCAGTTAAAAGTGGCCAGAATGACAAGATTTCAATAATGGTAATAAGAGAAAGAGCTATTATGGTTGTTGTTAAGACATATTTGCTATATTTCTCAACAAACGACGATAGTGTTACCGCAAGTCCTCCCCCAAGCAACATCCCGATTCCTTCTGCAGCAGCAAACCACTGAACACTTTCTTTAGGTAATCCTAACCTTTCCATGATTACGAACACATCTAATGGTTGAGTAATTCCAAAAGAAATACCAACAATAAAAAATAAGCAAGCAATATATTTTAAATTGTTATGCTTAAATACGTAAACAAGTCCCTCTTTTACGTCTATTAATGCTGATTTTCTTTCCTGTTTTGATTTATTTTTCTCTGTTTTCGGTAAAAACAATTGTAGTCCAGATGCTAAGGTGAAAATGGCAAACAATACCCAAATGGATGTTTCTAACCCTAATTGTGTATATATAAATGTTCCCAGCACCGGACCTAAAATAGTAAATATCGCCATTAAACTTTGGCTGATCCCTATAGCACTACCCACCAAATTCACTGGAATATGTTTTTTGTAAATGACTGCCGAAGATGGTTGTGAAAACTGACTAATAATTGCAGATATTACTGTCGCTGCAAAAACAGATTGCCAAACTCCATTAGATATTAGTATCAATATTAACAGCATAGAAAGAGCACTTAAAGCATCTCCATAGACCACAGTCTTTTTGGGGTTCCACCTATCAGCATATGTTCCGCCAATTAAAGAAAAGATAAATATAGGTAAATATTCTAATGTAGTTAGTAAAGAGACTGCTGTCGGATTATTATTCGTTCTTTCCATAATATAAAAAAGCAAAGCCATATTACGGGTCCAAATTCCAATTTGTTGTAATAGGTCTGCCCCCTGTACTATTAGAAATACTCTATTCTTAAGAAGTTCCTTCATTTATTTAACACCAATCCTTTTTATTTAGAAATGAAATTCACTTGACTGAGTGTTATTATAAAGTGTGGAGTAACTCCATAGTAAAGAGAGGATTCATAAAGATGATAAATAATCACATAAAAACATTTTCAACAGGAGAATTTGCCAATTTATTTGGTGTTAAAAAAGATACTTTGCTGTATTACAATAAAATCAACTTATTTAATCCGGCAGGTATACACTCAAATGGCTATCGTTATTACACTTTGCCGCAATTAGATACCTTTAGCGCAATCCAATCACTTCGTTCCGTTAACTTTCCAATCAATGATTTAAAATCTTATTTCGCATCACCTTCCGTTCCTAAATTAAATGAACTTGCTTCAAGACAAGTTGAAAATATTGAAAAGGAAATTAATAAACTTAAGGAGAATCAATTATTTCTTTCTCGATTAATTGAAGTAACAAATGAGTTGAAGAATGTAATTATTGGGGAGTTGATACTAAAAGAGCTTCCCGCAGAATCTGTTCTTTTCAGTTCATCGAAGAATATTGATTGGGAAGCCTCTGTGGAAGATTTATCGCATATTTATGATGAGTTTTTAAAAGAAGTAGGCGTTAATGGAGCAGCAGCATTTGGTTCTGTTCTTAATAAGAAAAATCTGTTAAGTGAAAACTTTCTACAAGCTGATTGTTTATTTTGTCGGATGGAAGGACCAGGAACTACTCAGAAACCTGCTGGCTTGTATGCTATCTATTATTATCAAGGATCATATGATAATATAAAAATCGCTTATTCTTACTTGTTAAAAGAAATAGCCTTCCGGAAATTAACTATAGATGGGGATGCATATGAAGAGTATCTACTTCATTCTTTGGTTTCAAAACAGGAAGAAGAATATATTACTAAAATAAGTATTAAAGTGAAACTTTAGGAAACAAAGACAACTTATGGACACCCATGCAATTGGTTTTTTCGATTATGAAAATGGAAGATTGGAGCTTAAGATTCAAGAATGAAAGCAATAATGTAAATTTAATAGAAGGACATAATTATCCGAATCTAATAATGCTGTCTTTGGCGGATTTTTATGGCCTTATAGCTCATTTTCTTATTTAACTTTGCTCAAGGTTAATGCCAAAGCAAAAAAAGAGCATTAATCCTTCATCGATTAACACTCGCTAAAGTAGGAAAATCCTTTTTATGTGCAATTATTCACAAGTTCATCTAAAAAAATGTAATATTTAACCTTTTATTACATCTATTAAGTAGCTTCCCAAAAGAATAAGATTCTTACTTACTCCTTATCTAAGGTCAGTTGCCTTTATTTATTTTTCTATCATTAGCCAATCTTCCACGAATATCCAATATGGCAATTATTGTATATAATATCCAATATACAGGATATATTAGTATATCCATCACAAAGCTGTTGACAAAAGAATTATTATCCGCAAAAAGCGATACTACTATAACCGCTATAATTATTATTAAAAGAAACTCCATAATTTTATTAGCTTTAGTATATTTACTGGTGTTATTTCTATATCGTTCTGCTAACGATTGTCTTTTTGACCATAAACTGACCATTATTGATTCACGAAGCCTTTATATTTCCAGCTCTTAACAGTGTATATCCGTCCATTTTTAGTATTGCCAGCTGAAATAGTACCCACAATAGCCATACTCCTTCCGGCCAAAACATAATTTTGAAAAGCCATATTTATTATATACCAGCACATTGAACCTGCAACACCAATTCCTTTAATTGTAGTTAAAGCCACTTTAGAAAGATTTAATTGTACATTTCCGTTTTTCTTCGCTCCAGTCCAAACAACTTTTGTAACCCCTGCACCTCTGGCCATTTTTTTAAGTTCAGCAGAAATTTCAATTCCTGAACGCTCAGCTGCCTTAATAAACTCCTCATCAGTTATGAAACAAATAGTTTCATTACCATTTGTTTCAATACTTCCTCAGAATTATCTTCGTTAATAAAATCATCCATCACCCTATTATTAGAAGCTGTATCTATAGCTTCTCCGGTAACTCTCCAATAAAGGGGAGTGCACTTTCTTTTGCAATAGAAACATGCGGTAAAATACTCCCTGCTAACAAGATGGAAGTTAACATTACACCCCCTATGCGCTTTACATTAAATACTTTCATTGAATGACACTCCTTATCTAAATTAATTTAGAGTTTCAGTGAAAATATAACACATCTATACGGTTTTATTTTTGAACATTCTGTTAATTATAAAAAAAGCCCGATAGTACTATATAAAATTGATGTTAATCGACTAACTTCTATGACAATTTTGTGTAATGAGAAGGAATCTATCATGGAAAACAATTAGTAATTTTCTATCCCAATTTAATCACATATGAATTTAAGGGAATTAAAAAGGCATGAGTCCAATTAAAAATCGAACTCAAGCCCCAGTAAGCAGCCAATTGACATAGGAGTCACTTCGAATCACTTGCTAACGTTAATGAAGCTCCCCTACCAAATAAGTTATTATTTATATTTAATATTCCCAACAATGATTAGCTTATTTGGTATTCTTCGATTCCAGCACCAATACACCATAAGGCTTTAAAGTAACCCCACCACATACTTGATTACCTGTTAACATATTTCTAAACTCTTTTTTGACAACAATTTCTTGTGGTTTATCAGAATAGTTTAATAAGAATGTATAGTCATTCCCATCCTTTTGTCGAATAGCTAGCTCAATTTCTTCAGGCAGCTTAAATTTGTCTTGATAGCTATTAAGTTCAAATTCATTGATTAATAGGGAAGCCAAGTCTAAATTAAATACTCCACCATAATAATAACTACTACCTAATCCATCATTACGTTTGACTAAAGCTGGTTTTCCTTCAAAATGTGCGCCCGCGAATGTACTGATTACCTCTACATCTTCTTGTAGTTGCAGGACTTCGTTGAAATCATTCGCCTCAATATCATGTGCTCCTTTAAAGTTAATGCTCGGTACCTGTTCAAAAGGAGCAACTCTCGTAAACTCTTCTACTGTTATGCCCACCAAGTCAGCAAGATATCCTGGGAATTCCTTCATATATGTTTGACCCGTTTCATCTTTATAGCCTGAACGGCATCCGAAAATAATATTTCCGCCTTGCTGAACATATTCACTAAATAGATTAGCTTGTTGCTTGGTGACAATTGCGGCATGTGGATAAATTAATACTTTATATTTCTTTAAATCATCAACTGTAGTTTCTGAATGCAGGTTAAAGGCATCTACTGGGATATGATTATATTGAAAAGCTTTAATCCATGCATCCTTACTTTTAGTAGCATATGGCCCATGCCATTGATCAAACTCTCCATCCCATTCATTATCATAATTCGAAATTAAAGCAGCTTCTGCTTGATAAGAGGAACCTGCTATCTTCTCCCCAATTTGCTGCACCTCGCTGCTGACCTGTTCAACCTCTTTTACACGGCGGTTTGGTTGATTATGATAGTCATTGATTCCATGCCAATATATTTCCGTTCCTTTTGTAGCCGTTCTCCATCTAAAATACATCACCATATCTGCACCATGAGCGATAGATTGATAAGTCCAAAGTCTTAGCTGACCTGGCTTTGGAGAGGGCTGTTCAAGTCTCGTTGTCCATCCACCAGAACCAGATTGTTGTTCAAAAATAGCATAGTTTGGTGAAATACTTCTTACAACACTTAAATTCCAGCTCCATTTTCTGTCTCGCAACGGCTTTTCTGAGTGGTCTTCGATTACCCTTCCGAAGTTTGGATAAGAATCATAGGCATAGAAATCAAGTATTTCATTTGTCATTCTATGATTATCTATATGCTTGAACATACCGTTCGTTGTAATCCAATGATTCGGTGCATGTTTACGTAAAATGTCTGCTTGTAATGCAGCATAAGATATGGCACTGTCAGAAATAAACCGTTTTTCATCCAGCATATGATGAGGGTTAGGTGAATTCGGCACAGTTTTACGAGTTAAATAAACTTGATTCCAGCTCGTATATGTTTGGTTCCAAAATACTGTTCCCCAGGCATTATTTAAGTTATCCAGTGTTTTATACTTCTCTTTTGCCCATTTTCTAAACGCATGGTGATCTGCTTCTGAATAAAACACATCAATTTCACAATTTAACTCGTTATCGATTTGCCATCCTACGATCGCTGGGTTGCTGCCATAATGTTGAGCCATTTGGGTGACAATTATCGATGATAGCTTTCGATAATTTTCCGAGTTGTAATTATAGTGGCGTCGTGCACCATGTTGATAGGAAATACCGTCTTGAGCAACATTTAGTACGTCAGGATACTTCTCAGTTAGCCAAGCTGGAGGGGTTGCTGTTGGTGTTCCCATAATGACACTTAATCCAAATTCATGAGCCTTAGCTACTGCTCGATCAAATAAATCAAAGGAAAAAGTCCCTTCTTCCGGTTCAAATATTGTCCAAGCAAATTCCCCCATACGAACATAAGTGATACCTAGGTCTTTCATGCGCTTAAAATCGTCCTCCCATAGGTCCTCTGACCAATGCTCCGGATAGTAGCATACACCAAGCTTTAATTTATTTATTACTAATCTTTTCTCCATATTTATTCCTCCATAGATTTAATTTTATCTTACATAAAATCATAACTCCTTCTATTCCTTAATAGACCCTCCAAGAATCCCCGATACAAAGTGCTTTTGAAGAAGGAGGAAAACTATCATAATTGGAAGTACAGAAATAGTTGTGCCTAACATCAATTGTCCATAATCGATAGAATTAAGTCCTGCAAGGGTAGATAACGCAACAGGCAGTGTATAGTTTTCTTGTGTTGTCATGACAATTAATGGCCACATAAAATTATTCCATTGGTGTGTAAACAAGAAAATACTGACTGCAGCCAAAGTAGGCTTCATGGTTGGTAACACTATTCTAAAAAATATATACAATTCCCCTGCCCCATCTATCCTAGCTGCTTCTAACAATGAATCTGGAATACCCTTCATATTTTGCCTTATCAAAAAAATGGCAAAAGGATAGCAAATTTGTGGTAATAGAACAGCTCGGTAGGTGTTAATCCAATCTAATGAACCAAATACTTGGAATAATGGAATGATTGTTGCTTGATATGGAATCATCATCGCAAGCAGGAAGGATGCAAAAATCAGATTATTTCCTTTAAATTTATATTTAGCAAAAGCATATCCTGCTGTCGAACAGACTAATAAACTCATAAGTACATAAATAATGGAAATGACAGATGAATTAAGAACTGCTTGAACAATATCAATTGATTCACTTAAGTTTTTATAGTTCTCAAATAAATAATCTCCTGGCACCAGTTTAGGTGGAAAGGATAACACGTCCCCAGATGGGTTAGTAGCTCCTACCACCATCCAATAAAAAGGAGCTAGAGATATGACAACCCCTATTAGTAGAAAAATGTGTAAAGAAGTTTTTTTCAGCAATTTATGATTTCCCATTAGTCATCCCTCACTACTTTAAATTGAATCCAAGAAAAGAATGCAATAAATATTACAATGACATAAGCAATCGCAGAAGCATACCCAAAGTCAAAGTAACCAAAGGCCTGGTTGTATAAGTAGTAGGTTAAAGTAAGTGTTGCATTGTTTGGTCCACCGCTTGTTAAATTATAAGGTTCATCAAACAATTGGAATGATCCAATTGTGGAGAGGATGAAAGTAAATAATAATACTGGCTTTAATTGTGGAATCGTTATCGTAAAAAATTTACGAATGGAGCCTGCTCCATCAATACTAGCCGCTTCATAAAGACTGTGGGGGATACTTTGCAGCCCTGCGAGAAGAATGACCATATTATACCCCGTCCATCTCCAGGTGGTTACGACGATTAAGGAAACCCTTGCCCAAAATGGATCTGTTAACCAACCAACCTTCTCCACCCCAATAGAGGCTAATAAATAATTAATCAACCCATAATCTGTATTCAACATAAGAACAAATATGACAGACGCTGCAACTAACGAAGTAACAGCTGGAGTGAAAAAGGCTACTCTGTAAAAGCCTTTCATTTTTAGTAATGTTGAATTAAGGAAAACAGCTAATATAACTGCTATAAGCAACATAATTGGAACTTGGACGATTAAAATAATGAATGTATTTCCCAAAGCTTTATAAAATAGCGGGTCACTAAACAGTCTAGTGTAATTTGCCAAACCAGAAAATGTAAACTCCCCCATAACCTTTGTCTTAAAGCTCAGTAAGAAGGAAGCGATAATTGGATAAACGGTAAAAGCTAAAAACAGCAGAAGAGCTGGCCCAATAAAGAAATAGGGTGTACTTTTAGCGGTAAGCAGCTTTTTCTTCTTTTTAGGCTGTATAACGGCTTCCGACTCCTCTTTTAAAGAACGACCTGTTTGCAATATCATCACTCCTCCATATAGTTAGAATTAGACTAGGAGGACTAGTCCGCCTAGTCTATTAGCTTTTTTATTCTGAGACTTCTATTCCTATTTGCTGCTTCGATTGTTTTTCCCCATCAATTAACATTTGCTTCGCCGCTTTATCTTCTAGTAAAAACGCTTGAAATTCACTTGTCATGATTGATCTAACCTCTAGTTCAGCTGGAGCATGGTTAATCGGTTGAATGTCTGCTACTGTATCTGAAAAATTCTTAAAGAATGGTTTATTGTTAAAATACTCTTGGTTTTCCGTTAGGATCGGACTATCATATGCTTCTAATAAGGATGGGAATAACCCCCTATTTGTTAATCCTAGAATTTGCGAATCCACATCAGTTGTGGCAAATTCTGCAAACACGTAAGCAGCTACTTTATTCTCAGACGAACTTGGGATCGCTAAAGCAGATCCTCCATCATTTGCAGCCCTAACTCCACCTTCTTCAACAGCTGGAAGTCTAAACATATCCCACTTACCTGCTAATTCGGGCATCTGTTCTAGCATAGTTCCGCTCCACCATACAGCCCCTGGATGTGACGCAACCTCACTGTTTTTCATCGCAGCTACTTGACCATCCCAGTTAGTTGTATACGTAATAATCCCTGCATCCTTCATCTTTTGGATGATAGCAGCGGCCTTCTCTGCTTCAGGTGAAGTAAGATCTAATTTTCCATCTTCCGTAAAATAATATTTACCTTGTTGTTGCAGCATAATCCGCAAAAGCGCCTCACTATCAGTCCCTAAAAATGCCTTGCCTGTATGGGCAACTACTTTCTTACCAGCTTCGATATAGTCATCCCATGTTTCAATACTTTCAGGATCTATCCCTACCTCCTCGAAAATATCTCTGCGATAAATTACGCCTACTGGACCCAAGTCTCTTGGTGCAGCGATAATGTTACCGTCTTGATCCTTCAAACCTTCCACCTTAGAGGTCGAAAACTTATCTTCATGTTCGCTATAACCTAGCTTACTAAGATTTGTGAAAGCATCAGGAAATTTATTAGTAAATGAATGAACACGATTATTTTCAACCTGGACTAAATCAGGTAAACCACTACCACCACTTGATAATCCAGCACTTAGTTTTTGATACACTTGGTCTACCCCTAGATTTTCGACTGTTACTTTTACATTTGGATAAATCTTATTAAACGCAGGTGTTACATCTTTTTCTAAGTAATTGGCTTCTAGCGCCCATGCCCATACAGTAACTTCCCCTTTTACATCCTCTGGGTTTTCTGGAATGGTCAGATCTTCGGAATTTGATGCACTATTACTACAGGCACCTAGTATTAAAGACATCATCATGAAAAAACTAATAAACCAATACTTTCTCACTTGTCACTCACTCCCCTTAATGTTTAGAACATAATACCCTTGTAATGGATGCGTTTTCATTTTAAAATAATCAGCATTACAAGGAGGATTAGTTAGAATTATATATTTATTCAGAACATTTTTATGGTAGATTTTCCACTAAAATGGTACTTAATCATTTTTAAAAATATATTTTTTTACCTTTTCCTTTCAAGTGGCTTACTTTTCCATGTCCGTTCTTAAAGGATACCTTGCGTTCTCTCCGAATTTCTCTTTCATATCCTCCCTAGTTTGAGCAACCTGTTTTTAACCGTAAAACTGTGCTTTAACAAATTTCACTATAAATAGTTAAGGGGGATTTTATAATGGATCATACATTCAGGGAAATTGGTTTGGAATTTGGCTGCAATTTAATTAATGAGACAACGAGTATCCCAATCTCAGTCCTAGACAAACAAGGTAAATTAATACTCAATCATTCATCTAACCTACCTCATAATCCAATGTTTTCTTCCTATGAGGAGCATTTAAAAAGCATCAATCTATCAGAAAAAGAGAAAACACTTCCAATCATGTGTTCAACTATATTTCAGGAACAGTTCGTTCTAATTCCTATTGTTGAAAACCATACGTACATCGGGACAATTTTCTTAGGCCCAACGGTATTCGCAAATCCTTCAGAAGCAATGTTAACCAACATATTTTATGCAAATGATTTAGGTGAACTCACTCCAAAAGTAAAAGACTATTTTTATTCCTTGCCTGTAATAAGTAGATGGAGGTTAATTAAATCAAGTATTCTTCTTTCTTATGTTTTATTTAAAGAAAAATTTGACATGAACGACATTACGGAAAAAAATCTCTATTCAATAGATAATTTCCATCAACACCAAGTATCAGACAAAAGCATTTCAGATTTACGTCAAAACTCCTCCTTTCATCATGACCCTGCTGCCGAAAAGAAATTGTATCAATATATTACGGATGGAAATAAAGAAGATCTAATCATCTATTATAAAGCCTTTCATCAAAGATCCGATTTTGAATTTGGAGTATTGTCAAAGCAGTGTGAAATGAGAAGTCATAAGAACTTAAAAATAGCAGGGATTACGCTGGCTACTCGAGCGGCAATTGCTGGTGGTTTAAATCCTGAAATTGCTTATACTTTAGGAGATAAGTATATTCAGGATATTGAGGAACTTCATACGATTAAAGAGGTTGAGACACTTACTGAAAGTGCCTATTTGGACTTTGCTGAAAGAGTATATAAAGGTAAAAGACAGCAAAGCTCCAAAACAATAAGTGATTGCAAGCATTACATATTTAAATATATATACGAAAATATTTCTCTCGCTGTCCTTGCTGACTATGTCTCCATGAATCCAAAATATCTTTCAAACTTATTTAAAAAAGAGGTTGGGATTTCAGTTACGGAATATATTCAGCAATCTAAAATTGATGAAGCCATAAAATTAATGATATTTTCTAATTACTCTTTATCAGAAATATATACCTTGCTTAATTTTACCGATCAAAGCTATTTCACTAAGGTGTTCAAAAAGTTTACAGGTTTTACACCAAAGCAATACATGAAAAATAACATCGGAAAGGAGAAAAATCTTAATTTCTGATTCAAATTAGGCATTCTCTCTTTTAAAATTGCGGATCATTCATAGAGATGCTTAATGTCTCTTAAGAACTGGATTTTTTTCTGTAGCGGCAGTGACATACAGCAATAAATTAATCAAAAAAAACTTTGTACGGAAGCGATAAAAGCTTTAAAAAAATAACCGTCTAACCCCCTATATATCAAGGATTAGACGGTTTTGCTGCCAAATTTACTTAATCGTTAAATGATAAAAGATAACACCTTCCCTCAATTTGGACTTTTTTATCTTTTAAAGTTGATTTCGCTTTAGATAGTTACACTTCCTGCTAGACGAATATCACTTGAAGAGCTGCCTACATATATAGCTACTTCTCCTGAAGGAAAGATCCATTTGTTTTTCTTTTCATCATAATAAGAAAAGGCTTTTGAATCGAGTTTCATTCTTACTCTCTTTTCGTTCCCAGGCTTTAGTTCAATTTTTTTAAATCCTGCTAATTGTTTGGGAGATGTCTCTATGTTAGCAGGAAGTTTACCAATGTATACTTGTACTACTTCAGAACCAGTCACCCTACCTGTATTTATTATATTGAAAGTAACTTCAACCATTGGATCAGTGGATTCTGACGAATTTTTAACCTTTGTTTTTAAATTTTTATAATCGAATTTAGTGTAGGATAAACCATGTCCAAAGGAGAAAGCTGCTTTAATTCCAGCTTGTTCATAGCCACGATAACCGACAAATATATCTTCTGTATATTTTATAACTTTATTAATTCCAGGATATTGTTCTTCCGTAGAAACAGGTGTTGAGTCTTCATCGACAGGAAATGTGACTGGCAGCTTTCCAGAAGGATTAACATCTCCGAATAATACATCAGCTATAGCATTTCCTTGTTCCTGACCTGGATACCATGCTTGTACAATAGAAGCGATCTTATCTTTCCAGTCACCCATCTTTACAGCAATCCCACTTTCATTAACAACCACGACATTTCTATTTACCTTTGCGACTTCTTTAATTAATTGTGATTGGTTATTAGGCAGTTCCATATCTGACCGATCTATGTAACCTTCGCTATCATACGTTCTTGTTACAATAACCGCTACATCTGATTTTTCCGCTAAGTTAACGGCACGCTTGATATTTTTGTCAATAATTTTGTCTGAAGCTTTCCATCCAAAGCGTAATTGTCCGCCATTCTTATATCCAGGAGCCTCTTTGTAGTCTGTTTTATACTCTATTTTCAAATTATGATTTCTGTTTGCTTCCAAAGTAATTGTCTGTTGTACTGTTTTCAGTTCTTCACCAGCATTATCAATCACTAACTTTCCATCAATATACACTTTACTCGATCCATAACTTGTCGTAGATAAGGTGTATTTATCTGTTTTCGGTACATTTATTACACCGGTATATCTTGCAGACATCTTGCCATTTAAGCTAGTTGGCAGTTTGTCTAACTTAGTTGATTGTGCGTTAAAACCTTTATAATTATAGAAACCAAGATTTAAGCTAACTTGTTTAGCGGTATGTTTAAATTCTGGATTTCCTTCCATATTCTCATTCGACCAGTATTCAGCTGTTAAACCATTCTCTTTTGAACCTGCAGCTGGCAATAAGAAAGAAGAAGGAACTGCATCAGGCCCAGGAAAAATATCACCGGCATTAACTGGATCTGTCCCTGCCTCATATTCAACTTGTACATTTGCTCCTGCACGTCTCTTTATACCCTCTAGCGGACTTACTGTATAAGTAGGATTAACAAGAGAACTCCCTCCGCCAGCTGCTGAAGCATTATCCGCGTCAGGTCCAATGACCGCAATTGACTTCAGCTTTTGTGTATTTAATGGTAAAACATCCTTCTTATTTTGCAACAATACCATTGTCTCAGCAGCGATTTTACGAGCTATTTCCCCATGGGCTTTTATATCAATTGGATTGTTCTGCGTGGGGTTATCAAATAAACCTTTTTTAAACATTTGGTAAAGAATTCGATAAGCACTTTGATTAATTGTCTCTTTTTTTACTTTCCCTTCATATACAGCCTGTAGAAGCTTATTTCCCCATACTCCAGAAGGCTCTCCCGGTGTTTCTAAATCAAGTCCGGCATTAATAGATTCAACTGTGCTGTTATTAGCTCCGTAGTCACTCATGACAAATCCTTGATAGTTTAAGCGTTCTCTAAGTAGACCTGCTAGTAAATCAACATTATTGCAAGCATGAATACCATTGACCTTATTATATGAACACATGACACTTCCTAAATCAGCATTTTCAATGATGCTTGCAAATGGTCTTGCATAGATTTCATTTATTGCTCGTGCACTTGCTTGAGAGTCAATCGTAAAGCGGTCTTTCTCTTGATTATTCAATAAATAATGCTTGGCTGTCGCCAAAACACTATTACTTTGAAGAGCATTCACATAGCTTGTTGCCATTTGTCCTTGCAAATATGGATCTTCACCGAAAGATTCAAAGTTTCTTGCGCCGAAAGGAATGCGGGCAATGTCAAGTCCTGGACCAAGCATAACATTATGCGTCGTATTAAAAGCTTCATTCCCAATCAGGTTTCCATATTCTTTTGCAGTCTCTATATTCCATGTTGCTGCAAGGCTTATTGCAGAAGGCAAGGCAGTTGATTGTCTATTTTGAATTTCAGGATTAGCTATGCGGACTCCAACTGGTCCATCTGCCATTTGTAAGGCTGGTATGCCGTATTTTGCTAATCCCTGATTATAAAATCCGTAATCACTGTTGACGTTTCCGGTAATAAAGTCTACCTTATCCTCCAATGACATTTTTCCGACTAAAGTACGAGCTCTTTCTTCAGCAGAAAGACCTTTGTTCATCCACGGAAACTCTTTGGCAAATGCATTTAAAGGTAATGTTGAAAGACTAAGAATCATCGCGAAAAGAATCATGACTTTCATCAACTTGCGTCTCACTACTGAAAAATCGGCCATTATCCCACTCCTTTTTATTATTTTTAGTAGTAATTTCAACGTTCTTCTCCTATATAACTATGATTTTCTAGATCTAATGCCTCATAGTCCTAAGAGCAGAATTTTGTAGTAATGAATAGGCTACATTATTCATCATTCCAAATCATCGAATCTGAGATAATTTCCCCTAAAATATAGAAAATAATAACATTCCAATAAAATAAAAAAATCGTACATTTTGGCTATAAAATGTACGATAAGAAAATTATTCAACTAATATTAAATTCAATCTAAACTCATCATCGCTTATTGACGGTTGAGTTTATACAGAGTTCATTCATTTCTCTGAACAGGGATTCTTAATGATTTATTATCATTTCCAAGTGCAGCTATGGTATGATTAAGGAGTTATTATCCAACTTTCCTTCGTTAAAAAATTTCTCCAAAGTGGAAATAGCTTTCTGTTCATCTTTTCCATTGGCAACTAAAATTATTTCGTCTTTCTCCAAAACATTTAAATTCATAATATCCATTAAATCAATCCCACTAGTAACTCCCTTATAAATAATATGTATTTTACAATCAAACAAAGAAGCAATTGCAACAAAATAACATGTGTTTCTTGCCTGTAGTCCTCTTGGAAGATTAACAATAACCTGACTTCTCAACATAATCTGCACCTCAAACACAAATTAATTTTGAGTATTCCTTTCAACTAATCAAATATCTTTTATCCCTTATCAAGTGGGACTTTCATCATTAGCAACTTATTAAACGAATTAAAAAAGTGAAATTATTCATTTTAAAAATCAATTATTTTATGTATTTTTGACTTAACATAAATCATATGGAATTAAAACTATTTCCTTTAATAACGAATTTAGCTTGTTTATAATGATATATTGCTTTTGAGTAACAGAATGGCTGCCCACTTGTAAGATGGTAAATGATTTCTTTACACAGCATTGGATCCCCTAATTTCAATCCAAAAAAACTTGCTTCTTCAGAGTTCAGTTTATCCAAATTTATATAAATATCAGGAAATCCTATTTTTAATCCTAAGACGTCTTTCAAATAATTATTAATTGAATTAGAAACTATTTCTTTGTCCAGATAAGAAATAATATCCTTATTATAAAACACTTGTTCCGTGCATAACACTTGCTTTTCCATATAATGAACTAACTTTACGGAATATACTTTTGAGTATTTGTCTAAATCAAGAGCATCTGCAACCTCTGGTAATGCACTTACTATTTCCATGCCGACTACTTTTTGCAAAGCAGGAGAACTATTATGATCAACTTGTTGAAATTTCTGAGATGGCAAAAGATTAAAATAACCTTGTCTGCTTTGGCCTCTTACAAAAATCCCACTTCCTCTCACCAAAAAAACAATTCCTTTGTCCTCCAACAGTTTAAGTGCTTTTATAATAGTACTTTTGCTAACCTTATAGTGACTTATTAACGTTTCAATTATAGGTAACTTGTCTCCTTGTTGTAATGCATTTTCTGTAATATACCTTTCCATTTCCAAAGCAATATACTGATATTTCAACATTATGATCCTCGCTTTTACAACGATGTAATATTATATAATGCAGATTTTTTTATGTGAGTGGGAAAATTTTTTTCGCCACTCACTGCTCACTCGTTTTACCTAGCTTATCTTACACTACCTTAAGCTTGCTTCCTCATCTAAGTCTTGTTGTGTTATTTTTCTGTCCTTATAGTAGTATTCCATATCATGTTCATTTATTGTTCGCATTACTTTGCAAGGATTACCAACAGCAACTGAGTTAGCTGGAATATCTTTTGTCACTACGCTTCCAGCCCCTATAACGCTGTTTTCACCAATGGTTACCCCTGGACATATGATACTACCTGCTCCAATCCAACAGTTATCTTCGATTTTTACTGGTTCAGCATACATATACTCTCTGTAATTAGGATTGATTGGATGGCCAACAGTAGCAATTGTTACGGCCGGACCAAACAACACTTTTTTTCCAATGATAATTTTCGTGTCATCAACAAAATTACAATTAAAATTAATGTAAGTACCTTCTCCAATTTCAATATTTGTGCCATAGCAAAAATAAAATGGTGGTTCAATCCATGCTTTAGTTTCCTTACCGAATACTTCTGCCATTATTTGAACTCGGTCTGCTAATGCATCTGGTCTTGTTGCATTAAATTCCATCATTCTTCTTTTAGCTTGCATCCTATCTTCTGGTAATCCTTCACAATAATCAGTAAATAACTTTCCTGAATGGATTCTTTCTCTCATTGTCATATGTCATTTCTCCTTTTCATTCTATTATTCATTATGATGCCACATCTCTTGTAATATTTTTAACCCATCTATATTGACTATAACGATATACAGCCAACGGCAGCTTGAGAATTTCATCTAAATTGAGTACTGCATACAGTAATATAGGGTGTAAATTCCACACAAATGCACTCAAATAGCCTAATGGCAATACTATAATCCACATTACAACAATATCACACCAAAGCCCAAATTTCGCATCTCCTCCAGCTGGAAAAAAACCCCCAATGATTGTTGAATTAATGGACTTACCAATACAATAGTAAGCGCATACATATAACATTCCATCTAAGTATGATTGGGCATTAACGTTTAGGTCTACTATAAGGAACACCAATGGCTTTATCACCAATATAGTCCCGCCTGCTACAATACCTAAAAGCAATGCATATAAATTGATTCTTTTGGATGCTTTTATTGCCATCACTGTGTCATTGCTTCCTAAATATTTTCCAATAAGCACAGCACCTCCGCTAGAGATACCTGCACAAAACACAACTGCTAAGTTTCTAACTACGGTTGCGATAGAGTTTGCCGCAACCATATCAGCACTTACATGTCCGATTATGGATGTAGCAACTGTTAAGCCACCGCCCCATACAAAATAATTAGCTTGTATAGGAATTGTATATTTTAGAAAGTCTTTACGTAACTGACGATTAATCTTATCTTTTAATGGTAGGTGAAATTTAACTTGGCTGTATCTGATTGAATGAATGATACAACATCCAAGCTCTACGAACTTAGCACATACAGTTGCCGCAGCTACCCCTGTAATGGCCTTTTCCGGCATACCCGGAAAGAATACATAAACACAAAGTGCATTTAAGCCGATATTAAGAAAAAGACAAATGGAACTAATCCATGCACTGAATTTTGCGTTCTCCATACTTTTTATCACGCTAAAATAAACCTGAGATAGTCCCATTGCGATATACGAAAACGATACAGTACGCAAAAAGATCTTTCCATAGTAAATTAACTCCGTATCATTTGTAAGTAATCGCATTAGCACTTCGGGAAAGCAAAACGAAAACACAAAAAATATTATCGATATACTCAGTGAAAAAATACTAGTAATGCTAAATACCCGTTGAATTACATTTACGTCATTCCTTCCCCAATATTGAGCCGTGAGTATACCTGCTCCAGTTGAAATACCCATATAAAATAGCGACAATACAAAAGTTACTTGTCCCGCAAGTGATACGGCAGACATTACAGATTGATTAATGACACCAAGCATTATAACATCTACCGCAATGGCAGCTGCTGAAATTAAATTTTGAAATGCTATTGGTAATACTAACGAAAACAAGGAACGATTAAGGGTACGATTAAATTCACTATTTGATTTCTTTTCTTGTTTTGACACTTCACACCCCGTCTTTCTCATTTTAAATATAAATAAATTGTATATGTTTACATAGATCACTTCCATCAAAATCAAATATCATTCTTTCGAAATCGTGTATTTCATAAGAATCGTCCCTTATATTTCTACTTAGGTCTTGTACATAAAATCTATAAAAATAGTGTTTGAGACAAAACAATATATAACCTATCTAAACATGAATAATGTAATTTCAGCTAAATTTGGGATATGGCTTTAAAATTAGTTCATTTCATAACGCTCCCATCCATTCTACTAAGATTTTTTAATTATTGTATTAACACCGAATACACAAAAAACCGAACTAATTATCAAAAACGATAAAATAGTTCGGTTTTTATGCAGATTTACATACTTATAACTCATCCTCATTCTTACGTCTGAATTAGATGTGACAAAATACATTAGAACATTTTAAATTATAACTTTAGTAAGTAGAACTAGGATTGGCTATTGTAATTTGCTTTCGATAATCCTGTGGCCCATAGCCCATTTTCTTACGGAAAGTATAGGAAAAATAACTTCCACTTTGAAAACCACACGCAATTGCAATTTCACTGATAGATCTATTGGTTTCTTTTAGCATTTCGCAACTTTTTTGAATTCGATAGCCTATTAGATAATTATTGGGAGTTTGTTCAATATATTTACTAAATAAATTACAGCATATACTTCTACAAACATTGCCAGCAAACGCAATGTCATCCAGTGTTATTTTTTCTTCATAATGTTCATGAATAAAATTTGTCATTTTCCAGACTGTCTCCCATGAATTGTCATCAACATGGTTCCTAGGGACTTTTTGTATATGGTCTCCTATATTTGCACAAAGAGACATAACTTGTGCATTTAAACGAAGTGGATTTGCGTTTTCATGCATTTCTTCATATATTTCATTTAATTTCGTCAGTGCTTCTTGTTGCCATTGAACTTGTTCATTCAATAATATATAGTCTTCAGTATATAATCCGAATTTTTCCTCGAGGTAGACTTTTCCTACTTGAGTGTGCTCACCAAGCAATATAGGATGAATAACTACAACAATAAAGTGGCAATCATTCATATTGTTAGAATAACCATAATGCATACGCTTACTATTTACAAAAATACCATTTCCCTTTTTAATACTAACCGTATGACCATTCACAAAATATTCCATAGAACCTTCAAGTACTAAAATAAATTCTAAATCGGAATGCCAATGACTTGGTGCAACATATTTATCAAAGTAAAGTAATCTTCCTTTTCGCACATATAAAGGGAAATCAGGTATATTATAGTTTACTCGTTCAGATGAATCCGAAAATATTTCCAATACTGAATTCATGATTGCCTCCAAAGAAAATACGATTTTGATAATATTAAACCCAATTTTGATGGAAAACGCAAGTATAAATAATATAATATTGCTATTGAAAGAGAACTGATAAAGAGATAATAAATATAAGATATTATAAATAATACTTATACGGTAAATTCAAGGGAGGATTCAATTGTGAATGATATTAAAGTAATTATTATGGATGTGGATGGTACATTAACGAATAATGAAAAAGCGATATCTGCAGAAACAAAAGAGGTTTTACTAAAGGCACAAAAAGCTGGAGCAATCTTAGTTCTTGCTTCTGGTAGACCAACATCTGGATTAATGGATTTTGCGAAAGAATTAGAAATGGAAAAGCATCATGGACTTTTAGTTTCTTTTAACGGTTCTAAAGTCGTGGATTGTGAAACCAATGAAGTATTATTTAATGAAACAATGACTGTTGAACAAGGTCAAGCCGTGCTTGAGCATATGAAAAAATTTGAAGTAATTCCTATGATTGATAAAGATAACTATATGTATGTAACTGATGTCTTCAATAATGAAATAAAGTATAATGGTAATGATATTAACATAATGAAATACGAATCCCGTGGTGGTAAATATAAACTATGTGAAGTAGATGATTTGGCGGCATTTGCTGATTATCCACTAAATAAAATCCTAACTGCAGGATCTGATGATTATCTTCAGAAACATTACAAAGAGATGATGGAGCCTTTCAAAGATACGTTAAATTGTGTGTTTACAGCTCCCTTTTACTTTGAATTTACTGCTCAAGGAATTGATAAAGCAAAAGCATTAGATACAGTGCTAATTCCTAGAGGATACAAAAAAGAAGAGATGATTGCTTTCGGAGATGGACATAATGACGCTACTATGGTCGAATATGCTGGTATCGGAGTTGCGATGGCTAATGCCGTAGACGATTTAAAAGCTGTAGCTGATGAAGTTACGCGTTCAAATGAAGAAGACGGAATTGCTTATACATTAAATAAATATTTTAAATAAAACTAGATAAGTAACATAACTACAATTTATATTTAGGCAACTTTTATGATCTGTGTTTCGGATTTACTGGACACAGATTTTGAAAGTTGCCTTCATTCATTTGGGCTTGTAAAAATCATATAAGTAATTTCTAAAACTGCTTTTAACTAGCCTACTACTGTATATGCTTTAAGAATTGCCTTTTCACCATCATTTGGAATATTGGAGATGATATAGTTTAATTAAGCTTTGAATAAAAACAGAACCCTCACATAGGAATATACCCTTTAGTCAGATATACAAATATTGCTACGGGAAAAATACTAAATATCATAATTAAATTACTTAAAGCAACCCATTTTTTTGCTGAGAGTATTCCTAGGATCATTCCAACAGGGTTAATGATTAAAGTAAGCAATCCATAAGGTTCCTGAATTTTAAAAGCTAAATATGGCATCCATGAAACTATTCCACAAAGTAATAAGGTGATGGATAGCCAAAAGTATAATGGTCTTCTGGTAGTGACATGATTCATTAATCTCACTCTTTCCATTGCCTTTTTATACTTATCATAACATTATTACCAAATAAAGTAATTAGACTTATCTCCCTCCATAAACAAACATTTTTCTCTTAAACACAGACTTTCATGCAATAAGTTAGCGTTAACTCTCCATATAAGCATTAATCCTCTTTAGATTGATTAATTCACAAAGAAAAACCGTCTAACCCCATTTATACCAGTGGATTCGACGGTCGCCTTTACATTAACGTATTCTTTATTTTTTAACCAATAATTCATATCCAAAAAACTGGATATTTCCTGTTGCTTCTTAAATTATTAATAACTAATGCTAACAGTACAATTACAATAGATCCTGTTAATACTGGTGTAAATAGATATTCCCATGAATAAGAGCCGAGTATTATTATTATTGGATCTGCTCCAGCGGGAGGATGGGTTGTTTTCGTTAACATCATTAAACCGATAGCTAACCCAACTCCCAAAGCCAATGACCATGGTTCATTACCAAATAAATGATAAATAATTAATCCTATTAAAGTGGAAATGAAATGGCCCCCTATAATATTTCTAGGCTGTGATAATGGTGAATTCCAGAGTCCGAATGCTAATACACAACTTGCACCAAATGAAGCTATTAGCAAAGGAGTATAGGTAAAACGTGTTAATAAACCGAGAATAAAAATGGTTATAGCTCCACCCATAAATCCTGTTATAATATCATTTATATTTACTTTCAGAGGGCTCTTTTCCCCTCCCCCTTTCATTTTCATTAAATAGGAAGTATTTTCATCATTATGTTCCTTTTTTGCAAGATTTCCTTCTGTAATCAAAAGATGTCTGCCTCCTTGTTAAAAAACTATCCTAAATATATTACACTACTTCTTATTTTTAGTGAATCCCATTACTTCTTAATTTGCATGTCATGTTTATAACAATAGAACATTTAAAAGTTGCAAAGAACCCTTCATTTTCCCTCGATAGTTTTAACGAAACACTATACAAAACATATATACTAACAAGTTATGTAATCAAAAAAAACAAAAAGACATCTGTAAGCTCACAAGAACCGATGCCTTTTTGTTTTCGTATAAACTTATACTTGATATGTTAATCACATCATTAAAAACAGTAATAAAGGAAATGCCCTCTCATCTTATCTTGCTGTTTTCATCCAATGCTTTTGTAGGTTAACCAATCCAGGTATAACAAATTAATCTGATTAGCATTAATCAATGAACATAATGGAATTATCTTATATAGTTTCAGATTTTTTTCTACTCATAAGGGGTAAAAAGCTTTAAAGAAATATGAGAAATACCAAAGCTGACTGTTGAAAAACCAATCATAAAAAAGAAGAAAGAAACAAAGATTAACCAAAAAGGATCTAATGACATTATTGCTGCTACAGCAATTATAAGGATTAGCAAACCAGCTGTTATTTTAGGATTTAATGAAGAAACCTGTAATACGACACGAAAGCTACCTAGCAATGAATTCTCATAACGTGCACTGTACGGAAAAATAAAGATGCAAAATACTACAAAGGTAATTAACGCTAAGAGAATACCAACACCTACAATAACAAAGGATATAATCGGGAGAATTGGTAACAGCCTTATCGCAACAACTAACAAAACTCCATAAATGATCAAAATCAGCTCAATTGTAGTTCCACGAAGAAAGTTGTCTTTCCACTCCTGCAAATAAGTTTTTGTTGGAAAAGACAATTTCCCTTCTGCCATTTTCATAGTAACTCTTGAGAGAGCTAATGTGCTGGCACCAATTGTAACTATTGGTAAACAGGTAATTAAAAACAGCAGATTTAATGTAAACAAATCCATTAGATAGGATGAAAACTTATAAATTTTACTATTTGAAT
Organism: Niallia sp. FSL R7-0271; assembly: GCF_038005785.1. NCBI lineage: Bacteria > Bacillati > Bacillota > Bacilli > Caryophanales > Bacillaceae > Niallia > Niallia sp. FSL R7-0271. The sequence continues at coordinate 496,429 of NZ_JBBOTZ010000002.1, read as the reverse complement.
CTATAAAATGCTTCAGCATTAAGTACCTCCTAACCTTTTACGGACCCAATCATAACACCCTTTACGAAGTATTTTTGCAGGAATGGATAGATACATAGAATTGGAATAGTTGAGATACAAATAGCTGCATACTTAATCGTCTCAGCATATTGGTTAACAACATCTGCACTTGCAGCCCCTTGATTTAGCGATGCATTATTTGCTAATAAAACAGCCCTTAAAATGTTTTGGATTGGTAATAAATCATTATCTGTAATATAAATGGACGCATTAAACCAGTTATTCCATAATCCAACACCATAATACAGCAACAAAACTGCCAAAGTCGGTTTAATTACTGGAACTAGAATCTTTCCTAGAATGGTAAAATCCCCAGCACCATCTATTTTCGCTGATTCTACCAAGCTATCAGGAATTCCTTCAATGGCAGATTTGCAAATTATGGCATTAAACAAACTCAGTGCACCTGGGATAATTAATGCCCAAATATTGTTATATAAGCCCAATTCTTTTTGGTTCAAGAAGCTCGGAATTAAGCCACCATGGAAGAACATCGTAAACATAAAAAAGGAAACGATCGCATTTTTCCACAATACATTCTTGGAAGCCATAAAATACCCACACAGAATGGTCATTAACATATTAATAGGCAAGGAGATTAACAACATCAAAAAGATATTTCGAAAACCAGAGATAATTAACGGGTGGCTTAACGCTTTAGAATAGGCCCCTAGAGTAAAATCTTTTGGGAAAATTAATTTTCCAATATTCGCATTAATCGCCGCTGAACTGGAGAATGAAGCGACGATTACATACCATATAGGGTAAAAACAAGCGATGATTACTAATATCATGATAATAGTATTAATATAAGAGAAAACTCGGTCGCCTTTACTTTCTCTCAGTGATCTAACTTTTCGTTTTCTAAGCATATCTTCAACCACCTTTCTATTAGAATAGGCCAGAACCTGCGAATTTCTTTGCTAAGCGGTTCGTTATTAACAACAATGTAACGTTAACTAATGTATTGAGTAGTCCAATTGCTGCTGCATAACTATAATCCGCATTTAATATACCCATACGGTAAACATAAGTTGATATTACATCTGCCACTGAATAAGTGGATGGAGAGTAAAGAAGCAAGATCTTTTCAAACCCCATGTTAAGCAACGTTCCCATTCGCAATATTAACAAGATTATAATCGTTGTTTTCAATCCTGGGAGAGTAATGTGGAAAATCTGTTGTAATTTGCTGGCACCATCTATTCTTGCAGCTTCATATTGTTCTTGATCAATACCAGCTAAGGCTGCTAGATAGATGATAGAATCCCAGCCGATTGTTTGCCATATATCCGAAATTACATAAATCGGAACAAAAGCACTAGGTTCTGCTAATAAATTAGTCTTTTCAATCCCAAAATAGCTAAAGAATTCGGGAATTAGTCCATCGGATTGTGTAAAAAACTTAATTAAACTGCATAAAACTACGATGGATATAAAGTAAGGCATGTAGGAAACAGTTTGGACGATACGTTTAAAAAACTTATTTCTAATTTCGTTAATCAGTAGCGCTAAAATAATTGGTGCTGGAAAGCCAAATACTAAACTCCAAAAGCTAATGTTAAATGTGTTTTTAACGATACGCCAAGCACTCGGATCAGCAAAAAAGCGCTGAAAATTCTCAAATCCAACCCATGTACTCCCCGATATACCTAAACGAGGACTAAAATCTTGGAAAACCATCAGTAACCCATACATTGGTTTATAAGCAAAGATAAGAAAGTAAATTATTACAGGCAATACCATTAAATACTTTATCTTATTAAGTTGAAAATCTTTCTTTAACTTACTATAAAAACTAATTTTCGGATTATTCTCTGTTGGTAGGTTATTGTTTATTGCTAGGTTATTGTCCGACAACTTTTTTCCCCCTTTCAACAATCATCCATTTTCGATTCTTTTACCAACTAAGAGCGACACCCCAAGTTGTTCAATCGTTTAGACCAAAGACACTCACTTTACAACATCCTGAACATCCTTCCAATTCAACAACATTAGTGGTTCGGTCGTTCCCTTACCACATTTTTAATTCTTGATTGTTAACCTTTAGTAATGCCTCCAGTAGAAAATAATCAGCATAAATTAACGTTGTTATATGTTTGTCAAAATGGTAGGCAACTGCGCAACGTTCCACCAATGCTTCGCTAGTCGAATCTAAACACAAACGATTTTCACAAAGAGCTTTTAGCATTTCTTCTGCAACCTCAATATATTTGTTTCCATCTGTTTTTTCTTTATTGAGTGCTTTTCCCAAATCCAACAATCCGCAAATGGCAATACAAGTTGCACTATTATCTTCAAAGTCATCTTCTGCAGGCTGTTGAAAGTCAATAGGTGCTAGATGCGAATCAGGTAAGTGCTTTATAAAATAATCTGCAATTTCTTTTGACGCATCAAGGTAGCGTTCATCCTTTGTATGAAGGAAGCTATTCACAAAACCATAAATACCCCAAGCTTGACCACGAGTCCAGCTGCTTCCTACCTCATATCCCTGACCGCGCTCCGCTTCTATTACTTCTCCTGTTGCAGCATCGAATTTCACAATATGATGGACTGAACCATCCTCACGTATAAACTGGTCAAGTGCCATATCCGCATGTGCACGTGCGATTTGTTCGAATCTAGGATCACCGGTTTCTTCTGTTGCCCAATACAATAACGATAAGTTCATTAAACAATCAATGATAGCCAACCCTGTACAGTGATTATCTATCCCACCCCACGCACGTATGAAATTTCCTTTAAGATTAAACCGTCCAGCAAGAATATTAGCCGCATGGACAGCACGCACTTTTGCCTTAGGATCCTGTGTCATTTGATAGTTTGCCACCGATGTATGCAGCCACATAAAACCTACATCATGATTTAAACCTTGAAAAATATCAAAACATCGATCCAATTTGACTTCTTGAATTCTTGCCCATTCACGATACTTTTCTTCTCGAGTATAGTTGTAAAGCTGCCACAGCATACCTGCAAAAAAACCATTCGTCCACCAACTAACATCGCCTGTGGTTGACTTGGTATATGCATTATCCATATTGTTGTATTTACCATCCTCTAATACATAATAAGGAATTCCATTGCGATTCCTTTCACTTACCCACTTTAATTTGTCTACACATTTATCTAAATACGTTTCAAATTCCGTTTGATACCTTCCAACCAAGCTTCTTCACTCCTAATAGTAATAATGATTTTAAAGCTGATAACCTTCAAAAATAGGTATCAGCTTATGGATATTTAGCGCTTTAAATAACGTTCATAGGCAGCTTGACGAATTTCTAACAGTCGTTCCAAGCCTTGATTATTTAATTCCTTTACAAAGTCATCAAACTTGTCTAGGCTTTCCTCTCCAGTCACAAATTTTAATGCATGTTCCTTAACATAAGTATTTATCGTATTTTCAAGATTAGAAGCTTCTTTACGTTCCTCAGATGTCATAGAAACAGCTGCAGGGAAAATAGAGTCGATTGCCTCTTCTTGACCATCTGACCATGAATTTGAAGCATTAAATGATGGTTCATCCAAACGTTGTTCAATAAATCGTGAAAGTTGAACACCTTGTCCGGATAACCAGTTACCTGTATAAAGAGCAATTGCTTCATCTTTACCTAACTTATTTTCTGTTATTAAGTCAGTAAAGGTAGGTTGCCCATCTACCATTTCCCAACTTTCACCTTCTTTACCAAAATTCCAGTATTGCATTCCTTCTTCCGTGTAAGCCCAGTCTAAAAATTTAAACGCTTCATCCAATTCTTCTTCTGGTAATGATGTTGAGATTGCGATGCCTTGTGCATTATATAAATCTTCTGTGAAGATTGATGCTGATTTTGTGCCATCTGCTTGATTCGGATATGGTGCGCCTACCCACTCGGCACCCGTTTCATTTGTTGTTGCATCCGTATTCATTGCTAATAAAGTTCCGGCATTCATGATAGTTGCACCAGTTTTATCTTGAGATGCCTTTGTTTTCACGCCTTGATCATCAATTGTTGCAAAATCAGGATCAATTAAGTTTTTCTTATATAAATCGTTAAACCAAGCCATATAATTTCTCCATTCAGGCTGAGCTTGTGCTAACTGTACTTGGCCATTCTTATCAATGAAATAACGAGTGTCAAATGACCCATGAGCATCAAAGGCCCCTGCAAATCCTGGACTCATACGCCAACCAGTTTGAAAGGTTAATTGAGCACCATATTTCTCATGGAAAATTTCAATAGTTTTGGTCCAATCTGCAATATTTTCGGGCATTGATAAGTTCTGTTCCTCTAGCCAATCTTGGCGAATCATTGGCCCCATGTAAGAAGCTTGATACGGCTGTTCTCTAAAGAAGCCAAACATATAATACTTTCCATCATCCGTTTTCATTGCACGATCAAACTCAGGATGTTCTTTTAAAAACTTCCAATAGTTTGGTGCTTTTTCCTCAATATCTTTTGTCAGATCTCGTATGGCCCCTTCATTAATGTATTTATCAGCCACTCCCATCCAGCCATAATAAATCAGGTCAGGTAATTGTTTTTCAGAGAGCATTAAATTAAACGCCTGGCTCCAGTCTGAACCTTCCGTTGGAAACTGCCATTTTAATTTAACACCAGATTCCTTTTCTAAATTTTGATGAAAAGGTGATTCCTCATAGCTTTTGACTGTTGGACTAGGCGTCATCCACGTACTCCAAATAGTTAATGTCCCATCCTCCACTGCATTCGATTTATTGTTCTGACAACCAGCTAATACTACTGACACAATAAGGAATGTGAAAAAACATAACTTTTTTAATTTTTTCATTCGTACCTCTCTCCCCTTTCACTAATTAATAATTTTTATCGCACTGATAAAAATCTACTGCTTAAAACATAATCACGCTTATGGTTACGCTTACAATTTGGTTTCTTTAAAAATCTTTCGATCCTTTCGAAAGATTTTATGGAAAATCAGTACCAAACTGTATTTGTAGTTTATTTAAAACCGAGTTCAAAAACAATTACGTAATTTATAAATACTAACATTTTTAACTTTTTTGTTTTCTGCCATGTTTAGAACAATTGAACAAGAACCCTATGAAAAATTTTCTGATTATAATATAATAAATTCAAATATTTGTGAGCGTTTCAAAACGCGCCAAATCAACTATTAAAATATTAAGTGAAGCATAGACCCTGAAAATAGAATGTAATTAACGTAGACATGACACTAGACTTAGCTTTATACAAAAATTTGAAAGTTTCCTTAAAAGCAATACTTCTAAACTTACTTCATCACTAGTATCGCTAGCATTATAGGAAGGAGCATTCTAAATGAACGAACTTTTTTCGATAATAAATGGCGGAATAAATATGCGTCATCCTTTAACGTTTAGAATGTCAAAACCCCATGGTATCCCTTGTTATGTTTTATTATCACTGAAATCCAATGCAATCTATAATGTTAACGGTGTATCCATGAAAGGTCGACCTAACGAAGCTATAATTATTAGTCCTAACACTCCTTATTACTACGAGAATCCAGATGGAGTGTATATTGATGACTGGCTGCGCTTTGAATCACATGATCCTACGATTTTAGACAAGATGAACTTTCCTCTTAATACTCTTATATATCTAGCTGATTCCAGGCATATTAATATTATCTTTCAAGAAATTATTTGGGAGTATAACTATTCAAGAGAAGAATTTAAGAAGCAAAATGTTTCAATACTTCTTCAAGTCCTTATTAATAAACTAATGTCCTACTATCTTGAAATAGGCAGTGATGATAACTATAGTCCTTTTCATTCAAAATTAAGAGATTTACGATTACGCATTCAGTCTGATGTCATGCAGTCGTACAAGGCAGAGAACGTTGCCTCTACTTTAGGAATAAGCACCTCCTATTTCCAGCATTTGTACAGGAAACTTTTTGGCATCTCTTTCCACAAAGACGTAATTCGGTTCAGAATTGATCAAGCTAAATATCTCATTGCTCATACAGAATTGACATTGAATGACATTTCAGAAATGTGTGGTTACTCTTCCGAAGTACATTTCTTTCGTCAATTTAAAAAAGAAACCGGCAGAAATCCATCCGATTATCGTAATATGCCGTTTTTTGAAAGCACAAGTAAGTATTAAAATTTACGGATATGTAATGTTTTAGAATAAGCAATAAAGAAAGTTTTCTTAAAAGCTCGCCTGTTAGGAATTGTGCTTCAGATTTTTCCCATGTGTCTCTTTGATTTAGGCGAATTCGCCGTCCCTTTAAACAAATGAATAGAGCGATACTAGAAGTATCGCTCAAAGTAAACGAATCTTAAATTTACTAATTTTTAGCATCCATCAATTCCACAAGCCAGTCCTTCCGGTATTTCACTAGAATTCTGCTTGCTTTTTTCTTCATTTATGATTCTCTCTAGATTTTCCTTCGAATGAATACCTGCAGCGACTGTATCTCCTATAATAAAGGTAGGAACTGCAGATATGTTAGCTTCAGTATAAGCATGTTGTAATGCCTTTTGGTGTTCATCACGAAACGTTCTATTTTCCAGTGCCGTTCGATATGCTTGTACATCGAGGCCAACCTCACCTGCTAGCTTTGTAAGAACATCCATGTTACTAATATCTTGTTCTTCTTGGAAAAACGCACGCAGTAAACGAATGTTATACTCATTTCCCCTTCCCTTCTCCTTAGCATATTGAAAACCTTCAAATGCCAAGTGAGTATAAGGTTGTGGTGATACATTTGGTAAGACAATCTTAATTCCCATCCTATCAGCCATTGGGTAAACAGACTGCTTCCAAGTTCTTTGTAAATAATCTCCTTCTGGCCTTAACGTTTCGTTTGGATACGGACGCAGCTCAAATGGCATCCATTCTATGTCTACATCTTTTCCTTTTATCGCTTCTTCTAATGGTGCTTCTGCCAAGAAACAGAAAGGGCACACATAATCTGAATAAACTTTAATTTTGACTGTCAAAATGCTTCACTCCGATTTGATTCATAATCTCCTACTTTTGCAAAGCCATGTTTTTGGCTTACATAAAAACAACTGCTACATCAGATAAAATGGGGAATTGTTGATCCTGCTGTTGCCCGTTTTCTTTAATCGCCTCTATTCAATCTCGAAATCCTTAATATTAGCTGCTGGGTAAAGCACATCATTTGGTTTAAATACTGATAAAGCTTCGTTATTTTTCACTTTTTTAACCCAATCGTGATCAGCTAAAGCACCTTTTCCTAATGTTACAATATCAGCATCACCGCTATTTAAGATTTCAGCAGCTTTTTCTATTTTTTCTAATTGACCATTCGCAATTATGGGCAGTTGGCTATATTTTTTCGCTAAAGAAACTAAAGATTCCTCTCCTCCATCAAATGCTGGCTGCCATGCTTCGAGCTCTGTGACGTGAATATAGTCTAAGCCTGATTGACCTAAGGAAGTGAAAATAATTTTTGCATCTTCTTCTTTTCCTGACCATTTGTAGAAATAATCGTTTACTTGTGATTGAGAGATTCGCATTCCAACTATGAAATCATTTCCAATAGCTTTAGTCACTTCAGATGCAATTTCAACTAAATATCTTACTCGGTTTTCAGTACTTCCACCATATTCATCAGTGCGCAGGTTTGTATATTCTGTAAGAAATGCATCTAAGAGATAACCATTGGCACCATGGATTTCAACCCCATCAAATCCAACAGCCTTTGCTCTTTGAGCAGCATTTACGAAGCTTTTTTTCACATCATTCATTTCTTCTTTTGTCATTTCTTTCGGAACATTAAACTCCCCTTCTCCGAAATAAAATTTAAGCTGTTCGCCTTTAGGCTTTACTGCTGATGGGGCAATTGTGTCCTTTGAAAAGTGACTTCCTTGTGAGAGTGGTCCACTATGCTGTAACTGCATAAAAATTTTACCGCCTTCTTCATGAACGGCATCCACAACCTTTTTCCAAGCTTGTGCTTGTCCATCCAATGCAATACCTGGTTGATATTGATACGTTTGGCTACTTTTATCATCAATATACGTACCTTCTGTAATAATTAACCCAAATCCACCTTTTGCGAAAGAACGGTAATATTTGACCATCTTATCCGTAACATATCCGTCTACTGTCGCACTAATTCGAGTCATTGGTGCTAGTCCAACTCTATTTTTTAATTCTGTTTTATTCATTATTAAAGATTGAAACAAAATACTTTTATCCAAGTCATTTTCCTCCTGTTGTATTAAGTAATTGACATCCTCACTGTTATTAGCTTAAATGAAGAGTACAGTTTAGTAAAACGAATATATTTGATAGGATAGTTCAAAAATATTGAACTATTATTAGGAGATGTTAGTTTGGAGCTTCGCCATTTAATTACATTTAAAACCATCGTTGAAAAGAACGGATTTAATAAAGCAGCAGAACACTTGGGTTACGCACAGTCTTCTATTACTACCCATGTTAAAGAACTAGAAAAGGTATTAGGTAATCCACTTTTTGACCGTCTCGGAAAAAAAATAATATTAACTCACTTCGGTAAGCAATTTCTTCCGTATGCAAATCAAATAATTGAGCTTTACAATCAGTCACTTACTATTGAAAAGGAACCTCAAGGTGAATTAACCATTGGAATATCGGAATCATTAACCATTTGCCGAATTCCTCAGATTCTGCTTGAATTCAAGCAGAAATATCCGAAAGTGAGCCTTCACGTTAAGTCATTAGAAAATTATGATGTTACTAAGAGCCTCCAGAGTGGTGATATAGATTTAGCTTTAATATTAGAAAAGGAAAATTGGAAACAAGAAGAGTTGCATATAGGAGAATTAGTAAAAGAAAGAATGGTCTTCATCCAGCCTAAAAATAAAAAAGATGCTTTAAATACAGCGCTATATTCCGATTTAAGATGCAGTTATAAATCTGTATTTGACGAATATATTTCATTAAATCAATTAGATATTAAAGATAGTCTAGAATTCCAAAGTATAGAAGCAATCAAACACTGTGTAAAAGCTGGGTTAGGCGTATCACTTGTTCCATACTTTTCTGTAAAAGAAGAACTTAAAGGCGGGATCTTCATAGGAGAAGAAGTTACAAAAGAACAAAATTCACTATCCACTTATTTGGCTTATCACAAAGATAAATGGTTGTCACCATCTATAAGCAGTATGATAAGTCTTGTGCAGAAGCACTCAATAACTTGGGAGTAACAATGTCTTTTTTAAATACCGCAGTTTTACGTAGAAAAATGGCGTTGGCAATAAAAAACTTCTATCAAGGATTAGAAGTTTTTTTACTAAGCATTTTAAACGTTAATAAGACGCAGAATGCAGCTTTATATATTCATTATTTATACTTCCTCTCTTGTCCGAACAAATTTTTTCTAAGAACCAATTGTAGCTTAAAAAATATCCTTCTAAACAGCATCATTAAATCCGTTTATTATGTATAAAAAATCCAGAACTATTGAAAATAATATAAGCAATTACTAACTAATAAGGAGCAATTTTTGATGAAAAAGATATTTTTAATGAGCTGGATTTTGCTTTTTTCCTTAATCATGGTGACGGGAACAAATACTTACGCTAAACCGCAAGAAAAACACATTAGCCAATCACAGGTAGATTTTGAAAATAATTTCCGAAAGCTTTGGTTAGATCATGTTTTGTGGACAAGCAACTATATTACAAGCGCAACTACAGCAGGTGCAGAGGATCAAAAACAGGTTCTGACGAGACTTCTAAAAAATCAAGAGGATATTGGAAATGCAATAAAGCCTGTTTACGGCGAGAAAGCAGGGAACAAACTGACAGAGCTGCTTAAGGAGCATATTGTTATAGCAGGAAAAATTATAGATGCAGCTAAAAGCGGAAATAAAACTACAGTGACTCAGCTAAACAAAGAATGGGATAGAAATGCAGATGATATAGCTGCTTTTCTCAGTGAAGCCAACCCTTTCCTCAAAAAGGAAGAGCTAAAGAAATTATTAGCTATGCATCTCCAATTAGTCACAAATGATTTAACTGCAAGCCTGGAAAAAGACTGGAATGCTAGAATCATCTCAATTGATGAGGGTGTAACTCATATAATCATAATGGCTGATGCTATTTCAACTGGAGTTGTAAAACAGTTTCCTGATAAATTCAAATAATAAATGGAACAGGCACCTCTATTTCTATTAGAGGTGCCTGTCATATTATTGATAGCCACTCCCTCGCTATTGGTAAATATAGCTGGACAGAAAAAAGGGAAATTTTTGTTAAGGTCTAATTATCCAATCAATAATTTAATGTTTCCCATTAATGTTGTTATAAGAAATTTTTTTCCTTTCAACTTTTTAAATAAAGACAATACTAATTGAATAATAATTAATTATAATAGCAATACAAAAGAAAAATGCAGAACGTACAACACAATTGCCCCCAAAATTATATGAATAGTGAAGGGAAAACATTTACTTATTAAGTACATGAGTACAGAGAAACCGAAAAACCGGTACCAAGATATCAAGTTAGTAAGGGGAAATCGTGGGGTAAGATTACATATGAACAATAAGGGGAGAAGCATATGCACGTTGAGAGTCTAAAAATTTGGCAACCACAAACAAACCTAAACTCTGATCATCCTGTTCATATTCTTTTTAGGGGTATTATTAAACATGATGACTATTTTAAAATAATCCTGGAAGATTATGACGACAATATAACGGAAATTGTATATAACCAATTAAACGGACCTATGGAATATTTTGTTTGGTCCTTTAGATATACAACAGAGATAGGAAGGTTTGGTTTATATAATTTAGAGGTTGATGAATCAAATTTAAAAGAAAAAGGAAAAGCATATTTTTTTAAAATGGAAAACTCAGAATACATTAATTGGTTTGACAATCAAAATCCCCTTTTCAATAGCACGACACATCCAAATTTAGAGCATCATGTTTATATTACTCGTGATGAAGTAATGGAAGTATTATCAGATTATAATCCTTTAATATTAACAAATTAGATTAAAAATCCTTTAATTTAAACAACTGGAACAATAGGTTTTATATTCCCCTCAGTCGTTTATTTCTTCGAACTGAATACACTAAAAAGGAAAATGTTAATAAGGACAGACAATATTCCAGTATAAGATATTTTTATGTCATGGTTCATTTAAATTAAACTACCATTAGTGCCTGAGTAAACCATGAATATTATTAAACATTAATAATAATTTAACGCAGACTTGTAGATTCATAAATACTTTGTTAATACTTCTTCTCTTGTCTATATAAGTGAACTTCACACTTACTTCTAAACATTCATTTTTAAGAAGAAAATTCAATTAGAATAAATTGCCAGAAAAAAGAGCATTAATTATTTCTAAATTAACGCTCACTTAATGATCATTTCCCTTTTTGCTTCTCGAGAACAAATTGAAATAAATACAATAACAAGGTATCAATCATAAATATACATAGTAATTGAAATTTCTTAAATTTTGACAACGCAAAAATTTTTATTTTTTTAAAGAAAGAAACAAATATATACGTGAATGCTCCATCTACAATTAAATTTAACACTAAATAACTAAAAATTTTCCCATACGTATACTTTAGTATCCATAAAGATCCGACTAAAAACGGTCCCCATGTAAAAGGGAATACCCAAGTTATCTTCGGAGATAGAATTTGGTACCAAAACCACCATTTACGCTTTTTGGCTACAAAATTAAACATGTGAACAATGAAAGATATAAATATTCCAGCGGGCAAAAAACGCTTTATAGATTCTTTTCCTAATAAAGGTACTGTTAACCAAGGAATAATTAAAATTAACATTGCCATTGTTTTTGAATATTTTTTTATTTTTATTTTCACTGAGTAACCTCCAATGCAAACTAATATCCGAGTTAATTTCCCCTAAAATAAGAAGAATTATTAAATGAAGATATCATTTACCGATTAATTTTGGCCATATAGAATGATCCTCTTATTCAACAAAAGCCCCCTATTGTTTAAGTGTAATCTTTCACAAAGTTGGTTTTTACCTAGTATATTTATTAGTGAAATTTGTTATCTTCACTTTATTTGAAACAACTATTGAACATGTATATGACTATGTTAAGGTTTAAATATGCAAATCAAATTATGAAGAATTCAAAATGATAAAGGAGGTAAATAATGAATCTTTATGGCTACTTATCAAATATATATGGTGATAAATGGGACAAAAATCGTGTAGGGATTTTTGCAGGAAAAGGACAACATGAAGTAGTAAAAGCAGGTTTAGAACAAATTAAAACATTAGAAGAATGGGATCAGTTAGCTGCACATGTTTTTGTTGATAGAAGTATAGTTATTTCCGAAATGGATGCGCAGGATGCATTGTTTGTTCTTCTCAATCAGATATTGGAAGATGATAATGAACAACCCATGGCATAATTCTATTCTAATGATAGATATGGATCCTATTGGGTTATTTTTTAGCCAAGCAAAACCATCAGATAAGTAACCATAATGGCTATATTGATATGAAAACTATTCACAGATAAATCTCAATTATCTATGATAAAAAATACAGTTAGTTTAAAATTTATTAATTACGGAGGAGAAATTATGAATAAAAGCCTTTTATACATTCTTTTATCAGCAATTTTAATAACCTTAATCTTTATAGGTATAGAAATATTCCAATTAAATAATGCAATAGAAGAATTAAGCTATTCAATTGATAAATTAAGAATACGGATTCCTGAATAATTATTTATCCCCCACCTCCCTTAAACCTTATAGAGTATGTTGTTCATTCTACTAATCATTAAGTGGACTATTACTTTTTTTTGGAAGGTACCTAAATATAAATTAATTTCAAAATGGTGAAAATAGTAAAAGGATAACTATATGATGATAATCTATACTTTCACCTAAATATATTTAGTACAAAAAGATTCCTAACCAAAAGTTAGAAATCTTTTTTGTAGCATCACAATCAAAACTTGTACAAAATTTCACTTCCACTAATCTGCCTCGTTTGTGACACAAGAATAGAGCTATTCATTTATTTATAAACAAAACACTCTCCATCTAGAGAGTGTTTTGTTTATCTATCGATAAATTTAATTCGTCAGCCAGATCCCTAATATATTCCCTATCTTGTATATAATCGTAATGATTGTATGCTTTCATCATTCTTTCTTGTGCTTCCTTATTAAATCCATAAACTTGATACAAAATAGTAAGATCAAAATCGCTACCATAAAAGTCTTCTGCTTCTTCTCTTTTCATCTCTTGCATAACGTCTTCAATTGTTTGGAATTTCTTGAAATACGGAAAAACAAGATTTTCTATGTCACTTCTCACTTCATCTTTCACTTTCTCTAGGTCACTCGATAAGTTAATTTTATACCAGTAATCCTGTTCATTTTTCAGTTCAGAAATTCGGTGTCTTAGAACTGAATTAATTTCTGTTGGAAATTTGGGTGGTTCCTTTCTATAACCCATACCATATAATTTATCTGTAAAAATTCCAGTGTTGATAGTAAACTCTACTTCTTCTTTTGTATTCCACTTAGATGATTGGATATTTACAGTCCATGCAAAATCCGAGAATAGCTTTGCAAAATTATTCCCTTTCTTTTTAAAACCATTTTCTTTAAATAAAGGAGCAATTTCATTTTTTATAAGTTGTTTAAATACTTCCTGCATAACCATCTTTTATTCTCCATTTCGTTTTTCTGATGAGTTATATTCTCCTTCGTTTATTATAAATCCTCCATAACTTTATTACACTAACCTGCCATTTTGTAACACAAAAAATTAAAAATGCGAGACTATTTTGTTGTTTAATTCTTATCATTTGATAAGTACAACAGGATTTACTTAGGGGCCAGTACTATGTTACGGTTTTAATAAATCATATAATATATTGGGTCCTATTAGACTTTTTTTAGTCACCTTCCCTTTATATAGTGAAGGGGGCTAGAAAAACAGATTATGTCAACTGCTTTAGACCATATTAGTAATATCACTTTCGGTCAAAACGTTATATACAACAGTAAAATACACTTTTGTTTTTTTAATCATGAAAATGGATTATTAGAAATCATAGATCCTAATACAAACTCTATTTTTTTAGTTAGACAAAAATCACTCATTTTTAGGATTAAGTAAAACCATCAATAGTTAGCATTGATGGTTTTACTTAATCCTTCTTTCACTAAACTGCCCTGTTTCTTCCTTAGACAAGTTTTCATTATTACAGGAATGCTGCCCCGATAGTTCCAAAAGAGATATAAGAAATAATGGCATTAATCCTTAATGGATTAACGCCACGTTAGTAGTTCAATAACAATTTTAATTAATAAATATATCTAAAAGTTTCATTTTTTCCATACTTAATAACAGTTTGAAATTCCTCTCCACCATTTTTATCCTTTAATAAAGCATCTATCTCAACATCTTTAATATTGTAATGTCTCTTATTCAGAAAGCCCACACTTCGAATAGTTGGATGGTCTAAAATTGGTGTTAAGTCACCATCTAACACATTAGTATTAACAAATCTAAAGTCAATTAGATTAGGAAATTGATGTAAAAAATTCAGATTCTCAAGATTACCACAAGAAGTAAGACACAAAACACGAAGATTCTTCAGAGATAATAATTCTTCGCTTGGTGCAAATTTCTTTGATTGATTAATATGTAAATGTTCTAGCGTATCGACTAATCCAGACAGACCAGAATCATTTTGTAATTTAGTACAATAATGTAACTCTAAACGCTTTAATTTATTCATTTTTACTATACCCTGGAAATCTTGTATATTGGACCAGTTTAATTCTAAATAGAGCAGATTTTCTGGAATATCAACAAAGTTGCCTAACTTACTCTTTTTATGATGCCAAAGAGTTAAATATTGAATGTTTTCAAACTGAATCGCATTAAATTCATCTTCCTTCAAGTTAAAGTAAGCTTGAAGATTATCTGGTATTTGTTCAAACCAAATCGCCATATTCCTCCAATTATCCATTTTGATTCAACCCCATATTGCCAATATTTCTTTTATCATATCATTTAGGCTTATTAAACTAAACTGCCCCGTTTCTTCCATTCCATAATATGATAGTTTTTTAATTATTATAGGAATGCTGCCCTGATTGTTACATAAGCAAGGCTCTTTTCTTTATTACGGGACTGCTGCCCCGATTGTTATATAAGTGTAGAGTTTTATACATTTACCTAAAGGATCAGCCACGACACTTAATCATAAAATTTAAAACATTTGTATTGCCTTAAAACTTTTTGCCACAACGAAAGAATCTTCAAACATAAGCAACTTGAATGGTCCACTTTCAGTGTTTGAATAATCTATAATTGTTGTCTTAAATCCATTGTTAGACAATACCTTTTCGTGTACCTTGATTATATTAAGGGGACCTTTACTAAATAACCCTTCTCCCTGCTGTAATAAATCCACTAAATCTCCAGTGAGATTTAGATATTTTTCCATAGGTATCTGTCCTTTTACTTTATTAGAGTGATTAATATACAACTCTCTTACCACTTGATTAATATCATAACAAACTCCCTTAAAAAATAAATCCGCTAAAGAATTATTGTATTTCCAAAGATATACGTGATCATCTAATACCTTAAATTCCTCGAAATAGTGTACATTTAACTGATGCTCCCTAAAATCTGTACAGGTTACTTTCCAAAGTTGTAGTATTTCATCATTATTTTCATAAGTTACTTGAATAGTTAACTCTAAATCATCATTATTAATTTTTAATCCATCAAGACTTAGAAACACATCACTTAAAAATTGACCATCTTCTAACGCTTTTGAAATGTTTGATATCATTCTTTTATTTCACCACCAGTTACCAAATTTTCATTTATTACGGGACTGCTGCCACGATGCACAAGAAAAGGCTATCCAGTTATTTAAAGGATAGCATCTTTAGCTGAACAAGGAGTTAAATATATGATTTTGGTTGAACTATTATTTTACCATCATCTTTAAATATGAAGGCTGGTGAAGTTCCTATTACTTCTATACCTGATTTACTATAGAAAATTCCAGTATCTTCTGGCAAAGCAATTACAGTCTTTTTATTTTGTTTGATATAACTCCATATCAAACTGTCATTTTCCATTTCATAGTGACACCATAAGGAATAACCTTGAATATAGTTTAATCCCTCAAAAATTCTGCAAGTTGGTTTTGTTAGCGTCCATATGAGAACAAGTAATATTCGCACCCAATATTATGGCTCCCGCACTTCCTCCATAGATTACACCTTCATTTTCTATATATTCCTCTAATACCTTATCAAGCTTGGAAATTTGTATAGCATTTAGTAAACTAAATGTATTTCCTCCGCCAATGTAGATAGCTGAAAACTGTTTTAGATCCTCCAGAGTTTTATTACTCAAATCGGTCCACATTGTTATTTCCTGAATACCCAAAGGTTTAAAAACACTATTAATCCATTTATAGCATTCATCAAATGGAATAGCCCCATCCATCGCTATTGGTATATATAGTAATGGTTTGTTTAGATTGATTTGTTTTATAAATTCTTGGTCTATTTCCTTCGTTTGTTCCTTATCTCCACCTCCTGAAAAAAAAGCAACCCATTTTACCCCCCATAAGCTAGTCTTTCCTTTATTACAGGAATGCTGCCCCTGTTAGTGGACCAAACAAAAAAGCTGCCTAAGCAGCTAATAATACTTTCTCCCCCTTTATATTTGAACAAGAAAAAGTATTTCCTATCCGTTATGCAGAGTGGTATTAACCATCATCATCTCCAAATTCAATCTTCACTCCAACAACCTCTTTAGAAAGGTTATATTTTACTTTCACCTCGTACATTCCGTCACCATATCCAGACATTGAAACAGCCCCACTAGGAACAACTCCTCCTTGTGCATCAGAAGCAACCATATCACAACATGCAACATAATATTTTAATCCAACTTCGTCTATCTCTATGTCATAAAAATTTTTTACTTCATAATTGATGGCATCATCGATACCGAATACTGCAAGATCAAATATTCCAGCTTGTGCCGAGTCAACCCCAATTGGTTTATCACATTCATGCTATTTTCCACTTGATATCTTTTCTCCATAAAATACAAGTAGACTTTCAACAACTTCTTCATCATTGTAATTAAGACTTGCTGTCCATTTCCCGTTTTTTACATTAGAAAGTATGATTTGAAGTTCTTCTTCATTCTCCAGATAACATGGATCAGTTACAATTAACTTTCCACTTTCAACTGTAAAAGTACCCACTGTTTTAGGCTTATTACTTACTTTCGGTACATACCAATCAATAAATTGGCTAAAAGTTGATGCTTTACAATCACTTAATCCAGTTTTATCACTCCAAATAAAGATTAGTTCCTGCATAAATCTCTTTCTAATACGGTAGCAAGGTTTATCACCGTTGATATTTTCCCCTATACAAACCATATCACTTGGCATATTTGCCGGTCTGTTCTCTCGATTATGACTTAAAATATCAATTGGTAGTACTGATTTATCCTTAGTTTGGATAGGGAATAAAGTCCAATCACCAAATTTTGCGTTATTTGTTTCTAAAAAGAGTTCTTTGTATTCCTCCGGAAACATAGCACCAATTTCTTTTTCTGCTTTTTTCAATTCAACTAACGACACACTTGCCACTTTCGAACATTGATTAATCATGTTTATTACTTTCTTCATTTCTTCCTCCATGATGCTCTCGGATAAATAACTATGAGTAATTTCGATTAAAATTATTAAAATCCTTTATACTGATTCAATAAATATAGTTTAGAGTTTATTGTGATTAGTTTCACTTAAACAAACCTGCCCCGTTTGTGACACAAGAATATGATTAGTCACTTAGAACAAGAATATGGCCACTTTGTTGAATAAGAAAAAGAGCCGTCTAATAAGCCCAAAGATTTTTATGTAAAGCACCGATTAACCCATTAGATTTAGTATAATTTTTGGTTTCCCAATATCCTTCGTTTTAAATAATCTATTTTTTTAATATCTTTATTATTATTGTTATCTGCTCGGTAACTATCCTTGGATGAAGATTCGTAAACACTTAAGTATTGATCATGATTTAGTAAATAATATTTTATCTCTCCCATTTGGTGCATTTCTAACTCCTCTAATTGTATTCCTGCGAAACTTGGTAAAGTGTTAATAATACCAATTTCAACTGATAATCCCTCTTTAGAAAATTCATGTTCATGCAAATCAATTAGTCTATATTCCATTGAATTCATAATGTTGACTATATTATTCCAGTTATATATATTAAATTCGGGCGGGACTTCCCACCCTCTTTTATCACCTGGTACATGAATATCTAAGTCTTTTGCATCCCAACTCTTTCCCGTAACGACTTCTAAACCAACTGAACCCATTAACAAGGGAATAATTTCATTATCATTTAGCATTTTTGCAATTTTAATAAACTCATTAAACTTATAATTATCCATTTGACCCCCCGTTTTACCTTTAGTCACCATAAATCTTCTTCAACAAAACTGCCATGATTGTGACATAAGAGTGGTTAATTCAGTTATTACAGGAATGCTGCCCTGTTAGTTCCCTAAGAACTTAATAACCTTTTCCTTAATATGCATCAATTATTACAGGGATTTTACCAACTTAGTGGCATATTATTAAATCCACTCAGTAAATAAGACTAGGTAACCTATCTTGGTGATATTACATTTTCATAAAAGGGAGAAAAATAACTCCTCAATTGACACATCCACCTGATTATTTCCGAAATTTTCTCCAGGCAGAATATCTGAAATAGTTACTGCTAATTAATCACTATTTTTAATTAGTAATTGAATGATAACCGTAAAAGTACCTTGAGACATTCCTGACAATTTAGCAAGTTGGGTTATAGTCATATTAAGTGCTTTTCTATATGAATATATTTTGTTACGTAATTCTCTATTATAAGTCATCCATACTTATTGATCACATTTAATGTTTTATATTTTAAACCATTATAAACATGCTCTCGCATTGAAATATATTGCTAAATCAATACTCGCGTTCATAAGATATGGTTATACAGAGTTTTCAAGTTGACCATTCCTTTAAAGCGATTTGTAAGTTCCTACAATTTAAAAAGTACACAATCACTAGTAATTGTGTACTTTTTAAAGTTAAATCTTATTTAAATTTAAACTTTAAACCATTAAGGTTTTTTAATTCCTCTATTTCAACGCTACTAGTGGGATAAATTTCACAAATCTCTTCATGACTTACAGTAACCAACCATTCCTTATCATCTTTAAAGAAGGACAAATCTTCAAGTAAATTTGGATGTTGCCAATTATAAAGAGAATTCGAGAAGCTTTTAAGTACTTGTTTTGCATTCTCATCAGCAGTATAGTAGTAAACTTCAGCTTTATCACTTTCTTCTAAAGCAGTACTTGCCCACTCAGACTCTTCCTTTTTCATGATAAATGAAGACTGCAATCTATTTATTAATACATTATAACTACTGGCCTTAACTCCTAAATCAGTTCTAAGAATTAATTGGAACTTATCACAGTATTTAATTGCAATATCAATTAATGAAGCATAAACATCTTTAGTTGGATTCTTAGTAATAAAAATCGTTTTGGTATTCATAAGTAACTCCTAATAAAAAAATTTAGTGGTTTTACCGTTCAGCTTTACCGAAAAATGCATGCACCGATCTTTTCATTTTACCAGCTTTTAATCTTTCACCCGTATTTATTGATTTTAAGGGGTGATAATGTCTTACTTTCCCTGTTCCTTTCTTATCAACTTCTGATTTAGTAGAAGTATTTACAGGGCTTGCCCCTTGTGCTACAGACTTTGCACCCGAACTATTTGTTGACCAAGTATCATAACCAGATTTCAAACGATTTATAGCAGCAGACTTAGAAATACCTCCACCAATAAAAAGTTGGTCATTATGAATTTCAGCACGATAATGAGACTTAGTCTTTTTTAATTTATAAAACTCATCTACTACAATGTAAGTAGAACCCGCTAATATTGCTGCATAACCTGCTTTTATCAGTTTATCTAAGACTTTTTGTGCTATTTTAACACCCGCAGGTATAGCTGCTCTAGCAGAAGCAGTTACTTCATTTGGATTATAGTTATAAGTATTTCCAGTGTCCCTGTCTTCAATTGTTCCTTTTACTTCGTTATCTGTAGAAGAAGATAAATCCAAAGTATATTCTTTCTCTTCCTCATCACCATTAATGTTTGTTTCTTTAGATTGTATCATGACTGTATCGGTGTCTAAGTTTATTACTAAAGATACACCTATGTTGTCTATTTCTTCACTAAATGAAGTACTTTCTTGTGAAGGAAAAGAAGTATTTTCATCTAGAAGGTTGATCTCTGTGTTAATAATGAATTCATTATCTTTATGTTCAATATTTAGATTGGAGTTTGAAGGGTCTAACCCTAACTCTTCACTTAGTTGCTCTTCAATATTATCAGTTTCCTCAGCTTTCACTAAATTTGGTGGTATCAACCCCAAAAGAAGTACAAGAATTATAGCGAAGGATATAAATTTCCTTTTATTATATATATTAAGTATTTTTAAATTATCCATTTTATTTACTCCCTTTCTTATCTATTTTAATAAATCCATTCCCGAACAATTCTTTTGAACCCAGAGTATATGAGTGTTTATTAATAGAGCTTAAATAGTTTTCGTTGTTTATAGAGTACTTATCTTTATCACCTAATAAAACAGCCAGTAATCCAGTTAAGTATGCTGTAGCAATAGAAGAACCCTCAAATTCTGCATATTTACCGTCTTTTGTAGTTGTTAGAATTTGTACACCCGGCAAGGTGTAATCAATTTTTCCCTTAGAAGATAATTCAGTAATATATTTATATTCCTTATTTGTTGGATTAACAGAAATTACTTCTTTATATCTGGCAGGATAGTCTGTTTTTAAACCAATGTTATTCCCAGCCGCTGCAACAATAATAATTCCTTTTTTATTTGCTTCCTTAATTTTATTGTATAGTACTTCGTTATCATTTGTTAAACCAAAACTAAGATTAATAATATCAACTTTGTTTTTTATACACCAACTTATAGCTTTTACTAGAGTATCTATATTGCCATTTCCATGCTTATCTAAAACTTTCACTGAATATAAAAGTGCATTTTGCGAAACCCCAATTACCCCTTCAGAATTATCATTTGCAGCAATTATCCCAGCTATAGCAGTTCCATGGCCATAGTCATCTATTACTGGATCTTTTGGATTGATAGCGTTAAACTCTTTAACAACTTTATTCCTTAAGTCTGGATGGTTTTTATTAATTCCACTATCTAAAATTGCTACTTTAATTTTTTTTGTTTGATTTGAAACTGGAAAAGGACCTCCAATTGCGGTTATTCCCCATGGTATAATCTGTGAAGTACTAACATCATCGGATTCTTCCTCCCCTGCATTACTAAAATCTATTAATTCAGACTTTTCATCCTGGGATTCAATGATTCCTTTTAAAAAAATTAAAGTAGTCACTCCGATAATTAAAAGAATTATTATCCAAATGTATAAATACCTTTTTATACTATATTCACCTCCTTTTACCATTAAAAAATATTTTATCAAAGATTCTGAATATAGTAAAATAACTTTTTTAATTAAACATGCTTACAATTTTAGTTTTAAAAAATATATAAGACTCTATCTTAAACAATTGATGTTGATAGATTAAATAAAAAACAATCAAAGAGATCTTGCTGATTGCTGTACAATTGTATTATTGCGCCTGGGTCTATTTTAAATTGCAACTTCTTTCTTTTTAACCCTATTATTCCAGTCTTATTAATTGTATTAAAGAAAATAAGGATGTTAGTATTTTTCTAGGAGGTGATCTTTATTGAAATATTTACAAAAAGTACTAGTACTAATTATAGAAAGAAAGTATTTAATGTTCTTTTTAATATATTGTGAATAAATGAACTTAAACAAACCTGCCCCGTTTCTTTAAGTGGAATAATTCACAAACTGAGAGATGATATCCCTTTGTTATATAAAAGACAGATGCCTATGGCATCTGTCTTTATTGATGAAATTCTCTTTAATAATTATAAACCATTTATTTTTTCCTTCATTTTAATTGTTACCTTACCGTTTATATTCTAACTAGTTTTATTCACGAAATGTATGTTTACTATTGATTAATTTCTTTAAATTCCCTCTATACAAAGTATCTTTTAGTTCATTGATCCTTAATGGAATCAAAGGAGCGAAATAAGGGACCCCTACAGATTTTAAACTAATTAAATAAATAATCAATAGGGTTGTCATTATAGTTAATCCTACAAAATCAAAGAAATAACTAATAATAAGCATAATAATCCTAAGAATATTTTCTGCTGCGGCAAACCCTTTATTTATTACCAAAAAACTAGATAAAGTAGTAATCCCAACTATTATTAGACAAACAGGATGAATAAGCTTAGCCGTAACTGCAGTTTGCCCAATAACAATAGTACCAATGAGGGAGACTAATAATACAGCACTTTTTGGTAGTCGAAAGGAAGCATCAATTAAAACCCTTATGATTAAAAGTAATATTACGATTTCCCAGAAAGGGGAAATAAATTCTCCATTAGTAAATAATAGCTTAACATGTTTTTTTGAAAAAGATTCCAAATGAAAATTAAATAAAGCAATGTAAATTGCAGGCAGGTAGATACCTGCAAGTAATCCTAAAAATCTAAGAAAACGTATAGAGAATCTACCGAATTTCACATGATACTCATCGGGTGCTTGAAGGGATTCCATGAATAAAGATGGTGCAACAATAGCATGAGGAATTCCATCGATTAACACAATTACTCTTCCTTCGAATAAGGAGGATGTAATGGAATCAATCCTCTCATATGAGCTAACTAACGGAAAAATTGCAGGTGGCCAACCTTCAATGGCATCTTCTACAATTCTTGAATTAGGAAGATATTTTATGTCCTTTAATTTATTGATCCTTTCTTTGACTTCGACAAGAATATCAATATCTACAATTCCATTTAAGTATAGTATAGAAACGCTTGTTTTGGCTTGCATACCTATCTCCATATTTTCTACACACAAATCCGGAGTTTTTATAGAACTTCTTAATATGTTAATGTTCGTTTTAAGTTTTTCTGTTAATCCGATTACTGGTCCTCTCGGAGAACGCTCTCCTATTGATTCTTCAATGCTTCTTTCTTTCCACTCTCCGGAAGGAAAGATTATGCCATTTGAATAACCATTTATAAACATTACAGTATCTCCACTCACTATAGCATCTACTAGGTTATCAAATAGACTTGAATATTTTATTTCTACTGATTCAATAATCCTTTCTAATTTCTGGTTTATACTATGTGGATTCTCAACATTAATGGAATCTAACAACATTGGTTTAATAACATATTCCTGTATTAGTTTTGAATCAATAATTCCATCCAAATAAATAATAATAATCTCATTAGGTTTAATATTCCTTATTTTTAATTCATTTGAATAATGGAATTTCTTTTTCATATTATTTATATTTTCTTCTAATGATATATTTACTTTTATGTTCATGATAGCTCCCCGGGAAGTTATATTAAACATATCATTTGAATTTAGGTATTTTTTTATTCTTGTTTCATTAAGGAAAAGGAGATTAGAACATTCTAATCTCCTCTTTCTATAAACATCAGTAGTAAGAAACTTCTTGAGCTAAACTGCTTCGTTTCTTCCATAAGCTAAGTTTTCATTTTTCACAGGAATACTGCCCTGTTTGTGGTACAAGAAAAATATTTATAACAGGAATGCTAAACTTTTAAAATAAAAAAACAAGTTGGCTATATTCAACTTGTTTTTAGGAATAGGGTATAACTATTAAATCAAATGTATTTATTATTATTTATCATTTGCTTTGCTTATTTAGGATATACTTTTTTAAATCGTTCACACACAACTAACATATTGGGTGTAAATGCTATATCATATTCTTTTAATAATTCTGTAAAGAACTTCCGGTGAGCATCCCACCAGAATTGATAATCACCTTCACCCTCGGCTAAAGCAAATTCCTCGGTTACCTCATTCATTGGAACAATTTGAACAGATTCAATTTCAATAACAGCAACTGGATTTTCCTTACCATTTAAAACAATATAATGTTCACCAACTTTAGGAATATCTTCTTTTTCCTTTTCATAAAACACGAAACCGGAAGTTGTAGCTGTCTTTTTTCCATTAACAACTAATTCTGCTAACCAATCAGCAGAAGCACCAAATTGGAAAGCATCTATATATTGAACCCCTTCTTTTTGGGTGTCTATACAAAATTGATTCCAAAATTCTTTAACCCTGTTATTCATTTGACTACTTCCTTTATTAATATTTTAAATCCTTCAATCTAAATACTTATTCTAGGTTACTTTGAATTATCCTTCTTGCACTATCCTGCCTCGTTAGTGATATGACGTTTTGAACTAGTGACTAAAATCTTTTATCAGGGTTTCTATTTCCTTACCATCATAAAAGTCTCCATCGCTAATGACTTTTCAATTTCTACAGTACCATCTTCCATAAACTCCACTTCCCAACGTTGACCTGGAACTGCAATTTCCATATAGCTTGATCTCTAACTTTGTTTAGCTTGTAAAATATATTTTTTGATTCTAATTTATTAAGGATATTAATTCACTATTTAAGTCCCAATCACATTATCCCCTCTAGTTAAATTCAAGTTTTATTCTCTATACTATGGCAAAGTACTTCTGAACAACTTTTATATTGCAAATACAAAAACCCATTAAAGCACCAAACATATTTAGAATGAAATCATCAATATCAAAACTTCCTAATCTTGTAATTACTTGTATTAATTCAATCAAAAATAACAATAGCATCATCGATATACTATAAGTAAATAATTTTGATAACTTTTTTGTATAATAAGGCAGATAAATACCCATTGGTAAAAACATAAATAAGTTACCAAAAAGGTTTTTTATAGGTATATCCATGTTCATACTTCCGTCGATCATTGCCATAATATAAGTACTAATAGTTTTAAATGGAACAAAATTAGATGAGTACTTTAAATATTCTATCAAAGATATTTCTGACCAAAAATATCCTCTTGAGCCTAAAAACAGTAAATATACCAAAGCTGATAAATAAAATATAAAGCTTATATTTAGAATTACTTTTATTATTTTTTTCATTTTACTTCTTTCCCCCATTACTTGATATGTTTCATATACTTACTTGTTTCATTTTGTTTACTCCCTTCCAATTAATAGACGAGTCTACATCAAGGTAAGTTTTATTTTCCTTAAAATAGTTTTTGTTTGTGAATAATTTAACTTAAACTATCCTGCCATGATAGTACCAGAAGCACATAAACTGCACTGGTTAATGCTTAAGTTATTATAAGGATTCTGACCAGATTGTTGTATAAAAAAGAACCTTCCATTATTTAAGGAAAGACCTGTTAGCTTATGAACTTTTAAATTAAATATCACAATTCTTCAAATCAATTTCATACTCTTTAGGAATATAATTTAACAATTTTAATGTACTATTGATTCTATTATCATCAGTGAATACCGTTAACCCAACTTCATCTATATCAATTAAGGTTATTACCTTGTCCCAATTAAGATCAGGGAATTCTATTGGATGATTCCAATTCACACTTGGACATAACTCACCCAATAGTAAACTCTCACCTTTTATCATAAACGAACGGAAACCATTAGAAGCAAACCCCTCACAATATCTCGTTGTTAGTTTTAATTGAGCAGCAGACTCTACTTTAAGAATCATCCATTCATTTTTTTTATTACATACATAATCAATATGTAATTCCTTCACCTTTTCTATATCTTCATCATCCATTAACTCAGTTGATAATACAAAGAATAAAGGAAACTCAAAAGTATTTTTTATAAAATTATTTGAAAAACCTTCAAGATCTCTAAAATTTACTCCAAGACTTAAAACTGTGAGATTCCTCTTTTTAAACTTAATTGAGTTAATAATGCTGATATCGCTATTTTGAATAAAAACCGACATTATGTTCACTTCCTACTATTAATGTTAGCTAAGTTATGCCTAAAGCTAAGCTATTTAAACAGAATACTAACTAGTTATAAATAATAATCATTTATGGAACACTCCGTTCTTGATTAATTACCTATTTTAAAATTCAGTAAGTATATGGCTATTTTAATTTTAATTCTTCTTCAACAAACCTGCCATGATTGTGACATAAGAATGGTTATTTCAATGATTACAGGAATGCTGCTCCGTTTATTTAATACATAAAGTAAAGTTATCTCTATTTTAATATATGCTTTTTCTTAAATCTTTCTATCAAGATATCCACAATGGCCAAATCTCCAACTATCCCCAATGGGTTTTGTATTTTTAAAGCCGCTTTCTCTTCAATTATGTCACAATCAAATATTTCTCTGTCACTAATTCCCTTGCTTCTGTAATAAGTCCCTTCCATACAAGCAACATATTCAATGTTATGTAATTCTTCATCAGAAAATATAACCTCAGTATACTGACTAGTCAACTTCCAATCATAACTCATTATTGATGCATATCCAGAATTAGCAATCATTAAAAACTTATGCTTTCTAATATACCTATTTATTTCTTCTACATTTAAAGGGATCTCTGAGAAAGCATCTATATATCCTATGATAATACTGTCATCCTTATTAAGGAGTAAATCTCCTTTAATAATCACACCATAATTATACTTTTGAATATCATCAAGGTAAATTTCAAAGATTTGACCTACTTTTATTTGTTTAAAATACTTAGTTTTTTTAGGTTGCTTTATTTTCACTTCTGATACTATTCCATCAAGTAATCGAAAATCATAATTTAATAATTCAATTAAAAAATCTTGGATTTCTGATACTGTTTGTGAATTACTTGTATTATTAAGATGTGATTTGATTTCTTTAACAATTTCTTCCTTATTCATACGTCCTCCTTAGAAAACAGACATATAGTATTTATATTTTTTATCTTATATCAATTTTGGAATTACTGTTTATTCACTTAAACTGCCATTTTAGTGAAATAAGAATTAAAACTGTATTTCTCCTGTTATAATTCCTATAAAGATAAACGCAATAAAAAATGCTAATACAGAAAGTGAAACCTTGCTAAATACAGGAATAGTTTTTAGATGTTTTTTTAATTTATCAAAAAGAGTTAAAGCAAGAATCAGTATAGTGAATTCAATAAGTATTGCCATTAAGTCCGTGTATGTAAATGGCTTACCAATATAACTTCCTAGGTAGAAATTAGTTAGGATAATTACACCAATTAGTGCACACTGTATACTAAAATATTTAACAAGGTTCATATCTCAAACTCATTTTCCTTATTTTTCCTTTGTACTCAATCTTTATTATAGCTATAAGAAACAATCTGGGAAATGATAAATATTGTGAAAAATTGTACTTAAGCTATCCTGCCATGTTTCTACCATAAGCTAGCTTTCTTTTATTACAGGAATGCTGCCCCGTTAGTGAAGAAGCAAAAAAATAATAATAAACGTTTAAAGTTTTTTAAATTCAGGAGTTTGCATTAGTTTTTGGAAAAAAATATTTTTTTGCTTTCTATACTCATCCATCTCTTTTCCTTCAAACTCTCTCTTTAAGTTATCATATTCGATTCTATAAGCTTCATTATGTAATAAAACATCCCGGAATTTCCAAAAGAAATCATATTCAGAGCCAATTACAGTTAATTGAATACCTAAAGGAGGAATAGTCGAATCCTTTTTAAAAGCTCTAAAAAACTCCGTTTTCACACTACCGTTATTACTTTCATACAAGGATGAAAGTAATTGAACTGCCCTTGAGAAATGTTGAGAAGATACACGTACTTGTATATCCAAATCTCCTTTGGTCAAACTTTTAGGTATAGCAGTACTTCCAACGTGCTGAACATCAGCTTCTGGAAGATATTCTTTAATGATCTTCTTATGTACTAGTAAAGATTTCTCAACATCTGCACTAAAAAGACTGCTTTCAAAAAATTTAACTTGTTCCATGGTTCCCTCCCCATACTTTAATTACTTTACGAACAAACTATTATTAAATGGAATATTGTAAAGAAATGACTGTATTTTTATTTTGAATGCAAGCGTTTGATACCATAATATTTCTCATCGGAATATTATCAACTTGAGTCATTCCTAAGTAATAATTTGCCTTAAAATCATTTTTCAATCTGTATAATCCGATTGAATGTAAGTTCTTACCCATCCCTGTCCCTATAAAATTCGGATGAATGCCTATCCAAAAAATGCGACCTTCTTTGTCTGTATTCGGTTCTATATGAGGAAAAACTACACCAACTGGTTTATTATTTACTATGTACACTGTATACATTTTCTCTGCTTGCGATGGAAGCTCCGTCCTCATTCCTATTAAAAATTTCTCTGTATCAATAAAATTTTTACGCATTACATCAGATAAAAAGGAGATAGAGTTATGCTCAGAAATTGACCAAATCTCATAATTTGGTACCAAATTATCTAATGGTGTTGTAAAAGGCCTCGTATATATAGCCCTCTCACCAACAATTTTCATTTTAGTTTTAGTAATATTCAAGCTATCTAATAATGTTTTAGGACACTCAAACTTTATTTTTTTTAGCTTACTGTTTTTCAGTTTATTTAATAGCTTGTTTATTAGCATATCTATTTCTGAAGCTTGAGTAATATTATTCTCCAGAATTTCTAAAATGATTAAACGATCACTTTTAATGTAATGAACACCGACACTTTGTAACTGCTGGAGCAGTTTATCCATTTATTCTCACTCCCTAAACAATGTTACTGTTTCCTTTGTAAGTTATTTAAAATGCATGCCCTGATGCTTAGAAACAAGTAAGTTGATATACAGTACCTCTTTTATAAAAAGGAAAGTTCCGTTTTTTCAAGATTTATATTAATATTTTCAATCCAATTAAGAATAGAAACCCATAATCCTCCCACATTATTTTTTAAACTTTGGACATCCGTATTTAAAGATAGTAAGCCACGTATTTTCTGTTCAAATTCTTCAGGCAAACATTCCAACTCAAAACTTTCTTTATACATTGTCCTACTTGATAAATATCTGTGCTTATTTTTTAAGCCAACGGACATTACCGCCCAATAAGCAACTTGTCTTGATTCATGCGCAGCAAGTATAGACTCTGTATCCTTTATTGCAAAAATTTTATAAACATGTTCATACATATCTGTAAGTGCATCTTTAATTAAGATGTTAAAGTCCACTTGCTCTTCTGCTTTTTTTGCAATATTCCTTATTTTTTCATAGAGATTTGTTGGATCATATAAAACTTTACATGTAAAAAGAGAATCACTTTTTACTGGCCACTCATAATCAATACTTCTTGCTTTCGTTTTCATTTTTTCTAGAGTACTAAAACTAATTCCAACAAACATACCTTTGTAAAAAAAGGCTTCCCAACTGCTCTCTCGCCCATTTATTACTACTCTTAATTCTAAGTCGGATTCAGGGCCATCCATTCCCTTTGCGGTAGATCCTTCAATCGCAACAGTGAGAAGGTTTTTCTTGTATTTACTTAGTAACTCATTAAGTATTTCATATGCAACTTCAAATCTTTCTTCATTGGAGAACTTATTTGGCATCCAAGTCATTTTTTTACAACTCCCAATCGCATATTAACGCATTACATGCCATTAGGATTCAACAAAACCAGTTAATTCCCTCCTAATTTCTTCAAATCCTTCTTCCACTAAACTGCCCTGATTGTTACATAAGAAATAGACTTTCCACTAAAATGGAAAGTCCTCATAGGTTAAGGGTAGTTTCTTTTTTTCTTTTTAATATCTAACCAGGGTGCAATTTTCTTTTGATATATTTTTATCCCTATATATACATCCACAATAATAACTAATAGCCCAAAGACAAGCATACTTATGCCGGTACTATCAGCCATAACCAGTGGTTTAAGGAGTATAAAACCAACTGTTAACACAATGGGTATAGTTAAGCCAACCCATAGACCCACAAGGATTATAGCATGTTTGTATGTGAGTTTATTATAACTGTAGACTGATTTGTTTGTTGTTATAACAGTTGTTTACTTAGGAGGAATATACCTATATTTTGATTGGATATTTCGCTAAGATAGATTCTAATCCCTTAATAAATACATCTACGTATGTTAAATCTGTTTCAAAATCAAACTGAAGAAAAGTAGTCGAATCCATTGGGTAACGTACACAACCATTAATATCGACCTTTTTTCTTCTATTTAACTTAAATATTAATTCAAAATAAGGCTCCAGGGGTTCAAAAACGATTTTTTCTTATGAAGATTGGAGAAAGAATGAAGCTCATGAATATAGTGGTTTATAAGACGTCCCTCTAAGATAATCTCATTGATTTCTGCTTTAAATCTTGGAACAGTTAGTATTAGGTAATTTTTATGCCAATCCAAATCATACTTGTTATCCGCATCGGGATAAGCATATTCATAACTACAAATCTTAAACGAAGACATTCCATCTTGTGAGCATAATTCAGCATATGGAAATTTTAAAAAATATGTATCTTTCATCATACACCTACTTTCTAAAATAAGATTAACATTTTAAGTTCCTATGTAAAAGTTGCAATAGAAAAGAAAAGGCGTATTTTATAGGCTTTTAAAATATTCTTCTCAGGCTAAACTGCCCTGTTTCTTCCATAAACACTGTTTTGTTCATTTATTACAGTAATGCTGCCACGTCTGTTACATTGGTAGAAAGTTCTCCACTAACTACCATATTTGAGTGGTAAAGCAAAAGCCTACTCTAGTAGGCTTTTGCTTTATAAGGATATAATATATAGAGCTTAATCATGAGTATTTCTCATTTTCATTTATCCATTTCCAGGAAGTTAATTCGAATGAATCAGAAGCGTCATGGAAAACAAAATAAGTAGGTAGTTTTAAAACATCTGTTTCAGCAGCTTTCCAACAATTTTGAAACCATTCTGTAATTGCTTTTTCTTCCTTTGGCCATAACTCTTCTTCATTTTCCTCATAAAAGCTGTAAAATTCATCAAACTGTTCATCTAGTATGTGTCTAAATTCCACATCTGAGATTATTCCTTGGCTACCAGCAAATAGCAACGAATCCTCTGATTTTTTAAATACTTCATTATTTTCCCTATCCATAGAAAACATCCTAATATCAAATGAGGTTTGATTCATAAAAACTACAAAATCTAATAAATCAATATCTGGGGAAAAATTGTATTTTTGTATTTCCTTTAATTTTTTTATAAGAGTTTCAGTATGATTACTTAGGCTTTCAATAAGTGTATCCATGGACTTAGAAACTAAAAACATAAAAACCTCCAAATTATATTTCATTTATATATCCATTATATACCAAAATACTAAGTGTAATATAAATTTTTCCTATAGTATAATTTAATTTGCCCATTCTACTTAAATCGTTCACCTAGTAGCTATAAAACAGAAATTTTCTTTTTCTGTTAAACTGCCATGATTGTAACATAAGAAAGGTTCTACCTTTATTACAGGAATGCTGCCATGTTACTACCATAAGCTAATTTTCATTCATTACAGGAAAGCCGCTCCGTTTGTGACATAAAATCGATCTCTACACTTATTATAGGAATGTTGCCATTTTTACATAAGAAAAAGACCTCAATTATCTAATGAGAGATCTCTTTTTTGGTTAAACATTATTCTTCTTTAACGTTTTCAATATTAACTAATGTATCGTTTATCTGTGTTATAACTGTACCTTTCGGCAAGGTTTTAATAATTTTATTAAGACTATTGTATTTATTGTCATTTGAAAATAAGTAAAAACCATGTCCATCAGGAAAAATTGTAATAAATGTAGTTTCTTGCTCTATCTTAAAAATCGGAATGGAACGTTTTCTTTTTCTTCCCCACTCTTTTACTTCTCTTAATTCAAACTTTAAATTATCAGAAAAGGAAATGGAATAAAACTCATTTTGAGTTGGCAACCAATATGTTTCATTTAGTAACAAAACTAAAGAATTCGAATCGTTAATTTTTACAGTAAAGCATGGAGGGTTGTATTGGTGCTTCCCCGAGTAATTATAATAAGTTCTTTTTTCTTCAAGTATCTTTAAGGAGTATTCCATTCTATTCTCATTAAAAAATTCAATATATTCATCTGTTTGGCCATCATCGACCATAAAGGTAATATAAAAAGGAAACTTGTTTTGGCAAAGTAAATAATCTAATAAATAGTTTTTATTTCGTTCTGCATATCCTTCTCCATCGGCACCAATAAAAAATGCAGTATCTAATTCTCCATCAATCCTTATATGATGCCCTGATTCATCTAAAAATTTATTTGTAACTTTTTCTTCTACAATCCATACTTCAACCATACTTGCCCCCAGTTAGAATAGTTAATAACTTTATTATACAGTGATTTTCACTTTAAAAATTCATTAGTTTGTGAAATAGTGTACTTAAAGTAAACTGCCCTGATTGTTCCAGAAGAAAGGTTTTAATTTATTACAGGAATGCTGCCACGTTTCTACCATATGGAGGATTTTTAATTATCAGCATCGTGCTTATAGAATAATTCTTACCAGGTGGGGAAAGTTATAAAAGGTTTGATTGGATTTTGTTCCTTATCACGTAAAACCCTCACTATTTAAACGAGGGTTTTCTTTGTTTTTAAATGTTATTTAGTTATCCTTCCACTTTAGTAAGATTTAAATACGAGACTATTTTTTAGTTTAATTTCTATCATTTGATAAGTAAAACGGGATTTACTTATAGGCAAGTACTATGTTACCGTTTTAATACATCACATTATATATTGGGTCCTATTAGACTTTTCTTAGTCACCTTCCCTTTATACAGTGAAGGAGGCTAAGAAGATATAGTCATGTCAACAGCCAAAAATCTAGAACATTTTACTAATATCACGTTCGGTCAAAAAGTTATATACAATAGTAAAATACACTTTTGTTTCTTTAACCATGATAATGGATTATTAGAAATTATAGATACTGCTACAAACTCCATTTTTTTAGTTAGACAAAAATTGCTCATTTATAGGATTAAGTAAAACCATCAATAGTTTAGCATTGATGGTTTTACTTAATCCTTCTTTCACTAACCTGCCCTGTTAGTAAAAAAAATATGGAGCTGCCGCATAACAGGTTTTCTTTTCGCAGGGAAAGTTAAAATAATTGGTTATTTTAGCATTCAAAATCCTTAATAAAATCACATAAAAAAGGACTTGGTAAAACCGTCCTTTTTAAGATACATATTCTAAAAATTCATTTAATGAGGAGTACATTACTTCTGGTTCCCAATCTCCTTCACCGTGTATTGCGGTCAATACAGGATAGTTTTTATTTTTTATATCAATAAAAATTGGGTCTCCTACAAGTTCATCGTATCCAATAACATACCAATTTTCTTTCCAATCACCCTCGTTATCCCCTGTTAAAGAATTGCTATCTTCGTCAATTCTATATCCTAACTGACCTTCTTCAAATTCTTCTCTTGAAAATAGGTGAATAGATATAGATTCAATTTCAGGATCATCTACTTCAATCTCAACATCATAACTTTCAAGTTCCTCAATTTTACTTAAAATTATTTCTATATCTTCATTTAACAAATTAATCCCTCCAGTGAGATGTGGTCTTTACCTAAGCTAGATTATACCATTAAACTTAAACCCTTTTTCATATTTCCAAACTGCCACAATTTTAACTATTGAATTTGCATTCTTTTAACTAAGACGGATTTTTTAGGTCAAACTTGAATTCTTCTCCTTCTTCAACTAAACTGCCACGTTTGTGACACAAGAATAGAGCTATTCATTTATTTATAAACAAAACACTCTCCATCTAGAGAGTGTTTTGTTTATTAGCTATTTCATATGATAAATTAATTATTTTCAACTTTGTAGATCTTATTCCAAGCTGACATAGCAAAAACTGCAATAGCTTCCCCAATGCCATAAAGACCTTTAATTAAAAGTTCCATAAATATTATCAACTCCTTTACTATAATTTCCTACATTAGATAAAAAAAGGCAACTATGACCTCCGGAAAAAAATCACATTATTTTACATATACGTATTACTTACAGTTTAGTTCCTATAAATTTCTACTATTTCACTATACTGCCATGTTTCTACCATAAGCTAATTTATCCTTTTTCTACCCTTTTCTATAGTTAATACAACAAATAAAGCTGCAAATAAACAAAGGATAGAAAGGATTTTCACAGATATATGTGTAGATGTTGTCAAATCTTTAATTAAAGAAAAACAGACAACTAATAACAAAAACCAATGTCCTTTTCTAACAATCCAGCTCATTTTTTTCCTCCTAAATATATCTATTACTTAAAATGCAATCATTCCAATTAAACGTCCAACACCATAACCTACTAATATTAATAAAAATCCAACCATTACATAGATGCTGGCTTTAATGAATTCACCTTATTCATTAACCTTTTTAAGTATAGGTTTAGCATAATCCATCAAGATAACTTCTCTCCTTTCTAGTTGGATATAGTTATTCTCTAAGCATATTGCACATACATTTTTTCTAATTTATTTCTATACATTTCTTTATTAATTAGGTCTCATTGAAATAGATTAAAGTTATTGCGCTCACATGCGTTTCTTCCATAATCTATTTTTAATATAATATAGGAGTACTACCATGTTTATGTAAATTTATTTATTCTTTTTTAAGCTTAATAATTCTTTGTAAATAAAAATTAGAATAACAAAAATAGCTACAGTTAACATACCATGGATTTCATATCGTAAAACTTCAGCTACATAAGGAATTTTTGAGACTAAAAACGCTACGAAAAAGCTAAAAAGAATTGTGCCAAGTATTTTCATGAGTTTTATTACTCCTAACCTTTTTCATTTAATGGAGGTATAAATAACTATTTAACTATCATCATATTACGATTAGTAATATTTGTAAATAAGACGAATTTATTAAGGAATTTGAACTCAATAAAAAACCTAAGGGATTGCTAATGCAATCCCTTAAAAAACTAATTCCATTGTTATTGCGCTAACCTGCCATGTTTCTTCCACAAGCTAAGTTTTCATTTATTACAGGAATGCTCCTCAATAAACATCCCCTAATCTCTTAAATACTTAGTTTAACGCAGGAAATAAGCGTTAACTCCTAAGACAAGCGTTAATCCTTCTTAGATTGAAAATATGTTATAATAAAAAAAACGTCTAATCCCATATATACCAAGGGTTTAGACATTTTTATTTTGAAGATTATTAAGCGTTTATCTATATTTAACGAAAACTTGTAGATTTATATATTTATTATTTATAGTATGTTTAAACTTATTCTCTTTTCTTTTTAAGAACCTAGATATTGAAATTTTACTTTCTCCTTTTGATGGAAATATCATTCGTTCTTGTTTCAAGATGCATGCATCTCGAAACAATTAAGCATCTTGAAATACGGGTCATACTTTCACTTTTTTCATGAAACATTTGGATAACCTAATAAAGTAAAAATTCAAAGGGAGTTACCGATTAATTTTGGCCATATAGAATGATCCTCTTATTCAACAAAAGCCTCCAATAGTTCAATAAGGGAAGGGCGACAACTATTACTTTAGCTGTCGCCCTTTTTAAGCAATTACATGTTCGACTTTAACTTTTATTTTCATCTGCAATCGTGGGTTCTACAAGATCTTTTCTTCGATAAACATTTAAAATGAGTCCTAAAACAGCAGCGTAAAAGAGTATCGCACTGCCTCCATAACTAATAAAAGGCAGAGAAATTCCCATTATAGGCACCACTCCAAAGCTCATTAAAATGTTCCAGGTAGTAGGAACCGCAAACAATGTAGCACCACCTATTACGATCAATCTCCCATAGAGGTCCTGTGTTTTAAACGCATTTTTTGAGATCCTTGAAATAAATATCAGTAGAATCAAACATAGAACGAATCCGAAAGCCCAGCCAAGAGAATAGACGAGGAAGGGAAAAGCAAAATCTGTATGTGATTCTGGTAACAATTGAAAATTCAACTCGTTGGAAAGTCCGTTACCGAACCATCCCGCTTCTGAAAGGACATTCCTAATCGCCTTATACATATATCCTGCTCCATTTGAATCGGCAGTAGGGTTTATAAAAGCAGATAATCTAGTTAACAAATAACTTTGACGTGAGGTCATGTAGAACATAATAATGAAAATAATAACAGCCAATAGATTTGTTAGGATCAGATTTACAGCTAATTTCTTATGGATTCGAGCGAAAGCAAACATCCCAAGTATGCAGAAGAAGTAAATAATACTAACCATAAAGTCTGGCACCATCATGTAGAGCGAGATGGGAATCCAAAATAAAACAAACAGTAAACCTTGTTTTTCCCAACTACGAAACTCATTTATTTTGTTAAAAATACCAGCCCAAGCAAGAAAAAAGAAAAATAAGCTCATCATGGTTCCATCGACCGTCAGGCCTGGGAGGGAAACCCACTTCTTTGCTCCGTTGGTCATAATTCCAAAAAGATGAAGATATAAATGGATCAATAGGCCTATCGCATAAAAGTATATCCATCCGTTCTTTAATTTTTGGTAATCAAAGAAAAGGAATCCCATGATTACAAGAATAGCCAGGGTGTACCAAATTGTCTGTCTCCCTATAAAATAGGTACCTGATAGGGAAAATTCAGGAATCCCATCAACTAACGGGAGAAAACTAATACCAGCAAAAAGAACAAATAACACAATTAGAACCCAATCCATTTTCGGCTTATGTAGGGGATTTAATCTCTCCCCAATAGTAAATGGATTTCCCATTTCTTGAATCGCCTTTTCCTCTGCATCCTCTTTAGAAAACCCTCTCTTTTTGTAAGATTGACTTAACTCTTGCAGATGATGAATAAGCTCTTTTTTTATCATGTTGTGGGCTTCCTTAGATTTCACTTTGGAAGTTACTTTACTTAAAAATTCTTCAAATTTGGGAGAACTCATAAGGACGCCTCCTCTAGTAAGTGTTTAAGGGATAACTCTTGTTTTGATTTATCTTGTTTATAGGTAGCTAAGTATTTTCCCCCTTTGGAATTTAAGGAGTAATATTTCTTTTTGTTTATCCATTTTGAATGAAGAATTTCTTTATTTTCTAGTAGATGTAAAAGTGAATAAAGCTGCCCTTCATTTTTTTGGAAAGTATGTTCACTTTTTTGAAAAAGTTGGGTAGAAATATTGTAGCCATCCTTTGATTCATGCTGAACCGATTCTAATATAGCTATGATGGTTTCTATTTTCCAGGAGTGAAATTGTGATTGAGATTGTCTCATACGAATGGATTCTTTCACCGCATTTTTTCTTTCATTGGAAAAAGAAAAATCCTTAAAAATTGATTTTTTCATCGAACTCTTCAGGTTAGTAAATGGATCATTCATCTCCTAAACCTCCTCGATCATCTTGTCTTTTAATAATTCTTTTGCACGTTTTAACCTAGTTTTTATTGTATTTATATTTACTGTCGTAATCTTACTTATTTCGGCTAAAGATAGTTCTTCATAATAATGCAGAAATACTACTTCTCTGTACTTTAGAGGTAAATTCATGACAGCATTTGTTAAGATGTTTCCTTCACTATTCGCGATAATCTCTTCTTCAACCTGTTTTGATTTCGAAGGTATATACTCCAAAATTTTATCGCTAAGCGTTATTTTGCGATAATGCCAGCTTCTTAAGTAGTCCTTACAATGATTACTAGCAATACGATATACCCATGTTTTTAGTGTTGCCTGCTGATTAAACTGATTTAACTTTTCATAACATTTTAAAAATATCTCCTGTGTTAAATCTTCTGCTGTCGTTCGATTTTTAACATATGTATATACGAGATGCAGGATATCATCGCTATATTCTTGCATTAATTGATCAATTATTTCCTCTCTCTCAAGCAACATACTTTCATCTGTCACCGCCAGTTGTTTTAGTCCATTCATCTTGTTATCACCCTCTCACATATAATAGACGTAGCTAACCTTCATTTGGTTTGAAAAATATTGGATTTTTATGACCTTCTATAATCTAAGGTATAAGAAAATAACCTACGTAGCGATCGTAATGTTTAACTCTAGTCCACTTAAGCTTTATTTTTTTTCAGCATCCTCGAATTGTGCATTACTGTTCAACGGAATGACTCAGTTTCATACTGTTTAATTTTCCGTTATAATAGCATCGGACAGGAGGGACTATTTATGACAAAAGATGAAGATTTTATTGAAATAGCCATTAAAATGGCTTTAAAGGCTAGAGAGGATGGAAATGAACCATTCGGTGCTATCTTAGTAAAAAATAACGAAATAGTAATGTTTGGTGAAAATAAAATTAATAGTTATTGTGATCCTACGCACCATGCTGAAATCGGACTTATTCGTACTTTTTGCTCTGAAAATAACATTTTTGATCTTAGCGAATATACTTTGTATACCAGCTGTGAACCTTGTGTGATGTGTACAGGGGCAATGGTATGGTCTAATTTAGGCAAAATAGTCTACAGTGTATCTCATGATCAGCTAGCCAAAATTGCAGGTAGTAATATCATGATTTCATGTAAAGAAGTTATTGAAAAAAGTCCAAATAAGCCAGTAGTAGTAGAACAAGTTTTAAATGTTGAAGGGTTAAAAGTATTTGAAGGGTACAAATTTGCTCATTAACATTATAGTTCACAGCAATATTTATCCATGTTATTCAAGCACCTTAGAATGACATGGATATTTGAATTCTCATTACTAGCCATTTGTTTCTATAGTTGAATTTTTTATTAACAAAACTGCCCCTATAGTAACATAGAAAATTAATTCTAAATGGAGACTGTTTGTTAATTTTATTCTTATCCGTTGATAAGTACAACAAGATTTACTTATGGGCAAGTACTATGTTACCGTTAAAATACATCACATAATAGATTGGGTCCTATTAGACTTTTCTTAGTCACCTTCCCTTTATAAATCATGTCGACAGCCAAGAATTTAGACCATATTAGTAATATTTCGTTCGGTCAAAAAGTTATATACAAAAGTAAAATACACTTTTGCTTTTCTAATCATGAAAATGGATTATTAGAAATAATAGATCCTGATACAAGCTTTATAGGATTAAGTAAAACCATCAATAGTTTAGCATTGATGGTTTTGTTTTGCTTCATCCTTCTTTCACTAAACTCCCCTGTTAGTTCAATGGAATTAAGATTTAGTCGTTTCCCTTAATTAAGATTTGTTTGTTAATATGATGTTCCATATGGTTAAGGTAGTCCTGTATAAGCCATTGTAATGTTTTTTGGCTATTCCCAATATCACAAAGATAGGTTAATTTCTCAGAAGGAATATTCTTAATGATATTTATCACTTGCTTATTGAGGTTTTGAAAAAGAGTCAGTATTTCATCAAGCGGCCTTTCTTGATAATTCTGAACTACAACCCATTGTTCTTGATTATAAGATTGGATGACATAAGGTTGCTCCGTATATTGAATATCCACAAACCTCTGAATATTATTTATTGCAGAGTCACAAAGATGTCCTAATATCTCTTTTTTAGACCATTTATTTGGTAATGGGCGGTTTGATATTTCTGTATCTGACATAGAGTTGTATTTCTTTGGTAATGCTTGTATCCAGTGGTTTATTGCATTAATTATATCTTCCACACTCATACACTCCTTTAATATGTATCTAAAAAACAATATTCTTCTAAAGTCGTAAATATCCCTTCTTCCGCTATAGTGCCATGTTAGCACCATAGCCAATAAAAGCATTAATGCCCCAGTCAATTTAAGTGTATCACTTCACAAATTTGGTTTTTCGTAGGTAATATATTAGAGGAATGCTTCCCCCTCAGTAAAAAAAGAAATGCATCCTAAAACAGTCGGTATAAAATTTTATTAATTCGCTATAACACTTGGTAAATCCATAATTCCCCTTTTTATTCCTTCAAATAAAGTTTTTAATAATCAATAAAAAATTGACACAATACTGTTATCTACAGCATACTGTTATTAACAGTACTTTATTATTGATAAAAAATAAGGAGGTTTTATACTTTATGAAACATACTGGGAGACATACAGGTGCATTTCTATTGCTGTTTTTAACAGAGGGCGATAACTATGGAGGGAAACTCCTACAAAAATGCGAGGAAGAACTTCCCATTAATCCCATTGATAGTTCGATCTTATATCGCACACTAAAAAAATTAGAGGAAGAAGGTTCTGTAGAGTCTTATCTTGATGCATCTGAAAGAGATAAACCAATAAGGATGTACAAAATCACTGATGTTGGTAAAAAGAGATTAGAGGAATTTAAAATAGATATTGAAGAAAAAATTAAAAATTTATCGTTTTTCCTAGAAAGATATAAAGAATGGAACGATTAAAATAATGATTAGTGGAATTATTCTTTATACTATTGCCGCTATTTATTTGGGAATTTCCTTCATAAAAGACAAACATAAAACAAAGGCTGCCTTATTGAGTTCATGGAAAATGTTTCGCAATGTTTTACCGGATTTATTAGCCATAATGCTTTTTATTGGGCTTGCATTATCGTTATTTACTCCGACTCTTATCTCATCAATTATTGGTGAAACTTCGGGCTTACTAGGTATCATTTACTCAACAATCATCGGCTCTATTGCTTTAGTACCGAGCTTTATTGTCTTTCCTCTTGGACATACATTAATTCAAAATGGTGCCGCGCTTCCACAAGTAGCCGTATTAATGTCAACAATGATGTCAGTAGGACTTGTAACTTTATCTATGGAACAAAAAACTTTCGGAAGAAGATTTGCTTATGCCCGAAATATTTCTGCCATAATAATGTCTCTTCTATTCGGATTGATTATTGGGGTGGTAATGACATGACAAAGCTAAAAGAATATCGGTTCTTTTTCATCTTATTATTAGGGCTTCTTATAATTGCGTTTATAAATCACTCTATAGCTTTGAAAACCGTTCAGATAACTAGTAAAAGTATTTTAGATATGTTATTCCTACTTCCTCCTATATTCATCTTGGTGGGATTATTAGATCAATGGGTAAAGAAAGAATCACTTATTCGGTATATGGGTGAAAAATCAGGGATATACGGAGTCTTCTTTACTATAATATTAGCAACGGTGGCTGCAGGCCCTCTTTATATTGCCTTTCCAATTGCAGTATTATTATTAAAAAAAGGAGCAAGTGTCCGCTATATAGTGTTTTTTTTAGGAGCTTGGTCAACAGTGAAATTACCAGTTATAGTCTATGAAATCACTTCATTTGGCTCTAAATTTACACTTATTCACATTTGTTTTGGCCTCGTGTTTTACTATTTAACAGGAATTCTTTTCGAAAAATTTATGACCGACAAAAATTTAAAATAT
The DNA here is from genome assembly GCF_038005785.1 of Niallia sp. FSL R7-0271. Classification (NCBI taxonomy): domain Bacteria; kingdom Bacillati; phylum Bacillota; class Bacilli; order Caryophanales; family Bacillaceae; genus Niallia; species Niallia sp. FSL R7-0271. The sequence goes on along the minus strand of NZ_JBBOTZ010000002.1, from coordinate 454,908 downwards.
GAAATAAAAAAGAAAATCTAGATTTAAAAGCATTAAGGACAATTCAGATTTGCGTTGTTATGGGGGATAATAGAAGAGATAGTAAAGATAGTCGCCAAATTGGAGTATTCCAAAAGATAATATTGCTGGAACTTTCTAAAATTTTATTTTGGCCGATATCGAGGTTGAAAATAGTAGAGAATCATTAACTCCTATAATAGGCCTTTGTAAAATTCATTAATCAAATGGGTGTAACTCCTGCTTTCTAAGGACTAATTGTCTTAATTAGTCCTTTTATTTTGTCTTATTGCACCTATTATTTTCATATGCTTACTAAACACAAAACTGCACCGATTGTTACATAAGCAAGATTTTTTTCATTTATTACAGAAGTGCTGCCACTTTAGTTTTATTAGAAAAGTAATCCTGAATATAAAAAAAGAGGCCATCCTTTTTGGACAGCCCCCTTTCCGCTAATTATAAAATTTCTAGCAGAGCAAGATATCATTATATTAGCCACTACAGAATGTATCATCTATAATACATTCAATCTTGAAAACTATGAGTATACTGCTATTTTACGTGCGATAGATTCTGTTAAACGAGATGCTACTTTCGGAACTGCCAATTTAATAATTGGTGTTAACATTGCACCAGATAATCCGCCTGCATGGATTTCCACCGTACAAGTCATCATTGTTTCACCATTAATATCTTCTGCAGTAAAGAGACCGCTTCCTGAAAAATTATCTGATAAACCTTTTAGTTCAAATTTAATATTTGAAGGTTCATTCCATTCGGTAATATCTACCTGTGCTTGTATTGTTTTTTTAATGCCTTTCAGACTACCTTCAAATGTCCAAATAGATTGCTTGTCATTTATGATTTTATGTTCTTTATAGGCTGGTACTGTCGTTGCCCATTTTTCAAGATCACTGACATAATCCCAAACTGCTTGTACATCTACTGGAACTACTACAGTATGAGTTCCTGTTGCCATTATGACCCCCACCTTCCCTATGTATGTAACTTTACATCTCTACAGTTTAATTATTACATAAAAATCATAAACTTTCATCTATAATGACACATAGCTTTCCTACTTCCACTTCCCCAATTATTTACATTCTCCACAACCCAGCTGTTTAATGAAATAAACAGCACTTCCGTTTTCAAACGACTTTTATGTTACTTAATACTATTCTTTATGGAATTTATCACATAAAGAAAGGCTATTCAGTTAATTTAAGGCTAGTATCTTCTGTTAGGTGTTTACCAAAAGAAACTGGAATTCCCATTAGTAAAACAGGTATAGAAGTAGTAGGAAGTTTGCCAGCCTTCTTATTTAAAGGTGAAGAGAAAGTAATAGTTCAACCAAAATCATTTATTTAATTCCTTGTGTCTATCCAGTGTAAACCATCGTATTAATAGCAACATATATCTGTTCTCCCTGATTATTATGGTTATTATTTCTCCACTTTCTTTCCTCTTTTGATATCATCAATTTTCTCCGATGTAAATTATATAATCGTTCTTCTTATTGCTACTTTAAAACTCAAAATAGTTAACCCTATCTGAATGGCATTATAAGCACACCTTACTAAGTTTTTTCACATAACATTAGATTCCTTCGGGTAATTAGTATGCGATAAAATCAAAGGTTTTATAAGGAGAACGATTGAAAGTGAACACTTAAGGACTTAATACGTGGAGGGAACAACTATTCCCCTTTTTTGAATAACTTACTTTTGTTATTAATTTTAACCTGAAGAATTTGGCACTGCTCGAATCTTTTACTTTTAGTATGCCGCAGATGCTTTTGTGCACAATATGATACATGTAAGCAGCATGATAAGTAGCATCCGTTTAACTTATTTGTTGTCTTTGTATAACCACAGACTACGGAGTTGAAAAAATGAAGTTTAACAAGAAGAAGATTAACATCGTAGATATCCAAACGGCAAAGAAAAGTGTGTTTGCAACTGGGGTTGGAAATGCAATGGAATGGTTTGATTTTGGTTTATATTCCTACTTAGCTGTTATTATTAGCCAGAACTTTTTTAGTGCAGTACAAAATGACGAGTTAAAATTAATATTTACTTTCGCGACTTTCGCCATTGCCTTTTTAATGCGTCCATTAGGCGGTATTATCTTCGGTAAAATTGGTGATAAAGCAGGAAGAAAAGTCGTCTTAACTACAACCATTATTTTAATGGCCTTTTCTACCTTATTGATCGGTTTATTACCTACTTATGATCAAATTGGTATATGGGCTCCCATCCTGTTATTAGTCGCAAGAATTATTCAAGGCTTTTCAACTGGAGGCGAATATGCTGGTGCAATGGTCTATATTGCTGAATCATCTCCTGACAATAAGCGCAGCATCCTCGGAAGTGGATTAGAAATTGGTACCCTAACTGGGTATATATTGGCTTCCCTCGTAGCAAGCATACTTTTTGTCGCATTATCTGATGAACAGATGGCCACATGGGGATGGAGAATCCCATTCTTGCTTGGTTTACCGCTAGGACTTATTGGAATGTACCTGAGAAAAACCTTAGAGGAATCACCTATTTTTGAAAATGAAATTTCTTCTACTGAAGCTGAAGAACAAACAGAAGAAGGCTTCTTTTCTATTCTAAGAAATCATAAAAAAGATATAATAGTCTGTTTCGTATCTGTAGCCTTCTTTAATGTGACAAATTATATGCTACTATCCTACATGCCTTCCTATTTAAACGAGATAATTGGTTTATCAAGCACGACCGGTACTATTTTAATTACACTTGTGATGGTCATCATGGTGCCACTTACATTACTATTTGGTAAGTTAAGTGATAACATTGGTAATAAAAATGTCTTCTTAATTGGTTTAGGCGGACTATCACTCTTATCTGTACTAGCTTTTTATTTCGTGAATCTGAATGGCTTACTATTTATTTCGTTAGGTATCCTTATTCTGGGCGTACTGCTTGCAACATATGAAGGCTCCATGCCCGGTTCATTGCCAGCAATGTTTTATACCGATATACGCTACCGAACACTATCTGTAACATTTAATGTCTCTGTTTCCATATTTGGAGGTACTACACCATTAGTTTCCACCTGGCTTGTTCACCAAACAGGCAATAACTTAGCGCCTGCCTGGTATTTAACAATCGTAAGCCTTGTCGGATTCTTTGTAATACTATTCTTATTTAAGAGTACTACAGGAAAATCCTTAAAAGGATCTTATCCAACAGTTGCGACGAAATCTGAATTTAAAGAAGTTGTTGAGAATCCTGAGGATGCACTATGGTGGCGGACGGAACAAGAATAAAGCAAACTTTATTAATAATCACCAATCAGACAAGGTTCGACTGACACTTTTTTAGCTTATTATTACATCAAAGGTTGAAAGAGAACGTGTTTATATGTATAGAGTTCTCAATAGATTAAAGCATCAGCATACTTGCTGGTGCTTTTTTTAGTATTAATTGAAATAAATTACACATAACTATAAAAGTGTTAACTCCAATATAAGTGTTTATCCTTCTTAAGTTGAAATTGAAAAATACGTCTAATCCTTTACACACCAAGGTTTCTACGCATTTCCCAATATAAATTTAATGATACTTGTTTATACTTCTTCAACGACTGCTTCTTTTCTTAACTATTTAAGAAAACCATCAATTATTATTTGCTCCTCTTTGTTTAAAGTAGAAATGGGTTCCCGACAAATACCTGCAGATACATTTTGCTTATCTAATATATACTTAATGGCTCGAAGTGCTCCAATCTCTGTAATAGTCTTCATATAAGGGGACAGTTTAGAGAGTAGCTCCTTTGCAACATTAATCTTACCAGACTTTATTTGTTTAACTATCTCATGTATTTCGTTAGGAAATACATTTCCTAACACACTAGAAATACCATTAAAACCAAGTTCAGCATCTTCTAATATAGTTTGGTCTGATCCAGTTAATACAATAAATGAAGAACCGAGTTTTTCTTTTACTTCCTTTACTGTAGCTCGATCACCCGCTTCCTTTAATGCAATAATCTGAGGGAACTGTTTAACTAATCTAAATAATGTTTCTATATTTAAACTAAAACCAGTTCTTGGAGGGTTATTATATAGCATAATTGGTAAAGAAGTATGGGAACAAACCTTTGCTACATAATGAAAGGCTTCCTCTTGATTAATTCGGAGGTATGGAGGGAAACCTAACATAATTCCATTTAAACCAGCTTCTTCTGCTTCAATAGCCAGTGAAATCGCATCTTTCGTTTGAACTGCTGCAACTCCTCCATAAAGTAGAACTTCATTTTTCGCTGCTTCTTTTACTTTATGAAATAAAGTAATACGTTCTTCTATAGTCATAGAATGTTGCTCTCCTGTAGATCCACTAATCAGTAAGGAGGGAACATTATTCTTTTTATAGTAATCAATTAATGGCGGTATACCGTCTAAATTAAGCTTACCGTCATAAGTAAACGGTGTTACCATCGCAATACTGAATTCAAGAAAAGGATTTTTCATTTCAAGTTCTCCTTATATTTTATTTTCTTCACCACTTGTGCCACTTAGAATCAAGTTCTTTATACCTGCTTCATCATTGGGAAATATTAAGTTTTATAGATGGCTTCAGAAAAATTCTATAATGTAATCTGACATAAAAAAAGGTACAATTATGAACAAATAAACATGTCAAGGGTGGCATTTAATGAAAAATACTATTTTTGCTCTTAATGACGACGCACCGAAATACAAACAAATTTACGAACAGTTTAAATTATATATTGAGAATGGAAATATCTCCGTTAACGAACAGCTGCCATCTATTCGTCAACTTGCAGACTCCCTTTCGGTAAGCAGAAATACTACACTTAATGCCTATGAACAACTTTTGGCAGAAGGTTATATTCGTAGTGATGGACGTAAAGGCTATTTTGTAAACGAATTAGATCCGCTTTTATATCAAAGTGTAAAAATGCCAACTAAAAATGAAAAAAAAGAATTAAAAAATGTCCGCATTGATTTCCGAGCAGGAACCGTAGATCAACAGCATTTCCCATTGAAAACTTGGAGAAGAGTGACCAATCAAGTTCTAACTATGCACCATAGTTATCAATATGGAGACCCTTTTGGTGAAGAATGCTTACGTGAACAAATTGCAGCCTATTTATTTCAATCTCGTGGACTCAAAACAAATGCAAATAATATCATAATCAGCAGTGGCACTCAGCCTATGTTAATTAATTTAGGGAAGCTTCTGAGGGAAAATTTCTCTAGCTTTATTGTTGAAGATCCAGGATATGTTGGTGCTAGAGAAGCTTTGAAGTTTCATGATTTTATATTGGAAACGGTACCTGTTTGTGAAACAGGTACAGATTTTTCTACACTAAATCAGAAGGAATCAAGACTGATTTATGTAACACCATCTCACCAAAGTCCAATAGGCGTTAGTATGTCCATACAAGAAAGGTTAAAGCTTATAAATTGGGCCAGTGTCAGACAGGGATATATTATTGAAGATGATTATGATAGTGAATTCCGTTATACACAGCAACCATTCCCAGCATTAGCTTCCATTGATTCAACAAGAGTCATTTACTTTGGGAACTTTTCGAAGTCATTTCTTCCTGGAATACGTATAAGTTATATGGTTCTTCCAGATTCATTAATAAACCAGTATAAAAAGCAATTTTACCTTTTTGAAAGCCCTGCTTCGCTTCATAATCAGCTTGCAATGGCTAAATTTATGAAAGATGGTGAATGGAATCGCCATCTTAAACGAATGCGTCTTGTTTATAAGCAAAAAATGAATTATATCGTTTCAGAATTAAAGAGTCATTTCAAACAAACTATAACGATAATTGGAGAACAGTCTGGATTATTTGTGCTCGTTAAACTCCATCTTAACCGTACTGAAGAATGGTTAATCAATCGCGCTTCATTATATGAAGTAGTAGTGTATCCTACCTCCATATATACGCTAGAAAATCACATGAATGAGCCCACTATAAAGCTTGGCTTTAGCAACCTAACATGTGAAGAAATTCAATTAGGGGTTCATCTTTTAAAAGAAGCTTGGTCATAAAAATACCATGTAGTCGTTAGTAAATTACTAACAACTACATGGCATCTTAATATGTATATTAATGCCGTTATAACATAAAGCAACAACTTTTCTAGAAAAAATTCTTCCTTTGGTATTCAATAATTAATTCGTTTGAATCATCTTATATTTAATTAAAAGTCTTTCTTTTGATAAATAATTACAGCGATAAAGAACGAAAGAAAATAAATGAGAATTCCAAAAATTATATATATAATTGAAACGTAAAATGATGAATCTATTTGTTGGTTATAAGTCGGTAATTTTTCTAATATATTTCCAACTAAACTTTGTAAAGCAAAAGTCGAAAAAAGACCGCCAATTCCACCTCCAATTACAATAGCATCTGATTTTTCTGACCCAAATATATAAAGAAGGGGATAAACTATAGATCCAGCAAAAAGAACTATATAAATACCAAATGAAACTATATTAAAAATACCATCTATTGTTATATCTGTAATTAAACCATAAACATAAAAGAATCCGTATGATAATAACGACCCAATAAATACAACTAACAGATAGAAAAAATAATGACTTTGTACAATATTTTTTCTAGTGACAGGTAGTGTTAAGACATATTTATCATAACCAGTCTTACCTTCATATTTAATGACTTCTAGTGCAGGCATTGACATAAGCAAGATTATTAACATTGCAGTTATACGATACATTGAGGTATCTCCAAAGTACAAGATTAACCCAGAGACCAATATAGCTAATCCTGTATATGCAAAGAAACTGCGATAAACCAAATAATAGTTTGTTAAGAGTAAACCGAGCACTTATAACTCACTCCTTGTTAACAAGATACTCAATTCTTCCATTGAGATATTCTTAGCTACAACTTCGGATGGCAATTTGTCTTTATTCGAAACAAGGACAGTCATTTGAGAACCATTATTCCTTTTTGCAACCACTATATTGCTATTGATTAAATCAAACAGTTTCATATCAACATTTACAATTGCATAGTGTTCATAAACCTTGTTTTTCTCTTCGTTCAGTATGATTTCGCCATCCTTAATAAATATGATGTGACTAGCTAATTTTTCTACATCACTCATAATATGAGAAGAAAGTAATATTCCTCCATTATTTTCACTTACAAAACGTTTTAACTCTTCTAACAATGTTTCTCGGGAAGAAGGATCTAAACCTCCGGTTGCTTCATCAAGGATTAATAACTTTGCATTATGAGATAATGCTACAGCAACAGATAATTTCATAGACATTCCTCGTGAAAATTTATTCACTTTTTTATCTATAGGTAAAGAGAAAGATTTAACCAAACGAAAAAATTCTTGTTGATTCCAGCCCTTAAACAATTTATTAAAAACTCTATTTAGTTGCTTTATTGTAAGATGAGCAGGTAGATTCATAGCATCAAACACCACTCCTATATCTTCCTTTAACTTACTATTTTTATTTAAATTTTCTTCACCGAAAATTTTGACTTTACCACTATTTTTTGTGATTAATCCTAAAATAGTTTTAAATGTTGTTGATTTCCCTGCCCCATTATCACCAATAAATCCAACTATTGAGCCAGGTAGAACATTAAATGTAATGTCTTTTAAGACCTCCTTATTCTCAAATGATTTACTAATATTTTTTATTTCTAGTAGGTTTACCATCTTTTCACTCCCATATTTTCAACCCCTATATCAATAATTATTCTTTAATTAAGATATAATCGATAGATTAAAGTGCACATTCATTTGAGTACTAAGGTATGTATATATTTAATTTAATTTAATATTTTATATATCTAGGAAATAATATATTTTTTAGGAGCGGGTCAAACTATTTAGTTATGAAGTTATGTGTGTAGTTCTAATAGAGGTTTTTCATTACGTTACTTAAATATCCATATTATCCATTTTTATTCCAATTAATTAATGATTACATACATTATAAAAAACCAACAATTTAATTTCAAGTTTTTTACCATTAATTTTAATCTTTTTTTAATATTAAGACATAATTCTTAATCTATTTTTAATCGAGATTCTGTCGTTTGCTTTTATATAATGTTTCTATAAGTCTTTTAATGACCTGATAATGTTTCTATAAGTCTTTTAATGACCTGCAAATTTATATCTTAGTGGATTTGAGTCAATATTTTAGACACAAAAAAGTTAAGTACTACGCTGATTGTTTCATTTGATCTTCCACTGTCTGGAGAGTATTGTAATCCAAACTACTATGTATTCTTTTTCTGTTGTACCAACCTTCAATAAATTGAAACATCGCTAGTTTGGCTGTGTGGTAGTTTGAATATTGTACATGATTTACTTCTTCTTTCTTTAAAATAGCGTGAAAGGACTCGATACAGGCATTATCATAAGGACAACCTTTTTGGCTGATACCATGAGATTGAACGTAATGTATAAATGCTGAGCTAGTGTATGGTGAACCTAAATCTGTGTGTAGAAGTAAACCTTTAGCTGGCTTTTGAGTAGAGTAGGCGTTTCCTAAAGCAGTCATTACTAAGTCGGTTGTAATGGAACGAGAAAACGAAAAACCTACAATTTTCTTGAAATGTAAATCCATTACGGAAGCCAGGTAACACCATCGGTCTCTTACCGTGTGAATGTAGGTGATATATGCGACCCATTTCTCATTGATAGTGGTGGTCGAAAAGTCTCTATTTAATAGGTTCTTGCGTTCCATCACTTTTTCTCGGCTGGAGTATGGACGGTATTTTTTCTTGGTTATCGAACGAATTTTTGATTTTGTCATGATATCGCAACCTTAACTGTAGCGTCTTTTCCAATCTTCTTTATTTATCTATTACAGTTGCAAATACCCTCGCAAGAAAACTTTCTATGGCTACAGCGGGAGGCACTGCGGTTATCATAAATCCATCACTAGGTAATGCTTGTAAGTTTGTCATATCTTCACATATAGGGATTTCTTCACCTAGAAGAATATAGTGTACTGGTGTACCATTGTCAGAAAGATTAGAAATATCATCTACAAGAGGGGTATCAATACCTACAAACGCTACTTGATTTTCTACTAGTGCCCTAGCCAAATCAATTGTTAAGTATGCTGAATTCACCCCATATTCGGGTGTCATAAAAAATTTGTCGTGTCCACTGTAAAATAAAACTGCTTTGTCTTTTAAATCTAAACCTTCAATATCCTTCACATCAAAATAATTTCTATCGTCTGCTAATGTGACTACTACGGAAGGGATGTTGACAAGCTTTTCTAATGGGCAATCTTTAATCTTTTTCCCATCCTTGAAAACATGATAAGGAGCATCTAAATATGTCCCACTAGTACTAACCAACGTAATTTTATTGATTTCTGCACCAGAGTTTGGTCCTCCTCCATTCTGCTTAGAGATCATATCCCTACTAAGATAATTTTCAATTAATACTGGAGGATCTCCCGGGTATGTTACCGTTCCATTTTCAACAGAGTGGCTAAGATCAATGTACTTTAATTTTGCTGATTCACCAAAAAAACTCATCCTTTATTCCTCCTTATACAACTTCTTGTTTCTGTTCTTTTTCAATTAACATTGTATATACACGTTTTTTAAAGAATTGTACTAGCGGACCTGTGAAAAATGCTGTAATTACAGTACTAATCCCTACAACTGCTCCAAATGAAAATCCAACAATGACACATGTTAAATCTGTCATTACTCTTGCTGCAGCAAAGGGAATTTTGTTATTACTAAGCTTAATAATAATGAGAGCTATCGTATCGTAAGGTGCAACTCCTAATTCAGAAGTTAAGTAGATGGAGAATCCTAGAGTTATTACAAAAACAGCTAACACCAAAATTACCAATTTAAGGGCTAACGATAAATTACTACCAAAACTGTAAATATACATATATACAAAGAAATCAGCAATATAACCACTACCAATCATATTGATAATAGTCCCTAAACCAATTTGATTTCTAACAAACAGTAAGGCGAACAAAACTAAAATAAGATTTACTAGTAATGTATAAAAACCAAATGAAAGTTTAGTAAAACTACTTAATCCTAAATTCATCGTTGTAAATGGATCAGTACCAAGGTTAGTAATGCGAAATAATGCAATAGCAAATCCAACCATTAAATTACCAACTAGCATCATACTAATTCTTATAGAAAGATTCTTTTTCATAGTGCTCCTCTTCTGGCTATCAAAATTTCTTTCGAAAAAATCGACTAAATGTATTAGTCGATTTTTCCGTTGCTTAGTCATTAAAGATAGAGATTTCAGATAGTGCCTTTCTAAGGTTAATAGCATCCCAAGGCAAGTGTTCAGCAATTCCAAGACCTACAATTTCTGCTTTTGTTGAAACATCTTTTAAAATTCGAACTACTTGTGCAAGCGTCATCTCGCCGATTGCAGGCTCAAAATTTTCTAAATATGGTTCAGCAGGTAAAATAGAACGGAAATCTGTCGGTGATAAAACATCTAAATCGAAGTGCACAGCTAAATATTCAATTTGATTCTTTTCGATCCAATCAATAATTAGCTGACTGCTGTCCCTTAACTCATCTGGACCAGCAAATTGTAAATTCAACTCTTTTACTGTTTTTTCTTCTTTATCACCCAGATTCTTCTCTATTAATCCCGCATACATTACGTGGGTTGTTGAGATTGGATTTTTTACTTTCGATGCAAATCGTGGTGCTCCTTTTCCAAGCAAATTGCCTAATACCATTGCATGAACATTTGGCCAATCATTTGGTGTTGAAACGTCGGGATGCGCATCCAACCATAATACCCCCAGCTTCCCTGTATATTTTCCATTTAGATAATCAAAAGGAACTTGATCTATTGAACAATCACCTCCGAAAATAATAACTCTATCAGGTTGCTGTTCGTCTAGAATTCTTGCTGTATCTTCCATTTGCTTAAATAATACTTGCTCTCCAATAACGCCATTTTCAACTTCTAATTTTTTTCCGAAGTCTTTGTCTACTGCCACTTCAAAAGTCTCGCTTGTTTTACTTTTAGGTGCAATATGTGCTAATAATTCAGCTCCAAAAGCATATCTCGGGTCATTACCACCTTGCCATTGTGGTAATAAAATTCTTATTGTTTTTTTACTCATTTTTTATCCACCCTTTCTAAACCTTCAAATAAAGACTCACCATTAGACTCAATTACATTTTTATACCAATCAAAACTTTTCTTCTTGTAACGTTCAAGCGTCCCGCTGCAATCATTGTGTTTATCTACATAAATAAAACCATATCGTTTCTTCATTTCAGAAACAGTATTACTTACAATATCTATTGGCCCCCAGCTTGTATATCCTAGTAGCTCAACACCATCTTTAATTGCTTCAGATACTTGCTGAAGATGCTCTTTCAAGTAATTTATACGGTAATCGTCAATTACTGTGTAACTTCCTTTCTCATCAGGAACTAGTTCATCAACTGCACCTAAACCATTTTCGACAATAAATAATGGTAGCTGATAGCGATCGTAGAATTGATTTAACGCATATCTTAGGCCTTTCGGATCAATCTGCCATCCCCAGTCGCTTGCTTTAAGGTATGGATTTTTCACCGTACTTTTCACATTTCCAAGTTCCTGAATATTTAATTCTGGATCAGCAGTCGCACAGTAACTCATGTAGTAACTGAAAGAAATATAGTCGACAGTATGCTGCTTCATTAATTCTTCATCTTCTTTAGTTACTTCAATGTGGATGTTATTTTCCTTAAAATAACGTTTCATATATCCAGGATATTGTCCACGGGCATGTACATCAGCAAAGAATAATGTTTCCCGGTCACGATTTAATGCTTCTTGTATATCATCTGGATTTGGTGTTAAAGGATAGTATGGACTGTTAGCAACCATACAACCAATTTTAAATTCCGGATTAATTTCATGACCAATTTTTGTAGCTAAAGCACTTGCTACAAACTGGTGATGAATAGCTTGATAAAGAATAGATTTATCAATTTCTTCTGACTTTCCTTGAATTCCTCCCCCGTTAAAAGGTGCATCTAAGATTACGTTTATTTCATTAAAAGTAAGCCAATACTTTACCTTATCTTTGTAACGAGTATAAACTGTTTCTACAAAGTGCTGATAAAAATCAATCATCTTCCGATTGGTCCAACCGCCATATTCAGTTGCTAAATACAGCGGTATTTCAAAGTGGACGAGTGTAACCATAACTTCTATTCCATGTTTATGGAGTTCATCAATAAGATCATCGTAGAATTTTAAACCCTTCTCATTTGGTTCTGTTTCATCGCCATTAGGAAAAATCCGTGCCCATGAAATCGAGATTCTTAAAATCTTAAAACCCATTTCGCCAAATAACGTTATATCTTCTTTATAACGATGATAGAAATCGATAGCTTCCTTTTTTAAATAATTTTCAGGGGGAGGGATGACAACATCACCAAATACCCCATACGGCATTGCGTCACCTGTTGTCCACTTTTTCCCATCTTCTAATGATGCTCCTTCACATTGACTAGCTGCTAAAGCTCCTCCCCAGAGAAAATCCTTAGGGAATCCTGCTTTTAATTCTTTTACCATTTCTTTTTACCCTCTTTCTTTTTGTCTAAGTTGTAAATGTTTGTTCAATAAGGTAAATAAACATTTCAGTGTGCAGCAACTACCTCAAAAAGTACATCACCTGAATTTGATTCTGTTTTGTTTGAACCTGTTACAAACTCAAAGGCGCTACTATTTGTAATAATCACTGGTGTTGTAGTATCATAGCCAGTTTTTTGGATTTGCTCTATATCAAACTCCAACAGTAAATCACCGGCTTTAACCTCTTGACCATTAGTTACATGTGATATAAAGAATTCACCTTTTAATTCAACAGTATCTAAGCCGACATGTATTAGCAGTTCACAACCATTATTACTTTTTAAGCCAATCGCATGTTTAGTATCAAACACCATTTCAACAACCCCATCAAAAGGTGCAACTGCTTTTCCGATATTTGGACGAATCGCAATACCATCCCCCATCATCTTTTGTGAAAAGACTTTATCATTTACTTGATCAAGTGGTATGACGCTTCCTGATAATGGACTAAAAATCTTCTGCTTCTCTTCGGTTTCTGTTACAGCACGTTTATGATTTTCACTCTTTTTAGTATTTGTAGTTGTATTTTCTTCAGGGATATCATCAAAACCAATTACTAATGTAAGAATAAAGGCCACTACCAAGGAGACAAGACTACTTATTACAAAATAGATAAAGGTTGGACCTAAAAATAACGGAATACCTGCAATAGGACCTGTTCCCATACCAGATGCTTGAACATGAAAGGCACCAGCAATTGCTCCTCCTAAAGCACCACCTATTGATACAGCAATTAAAGGTCTCTTCAGCTTGGTCGTCACGCCAAATAATGCTGGTTCTGTAATTCCTATAAATGCATTTAAAGCAGCAGTACCTGCTAAAGCCTTGAATCCTTTATTTTTGGTTTTTGTGTATACGGCAAAAGTTGCTCCTGCTTGAGCAGAATTAGCTGCAACAAAAAGTGCCATCATATAATCCACACCAAACTTTGATAGTGATTGAACCATAACTGGTGTAAACCCGACATGCATACCTAAGATAACAAGGAATGGATAAACAGCACCTAATACAGCCCCAGCAAGTATGCCAAAGTTTAAGTAAAAATCAATAAATCCTTGACCTATTGAATTTCCAACTATTGTTCCAATCGGACCTAATACAGCTAAAATAATTGGTGCAACAATAAGCACAGTCAATAAAGGAACTAATATTGTTTTTAAAATTTTAGGAATAACATTTGTTAACCATCTTTCTACATAAGACATAAGCCAAACACCTAAAATTATTGGCAGTACACTACTTGCATAACTTGCATTAGTAATAGGAATTCCAATAAACTTCAGTGAACTAGATTCATTCATCATAGTTATTAAGCTAGGATGAACTAAAATACCTGCAATCGCGACAGCAACATAAGGATTACACTTGAATCTTGTTGCTGTGCTGAAGGCCAATAATAGTGGGATAAAATAGAATGCTGAATCTGAAAAAATATTTAAAAATTTATAGATATCACTTTCAGTAGATACAATATTATAGAACATTAAAAATATCATTATTCCTTTAAGTAAGCCTGCTCCAATAATTGCGGGAATAATAGGTGTGAAAATACCAGAAAGTGTATCTAAAAACCGACTAATTAGACTTTCTTTATTGCCCCCCTTGCCTTCACCATTAGAACTTGATGCGTTTACAAGCGGAAGAAAAGCATCATATATTGCATAAACTTTTCCTCCAAGGATTACTTGAAGTTGATTTCCGACTATGTTGACACCCAACACACCAGGCAATATTTGTATATCATTCACTTTAATTACGTTTGTGTCATTTACCGATAAACGTAAACGAGTAACGCAATGAGTAACTCCTTTAATATTACTTTCACCACCGCTAAATCTGAGAATCTCCTCTGCTAGTTGCTTATCATTCATTGTTAATAACCCCCGTTAACCAGTTTGGGAAAGATCTTTATAAAAGCGCTTTTATATTAGTTAGATAATATCGAAAAATAATTCAGAATACATTAGATTTAATGGATATCGGTCCCATAGTTCATAAAAAGCTCTATTTAAAACATCTCCTTTGACACTCCTGGTCCATAATAAAAAGTCATTTGACTAAATCAAATGACTTTTAAAAGTTATCTTTTTCTTTTCTCTTTTCATAATCAATAACGTCTAAGGCATATTCTAAATTGTTGTCAAAATCAGAGATTAAAAGTGCAGAGAACAAAAGATCAAAGATGTAAGTAATGGAAATGAATGGTGTCAGCACCTCCATACTCATGATAAGCTGTTTTGAATTTATCTCTATATATTCATTACATTCCTTTTTCAAGTTATCGGACTCAGCACCGCCGATTCCAATAATATAGGTTCCTACTCCCTTAAGATATTTTGCAGTTTTAATCATGGCAGGATTCCCGCCTGTAAAAGATACAATTATCGCCACCCTATTTTTATGTTTTTTAGTAGCCATTATGTAATGTTCATTAATACCTGTTTGTGCTGAACACTCAATACCGATAGAAAGAAACTTAAACATAGCAGCTGTTGCGCAACTATACGTTATTCCCTGACCATAAATATCTATTTTATCTGCTTTTTTTAATTGATTGATAACTCTATTTAATGAGTTATAATTTAACATCATTTTAGTGTTAGTAATTGATTTGTCATACACAGAAGGAACAATATTTACTATCTCCTTAACCGAACTGTTTTTATTAAAAGGTTCCTTTTCTAGAATTTGAATTAGTCTTTCCTTTTCAACTATTTCAAGTTCTAGTTTTCGACGGAATTCATTATAGCTAGAAATTCCTAACTTTTTACAAAACCGAAGAACAGTGGCCTTGCTGGTATACGATCTCTTACCAAGTTCTTCAGCAGTTAATTCAACCGATTCTAAGGCGTGTTCAAGAATATAATTCGCTATTTGTATTTCAGAAGAAGTAAATTCTATTTTATTTTCCAATTGTTCAATAAGCATTCCTTTTTCACTCCCAGACAGATTATTCACTTTATCTCATTTTACATCAAGGGACCGATTGGTAGAAATTCATATTCACTAGAGCTAAAGATAGTAAGCACAACATAATCTGCAATACTAAAGCCAATATTACAGTTTTTAACAATAGAAAAACAAAGTAACACTGCCAAAAAACCTGCCAAGAGTTGCTTAGCAGGTTTTTTGGCAGAAAATAAAATTTTACTACAAACACATTTTGTAAATAATAGATTAGCAATAACAGTTACTAATATTTATGGACAACTATTATTTTTCTAGCTTAAAGCCTATTTCCATTGCCAATTTGATTTCTTCACACATATACCACATATCAGTTATTTGTCCATCTTCATTAAATTCAAAGATACCCACCTCATCCCACTCTATTCTTTTATAAGTAGCAGGCATTCCAACGAATGTATCTTTATGAGTTACATAATAATGAAATTGTGCAATGACTTTATTTCCTTCTGCAACAATGGAGTTCATTTCCACCTTTTGCTCACTCAATGCACCGTGCAGTACAGCCCAACCTTCTGTCATCCACTCTAAGAAGTTTCCTTTTTTCGGAATTGCATCACCTGTAGCTTCATAAAGTGCGGCAAAGCCAGCTCTATGGGTAACAGCATCCTTTGATACAACTTGACGAACGTAATCTACATCGTTAGTTGGTAAAGCCTCAGTAATAAATTTTCTAACAATTTCTTTATTATTCTCTAGTATATTCAAAATAGTACCTCCTAAATGTCTTTTCTATTTTTAGTAGCGCTCTACGAACCAAATCATAAACCCTATAGTAGGAATAGGGTCAACTGATTTTTATGTATCCCAATACAGCATACGTTATGTATAGCAATCTCACCTCTTCCCTTCTATTACATCCACCAAAAAAATAAAAAAAGCTCCTACCATACAGTAGGACCTTTTTTACTGATGTATTCTTTTCACTCTCAATTCAATAAGAAATGCCTCTTCTTTTAATGAACTATAATTTGTAGGAAGAGAAACTTCATAAACCTTCCCCTCGGTTTGAATTTTATTAGATTCAATATAATGATAGAGCATTTGATAATAATGATTGTACTCATTATTATTCTCTGTTCTATCAAATGCAATACAAACATAATCTCCTGAGGTAATTGTATCTAGGGTCATTGGTGCTTCTATATTTAGACTTTCTTCTGATACTGATGTATAAATAAACTCATAGTTAATGGGAGTATCTTTATATGATTTCAAAGGAAAGATATATCCATACTGATTATCTATGATACATCCCTTCTCTTCTAATACGTTAGCCAACTTTCTAACATAAAGACCTGGACGACCATTATAAGGAGTGAGTGAAACTGTAGGCATAATTAAAACCCGTTCTTCTTTTATCGTACGGTAATAGACTTTTCCTCTTTCTTTCCCGCAAATTTCTAACTGTTCGTTTAGTTGACGTTTTTTCTTCTCTAATATGCATTTTGCATCTTGCAATTTTTTAAACTCATTTTCAATTACAGTCTCTTGTTGTTGTAGAAAGTTTCGCATATCTTGCGGTGTATTTAGGATAATCTGTTTAATTTCTTCTAATGGAGTTTGTATGCTTTTTAAATATTTTATAATATCAAGATAAAAGAATTGACTAATATGATAGTATCTATATCCATTACTCGGATCAGTATAATCCGGTTTAAAAATTCCTAGCCTATCATAGTACCGCAATGTTTGAATAGAAATATTGTTCAGCTTCGCAGTTTCCCCGATTGAAAAATGTTCGTTCATTTTAAAATTCCCTTTCTATCCTCTTTAGAAGCAAATCAACTTAATTCTATAGCTACTTTTCATTTTGTTCTTTTTTGTAATATAAATACAACCATTTAGAAAGTCAATAATTTGTTTCCTTTCACTCTCGTCATTCCCCATATCCTTTTCATATGATTTTTTGCATATTCAACAAATAATTATTGACTCTATTCTTACTATAGAGTTTATACTCTGATACAGATCAAATATTTTTATAAAGGAAGTAGAGTGATAATGATGAATAACAATAGAGTATGTAAGATACTCGGTATAAAATATCCTATCGTGCAAGCTGCCATGAACTGGATTACAAACGCAAACATGGTTGCTGCTGTTTCGAATGCAGGAGGAATGGGAGTATTAGGTCCCAACGCTGGACCAAAGAAAGATGGAGCTAGACAAATTAACACGGAGGAAAGAATCCGTAATGAAATACGAAAAATTAAATCACTAACGGATAAACCATTTGCGGTAAATATTATCCTACCTGAAGAAGGAATGGACGATAACGGATTTTATGTTCGAACTACTCTCCATGTAGCTTTTGATGAGGGTGTTAAATATTTTGTAACAGTTGGAAATGTAAATCGTCAAGTATTTAAAGAGATCAAGAATCAAGGAGGTGTAATAATCCATCGTGAATTAACTCCTACAACTGAAGCTGCAAGAATTGCCGAAGAAGCAGGCGCTGATATCATTATAGCTACAGGTTATGATGAAGGTGGTGTTATTCCGCAACAAGCAATTGGAACATTTTCCATTGTTCCAACTATTGTAGATTCAGTTGATATACCCGTAATTGCTACAGGTGGAATTAATGATATCCGTGGTGTGAGAGCAGCTTTTGCTCTTGGAGCTGTAGGCGTTTATGTGGGTACTCGTTTTATTGTTTCCAATGAATGCCCTGCTTCAGATACAACAAAGCAACAAATTATTCATTCAAAAGGTACTGACCTTCTTTCAGTTTCTGCCAACCAACGTTCCATACCTAATGAAGCAGCTCAAGAATACGAGAATTTGTACAAAAATGGGTTACCTTCTGATCTAGTGAATAAAAAAATAAGTGAAGACGGTGGCATTCGCACTGGAATGCTAGAAGGGAAAATGGATGCGGGGATTGTTTCAGTAAATACCGCTATTGATCTCATTAAGGATGTAAAGACATGCGAAGATATAGTCAAGGAATTAATGGCTGACTTTATTAAGTAAAGGCATTTAGGAACCACAATCATATTATCTTCAAGTAAAAGCTGGAACTGGTAAAATCCTTAGGATATAGCATCGGTTTTTACCAGTTTTTTAAGATTTTTTATTGAACACTAACTTACGTCTTATATATACGAAATGCTTGCCTGGTTATCACATAAGAAAAAGTGTCCCCTAAAATACTTGATTACCTTACCGCTTGAAGCACAAATAAGCTGGCTGCATTTCTAAAAAAGACTATTGCCTAGCAGCCATCCCTCCAATTTTCCACAAATATTTAGGAATCTTTAATTTTTTGGGCTTTAGTACAGAGCATATTCTGAATACATTTGGAAATATTATGATGGAGGTGAATTTATATGGAAAAATCAGCCCTTACTTCTTCTGAAATAGGTTCCTTATGGGCAGAGTATATAAATGGAACAGCCACAAATATTATTAATAAGTATATGTTTTCCATTATAGAAGATAAAGCAATAAAGGAACTATTTAATATCGCTATTAAGACATTTGGCCAACAAAAAAACGAAATTGGTAATTTCTTCGTTAAAGAAGGATTTCCTGTTCCCATTGGATTTAATGAAACTGACTTATATCTTGGAAAACAGAAATTGTTTTCAGATGCATTTTGCCTAAATTATTTACACATCATGACTATACATGGAACTTTAGGGCATAACACAGCACTATGTATTTCAGTCAGAAAAGATTTGAGAACTTTTTACGATTCATGTAGTACTGCAGGAAATAAAATGTATCATAAAACAATTGAGTTATTGCTTGAGAAAGGTTTATTTCAAAGGGATCCACTATACTATTCGTACGAACACCCAACTTTTATTAGCAGTAAAGATTTTAGTGATGGTTTTTTGGGAAAAGGTAGAATGCTTGCCGCTACAGAAATTGTAAGTCTTTCCTTGAACCTTAAGAAAAGTATAATGGCTAAAACTCTTTCCATTGCATTCTCACAGGTAGCAGAATCTAAAGAAGTAAGAAAATTTCTAACTGAGTCAGAAAAGACAGCAGATGGCCAAATAAAAGCATTAGCAAAAATACTTCAAGCGGATAATTTACCCGTTCCAAAATCATTGGAAACAGAAGTTACCACCTCTACTGACTCACCATTTTCAGATAAGTTAATGCTTTTCCATATGGGTTTTTTATTTCAAGCTGCCCAAAATTATCATGGCGCTGGCTTGGCTTCAGCCATGAGAACAGATCTTGTAGCCACTTATGAGAAGACTATTCTACAAAATCTTTTAGTTACCAAAAATTGGTTTGATCTTATGGTGAAAAATAAATGGTTAGAACAACCACCACTTGCACCTAATAGGAACGAAATTGCTAAAAAGAATTAACAAACTCTTGCCCTTCCATATTGGTAGGGCAAGAGTTTATTAATTATTCTTTCACTAAACTGCCCAGAATGCGACATTTGGACAATTTATTCCATGAATACTGTAAATTAAAGCCAAAAAAAGTGTTAACACTGCTCTGTTTAATGCTCCCCTTAGGACTATTTGTTTATCCTTATTGAGAGAATTTCCGCAAGTATCTCAAATTATAACACCCGATAGCAATCGTTCCTTACTCAAATAATTGGACGTTCGGCTCACGCTTCAATACATGTACGATTAATGAGTGTAACTGTGCACGGTGATGAAATAGATGAGCCTGTGTATCCAACAGCCATTCGTATCTAGAATGTTTTACTCCAAAAAAAGAAGTGGTTTCACGTAACAACTCCTCTTCCCGTAATAATGTTACGCCTTCCTTTAAATAATTAAAATTGTTAATAAGGGCTTCCTTTATTGCTAATTTAGTAGCTTCTGGTTCAGAATCTACATAGAAATGGTCTAATTCCTCTTCTGAAGCACCAGCACCGATTAAAAAATCTGCTTTGCATAAAACAGATATATGTGAAAGTAGCTCACCAATTGACCATTTACCAGCAGTCGGCCTTATATTCAGTTCTTCCTCACTTATAGTGTCTATTAACTTAATTATAGAGTTAACAGCCAATTCCATTTGTTTGATAACACCATTGCTGTAAACGTTCATATTAATATATATCCCCCTTTTTTCACCTATTTTAATTTATTCAAGAAAGGTATACATTAATCCTGTTGGCTACATGTTTAACCTATTAAAAATACTTTTTTACGTTTGATGCTACCCCATTTTCACGAACTGAAATTATCTATTTTTTAAGAAAGATGAACCTCCTATCGTAAAAAACTCAACAAGTTAAAATTACATCTAAGTTACCTCGTTAAACTAAATTCCCTGTTAGCCTTTGTCTCTTGTACATAGTTCGCAACTTAAATTAATATAGAGATACATAGAATTATCAGTTCTACAAAAATGAAGGTTTATTTTTTAAACAAACGAATGGAGATTATCAGTTAGTTTAAATCAATAAATAGCTTTGTGGGATGATTCTCTTAAATACGCAGTTTCACGAATAAGAATTTAACGCAGACTTACAGATTTTATATTTCTTGTTTATACTTCTTCTCTTGTCTGTTAAATAAACTACATACTATTATTATGTAAGTAATTTTTTACCTTTTTGGTCGTTTTGTTGCTAAATTTATCTGGTAGCAATTAAGCTTCTTGAAATACGAATATACTTTTACTTTTTTATCTGGCACAAGGCGATAATAATATTAAATATAATCTATAGGGGCGTGTCGGATTAATTTTGGACATATAGGATTTTCCTCTAATTCAACTATAGCCTAAATATATTATTTTACAAATTTTCCTTTAATACAGAAATGCTGCCAAGTTTGTTCCAAAATATTTGCATTTTACCTTTATCCACAGAGAGAAAGACTTTTAATAAGAAAGGGATTAATAATGTTTACTACCTTTAGCAATAAATCTTGTTACTTTTTTGACCATACTCATAGTAATCTTTGGTGTAACACCTTGAATCCAGTCTTCATTGAATTTACCATTCCAGTCATTATCGAGACTTCTCAATAGATTAAAGTCAAAAATCTTTTCCCACGAATCTTCAGTAGGATAACTCTCCTCATCCTCTAAATATCTTTCCCATTCGTCCTCTGACTCTGTAATTGGACCATTATTAAGTACAAAATGCCAATGATCAAAGTCAGACCATAAAATTTTATCTTCAGGTATTTCTAAAGTAAGTATTACTCCTTTTATCCCTTTACTAAGCAAAGCATGTTCATTTCTATTAACTTTTCTCTTCCAAACCCAAATAGGGTAGTCCTTTCCGTTGTATCCTTCAATCTTCTTTTCCATTTGCTGCATCATCCATTGGTAAGGTTTCTTAAAGTCTTCCCAAACGAACTTCTCATCACCGATTAAATATCCTTGTTCCCTCATTCGGTAATATGTTTCTAACCGTTGTACTGTATAAACTTTCATATTACACCAACCTTACATCTCTTTTCCCATCATTATTTTTCTACGTTTCATTATTTTAGCTTTAATGCTTGTTCTGTGTCTATTACTATCAATGAATAGGTAAATTTCCACTGCAAACTCGTACTAAAAAAGAAAGGAATTTTTTAATCATAATTGATTTTTTAATTCGTACTAATATTTTATGGGCTGACTTTTTATCCTAATTAATGATTGGGTTGATTAGGCGTAGTTATTCCTTTCGTATTAGGAGGAAAAAATTAGATTTAAAATTATCCGGTCTATTATAATTCTAGTTAAACTATCGCCCCCGTTAGTTTAAGTGTATTTCTTCACAAAGCTTCCGTTTTTACTGTTCATATAATTGGTTAGGATTTGGTTAGTATGCCTTTGTGTCATACTTGTCTTGAGTTACATTCGTTATTAAGCAAAATGAATATTGAAAATCACAACATAAACTTTTACTAACATTTTTTACATTTTTAATAAAAAAAGAACAAGAGGCCCAATCATTAAGCCAATTGTTCTTTTTAAAAATTCTGAACCATACTATTTACTATTTGTTGAAATGTAGAATTCCGTGTAATAGTACTTCAAGTCCCCAGTGAAAGCGTTCCATTGACTCTGTATCTCCAGAAAACATTTCCTCACCTAGACTGAATAGAATTGGAAACAGAACTGGGTCCGCACTTTGAAAGATTTCTTTAATATCAGCTATTTGCATATTTCCATTCTTTTTCCTTGAAGTACGTTCATATGCTACTGAAGAAACGTAGAGTAATAACAGGTCTACTCCCCATGCTGCTGATCTAGACTTAACTCCACCCTCCAGCAAGGTAGCAAGGATGTATTCAGTCAATCTTAGAAAGTTTGTCCCTCTCGGAATAGTAGAGAAAGAAAGTTCTGCGAGACCAGGTTCCTCGTGTAGTAACAAGAAATATGTGTTCAATGCTCCAAATAAATTTCCCTTCCATGAATTTTGTTTTGGCTCAGGTAAAACCATTTGGCCAAGGCCATAATCCAATACCAATGAACTTAATTCTTGAAAATTTTTAACATAAACATACAATGATGACGGGCCAGTATCCAATGCTTTTGCAACCTTACGCATGCTCATACCTGTAACACCCTGCTCTTTAAGAAGTTCATAGGCTGTTCGTATGATAAGTTCATGACTTAATGGTTCTTTAGCTGGTCGATCCCTGCGACTAATTATTTTTCGATTCGAATTTTCCATAATTACTTTATACCATGGTAAAATAAATTAGTAAATATCAATTGTTTTGTTCATTATTGTATTGCTCATGTAATGAATTCATTAAATCTAAAAACTTTTGAGCTGCATTATCAGAGAAACTTAACTCTAAGTTATCCTGTGATTCCTGTGCCTTTTCTGAGGCATACTCATACATTTTTTCTTCATATTCTTCAATTGCACTAGCAAAATCATTATTTCGGATAATGGAAAGAGCTAAATTCATCGCATCAAACATTGCCAAGTTAACACCTTCACCTGCAAATGGTGACATTACATGAGCTGCATCCCCAATAAGAGTAACACCAGGATTACGTTCCCACTTGAAATCAATTGGTAGCATATAAATTCGTCTTTGTATGATAGAGTCTTCTGCATATCGAATGTATCTCTTAAGATCTTCGTCCCAGTCACTAAGTATATCTAATAATTTTTCTTTTGCTTCAATAGGCTTATCCATAGAAATACCGTTTTTATCTGGCCAGTCTTTATCAACTCTTAGACTAACATATACTTTTATTCTACCATCCCCATTTAGTTGAGCAAGAATCCCTTTATTATCGCCTAAAGCAAATACTTTACCACGTCTGTTGAATTCAAACAAATCTGGATGATTTTCTGCCACGTTCAGTATATTAAGTTCAAAGAACGTTAGGCCAGTATATTTAATATCTGTATTCGTTAGCAACGGACGAACACGTGAAAATGCTCCGTCTGCCCCAACAAGGCAATCAACCGTTTCTACAAATCCGTTCTCAAAATGAAGTTCTGTCATACCATTATCGAGTGAAACAGCCTTTTCTAACTTATATCCGTATTTTATACAGCTTTTATCAAGAGCGTTTAATAGAAGATCACAAAGCGCGCCACGATCAATTTCAGGTCGGTCACCCTTTTCATCAGGTGCAGTTATTTCATCAATGAAAATTTTCCCATCTTTATCAAGAAGACGGAAATCCTCCCCTTCATAACGAGCAATTTTCTGAAAATCCTCGTAAAGACCAGCTTCTTTAAGTGCCATTTGTCCTGATTCTTCATGAATATCAAGAGAACCACCTCTTTGACTGTTCATGTCAAGTTGTTCTCGTTCATAGATGACAGGCTGCATACCATTGCGTTGTAATAGTAGAGCAAGTGTTAATCCTCCTGGGCCTCCACCAATAATTGCTATACGTTTATTTTCATTCATGTTGTAATCCTCCTAATAATTAATTCTTGAACTTAACGAACATCGTTCGTTTTAAGTTAAAAAAATAAACTACATTTATTCTTTTACAAATCAAACTATATGTTAAAAAGTAGCTAAGAGATAACGCCTATAGTTTGGTCTATAACTTAGAATATATTCTTTACCTTTTTTATAAAAATACTTAGTACCTTCAAATTAAACTTTCTTTAGACCTTATTAAATCGGGTACATATATGTTATACCATAACGAACATCGTTCGTAAAGAACAATGTTCGTTTATTTTTTTAGGAATTTTATCCAAAGTATATGGATTTCGCCATTAAGTTGCCATGAAATATATATTTTTTGGCTAAAAAAGTCGCTATATAGCGACTCTTTTTGTTATGATTTTAATAATAAATCCCAACTTGAATTTCCCATTATTCTGTATGCTCGATAAGCGCTGCACTCTCGAAATAATTAACCATTCTTCGCAAGTCTTTTGTTTGTTCGTTGCTTATTTCGCCATTTTGGTACATCCTTCGTATTTCCGTACGTTGTACATCCATCAACATAATACGAAGTTCTTCTTTTTGAGCCTCAATTTTTGCATTGAATTTTGGAGTCCCATTAGCAGTAATTATTTTCCGATAATCATAAATGACAGTATATATGATGCTCGGTTCCTCGTACTCATTCGCCAGGGCTTCTAGTTGTTCTAGTGCAATTTGGGAAGCTTTAATAAGATGTTGTTTTCCTTCTTGTTTTTGTACCAATCGATCTTTTCCACCTTTTGAACGTTTACTGTTCGAACGTTTCCAGTCTCGAAATACATTTCGGATGAGGAGTCCAAACCGAGATTGAACATTTTGTAAAAGCATCTCTTCTCGCAGATCTAAGATTTTCATGAAGAGTTCAAACAATTCTTCATTCATTTCCCCTTTATCTCTCGTATCCTGTATGTATTTCTTCTCTGATTTCAAAGCCATTAAACGAACTTCCGTTACCTTTTGTACAAATTCAGTACTACTATTCTCCGTTAATCCCTTTTCAAAATCAGATTGATTAAACAATGCCTTAAAATCGTCCATCAATTGATATGCAGCAGTTTCGTTTTCTTCGTTTATTTGTAATCGCATCTGCTTCAAAGATGCTAGAAGCAACTTGTTCTTGGCTGTATTAACATCCAAATAATTAGATAGCTTCCCGTCAGGTATATCTTCTCTACTAATTAAGGGAAGGAATATGGTAGCTACAATTAATGTGAACAAAATAACACCTGCAGCTATGAATAATAGCAGGGAACGCTCAGGGAAAGCCTCTCCACTCATAGTCACAAGCGGAATGGACAAGACTCCGGCCATCGTCACAGCCCCACGAACCCCGGTTAAACTGATTAATAGGGTCATTTTCACCGTCGGTTTATCTACAATCTTCCTTCTTTTGAACCAATACTCATAATAAGAAAACACGTATGACCATATAAATCTGATTGCCAATATTGCTCCTCCTATTGCCAATACATAACCTACTGCAAGAAAAGTTTGAATGTTAGGATTCTCGATTGTTGAGCCTATAGAATTAGGAATGATCAAGCCTAGCAGTAGGAATACAGTTCCATTTAAGATAAACGAAAGCGTGGTCCAAATGTTTTCGGTTAAAACCTGTTCCTCCGCCTGCATACGTTCCGTTTTTTCTCGAAGCAGTGAATGAACAATTCCCCCTACCACTACTGCAATGACCCCGGAAGCATGAAAGCACTCTTCCGTGATGATATATATTAAAAATGGAGACATTAATTGAAGTAATGAATGTAAAGTAACGTCACTGATTCCTCTTTTGCGTAAGCTGTATCGAATCCACGTCAATAACAAACTAAGTACGATTCCTAAAATAGCACCAATGATAAACATATATGAAAAGTCATATATTGCTTCCTTTACTGAAAAGTAACCTGTAACTACTGCAGCTACCGCATAATTGAAAGCAACTAGTCCAGAGGCATCATTTATAAGTGACTCTCCTCTTACAAGATTCAATACTGCCTCAGGAAGACGCACGCGCTTTGCAATACCGTTTACCGCGACTGGGTCTGTAGGTGACAGAATGGCTGCTAGAGCGAAGGCTGCAGGTATAGGAATATTAGGAATAAGCCAATGGATAAAGTACCCTCCACCAAGAGTAGTTAACAGGACTAGAACAACTGCATTACCCAAAATCGGAGCCCGCATTTTCCATAACTCATCTCTTGGAAAATGTCTTCCATCATTGTAGAGAAGTGGAGCAACGAAGAGTAGTAAAAACCACTCCGATTCGATTTCTAGATGGAATTCATTTGATAGGAGAGCTAACGCGATTCCAAAAGTAATCTGGGTCAGAGCAGTAGGTATAAATGGTAAATAGTGGCTAATAATATTAGAAATTATTAAACACACTAGCAGTAATATAATGGTCATTAAGATTTCCATTTCGTTATTCTCCTTTGTCATATCGCAAAACAAAATTTTCTTCAGTTCCTTTTAATTACAAAGCCTATGTTTTCAAGGCGATAAATCTTAGTATGTAGGAGTTATTCTAGACTATACAAACTAGACAACTAGAGCTAAACTTTCCAATATTACTTATTAGTGTCTTTCTACTGGAAATGTCTTTGTTTAAGCAATTCGTTATAACACAGACGACTTTAATAGGACAGCCCTATTAGTTGGGCTGTCCTATTAAAGAGTTGTTTAGCATTTATGCATTGCATAAATGCTAAATTCCTAAATAACATCGTTTAAAGGAAGTAAAACTAACAATAAATCCTTTTCAACCTTCCTAACAAAGATCGTGTTACTTTGCTTTAGCCTTCTGGGATGGAAGCGCACGTTTTGTGAAGAAGAAACTAAGCACGAGTGCCACAAGCGAAAAACAAAGGGTTATCCAGAATGTATTGCCGAAAGCTTCACCAAGCTGTTCTAATGAAAAATTGGCTGGAAGCTCTCTAATTTGAATAGAAAGATAAGCTGTCGTAAACGTCACACCGAATGAGGACATTATTTGTTGAGCAGAAGTTGTGATTGGTGTTACTCGGCTAACAAGTTCCTTTGGAGCAGATTTAAGCACATGAGTATTGATTTGCATCATAGTCAAGCCTTGACCTAGACCTGCAAATGCAAAGCTGGTCATAATGTAAACCGGGCTTGTTTGAGCATTGAGTTGTGTTAGTGCAAATAATGAAACAGACAAGGAAATAATCCCTGTAATTGCCACAGGACGAACACCATATCGGTCAAACAATTTTCCACCGAGATTAATCCCAATCGTAGTAAGAATTGCTTGCGGAATGATATATAGTCCTGCCTCCAGAGGTGAGAGTCCCTTCACCTGTTGCAAAAACAAAGGGAATAACAGAATACTGCCGAACAACGCAATCTGATTAAGCCATGCAACGATAATTCCATGTACGAATGCACGAGAACGGAAAACTCTAAGCTCCAGAAGCGGAGATTTCTGACGCAGTTCGTGCCAAATGAATATTGCTAGAAAAAGGATGCCGCATACGAGGGAACCAATAGTCCATGAATTAGACCATCCCCTCTCACCCGCTTGATGTACCGCAAATACAAGTGAAGCAAAGGTAATAGGTGCCAATATTGCGCCGACCAAATCAAGTTTACTATTATTCCGCGGTTTTACTTTAGGTAGATACCTCCCTGCCATGAATAATGCGAGTAGTCCAACTGGCACATTGATGTAAAATATCCAGTGCCAATTTATATACTCAATAAGCCATCCAGATAAAACTGGGCCAAGAATCGGTGCAAGTAACATCGGGATACCAAGAATACCCATAACTGAACCACGTTTATCAGGTGGAGAAACGGAAAATACGGTTGCAATCCCAATTGGAGCAACCATGCCTCCCCCAAGCCCTTGAAGGATACGGAAAATAATCAGTTGATTAGGTGTCTGCGCCATGGCACACAACACAGAAGCCAAAACAAACAACACAATACTTGTCATAAACATCCGTTTTGGAGAGAAACGGTCCGAGAACCATCCAGCGAGCGGAATAACGGCTGACAGTGACAATGTATATGCCGTAATCACCCATTGGATGGTACTGAGATTGGTATGAAAGGCATTTACCAATTTTGGAACAGCCACATTCATGATTGTGCTGTCTAGTATGACGAGGAACATCCCCGATGCTACTGCAAGTAGTACTGGTAAAATTTGTTTTAATGAAAAGGCAGTTTGTGAACTTCCAGAATTATTTATTAAAGACATTATAGAATCACACTTCTTTCTGTTATAAATTTTGAAACGTGTTTAATTTACTTTAATAAGGTCTTCCTATTTATATCATCACGAACAACGTTCGTCAAGAACACCATTCGTATTTGTCATCAATTTCCTTCTTCATCTATCCAAACTACCTAGTCATACCAATCATTTCTAAGGTGAAGGCTTAATTAACTCTTTACTTTCACCAATAAAAGAACGTGTGTTAAATCCCTGAAAAACTTTACATTATTATAATTTTCATTAGCATAATATCTTAAAAATTCAGTTGGAATAAGAAATTTATGACCTTCTTATTCAACAAAGGATAACCAGAATTATCTATTTTCATAAGAAGGCAAATACCTAGTATGTTCAAGATTTATAAATTTTAAGAAGACTCCTTATATTGTCTGGGAGATTTTTTAGTAATTTTTTTAAAATTTCTATTAAAAGAACGAATATTATTAAAACCACAGTCCATCGCTATTTCGGATATAGTATTTTCACTATTTTTTAATAAATAACATGCTTGTGAAACCCGATAATGCATAAGGTATTCCGTAAATGTCATATTAGTCATTTGAACAAAAAGTTTAGATACATATGCATAATCATATTGAAGATTTTTCGCAACAACTTTTAATGTGCAATCATTCATATAATTTGTATCCACATAAAGTAGAATTTTGTATAGGACTTTAGTTTTTGGGGAATGGGTTACTGGAATAAAATTAGTTTTACTTACCAATTTACTACAAATATCATATAAAAAACTTTTTTGTTGATAAATGGAGTCTAACCCTTTGATATTAGGCAAATGGGTTAGATGCAATACATTGTTTTCTGGAATATATCCTTTGTAATTCATAAAAAAATGTCCAATTAATTCAGGAGAAAAAATCAAGATTGTAATGTTTGACTGAGTAATCATTTTTAATTCATGTAATTGATTATTAAAAATAAATGCTAAATCATTTTTACGAAGTATATATTCCTTTTTATTAATTGTTACTAACAATTCCCCCTCATGAACAATAATAAATTCATATGCTCGGTGAAAGTGAAGAGGAAAATTACTATTAACTAAGGTGAAATATTTAAATGATTCCTGCTCTTTAAGTCCGTAATGTTCAAAAAACACCATAATCTATTTCCCCCTTCATAAAAACACTAATATTGACCATTATTATACCATGTCATGTATATATTTTAGCTCTTCTAATTCTTATAATTTGATTAAGATACCAATCAGATAAGGAGGAAATACGATGGCTTCAAAATATCATGTAGCAAAAAATGGCTCAGAATACGGGGATGGCTCAAGACAAAAACCATTTTCAACAATAACTCAGGCAGCATCAATTGCAATAGCTGGAGATACTATTATTGTCCATAAAGGTGAGTATCGAGAGTGGGTGAAACCAAAGAATCCAGGATTAAGTAATACGAGAAGGATTACCTACAAAGCCGCCGATGGAGAGAAAGTAGTTATTAAAGGTTCAGAGCAGATCCAAAATTGGAATCATGTCGAAGGATCAGTATGGAAAGTAGTATTATCTAATGATTACTTTGGAAACTTTAACCCTTATAGGGAAGAGATTTTTGGAGATTGGGTTGCATATAACCCTGGAAAACATCTGGGTGATGTATATCTTAATGGAATGTCTTTTTATGAAGCTGAAAATTTAGAGCAAGTACTAAATCCCACAATACAATTGGAAGTATTAGACCATTGGACAGAGAAAATTGTTCCTGTCCATAATCCAGATCAAACAAAGTATGTCTGGTTTTCAGAAGTGGATGCCAACCAGACAACAATCTACGCTAATTTTCACGATTATTATCCTAACGAAGAATTAGTAGAAATAAACGTTAGAAAAAGTTGCTTTTATCCAGAAGAAACAGGCATTGATTATATTACGGTAAGAGGCTTTGAAATGGCACAGGCAGCAACTCCATGGACTCCTCCGACAGCCGATCAGCCGGGGCTA
Organism: Niallia sp. FSL R7-0271; assembly: GCF_038005785.1. Taxonomy (NCBI): domain Bacteria; kingdom Bacillati; phylum Bacillota; class Bacilli; order Caryophanales; family Bacillaceae; genus Niallia; species Niallia sp. FSL R7-0271. The sequence goes on along the minus strand of NZ_JBBOTZ010000002.1, from coordinate 424,212 downwards.
ATAGGTCCTCATTGGAGCAAAGGATGGATTATAGAAGACAATATTATCCATGACTCTAAATGTAGTGGTATTAGCATTGGGAAAGACATTTCCACAGGAGACAACTATCGAACTAAACGAAAAGACAAGCCAGGCTACCTATATCAAATAGAAACTATCTTTCTTGCAGAACAAGCTGGTTGGAGTAAAGAGAAAATTGGTTCACATATTATTCGAAACAACACAATATATAATTGTGGTCAGAATGCTATTGTTGGTCATTTAGGCTGTGTATTTAGCGAAATCTATAACAATCATATATATAATATTGCTTTAAAGCGAGAGTTTTATGGACATGAGATTGCAGGTATAAAACTCCACGCTGCTATTGATGTACAAATATTACACAATCGAATCCATGATTGTTCTTTAGGTACATGGCTAGATTGGCAGACACAAGGAACCAGAGTTAGTGGTAATCTTTACTACAAAAATAATAGAGACTTGTTTATAGAGGTGAGCAGTGGCCCATATATCGTCGATCACAATATTTTAACTGCAGATTATGCTTTAGATAATCATGCCCAAGGAGGGGCCTACGTAAACAATTTAATTCGTGGAAAAATGGTTCATCGGAAAATGCTTAATCGTTCAACTCCATATCATATTCCACATAGTACTAAGATTAAGGGGTTTGCAGTTACTTATGGAGGAGATGATCGTTTTTACAATAATATCTTTATCGGGGAGGAAGGTCTTGAAGGTGTTGGTACTGCTCATTACAATGGTTATACAACTTCATTGGAGGAATATATTAAGTCAATTGAGCCTGATTGTCCAAGTGTAGAAGGCTTTATGCAAGTAGAACAACCGGTTTATATTAACAATAATGCATACATAAATGGAGCTAAACCTTTTAATAAGGAGCTTGAAAAACTAGAAGTAGAAAAATTCAATACAAGCCTAAAAGTAATTGAAGAGGGAAATGAAGTCTATCTTTCTATCGAGTTGCCCGAAAATTTCGAGGACATGTACGGAAGTATTTTAGGCACTAAAACATTGAATAGAGTCCGAATTGCAGATGCAGATTTTGAAAATCCAGACGGAAGCGAAGTAAATTTAGATACAGATTATTTAGGAGAAAAAAGAATGGAAAAAGGCATACTTGGACCAATCCTTAAATTAAAAAAGGGGAAAAATAACATAAAAATTTGGGGTTAATAAACATTTTAAAAACCACGAAATGAAAACGCTTTATCTTTTACCTTTTTATTCAGTCTAATAGAACTCCAAACTTATAATTGGAACTATAATAATGGAGTAATAAATGTTGAAGTAGCAAAGAACATGTCAAAATCTACCTACTGTGAGCAATGTATTCAATTTTAAATATTATTGGACTATGGTGTCAAAAAATTTGTTTTTGACACCATACATGAAACAACATACTCCCTGCTACTTTTTCATTCAGTAGTAAGACTTAACCTATATATTTTTGTAAGTGTTTACACATTGTTTTTTTTAGAAAGTTTCTAAGTATTTTGATTTTAACCTTATAAAACAATCACGGAGGATTAAAATGAAAACAAGTACTGCAGAACATCTTATAGGAAATTCAAGTCAAAAAATAAGACTGAATGAAAAAATCGGCTATGCCACTGGGGATTTAGCCTGTAATTTCATCTACCAAACTGTAAGTAGTTATTTATTATTTTTTTATACGGACATTTTTGGAATTACAGCCGCTGCTGCTGGATTAATGTTTCTAATTGTTCGTATCGTTGATGCGATTCTTGATCCATTTATTGGTGCAGTTATTGATAAGACTAAGACCAAATATGGCAGATTTCGTCCTTACCTTTTATATGGCGCTTTTCCATTTGCCGGTGTGGCGATTCTCTGCTTTACAACACCGGGTTTCTCTGATCCTGTGAAGCTAGTTTATGCTTATACGACCTATATTTTATTATCCATTACTTATTCAGTAATAAACATTCCGTATGCAGCACTTACATCTGCTATTACTCAAGATAACACTGAAGTTGTCAGCTTGACCTCTGTCCGTATGCTTTTCGGAAATATTGGTGGATTGATTGTTTCATTCGGTGTACCCCTCTTAGCTGGAATTTTCACAAATATGACGGGAGAAAAAGACACCGGATGGCAAATTACTATGACTATCATGGGTATTTTTGGAGCAATTTTATTGCTGGTCTGCTTTTATACCACAAAAGAACGCGTACCACTTAATCATTCAAAAGAAGCTGAAATTAATTTCAAAGATATTTGGATACAATTAAAAACAAATCGTCCTCTAATTATAGTATGCTTTTTCTTTATACTTAACTTTGGGGTAAACTCTATTGTTAACTCTGTTGGAATTTATTATGTAACTTATAATGTAGCAAGGCCTGAGTTAGTAAAATGGTACGGTCTAATGGGAACTTTACCTGCCCTCATTCTAATGCCTTTAATGCCATTGATGTATAAATGGATGGGTAAGAAAAAACTATTATTTACAGCTTTATTATTAAAAGCAATCGGATTATTAGCTTTATTCATTATTCCACCAACCTTTATTCCACTGGTATTTGTTGGACGTTTAATAACCGCACTAGGTACACTTACAGCAGGTGCATTTACATGGGCGTTAATACCTGAAACTATTGATTATGGCGAATATAAGACTGGTAAACGTGCGAGTGGTGTTATCTATGCATTAGTTGGATTTTTCTTCAAATTCGGCATGGCAATTGGAGGCATTGTTCCTGGTTTGATTTTGGCCAAATTTGGGTATATTGCCAATCAAACACAAACGCCAGAAGCATTACACGGTATTTTGATGACTTTGACCGTCATTCCGGCTGTATTTGTTATAATTGAACTTGCTGCAATATTCTTTTATAACTTGGATGAAAAGGAACATAAGCGAATTCTTTCTATATTAAAAACTAGACAATAAATAGTATTTAAAATTGGAAAAAATAAAATAAAATAACTAGGATTTCTATTACATCTAAGTAGAATGTACAATTTGAAGTACAAAAATTGAAATTAGTTTTAAAATTAAAACCCCATAAAAAAATACTCTTTGCTTTTTAATCGTAAAAATGGAATATTAGAAAAGTAGATTGATTCACTCCCCATATTTTTAGTTAGAAAAAAACTACTTTTTATAGAATTAAGTAAACCCATCAATGCCAATTATTGATGGGTTTGTTGCTTCATTTTTCTAAATGCTTCTTGAACTAACCTGCCACGATTGTTCTACAAAGAAAAATCAACTAAAATAAAAACATAAACCGTAATTTAAGTAAGGAAAAATCATTCTAAGGAGTAATAGAATGGCCTCTATTGAAAGAAAGAAAATGGATAATGCTTTAAAACAAGTAGTAATCCCAATCCTAAGAGAACAAAATTTCAAGGGATCACTTCCACATTTCAGAAGAATAAATGAGAATAACATTGATTTAATTACCTTTCAATTCAACAATTGGGGAGGCTCATTTGTTGTTGAGTTAGCTAGTTGTTCTAAGGAAGATACCCCCGTTATTAGGGGAGAAAAGCTTCCACCAAATAAAGTAACTGCACATTTTATAAATGATCGGTTTAGATTAGGAAGTGAATCTTTAGAAGAAGACGGTATATGGTTTAATTTTGAATCTGCAAAAAGCGACCAAGATTACATTGAAGTTGCCAATAGTGTACTGAATCTTCTACATACCTCTGATAGAACATGGATTTCTTCTCTATATAAATAGGCAATTCTTTTTAGTATTTCCCTTAGGGTTAAGTAAAACCATCAATAGTTTAGCATTGATGGTTTTACTTAATCCTTCTTTCACTATCCTGCCATGATAGTACCAGAAGCACATAAACTGCACTGGTTAATGCTTAAGTTATTATAAGGATTCTGACCAGATTGTTGTATAAAAAAGAACCTTCCATTATTTAAGGAAAGACCTGTTAGCTTATGAACTTTTAAATTAAATATCACAATTCTTCAAATCAATTTCATACTCTTTAGGAATATAATTTAACAATTTTAATGTACTATTGATTCTATTATCATCAGTGAATACCGTTAACCCAACTTCATCTATATCAATTAAGGTTATTACCTTGTCCCAATTAAGATCAGGGAATTCTATTGGATGATTCCAATTCACACTTGGACATAACTCACCCAATAGTAAACTCTCACCTTTTATCATAAACGAACGGAAACCATTAGAAGCAAACCCCTCACAATATCTCGTTGTTAGTTTTAATTGAGCAGCAGACTCTACTTTAAGAATCATCCATTCATTTTTTTTATTACATACATAATCAATATGTAATTCCTTCACCTTTTCTATATCTTCATCATCCATTAACTCAGTTGATAATACAAAGAATAAAGGAAACTCAAAAGTATTTTTTATAAAATTATTTGAAAAACCTTCAAGATCTCTAAAATTTACTCCAAGACTTAAAACTGTGAGATTCCTCTTTTTAAACTTAATTGAGTTAATAATGCTTATATCGCTATTTTGAATAAAAACCGACATTATGTTCACTTCCTACTATTAATGTTAGCTAAGTTATGCCTAAAGCTAAGCTATTTAAACAGAATACTAACTAGTTATAAATAATAATCATTTATGGAACACTCCGTTCTTGATTAATTACCTATTTTAAAATTCAGTAAGTATATGGCTATTTTAATTTTAATTCTTCTTCAACAAACCTGCCCTGATAGTGACAGAAAGGGAGATTTCCTTAGTAAATGGAAATCTCCCTTAGTCCTTAACCAATTTATTTTCCAACTGCATAAATAAGGAAGGTTCCAATTTCTTACTTTCAATTACAATAGCAGTTAGACCTTCTCTGCTTTTTGTTTCATGCCACTCATCTTTTTCCCAGAATACAGCATCTCCAGATACCACTTTATAATATTCAGATGTTTCATTCCTTACATAGCCTTCTCCGTTCAGTATTAAAAGAAGCTGAGGAACTACCGCTTGGTGGTAACCTACAATACCGTTCCTTTCCAAATGCATACAACCAATATTTGTTTCCTGGTCAGTTTGAATAATACGAGACATAATAAAATTAGAGTTGAACTTTGAAACATTTATACCATTGTCCTTATCAAATTTATAAAACTCCATACAAGCCTCCTAGAATAAGAATTTTATTGATGTATGAATTACCTTCTACAATACATTAATAAAATCCTTCTTCCACTATCCTGCCCCGTTTGTGCTATAAGCTATGTTTTAATATATTACAGAAATGCTGACAATTTTCTTTAATAAGAAAAACCACAGTAGCGATTCCCAAGGTGTTTTCTTTACCACTCTCTCCATGGTTCGGTAATGTCTTCATAGGTTTGTAAACCAGCTATATTGGCTGCTTGAATAATATACTCACACAGCTCTTCTCTCTCCATTGTCTCAATAAAATAATCATTGTTTTCATTTAGTTCATTTATGCTGATTACAACATCTTTAACAAAATGTATTATTTCTTTCTTTTTAGGATTAACTCCTAGTTTTATTAGGTTGTTAATATATGCATCAAGAACCTTGTTGGTGGATTCAATATTTTCTGGATTAAATATCTCATCTCCATCAGCCAATCTGCTAGTCCACTCATATGTAGGTTTGGTTAAATCATGAAGACTAACTTTTCCACCTGAAATCTGCTTTGTTTTAAGTTTCTGTTTCGTATAATGAACATACTCAATTCCATTACAAACTGTTAAATTTTCATCTAAGATATTTGTTTCCGGGAACACTAGACTTTTAAGTTTTGTTAATTTTGGAACAAAGCTAAGAGATTGTATATCACCACAGGATATTATTTTAAGATCTTCAAGTTTCTTTAAATTTTGAATAGGAGAAAAATCCTCTATTTTTTTACAATTCTCAAAAGACAATTCGTAAACTGGAGCAATTAAATTTTTCAATGCTGTTATATCAGCTAATGTTCTTAGGTAGTACAATCCCAGGCTCTTTAAATTTACTAATTCTTCAATACCATCAAGTGTGTGGAGGTTTGATTGTGTCAAGCTAAGTTCATTTAAACTTATCAAGTTTTTAAATTCATTAAGACTCTTTGATTTAGGTTTATAACCCCACAATGCAACCTTTTTTAATTTATTTAACTCATTAATTCCTATGGTGTTTTTCGGTAATGTACCATATAATTCTTCTAAGTTTTTTATCTCGTGTATTCTGAATTCTACTTTTGTAGTGGTTTCATTAATTGTCAACACTCTTAATTTTTTCAACTCATAAATACCACCTAGATCTTTCACAAAATGATTATGTACCGACAGCTTTTCAATATCTGGGCAATCACTCAGGAAATTTAAATCATAACAATCAAAGTCCTCTATATCTACGTTCGTTACATTAAACTCATTAATATAATTAATACTTTCTTTTATTGCACTAAATTCGTTTATAATTACCGTATCTCAGTTTGAATTCCTATTTACACAAACATTTCCTATTTTTAAAGTTGGCATAGATACCTCCATATTAACAAGTTATCTTATTTAGGTTAGCTCATATAAGTTTATTTCTATATTTAGTGTGATTTTCCTTGTTAAACTAAACTGCCCTGTTAGTGCCAGAGCAATAATCCTTTCTGGCATAACACTCTTTATTACATCACCTTAATTATTAACCGGTTAGCACATATCAGAACGAAAACTATGCAGTTTGTAAATATTAAACAGTATGGTCCCTAGTTACTTTAAATATCATTTTCCAATTATTAATAAACTAATTTGTAGTGTGATTAATATGTATCTAATCTTGTATACCCAATAGTGTTTGTACTCTTTTGGATTACTCAATTTCTTAATGTCATTTTTAAGGTGATATACCATTAAAAATATTGCTGGTGTAACTCCAAACATCATACAGAAAAGGAATAGTGTTTGATTAAAGTAATTCATTGATTCAGTAGATAAAATTGACCTTAATACTTCACCCACAAATATTAACATTAACAATAAAAATTTCATGTTAGAAGTAAAGATATCGGTTAGATTCTTACCATTTTTTATATCTCTAATAATAAAGAATGGAATTAGTATTAATAAAACAAACGCACCTATAATAAAAAAAATTATATGATCATTCATAAATTTACCTCCCTGTCCCTTCTTTTATTACGTTCTTTAAAATAAAAGGTTTCTTATATTACTTTAAGTGATTTTTTCAGATAGGTCTTCATTTTCAATTAACGTCACAATACTCTTTTCAATCTTAAAACCTTCTTCAACAAAACTGCCCTTTTAGCGACATAATAAAAGGGCTCCTTATATTTAAGGAAAGCCCCCTGTTGTCTAAGTACATTTATTCACAAATAATACTTTTTACAGTAAATGCTACCACTTACCACTAAATTAAATTGTTCGGCAGAACGATTATTAGGTGAGTTCTTATATAAATCCACAGGAAGAGTAAAGAGCAGTCCAAAAGTATGGCTGATTTTACTCAACTATTAAAGTGATTCTCCATTTGTTGCAATTACTTCTTTGTACCAGTAAAAGGAATCTTTCTTGTATCTTTCAAGATTTCCATTGCCATCATCATCTTTATCTACATAGATAAAACCATAACGTTTATTCATTTGTCCAGTTGATGCACTAACGAGATCTATTGGACCCCAAACTGCAAATCCAAGCAGTTCTATGCCATCCTCAATTCCATTTGCAGCTGCTTTAAAATGTTCTTTAAGATATTCTACTCGATACTGGTCATGTACGGACTTGTCCTCTTCTAGCTTATCAAAAGATCCTAGACCGTTTTCTACAATAAATAATGGCTTCTCATATCGTTGATAAAGTTGATGCATAGTTATCCTTAAACCTAATGGATCTATTTGCCATCCCCACTCTGAAGAAGGAATATACGGGTTTTTCAACCCACCAAATAAATTTCCACTTGTTGTCTCCTTACCATGTAAATCTTTAGCAATAGTTAAACTCATATAATAACTAAAAGAAACAAAATCCACTAAGTTCTCAGATAGAATTCTTTCATCTTCCGGTTGTATATCAAGTGTAACTTTCTTTTCTTTAAATAATTTTTTTGTGAAGTATGGATAATAGCCCTTTGCTTGTATATCTGAAAAAAAGAACGTACTTTGATCTCTAAGTAAACCTTCAAAAACATCTTCTGGTTTACAAGAGTATGGATAAAATGGCATTGCACCAAGCATACAACCAATTTTTGCGTCAGGTATAATCTCATGACAGGCCTTTACCGCTAGTGCACTAGCTACTAACTGATGATGCGCAGACTGATAGATAGACTGATATTTATTCTCACCAAGGCTAACGCCTACTAAATGTGGTCTATGCAATATAATATTAATTTCGTTAAGAGTTATCCAATACTTCACTTTGTCTTTATATCTCTCGAAAACAGTTCTTGCATATCTTTCAAATAATTCAACTGTTTTTCGATTATTCCATCCACCATAATTTTCTACGAGAGAATAGGGGAAATCCAAATGCAATAAAGTAACTAATGGCTGGATTCCATTCCTCAATAATTCGTCAAATACATCGTCATAAAACTGTAATCCTTTTTCATTGGGTTCAACGTCATCCCCACTAGGGAATATACGCGTCCAAGAAATGGATGTACGAAGAACTTTAAATCCCATCTCCGCAAACAAAGCTATATCATCTTTGTAATTACTATAAAAGTCAATTGCTTCCTTATAGTTATACCTTCCTTCACTAAACGGGATAGTTGGAGTGGGACCGCCTTTAGGATATACGTCAAATACAGACAATCCCCTCCCATCTTTATCAAATGCTCCTTCAGTTTGAATAGCTGAAATAGCTCCTCCCCATAGGAAGTCTTTTGGAAATTCTACCTCATTCCCCATTTATTCCACTCTCCTTATTCTTTTTAGAGACAATCAAAATTCATTAATTTTCTCTACTAAATACATAGGTATAATTATTATTTTTTCAATGTTAAGATAACTTCTTTTTCATCTATTTCTTTTTCTAAAATACTGGTACTGATAACATCACCAAATTCTACAGTATTTGTGATAACTAATGGAGTCATTATGTCATAACCCTCCGCTTTAATGCCTTCTATATCGAATTCGACCAATTTATCCCCTATTTTTATAGAGTCACCTTCTTGAACAAATGCAGTAAAATATTGTCCATTTAGTTTGACAGTATCAAGACCTATATGAATTAAAATTTCCGCCCCACTATCTGACTTAATGGCTATAGCATGTTTTGTAGGGAAGACAGTAATGATAGTTCCGTTACAAGGTGAGACAACCTGACCAACTGATGGTAGTATGGCTACACCGTTTCCGAGCAAGCCTTCTGCAAATGTTGGGTCATTTACTTTTGATAAAGAGAATAATTTACCTTTTATGGGTGAATATATTTCTGAATCAGCTATTTTAACTACCTGCTCCTTGTTTTCCAATTCTTCTACTTGCTGGAGGCTTTTATTATCAACTTCTCCTTTGTCATCTTTGAATGTAATATATGTTAATATAAAGCTAATTAACATAGCGATTAAAACAGCTATAATTGCAGATATTGGCCCATTCATACTACCAGTTTCCGGATTAATAAAATTCGGAAGTGCAAACAACCCCACACCACCCATAATATAACTTTTTACACCAGCAAAACCAATGATACCTCCACCAATAGCAGCACCTATACAACTAATGATAAATGGTTTTTTTCTAGGTAGGGTAATCCCATAAATTGCAGGTTCTGTTACACCAAAGAATCCAGAAATTGCAGCCGGAATAGCCATTGATTTTAAATTTTTATCTTTAGTTTTAATAAGAATTGCTAGGACGACTGCTGTTTGAGCAAAGGTAGCAGCAAAGTTTGTAACTGTTACAGAGTTAAAACCTAATGTAGCAATATTATTAATAGCTATTGGGAAAAACACCCAGTTAAGACCTAACATAACAAGTATTTGCCATAAACCACCGAATAAAATACCAGCAATCCCCGAATTTAATGCAAACAAAGAAGTTGTAGCTACACCAATTAAATTTCCAATAAGTGTAGTTACTGGTCCAATAACTATAAATGTAAGGGGAACTATAATTATTAAAGTTCCTAGTGGCAACAAAAACATCTTAACTACGTTAGGAATAAATTTAGATAAGATTTTTTGAACTTTTGAAGCAGCATAGCAGGCAACAATTATTGGTATGAGTGTTGATGTATAACTTACTAAAATAACTGGAATTCCTAAGAAGGTTAAGTTTACGTTCGATTGCAGAATAGTTCCTGTGAATATAGTATAAAGTGGTTCACCATGAACTAATTGAACTATAGTAGGATATATTAAACTTGCACCTATTGCCATTCCAACAAAATGGTCTAAATTAAATTTCTTGGCCGCAGTATATCCTAGGAAAACTGGAAAGAAGTAAAACAAGCCATCGCCAATTGTATAAAGAATTTGGTAAGTACCAGAAGTACTATCTAGCCAATGTAATGACGTAAACAAGGATAACAAACCTTTCATTAACCCTGCAGCTGTCAAAATCCCTATTATTGGAACAATAATACCCGAGATCATACCAACAAACTTTGCGAAAAGACCTTTCTTCTCAGTTGAGATTGATCCTTCACTAGAAGTTTGAGGAATATCGCTTATAGATAATACAGTTTTATATACTTCTCCGACATGATTTCCAATAACTACTTGAAATTCTTCACCACTTTTCTGTGCTGTGACTACACCGTTGAGTTTTTTTAATTCTTGTATATTTACTTTACTTTCATCCTTTACTTTAAATCGTAACCTAGTGATACAATGCATTAGACTATAAACGTTTTTATTTCCACCAACATTATCTATTATTTTTTTTGCTAATTCATCATATTTTCCCAATTAAGTTAACCTCCTCATTATGATGTAACACAACGTTGTTGTTTATTACAAATTAATAATATATAATAATTAAACCGTTTCCAATGTATCTCATTTTAAAATTTCAACTATAAACACTTAATAAAATTGTGTTATAACACAAAAGGGGTAAAGCATGAAATGAATCTTACATTATTAGTAAACGAATTTTCATCAATGGGTACTCCTGTTTGGTTATCAAGTGAGTATCCAGAAATTGAAATATATTCAGTTCGCCTACTAAAGAATCAAACAACTTTAAAAGAAGGAATTTTGTATATAGGATTAGCTGAAGATTTGCCTACAATAATCGGAGGAAATAACATTAGTGTACTTTTAGTCAATTCAAAAACATGGATGCAACCTAAGATTGACAACTGGAATATTATTAATATTAATGTGGATTACAATGTACCGAAATTATACGAGGAAATTACTAATATATTAGAATTAGATATTAAACTTTCATATGACAAACAGAAGCTATTTACGCTTTTTAACACAAGTTCTTCATTATCAGAGAAAATTGAACTAACACACCAATTCTTAATTAACCCAATTATTCTGATTGATGCAAGTTCTAAAATTATTGCCATGTCACAAGATGCAGTTAATTATCGATCAGATATTAAAGAACAAAAGGAATTTGGTTACCTTTCCAACCAGAACATGGAACATTTACAAAAGCATAAAATTTATGAGAATACTCGTAAAGCACGTTATCCATATTATGATAACTCTGATTATTTAAGAAACGGTTGGATGCATGGACATATTTATATACAAGATGTCGAAGTGGCACATATAGCTGTTATTGAGGTCAATCATAGCTTTTCTAGATATGATTTTGAGATAGTAAACTTTTTATGCTCGCTTATTTCTTTAGAACTTGAAAAAAGTAGTTTTTTGAGAAGAAATAAAGGATTAAACCATAGTTTCTTTCTATCTGAATTGTTAAACAACCAAATAACGAGTAATTCCATTTTAAATTTTCGTCTAAAACAAATTAATTGGAAAACAAATTCTCATTTTATTATCTTCAGTTTATTTATAAAGGAAAGTAACCTTACAACTCAAAAAGCTGAATTAGTTGCAGAGAGAGTAGCAGTCTTTTTACCAAATAACCGTTGGATACTTTTCGATAATAAAATTATTTTTATTATCAGTAGCGAAAATATGGATGTTTCGATTTTTCTAGAAAATGAATCCTTACTAGATTATTTGATGGCCAACAAATTGATAGCATCAGTAAGCAACATATATACCTCCTTAGTCGATACTAACAAATATTATCAGCAAGCTATTATTGCTTATGAATTAGGAACCTCTCTTAGCAAAGGACAATATTTATATGCTTATCAGGACTATCTGGTATACCATTTAATTAATGTATTTAATAAAGAATCACATCTAGAAACGATCTTCAATTCAAAAGTATTGAAAATTATTGAGTACGATACATTGTATAACACAAACTTACTGGAGACTCTAAATGAATATTTAACCTATATCAATAATCCAGCACTGGTTTCAAATAACTTACATATCCACAAGAATACTTTGTTTTATCGAATCAACAAAATCAAGGAACTATTTGCATTAGATTTGAATAATGGGGAGGAAAGATTTAATATTCAGTTAACCATAAAGATCTTACATTATTTTAATCATCAATTACATTAGTTTTTGTAAAACAAGGAGCAAGTTTCCAAACTAGTCTCCTTGTTTATCGTTTAAACATGATAAAAATTATAAGTCATTTCAAATTACTAATAATATTGTCGAGGACTTTTGTGCAAATAATAATATCATTTGTTTCAATTCCATCAAGTACATTTTCCAAATGATTTTGTACTTGTTGCTTAACACCTAATTGTAATTCTCTTCCCTTTTTAGTTAAACATATTAAATTTGTACGTCCATCATTTGGATCATTGATTCGTCTAATTAATCCCTTTTTAATTAAGTTATCAATCAACCTTGAAATGGAAGTATGATTTTTTTGCAACTCGTTAGCAAGTTGGTTTTGAGAAATACCATCTTTATCAAGAAGAACATTTATTACCCCCCACTGTTCAGAAGTAACGGGATAATTTGAATTCTTAAATCTTTGATTTAACTGGGCACTCATTAGTCGTGAACAAATTTCAATCTTATGTCCTAAAGATTCCTCAAATCTATAATTCTTCATAAATAAGCATCCTTTCACTAAGTTGAAATAATGTGCATATACAACTGTTTATATTATTGATTTTCAAAACAATTAGCAAATAAATATATTTCATTATTAGATAAATATTATTATGAAAAAAGGCAGGAAATCGAAATTCCTACCTAAACATATTGTGTAAATTTATTGAGAATGATGTGATTTTCTAATGAAGATAGCAAAGACAAAACCGATAATGGCAAGTATTAGACCAAACATAAAACCATTCTGTATACCCGCTGTCAATGCTTCTTTTATATCATTAGCACCAAGTGGATGATCTAAGTCTTTCATATAGTTTTCTTGTCCTGCAGACATAATGGTTACACATAATGCTGTTCCCATTGCACCTGCAAGCTGTTGAAGAGTGTTCATAATTGCTGTACCATGTGGATAAAGTTCCCGCGGCAACTGGTTTAGCCCATTTGTTTGAGCTGGCATCATTACCATAGACATACCGAACATTAAGACACAATGGATTATTATAACAGTTATTATTGTTGTTGAAGTGGTCAGATCTGTAAAAAACCATAATGCAACAGCTCCTATAAGTAATCCTGGAATAACTAAAGGTTTTGGTCCAAATTTATCAAAAAAATAACCTGTCACTGGTGACATAAATCCATTTACAGTTCCACCAGGTAATAGTACTAATCCTGAGACAAAAACCGTTAAACCAAGTGAATTTTGAAGATACATTGGCATGAGTATTAAAAAAGCGAATGGTACCATCATTGAAATCATTACCAACACTACGCCTAAACTGAACATTGGATATTTAAATGCTCTTAAGTTTACCAAAGGCTGTTTCATCATAAACTGTCGTAATATGAACAAAATCAGGGCTATAATTCCCATAATAAGGGAATAAATTGTTGCTGGTGATGACCAACCACCCTCTCCTTCTCCTGCACTACTAAGTCCATAAACTAAACCACCAAATGCAATCGTAGACAAGATAATAGATATTAAATCAATCTTTGGTTTTGATATTTCTGATATATTTTGGATATTAACATAACCTATACCTATGATAATAAGCAGAAATGGTAAAAGAACCCAAAATAACCAATGCCAATGCAAGTTTTGTATTATCAATCCTGACAATGTTGGTCCAATTGCTGGGGCAAACATGATAGTAAGTCCGACAATTCCCATAATAGAACCTCTTTTTTGAGGTGGAGTAATTGTTAAGACAGTATTAAACATTAAGGGGATTAACAGTCCTGTACCAGCAGCTTGTATTAATCTCCCTATGAGTAATATTGTAAAAGTTGGTGAAATCGCTGCAATTATAGTGCCAAATGTAAATAAGATCATGGATGTTAAAAACAATTGTCTTGTAGTAAACCATTGTATTAACAATGCAGAAATGGGTACTAGAATACTAATAACTAACATGTAGCCTGTAGTTAACCATTGGACAGTGGAAGCAGTTATATTTAATTCCTCCATTAAGCTACTTAACGCAACATTAAGAGACATTTCGCTAAACATACCAATAAAGGCTGCCGCTAATAATGAAAATAATATAGGTAAAGTTTTCACTTCACTCTTCACTTTATTCTTACCATTGACGATTTCCAAAACTTATTCCCCCTAACAAATTATTATGTGCGTACGCACATAAATATCAAAATAATGTGCATATGCACATAAATTATAATACCGCATGATATGTGCATATGCAAACACTTTGTGGTTTTTGTCTAGCTTTATAGGCTGACCTTTTTACATAAGCATAAAATAACAAGTTGATTCAAAAAGCTTGTTCTAAGCCATCAAGTACTTCGTCTTTGTGAATAAGTGTACTTAAACAAACCTGCCATGTTTCTTCCATAAGCTGTTTTTTCAGCTATTACAGCAATGCTGGCCTGTTACTTAAAGTAGAAAAAAGCATTACTGATGCTTCAGTAATGCCCCGTTAACTCAATTAAATTAAGATTTGCTTGTTAATATGATGCTCCATATGGTTAAGGTAGTCCTGTATAAGCCATTTTAATGTTTTTTGAGTATTCCCAATATTACAAAGATAGGTTAATTTCTCGGAAGGAATATTCTTAATGATATTAATCACTTGCTTATTGAGGTCTTGAAAAAGAGTCAGTATTTCATCAAGTGGTCTTTCTTGATAATTCTGAACTACGACCCATTGTTCTTGATTATACGATTGGATGACATAAGGTTGCTCCGTATATTGAATTTCTACAAACCTCTGAATATTATTTATTGCAGAGTCACAAAGATGTCCTAATATCTCTTTTTTAGACCATTTATTTGGTAATGGACGATTTGATATTTCTATATCTGACATAGAGTTGTATTTCTTTGGTAATGCTTGTATCCAGTGGTTTATTTCATTAATTATATCCTCCACTCTCAACACCCCTTTAACATGTATCTAAAAATCAATATTCTTCTTATCCATTAATACTCCATCTTAACTAAAATGCCAATATAGTTACAGTATTTTCTTGCCTGTTCAGTTTTTTGAGAAGCTCTCTCTTTTTTAAAACGGTTCAACTTAATTTCAAATACACACTTGGTTGCTCTTCTTATCCATTGTCTTTACTACTAGTGGAATATCCTCAATTCGTTCATAAACTTGAAGGCCCTTCTCCCTTGCTACCTTTACCATTTCATCAGCTCCTTGCGATGCTCCTCCAACCCGTAGTACTGCGTTACAGTGATCAAGTAAGCGGACAGAAGAAGGATGGAAAATTCGATTAAAAATTTCATCCCCAATATTCGTTGATCCGGCTGTCGCGATAAGAGGTAATGCATACCATTCCCCAAGGACTGGCAAGTGTCCTAGTTCGTAAACTTGAAGACTAATTTCATTCATAAATTGGACATTCTGCTCAATTAACTTAGGGTCGTCATTTGTACCAGAACGGTAAGGACCTGCAACAAGGATATGCATAGGTTTCTGAGTCTTTTTCTTTACCTTAAGTAGTCCATGGATTTGCACGTACTGAAGCAGTATGATCGTTTTGCCGTCCCTGATTTCACCGGTTTGAATCATGTCGAGAGCTTTTTGAAACGGCAGTTCTATCACTTCGATGTTTTCCTGCTCCTCTTCTAAACCTCCACCCTTTCCCACTAGCAGATCCTCAGTATACTCAGCCACATAAAAGTACAGAAGTTCTGTCACGGATCCAGGTGACATATAAGCTTCGCCAACCTTTTGAACACGGTTGACTTGGTATCCCGTTTCTTCCCTAGTCTCTCTCAAAATACTTTCTTCTGGTGTTTCTTTATCAAGAAGACCTGCACAGGTTTCAATAAGCATTCCCGACTCATTGCCATTTTGATAAGTAGGCATTCGAAACTGTTTAGTCAGTACCACAGTTTGTTTTTGCCGATTATACAGCAAGATCGTAGCACCGTTCCCACGGTCATAAACTTCACGGGATTGTGTCTCCCATTGTCCGTTGTCCTTTTTATATTCAAACGTAACCTTTTTGAGTAAGTACCAATTATTCGATAAAAGTTCTTCGTTTATATTTCTTACTCTTGGGTTTTCGTTTTCGTTTTCCATTGTCATCGTCATTTCCTCCCTAGAAAAATCCCATTCTCTTTTGTCATTTCCATTACTCCGCTCTGCTTAAGAGCTTGGTTGATATAAGTTCGGAATTCGTCAATCTTATCTCCAGAAAGCTTTTCACGGATGATCATAGGTGTCGATATCATATAGTTAATGAGAGTTTCAGCTTCGGTGACCAGTAGGCGATCTTCATATTGGAGTAGTTGGATATCTTTGAAGTAGTCCGACAACAATCTTTCTCCGTTATCAAGGTGAAATCGATAAATGACGTCGTCCAGAACGCGTAATTTGGAATCGAATCCCGCAGCTAAATGGTCTATCTCTTGAAGATGCCGCGTGCTCATAGTAGAGAGACACACCACACCGCCTGGTTTTAATACACGATTCATCTCTTGGAGCGCCCTTGGCATATCAGGTACGTGATAGAGCATATTGTTCGCGATGACCAAATCAAACTGTCCGTCATGAAAAGGGATTTGCTGCGTATCAACAGCCAAAAATTTAAACTGGGCTTCTCTACCAGCCAAGTTACAACGTGCTTCTTCCACCATCCCTATCGAAATATCAGTAAGCGTGATGCGCCAATTGCTTGGAAGTACTTCAGCATTTCTTACCCAAAAGGTACCATCTCCACAGCCTAATTCGAGAACATGGGCATCGTTGTTGCATACCTTCAACTGATTAAAGACCCAACGATGCCAACCAAGTGGATTGGTACTGAACTTATCGTACAGGTTTATCCTCGATTGAAGTAGGGACGCAGTACGGTACTGTTCCCCCCAGTTCTGCTCCATCTGTATGGTTTGAATAACATCTACCAATTGATCTATATCAAACTCATGGGTTCCATTTGTCGTGAGCTCCATTATTTTTTGAATTGCTCGAACAACGTGTACCATATGAGCGATTTTCTGGTAAATAACATCAAGCTGCGCTTGTAAAGAGTGTCTAATCTCTCCTTTAGATTGAGTATCCGTATTCAAAATATCCTGAATTTCTTGAAGAGACAGACCTAAATACTTCAGTACTTGAATCCGCTGAAGCCGTATTATGTCGTCCTTTGTATACAAACGAGTTGAACCTGTACCATAGTCTTGGGGAATTAATAGACCAATTTGATCATAATATCGTAATGTCCTAACTGTTATCCCAGTACTTTTAGCAAGCTGTCCGGTCGTCAAATAATCTATTTTTTTTGTCAAAACCTTCCCTCCTTTCTCATTCCAAATTTTCTTCCATACAGTCTACAAATTTCATTGTACAAGGTAACGTAACGTCACCTTCAAGCAAAAATTAATCATTCGATATACCAGCCCGGTACTTACGTGGTTGTGATCGACCACGCAAATAACCCCCTCCAAAAAGCTTATTAAAGATATGTAATTCTTCACTATTTCCAATAACCCCTTCTTTCACTATCCTGCCATTTTAGTAACATAAAAAAAAATTCTAAATGTGAGACTATTTTTCAGTTTAATTTCTATCATTTGATAAGTAAAACGGGATTTACTTATAGGCAAGTACTATGTTACGGTTTCTATACATCACATATTATATTGGGTTCTATTAGACTTTTCTTAGTCACCTTCCCTTTATACAGTGAAGGGGGCTAAGAAAATATTGTCATGTCAACAGCCAAGTATTTAGACCATATTAGTATTATCTCGTTCGGTCAAAAAGTTATATACAACAGTAAAATACACTTTTGTTTCTTTAATCATGAAAATGGATTATTAGAAATTATAGATCC
This sequence comes from Niallia sp. FSL R7-0271, assembly GCF_038005785.1. Taxonomy (NCBI): domain Bacteria; kingdom Bacillati; phylum Bacillota; class Bacilli; order Caryophanales; family Bacillaceae; genus Niallia; species Niallia sp. FSL R7-0271. Next base: position 405,799 of record NZ_JBBOTZ010000002.1, on the reverse strand, counting down.
TGATACAAACTCTATTTTTTTAGTTAAACAAAAATTACTCATCTATAGGATTAAGTAAAACCATCAATAGTTAGCATTGATGGTTTTACTTAATCCTTCTTTCACTAACTGCCAAATTTTTCATTTAATACTGCCAATGCTGATAGTATTCAACATCTAAACTTAGTTCACTATTCTATAACTAGTTATCTGGTCTAAACTGTAATACTTGGTTTCTCAAAGACATATTCTTCACCCTTTCATTTTGGTTTAGTCCTTGCTGTTGGAAAGTCGGAACAATGAATGTTAATAACCTTCCTTTCTCCAAAATAAAAAGGCGTCATTACAAACGCCCTATTTTATCTCTTATAAACTTTTCAGATTCTTCAAGTGAATCATTCTTTATATTATGAAACTCAGTCATTAAATAAACTTCAGCTATTAGAGCTTCTGCAATCTTCCAAGCATTTATTTCTAATGTCATATAGTCATCAATTATTTGCTGCCTTTGATAACCATAATCATTTTCTGATCCGAAGTTATTAATAATAGTTTCTTCGTGTACAGAAATTCTTTGCATTATTAAGTCCATACTGCCATCTAACGCATGACCTATTTCATGATACATAATAATAACTATGTATTCATCGAAACTTAATCCGTAACTCGTATTCTTATAATCCTTGAATAAAGTATCCCTGTTAAATCTAATTGTTTTATCACGATGGTTATAAGACATAACATAAGTTGGATCATTAAATTCCTCTAAAATAATATTGTCCAGATTATGTTTTTTTAATATATCCTTACACAACATTTCTATATGAATTTTAGTATTTATCTCCTTTACCTCCCCTCCCCTTAATTATTAGAGAAAGGAAATAAATGGACAAACATTATTGCTCGTCAAATAACGACATATCATAAGGAAAACTCATTAGTAAATATTATGAATAAATTTTTATGTTACTGGACAATTTAAATTCTGTAGAGCTGATTTTTCTACATCACCTTTGAAAATTATGAGCACTTTCCTTTAAATATTTTCAGATTATGGCACTTTTTTTATCTTAATAGTAATAGTTCGTTCTTCTCTAGAGAATGTATCTTCAAATTCAACCTTTATTCCAACTATGCTTTTTACTACACTTTTGAAGGTTAATAGTAACCCATTCAAATTAGTTCCATCTTTAATTATTAATTGTGGAGTTAATAGGGGATTAGCAGCCAAAAGTATTTCTTCTGTAAAATAAATTTCTTTATTTAGGTCTAAATCAAAAAACTTAATATTAATTTTAATTTCTTTTCCCATATTACATCTCCATTTCCTATTAATTATCAAGGAAAGGAACTAATAAGACAAATAAAATTTTCCAGATAAAGAAATCAAGTAGACAATCTCTTTGATTATTTACAAAATCCCTCCAAGTTTTTTGCAATTCTGTCTTTCATGAAACTGTCCAGTTAGTGACGCATTCAGGATTGTCTTTGTTTATTACAGAAAGCACCTATCTTTCTCACAGACTAACTCACAAAAATACTGCCATTTGGACAAGTGCCGTTCAAAAAAATTACATAAGTGAATAGACTATAGTGTGATGTGGAAGTCACAAGTCATTTTTTCAATTTTCTCCAAACCCCTTATAGGGTAAGGTGTGCCAAAAGGTACACCTTCTTTTGCTCTTAGGAGAAGTCAAAAAAAGAACTCTACTGGCATCTATAGAGTTCAAATTTGATTCTTCATTAAAAGGAAAGCTTAAGACTAAATAGTCTCAATATATTATTCAATAAGTTTTGCTTTCGATACTTGTTCTAAAAAACTTCGTAAAAGTCTGGTCAAGCTTCTCCTAACTCTTAGTTACTGGGTATACCTCTTTTACTTATATAGGAGACAACCCCACCAAGGTTGTCTCCGAATACAATTGAGTGATGGAATCATTATATAATATGTTTAATAAGAGACATTGCTAATTTTAAATTCATCTATTTATGTGTCAAAATAAGGACATGCCGCATAGGATGTTATTAAGTCATTTATCTGTACCAAACCTCCAGCATAGATCATTATGAGTGCATTACGCACTCTTTGTTTGGTTTAATAAATCCACTTAGAAACGATATATATGGACACTCTTACCTAAGGATTAAATAATAAATACAGGTGCACCAGGACCACGGTACACCTTTAAGGAGGTTTTTATAAGTAAGATGGTTTCGGTTATTCACCTAATATATAATATTATCCCTTGTCCATTATAGATACGGCACTTGTCCAATCCATGGTAATTTTTATTTTGAAGCATGCTCTTTACGCAAATATGCCTAGTTTTTCAACGCATTTTGTTGTTTGTTTGTACTCCTATCTGGACCAAAAGAAAAATCCCATTTTTTCCAGAAAGTATAGACTGTGAATATATTTTAACCACTTAAATTTAGTTCTATTTATTGTTAACCTTTTTATGTTAATATTTTTATTTCATTATATAACGATCTTTCCTTAATCCACTTCTTTTGATTTCTGAATTAAAAGTAATATGTATTTGTGCTTTAGCATAACCATCATCCCATGTGTCCTTGTATTTCTTAAAATGCTTATAATCTTGTTCTCTCAGCAGTTCTCCTAATCCAAAAACATCTGCATTAAATTCCTCTTTTGTTTTATGAAAAAATTCTTTTATTTCTGTTTCCATCTTTTTATTAATAGATTCCTCTAATCCCTCAAATGCATAAGGATTCTTGAAATCTTGAACACATTCCGTTCCATCTAAAGTACCTTCCGTTTTAATTTTAATATAAAAATGGGGAATTCCATTTAACTCTTTGGCAGTAACTTTTGTTTTTGAATTAGTAATACTATATCCAAATTTTCCTTTGGTACAATTAGAAGTTATTTCTGTGCTTTTAATTTTATTTTGTACGAAAAGCATATCGCGAACTTCATTCATTGAGGCATATCCTGCAAGTTTCCCAAGTTTAAGAACCGCCATGGAATGAAGGTCTATTTCACTTTCTGGATCCTCACTTTTCAAATTTTCAATATTTCCACCTTTTTTTGGATCACCCACTAACTTTATAGCAGGCAGTACTGGTGCTTGGCCATATGAGATGTAAATACGAGTATAATCATTTAACCTAATATCTGGAGCTCCTCCCCACTCTTTTTGCATCGTATTTAATTGAGTAAAGAGTTTTAGTGAAGGACTTTTTTTGTACATATTGTTTACTTTCAGGATATCACCAGCATCGGAACCTCTTGCAACTACAATGGCAAAATCATCTCTTATTTCTCTGTTACGATCGAAAAAATCCATGAACTCTAACAATCCATCCTCCACTATTTCCTCACTAATAACTAACACTCTTGTATGGGAATAAACAGGATGGGTAGCATTCATAATATTAAATTTAGAAGTCAGTTCTCCAATATTATTACCTTCTAACGAAGAAACAGTTGATGGGGCTAAACCTGCTGCTGTTTGGTAACTCATTTCTCTTGCTTCCGTAGTTTCAATAGTTAATTTATACTTAAACGTTTCTCCTTTATCTACAGCCATTCCCGTAACAATAGAAACGTCTCCTAATTCTCTTCGATCCCAACACCCAGTCAAAAAAATAAGCAAGAATAGACATGATAAACCTTTTAACAATTTCATATCTATAACACCTCATAATAAGTATATAGTTATTTTGCAGTAAGTTTGGTTATAATATCCTGCTTAGAATAAAAAAAGATACCTTTAGGTATCTTTTTTTATTCTATGTTATTCTTTAAAGTGATAAGGTACTGTAGAAACGATGACATTTCTTTTGTAAAGTAAAAAGGTTCTAATTAATAAGCTAGACTGGTTATGCAAAATATTATGCCATCCTTTTCGTAGTACAAACTGCGGTATAACTACTGTTACCCGATAATCTGACTCTCCTGCCTTATGTTCCACCGTATCTATAAATTTAGTTAAAGGCTGGATAATACTTCGATATTGGGAATGTAAGGTAACAAGGCGAACATCGGGTTGCCATTCATTCCACTTCTCTTCAAATCTTCTCTCATCCTCCCGGCTAAATGCAACATAAACAGCAATTAATTTATCAGGATTCAAAGATTTTGCATAGGCAAGTGAATTATTCACAACACGAGTAATGCCTGCAACAGGTACAACAATAACATTACCTGATATTTCTTCCACTTCAGCTAAGTCAGTAATTCGCAATTGTTCTCCTACAGAATCATAGTGTTTTTTTATCTTATAAAACAAATACACAATAACCGGAACGAATATCAATACTGGCCAAACTTGAGAGAACTTTGTAAGGAAAAACATCATGGTCACTATTAAGCAAATAATAGCACCAAGGGTATTAATAATAAGTTTTCCTTTCCAACCTTCTGGCTTTTCTCGCAACCATTTAAGTACCATCCCTGTTTGAGATAACGTAAATGGAATAAATACTCCTACCGCATACAAAGGAATGAGGGACTCTGTTTTTCCTTCAAATACAATAATCAGGATAATGGAAAAGAAAGCTAAAAACAAAATACCATTTGAATAACCTAAACGATCTCCTCTAATGGTAAACATCCTTGGAATAAACTTATCTTTTGCTAAGTTCACTGCTAATAACGGGAATGCCGTATACCCTGTATTAGCTGCTAAAATAAGAATTAGTGCCGTTGTCCCTTGAACAAAATAATACATTCCGTTTCTACCGAATATTTCTTCGGCAATTTGGGAGACCACTGTTACATCTTCACGTGGAGAAACGCCATAGAAATAAGCTAGAGAAACAATTCCAGTAAATAAAATGGCTAGTAAAACACCCATCGCTATTAAAGTTTTAGCAGCATTATTAGGTGCCGGTTCTTTAAAATTAGGTATGGCGTTCGAAATTGCTTCTACCCCTGTTAACGCCGAACTACCAGAAGCAAATGCTCTTAGGAGCAGGAATAAAGTTACGCCTTGAATAGGAGTACCAATTGGAGAATGTAATTGCTCTGGCACTTTTCCAGTAACAACATTAAATAATCCTACCCCAATCATAATGAATAGAGCTAAAACAAATAAGTAAACAGGATACGCTAAAACAGAAGCAGATTCAGTGACACCCCTCAAGTTTAATATCGTTAAAACTATCACAAAAAATACAGAAATTAAGATGTTGTATGAGTGCAGCCCTGGAAAAGCTGAAGTAATAGCATCTGTTCCAGCCGAGACACTTACAGCAACTGTTAAAATATAATCTACTAACAAAGAACTACCAGCAACCAATCCTACATTAGTACCTAAATTATTTTTTGATACTACGTATGCCCCTCCACCATGTGGATAAGCAAAAATGATTTGACGGTAAGATAATATTAAAGCAGTTAGTAAAACTAGTACTCCCACAGCAATGGGCAAAGAATACCAATAGGCTGCCGTACCTAACGTTACTAATACTAATAATATCTGTTCCGGTCCATAAGCCACGGAAGATAAAGCATCGGATGAGAGGATGGCTAATGCCTTTTTTTTATTGATTCTTTGTTCTCCTAATGCATTCGATTTTAACGGTCTTCCAATTAATAATCTCTTTAACGAAATCATGTTACACCTCTATAGTATGTATTCACTTTTTATGTTCCCCTAAACAAATAAATAAACTCGCAACGAAACTCATATATCATACTACTGCATTTATCATGCTGTAAATAAACATTTTTATTTATATAGTATTGTTTTTAAATACCTGCTATTTTTGAAAATCAAAAGCTAATAAAAGATTCCCTTATGAATATTTGAAGTTTTTAACAATACGGTGTAAACTTCATTTATTCTTGTATAAAGTTGGAGGATATTGTGAGAAGAAATAATATAGCTGACCGTATTGGTATTGGAAAGTTACTTAAATTTAATCCTGCTCAAATACTATCGATTGGTTTTCTAATACTCATTTTTATTGGTACGCTTCTACTTATGTTACCAATTTCAACAAATGATGGTCATGAACTTTCCTTTATCGATGCTATATTTGAAGCAACTTCTGCTGTTTGTGTTACTGGGTTAGTTGTAGTAGATACCGGTACTACCTTTACAGTCTTTGGTCAATGTGTACTTTTATTCCTAATCCAAACTGGTGGTTTGGGATTTATGACAATCGGTGTTGTCATTGCCATATTCCTTGGTAAAAACATTGGATTAAAAGGAAGATTGATAATTCAAGAATCGTTAAATCAGCTTTCACTAGAAGGTATGGTACGACTAGTAAAATTCATCCTCCTTTTTACCTTACTATTCGAGGCAATTGGTGCTATGTTTTTGGCTATTCGTTGGTCTCCTGACTTTGGTTTCCCAACTTCTATCTATTATGGTATATTTCACTCTATTTCGGCATTTAATAACGCAGGGTTTGATATAATGGGAGATTATCGTAGTATCACTGGCTATGCTGGAGACTTTACTGTAGTTTTTATTCTAACTTCTTTATTACTCATTGGAGGACTTGGTTACACGGTTATATTAGATATTTGGAAAAATAGGTTTTCAGGAAAGCTCTCTTTACATTCAAAATTAGTCTTATGGATCACAGCTTTCCTTATCGTTCTTCCCACTATTCTTATATTTGTATTAGAATTCAAAAATCCTGGGACATTGGGTCCCTTATCTCTAAAAGATAAAATTTTAGGAGCTTATTTTCATGCAGTAGTCCCAAGAACTGCCGGATTCAACAGTTTAAATATGCCTGAATTAACACTGAGCACTCAATTTGTTACGATGATTTTAATGTTTATTGGTGGAGGTTCTGGTGGAACTGCTGGAGGAATTAAAGTGACAACATTTATCATAATTCTTCTCGCCGTCTGGAACTTAATCCGAGGAAATGATGATATAAACATAATGGAAAGACGTATTCCCAAAGATTTAGTATATAGAGCATTTGCCATAACAGTATATTCTATAGGTATTGTTACATTTATTTCGTTTATTTTAACGATTACAGAAGATGCACCACTAAACGCAATTTTATTTGAAGTTATTTCGGCTTTTGCTACGGTAGGCATGTCATTAGGAATAACCCCTGATTTAAGTCCAGTTGGCAAAATTGTTATTTCCCTTCTAATGTTTATAGGACGAGTTGGACCATTGACAATAGCCTTTGCATTAGCCAAAAAACATAACAAATTACCTTATAAATACGCAGAAGAAAAAATTATGATTGGTTAAAATTTCATACTATATAACTCTTATAATAATCCTCCTCCTAAGGAGGATTATTATATTTTGTGAAAAACTGTACTTAAATAAATCTGCCATTTTTCCTTCATAAGTTCATGTTCGTCTATTTACAGGAATGCTGCCATGATAGTTCAATAACAAGCATTATCAAGTAAAATAACAACGGCTTTTACAATAGTAATAACAACTTGAATATAAGGAGTAATTTTAGGTGAGAATACCATTGTTTATAATGTAGCTAGTATATTTTCGGAGGTTTTATATGAAAGGGAAATGGAAAATGTATTTATTATTGGTATTACCTTGGTTATCTATAAGATATCTTGGAAAAAACTCCTTACTTCGCTTCCTGCCCACTATTATTTTTAGTGACTTGGTTATTGCACTAATAAGTGAGCTTTCCCAAAATTTAAAATGGTGGAAAGTAAGAAAACCTATATTTCCAAAATTAGCAACAGATGTCTCTTTTGTTTTTGGACCTTTTACGATTCTAAACTTTTGGATTTTCAAATTAACCTATAAAAGATTTTGGATATATTTAATTACTAACGTTTTTGCTGATTATTTATTTGCTTATCCGTTAACTACATTAGCAGAGAAGCTTGGAGTATATAAATTGGTAAGAATGAGCCGAAAGCAACTTTTCTTACTAAGCATTGCAGTAGCAATACTTAACTACTTGTATCAATCATTATTTGTTGAACCTTCAAGAAGGAATAATAATGAAAGTAAATGAGAATATTTATTTATATATACTATACCAAAGAACCCTAGTTTAATTGTTGTTCAAACCAGGGTTCTTTTATTGCCTCATCTATACAAAGGATTCAAATCTTGTTAACTTAACCTGCCAGGTGAGCTTCATAAATAGGTGCAAATCGTTTTTTATCTTATTTCTAACAGTGTATAAAATCCCCTTAGATTTATAAACTAAAGTATAGAAATCCTTATGGAGGTATTCCCATGCGTTCTAATGAACAATTTATGATTATGGTACTCTTTTCTATTTTAAGTATTGTTGCAACTACTATTTATAGCAGTGTAATCATTTCTCAAAACAGAAAATTAATTTCCAAATTACGCCAAAAAACCTCATTCATATAGAATTAGTTATATTTATCAGAGCAATTATAAATTATGCTAATACACAAAATAGAAGAGTCTAACATACGTTAGACTCTTCTTTGTCAGCAAGCACAATTAAATGCTCGACTATATTATGTGCATATATAACAAAACTTATTTTATAAGGTTACAAAGAGTCTTAAGGCATTATTAGATTTTGCTTCAATCATCATTGTGTGAATAAATGTACTTAAACAAAACTGCCATGATTGTTACATAAGCAATACTCTTTTCTTTTATCATGGAAGACTATCATGTTTTTTTACCAAAAATAGCAGCCTAATTAATGGCTGCTAATGGGTACAAAACTATTTATGATTAATAAAACGTTCTCTCGTATTAAAGAGTTAGACTTAATCTATTTGTCTAAAATGGTAAGTATCCCTAAGTATATCTAATTTATGATTATTTATAATAACTGTTTTGTTATCTTTCCATTCTATTATTGCTTTATCCTGTGGGTAATCCCAATAAATATTTTTAGTCTTTTTATCCTCTTTATTAAAGATTAATTCCCCTCTTACTGCATAACCTGTAGTAGCTCCCCCACTTGAAAGATAAGCTTTTATAGTATATTCCCCATTAGGAGATTCAACCTCTGATAGAAAGTCTCCCTTAGGTAGATTATTCATATTAACGGACCACCGGTAAATGCCGTAAGCTAGCAGTATTATTATAAGTATTATGGAAAGCAGTAAACTTATAATTAATTTTCTCTTTTTCAATAGTATCCTCCTAATTATAGTAAAACATCATTAATGACCTTTTCCCTTGCTTTAAAAAAGCCTATCTTTTCTAAATAAATAGCACTACCGATCTTATTTTAATACCATTTTCTAACTCGATAAGATGGTTGGTACATAAATTATAAGCAGTTATTTTAGGTGACATTGTGAATAAATGTACTTAAACAAAACTGCCCTGTTTGCGACACAAGAAAGTTTATCTTCATTTAATAAGATATGCCGACATTTTATTAACTATAAATAAAAAATCTACCACTTGGCAGCTTTAAGAATATAATACGAAATAATAGAATATAATGGAATATCAATAATGGGATGTTTTTGTGAGTAAAGTGATAATTCTGTGAATAATTTTCTTATGATATTTTTTAATATTTATTGGTAGTAAATTTTACTTATTAGCAAAATCGAGACTGTTCATAGCAAAAAAAAACGACTCACCATTAGGTGAATCGTCCCTTCCTGCTATTCAAGGAATTTCTGCATATCCTCATCTAAATATACCCAGCCTTTCCAGCCGATATGAATTGTGTCACGCATAAAATAAGGCTCGTATTCATAGTCAGAGTAATCGGCGTAAGTAAATCCGCTATCATTTATTTGTGTCTTTATACGAGTGTAATAGTCTTGCCGGCCTTTTTCGGGAAAGCCTGTGTAATCATAGTAAGCGCCATTAACCGGGATAATGACAAAAAGCGGTTCGGCGCCAGATTGCTTGAGTATATCAAGCATCAGCTGGAAATCATCGTATTCTGGTGATTCTGCATAGGAACGGCCTTTATTCTTTCCTTTCATTTCCTTGATGGAGTGCTTCTTATGATTATATACTTTGTCATCAATATAAAATTCGGACTGCTGTGTTCGTTCTTCTCCATAAGAATCAGCTTGTGTTTGCAATTCTTCCCATGTCTTATCCTTAACTTCAGCTGATTGATGCCTATTAGTGGTTGAATCATTCAGAAGTGTGAAGTACAAATCCTTTTTCTTCAGTACGGAAAGATAGGTCTTTGCAGGAACTGATAAAATATTAAACTTAATCTTTTTATCATTCAGATAAGCGTCATAAAGCTGATAAAGAATGGTATCATTCTTGACTGCATTATACGTCATCAGGCGTTGCATCAATTTTCGTTTCACCTGCTCGTCCACTTCCTTATTGAAAGGAAGCTCGTATGCTTGCAGAGAGGAATAGTTTGGTGCAAAATGCTGCTCGTCTGTACCATGCTTTACAAACCATTGCGGTGATACGATGATGACCATTTGCTTGTTCTTCAATCGAGCGGCATGGGTTGCAAAGTTTAAGTCGTGAATAATAGAGGTCATTCCGCCTTTTCCTACTAAATAAGGTGTGAAGGGAGCTGCGTTCGTTTCAAAATAATTTGATGGATGGAATGGATCCCAGCGCGATAATTCTGAAGAACCATAAATCGGAACATACTTTGAATGTTTGAGCATTTCACTTTGTAAATAGGTTCCTTGAAACATATTTGGCTCCAGACTGATAGCCGATTCCTCCAAGCGATCAGCAGGAACTAACTTAGCCAGCCATGATACGGGTACGAATACAACCCCGGCAAACAGGACCAATGCAAGAATGATTGGTCCAAACAAATACTTTTTCTTCATTATTTCAACTCATTCAGACGGTCAACGATAGCATTTGGTGTATTCCATGTATCTCGGTCGAACTCCGTAATTGGTACATTAATATCAAGCTGATCCTGGAATTTAACTAGTAATTCTACTGTTCCAAAAGAATCAATTAGTCCTGAATCGAATAAATCCAAATCAAGCTCTTCTTTCACAACATCATCTTGACAAACTTCTGCAATAACTTGTAGTACTTCTTCTTTAAAATTCATTTATATATCCCCTTTTATTGAAATGGTTTGCCGGAAAACAGATAAAAACCGAAGCAAACGACATGGAAAGTGATGATGATAGACACCATTGTCATTGCTTTTCCTGTTGGCCAGCGTTTATGTTTTTTATTCCAAGTCTCGAAGAAATTAAATCCGGTCATCATCATGGCATGATATGCTCCATAAATGATGTACTGAATTTCTAATCCATGCCATGCTCCCATCAGCAGGAACAGCAGGATATAACCTAAATTCGAAACGAGCATTTTGTTTTGTATCCATTTTTTCTTCCTTATGAGGAAGACAAAGCGCATGAACACATAATCACGGAACCAGAACGACAGTGACATATGCCATCGGTTCCAGAAATCCTTGATGTTGCGGCTGATAAATGGTTTATTAAAGTTCTCCGGTGACCGGATACCCATTATATAACTGACTCCGACTGCAAATGCCGTATAGCCGGCAAAGTCGAAGAATAGGTACAAGCTATAGCTGTACATGTACAACAGGTGATATGAAAACTTACCATCTGCAATATAATCTAGATTCATAATGAAGTACGTATTAATGCAATAGCCGATTATAAATTTATACAAAAACCCAAGGAAGATTTTGTTGATCCCTTTATATAGCAGCTCTTTGTACTCCTCCGGTTTCCAGCGCTTTTCTTCATCCTTCTGGAATCTGCGGAAGCGGTCAATAGGACCCGAGGAAATTGTCGGGTAAAACAGCATAAAATTAACAAGCTTAAAAATCGAGAGCTGCTGCTTAATCAAACCATCTCTTGTTTCAATAATAATTTGGACAGCTCGGAATGTCAGATAAGAGATACCTAGAAAACTAGCCCAATTATCCACTGCCAAAATCGGTAAAATCTTGGATAAAATTAATGGCAGGATGGATAGAAAACTTATTACATAGAATACGAGGCTGCTATTCTTTGTCTGTCGATACGAAATATAGCCTTTGACCAATATAACTTGAAGGATGGTGAAGACTACTAATGAGAAAAAGCCCGCGTTCCCTCCTGAAAATATAATAGCCAATACAACAATTGAGACAAAAACATTATAATAACGCAGGCGCTTGCCCATTATGCCGAGTATCATTGTCGGCAGAAGCAAGATACCTAGAATAATAAAGAAAAGGAACGAGCTATACGGGGTCATGCGAATACCTCTTCCTTCATTTTCTTGCGGTCTGCTTTTCCATTTATCGTCATTGGAATAGAAGTATGATACGAGAACTTACGCGGAATCATATATGCTGGCAAGCGCAGAGCAAGATCTTTGCGAATTGCAGCTGTCAGTTTGTATTCCTTATCAAAATCATGGTCCGCCGGCACAACTGCCGCAATCAAGTATTCAATTTCTTCGTTTGGTGCATAAGGAATAATAATCGCAGCCTTAATAAAATCAGACAGATTAAGGTGGAACTCAATCTCTTCCAGCTCCATCCGGTAGCCATGAAGCTTGATCTGAAAATCCATTCTGCCTTGGCAGTACACCAACCCGTCTTGAATAATGCCGGCATCTCCGGTACGATAGGCATTCATTCCGTTAATCATGCCGAATGCATTTTCTGTCAGTAGCGGCTCACCTAGATAGCCTTTTGACACACTTGGCCCAGCAAGAATAAGCTCCCCTTTTTCCCCTTCTGGCAACGGATTATCCAATTCATCCACAACGAAAATACGCATATCAGATTTTGGGTAGCCAACTGGCAGAGCCTTCTCTTTCGCAAGCAATTCTTCTGTAATCTCGATAGACGTCACAGCCACTGTTGCTTCTGTTGGCCCATAGGTATTAAAAATCCTTGCTTTTGGGAAACGTGCTTTCAGCTCCTTGGCCACAGCTAGCGGCAGTACTTCTCCACAGAAAAGAAATACTTCAAGCTCTGGAAGCATCTTGTCATTAAAATCTGGATTTGGAAAACACATTTGCACGAAGGATGGTGTCGATGTCCACACTTGCAAGGCAGAGCGGCTCAAGTTCTCAAACAAAAGCTTCGGCTTATTGCTTACATCTTTCTCTAGCGCATGAATGGAGCCTCCGCTCTGTAACGCTGGATAAAAGTCCATCACAGACAAATCGAATGAAAAAGGCGCCTGATTCAAGAATACTTTTCCTTCATCTAATGGAAAGTCACCTGTCATCCAATCGGTAAAAGATTGCAGATTTGCTGCAGTTATTTGAACACCTTTCGGATTTCCTGTACTGCCGGAAGTATAAATGGTGTAAAAAACTTCTTCAAGATGGACCCAGTACTCATCGCCAATAAGCTCTTCTTGTTCCAATTCCAGGTTTAGCATATGTAAAACTGCAACACTATCAAAATCCAGCTTGCTATCTGTTGTATTAATTACTAATCCAGCACCAGATTTTTCGACGATAAGACGCACCCGTTCCATTGGAATGGATGTATCTACCGGTATATAAGGGTATCCAGCCTGCACACAGGAAAGGAACGCTACCGGCATATCAGTTGCCATATGTCCATACACAACAATTGGCGTCTGCCGCTCGAGCTGAATGGCATGTAATAAGCTTGCTAGTCTCCTCGATTTGTCCCAAAGCATTCCATAGGTCAGCACCTGATCCTCTGTACGATATGCAATATGCTCCGGTTTTCTTTCCGCATGCTGTGCAATACGAGTTAAAAGTTTCATTTTATTATCTTCTCCATTTAGAAATCATTATAAATATAGTTGCCAGTATTGGCCGTATGGAAGCCGTACATCAAAAATAAGGTAACGAGGATAGCCAAATAAAAACAAGTATGTAAAGCAAACCGGACGCCAGTGTGCATATACAGCTGTTTAAGCTTATTCATCTTCTCTCTCCTTTCTTTTATTCAAATTTATAGCCGGTTCCAATAACAGTCCGGATATGATGTGATTCAAAGCTTAATTTAGCTCTTAGCTTTTTTATATGTGTATCCACAACTCGACTATCACCATCGAAGTCAAATCCCCATACGTGATTCAAAATTGTTTCCCGTGAAAGGACATTATTTTTATGCTGAAGCAAGAACACCAATAATTCATATTCTTTTGGCGTCAATTCGACCTGTTGGCCCCCGAGCTGAAGCTGATGGGACTTCGTATTAACGATTGCTTCACCGAAGCTTAGCATATGACCAGTCGGCAAGTAATGTTCGTTTGCCCGTTTCATTAAAGAATTAGCACGTGCTACTAATACTTTTGGGCTGAATGGCTTCGTAACATAATCATCGGCCCCAAGTTCAAAACCATGAATTTTATCATCGTCACTGGATTTCGCTGTCAGCAGAATAATCGGTACACCAGAACTCATTCGTACCTGCTTGGTGACAGCAAATCCATCCATTTGCGGCATCATGATATCGAGAATGACTAAATCCGGATAAATGGCATCAAACCAATCTATCGCACTGCTGCCATTATCCGTTTCATACACTTCCCAACCGTCCTTTTTGAAATAATCAGCTACAACTTCTCGAATTCTCACTTCATCCTCGACAAGCAATACTTTCTTCCCCATCGTGAATCTTCCTTCCAATTTATAGATATTAACAAGGTTATATGTCTTTCATGTGTCCTAATAAGAAATTATTACCATTATTTGAAATGAACATAGAAACGTACACCGTCTGGCATGTTTTCCGCACCATAATGAAATCCATGCAAGTTAAGTATTTGCTGGACAATCGCCAACCCTAAGCCTGTACCACCTGTCATTCGGCTTCGCGAAGATTCAGTCCTATAGAACCTTTTCCAAATATTATCCAGATGCTCACTTGGTATTTGCTGGCCTTTATTCTCAATTTTGAACACACAACCGCCATTTTCCTGATCCAATTCAATTCGAATCACAATAACAGAATTAGGCTCACTGTGCCGAACCGCATTAATAAGAAGATTTTGCATTACTCGTTCCATCCACTCATAATCCGCCAAAATATGCTGTTCATTCTTCGGCATGATTTCAATGACAACATTTTTCTCTTGCGCAATACAGAATAATTTAGAGGCCAATACCTCAATCATTTCACTAAGCAAAAAAGATGTTTTTCTTAGTTTAATCGCACCGTTCTCCAACTTAGCCAAATCGAGCATATCTTTAATAAGCACTTCCATCTTTTCTGACTCCTCAATGATCACTTCTACATAGTGGTCATGCTTATCCGGACTAACACCATCCTGCAGCCCCTCAGCGAAGCTTTTGACAATGCTGAGCGGCGTCTTCAGTTCATGGGACGCATGCTCGAAGAACTCGCGCTGCTCCTTTTCCATCTGCACACGTCTTTCCATATCACGCTTTAGCTTTCCATTAGCTTGTTTCAAGTCATTTAATGCAACATCTAAATTCTGTGCCATAACAAGCATATTGTTTGAAAGGCTCCCAAGCTCATCCTTCTGCTTAATCGGCTTCGCCGATGAGAAGTCTAGATGCACCATTTTTTTTGCCATTTCATTCAATTTAATCAATGGTCTGCTGACAAGACGGGAATAGAATAGCGACAACAAAATGATGAGAATAAAGCCAATAATGCCGATATATATATAAAATATTCGAAGTGCTTCATTGGTATCTTTAATTTCCTGAATAGATGTGACAGAGAACATAAATTGCATTTCTCCATCTTTCTTAATTGGCTCAATTAGTACTAAATTATGTTTTCCACTCCATGATTCCACCCAATCCAACTGCAGACTTTCCCCTTCAGTAAGCTGCTTTAACTGTTCCTCCTCAAGCGGGAACCATTCCAACAACGCATCATAGAGTATTCCTAGTCCTCTATTAATCATTCCACCCTTAGGCAGCGAAATGCTTTTTACCTTTCCTTCAATAGCCACTTCATTCTCGATTGGATCTTCCCCTGCACTTGACGAATTCTTTGTAATAACAGATGGATAAATGACCGTAGGAACCTTAGCATCTGGTTCTCCTCGAACAATCAATGTATCTCCCTCTTTGATATTCAATGCTTGTAACTGTTGTCCGTAAGACGAGACTAGTAAGGACAGCGATACTTCTACTACATTTCCATCTCCTGTTTCCAGCATAATATTAAACGGATCCTGAACTAACTGAAAACCTTCTTCGTCCACAATCGTCAACGGACTTTTGGACTTCCTCATGTAAGATAAAGTCTGTTTTGTCAGTTCCGCTTCGCTCCAGGAGTTTTCCTCATAACCTTCTGCTAATTGATGTATGCGATTTGCTGCTTCTTTCGTTTTATGATGCTGATAGAAACGATCAAATAATGACAATTGAAATATCATAATCATGGCGTAAAACACCAAAAAGAATAAAGCTGTTACAGCAAATAATTTAACGGTAATACCGCGTTTTCTCATGTTCTACTCCTTTATTTCATACGACTGTTTATTAATAACTTAAGCTATTCGTATGTTTTTTGTGTGTCCACAAACACCACTTCATATAGTAACCATCTTTTTGATGTTGTGGAACCTTTTTTTACTTGAGCATTTCCATCAGAAATGAAGGTATCATTGGCAAAATAGATGTATGATTTAGACAGCCTTGTTAACATCAACTACTTATTTAAAATAAAAAAACATCTAGTAATTAGATGCCTGCCTGCACTGATTAATGTCCTTACACAAAGTTAACCTTTTTCACATTTCTTCTACTAGATGCTTCAGTTAATTCCACAATAAAAGGAGCATTAATCTTTTCATCGATTAATGCTCACTAAACCTCTCTATTATATTATTAAAGGAATATTTTCGGTTTAGCTAACTAGACATAAGCCTAACAAATAACGATTAATGGATTTAAACACTTATATTGACTTAAAAATCCGTAGTTCTATCAAAACAACTATAGGTACATATTAATATGTTTGAATATTCAGTATTTTAAATAGATAAAAAAATGGCTCCGCAGGTAGGACTCGAACCTACGACCGATCGGTTAACAGCCGATTGCTCTACCACTGAGCTACTGCGGAACAAAAAAGTATGTATTATATGGTGGGCCTAAATGGACTCGAACCATCGACCTCACGCTTATCAGGCGTGCGCTCTAACCAGCTGAGCTATAGGCCCATATTGGAGCGGGTGATGAGAATCGAACTCACGACATCAGCTTGGAAGGCTGAGGTTTTACCATTAAACTACACCCGCATAATAGGTTGTAAAAAAGATTTAAGATGTGGCTAAACTGGTTCATTCGAACTGTTAAGCACCTGCCATAATATTATTATTGGCAGGAGTAGTAGGAATTGAACCCACACCGGAGGTTTTGGAGACCTCTGTTCTACCTTTAAACTATACTCCTAAATGGCGGTCCGGACGGGACTCGAACCCGCGACCTCCTGCGTGACAGGCAGGCATTCTAACCAACTGAACTACCGGACCAGATTGCGGGGACAGGATTTGAACCTGCGACCTTCGGGTTATGAGCCCGACGAGCTACCAGACTGCTCCACCCCGCGATAATATTATTTATTTAACTAATGGAGGAGGAAAGGGGATTCGAACCCCTGCGCGGTTTGACCCGCCTGTCGGTTTTCAAGACCGATCCCTTCAGCCGGACTTGGGTATTCCTCCGTATTGGTGGAGCCTAGCGGGATCGAACCGCTGACCTCCTGCGTGCAAGGCAGGCGCTCTCCCAGCTGAGCTAAGGCCCCGTTATTTTTGGGATATTAATGGTCGGGAAGACAGGATTCGAACCTGCGACCCCTTGGTCCCAAACCAAGTGCTCTACCAAGCTGAGCTACTTCCCGATATGGCGCGCCCGAAAGGAGTCGAACCCATAACCTTCTGATCCGTAGTCAGACGCTCTATCCAATTGAGCTACGGGCGCTAAATTTTCGAAAAACAATGGTGCCGAGGACCGGAATCGAACCGGTACGGTAGTCACCTACCGCAGGATTTTAAGTCCTGTGCGTCTGCCAGTTCCGCCACCCCGGCATTGTTTTTAAAAATTGGAGCGGAAGACGAGGTTCGAACTCGCGACCCCCACCTTGGCAAGGTGGTGTTCTACCACTGAACTACTTCCGCTTAGAGTATGAAATTAAATGGTGCGGGTGAAGGGAGTCGAACCCCCACGCCTTGCGGCGCTAGATCCTAAGTCTAGTGCGTCTGCCAATTCCGCCACACCCGCGTAAATGGTGAGTCATGCAGGATTCGAACCTGCGACCCTCTGATTAAAAGTCAGATGCTCTACCAACTGAGCTAATGACTCATCTCATTTTAAAAGATGGTGCCGACGAGAGGACTTGAACCCCCAACCTACTGATTACAAGTCAGTTGCTCTACCAATTGAGCTACATCGGCATTTATATGGTGGAGGATGACGGGATCGAACCGCCGACCCTCTGCTTGTAAGGCAGATGCTCTCCCAGCTGAGCTAATCCTCCGAATATTGGTGACCCATACGGGATTCGAACCCGTGTTACCGCCGTGAAAGGGCGGTGTCTTAACCGCTTGACCAATGGGCCAGTTTACCATTAATTCTAGTAGCCAATTAAACTTCTTATTTGGCGACAAAAGTTATTATATAAAAACTATATTATATTCGTCAACATATTTTTTATATTTTTTTAAATAAATTTATATAAGTGGCTAACCCTCCATGTGGATTAGACATTTTAAATTGGATCTTAGCCACCACTTTTACTGATATTAAGGTAACTCCCGCTTCATTAAAAACTTCACGCTACAAAAGTATTCGAACAAAAAGACCGGACAGAGCCGGTCATCAAAACTAGATTGATTTAGAACGCCCAATTCTTTGCTTAAACCCATTTGCTAGAGGCACGACGATGATACCGGCAATAACGAGCTGCATGATGTTACCTGGGATAGAGCCGAACGGCTGAATCCAGTTGCTATAAAGGATAACTTCTGTAAAATAGTAGCCGACAACTTTGATAATCAGGGCAACAGCCACTGCCAGTACGTGTACGTATACCTTTTTGCCAGGCATCTTTTCAGCAATAAGGCCAGCTACATATCCCATTGCACCAACGATAACAAATGTAAACGGAGCCCATAATGTCCAGCCTGAAACAATATCGAACAGAGCCATTCCGAAGGCTCCCACTATTGCGCCTGATTTTTTACCAAATACAAAGGCAGCAATCAAAAGCGGCACGTTACCTAAATGAATGAGGCCCCCGTTACCCATCAGTGGCAGCCTAATGTTGATAAACATAGTAGCTAGGAAAGTTAAGGTAATAAAAAGTGCATTAAGAACCAGAGTTCTCGTTTTATTATGTTCTGTCGTAAACATGTAAATCCCCCTCGTTATTTCGGAGTGTGTGTTCAAAAGAATCTCCACTTCTTTAATGATTACTAGTATAATGAAATCTGACAATATAAAAAGTGCCACTTTTTTAAAATATAACATGGTCAGAGAGGAGGATTCTTGAATGGATATGCTAATGTTTGAATTGAATAAACATGCAACAAAACCCTTGTATGAACAGCTTTATATTGGAATTAAAACTGCCATTTTGAGCCAACAAATTGAAGTTGGAACAAAGCTGCCATCTAAAAAAAAGTTGGCCGATTTTTTAAATATCAGTCAAACAACCATAGAAGTTGCATATGCTCAGCTGATTGCAGAGGGCTTTATTGTCTCAAAACCGCGGGTTGGTTTTTTTGTAGAGGATATTAATGAATTACCTTATATCGGAACAGAGCAGGTCGAGCTGCCAGTGGAGGATACTGAGGAAAAAATTATCCAGTTTGACTTTCACCCAGGAAAAATTGATACAGATTCCTTTCCTTTTTCACAGTGGAGAAAATATGCAAAAAATCTATATGATCTTCCTTCCAAGGAGCTGCTGCAGATTGGAGAACCCCAAGGAGAATACGCGTTACGGACTGAAATAGCAAAATATCTTTATCAATCAAGGGGGATTGTGTGTAAACCGGAGCAAATAGTGATTGGTTCTGGAACGGAACAACTTCTTCCTATGATTTTAAGGCTGCTTGAAAATGATTCAAACTTCGCCCTCGAAAATCCTGGCTATTCAGCAATCCCAAGAATTCATCTGCAAAACAAAGCAATTCCGATTCCAGTTGATGAAGATGGATTAATTGTAGATGAACTAAAAAAAACAAACGCAAATGTGGTTTACATCACCCCTTCGCACCAATTTCCGACAGGTGCAGTTCTTTCCGCCACGAGAAGAACACAGTTATTGCATTGGGCAGCAAAAGTTGAAAATCGCTACATCATTGAAGATGATTACGACAGTGAATTTCGTTACACTGGAAAACCGATTCCCGCATTGCAAGGAATGGACAAAAACGATAAGGTGATTTATCTGAGTACGTTTACCAAGTCATTAATGCCTTCATTACGAGTGGCTTATTTTGTTTTGCCTTCAACATTGCTAAAAAAATATAAAGAAACTTTCAGTTATTATTCAGCAACAGTTCCGAGATTTGACCAGCATATAGTAGCCAGCTTCATGAAAGACGGTTATTTTTCAAAACACCTAAACCGTATGCGGAAAATTTACCATAAAAAGCTTGATAAACTGACCCATATCTTTAAAACAGATTATCCTGAAGTCATTATCACCGGAGATCAGGCTGGGATGCATATTTTAATTTCCCTTCCCCTGCAGAAAAGTGAAAAGGAGTTAAAAACAATTGCGGCAGAAAGCTCCATCGCCATTTACCCGGTAACTGATTATCTGTTAAAACCAATAGAATATAAGTATCCAACATTTTTGTTAGGATTTGGCGGTATTCCACTAGAAAAAATTGAGGACAGTATTCACCAATTAATGCAGTGTTGGGGAATAGCAAAATAATTAGAGGCAGTCATAAAATGCCGGAAGAGCTTTCCGGTATTTTTATGACTATGTGGTTTTGACAGTTTTTTTATTTAGTTACCCTCTTCCTAACTGTAGTTCTGAGATAACAAATCCCCCTTTTGGGTGTTCAAAAGTCTTTTTCGAGGCTTTAATTTTTGACGGAGCGATTTTATCAATTTTGATCTTTTTAATAACCCTTTTTTCACATAAAAAAAAGCTACCGTTGCGGCAGCATGATTTAAACCTTATAAAACTAAATCATTCATTTCACAAATCTTCACTGTTATTCCTGTTTAAATAAAACAGCCACTCACTAGGAGTTATTTCAATAAAAAGTTCCTGCAACAATGCTTATCCCAGACTTCTTTTTTATCTGGTGTGCCCTGCTCGAAGAAAATTTCACTATGATTAAATTGCTTTTTCAGTATTAGATGCTTGTCTTTTTGGCCTTGGAATATGCCATTTATATTTTAAAGACAACATCCTTAAGACAACAATTACTATAAATAATACGTAAGTTTCGATAGTCCCATTAATAAAATTAAGACCTATTAAAGCCCCCGTAATGATAGTCCAAAAAGCATATAGTTCATATTTAAAAACAAATGGCTGTCTTTTCGCTAAGGCATCTCGAATGATACCTCCACCTACACCGGTTAATAAAGCAGAAGCAATACTAGCACTTGCAGGTAATCCTGAATTTTTCGCGTAAAGAGCACCTTGAATGGCGAAAGCCACTAATCCAACCGCATCTGTTAGACCAAATGAATAATACCAATGCTTCCAACTAACAATTTTTTGAATAGGTATAAAATATATGACCGTAATCAATAGGAATGTTAGTAGAAATAATGTGTTTTGTTCCCATAATGCCGAAACTGGCACCCCTATCAATAAATTCCGTATAGCTCCGCCTCCAAAAGCAGTTATAAAGCCTAATGCATAGTATCCGATCAGGTCATAATCTTCTTCCGAGGCAATAAGCGCCCCACTAATCGCAAATGCGATAGTGCCGAGATAATTCCAAATGTCCCAGGACATAACTCTTTTGCTCCTATCTTTATTTCTTTAATAACCCATATAATTATAAATTCTGACTATGCATTTATACAACCTAAATTTATTTTTTGTTCATTGGGCCATTATAAATCTCTTAAACTCTCTACCTAAGCCAATCAAACATTTATCTTTAATTATTATTTCGCTTTGAAGCAACCATCCTAGATTGTCTTTTCGCATTACATTTCCTTCAACAAAAAAGGTTATCTTTTCAGTACAATCGTGTTCCTAGAATACTTGCCCGTGGCGAAAAGACAGGGAAATAATCAAACTATTATACCTTTTGAACACGCAGTAAATGAGCGTTAACTCGTTAATCCTTATTTGAATGAAAATTGAATATAATAAAAATACGCCTGATCCCTTATATATCGAAGGGTTAGACGTATTCACCACCAAATTTAAACACTTTCTTATTGGCTGTATAGGTACCCCTTCTTGGTAACATGTCCATTGATTTTTAGGGAGCGTTCCTATTGGCAGCAATTAAGAATCTTGAGCTCTATTGGACATTTCCCTCGTGGCATCTAGATAACATGGCAAAGAATACAATTAATGTAGAAAACTATATATTATTGTCTATTACAATTAAAGGTTAGTCATTTTGTCTAAAAGAAAATGAAACAAATAAAGGGACTTTCCTTTTAATAGAGAAAGCCCCTTAAAAATATAGAATTAGTTCACAATATTGGGATTGTGTTATTGCTACTGAGCCTCATCTAATTTTACTAATTATCTCTTTATATTGTGTATCTCCGTAACCTATTGTTGGGAAAAGATTAAACAACTTCTGGATTAGTTCATTTGTTGATATATCTTTATTTTTTTTGATAAATTTCACCACCTCATTATCTTCTCTTAGCATTTCTAAATACATGTTTATTGCTTGATACATAACAGGGACTAGTTCATGAGATGGTTTAGTATGATTAACCAACACTTCTTTATATACCGAATAATAACAACCTAATTTAATTTCCGTTTGATTAACTTTAAACTCATCCTCTCTGAAACTATTTAAGAACACTTTTCCCTTGTAGCCTGACTGCTCCAGATACGAAAGTATAGTTAGCAGATTCATTTGGCAAAACATGTCTTCTCCAAACCACAATACGATACATTTATACTCTTTATTAAAAAGATTATCTAAAGGAACTATAACTTTTTCCATATATCCTTCTACTAGTTCATGATGGCCAGTAGCGCGAGTATATATAAACTCTTTCTCAAAAATACGTTCAGTAGTTTCGTTCATACACATTGCTTCATTAAATGGAGCATAATCAGCATTTCCCATTAGTTTGTTATCTTTAAACTCCTCATACATAACTTGCCCATTCAATATATGTATTACATCTTTATCAAAGAGATCACTCTGCTCATGCAGTAGCTTTTCAACCTCCATTTTTTTAGAAATATTCATATTAAACCACTCCCCATTTTTATCAAGAGTGAGTTTAACAACTGATTGAACAGGAAACTTGTTAATCTGGTATTGATACCAAAAATAGTTTTAAATGCTCTGCTATACACTTCTTGTGAAGAGTAATCATAATCCATTGTAACATCGATAATTTTTTAATTTTCCGCCAGGTCTTCCGTAGATAAATACAATCTTCTAAGAAGAATATAACATCTTATACTTATTCCAGTTATCTGGTGAAATTTAAATGAACAATAGTAAGGGGAATATCCCATATAATTTGAAAGTTCATCTAAGGAAAATTGATTTTTTAAATTAGCTTCAATCCAATCAAACATAAGCTGTACCTGTTCATTCATATTGTCTCACTCCTATATACATAATAAGAGGTATTAATTTCTATTTTTTGATATTTCTTGTGTTCATCTTATCTCCTATCCTTTTTACGTAAAAAAGCTTGTATTATACCTCTTTTTATATAAATCGCTTAATTTATACATTCCTTCTATTATAAAAAGTTAATAGGGCATAAAGCCTGGAACTATGGCAATAACTTTAGTCGTTCTGATATGTTTCTAATGTATATTTAATTAGTTCCTTTAACACATTTGTATCAATATCAGCTAATTTATTCACATAAATACAAGCCTTACTCTTCGTGTGTTTACCAAAGCTTTCTAATAATTTTTCCCTTTCATCACTTTCATAGGCCAAATAAAGACTAATTTTTGCCTTCCTTGGAGAAAAACCGACTAAAGGCGCATCTCCTTCATGTCCTGATGCATACTTATAATGATAGCTGCCAAAGCCTATAATACTTGGACCCCACATTTTTGCATCATAGCCAGTTACCTCTTCAAAAATTTTTAATAACTGATAGGCATCTGCCTTCTTTTTCTCATTTTCCACACCTTCTATAAAACCAATGACACTGTTGTCCGTTTCTTTCAACTTCGGTTCATACATATCTGGGTTCTCTCCTCTTCTCTGTGTACATACTTACTTACATTATTGTCATCATTATTACATTCTAGAAAACAAGCCCCATTTCATGCAAAAAGATGTTTCCCTAAAAACTTTTTATAAGATGAAGAAAAGCAGGCGCTTCTGACAAGAAAAAAAGCTAGAGAAACTATGACGTGCTTCTCTAGCTTTTTTCCAGCTATTTTTCTGCCTTAATAATTAAATTGGCCGTATTCATACCGCTCAATGTCACGATTGGCGACCCGCCGCCAGGATGTGTGCTTCCTCCTGCGAAAAAGAGATTGGCGATATCCTTGCTCACGTTTTTGGGACGTAAAAAGGCATCTTTTTTTCGATTGGAAGATAGACCATAAAGCGCCCCGCGGAATGAGCCGAATTGAGCAGCGATATCAGAAGGTGTATAAACTTTTTCTTCTACGATATTATCCTTCAGCGCAAGTCCAAAGGTTGAGAGTTTTTGATAAATTAGCTCTTTATACATTTCCGGATTCACCTGCAGTTTTCCATCAGCAGGAAGGGCTGGAGCATTTGCCAGTATAAAAAGATTGCTTCCCCCTGGCGAACGGTCAGGCTCTGTATAGGAAGAATTGCTGATGTAAATGGTAGGCTCACTGCTGTACTGCTTGTGTTTGAATAGATCAATGAATTCCTGTTCATAGTTATCGGAAAAATAGACATTGTGATGCCTCAGCTCTGAAAACCGTTTGTTAACACCTGCAAGGACTACAAAAGCTGATGTGGAAGGTGATAGACCTGCTGCCTTTGAGTTCGGAAAGGAGGGACGGTCGCTTTCGCTAACCAGCTCGGGATAAGCTTTGAGTAAATCTGCATTCATAATAAAATAATCCCCATGTATTTTCTCCCCATCCTCCAGCTCTATGCCTATTGCTTTTTTGTTTTTTACGATGACTTTTTTCACAGGTGAGTCGGCGTGTAGCTTAGCACCCAGTTTTTTTGCTATTTTTGCATAGGCTTCGGCAATTGTCACATTACCTCCCTCGACATAATAAACTCCGCCAATCATTTCCAAATAGGCAATCATGGCAAATGTGGCAGGAGTCTTATAGGGAGACGAGCCAATGTAAGTCGAATATCGATTAAAAGCCTGAAGTACATGAGGATGTGAAAAATACTGCCGAAAAAAGCTGTTGAGGCTTTGCAGCGGCCTCACCTGCAAGAGAGCTGCCCCAAGTGATGGCGACAAATAATCCTGCCATGATTGAAATGTTTTTGGCAGGAAGTGTTTCTCAGATAACTTAAATAATCTTGTAATCTCTTTTAAAAAATCATCATATTTATGTGCAGGATCCATCTGATTCAACTGCTGCATCATATATTCCCTGCTGCTCGAAAGATCAAAGGACGTTCCATCAGAAAACACATTTCTCGTATGATATTCAAGCTTAATCATATGGAAATAGTCTTCAGCCTTGTCACCTGTCTGTTCAATCACTTTCCGGAATACCTCTGGCATGGTGATGGTATTCGGTCCGAAATCAAAAGTATAATCCCCTAATGCTACAGACATTAATTTACCTCCGAAATGCTTATTCTTTTCGAACAGTTCTACATCAAATCCTTTGTTGGCTAGCGTTATGGCTGCTGACAATCCTGCCAGTCCGCCGCCAATGATTAACACCTTTTTCTTCATGAATACTGTCTCCCTTTCCAGCTATAAGGCTTTTTCCTGATCCATCTCCACATAGAAGCATTCATGATAATAACCAGTGCTGCTGCCGACAACGGCATGAAAAATGATAGAGATAAATGCTGATTTGCTTTCCAGTCCACTAACATGCGCTGCAGGACAATCAGGAGATAAGGAAACACATAGAGCGGCTGAAACATCCATAGCCCGTATACCAATAAAACCCCAGGCAGCACATAAAAAAAGCCATAAAATACGCTTAAGAGCATCACCATCATGACAGAACGGCCAAGGCCTGAAAAAATATTCTTTATAAAACCTTCCCATACCTCACTATTCCGTTCGTACATCCGGCATGAAACGTCATTACTTATATTGCCCAAGCAGACTTTGCCTCCTGATCTCTTCATTTGTCTTGCCAGATGAACATCTTCCACTATAGAAGTCTGGACTGAAGCGTGGCCGCCTATTTCTAGATAGGCCCTTCTTTCAAAAAACATGAATACTCCATTGGCAGCCGTTGCGGCAGGCATCTTGCCCTTATTCGCAAGATGAATCGGGAGGTGGAATAGCACAACAAAATGCATCATCGGAATCAGAAGCTTGCTCAAAATTCCTGGAACTTCAAAGGAGGGAAACCCTGTTAACAGCTTGGCATTTTCTTTCTTTACCAGTGTAAGTGCTTTTTCAATCACTCCCGATTTTAGACGGACATCTGCATCAATGAAAAGGAAATACTCTCCTTTTGCTTTTTCCTGCAGCTGATGACAGGCATGCACCTTGCCAGCCCACCCTGCTGGAAGTTCTCTCCCTCTTAAAATCTTAAAACGGCTGTCACCTAACGTTTTTTCCTGCAGCAAGGACAAAGTCTCATCTGTTGAGCCGTCATCCAGAAGAAGGATTTCCAGATGAGGGTATGTTAATGACTTAAGGCTGCTGATTAGTCCATCCACGTTCCGTGCTTCGTTTCTTAACGGAACTAAAACTGACACAAGCGGCTGAAAGTTTTTATTTATATTAGGAGCAGGAAGACCTGGGAGTCCGCTCATATTCCACAATGTCCATAGGAAAAATAGGAAGAGACTGGTGATTAAAAATAGAACCATCTAGACATTGCTCCTTACAGTAAGTTTACGAAATGCTTCGTTTTTTCGCTGATCACATCGTTTTTCAAGCCATCCAACGCGTCAGTGCATTTCTTTTCAAGTAATAAGGTTTTTTCAAACCTCGAATCTCCCGGCAGGTCATTGCTATACAATGGATTTCCTGCTTTTATCCATGCCTCAGGCTTTCGTTTGTGTGCAAAAGAATAGTAGAAGCAGACAGGTATAATGGGTATTTCGGGAAGCTTTTCCTGCAGATATAAAGTTCCTGGCTGAAATTGCAGCGGGCGTTTTTCCAGGTGGTACTCATCACCCTGAGGAAAAAGCCATACACTTTTTCCTTGTTTCAGCAACACCTCAGCATACCTCATTGTTTTTAAAATTTCTTTTGGGCTGGAGCGGTCAATTGAGAAGGCTCCAAGTTTTTTAAAGTATGGAAACTGCTTCAGTCCCTGTTCATGCATCATAATATACATATCCTGCAGAATAACAGTCTTCGTCAGCTGATAGTAGATGAGCCCATCCCACCAGGAAGAGTGGTTGCAGACAAATATGCCAGGAAAGGACGGCAGTTTACTAGATTCTTGCCAATAGATTTTATCAAAGGAGAAGGCAAGCATTCTCTTATGAAAAATAGAAAACAGTTTATTAAAAACAACGTCTTTTTTAGCTTCAATCATGTTCGTTTCCTTCTTATAGCAGCATATAGTGTCAGTCCTGCCAGGCAGGCTGTCAGGATGCCTGCAAAAAGAAGTTCACCGGTTGCTGCAAGCAAAACAAACATGGTTATTGTAAGGGCAAATAGTAAAAACATCCGTTTTTCCCAGAAAATATTTTTGTTTGGTGAGAAAAATAAGATAAATACATGAAGAACAAGTGCCACAATAAACCATCCTAAAAAGTTGCTGAATGGAATGTCATAGTACACTCCATCCTCCTCCCATATCCAATATTGTTTTAGTTTAAATGCGACAGGATCAATAATAAGATCGATAATTACAGCAACACAGGCACCGATAATCGGCTGAAGCCATTTCTTTTCTGTGATAGCACAAGCCAATGCATGAGAGGTTCCCATTACCATTAGCCATGCAAAACCAATCGCTATTGGCACGTCAAATAGATTGGGAGCAAACCGATTGGTATAATAATAATCCCCAAATAAAATTCCATAAGATGATCCTATGAATTCTGCAAGATAGGAAAACAGGAAAATAACCACACTAATCAAAAATCCAGCTTTTTTTCCAAACTTTTTAGAGAAATAAACTATTGCCAAAAGGCCGCTTAAAATTAGAAAAACAGCGTTCGCCCATTCAAGCCAAGCAGGCAGCAGATCAAACGTGAGAAGAATCACTCCGCAAATATACCAAAATATAAAAAAACGAAATAGAACATTGCCAAAACTCATAGAACTCTCCTTCTCATTATTTAAGCAAATATTTACATTATCTATATACAAAGACGAGACAAATATAGAAATGAATATTCCTGCTTGAAGACTAATTACATTTTTATAAGCACTTGCATTTCCAACGGCTACATTGTCTCCTGAACGCAGCATTCTATTTAGCCATTAATTGTTAGGTTTTGATTTTCCTAGCAACCTTAAAAGCTTAAAGAAGACATTAGTTTTTCAGTAGAGACGGTTAGTTTAGGTTCCCGATAGAAATGCCTATTACCTAAAATAAATTGCTATTCACGGCTTCCTTCTCGCAAGTCTTTGCCAGTCAATACCTCTTGCTTCGCACCATTCCCTAACCTTGCCGCCAGCTATAATGGGACATTGCTTGAGATTTGGAATAGATTTTTCTCCTTGGAGAAGAAGCAGCATTCTTAAATGTTCCTTCCACACCTCGAGCTCCATTATTAGTCCAGCAACTCCTTGGTCGTGAAGAATCTTTAAAAATGGTCCGGCAATCCCAGCGGCGGAAGCTCCTAAAGAGAAGGATTTTACTGCGTCAAGGGGGTTACGTATTCCTCCTGAAGCGATAATCGTCAGCTCATCTAATACTGACTGTGCTTCTAACAACGACACGACAGTCGATTGGCCCCAATCTTTTAAATACTCAAAATCCCGTTTACTTCTGCGCTCATTTTCAATATGAATGAAATTAGTGCCGCCTTTTCCTCCTAGATCAACATATTGAATACCAGCATTCTGTAGCTGCATGAGCGTTTCTGTGCTCATCCCGAATCCGGTTTCCTTGACGATAACAGGGACATGCAGTGTAGCTGATAATTTTTCCAGTTTAGCAAGTAAACTAGTGAAAGTACGCTCTCCTTCTGGCATAACCAGTTCCTGCGGTACATTCAAATGAACTTGCAGGGCATCAGCCTCTAGCATGTCAATGGCTTTTAATGCATAATCCAGCGGCGCATCTGCACCAATATTTGCAAATACAAGACCGTTCGGGTTTTTTTTCCGCACCACTTTAAATGTATGAGCAAGCTCTTCCTCTCGGATGGCAGCATGCTGGGAACCAACTGCCATCGCAATTCCTGTTTCACTGGCAGCTTCTGCAAGAGAAGCATTAATCACTCCTGATTTCTCACTGCCTCCTGTCATCGCATTAATAAAGATTGGATAGTCAAGCGTTAAAGGACCGATATTGGTCTGGAGCTGAATATCATCCATTCCCACTTCCGGCAAGGAGCGGTGAATGAATGACAGCTCATCAAAATCGGAACTTAAAGTAAATGGTGATGTTAATGCTATGTTAATATGATCTGCTTTTCGATTTTGTCTAATTGTGTCCATAAACTATACAGCTCCCAAATCTTCTAATTAATGAGTTACAAACTCACTGTTAATCCCTCCACCACTTGCTTCAATCGATACATATTTTCTTGTGAAACATAGTTTCGTTTTTGAAAGCAGTCATATCCGCTTTCCCTGACTACTTTTAATATTTCTTTATAAATAAGTGCTGAAAGGAGAACATGTAATTGACTGTCTTTATCAAAATAATCAATCCCCACTTGAAATAACTCATAAAGCTCTTCCGAACGGTTCGCTATTTTCTCCCATACGCTTATAAATGAGGAGTTAATGTTGCTAGATTCCAAATCCTGCTGCTTGTAATTTTCCATCTGAAGCAGGTCTTTTGGTAAATAAATGCGGTTATTCCGATAATCCTCCCCAACATCTCGAAGAATATTAGTCAATTGCATAGCTACCCCTAACTCAACAGCATAGCCATGCAAATGCTGATGGTTTTCCGTTGCAAGAATAGGGAGGAGCATTAAACCAACCGTTCCTGCTACATAATAACAATACCTTTCTAACTCGGCTAACGTAGAAGGCTGCTTAAAGTTAATGTCCATTCTCTGTCCCTCTAATTGCTCGTAGAAAGGTTTAATATCCATCTCATAACGGGTAAAAACATCTCGTAATGCCCTCCAAAGAGGGGATGAAATTTCCTCTCCCTTTTCAAAAAGCTGAAGTTGATGGTACAAGTCCTGCCAATTCTTTAACTGGGTAGATTTGTCTCTTGTTTCATCAACACTGTCATCTGCATTGCGGCAAAATGCATAGATGGCATACACAGCATTAGCCTTGTCTTTTGGTAATTTTTTAAATGCTTGGTAAAAACTTGCCGAATTCTGTTTAATAACATTCTCACAGTATAAATAGTCGTTTTGAAGCAAATCAACGGTTTTAGCTTCCCTCATTTGCAACCCCTCCTGCTGACTGAAATGCTTGTGTTTGCGTTGCTTCGGTGGAAACAGAATCATCTAACATTAATTCCTCTGTAGCAATTTTTGCTGATAATAATACAATTGGAACCCCAGCTCCTGGATGTGTGCTGCTTCCTGTAAAATATAGGTTTTCACAATTTTTTGCCTTGCTTTGTGGTCTTAAATGGTTACTTTGGGCTAACGTAGGCCGTAATCCAAAGCAAGCTCCGTTATAAGCGTTAAACTTTTCGGCGAAATCTATTGGCGTCATACAGGTTTCGGAGATAATATCCTCTTCAATTCCTTCTAGCCCCTCGACTTGACTAAGCGTTTGAAAGACCTGAGAACGATAATACGATATTGTTTCATCTGACCATTCGTATTTAGCTGTAGACAAATCAGATACTGGGACAAGAATATATAGTCCATCCTTCCCTTCTGGAGCCAATGTTGGATCTAGTTTGGAAGCATTGTATACATAGAAAGAAGGATTCTCCAGTTTTTCTCCAGAGAAAATATCGTCTAAGTTCTTCTTTAAGTCGTCTCCAAAGAAAAAGCTGTGCGCAGTTTTTAATTGCTCATATTTCTTATTCATTCCTAAGTACAAGATGAAGCAAGAACAAGAATAGTCCATACTATCAATCTTTTTATCTGTATATTTTCCTTTTGCTTTGATATCTTTTACAAGATTTTTCACAGCATAGGGAAAATCAGCATTACAAATAACCTTGTCGGCCAGAATTTCTTTACCATTCACCTTAATGCCTTTTGCCACTTGATTATCAATCATAATTTCATCGACAGAGGATTGATAAAAAACCTTGCCACCAAGCTCAAGAAATAAGCGCTCCATTGACTTAGCCATCGTATACATGCCGCCTTTTATAAACCAAACTCCATAGAAAAACTCAATCATTGGAATCATCGAATAGAGAGACGGGCCGTTATATGGAGAAACGCCGATATATAAAGTTTGAAAACTAATCATTTGCTTTAACTGCTCATTCTGAACATATTTACTAATAAAATTGTCGGCACTATCAAAGGTCTTTAGCTTTAATGCTTGATACAAAGTTGCCGGATTATAGAAGTCCCTTTTATTTCGGAAAGGACGCTGCAGAAAATGATTTTTCGCAACCATAAAACGCTCATAAATCAACTGCAAGTATTTTAAAAAGCCTTCTGCATCTTTTTCACTTACATGTTCAAATGTTTTCATTAATTCCACTAAGTCAGAAGAAATCTCATGGTACCCTTTTTTTCCGCTTCCAAAGAAAACAGAATACATAGGATCTAATCTTTCCATCGGAATATAATCATCTGGATTGCGTCCGACCAGTTCAAAGATTTCTCTGTATAACTCCGGCATCATCACAATCGATGGTCCTAAGTCAAATTGAAAGCCATCCTTTTCGATGCGGTGCATTTTCCCTCCCGCAATAGCCTCTTTTTCATATATTTCCACTTGATAGCCAGCATGCTGCAAACGGATAGCACTTGCTAATCCTGCAACACCTGCACCAATAATAGCCACTTTTTTCTTCATTGTTGAAAACTGCCCCCTATTGTATCTTTTTTTAATTTGTTTTTGAAGATTAAAAAACTTGATGAACCCTTGGTTATCAATTGATAAGGTAAATAACTAAACAAACTGCTTATCAACTGATAAGGAGGATGTACAAATATCTTCTTATCAGTTGATAAATGACTGCTAAATATATCACCTTATCAATCGATAAGGTGATATTCAAACAACTTTATTATCAATAGATACGTGTTCCTTGTCAACATACAGCTATCCAAACCAACCAACGATTCAGGTAAAGATTACAAAATTAACATAAGATTGCTTTCTCACTTTTAAAAAGCATAAAAAAATTGGGATTATCCATCCTTCTGTGCACCTGTCTAATACATTATATAGGCGCATTTTTACTTACTACCCTCTTTCCATTCTGTTGAAACCTTTTTTGTTTAATTTTTTTCATTTCTTACATTTTATTAGTTTGCTGACTCCTATCTACTAAAATATATATTATCCGAAAGATCTGGAAGTACATCATCAAAGCCCACACTTTACTCCAAATGAACCTATGAATTGGGAGATATACTTCCACCAATCTTAAATAATACCGGAATAAGTGCTAATAATATAATTCCTACAACTATAGTAGAAATTATTAACTCTTTCCAAACAATAAAATTCTGTGCAAACATTTGATAAATGACAAATGAATTTATTGCCATGTTCAGCAATAAGCCAGTAAGTAGGCCTGGTGCATATTTTTTCATCAAAACCGTTGCAATTAAATGTGGAAATATTGCATTGAAAATCATAGAACCTAAAAAACCTATGAAAATCCATTTTGTTAAATTTGATTCTGGTCTATATAGATAACTAAATGCAGATAAGTATGCCAAAACTGTAACTACAAGAACAGCAAAATGAAATTCACCTGGAGTAACTGGCTTTTGAAACTGCGAAGAATGTTGAGACCACCTAGGTAACCAAATTGCTTCCTCCATATTATGTAGTGTGATTGCCATACAAAAAAATATGACTAAATAAGCCACCTACCTTTCCCCCTTCCAAGTACTTATTTGTATCCGTCTATTTTTCAAATAAGTTACACTGAGCATATATTTTCGGATACAACAATGCTGCATGTTTGTTAAACAAAGCGATTTAACTATAAGACACAATAACCCTTTAGTGTCTTATGGTTTGGATTGGTCTTAATGACCTTAATGACAAACAGAACAAGCACCTATAAGCAATCGCTTTAAAAGAGAGTTTGACCATTATCTATAGTAAATACTTGACCTGTTATAGATTCTTGAGTTAGTTGAAAAATTATAGCATCTGCAATATCTTCTGGTGTGGAAATCCTCTGTAATGGTAATTTACCTGCAAGTTGAAACATCTTGTCTTCATTTCCAGCCCACCACTTTGTTTCTACAGCTCCAGGAGAAATGCTATTAACTCTTATCGAAGGTGCCAAAGCGATAGCCAATGATTTTGTCATTGTGTGAATTGCTGATTTTGTTGCTGCATATGGGATAGACGAACCTATTCCAGTCATTCCAGCTACACTCCCCATATTTACGATAGACCCTGATTTTTGTTTTTTCATATAAGGGACAACAGCTTTTACACAATAGAACATGCCCTTCACATTTATACTGAACAGAGAATCCCAGACATCATCTGTTACAGCATCTAAGTCATCCATATCTATTTGAGCTGTAACACTCGCATTGTTAACTAATCCATCGACAGATCCAAAAGTTTGAATAGTTTGAGATACTAATTCATTTACTTCGTTTTCATTTGCTACATTGGCTTTATAAGCAATAGCTGTCCCGCCATTTTGTTTAATCTCATTGACAACTTTATGAGCTTCATTTTCTGATTGCCTATAATTTATTACTACTTTTGCACCTTCAGAAGCTAGTTTTAAAGCTGTAGCTCTTCCTATTCCAGTTCCACCTCCAGTAATGATTACTACTTTATCCATTAAATTCATTTTTAAAATCATCCTTTCTTAGATTTTATTTTATCTGTACCACTACATTATGCTTTAGTCAAAATGAAGAGTATAATACAAAATAATGAGATAGATATCATTTTAAATGATATCAGTGAGAAGGTGAAACCAGTGGAAAGTCACGAATTAAAAATCTTCAAACAAGTTGCGGAACTGCAATCAGTATCTAGAGCTGCTGATAAATTGGGATATGTACAGCCAAATGTTAGTCAACGGATTAAGAATTTAGAAGAAGAACTAGGTGTTCGATTATTTTTGCGAAATAATCGAGGAGTAACATTGACTGAAGAAGGAAAAAAATTATTAGATTATACAAATAAAATACTACAATTAATAGATGAAGCTAAGACAGCAGTTAATCCTAACAAATGGAGAGAATCATTAAAAATAGGGGCCACTCAAACAATTTCTGCAGTCAAAATTCCTCACTTACTATCTTCTTTCTTTAAAGAATATAATAATATTGATGTAAAAGTGAGAACAAGTAATAAAATAAAGTTAGAAGAAATGCTTTTCTATGGTGAAGTAGATGGTATTTTTGTACATAGTAGCCAAAGTAAATCTGAGTGTGAAATTGTTTATAGTTACTTTGAGAAAATTGTACTAATCTCCCCTAACCTTAATTCAAATGATAGGCAATCTAATTATAAGTTACTAGTTAATAGTGATATAAATTGTATATATAGAAAACAATTATTGGACTTGCCCAAAGAAAGCAATTTCCATAGTTCCAATATTATTGAGTTTGATACACTAGAATCCATTATTCAGGCAGTTCATGACGGACTTGGCATTAGCATAATTCCGGCAGACATTGCAGAAACTCGAAAAACTACACAAGAAATCATTTTCACAGAACTGCCTAAAAAAATAAAAATAGACTTTTTAATCAAATCCAGAAAACAGCAATCACCAAGTTTAAAAAAATTCATTCGGTTTTTGCAGTTAAATAACTAGATAACCACTTCTTAAGTATTATCCAAGCAGAACCTAGTTCTATTCCAGGGATATTCCTCTGCTCTAGCTACATGATTATGTTTATCTATATCAATACCAACCATCAAAGTATTAGGCGTTTGAGCTATTTTGTACTTTTGGTTATAAATCATGGTGAGACCTCCGAATAGATATTTTGTTCCTTTTTGCTGGCCAGCTCAGGACACATTTTTCTTATCAAGAGGTCTTTTCAGATAAACCTCATGTTCAGTTATTACAGAAATTCTCCAAGGTTAGTAATACAGCAAAAAGGCATTTTTATTTACTGGATCAACGTTCCCATTTTTTAGAACCCCCCCTTAATATCCGTTCAATTTTCAGGTATAGAAATTTAAAAACTCCTTCAGAAATGCTACCTTGAACAAAAATAAAA
This sequence comes from Niallia sp. FSL R7-0271, assembly GCF_038005785.1. Taxonomy (NCBI): domain Bacteria; kingdom Bacillati; phylum Bacillota; class Bacilli; order Caryophanales; family Bacillaceae; genus Niallia; species Niallia sp. FSL R7-0271. Next base: position 370,269 of record NZ_JBBOTZ010000002.1, on the reverse strand, counting down.
AGAACGCTTTTTGGGAAGTATAATTATCAAGTTAAAGATTATTATACGGAGTGATTTGATTGAACGAACAAGATATTCTCCAATCTATTTTTGATTATAAAGAAAGAATTAGTGAACTGCGTGTGGATCACTGGATGAAATATTCTAATTGGAAGACTTGGTATTTTTGGTTTAATATCATGTCGATCTTAATTCCTTTAACCATTCTTTATTTTAAAATAGATAGAAAACGATTATTTGAAATCTGTTTTTTCGGGTTAATAGTTCATGTTACTTGGTCAAATATTGATAGCATATTATCTCAAAACAATTACTTAATTCATCCCCATGGATTTACACATTTTCTTCCTATGGGTATTACTGTTACTGCTGTCTTATTACCTGTTTGTTTTATGCTTCTATATCAATATTGCTCTAATAAAAGTAAAAATTTTTATCTTTATACAATCATACTTTCTGCTTTATTTGCTTATGCTTTTGGTTACCTATTAAAGAAAGTAGAATTGCTAATAATGTATAAGGGAATGAAGTTAACTTACCTCTTTCTTATTGATATTGCTGTTGCATACATAGCTTATTGGGTTACCAAATTATTCATTATTATTAAAAATCAAACGTCAAAAAAATAAATCTGCTTCAGATAGTATACAAAAATCAAAATCTTTAATTATTAGTTCGTCAAAGTTTCATTTAGCGAGGGATCTTAATTAGATAAAAACAGTAGCTAGGAATGTCCTAGATACTGTTTTTTAATTAATAGTAAATTGTAGAATTTAACAAAATAGTGTAACCTCGAGTTGTATATATGCTATTAAATTTGGAGGATAAATTGTGAGAATAACTAAGCGAGAAGATATAAATATGATGGGAAAATTATTAAAATTTAATCCTGCCCAAATATTATCTGTTGGATTTTTAACACTCATTTTTTTTGGTGCGCTTCTGCTTATGTTACCAATATCAACAAATGATGGTCATGAACTTTCCTTTCTCGATGCTATCTTTGAGGCAACTTCTGCCGTTTGTGTTACTGGATTAGTCGTAGTTGATACAGGGACCACCTTCACAATCTTTGGTCAATGTGTACTTTTATTTTTAATCCAAACTGGTGGTTTGGGATTTATGACTATTGGTGTTATCATCGCAATATTTCTTGGAAAGAACATTGGATTAAAAGGAAGATTGATGATTCAAGAATCTTTAAATCAGCTTTCACTAGAAGGCATGGTAAGACTTGTAAAGTTTATTATCCTTTTCACCTTCCTATTTGAAGCCATTGGTGCTTTGTTTTTAGCTATTCGCTGGTCTGCTGACTTTGGTTTTTCAACTTCTATCTATTATGGTATTTTTCACTCCATCTCTGCTTTTAATAATGCAGGTTTTGACATAATGGGAGATTATCGAAGTATCACTGGTTATGCAGGAGACTTTACTGTAGTTTTTATTCTAACTTCTTTATTACTCATTGGAGGACTTGGCTACACGGTTATCCTAGATATTTGGAGAAAAAAGTTTTCAGGAAAGCTTTCTTTACATTCAAAATTAGTTCTATGGATCACAGCGTTCCTAATCACTGTTCCTACTATTCTTATATTTGTATTAGAATTCAATAATACTGGGACATTGGGGCCCTTATCTCTAAAAGACAAATTTTTAGGTGCTTATTTTCATGCAGTAGTCCCCAGGACTGCTGGATTTAACAGTTTAAATATGTCTGAAATAACATTGAGCACTCAATTTGTTACAATGATTTTAATGTTTATTGGTGGAGGTTCAGGTGGTACAGCTGGTGGCATTAAAGTTACAACATTTATAATAATCCTTCTTGCAGTTTGGAACTTAATTAGAGGGAATGATGATATTAACATAATGGAAAGACGTATTCCAAAGGATTTAGTTCACAGAGCATTCGCCATAACAGTTTATTCTATAGGTATTGTTTCATTTATTTCGTTTATTTTAACAATCACAGAAGATGCACCATTAAATGTAATTTTATTTGAAGTTATCTCGGCTTTTGCAACGGTAGGCATGTCCTTAGGAATAACTCCTGATTTAAGTCCAGTTGGAAAAATTTTTATTTCCCTTCTAATGTTCATCGGACGGGTTGGACCACTGACAATAGCATTCGCATTAGCCAAAAAACAAAACAAGCTACCTTATAAATACGCTGAAGAAAAAATAATAATTGGTTAAAACAATAAAAATAATCCTCCAATAAGGAGGATTATTTTTACTTTTGAAGGATAGTACTTAAACTAATTTCCCTGTTAGTAATGGTAATAGGAGCTTTCATCTTCAAGAAAAACCCCTAGGTTCAACAAGTTGCTACTGAAGTTTTATAGTATATTTGTCATTCTTTCAGCTTCTTAATAAAATAATAATTCCACATTAAGCTGAGGAACAAAAAAGGATACAAAAAAGCAGAATAAATTATATTCCAACCATTATAGTAAAAAAGATCTGTGTGAACTGCTATCAATTCATATAAAACAGCCATACCAGAACACATTATTGTATAGAAAGCCTTTCTCAAAAATTTTTGATGAAAGGGAAAAAAATTAAGAAAGATTATATTTACAGCTGGATAAATTCCAAAAGTAACACCTAACATCTCCCAGTTTACAAATTGGGGATCAAAGTATCCGTATAATCCATATTTTACATCCAAGAATATATCAAATAATAAATGTAATCCTATTGCAAATAAGGATGTTACATACATTTCCACTTTCGAAAGTCTCTTCGGCATAATGTAAACAATCATATTAAAAATTATAATAGTCAAAATCATAAGTAACATAGTACGCTACCGTCCTCAGGTATACTGTATTGTTATTATGTTTCCCATAAACATCCACAGATATTATGAAAAGGGAGAAGTTGCTAAAACCTGATATGCTAGTCCTCCTTCTTGTTGCACTCTATCAAACTTTTTTGAAGGTTCTCTATATTTATGGGTACATAAAAAACAGCTGCCTATGGCAACTGAGTCTTCTTATAACATTTTAGTATGACAGTATATTGCACTTTTGATACATGTACATAATGAAAGACATGACAGTCATTATCAAAACAGACTAAAAAACCATTTATATATTTGTGTTCAAATAAATGCAACAATCCATTAAATAGGGCGCACTACCTTGATCAAAGAATAACACTAAGAACCAAGGTAAATAAGTAAAGACCCACCAATGGACTCATTAATCATCACCTATAGACAATTACTTTAGGTTATTATTTGTATAAGTTTAGTTTTAAATTCTAGGCTGCTTTACGCTTTATGTCAGGACGGTAGTTGTTAAAATATTTTTGTGTAAATAGACTATCCTGCCCAATTAGTGCCCTAAGCAAAAAAACAGTTATTACTATGTATAAAGTTCACCTAAGAAACAAATATTAGAAAAAAAACAAAATAGGAGGTCTCCTATGTTCCCTAATTACAAAGGAAAACTTATTACAATTATGTGGATGGGTGTTGGTGCAGCAATACTCTCCAGCATGTTCAGTGCAGTACTTATAGTTATTGCTATTAGTACTAACAAAAGAGTAAAAAAACTATCTAATCGCTAGGCTTTTCCTTAGCTTGTTAGTGTTTCTACTGTTAGATTTACTTCTCTCACTAACATACTCAATTACCAAACACTTATCTTTAAGATACGAAGTTTCACTCAGTAAATGAGCGTTTATAAGAATTTAACGCAGACTTGTAGATTTATAGCGTATGTATAAGAAACCCTTACACTGTTGCTTGTTTAGGTTCCCCTTTTGGGAACCTATTCATTATTCATATTAGCAACTTCAATTGACAGCAATTAAGGATCCTAAAGATTTGTTCGACTTTTCTCTCGTGGCATTTTGATAACATGGCAAAGCAATAACCTAAGAGGTGCTGTATAGTAAAAAAAATCATATGTAATTATCGCTGTTCTTTAACTACCGCCCCCGTTACTTTAAGTACATTTCTTCACGAAGTGGTCCTTTTTACAGTTCATTTAGGGGAAGCGTCAGGAAAATGCGGATTTACCAGGTTAAGCAAATTCAAACATAAAAAAGTCGAATTCCCTGTCCTTAAAGGAAAACGACTTTTTTATTTGACTTCTTTAAATAGTGCCCCATTAACCTTTTTTCGGAACCATTTGTACTCTGCGATGTTAAATTAAACCTGTGCTAGCCCACCATCTACGAACAATTCAACACCCGTCAAGTAACTGCTTTCGTCTGAAGCAAGGAAAGATACAGCGTTTGCAACTTCTTCAGGTGTCCCAACTTTTCCAGCTGGAACAGTATTACTGTTATTTTCCATTACTTCTTCAAGTGCATCACCAAAAAGCTCATCGTAGGCAGGTGTAAGAATAACTCCTGGACTAACCACATTTACACGGATTTCAGTACCTTTTAGGTCAAGAATCCAGTTGCGAACTAGTGCTCTTAATGCTGCTTTAGATGCTCCATATACACTAAACGCTGGGTTTCCAATTGATCCAGCAGTAGAGCCCGTTACAATAATAGACCCTTTTTTGTTCGGGAATAGTGATAATGCTTTTTGAACAGTAAAGATGGTTCCTTTAACATTAATGTCGAACGTTCTATCAACCTGCTCTTCCGTAATTTTACCTAATGGAAGGAAGTTGCCGGTGCCTGCATTAGCAAAAAGAATGTCCAACTTACCTTTTTCCTGCTTTATAATGTCATATAGTTTGTCTAAGTCTTCAAGCTTAGAAATATCCCCTTGAACACCGGTTACGTTCTTGCCAATTTGGTTAACAGCTTTATCCAGTTCGTTTTGTCTGCGACCTGTGATATAAACATATGCACCTTCGTTTACAAACTTTAGTGCAGTAGCAAGACCAATCCCACTTGTTCCTCCCGTTACAAGCGCTATTTTACCTTCAAATTTACCCATACTTAACACTCCTTTAGAATTAATTTATTTTATGTCTAGTACCTTTAAGTACTTGAAGAACAACTTACAAGATATAGTATCCTTCAGTAAGCACATTATCGGAAGTACCCACTTTTTTGTGATATAGTAACTAAAAAGTAATAAATGTGGAATGGAGAGGTTTAGACATGAAAAAATTTAGTTGTGGTTTTGAAGTGACAAAGGAAGTTATTGGCGGAAAATGGAAAGGTCTTGTATTATACTTTTTAATGAATGGACCAAAGAGAACGAGTGAATTAAAGCGCATTGTCCCAAATATAACTCAGAAAATGCTGATTCAAACACTTAGAGAGCTTGAAGCCAGTGGACTCGTGAGCAGAAAGATGTATAATCAAGTACCGCCAAAGGTTGAATATTCATCCACTGAACTTGGAGAATCTCTTAAACCTATCTTGCAGCAGCTCTGTCAATGGGGAGGCCATTATGCAGAGCAAGAGTATGCAGAAGGTGAATTCGAAATCGTACCACCAGAAGAGGCTTCATAATAAGGAATACAAATTTTAACACCTTATATGTTAGGGCGTTTTATGTTGCACTGGGATGAGGGCATAATAATTCCAAGAAGATTGTCTCGACTACAGGGTTGCTGGCACGACTTTTAGAACAGAAAACAGCTACCCAATTAGGTAACTGTTTTCTGTTCTAAAATGTCAATTAGTCTCACTCTGTTTCCAAATGGGTTCCCATTAACTATACAAAAGAAGTTAATTATCACGGTTTTTTTCTCCCCATTCACATAACTGTTCTAAAACAGGTAATAGCGTTTCTCCTTTATGTGTAAGACTGTATTCCACTTTAGGAGGGATTTGAGGATATTCTTTTCGTCTAACCATCCCATCTGCTTCCAAATCTTTAAGTTGTGAACTCAATGTTTTAAAGGTGATAGTACCTAATCTTCTTTTCATCTCATTAAAGCGAACGGGTTGATTTTCCGAAAGGAGATACAGAATTAACATTTTCCATTTCCCTCCAACAACAGACAATGTATATCCGAAAGGTGTCTCTTGGATATTTCCCTTTTCTTTAAAATCAGCCATACTCATATTTGACACTATCCTTTCTGGTAGTAGCTATCTAAATAGTGCGTACTATTTTTTTCTTTGTTTTCATTTTATACTTACCTTACTTTGAAATAAAGGAGAGAAAAAATGACTAATATTAAAACCTACAATCACGACCTATGGGATCACGGCATTACACAAGGATACAGCGTCAACGGTACTATCTATATTTCTGGTCAATTTTCCCACGATAAGGATGGTATGTTTATTGGCAAGGAGAATATTGAAGCTCAGACGCGACAAACATTTGAGAACCTCGATCGAGTATTGGAGGAATTTGGTGTCACGAAGTCCAACCTCGCTTATGTGGAAATCTTTCTAACAAATCCACAAGAGCACTCCGAGCCTGTCATCAGTCTGTTCAAGGAATATCTAGAACAACACAGACCAGCTGGCAGCCTCATCGGCGTGACTTACCTGGCATTCCCAGAGCAATTGATTGAAGTCAAGGCTGTCGCACACACTGAATAAGCAAGCTACATTTTAAACACAAAGTAAATTATGTCAACCCTATTTAGGTCATATTATAACAATTAAATCTGTAATGATTTTGAATGAAATAAAAGCAAGTATCATTACAGATAATATTGTTATCTGTAATTCCTTATTGCTTTTGTCATAAACCTGCCTCGATTACGCCATATCCTCATAGCGACATGTGAGAAAGGCCGTATCTAATTATCGCTTATTACCATATAATAATAAGCATTATAAAGATACGAGATAACGAAACTAGGAGACATTAGATGATAATTAAAAATGAACAAGATATTAATGGGTTAAAAGAAATGGAAAAATCGTGAGTCTAATTAGATAGGAATTAATTAAAAGTACAGTCCATGGTATTACTCCCCTACCACCTCCATTATTTGTGAATGTTTTCACTTGAACAAACCTGCCCTGTTTCTACCATAAACATGATTTGTTCATTTATTATATGAATGCTGCTCTGTTTGTGACATATATATAGTTTTTAGACGAGCAAAAAAAAGCCCCTTTATAATAAAGGGTTTATGTTAAATCTTATTCCATACTCTTTCTAATTTTTTCAGGAATCATACATTATTTACTTAACAAAATTATGTTTATATACTTAATTTAGGATTAGTCTCCCATAAATCTTCCTAATATGCAGTAGAAATAATTATAGAAGTTGTGTTTTTTTCTATCATTTCTTTTACCTTGTATCTTTTAATATGCAATCTTATAAATAATTTGAAGTGTTAAATTACTACATTATGTTTAATTAGATAAAAATGACTCCAAAACAATCTAGCATTTTAGTTAGTTACTTAAATACATAGATTATCTTCATAGTTGCTTAGAGAAATTAAAAACAGTTATTATAAATGGAGAGTATATAAAAAGATTGTTAATGAGGTGTTATATATTTAATTAGAAATTAAGTAATAAGCATTCTAATGAGATTTTCTCTAGTAGGTGTATTTTCAGATGAATTTTCCAAGTAAAAGGTTATTTAAAATATCAATTATTACTCTATTATTAAGTATTTTCTTGTTGCTGCTAATATTTATTTTGAATCATAAAAATATATACATACAAATAAACATTTCATCGTTTAGATTAACCAATAGTTTTATAAAAATAGTTACTATATTTACAACTGTACTTTCTTTTACCTATATAATTTTTATGGAAATAAAAATGAAATTTATTAGAGTGATAGTAATTATATTCAGCATATTATTTTTAGGCATTACTTTCCTTATCAACTTAATATTAAACGATGCTGAATACACCTCTTTTTATTCACCTGATTATAAACAAAAATTTATTGCCCGTGAAACCGGGTATACTGAGATTTATCAGATGTCAAAAACAGGTTTGTACATGAAACACCTGGTTAATATTCAAACTAATAATGGTTATAAACCATTTTATAATGGTTCCTATCAGATCATGTCTAAAGATTCTAACGAATTAATTATAAAATATGTGTTTGACTATATGCATCCCGATAATTTTACAGAGGTTACTATAAAATATAAATAATAGAAAGAGGCTTTTCAAAGGAAAGCCTCTTTTTCTGTTAAAATTTTTATTCTAAATACGGTATCCACAATGGACAAGGAATCAATCATATCTTTATATTAGGTGATAAACCTCCTACTCATTAAAAACCTCCTTAAAGGTGTACTTCCCTGGGTAGTAGCGAATTTGGGACTGTTCCAATTGAAGATATTTTAGGAAAAACCTCTTTTATATACTAATTAAAATCCATCAAGAGTAAAAATCTGTTGTTAGTAATATTTTTTAATGTAATATGAATTTAATCTCAATAAAATCCTTGTTGAATAAAGCCCCCTTTAGGATATTTAAATGACTGAATCCCTTTCTAAATTAAAAACATTAATTTGGTTCTCATAAAATAGTGCTTCCAAAGCCTTTATTCCGTTTTTATCCGCATAAATCTTTTCATCTTCCGAAATCGGAATAGCCATTAACCAAGCCACTTGTTTTTTCTCAAAATTAATTGTTTTCAATTTATCTTCCCAAAGAAAAGGCGATAGAAATAAAATATGTTTCATTGGGCTTTCAGGCAAATACATTTTCACTATGTCTTTATAGATAGTTCCAAATGAGCAATCAAATTTAGAATTGATTATATTAAACGCACAGGTTGCTATAATATTGGCAAAACAATCAAATTCACTTGCCCCCACGAATTCACACCTTAACGGTACCCTATTATCCTCATATCCAATAGAAAAATCGGATAAGCCAACAGTAGAGTAAGATAAAATACCTTCAAAATTTTTATCTTCACAAGAAAGAATATCGACTGAACTTATATTGTTTTCATCCCAATATTTAAAAACATTGGACTTTCCTTCAAATGCTTTAAGTGCTGTTCTTGCAAGAACCTTATTTTCTTGTGAAACAATCATTTAATCTCCCCAATTCTTATGGTTTACATTTAATATACTGAATCGGCTACACTAAGTTGGACAGAAAATATAAGGGCTAGTACACTTATCATACTAACCTAAAGGAGCTTGGTACTATGCCACGTCAATTTTCCCCAACAAATCTTGTGTATCACACACTCATAATAGTTGCGTGACTATAAGAATGGAAGTACTAAATATTGCCCCTTTCAATTAATCTGTAAGGTTTGTCCTCTTTTTATTAAACCACTATATATAAATATTCTCCTACAAAAAAGCAATTATCAAAGTTCCCTTTCTTTTTTACTTGTTAAGTAAAAAAAGATACTTTAGTGATTTACGAAAATGCTTATTATCACTGTTGATAAGAAAAATAACCACTTATAAAGAGTGGTTATTTTTGTTTATTTATTAACCTAATTTACCTTCTAAATCTCTTCTTTGTCATAAACATTTAATATTGAATCTAACAAACCAGGAAAGCGTGCATTCAAGTCTTCTGTTCGAAGTGACAACAAACGTTTAGTCCCTTCAAAACGAGTAAAAGTAATTCCGGCTTCACGCAATGTACGTATATGCTGAGACCTTGTAGAATTAGCAATCGGAACATCAAAATTCTTACAGGCTTGTTCTCCACTGTTATGCATTTGTGCCACCATTTTTAGACGAATTGGATCACTTAGCGCATGTAGAACAGCTGGTAACATGAAGTCTTTGCGATCCGGATGATGTAGAGATTTCATTATTTTTCCCTCCATATATATTTACCACGGCAAATTATTAATAATTTATATATTAACTTTTTTGTCTAAATACAAATTGTATTTTACAGTACCTCATGCTATACTTCAATTGTTCGCTTGTTTACGAACAATAAAACTTAATACATAATATGAAAAAATAAAGGAGAGATGGTATGAGTTTAGTCAAAAACCCGTCAATGGTTAATTCAGAGCAGCCACTTTTAGCACGGGAAGGATTTACAATCATTACAATTTGCATAGCTATTGTATTGGCTCTTATGAATACATCCATGTTTAATTTAGCCTTACCTGATGTAATATTAGATTTTTACATTTCCTCGTCCACAGCTTCATGGATTGTGTCGGGATATTCTATTATGTTTGCTATTTCTTCGATAACATTTAGTCGTTTATCTGATTTTGTACCGCTTAAAAGGCTGTTGATTATTGGCGTATTGGCTTTAGGAATCGCCAGTTTAGTTGGATTTTTCAGTAATAGTTTCCTTACATTGCTTCTATGTAGGATTGTGCAGGCTTCAGGTGCAGGCGGTATTATTTCACTTTCTATGGTGCTTTATACACGTTATATCCCTATCGAACGTCGTGGTGCAGCTATGGCGATCAATATGTCTGCTGTTTCACTAGGATTAGGTACGGGGCCTGTTGTTGGAGGACTAATTGTTGACAATTTGGGTTGGCATTGGCTATTTATCCTTACTTCATTTGTTCTTTTACTAATTCCCTTAATGGCTTTTGCACTGCCTAAAGAATTACCAAGCAAAGGGACATTTGATTTTCTCGGTGGGGTATTACTTGCTTTTGGTACGACCTTTTTGCTTCTGTTCACAACGAACCAGAATTGGATTATCCTTATTGCTGGACTAATCGCGTTAGTTCTCTTTGTAATCCGTATTCGTAAAACGAAGGATCCATTTGTACTTCCGTCTTTGTTTTCAAACCGGCCTTATTTAATTCTCGTTTTGCTAGGCATAACTGGTTATATATGTAATTTCGCTACATTATTTTTGTTGCCTCAAATATTGACTCAAAATTTTCACTTTTCAGCAGGGCATGCAGGATTAATTATATTTCCCGGTTCCTTACTCGCTATTATTTCATCACGTATGGTTGGCCGAGTGATTGACCGCTTTGGAAATGGTTATTTTTTAAAGTATGGCCCTATTGTATTGCTTTCTTCTATAATCCTCTTCGCCATTTTAATTGGACACAATTGGATAGGAGCAATGATTACCTATATGATTCTTAGTCTGGCATTTACAGCACTTTCTAGCTGTTTATCTAATGAAATTTCTCGTGTGCTTGATAGGAAGTTTATAGGTTCAGGGATGGGTTTATTTCAACTGCTTCAGTTTTTTAGTGGTGCATTCGGAGTAGCTATAGTGGCAATTGCTTTAGAAAAACAGCACCAACTGTCCTTAGCAGTCGCGTATTCTAATATTTACTGGGGCTTAGCATTGCTCGCTGTAGTGGGTGTTTTAAGTACATTTTTGTATAGGAAATATACACCCATTACACAAGCAAGCAAAATTTAAATAAAAAATAACCACTCTGTATGAGTGGTTATTTTTTGAAAGTTTTTCAATTGAAGCTATTTACTCTTTCTCTTTCTCTTTCTCTTTCTCTTTCTCTTTTTTCTTCTTTTCTTTCTCCTGTGCCTTCTCTTCTTTTTTTACTTCTTTGTTTACTTTTTCCTTTTCTTTCTTTTTATCTTCTATCTTTTTCTCTTCTTCTAATTTCTTTTCTTCTACCTTCTTTTGCTCTTCCTTCTTCTTTTGTTCTTCTTCTCTCTTTTTTTGCTCACTTAACTGTTTTCCAATTAATGAGAGAGCAAAGTCTTTTTTAGTGAATTCTGATTTAGAGCGAGATATTATTTCTTTAAAAATTGTTGTAACACTTGAACCACTTGTACTTGATAGAAAGTGTTGAGCGTCTGTTTTATCGTATCCTAACCAAATTGCTCCTACGATTTCTGGCGTATAGCCCACAAACCAGTGATCCTTTGCCCCATCATTATTAGCAAATGGGAGTTGTGTAGTTCCTGTTTTACCTGCAATCTCCAATCCTTCCACTTGAGCCTTAATCCCTGTTCCTTTTTCTACGACTCCTTTAAGCATATAGGTCATTTTTTGAGCGATTATTGGTTCAGTTACTCGGATGGCATTTTCTTTCCACTTTGCAAGAGTATTTCCATTTGCATCTTCTATTACTTTAATGGAGTGTGAATCTACCATTGTTCCATTATTAGGGAAAGCGGAATATGCTTGGGCCATTGATAGAGGAGAAGTTCCTTTACTCATGCCGCCAAGAGCTAAACCTGGCGTATAATCAGCTTCCTCCAATTCAATTCCAAATCTTTTTACAGCATTTGCCCCATGTTCCAATCCGATTTTCTGCAATAACCATACAGGTGGTACATTATAGGAATGTACTACCGCATCATACATCGTTACTTGACCTCTGTATTGATTATCGTAGTTTTTAGGTTGATATCCATCAATATTAATCGGATTATCCTGTAACATATCATAAATATCATAGCCTTGTTCTATGGCTGGTGTATATACAGACAATGGTTTCATTGTAGAACCAGGCTGTCTCTTTAGTTGAGTAGCATGGTTAAATCCCCGAAATGTATGTTCTCCTCTTTCACCTACAATTGCGTTAATCCCGCCGGTTGAAGGATTGATGAAAACGGCTCCGCTCTGAATTAATTGATCTGCTTGGCTTTCAGGAAATAACGCGTCCTCTTTATACACTTCCTCGGCAGCTTTTTGTATGGTAGGATTTAGTTCTGTATAAATATGAAGTCCACCTGAAAGAATCTCATTTTCGGTTAATCCGTATTTTTGAGTTGCTTCCTCAATAATATAATCTACGTAAGAAGGATACTTTCCTTTATAGTCATCCATCTTTTTCCCCTCTAATACTATTGATTGTTCCTTTGCTTTTTTAACATCACTTTTAGTGATATAGCCTTCCTTTTCCATTAATGATAAAACAACATCTCTTCTTTCAATTGATTTCTCCATATTTTTAAAAGGAGATAATATGGATGGAGCTTTGATTAACCCTGCGATCATAGCTGATTCAGCTAAAGTTAATTCACTAACATCCTTCCCAAAGTAAGTTTGTGCTGCACGCTGGATTCCCCACGCACCTTCGCCAAAATAAATTTGGTTTAAATATTTTTCCATAATTTCGTCCTTAGAATAGGTTCGTTCAATTTTTTTAGTAATGATAAGTTCTTTAATTTTTCGAGTATATGTACGTTCTTGAGTTAAAAAGGCATTTTTGGCTAACTGTTGTGTTACAGTGCTTCCACCTTTCACGACTTCACCGCTAATGATATTACTAGCAAATGCCTTAATAATGGCTATATAATTAATTCCATTATGCTTGTAAAAGCGCTGGTCTTCTGTTGCAATAACAGCATGAATCATATCCTCAGGAATTTGTTTAATACCTACACCTTCAATATTTGAAACCGATATTTTACTGGCCACAGCTCCACTTTGGTCATAAATAATCGTTGACTGAGGAGCAGGATCTTCTAGTTTACTAACATCTCTTGTCCATATAAAAATATTTAGTATAATAACGGATAATATGACTATCGCTAAAAAGATTACTAAAAGCCTAATCTTAAAACCTTTAGAACTCCAATTTCTCCAAATACGTGGAGTAGTGCTTCGGTTCTGCCTTCTTTCCATTCTTCCCAAGTTTATTCCTACCTTCTTAAGATGTTGATAACCATATGGATTGCTATAGGATAAAAACCTACCCCAAATGTGAAATGAAATTGTTATTAATTTCTTCACTCGATTTACTTTGCATTTTATTGCCTTATTTAAAAAGAATCTTATATGATAGGACTTTCTTCCATCTCCAGAGACAATTATAAATATAAGCCTAATTTGTTTGAAGGGGCAACACGCACTATAAATTAAACGGATGGAAACATTATTAAATAAAATAATATAAGAATGAAGCTAAAAGTACCTAAATAAATCTCCGTAATTATGTAATTTTTTTAAATTTATTCAATTATCCCAGGACATACTACCCTATTAAAATCACGATTTATCATGCTAATTTCTGCAAACTTCTTTACTCTCACACTGAATTAACTTCGAAACTTTGCAGCATAATTTACTAACTGTACATAGTATTGTTCCTTACCCTTCATAAAGTTATAAGCATATGTACCATTGAAAAAAGCTCTCTTTTTATTTGACCTTTTTTCTATACAGCCCTGATTGATAAATTAACAATGCTCTTTTCTACAGGAATGCCATAGACTAAAAAAAACAGCTGCAAGTCTGCAGCTGGATATATTTATTTAATGGGTTATTGTAATGTTGGTATTTTCCTCTTCTTTATTTATTTGACTAGGCTGTTTAAGGGTAACAAACGCCACTAAAATACCAAGCAAAGTAATGGCTGCCGAGATTAGAAATGCGATATGGACGGCACTATTTAGATCTGATGGTAACATCATTTCCATTGAGGAAGAATTCGATCCGAGACTTGCTGATATAATCGCCATAATAACAGCTAAACCAATGGCTCCTCCTATCTGTTGACCTGTAGAGATAAGGGCAGAAGCTACACCCTGCTCTTTTTTACTGACACCTGTGCTACCCGCTATAAACATCGTTGTAAAAACAAGTGCCTGACCGATACCGATAATAACTGTACCAGGGATTATCTCTATGAAGGAGCCCGTTACCGAAAGTCTACTTAATAAAAGGAAACCGATGATTCCAAGTCCCATTCCGATTCCAATTGTTCCTGCCACTCCAAAAGAGCTAAGCATCTTATTTATTAACTTTGCACCTACAAAGGCACTAAGAGTTAGTGGCAGGAAACTAAGACCAGATTCTATCGCTGAATATTCCAATACTCCCTGTGTATAAAGGGTTAAAAAGTAATAAAGGGAGCCAAAAGAAGCTGAAAATAAGAATGCAGTTAGTGCGGCTCCAGTTAGGTTCCGATTATGAAACATTTGAAAAGAAATTAAGGGTTCTTTTGTTCTTTTTTCAATTACCACAAATGAAATCAATAGAACTACTCCGATCATAACAAACGGAAGTGTCGATTTACTAAACCAACCTTCTGCTGGAGCTTGAATGAGATAATACACGGAAAGCAATAAACCGAGTGTAGCCGATATCGTACCCGCGATATCAAAACCCTTCGCTGCTGATAAATTCTTACTTTCTTTAAGTACTATTGGTGCAAGAATAATTACCAAAATGGCAATCGGTACATTTACGAAAAATGTTGCTTCCCAACCAACATAACTAGTAAGTAGACCTCCAAGCAGAAGGCCTAGGGACATTCCAACACCACCCATAGAAGCCCAAATCCCCAATGCCCGATTTCTTTCTTTTCCTTCCTTAAAATTAGACATGATAAGTGATAACGTTGCTGGTGATAGTAAGGCTGCACCTAGCCCCTGCAATCCCCTTGCTGTAATTAACATTAGTTGAGATTCTGCTAAGCCACCAAGGAGTGAACCTAGTCCAAATAGGCCCATAGCAATAATAAACATACGTCTTCTACCTAAAAGATCGGATAAACGACCTCCAATAAGCAATAACCCACCAAACGTTAAGGAATAGGCACTTACAACCCACTGTAAATGGTTTGTTGTAAAACCAAGTTCATTTCCAAGCGAAGGCATTGCCACAAAAATAATGGTATAATCGAGTGCCATAACTAGCTGAGATATGGCCAGTATAAATAAAGCTATTCCTTTGGTTTTATCTGAATTCATTTTCTAACTCTCCTTTTATTAAGACTAAACCTAACAATTTTAGGTTTTTTGACTGTTCAGTCTAATATTTTCAATAATAAATGAAGCGCTCTAACGCTTCATTTATTATCAAATACTGATAAAGTAACTGTTGTTATTTGTTCAATAACGTTTGAATCCTCGGTGAATTTTGCTGCTTGTGTTAAAGCATATCGAGCGTGGTATAAATACTGCGCAAGTGCCCGTAAGTCCTGTTGTGGACTAAACTCACCCTGTTCCTGTCCGCGAAGTAAAGCTTCATAGAGCGCATTTTCTAAGCGAATTTTATCTTGTTTAAATAACTCAGCAATTTCAGGATCATGCGGTATTTGATCTATTGCACTATTTAAAATAAAACATTCCCTGCGGCGCTGTTCATCATTTAAAGTTTCAACAATAACGGAGAAAATATCTGAAATAGCTTTTTTAACAGGGTTAGTCTGTTCTAAATAATCAACGACATTAGTCGATTTTTCATTTACATAATGACTTACAGCCTTGATAAAAAGATCTCGCTTCGTACCATAAGTATCATATAAACTTTGACGGGCTATACCCAAGCCTTCTAGTAGAAGTTGTAGAGATGTTCCCTCGTATCCGTAATGACCAAACACTTCCATAGCTTTATGCAGAACTAGGTTAGTGTCAAATTCCTTACTTCGAGCCAAATTGATTCGCCTCCTTCCTTCTCAAAATACTACCTTTACTAGAACATTCAGTCAAGAATAGAAATTAGTTTAAGCCTATTTCATTTAAATAGAATTGTTACATGTTCTAAATTCGAGTCAAACCTTACTCTGAGAATTGTACTGCTTCATCGACACTGCCGACGGACTCTATCGCAACTAACGGATTCCAGAAATCACGGTATCGAGTAATCTTTCCATCTTTTGTTTCCACCACACTTATATACGTTTGATTATACGGGTTGCCTGTTTCTCGATGCTTGCCGACCGACTTAAATTCTGCGATGACCAACTCTGGATCTACCGTCAAGTGAAACTCCAGTTCTGTGAAATTTACTTCGAAGTGCTGCGGGAAGTTTTGCATATACTCATAAAGCTCTTCTTTTCCCTCTTTCTTTTCTGGAAACCCTGTTGGACCGTATGGAAATTCGAGAACACCGTTCTCCTCCCATAGTTCTACCCACGCCTTAATGTCGCCTCCCGATAAATGCTTCAGATGATTTCGGAATGCCTCCTGTGCTCTTTCTCGGATTGCTTCTTGTGTTAATGTTTGATTTGTCATTGTTTTTTCCTCCTTATTATTTTTGACCTTTCAGTCTATATTTAGTAAAAAAATATCTTTTTTTTGCTTTACTCTGAGAATTGTACTGCTTCATCGACACTACCGACGGACTCTATCGCAACCAGCGGATTCCAGAAATCACGGTATCGAGTAATCTTTCCATCTTTTGTTTCCACCACACTTATATACGTTTGATTATACGGGTTGCCTGTTTCTCGATGCTTGCCGACCGACTTAAATTCTGCGATGACCAACTCTGGATCTACCGTCAAGTGAAACTCCAGTTCTGTGAAATTTACTTCGAAGTGCTGCGGGAAGTTTTGCATATACTCATAAAGCTCTTCTTTTCCCTCTTTCTTTTCTGGAAACCCTGTTGGACCGTATGGAAATTCGAGAACACCGTTTTCCTCCCACAGTTCTACCCACACCTTAATGTTGCCTCCCGATAAATGCTTCAGATGATTTCGGAATGCCTCCTGTGCTCTTTCTCGGATTGCTTCTTGTGTTAATGTTTGATTTGTCATTGTTTTTTCCTCCTTATTATTTTTGACCTTTCAGTCTATTTTTAGTAAAAAAATATCTTTTTTTTGCTTTAGTCTGAGAATTGTACTGCTTCATCGACACTGCCGACGGACTCTATCGCAACTAACGGATTCCAGAAATCACGGTATCGAGTAATCTTTCCATCTTTTGTTTCTACCACACTTATATACGTTTGATTATACGGGTTGCCTGTTTCTCTATGCTTGCCGACGGACTTAAATTCTGCGATGACCAACTCTGGATCTACCGTCAAATGAAACTCCAGTTCTGTGAAATTCACTTCGAAGTGCTGCGGGAAGTTTTGCATATACTCATAAAGCTCTTCTTTTCCTTCTTTCTTTTCTGGAAACCCTGATGGACCATATGGAAATTCAAGAACACCGTTCTCTTCCCATAGCTCTACCCACGCCTTAATGTTGCCTCCCGATAAATGCTTCAGATGATTTCGGAACGCCTCCTGTGCTCTTTCTCGGATTGCTTCTTGTGTTAATGTTTGGTTTGTCATTGTTTTTTCCTCCATTTTCTTTTTTGACTCTTCAGTCTAAATAGATCAAAAAAATAAGTTGCTGTATTTCAAGCTATTTCTTACCGTTTCAGCAAGCTTTCCTTCTTGATGAATTCATCATATCACTTTCCAGACCGTTCAGTCAATAAAAAATATAAATAATTTTTGATTATCAGAAATATACTGCCAAGTTTATTATACGGCTCACTTCATTATTACAGGAATACTGCCTCCTATAAATCAAAATGACCATAATAGTTACGGTTCTGTATTAGTAAGGAAAATTAAAAATCGCTTTCCCTAAGAAAAGGAAAGCGATTCTTCAATGTATTCTTATTCAATTAAAAGCCCCATTTTTGATACAATACGATTTAAACAACTTCTTTAAATAAGGTTTCACATCTAAGCAATACCACAAAACATTAGAGAAATTAGGCATTCAAGGCAGCCATACTCGCAAAGGGAAACAACGGAGAAGCTATATCGCTCACACTTTAAAACAGTATAACTTTACAGTTGTTTCTATTTAACCAATGACTTTCAATCAGCCGCTTTGTTTATGGTTATCCACTTCTATTTCGACTCCAAAATGGTCCGAAATAATCCTTTTTGTTTTCCCATTAAAAATAACACCTGAATAATTAATCGGCTCTAGTTGTCCTGTTAGTATTAAATCGATTCGAAGATCTTGTTTATTTTTGTCCCAGCCATCTATATTACCTTGAACAGTTATGCCATTATCTTTTTCTTCAGCAAGGTGATACGTATCAAAAAGACCTTGGCTTATTAAATAATCATAGCCTCCATCTTTAATAGATGCATTATTGTTAAAATCCCCCATTAAGTAGAACCTATCTTCCTTTGGAATACAATTCAAAAGAGAATCAACTTGATTTTTAAATGGCTCTTCTTCATCATGCCACCAGCCTAGATGACAGGAATAAAAAGAGATAGGTTGATTGTCGTAGGATATTTTTGCACCAACAATCTTTCTTGTTTTCCAGTAATTTGTATCCCTGCTATTTGTCACAAAAAATGAGTATTTTTCTATAATGGGATGTTTTGTAAGAATAGCTAGTCCTTCCTCATATATATCAAATCCGATATGAGAAAAATCCCAAACTAATTGATAATCTGTTACTCCAAGCTTATAAAGTTCATCTAGTAAAACAAGTCCATAATTATCTTTTTTAATATTTTCCTTTATAAGTATTTCGCTAATCGATTGACTCACCTCTTGAAGAGCAATGACGTCATACGATTTTTCTTTAATTGTTTTAGCAAGGTATTTTATTTTATCCAGCTGATTTTCTTCTAGCCAAGAGTGGCAGTTTAAAGTTAATAGTTTCATAATCTTACATTCCTAAGCGGTCTTGAATGTCTGATTTTAAGACATCTGCTTTAGGACCATAAATTGCTTGTACCCCTTTATCTTTTACTATTAAGCCTAACGCGCCATTTTGCTTCCATTGCTGTTCTGTAGAAACGGCATTTGTGTCCTTTACCGTTACACGCAATCTGGTCATACAAGCATCAACATCTTCAATATTATCTCTGCCGCCTAATAACCCAATAATCGTCGTTGCAAGTGAATTATCATTTGTGTTGGCAGTTTTCCCTTCTTGGTTCGACTCCCCATTTTCCTCCTCGATATAATTGCCAGCACGTCCAGGAGTTGGGAAATTGAATTTTTTAATCAAAAACGAAGCTACGAAGAAGTTTAATCCGAAAAACACTGCACAAGCGATTACAAAATTAACTAAATCTAACCATAAGCCTGCTTTAATAATCATTGGTGAACGAGTTAATAGTTCAATTACTCCAAAGGCGTGAACTCGTATATCAATAATATCAACAATTGCAAAAGCTAAACCAGTCATAATTGCATATGCTATATACAAAATTGGAGCAGCAAACATGAACATAAACTCGATTGGTTCAGTGACACCAGTTAAAAATACAGCCAATCCAGCTGACAAGAACATAGATTTATATTTTTTTTGCTTATCCTTATCTACATTGCGATACATCGCCAATGCAATACCTATCAAAGCAGCACATGAAAGTATCATCTGTCCTACTTTAAAACGTGCAGGTGTTATCTCATTTAATAACTGTTTATAACTTTCTACATCACCAGCTGCAAGAAAATTATTTAAGTCAGCAATCCACGCTAGCCATAGAGGATCTTGTCCGGCTACTGTTTGTCCAACACTAGAACCTGTTAAGATTTGATATGTTCCTCCAAGTTCTGTATAGTTCATTGGAACAGTTAACATATGATGTAGACCAAATGGTAATAGTAAACGTTCTAATGCACCATAAATAAATGGAGCAATAACAGGTGCTGTATCGCGAGAAGTTGCAATCCAACGACCAAAATCATTTAATAATCCTTGAATAAATGGCCATACAATTGATAAAACGAGAGCGGTTACAACTGAGCCAACAATTACTACAAATGGAACAAACCTTTTACCATTAAAGAATGCAAGTGATTGTGGTAACTTATCATAATTATAAAATTTATTAAATAGAGTAGCTCCTAAGAAACCCGAGATAATACCTACAAAAACCCCCATGTTTAACGCCGGTGCGCCAAGAATCGATGTAAAATAATCTTTAACAATTAATTCACTACCAAATAAAGATTGAACAGTTGCTTTAGGATCAGCTAGCATCTCACTATTTACACCAAAAATATTACCAGTAATTCGGTTCACTAGAATGAAAGCAATTAATGCTGCAAAAGCACCACCCGCACGTTCCTTCGCCCAAGAACCACCAATAGCTACGGCAAACAGCACATGAAGATTCCCAATGATTCCCCAGCCAATGTCCTCCATAACTCGTGCTATTGTTTGGATAACTGTCAAATCCCCACCAGTCATACTAACCAATTTCCCAAGCGAAATCATAATACCTGCTGCCGGCATAACTGCGACAACAACAAGTAATGCCTTACCAAATTTCTGCCAAAAATCAAATGAAAGTATTTTCATTTTCTGACATCCTCCTACTACCAATTAAATTTATTTTTAGGCAAACGTTTGCACAAATGTGCATGCTTTATTCATCTTAGTTTAAACGATATACCCTAGCTTCATAAGGACTTAAGGTGATTTCTTTTATTTCATCACCATTGTCAACTTCGTAATTACTAATTAACAACTCTGTTGATTCAACTGTAAGATCTGCAGGTAAGACAAATTTTGTAATCTGTGGAAACAGGTTTGTAATAATAAGCATTTTTTCGGTATTTAATGTTCGTGTATATGCATAAATTTGATCGTGTTCTTCTAATATCAAATCATAAGCGCCATAAACAAGAACCTTATTTTCTTTTCGTAAGTCTATAAGTTTTTTATAATAATGATAGATAGAGTTTGGATTTTCTAACGCCAGGTCAACATTTATATTCCTAAAGTTCTGATTTACTTTCATCCATGGTTTCCCTGTAGTAAACCCTGCATTTAAATCGTCGCTCCATTGCATTGGTGTTCTTGAATTATCTCGACCCGTTTTCCAAATAATCTCCATTATCTCTTCATGAGGTTTCCCATTTTCTTTTTCCAATTTATATAAGTTCTTAATTGCAACATCATTGTAATCCTCAATAGCTGGAAATTGAACATTAGTCATCCCAATTTCTTGACCTTGATATACAAATGGTGTTCCTTGCATTAAAAAATACAGCGTTGCCAAACATTTAGCAGATTCAGCCCAATACTCCTTATCATTTCCCCAAGTGGAAACAGAACGCGGCTGATCATGATTTTCAAAAAACAAGGCATTCCATCCATTATCCTCCAGGCCTTTTTGCCATTTGGTAAGGGTGTTTTTCAAAGCATGAATATCTAAACCATTATTTACACTTTTATTCCAAAGCTCTAAATGTTGAAATTGGAAAACCATATTAAATTTCCCATTTTCTTCACCTACCCATAAATCGGCTTCTTCGACAGATACCCCGTTGGCTTCACCTACAGTCACAATATCATAATTATCAAAGGTTTCACGTTTTAATTCGTCAAGGAAAGTATTAATTCCCGGGCGGTTCATATGCCCATCAAACGACGGTACATAACGTTTATTCTCTGGATTAGGCATGTTAGGGAATCCTGCAACCTTTTTAATATGAGAAATGGCATCGACACGGAAACCATCTATTCCTTTATTTAACCACCAATTAATCATTTCGTATAATTCTTGGCGGACACTTGGATTTTCCCAGTTTAAATCAGGCTGTTTTTTAGAAAATACATGAAGATAGTATTCCTCCGTCTTTTCATCATACTGCCATGCTGAGCCTCCAAAGATAGATTCCCAGTTATTCGGTTCTTCACCATCAATACCTGAATGCCATATATAATAATCTCGGTATTCATTTTCTTTTGAAGAACGAGCTTCAATAAACCAAGGATGTTCATCAGAAGTATGATTAATAACAAGATCCATAATCAGTTTCATACCTCTTGCATGGACCTCATCTAATAATTGATCGAAATCAGTCATAGACCCAAATTCACTTAAGATATCTTTATAGTCACTAATATCGTAACCGTTATCATCATTTGGCGACTTGTAAATCGGGCAAACCCAAATAATATCTATCCCTAGATTTTTTAAATAATCCAGTTTGGATATGATTCCTTGAATATCACCAATTCCATCACCATTTGAGTCCATGAAACTGCGCGGATAAATTTGATAAGCAACTGCTTCTTTCCACCATTTATTTTTATTCATTATAAAGACCCCTCTCTTACTAATAACGAGATTAACATAACTTATTTACTTATGCAACCGTTTGCGCAAAAACTTTATAATGCTACCTCTTTTTTATTACTTGTTATTTATTTATGCTAATTTATTGCTAAACAAAATGTAACTATGAAAAAACATTTTTATTCGTTAAGATTTTACTGGAACTTCCTATTGGGTAAATAAGCTATAATAAAAGAAAATGAACTGAAAATACCAAAATTATCACCATTAAGCAGCCAAATTCTTAAAATTGATTAACCTTATAAAAACCTAACACAAATAATTCTATACAATGTATGTACTAGGAGATTTGGAGTGAAAATTTATGTCAGTAACTATTAAAGATGTAGCTAAGCTTGCAAAAGTCGCTCCATCTACAGTTTCAAGAGTCATCGCAAACAATCCACGTATAAGTGAAAAAACGAAGAACCGAGTAAGAGAAGCAATGGAGTCTTTAGGCTACCATCCTAATTATAATGCTAGAAGCCTCGCAAACCGTAGTACACAATCAATCGGCCTTGTCATGCCAAGTTCAGTAGATAAAGTCTTTCAGAATCCTTTCTTTCCTGAAGTAATAAGAGGAATCAGTACGAAGGCACATGAAGAAGATTTTGCTATTTATATGTCAACAGGACAAAGTGAACAGGAGAGCCTGGAAGGTGTTGAGCGAATGTTACATGGTGGCAGAGTAGATGGTGTTATCATTCTCTATTCAAGTATTGATGATAAAATTATGTCTTTCCTTCAAGAAGAGAAGTTTCCATTCTCAGTTATCGGTAAGCCATATAATAATGTCAACCAAATTACTCACGTCGATAACGATAATGTTCAAGCAGGTAAAGATGTGACAGACCACCTTATCCGACTTGGACATAAACGAATTGCCTATGTCTGCGGAAGTTTAGATTCAGTTGTTTCGATGGACCGGATACTTGGATATAAAAAAGCATTACAAGATGCTAACATACCATATCAAGAAGAATATATTGTGAAAGAAGAACTCCTTAATGATGGAGGAATAAAAGAAATCTCAAGGTTGATGTCCTTGCAGTCACCGCCAACTGCTCTTATTGTAAAGGATGATTTATTGTCCTTTAGCATTATGGGCACAATTGATAAAATGGGGTACTCCATACCTAAGGACCTCTCCATTGTTAGTTTTAATAATTTAATGTTGAGTGAATTTACTAGACCTCCATTGACAACAGTAGATATTGATATTTTTAATCTAGGTTATCATGCTGCAGACTGCCTATTGGATCTAATAAAAAATCCCGGTCAGGAAGCTAAACAAGTCATTGTACCACATCGATTAGTTGAACGACAGACCAGTCAAAGGATATAAATTTATAATTTAGAAGTTTTTTCTCTAGCGTAAAACATTCCAAAAACCCCAACATAATGATGGGGTTTTTATCATTATTATTTCACGGTAATCTCCCTAATAAATAGCTTATTTTCATACTATCCACCCTACCTGAACCGGAAATCCCTACTTTTTATTTCACTCTTCTTTATCCGATAATTTTGTTTAAAGTCATTTTGATTCCTTTAGAGTATTCATCTTCTGATATATTAGGGAAAGCATTTTTAGCCTCTTGTGTTGCATTTTGAAGTAAATATCCATATTCCACTGCATGTAACATTTTAATATCATTTCCGCTATCTCCAAATGCAATCGCATTTTCTGGTCCTAACTTGTATTTTTCTAACATAAATCGCACGATTTCATCTTTACCTGTACCTATAGGAATAAAATCTACATCATAGCTATCCTCGGGATCACCAGCTAGAGGATTGCAACGATTTATATTTACAGAAACCCCATGTTCCTTACAAATTAATTCAATAGCTAACAAGTTATTTTTATCATTTATTTCATCTTGCTCTTGGTAATAATAATTATGCTTATAACGAGAAATACCTAATTGAGTTTGTGGATTTAAAAAGATATTATGATTCTCTCGTAGATGTTTAACCATTCTTTCCATCTTCTCTTTGCTAAAATCTTGATTTATTCGGCTATTCCAGTTAATATCTTGCTCACCAAAATTATGTTCAGAGAAATACGTTATTTCTGTCCCAAGATCACTTGCTATAAAATGAGGAAAGTATCTAAATTTACCTCTTTTCATCTTATCGAGAATAGATTCTATACTACTCCCAGTAACCCAGCCGATTTGTATGTCTCCGCTTTTACTTTTTTGTTCTAAATAATCTTCTAGCTCATAAATATCCTGCTGCTTCTCTTTATCAATCTTATGAGGAAAGTAAGTTTCATCAAAATCACAAAATATAATATATTTTGGTTGTTCAACAGGTGAAAGAGTTTTATACTCCAACGTCTTTTTTAATAACACTAAACAATCCCTCCATAACATGTCTTTCTTCTATAGTAGATGTTGGATACAACGGCAAATTTAAAATCTGGCTATGAGCGAGTCCTGTGATGTGTTTGTCCTTGACCAATGGGGTGTTTCGCATGTGTGATAATTTGCTTTTAGTTGCATTCACATCCCTTTTCTGTAAATATATAGATAAATATTCTGCAATTTTGTACTTCATTGTTATTTATATAATTGTTTCACTGCTCATTCACAATGCGGTCTTCTATAAAAAATTCATGTACGTTACCTTAAAATAATAAACCGTATCATGCTTTCTTACCTTTACCTGAAATTGTAAGCTTTTTTTCGCAAGCAGTACCTCCCCCAAATTGGTTATGTGGAAATCCATTACAATTTTATCCTAATTTCTGAAATCGATAACATGTCAACATTTTTTCAAAGGATGGTAGTATATGCCTACAATTGATGAAATAGCTAGGTTATGTAATGTATCAAAAACCACTGTATCTCGTGTTTTGAATAATCACCCCTATGTTTCTAAAGAGAAAAGAGACATGATTTTAAAAGTTATCAACGAAATGGACTATATTCCTAATTCAATAGCTCGGCAATTCAGGAAAAACGAAACTCGAACAATTGCATTATCCGTACCGAGTATTGACCATCCCTTTTTTGCACAATTAATTAAAGGTGTTTCCCTGCAGGCATTAACTAATAATTATAAAGCAGTTGTTTTTCAAACATTTTATAACCAAACATCTGAACTAGAATTGCTAGAATTATTGAAGCATAAAGAAATAGACGGGATTATTCTAGGAGCGTTAGAAAACGATTGGTGTAAAATAGAACCATTTTTAAAATACGGACCTATTTTGTTATGTAATGAGTATCACCATTGTGCTGACATACCCATAATTGGATATGATGAATATGAAGCAACTTATAAAGCTGTAGTACATTTAATTGAAATGGGGCATGAAAAGATTGGGTTTTGCTATGACACACCATATAGCGAAGCTCAATGCCAAAGAAAAGATGGATACTTAAAAGCCTTAGCTGATTACAATCTACCTCAAAAACACGATTGGGTATTTGGCGGTGTATTTAATATAGAGGATGGTTTCCATCTCTTTAAACAGATTCATAACTTAAAAGATAGTCCAACTGCTATCTTTACAGGTAATGATCAAGTTGCAGCTGGACTTATCAAAAAAGCAACTATATCAGGGTTTAATATTCCCAAGGACTTAGCCGTTATAGGCTTTGATAATCAAATGATTTGCCAAGTAGTGACTCCAACTATAACAACAATTGATACCCCAATCATTGAATTAGGTCAAAAAGCATTGTTAAAATTGCTCGATTGCTTATTAGGAAATGTTAATTTAGAGAGGGAAGTTATTAGACTACCTACTAATCTTATCATTCGAGAGTCAACATAATAAATGCAGGAATTATGACTTTAGACTAATTGATGAATAAAGAAATGAAATAAAAAAAGAGGCGGGGATTCTCTCCCAGCCTCTGTAAACTTTTATTCTACTACTTTGCCAGTCATATCCTCATAATCTTTACACATTATTTCCCATGACTTTTTAATATCTTCATCTAATCCAAATAGACCGCTACGACCTATGATATAAATATCAGGATCGGCTGCATCAATTCTTTTAAATGTTTTTCGACTAGATGATCCATCCATTTCAATAACATATTGATAGCCTTTTTCATCACGTAATTCTCTTAAAGCTACAATTTTATCTAGAGTGCTTTCAATAAAGCGTTGTCCAGCGAATCCTGGGTCTACTGTCATAATAGTAATTTTATCTACTAAATCAATATAAGGGAAAATTGTTTCAATAGGAGTTTCTGGATTTAATACTACCCCTGCTTTTAGTCCAGCATCATGTATTTGATCAATCAATCGGAAAGCAAGACCATCTAGTACTTCTGCATGCATACAAATCCATTCACATTTTAGATCCACTAATTGTTGAACCCAGAAGCTTGGATTCGTTACCATTAGATGGGCAGACATCGGTAAATCACTTATTTTTCGCACTTCTTGGACAAACCATGGAGATAATGTAATATTAGGAACATAATGCCCATCCATAATATCAATATGATAAGAATCTACATGATCGTTTAAAAACGTGATCTGCTCTTTAAACTTATCTAAATCCATAGTCATTAGTGATGGTGAAAATTCTACTTTTTTCATACTCTATTAATCCTCCGTAGATCTCTAGTTTCTTTAGGAATAATAATTGAGTTTGAATGGACCAAATTATTATTCCTAAATTTTTGTATTAGCCTTTATTTAACACGCTTACATTTTTTTATAGAATTTGAATATCATCTAAATCGATATCTTCTTCCTCTACTTCTATTTCCTCATCTTCGTTAACCTTTTTCTTAATTAAAGCCAACGCAACTCCTGTTACAACAACGTTTACTAAGATAGCTGCAACACCAGCCCATGGATTGGACATCGTTGGTAGCATAAATACGCCACCGAATGGTACCGTTGCATCAGCTCCTAACACCATCGTTACTGCTCCACCAGCTGCTCCACCTATGGCTACAGCGGTTACAGTACGAACAATATCATTCATAACAATTGGAATTACACCTTCCACAATGTTAACAACACCCATTGGCACTGCTGATTTCAATGTTTCCACTTCTGATCGTGTATAAATGTTTTTCTTGAAGATTTTTGCAATAAAGTAAGCTAATCCAAATCCGATTGGCGTTGCTGTATTTACTAATTGTAAAGCTGTGATAGGTCCATTAATGCCTTCTGCTTGCATAGTCAGAACGAAGGCAAATACTGTTTTGTTAATTGGTCCGCCAAAGTCAACTCCACTCAATAGACCAACAATTCCACCAAATACTAGTAGGGATGAAGTTCCTAAGCTGTTTAATCCATCTGTTAATAATGATGTAAGAGCAGCAACTGGAATTCCAATAATGTAAACCATGATTAGTCCACCAATAATAGAGGTGAAAAATGGAACAATTAACGTCGGCATTAATCCTTTAGCCCAACTAGGAACTTTAAAATGCTTAATAATAGCTACTGCAAGATAACCAGATAAAAACCCTCCTAAGATACCACCAATAAAGCCAGCACCAATTGCATTAGCACTTAATCCAATAATGAAACCTGGCGCAATTCCTGGTTTACCAGCAATAGAATAAGAAATACCAGTTGAGATAACGACAGGTAATAAACCTAAGCCTGCTCCACCCATTGTTGCTAAAGCATCCCATAAGGAAAACTCTCCTTGTACTAAAGAACCTTGACTAGTTCCTCCAAAAGCCATACCAATTGCGATTAAGAAACCTGCTCCACAAACAATTGGAATCAAGTATGAGATTGCTGTCAATAAATGGCCTTTAAGATTTAATTTTTTTAATCCACTCATTACTAACTCTCCTTTCAACTAAAGACCTCTTCAATAAATCTGTTTCTATAAGATTACTTAGCTACATAAAGCTTCTTTTACATCTTCAGCGTTTTTAGACTGTAGCATCTTCTCGATTACTTCGTCATTTCCTAGCTTTCTAGCAAATAATGATAGTAATTTCAGATGATTTTGTGCTCCATCATCATTTCCAACCGCAAACAGAATTATTCCCTTTACGCCCTTACCATCGAGAGTTTCCCAAGCAATTTCTTCTTGAGTAATCCCAATCGCTACTCCTATCTTTTCTACAGAATCACTTTTTCCATGAGGAATAGCAATATAATTTCCGATTCCAGTTTGTCCTATCGCTTCCCTAGCATAGATATCCTTTGTAAACTCTTCAATATCTTTGATGTATCCGTTTTCAAGCAAGACCTGAGCTAATTCCTGAATAGCTTCTTCCTTACTCTTAACACTCATGTTCGTTTTGATTGTATTTAAATCTACAATATTTTTCACTTCCATGATTATCTCTCCTTTTTTCATTATTTCTGTTGGTTGACAACCTCTGCTGCTTTTTCAATTAATTTATTTGGTGATTTAACCGCTATTTCTGTTGTAACTTGGATAATTCTTTTCCCGTCGAATCGTTCTCTTCCCGCAATCTTAACATCTGTTGCTAAAATAACGATGTCTGCTTCCGCAATTTGTTGTTGGCTCAATTCATTCTCTGTCCCGATCGTTCCTTGTGTTTCAATATGGATTTCATGGCCAGCCTTCTTACCAGCATTCTCTAATTTCTCCTGTGCGATATATGTGTGTGCAATTCCTACTGTGCAAGCTGCAACTCCTACTATTTTCATGATAATTCCTCCTAATATTTTATAATTTTATTTATAAATTCTTCTTTTTCATGACTGTTTAATAATCGGTCTAGATATTCCTCATCTGCAAGAGATCTAGTAAATAAGGCTATTCTCTTCTTCATATTAACGCTTTCATTTTTCTTTAGTAAAATTACAATCACTAGACAAATATTTTTTGTTTGGCAATCCCAAGCTTCAATTGGATTTGCTAAACGGATAAATAAAATTTGACTTTTCTCTAATTGGTCGCTTTCGATATGGGGCAACATAATATGCTCAGCAATTAATGTACTGCCCACTTTTTCTCTTTCATTTAAATGATGGATGACTTCATCCCTTGACATAGGATTATCTTGACCTACTATTTCAGCAATAAAAGCGTGTACTTCTTCTTTTGTTTGTAACTCACAATTAAAATGAATTTGATAGAGTGAATTAATTTCCATGATAAACTTCCTCTATCTTTCCCTGAAGTCTCTTCTGATCATCAATTGTAAACATCGCACTCACTAAGAGATAAGGAATTGGTACATCTTCCTTAATATGAACTGTACTCAGTATCAACTCAGCATCAGCATATTTCTCTTTTAGCATTTGAGTATTTCGTGATGCTACCACATCAACAATTTCTATCTCTGGAAATTTCTTAGAAACCTTTGCTTTTAAAAGCTCGGAAGTTCCTATTCCTGTTGTACACATAATGAGTGTTTTTATCGGACGTTGATGTTGACCCGTTTCAATTGCCTTTGCAAAATAAAGGGTGATAAACCCAATCTCATCTTCGTTTATGGCTGGTAGGTTGAATTTCTCACTCAGTAATTCCGAAACCTTCTTTACACCCATAAATACTTCTTCATACGTTACCTTAATCTGACTTAACAAACTGTTCTTAACCCGAATCTTATGCTCTAACCGGTTAAGCATCGGTTTAATATGGTTGGCTAAATCGATAAATATAGATTGACTGTCTATATCCATTCCTAAGTTAATACTCATTCCTTCCATATACTCTTTCGTTACTTGAATCACTTCTGATGAAAAAGTGGAAGTAATAGCATGAGATCCCTGCATTCTCGATGACACTAAATACTGATAAAGAAAATAGACCTCAATATCAGGCAAAGGACTGTTCAAATATTTCTCGATATTATGGACAATCACTTTAGCAACCGGATACAAAATATCCCGCTCCATGTTTTCCATTTCTTCTTTAGAAATCTCATCCGCGAACATTCTAGTCGGAACTATTCTTGTTCGGCTAAGTAGTATATATAAATGTGAGAAAATGTTTACATTATACGGGTAAGGAATGGTTATATTTAAATCTTCTTCAATCTTTCTTAATTGATCTAATATAAATAACACATCATACTGATTGAAGTTAAGTTTTGGATTCCTCTTTAAATCATCAATATCGATAATATTAAAGATTTCAATAATATCTTTAATCGCTTTTCGAATATTAACTTCTTCCCCAAGTATGGCTAATGTTCGATTTTTTCTCTCTAGAACCAAATTATATTTTTTAAGCTCTTCACTCATTATTTGCTCGTCATTAAAAGTCACAGAATCTCCTACATAATAGTGACTAAATAAATGATAAACATTTATAGGTTTGGGCGAAGACAACAATAATTCTTCCATAATTCGTTTACGTCTCTCACTAGGCGTAAATTGCTTTTCTTTATCTTTATCATTATCATTACTTTTTTGAGAACTAATAAATTTTTCGTAATCTAGTTTATATCCTCTCCCTCTTTCAGATATGATTAAAGGGCCATCCTCGTACTCATTATTAATTTTATTTATTAAACGATATACCGTTTTTTGAGATACATTTAGTACTTCAAGGAGTTCCTTCGATGTAACATATCCTTGATTTTTGGAAAGAAACAGTAACAGTTCTTGTTCATAGTTGCT
This sequence comes from Niallia sp. FSL R7-0271, assembly GCF_038005785.1. Lineage (NCBI taxonomy): Bacteria > Bacillati > Bacillota > Bacilli > Caryophanales > Bacillaceae > Niallia > Niallia sp. FSL R7-0271. The sequence continues at coordinate 339,177 of NZ_JBBOTZ010000002.1, read as the reverse complement.
TTTAGAACTCATCTCCTTGCCTCCTTGATTTGATATTAACACACAATTTAATAAACAATTCGCTGGAAAATGACCGTTGCAACGGTCACTTTTTTCCATACATTTTATAGGGTTTATCTTTAGTGCGTCAATGGTATTGTATTTTATTGCTCTAGCAGCTTAAATTTAATGGATTTTCTATTGCTTAAATTAAGTCCTATTAAGAAGTATTCCCTATGAATGTATATCTCGATGTAGCAAAAGTAAAAAAGAGACGCTTAATGAGTTCAGTGAACTTTTAAGTGTCTCCAATAGAGAGGTATTGAGTTTTTTTTGATAACGTGCCAATTAAAGACTGAGTCGATTCAACACCTACTTCCCCCTGTTACGCGTAGTAAGATTAGATTACTTTTAATACCTCCATATTGCACTATCGCTCCCGTTAGTTTAAGTACACCTTTTCACAAACTAGTCTCCTTTTCATACATCACTTCAATAATGATATACTTAGACACATAAAAAGCACAACCTTCAATAAATTGGATAGTGTTTCTTTATAAAATAAACATACACCATGTAAAACCACTACCTAAGGGCATTGGTTTTTGTATACTTATCTTCTTTATATGAAAAAACAAGGTGCCCCCAAAAAGGTACACCTTGTTTTTTCATATAAAAGGAGGTTGATTTTTGTGGCTAGAAAAATCCTTCCCTATATCAATTTATGTAACCATATTCTAATGTGTAACGGCGTTATATAAAAATTTTATATGCATTTTTACTAGAACATTTATGACCTATTTCTAGGTAAACTCATTTTATGAATTATAGGGACAAGCATTTATTTAAAAAGACTTAAAATAGTTATACAGACATAAAGAAAGGTGTACGTGGACGTTGTACACCTTCGAGGAGGAGGGTCTACCTCATTCAGTTACGTTAACCTAATTCTATATATTATTACCCTTTTCCGATTCGGCCACGGCGCTTGTCCTTTTGTTCGTTTTATCTACTTTTCGGCGAAAGATTAAAATACTAAAAAAAAAAAGAAGATGGAACAATTCTAATGATCCTGCATAAGATATCCTGTGAAAAAGGAACCAATGAAATGCTATTTCTTTGTTTTCATTTAACACATACATCATATAAAACCACTCCTAGTGGTTTTTGCTGAATACAATAGAATGGGTTGAATTCATAGGTAAAGATCCTTCCTATAACAATTGATGTAATCTTAATTGGTTTTGTAACGAGTGCTAAAAAATTCATCGTTTATCCCTATCTAATAAATTAAGAAATCTAATTAGCTTGAACATGTCATTTATTATTTTAAATTAGTTAGTATGTATGGGACGGAGACAAAGAAAAGGACAAAAACAAGTCTCCGTTGGGTTTATCTTGATGTTAGGGTACTATATACTATGTTTTGATTATTTTTCTGGTTCAGGTATTTACCTAACTTGATTAAATTTTTTATGTAAATATAAAATTGACAACCTGCCAATTACATTATGTAAAACCACTACAAAGGCAGTGGTTTATATATATCGTCTAATAACAAAACAGAGATGTACCGAAAAATGGTACATCTCTGTTTCTTGAATACAATTGAATGGGTTGATTTCATGGCTAAAAAATCCTTCCCTATATCAGTTTATGTAATCATTTCTAATGTGTAACGGCATTTTATAAAAGGTATTTTGTTTTATCCAGTACGTTTATTAAAAAATAGCATTTATTCCTTAATTTCGTTGTCGTAAGCTTTTCTAATGTGATGCAGAGTATCGCAAGCGTAGAAGTCCTACTTTAAGTGGGAAAGTTTAGATAGGCCAGCCTTTAATGAACTACTAAAAAAGTTAAAATCTGGTGATACACTAATAGTCACTAAATTAGATTGTTTATTGTATTATCAATAAGCGCCACTGATATAGAAACCAGCAATGCCTTTTTATTAATTTTGCTGTTTTTTTCGGGAAGTTCCTCCCCATCCACATTATAGTTATAGGAATGGGATAAATACTAAGAATGCCCCAGGCATCCGCCTGAGGCATTCTTAGTATTATAACTGCTCATGAGAAACCTTAGTCTTTGTCTTTGTCATGATGATGATGCTTATTTCCTACGCTGACATTATACTTAATGTTGATTGGAATATTTAGCACCATAACGTTTAGTTTAACACCAAAAATTGTCATAAATTCACCCTTCCTATTCTTTACCTCATTTTTTGTGCTTCACTAATTAAAGTTGAAGCAAGTTTTACTTTCTATGCTATATTATGTAATTTCAAAGGACATGCCTGTGCGAATTAGCCAAAAAATCCAAAGGAAAATTAAGAGAAAACAAAAAGATACCGATTTTCTGCAAAATCGGTATCTTCCAAAGAGAAACAACTAAGAAAACACTAAGATAAACGCTTAAATACATGTGAACGCTAAGTGTTCAATTAGATAACGATAAGTAAAAAAACGTTTATTTAATAAGATTTTAAGCGTTTATTGCTTAAATTTTTTTAAAATGTTTATAACGTTAAAAATGAACGCCGTTTAAATGCGTTCATTTCCAAAATTTCCACCATCTTTTTTTCTTCAGTAGCAGCAGCTATTTCTAACCGCCTTTCCTCTAAAGCATTTTGTAATTGAGTAGTTAAAACCCGATCTCTCTGCTCAACCACATCATTAATTTTATGTTCAAATGCCTTTAGCATAGCTTCCGTTCTTCCTCAACTGCTTGCTTAACAGTCTTATGTATCAGATCCTCTAATTCACTTTTAGAAATGCGTATTTCATCCTTGTGAACGCTAAGCGTTTGAATGGCGTTTTTACTATCTAAATCCATTGATACAACAGCTTTTAACGCGTCTTCTAACACTACATTATTTGCTAACATTTCTTTAATTCACGAAACGCTTTAAAGTCGCGTTCATAGTAGATGAGCTGGTTTTTATTATTCCGTTCAAAGGAATAACACTATACTGCCACATTTCTTCCATAAGCTAAGTTTTCATGTATTACAAGAATGCTGCCACGTTAGTGCCGAAGCAATAAATAATGGATTAATGCTCCATATAGTCTAGGTGAATTTTTTACACAAATATTCATTGTGTCAAAGATGGAGACTAATCTGCGAAGTTTCCACTTTTTGCATTATATCGGATAAGCAATATTCCATAAAGAAACCTTAAAATATAGTTATATAGAAATAAAAAAGGTGTACGTGGACGTTGAACACCTTTGAGGAGGCTCTACATACAGTTGCGTTAACCTAAATTTATATTATTAGCATCATCAATTCACCAAGGCGCTTGTCCTTTTGTTCGTTTTCTTTATTTCTCGGAGTAGAATTTAAAAAAACCTGGATAGTACTATTTGTGATTTATTTTATAATATACCGATCTTTTCTTAATCCAGTTCTTTTTATTTCCGCATTAAAGTTAATATGTATTTTCGCTTTAGCATAACCATCATCCCAGGTATCTTTGTATTTCTTAAAATGCTTATAATCCTGTTCTCTCAGAAATTCTCCTAAACCAAAAACATCCGCATTAAATTCCTCTTTTGTTTTTTGAACAAATTCTTTTATTTCTTTTTCCATCTTTTTATTAATAGATTTTTCTAATCCCTCAAAGGCGTAAGGGTCCTTGAAATTTTGAATGCAGTCCGTTCCATCTAAATTACCTATTGTTTTAATATTAATATAAAAATGAGGAATTCCATTTACCTCTTTGGCAGTAACCTTTGTTTTAGAATAAGTAATATTGTATCCAAATTTTCCATTGGTGCAATTGGATGCTATTGTTGTGCTTTTAATTTTATTTTGCACAAAAAGCATATCGCGAATTTCAAAAAACGATGCATATCCTGCAAGTTTTCCACATTTCCACCTTTTTTGGGATCACCCACTAATTTTACAGCAGGAAGTACTGGTGCTTGTCCATATGAGTTAGTAATACGAGTATAATCATTTAACTTAACATCTGGAGCTCCTCCCCACTCTTTTTGCATCGTATTTAATTGAGTGAAGAGTTTTAGTGAAGGGCTTTTTTTGTACATATTGTTCACTTTCAGGATATCACCAGCATTGGAACCTCTTGCAACTACAATAGCAAAATCATCTCTTATTTCTCTGTTTCGATCGAAAAAATCCATGAACTCTAACAATCCATCCTCTACTATTTCCTCACTAATAACTAACACTCTTGTATGGGAATAAACAGGATGAGTGGCATTAACAATATTAAATTTAGAAGTCAGCTCCCCGATATTATTCCCTTCTAACGAAGAAACAGTTGATGGGGCTAAACCGGCTGCTGTTTGGTAACTCATTTCTCTTGCTTCTGTAGTCTCAATAGTTAACTTATATTTAAACGACTCTCCTTTATCTACAGCCATCCCTGTAACAATAGAAACATCTCCTAACTCTCTTCTATCCCAACATCCCGTTAAAAGGAATATTAAACAAATAATAAAAATACATTTTAAGCACCTCATAACAATACTCCTTAAGGCTAAATAATTCACTCCTTATATTTTTTGAAGTAATTAGAAATAATATCCCTCATCCCGATAGTTTAAGTGTAATAAATCACAGCTCTTTTTTTCACTTATTACAGGAATGCTGCCTCGTTACTTTTATAAGCAAGTTTTTTTACAGGAACCAAAAAAATAGAAGAATGACATCACTCTTCTACGAAGTCAAAGTCAAACATACTTGGATCATCAAAATGTCTATCTTCATGGAATTCATAATTATTTTGTTTGCCTTTTTCATAGGCAACTTTGAAATCATTATTTAACAAAGCGACCTTCTTTTCTTCTTTAAGTATGTATGCTGAGAGTAAATAAGCTTTTGTTTGAGACATTTGCCCTAAATAGCCTTTTAGAACAACGGCAGTATATTCTATATCATTGAATTTTCTTCTGAAATGATAGTATTTTTTACTCCTATCTTTCTCTTTAATAGATAGAACATAGTCTGGATCTTCAACTAATTTCATTATTTTTTCTTCGGTAATCTCAGGATGCTTATGAATAATATGGCTATATAGTCTGTGTTGAGACAAATACACCTTGTTAAAGCCCAGATTTCTTTTGTTTGGGGTTTTAAAAATAAACCCTTTAACTTGTGAACCAGCTTTATCAAAGTAAATATCGACTAATTTTAGCTGCATTCTAACACCTCCTTAAATAAATATATAATATATTTCCAAAGATAAAAAATAATAACAAATAAAACCACCAGAGTACAATTGATATAAGACGTTTCCTGATATTAACTTATCAAGACTAAATTTAAAATATTATAGATAAAATAAGGGGGCAAACATATTAGACAGATATAATATGTTTGATCCCTTTAACAAACGCCCCCGATTGTTGAATATTATAGACCTGTTGAATTGCCCCTTAATGCTATCATTTTAATTATGTACCTAATTATCAGGCTAGTTGTTGAGAGAGATTTTAAAAAATAAAAAAGCCTATCTAGCAAGATAGCGTAACACATGCTAAGCTTTAAAGAGGTTGGTAACTCGCCTTACGTGATTTTACTTTCACACTATTTTTTGTAATATAATATTTTTCCTCTTTTGCTGAAATCGAGTGCAGTAAATATTCCTCATAAATATCACCATCTAACACCAACTGCTCCTGTTCTAAATAAGTGAGTAGCGTATGATTTGTCTGTATGATTTCATCATAAGGTCCTTGATGATACCTGTGTATCATTAATGCTTGGTGTTAAAACACATAATTTGCGAGTAGCACTTGTTACGGAAGGATCTGGCGGTATTGGACATGCCATAGTTAAAAAGTTAACTGCTATTGGATTTACTGTTGCTGTACATTACTCTGGCAATAAGGTGAAAGCAGACACTATTGTAGAAGAGGTTATAAAGCAAACGGTAAAGCAATTAGCATAGGTGGATATGTTGCAGATGAGAAGGTTATGCAAGAAGCGTTCGATGTAGTTGAAGAAAAATTTGGTGGCATTGATGTTGTGTTCAATACAGCAGTGATCATGTTACTCAGCTCAATCGCAGAGCTAAACTCAGCTGAATTATGTAAAATGCACCGTACAATCATTAGCAGAACTTTTATAATATCCCAGCAAGCGGAGCGATGTGTTCGCAAAGGTGGAGAAATTCATTTGTTCGAATTAAAAAATGATGCAATTTATGAAAAACTTCAATTAAATATAAAGCAGCAGAAAATAACGAGAACAAATATTGAATAATACCCACCATGTTTGAAAGGTGGTATTCTTCATTTATATAATAGTAGTCAAAGTAAACTCTCTCTATTTGCATATTAACTAGTAGAATAATTAAAAGCCAAGAATCATTCTTGGCTTAATAATTTAAGGTGTATACGGCTTGCTTCTTTATTACGTGTAAGACGGATCACACCATGCCCCCATCTATTCGTGTGAACTCTAAACTCAAAAGTTTTCATTTAGAGTGACATCAAAACCTGGATTGTTTGCTTCATCATCCTCTAAATAATTTAGTAAATCTTCAACAACATGCTGGTGGTTATAAAATGCTCTGTCTGCTGGTGTTAAATCATTTGCTCCATTTAGTACCTCCTGTGTAAATACTGGTGGTGAATTTAACGATGTAGCTAATTGAAAAGCAAGTTCGCTCATTTCGTTAAACGATTCATTATAAGCTTCTCCATAACCTCCAGCACTGTTACCCTTTTTAACTATGTTAAAGCTTTCTTGCAAACGCTGTTTAAGTCCTTCTTGTTCTGCTGTTAGATTAATTCTTTCTCCCAATATAATCACCTCGTAAAATATTTTATAAGTTTACTATTCCCTTAGTATCATTTATTACTCCTAATTTAGTAATCTATCTTATTTCTTTAACAGGACAGCATTCTTAAAAAGTTCTCTTATGGGACAAACGCCCCCTATTGTTTAAGTATCTTTTCACAAACTTCAAACTAACTATCATTTATTATAGGAATGCTGCTTCGGTGGTTTAAGAGTGTTCAATAGTTTGGAATATGACATAACTAATTATGACCCTATCCATTTGTACTTTGTAGCAAAGATTATTCGTTTTAGCTTTGATGTTGTCCCGATATTAACATTAAAACAGGAGCTCTCCTTTTTTAACGGAAAGCTCCTAATTGTATAATTTGTTCTATAGTTAAAAATTCATGTAAGGTTCTTGGATATTGTTTAACATGACCACTATTGATTCCAGCAATAGCTGTACCTGTTTAGACGTTTGGGGCTCCATTCCACGCATACGGAATGAAATTTTATCTAACGACTGAAGACTATCACAATAACTCTTGTCGTTCATAGATATTCCTTCAACACTAAAATAATTTAGCAAGCTAACTAAACAATGTTAAAATTCAGGTGTCAATTTCTCCTTTTCTGGGCTGAAATTATTTAGAACGGAGGATAAAAGTTATGGATCTAACAATAAGATAGAGCTCTTCCACATGAGTTGTTTCACAGATTTATCCAGATTTTATTTAATATACCTTTGCAATCAACCTGTTGTATTGAATATGATTGTACTATACAATAAGGGTTGTTTTTTTTCGTTCATATTCAACATTGACATTCAAAAATAGCATATGCCCATTATCCTATATTGCGATTCAAAAAGTATCAGCGATCACCTATGTTATGAAGAATACCTTTTTTCTTCAGGGTCCTTAATTGTTTAAAAATAGATGCTTGAGGATTGGTTTCTTCCGTTACTATTAAATTGTTTATTTTAGAATCCAAATATGAAACAACCTTCTTTGCGTTTATTCCAGGTTGTTCTTTTATACAAGTGAGGATAATATCCTCCAATTTCATTGGTCACACCTCTCCTCATCTGTTTAACTAGTTCACTTCAGTTTCAGGCTCTTCTTAATCAGATAGAATATCTATTTTCTGGATATGGTAAACCTAAATTCCCACGTAACGTATTTGATTCATATTCTTTACGGAAAATGCCTCTATCCTGTAAAATCGGAACAACTAAATCAACGAAATCCTTTAAACCTGTTGGATATTCCTGTTGTATCAATAACATATCCATCGCACCAGCTTCATACCATTCCTGAATTTGATCAGCTACTTTCTCGGCTGAACCAAAAAACAAAGGTCTTGGTATTCTATAAGCTGGCATTAAACTTTGCATTTCTTGGAATTTTTCTTCTGCTTCTGCTTCAGTACTACCGACAATCGGCGTTTGCGAAGTTGCAACAATAAAATCTTCTGTTGATCTTCCTTCCAAAACTACTTGCTTTCTGAGCTCTGCTGCAATTCCTTTAGAATATTCAAGTGAAGGACCAAATATAAAGCCACTATCTGTATATTTCGCAGAGTTTTCTAAAAAATTAGAAGAACTACCAGCCGTGAAGAGTACCGGTCTACCTTGAATCGAACGGCTAAGATTCAACGGACCATCCACTGAGAAATACTTCCCTCTATATCTTAAAGCGTGCATTTTTTGCGGATCGAGGTAAATACCATTCGCTTTATCACGTATAAATGCATCATCTTCATATGAATCCCATAGACCTAATAAAATTTCTATAAATTCTTTTTGCATAGGATATTGATCTGCTTTTGAAAAATGGGACCTGCTATAATTCACCATACCTCCTGGATTTGATGTAATGGCATTTAAACCTGCTCGTCCCTTACTAATTTTATCAAGTGAAAGGATCTGTCTCGCAGCGGTAAATGGATCAGCATACGACGTAGCGATTGTTGCTGTAAGACCTATATTTGTCGTTGCCATACTAAGTGCCGACAAAATACTGATACCCTCAAACATACTCAAGTGATGTGGAATATTCCCTGGTCCAACATGACTGACATCGAATAAAAATATTGTGTCAAACTTTCCTGCTTCTGCAATTTTTGCTTGTTTTACATAGTAATCAATATTTTCACTTGCATTGCTAGGCATATCTGGATGTCGCCACCCCATATAGTTGAACCCAACTCCTTCAATAGCAGCGCCCAGTTTTAATTTTTTTCTATTATTCATTGATAAGCCTTCTTTCTAACTACATTTAATTTATCCTTATATAAGGATTGGTGCATTCTGGAACAGCTTGTGTATGATTCCACCACCACCCCATCTCCCCTTAAGAATTATTTAGAATAACATATTTACATATTGTAAATTAACAATATGTTATTGTAAAAATCAGGTGAATGATACTGAACGATTGTTAATTCAGTATCATTCACCTTTCTGAAGATATAGACCAATTTGATTAATTACATCTTCGTTTCTCTTATAATATGTCCATTTACCAATACGTTTGGCATTAATTAAACCAACTCGATGTAGTATTGAGAGATATTGAGAGGCAGTGGATTGATTCATATTCATTTTACTAGTTATTTGACTCACACATACCCCTACCTCAACAAGATCAATCCCTTCTTGGGGTGTAAAGTGAGCTTCTGGATCTTTTAACCATTCTAGTATTTGAATACGTGACTCATTAGCTAATGCTTTAAAAATATCTAGTGGATTGTTCATGAATAGCATTATACATTATATATTTGCAATATGTCAAAATGTTAATTAGTTATAAGGAGGTTTAACTAAATCCACATCGAGGTTATCTTTAAATCTTCTCACTAACGAAGCTGTCGGATTAGTTAAATCACTCTCGGCACTCACAACACATGAGTCCGGGTGTCCGGGAATCTGAATCAGTTTAAGTTTAAGTTATCCATTATAACCAGTAGAGTAAAACAATCTGATTTTGTGATTTTTTTACCTGCCCCGTTAGTACCAGAGCAATAAAGAAGCATTAATCCCTACTGGATTAACGCCCCCGATTGTTTAAGGGAGTCCCTTCACAAAATTTTATTTGTTTTTTTAGTTGATAAATAAGGTTCAATAAACAGACATTTTATGGAGCCAAAAATAACTTTATAAAAATACAACCTATTGAGAATCAGACTCTGTATTCGAAAACAATGAATTGAGCCAATTTTGTACTTATCTCGGACTTCCCACCTTGGTTTACCAATTATTTAATACCAGTTGCTAACTCATCAACTACTTCTTGTACCGTTTGGATCCTCTTGATCGGCGTAATTCCAGTACCGACAGTGATAATACCGGCTTCACCGTTACCTTCAAGCATTCCGATACGGATTGCACTAGCACCGTTCGCAAACTTAGCAATCTCTTCACGGGATGCGCCTTGTTTGTCCATAGCCACCAGTTTTTCAGCAAATGGTGTAGGCAATGAACGGTAGTAAGCTGGCAGAGTACGGTACAACAACAAATCTGCTGCAGATGAATCAACAATTTTTTGCTTTACCGATAGTGCTGCTGGATTTTCAACAGTAGGAATAAAACGACTTCCTAAAAAGACACCTTCTGCCCCCAATTCAAAGGCACTTGCAACACCGCGAGCATCACCAATTCCACCAGCAGCAATAACCGGAATATCAAGTACATCAACTAGCATTGGGGTAATTGTAAAAGTACCAATGATACTTGATGGCAATGTTCCACCCTCATCAAATCCAGTTACAACATAAACATCAACACCCATAGCTTGGGCAGCCTTTGCATCTTCAATCGTTGGATCCAACGGACGGTAAACAATCTTAATGCCAGCTTCCTTCAATGGGTTGATAATCTTTTCATTTAGTGATCCTTCAACACCATTAAGAAGAACAACTTTCACACCTTCTTCTATAACAATTTCCAAAATTGGCCAAGTGTACGTCAAATCCCCACCAACTAGCAAAGTTGTACCAAATGGTTTATCCGTTAATTCCTTTGTCTTACGAATCTCACGACGCATACGTTCAGCAGTTTTCTCCGGAGAGACTGTAACTGTCGTTTGTCCGGCATTAGGCCCAAGAATCCCTAAACCGCCCGCATTACTCACGGCTGCAACAAATTCAGCATTCGTAATCCAGCTCATAGGTCCTTGTATAATTGGTTTTTCAATTTCAAGAATTTTTGTGACACGATTTTCCATAATTTTCATCCACTACTTTCACTATAGTTTTGACGCATTTGAAATAAAATTTTATCTAACGACTGCAATCAACCTTATCTTTCATAGATACTCCTCCAACACTAAAACAATTTAGCATGCTAACTAAACCTATGTTAAATTTCAGGTATCAAATTCTTCGTTACTTGGCTGAATTTGTCTAGAACGGAGGATAAAAGTTTTTTATGGATTTAACAATGAGATAGAACTCTTCCACATGAGCTGTTTCTCATTTCAGCTTGGCTAACTTACTAGTGCAATACTTTGGCCAGAGTATCATCAAGGCTTTTAAACATTTATTTAGGGTGCTAAATAAATGTTTAGGGTGCTAAGTAAATATTTAGGGTGCTAAGTATTTTTCGGCTTGGCTAACTTACTAGTGCAATATTTTGGCCAGAGTATCATCAAGGCTTTTAAACATTTATTTAGGGTGCTAAATAAGTGTTTAGTGTGCTAAGTAAATATTTAGGGTGCTAAGTATTTTTCGGCTTGGCTAACTTACTAGTGCAATATTTTGGCTAGAGTATCATCAAGGCTTATAAACATTTATTTAGGGTGATAAATAAGTGTTTAGTGTGCTAAATAAATATTTAGGGTGCTAAGTATTTTTATAAAGAAAGCTTAGGATAAGTTTTTCTCCATACGCTTTATTAAATCCCTTAATATTAATCGTTCTTCCGGTGATATTGAATGCAGTAATTTTTCTTGCTGCAGTCTCCATTTATATTCAACCGGTTTTTCTAATTTTTTACCTTTGTCCGTTAGATAAATTCGCATAACCCTTGCATCTTCTTCATCACGTTTACGGTATATGAAACCATTCTGCTCTAGCGATTTAACCATATTTGTCACCGTAGGCGGTTCGCATTTTAAATGTTCACATAGCTGCATTTGTGTTATTCCATCACCCAACCACAAACGCGAGAGTAAATTATCTTGGCCTACATAAAGATTAAGTTCTCTAAGACTCTCACTATAATTCCGCCGCATTTGGGAAGAAACCTTATCCAGGGACATACGAATATCACAGTCAACATTAACCTTCATAGATGAGTACCTCCTCTAGCTGAAAAATACTTAGCAAGCTAAATATATCACGGCTGTTTTTTAGTTGTCAATTTTTCTGCATTGATTGCTCTTCTTTAACTAAACTGCCCTTATAGTGCCATATGAAATTAAAACAAAAGGGCAATAATCCTTATAGGATCATAGCCTCCATTAACACAATATATAAATTTATGCCTGTTCTTCCTTTTTTGCTTTATGTAATACGTATTGAATAAAAAGAGTCCTTTGAATAATACGTTAAAATTGTTAATCTGAAATTTCTCCCCCAGGCATAGTAAAAATATCTACGCCGTTATCCCCATGCAGAACCCATCCTTCAAAATAACTACTACTATGAAACAAGTCAAAGTATAGGCCATTCTCCAATTCAATCGTAAGCAAAAATAAGTGTTCATAATATGTAATTTCCACAATTTTCTTATCTTTAATTATCTTTTTCAAGCTTAATCTAGAAAATTTATCAGGAGCTGAGATACAATCCGATTCACCGATAAATATTTCCTTTTTACTTCTTAATCTCCAAGGACATTCAACTGATAACTGGGAGTTGTTAAAAATTAATCGAAGGAAACTCATTTTTTCTGTATCAATATCAATAAGTTTTTGACCATAGAAATATGAAAATTCCACTTTACTCAAGAGGATCACCCTTTATTTAAAATTGAATTTATTGTTTTTGTTTAGATATATAAAATTCTTCCACTAACCCGGAATTTTCTTCCATAATCTTTTTTCATTTCTTATATGAATGCTGCCACTTATGTAACATAAGATAAGTTCTCTTCATTTTTACAGGAATGCAGCCCTTATTTAGATTCTTTTGAGTTCAGGAATACGTTATACAACAAAAAAGCTATCTTTATGATAGCCTTTATATATAACTAGGTATGATTTTTAAATGGGTAGCGTTCTAAAGATAAAACTAAATTCTTAAATTCATCAATATCTTTTGTTGCCCACTGATTTCTATCCATTTCGCGTATTACTTTCTTTGAAACGGATAATAACGAATCTTTGAGTTCTTTAAATAAGAATGTTCCTTTAAAACTGTCATTAAACTCATCTTCATATCTAAAATTCATTTCTACATATTCATCATCTATTTTTTTTACAAGAACTTCTGGTGGGCCATCCATAAAATCCAATTTATAAGTTGTTCCTATTTTAGAGATATCTACACCTCTAATAGATTTAATCCACCATGATAAGATGATTACCAAAAAATCATCCCATCCTTCATCAGGAAAATATCGATGATAATCAATACTAAAATATATCGTTCCAGTAATATTTTTACTTCGATTAATTTCTAATGAATCTAAATCAATATTTAGAGAAATATGCTGTACCAATTGATTCATCCTTTTTGCTTTTGATTCCTTTGTTATTCGCTAAACTGTTTCAAATTCCTTCTTTCACTATCCTGCTCTGACTGTTACATATGAAAAGGACTTTCCTAGTTAACTAAGGAAAGTCTGTTAATTTAACAAGAAATATTTATTTTTCAAATCTAACTAGCGTTTTTTCAGGTATATTAATTTGGTTAATACAAAATTATTGATTTGGAGAGTTATTTCACTCTCACGGTTATCAGCTTTTTCTCCTACCCAACAACTATACAATTCAAAAAAATCACCATTCTTTATATGATTATCCATAATTTCACATAATCTTATTAGCTTCTTTTTTGATTGTGCACAAGTTTTCTGGTTCATATATTCACTAATTTCTATTCACCAATGACTTGATACTTCATAGACAGAAGGAGTAGTAAAATGATACTTTTTTACATTTAGCAACAAAAGAAATCATATGACGATTTATACCCATTAGGTTAAGAATATATCATTAATCCATACCATTCCTAAAAATAAAAGAAAGGCGATAACAGGAATTGCTAAACTTTTAATTGCATCCAACCAGTTGTACGTCTTCCTACGTTTTCTAATTATTCGATCTGTAGTAAAAAATATTACTGCTGCTCCAAGACTAATTAAAAATAAGATTAATCCAAAAACAATATGTAAAGCTCCTGAAATTATAAACTCTGTCCTATCATCTTTCGTTTTGTTTGCAAGTGATTCTCCAACCTTATCACTAATAATTGATGTAACTACACCATAAATTAAAATTACTGGAAAACTATACATAAAATAAGCTGGAATAATAGAAATCGTTGAAAGTAAATATGTTTGGATTGTATTGATATTGATGTCACCAAAAGGATCGGGAATAATAAATCCTAATAAAATTGCAAAGATAGTACCTGAAGTTGATGCTGATATTATTTTTCGAGTTAAAATATTCATTCCCCCCTACTTTACCGACTCCCTATATTTTACCATATTATATTCTTAAGTTTTTCACTTCTTCTGCAAGCCTGCCCTGTTAGTGCCAAAGTCCAAAAAGGGGCATTAATCCTTCTTGGATTAATGCCTCCTATTGTTTAAGTGAATTTCGTCACAAACTATTCGCTTAACAATCTATTTTTATACAGGATGCTTCCCCGTTTGTTCAATAAAGAACTAATTATTTAATAAGAAAAGGGTTAATCCTTCTAGGATCAACACACCAATTAATTTAAGTAGATTCTTCAATTAACAATTAAACTTGTTTGTGTAAATGGAGATCACTACATAAATTCACTGTCGAATATGTATATATACTCTATCTGACTCTAAGTACAATCTTTCCCTTTGTATGCCCACTTTCAATGTGCCGGTGAGCCTCTACAATCTGTTCTAAAGGATAAGATTTTTCAATAACAGGTTTTATATTTTTCTTGTTCCACAATGTTGCTTAAAAAATCCAAATCTCCATCATTGGGTTTTGTAAAATGGGTCTTTGCTTTTTTGTTACCTAAAAACGAACCTATCATACTTGAAATGGTTGGGATTTAGGGGAAAATAGATGTTCAGTAATATATAAACCTTTCTCTGTTAAAGAACGTAAGCAACTGAAAAATGTTCGCTTACCAACAGCATCCAGAATAACATCGTATTTATTTCTATGATTAGTGAAATCTTCCTTAGTATAATCAAGGACATAATTGGCCCCAAGGTGCTTAACCCAGTTTAAATTGGAGGTACTACAAACTGCAGTAACTTCAGCTCCATAATATTTTGCGAGTTGAACAGCAAAGTGCCCTACACCTCCTGAAGCTCCGTAAATGAGAATTCTTTGCCCTGTCTTTATTTTTGCTACGTCTCTCAATGCCTGTAACGCAGTTTGAGCAGCACAGGGAATGGCAGCAGCTTCTTCAAATGTTATATTTTTAGGCATATGACTTAGGAAATTCTCACGGGGAGTGACATATTCAGAATGAGACCCGAAGCAACTTCCAAAAACATGATCACCCACCTTAAATTTGCGAACATTTTCACCGACAGCCTCAATAGTCCCCGCAACATCTATGCCGAGTATGGGATTTTTGGGTTTTGTTAGTCCATTATCCAACCTTGTTAGTAAATAACCCTTTCGATTACAAATAGTCTAAAGTGTTGACAGATGCACTGTGTACACGAATTAACACCCTGTCTTGTTCCTTAAAGGATGGTTGCTCGATATTAATTCTGGAATTTTTTGCAGTTTCACTTAATTTTTGAACAATCAGTACAAAAATATGACAAAAAAAAGTGGCAAACTCAATTAATAGATGCTTGCCATAGTACCCTCAACGATTTGTTCCGCCATATCACGATTTCGTGTAGTGACATTGAGAGTTCGGAGACCATAGTAACTGCATATAAATGTTCTTGATAACTCTAATGCTGATCTACCAGATGTAATCTCTTCGGACTGTATTCCTTCCTCAATCACAGAATGTAGAACACTTTCCAAACGTTCTACATGACGATTTGACCAAATTTCTACAATGGAGTCTGTTCGACCACGCTCCATCGTGGCATTAATTAAAAAACAACCTTTACTTGAATCCTCAAAGTCTTTTTCCACGGCCCATTCCAACAAACCGCGCAATCTTTCTTTTACAGGGACAGGACGTTCCAGGATAGCTGTCTGCACCTGAATCCAGTGCTCATGATAACGTTGGAGCGTTTGCTAATACAATTCATGCTTACTTCCAAACGTTATTATATAAGCTTCCTCGACCAAGCCCTGTACTGCTGTATAAATCCTCCGTGGAACATGCTGCATACCCTTTTAACCAAAAAACATTCATTGCTGCATCAAGTACCTCAGGCTTATTAAATTCACGAGGTCTTCCACTTTTACTCATGTTGTCTCCTTACATAAAAAGTAATATTAAACACAGTATATATATTTTGTACAATTAAAAATCGCTTACTCCATTTGGTGAACTCCTACTAATTGCGATTTGTTTTTTATCATTCAGCTATCCTTCATCAATTTGTTACCAAAGAACTTTCTTTCCATAATTGCTATAAAACCAAAAGACTCTCCATATTAGAGAGTCTTTTGGCTTTTCAGTTATTTTCCACATGAATAATTAATTATTTTCTACTTTGTTGACCTTATTCCAAGCTGACATAGCAAAAATTGCAATAGCTTCTCCAATACCATAAAGTCCTTTAATTAAAAACTCCATCAGATAATTTCAACTCCTTTACTATAATTCCCAACAATCGATAAAAAAGGAAACAACGAATATTCCTTTTACTACTTATACGTATTACTCACAGTTTAGTTCCTTTTAAATTTCTTATAGCTAATCTGCCAAGTTAGTGACTGAAAAAGAAGCATTAATCAATGCCCTCGTTTGATTAAGCAACCTTCTCATGTTATCTAAAAATGCACTTCAAAGCTTATACACCGTATTATTTTTTTAGACCATTTCTTAAATATTTTAAAAGCAATTGTTTCGCAGAAGTAATAGTATCATTTCTCATATTTCTCATATTTCTCATATTTCTCATGATACCTATGGTAATATCTGAATTGCTTATCTCTACATCTAATTTAATACAATTGTCTGGAATAGGGATGGAGGAGACAATTACACCTATTGCTCTATCTATTAATGTAACAAACGTCGGGATTGCCGATAACTGACTTACTGTATAACAAAAGGGCTTATTAGAAATGCTTAGAAGTTCTTTTTCTAACTTTAATTGATAAATACAGTTCTTTCCTCCAGTTACTATTGGATAATCACAGAGCTCTTTTAAACTATGTTTTCTACTGTTTTTAGCTAAAAGGTGTTCCTTTGAAACGATAAAGGCTAGCTGCTCCTCATATAAAGGTTCAAACATATATGGAAATTGTCCAGGTATTTCTGCGCATATAGCAAAGTCTACTTCGTTTTTTTCCAGAGCAGTTGCTAAAGAATTGGTATTACCTACAATAAAATTGCATGCAATATTAGGCTTTTCCTTACTAAATAGTGCTAGTATATGGGGTACTATATTTGTTATGGACTCGATTATTCCTATATTAATAGTTCCAACTTCTTCTTTTTGTATTGCTTTTGCCTGTTCAACAACAAATTTCCAATGGTTGATTAAATCATCCACTTCCTCAGCAAATATTTTTCCAGCAGGTGTTAATTCTGCTTCCCACCCTCTATGAAAAAGAACAATTCCTAATTCCTTTTCTAATCTTTTAATTTGATTCGTAATGGTTGATTGGGCATAGTGGAGCGATTCTGCAGCTTTAGAAAAGGTCCCTTCTCTTAGTATAGTTTGAAAGGTGATGAGTTCTTTTAAATCCATTTTTTTCTCCTTCATCGATAATATTGAACTAGTTTAATCAATTAATTCAATTATATAGATGAAGAAAGATAAATTACAATGATAGTAGAAACTTGAAGGAGGGAATTACATGCCATTTATTAATATTAGCTATCACGAAGAGCAATATAGTGAAACAGATTTACAATTTATAAGTACACAAATCAAGAACTCTCTAATAAAAGAATTTAATGTACCACCTGATGATTTTTTTCAAGTATTTCATTCACACAAAAATGAACAGTTCCATTTCAATACCGACTATTTAATCAATGAAAAAAGAACAAAAAAACTTTTGTATATACAAATCACTTGTGGAATAGGCAGAACTATTGAACAAAAAAAGAATTTATACAATACAATGACTGAAAGTCTTTTTCAAAACAATATTGTCACTAAAGGAAATGTTTTTATTATTCTTAATGAGACTCCATTGGAAAATTGGTCTTTTGGCATGGGCGAGGCACAAATGGTTATGAATCAGTGTTCTCCTACTACAATAACAAATGAAAATCACTTAAATAATAACCAAATAAAATCTAATATTAGCAGTGAGTTAGGAGATTTAGCTCCTGCCTTTGTAGATTTTACTGAAAATGTGCTTTTCGGTGATTTATGGATGAGGAATGACTTATCTTTGCGAGATAGAAGTCTGATTACACTTTCTTCTTTAGTTACAGCAGGTAATATAGAGCAACTACCATTTCATATCAATTTAGCAAAGGAAAACAACATCTCTGAAAATGAAATAATCGGGTTAATTACTCATCTTGCATTTTATACAGGCTGGCCAAAGGCAGCCTCGGCTCTGAACAAAACCAAAAATGTATTTTCACCACAATCTAAATGATTAGAGTGTGGTGCTTATACTCAATACGCTTTAACTATAAAATCTAATCTGGCAAGTTATTTTCAAAGCCAAAAAGGGGCATTAGTTCTTCTTGGATGAATGCCCCCTAGCAAAAGTTTTCTAGTCATCGATTTTATCATTTTGTCCCACGAGTCTAGCCCCCCAATTCCAATAAACTGAAGCAAGCAAGATAAAAAAACTCAGTGAAGCTCCTTCTTATACTCATAAAGTATTCATCAGCATTTAGATCAATAACATAGTTTTTATTTTTCATCCTCATTGTCAAATAGTTTTATAACCAAACTCTTTATACCTGGATTATTTTTTCCTATAATGATTAGATTCCTCCTCTTCGTCTGGTATAATTTACTCTTACAATATAATTTTAACTATATAGATAAGGAGAAACGTCATGAAGAAATACTTAATAGATATCCTTTTCCTTGCACTAGGAGCACTTCTTTTTGCTATCGCAGTAAATGTATTTGTCATCCCAAATGATTTAGGAGAAGGTGGGGTAACTGGGCTTACGATTATTAGTTATTATTTATTTAATTGGTCACCCAGTATTGTAAGTTTCTTGTTAAATGCTGTCATAATCGCAGTTGGACTGAAATTCTTCAGTAAACAGACTGCTATTTATACTATTATTGCTGTTTGTTTTAATTCATTGTTTTTACATATGACTGAATCATGGTCTATTCCAACTGGGGAAATTATGGTCCATGCTCTGTTTGGTGGTGTGCTTACTGGTGTGGGTCTTGGCTTAATCATCAGAGTGGGAGGCACTACTGCTGGTACTACTATACTAGCGAAAATCATCAACAAATATTTAGGCTGGAGTGTAAGCTATAGCTTATTAATTTTAGATTTAATAGTCGTGTTCTTCTCCTATTTTATTATTGGTATCGAAGGGGTTATGCTGACGGTTGTCATGCTTTATGTGGGAACGAAAACGATGGAATTCATTATTGAAGGAGCTAACCGGCAAAAAGCGGTTACTATCATTTCTGCTCATTCTAATGCTATAGCTTATGAGGTTAGCACTAGAATGGAGCGCGGGATCACCGTCATTTCTGGACATGGATATTACACGAAAGAAAATAAAGAAGTTCTGTATATAGTGATTAGCAATCAAGAGATTATTAAATTAAAGAAGATTATTAAACAAATAGATAACGAAGCTTTTATTACGATTCATGATGTCAGAGATGTCTTTGGCGAAGGATTTAGTGCGATATAAGGATAACAAAATGTTGATATGATTACACCAAAAGGATACAAGCTGTTGTTCAGCTTGTATCCTAACAAAATGTTATCTAAAAGACTATTCTTTCTTTAAAATCATGTTTTCCGTGTGATTATCCCATTCAACAATCACTTTTACCTCGGAATTTTTATTAACTTTGGCGTTTGTCGTATTAGCTTCAGCAGTATCTTCATAAACACCATTTTCCCCCAGTACTACATCACCAGCACTAAATCCACCTGCGTTTGTTTCTACTGTATACGAAAATTCCTCCATATTTTTTGCATTCTCTCCCTTATACTGGAGGGTCATATGCTGTTTTTCATTATCATCGGTTGTTTGCGTAACCTTTAATTCTGCAGTCCAATTGTCTGACTCGCCAGTGAAAGTAAAAGCATCGGAACTACTGCTGCAGCCGGATATAATCAGTAAAAAAACTAACGATAAAGCAGGCATTATCCGAATCATTATGTTCCCCCTTATAAAGCAATTTTGGTATTAATAAATACGTTCAACAAGGGTTTTAGTTTCAGAATAAGCTAGATATTCCCTAATAATCGTTAAGTTAATTTTCAAGATAAAGATGTTGCTGGACAGTCCGTTAGCCGCTCAATTCAGGCCCAGGCTGACTGCTTCTGTTCCATCTCTTATCAGCCTTTTTTCTCATTTAACATTCCAAATTATCTTGATAAAACCAGATGGCTCTTTAGGAAAATTATAAGGAGACAAGTTCTCATAACGATAGCATTCGTTAGGGTATGCTTCGTCAACCCTAAATAACTCAAGTACATCTTGTTCAAATGCAATGCCCCCCATTTTAAAATCATATTGTAAATACAAACTTTGAAGGAATTCTGTAAAGCATGGATACTCCTCTTTTTTAATACCTATTTGATCCCATTCTGGTGCATCATATTCAGCTCCATAAAACCAAAAATTAACCAAAAGCGCATTTGATGAAACCTGGTCTATTTGTAATATTGACTTTCGTTTCCTTGATAAATACACATATAAATTTAATCTTAATGAGTGTAATTTTACCAATTGTGGGTCTTCTTCATTAAAGGCATACCCACTTTCAAAAGCATTAATTATTTCATCTATATTTTGATCTACAATGTCCACCTTAACTGACAGCTTAGATAATTCATTTATTATATCTTGTATCGTTTGCTTCTTTTCTTTTTTAATTTCCAACAAGAAACTGACTTCAAGGAAAGGACCTCCTTGCAGCCATTGAGACGACTCCATTAATCATTCCTCCTACATCTGATAACTTCGATAGTCGCTGGTTTTCAAGCACTGTTTTATAGTAAAATAAGATAAAGTTTTTTCCAAATTTTTTAAAAAGAGGAGAAGAACAAATGAAACTAGGTGCATTTTCTGTAAGCTTAAACGTAAAAGACATTGCTGTATCTAAGTCCTTCTATGAAAAACTAGGGTTTCAATCATTTGGTGGTGACATAACTCAAAATTGGCTGGTTTTGAAAAATGGAAACTGCATTATTGGGTTATTTCAAGGAATGTTTGATAAAAACATCCTAACCTTTAATCCAGGCTGGAATGAAAATGCTGAAAACCTTGAAGCGTTTACAGATATTCGGGACATTCAAAAACAGCTTAAGGCGGAAGGAATAAACTTTCAGAATGAAGCAGATGAAGCAACGAATGGACCAGCACATTTTTTCATTGAAGATCCAGACGGAAATCAAATCCTTGTAGACCAGCATCGATGAAATAACTAAAACATACATAAAAAAAGCCTTGTGAAGTTAAATTGTGCTCTTTTCTAGTAAATATATATGAAATTCCCACTATATTTAGCCATAAAAAGACACCCCAAAAGTTAGATTTTAACTCTAACTTTTGGAGTGCAGCACTATGGCTTTGACGTTTAATTTATGATATTTCCATTAACATAAAGCTTGCTCAACTGCTAATGGCTTTTTTAATTGTCTCTTAAAAAATTGTTCTTTCCGGTTCGTTTTATCCGGTACATCGCATTGTCTGCTTTTTTAATCAATGCCGCAAAATCTGAACCATCATTCGGATACATACTAATACCAATGCTTCCAGTCACATTTAATGAATATCCGTCTAGTTGAAAAGGTTCTGCTAATGCTTCTAAGATCCGCCCTGCTTTTACTTTCGCTTCCTCTTCGGTGCGGATATTTTCCAGCATGATGATAAACTCATCTCCGCCATATCGGCAAACAAAGTCCGTTTCCTCCACACAGTTTTTTAGGAGAGCTGCCATCATTATAAGTAATTGATCTCCTATTTCATGACCGAGATTATCATTAATTTCCTTAAAATTATCTAAATCCATAAACAACACCGCAAATCTTTGATGATCTGCTGGGTTTTCAATTAATTGTGATAATTTATAGTGGAGTAATCTCCTATTTGGCAAATTAGTTAAGGAATCATAATGAGCTTGGTGATATACTACTTTTTCAAGTTCCTTTCTTTCCGTAATATCGTGGGCAATGGTAGATAAGAACTCAACCTCACCGTGTTCAGATTTATGTGCCACAATTATTTGAGAAACAGGTATTGCTTCTCCATCCTCTTGAAGGATTGTTGTTTCTCCTTTCCAATGGCCCTTTTCTATCGCAGTAGGTATCCCCTCTAGCTTAATAACATCCGTCAACCAGCTTTGATTTGCTTCCCCACTTCCGCTATTGTCTCCAAGCATTCTTCGGGCAGCAGGATTATAATACAGACTATTGCCATTCTTGTCTAAGGTTGCAATAAAGTCCGGAGAAGCTTCAATAATATCTAATAGCTGCTGCTGCCTGCGCTCAGCCTGTTTTCTTAACGTAATATCTCTGTCTATTCCTCTATAACCGATACATTTTCCTTCTAAATTTATTATGGGAGAACCACTAGTTTCTAATATTACTTCATGTCCATCACGATGAAGATTAATGTTTTCTAAGCTTTTAATAGGCAAAGTATTGGCTAGATGGTATTCAAAAACGGGTGCAATACGCTTCGCTTCCATTGGCTCCATTAAATCAAAGGGCGTTTTGCCGATTACCTCTGAAGGCGAATATCCTAATATATCCTTAATCTGCGGACTAGCATACGTATAAATACCATTTTCATTTACTTCCCATATCCAATCACTTACATGCTCTACTAACACACGAAATCTTTCTTCGTCTGTCACATAGTCATCTTTCTTTCCCAACCGATCTTCCATTGTTCACCATCCAAAATTATTTGAATTAATGGAATTATTATACCAAAATGAGGAATCTTGGTCTTCTGTAAATTTATCCCTGTATTTGGTTCTTGTTTCTCGCCTAGATTGAACTAATATGATAAAATCCCATTAATTGTATATTAAGATATTAGTTGAAGGAACTGAACTATGCGCAGATATCAATATCTTCCCCTGCATTACTAACATATGGCGGTAAAAATATTGATTACAGAGCTACGAACAGACAGATTACTATTAAAAAAGTGAGTGTCTCAGACTCACCTAGTTTATTTAAAAAGTGGAACCTGCAAATGCTAATTCAATTAGACTTTTAGAAAAGTTGAATTTTCAATTTGAAGGTACATTAAGAAAATCCGAAAAATCAAAAGAGACATTTATTGATTAAAAATCTGTATTCTAGATTAGCAACAATAAATGAAGAAGCCTATACTCAGAGGAGTATAGGCTTCTTCATTTATTGTTGCTTGCTTTTTTTCTAACTTCTATTTAACGTCTATTTCTTATGCTTATTAATACGGAATGTTATTTAATTGCTTTGCTGACCCTCAGCTTTTTACCTTTAATAGTTGCATTCTCCATTGCTTGTAGGACCAGTGCCCCCTTACCGTTAAGAATGTCAACATATGACATACTATCATGGATAGTGATAATTCCAATATCATCTGCTGTTACACCTGGAATTTTGGCGATTGTACCAACAAAATCTACTGGACGAATCTTTTTCTTTTTACCTCCGTTGAAATGAAGTTTAGTGATGCCTTGATTTATTCTGGCTGTTTTATTATTTCTAACGACACGGCGTCCGCTGATTTTTTCTTCAAAGGCAGCCTGGCCTTTAGCCACTTCCTGTGTTGTTGGAGCTTCCATTTCAAGCAACTCAAAGCCAATATATCTTTCAATTGCTTTTAAGTATTTGCTCCCGTAAGATGATGTGAATGTAATTGCTTTGCCTTTATTGCCGGCACGACCAGTTCTTCCTGTTCGGTGAACATAGCTCTCTTTTTCCATTGGAACGTCATAATTAATGACTAGCGTTACATTATCCACATCAATTCCTCTTGCAGCAACGTCAGTAGCTACAAGATAACGAAAATTCCCCATCTTAAAACCATCCATTACAGCAAAACGATCTTCTTGATCTAATCCTCCATGGATTTTTTCACACGAATAATTGGATTCTTCTAACTCAGCAAACACAGCATCTACATGTTCTTTCGTATTGCAGAAAATAATACAGCTATCTGGATTTTCTATAACGGTTACTGCTTTTAGCATGGAAAGCTTATCAGCTTCCTTGACTTCCATTACATGGTGTTCAATCGTACTTGTTGTAACCCCTTGAGAAGCAATTTCAATATTAACAGGGTTTTTCATATATTTATGACAAAGACTTTCCACATCTTTAGGCAATGTGGCCGAGAATACCATTGTAACTCTATCTAAAGGTAGCTTGTTTATAATCGTTTCTACATCGTCAATAAAACCCATATTTAGCATTTCATCTGTTTCATCAATAATCAGATATTTTACCTGATCTAGTACTAGCGTTCCTCTTTCAATATGATCCATGACACGTCCAGGTGTCCCAACCACTACATGCGTTTTTTGCTTTAGTTCCTCTTTTTGCTTAGAAAAAGGTTCTTTTCCGTAAACGGCCGTTGCTTTAATTCGTTTAAATCTGCCTATATTCGTGATATCCTCACGCACTTGAGCAGCAAGCTCCCGAGTCGGTGTAAGAATTAACGCCTGAGGCAGTTTTTCCTCCCATTTAACCATTTCACAAATTGGTATACCAAAGGATGCTGTCTTGCCGCTACCTGTTTGCGATTTTACGACAAGATCAAGATCCTCCAACGCTAACGGGATTACTTTCGTCTGAACTTCTGTGGGTGTTTCGTATTTTAAAACAGATAATGCTCTCGTTATTTCATCACTTAAATTAAAGTGGTCAAAACCTTTTTCACTCATAAAAATAACCTCATTTTTTGTATTATTTGATTTATGTATAGGATTCTCTCCGAAGAGATAGTATATGCGAAACATGCATATCCTTTTATTATACTTGAAATAACATCATAATGGGCAACCCTTCATTTTTAATGTCTATTTGTTTCTTTATAAGGTGTTTTTTAAAAACAATTGCACAAAAAAACTCCACCTAACGCAAACAGATTTTACCGCTAGGGGAGCATATCATTTAGTTTTATTATATGACATTCACTAATTTATTAATGGAACGAATTGCCGATTCTATATCGTCACAAATTTCTATAACGGAGGTATTTAAACTTTTTAGTTCATAACAACCATCTATATAACTTATCACAAGTATTGGCGCGCCATCATTGCCATTGAAAATCATGTTAATCTCAGATGTATGATACTGCCTTAATGTATTCAGCATCTCTTTTGTATGGTCTAAAGACATTTAGTGTCCCCCTTTCCCATTATAAAGGGAAGGTGACTAATAAAAGTCTGGTAGGACCCCAAATAATATAATTTTTATTATATTTACCATAACATGGGATAACCAGTTAAGTAAAGCAGGTTATATACCTGCTAACCAAATCTATCCTAGAGACTATCCATAAATATCACTCATAAAAAAAGGACATTAATCCTGCTTGGAAAAATGTCCTTTTTATTTCAATTACCGCAAAATTTAACTAGTGTCCAACATTAAAGATAATCCACTAAATTGTAATATTTTGAAATAAAGATATTGATTAGTTTCGTTTCGCTTTTAAGGTAAACTGACTATTTAACTAATTCTTTCATATATGCAAACACATCGTTGCTTTGTTTATCTAATTTTTGCATTTCCTCTAAGAAATCTACCATTACAGTGGACTGCTCTTCAGATGAGGCACTTACTTCCTCGATGCTTACTTTTAAATTCTCTATACTACTTTTTATCTCTGATAAAGATCCGCCAATTGTTCCAACTGCTTGTTTTGTGTGTTCAGAAAGTTTTCTTATTTCTGTTGCAACTACTCCAAAGCCTTTGCCTGCCTCTCCAGATCTAGCTGCTTCAATTGCCGCGTTTAGTCCTAACAGGTTTGTTTGTGTAGAAATTCCTTCAATGATAGTCACTAATTTTCCGATTTGCTGTGTATTATCATTGGCTTTAACTGCTTGTGATGTAATTTCATTACTTGTAGCTGATAATTCTTCTGATTGAGCAGCAACTATTTGGACTTTTTCATGAAGTCTGCTAATGATAGCATTTAACTCACTTAACTCTCGATCCAGCTTTTCCTCGATTTCTAATGTCTTAGATATAGAGAACAACCCGATAACTTCCCCTGTTTCTGGATCCTTTATTGGTGTTACAGTGGAGAAAAATGGAATACCATATGCTTCTTTTGGGACGTATTGTTCTACTTTCCCTTCCTTTAATGCACGCATTAAAAGCTCATTTCCTGGAACAAAAGCAGGGTCCCCGACTTTTATATTTAATGGAAGACTAGTTGAAGGTGAAAAATAGATGATATTTTGTAAATCAGTGATCATAATCGCAGTAGTATGACCAATTGTTTCTTTCATTATTGGTCCTAAATAAACCAAAGATTGTAGTGTGTTATGCATTATATGCCCCTTTCTAGTAATGACTACTAACTATATCGGACATAATAAAGTTCTTTTAAGTAGTTTTGGCGAAGAAGGTAAAGACACCTGCTTTCATGCAGGTAAAATAATTCCACTTCATCTAAGTGGTTTAGTAGCCTTACTATGAACCAAAAAATGAGCTACTAAATAGATAATGATAAAAATAGGAAAGGAAAGGACCGGACTCCACCCTGGATATTTTGTATACCCTAATTTTATAAATAAAGGTTCTGCTAAGAATGCTGTCATGCCAGCATAAATGGAAGCTTTAATGAGTGCATGGACTTTAGGCTTAATTTGGAGAAAAAACATGACTGTAATCGGCATTAATCCAAAATCCCATGGTATAAAATCAGGCATTAAAGGGACTAACTTATTATAGTATCTCCACAAACCCATTGTTACCCCCACATAGTCTAACCATGTAGAAATGAACATAGCCCAAAGTCCTCCTAACAGTAACCTAGTGCTGCTTTCCTTTTTTCTAAAGACAAACCATACTATCCATGGAATGATTGTCATCAATAATGAAGTCCACCAACCGAAGGAAAATAAAATATGATCTATCCAAATTTCTCTTAAATCATCATGGGCATGCTCTAATACTATATATTTTGCGTCAATTATTTTTTTTATTTTATCTGGAGGATTAAAAACCATACAGAGAACGTCCTTTCTTCAATTCTAGGGTCTTCTTATTTTCACCTCCTAAAAATTGTTTATTCTATTTTTTTAGACAACCACTCCTTATCATTCCAATGGATTTGGCCATTTAGTGAAATTATGTATTGTACTCCTTTTATTTTTGCAGTGGGATAAAAATAAGAACCTAGCTTAACCTACTTCAAGGACAAATTTAAAGGGCGATGAAGTCAGTACTGACTCATCGCCCTTTACTTAGAAAACAAATTATTTGTTCATTAGATACTACTATTTACCTGCAAAAAAACTTCAAATTTTTATGGATATACTTCCTACTATGTAAAAATAAAATTATTTGCGGAAATATGTGAAGAATTATGTCCGCTTATAAAGAGCCCATAAATCCTTCTGTTTCTGGTATACATTTTCATTATCTAATTTTAGACGCTTCAACCTTCTTTTTAACATTAAATTAGTTGGATCTTTCTGGAGTCTTTTTATTATTTTTAACGATCTTGACCTATTATTACATAGCTCTTTATTTAATTTTTCGATATCAAGGAGTATATAGCTTTTATTCATAGTAACTCCCCTTTTTTTTGCAGATTTACTTAACCTTCTACCCTCTTTTATCAAATTGAAACAAAGATACCTATTTATTCCCTGAAAAAATCACCCAAAACTTTCCAGCATTGTTTAAAGCACTTAAATATACATACTAATTCGAACTGTGCTATTCTGAAACTACTTTAAAATGATATTATTTCTTACAGTTACGCATCTCTTTCTGTATTAATCAAATATTGTTTTTTTGAATAATATTGAGGATGATGTCATATAGAATTCGGTCAAAAGGTAATCTATCAGGGTAAAATCCATTTTGTTTTTTTTGACTATGAAAACGGTTTGTTAGAAATTCAAGATCCAAAAACGAAAGCTGTAATTTTGACAAAATACGATAACATAATTAATCGAATAAAATAATACCGTCGCTGGCGGTATTTTTTTATGGCTTTAATTCCAACCAACACGAACCGTTCATTCTTCAGCCCCTTATTGACACTTGCATTAGAAAGCACATGTCCTTCAATGTTTTTCTATTTGTTATTTCATATTCTAAAAAATGTTGCACAAACTATAATCATTAGTTACGGCCTTGAAAGGAGAGAAATTCCATAAAAAAGATTAGGAGTGGCGTAATGATTATTCTTATTTTTTATTTGCTTTATATTATCGTATTCGGCATTGTCATCTTTAAAGAAAAACCTCCGCAAGTAAATAACTCCTATAAGGAACAAAATAAAGTGGAAAGATTTTATGGAACGGAGACGTCACAGGATCGTGTGATTTTGTTGGAAGAAAAGACGTTTTCAGGCTACGCTCGTGTTAACTTAATGGAAAATGCAAAAGAAACAATAGATGTCGCTTATTATGCGATTCATAAAGGATATATTACCGATTTAATATTAGGAATGATTTTAGATGCTGCAGATCGGGGTGTCAAGGTAAGGATTCTTTTAGATGGGATTTCCCATGGTCTTAGATTCAGTCTAAAAGATGATTTATTTGCCTTAGTTAATCACCCTAATATTGAAGTTAAATTTTATGAACCATTCAAGCCTTTTCTCCCTTGGACATGGAATAATCGCTTACATGATAAACTACTTATTATCGATAATAAATATGCCGTTATTGGCGGCAGAAATATAGGCAATCGTTATTTCGTTCAGGAAGGTGAAAAGGCCCCAACAAATGACCGCGATGTTCTGATTATTAATACAAATACGGAGACAAAAGAGGGCAGTGTTCTGAACTCGATGGAAGGATATTTTAATGAGGTCTGGGACCATCCTATCACAAAATATCCTTATCATAAGCTTTCTTCCCGTCAACAAAAAAAAGCTAAAGAAGCCGATCAGCAGCTAAAGAAAAAACTAGACGATTTGCGTAATACAGATAAAAAATTATTCAATAACTATTATGATTGGTTAGAAATGTCGGTAGCTACTAAAAAAGTAACTTTTATCCATAACCCTATCCAAAGATTTAATAAAGAACCTTGGGTTTGGTATGACTTAACGAATCTCATGAAAAATTCTAAAAAGTCCTTAGTTATTCAAAGCCCGTATGTTATTCCGACAAAGCCTATGCTTCCTTATATGGAGAAGATAGATATTCCCGCAGAAAAGACTACCATATTAACGAATTCATTAGCTTCGACAGCCAATGTAGTAGCCTATTCAGGGCATATTAAGCATATTAACGGAATGGTAAAAAGAGGCGTAAATATATATGAATATCAGGGGCCTGACTCTATCCATGCTAAAACATTTATATTTGACGATCAATTAAGTGCCATTGGTGCATTCAATATGGACTCAAGGTCGGCCTTCTTAAATACTGAATCGATGGTAGTTATTGATAGCGTTGAGTTCACCAGCAATCTGGAGAAGGAAATGAATCAGTATGTTAAAAAGAGCTTAAAGGTTGCGCAGGACGAATCTTATATAAAAAATCCCGATTTAAAACCAGGTAAAGTTAATTGGTTTAAATCTTTCGGTGTAAAAGGGCTATCTTATGTGACCGGTTTATTCCAGCATTTATTATAAGCTTGAGCTGGTTACTGCTCTTACTGATTTGACCATTTAAAGACAACTATAAAGAGGTTGGACAAAACAAAAGATAACTATCTATACACGACTAATAAAATTACATCTAAATTTGAAAAATGAAGTTTGTGACTAAATAGAATATGGCTTTAAAATTAGTTCGTTTCATTGCGCTCTCGTCCACACGCTTTCCAGCGGGCAAAGCTTGAGCCTCCTCGTCTCTTCGCCTGCGGGGTCTAAAGCATCCTCTATTTCCCGCAGGAGTCGAGTGTCCTTTCGCTCCATTCCTCTAAGTTTTTTAATTATTGTATTAAAACTAAAAGCACGAAAACCGAACTATTAATCAATAGATGATTAATAGTTCGGTTTTTATACAGATTTACATACCTATGTCCCAGCCTAGGTGACCAAAATTAACTTGCTGTGATGTCTGTGCCCTACTTTTAATCCAACAAAAAACAAGCCGCAAATAAGCAGCTCTATTTTAAGTTCCGCAATTTATTGTGTAAACTAAAGCGATTATTGTTTAGTAAGTACATAAAAAAATCAGTAATCCATTTAGGTATTAGTGCTACAGCCGCATATCCCCAAAAAAGCATTAAGAAGTTCTCTCTGCCACCGAAGCGGAACAAACCTAGCCCCACCATTAATGGTTTTAGAAAAAAGGCAAAAACTAAGCACAGCATTAACATCCAAATATAATAATTCTTCTTATTATTAAGGATATATTGATATAGAAGTATATACGTTACAGGTACAAAGGAGGAATCAAGGGCAATACTTGCTGGCAACCCAGGAAGTAACTTATAAGGATATATCCATAATCCTTTTATCACTCCAAAAGAATCAATAATTGCAAAAAATAAATGAATACCGTATCCGTAAAAGCCAAGTTGAAAAACCTTTTTTCGGTCTATAAAAAGAATTAATACGAGAAGTGGCAGTAAAAACATCATTAATACCACCCAAAATTGCCATGTATCCATATTAGAGTACTGTTGCCAATAGCTTAACCATCGGTCACTTTGGGCAATTTCTGCTTTTCTAATTTCTTCCAACAACAGTCTTTGTTCTTCCTTCACACTATTCCCTCCCTTTTTTATTATTGATAATAAAGGGAGGATTATTCATTGTCTTATACACCTATCTCATGCAAGTTTATTTTTTCTCTTTAAGAGCCCAGATTACTACTGGAATTAAAACTAGGGATAAAATTCCTCCTGCAAATGATAATGTTGCATAATTGGAACCAGCTACAATCATTCCAGACATTGCTCCGCCAGCAGCTCCTGACAAGGCAATCAAAACATCAACTGCACCTTGCGTTTTTGCTCTTGTGGAAGTTTTAGTCGAGTCAATAATCAAAGCTGTCCCGCTTATTAATCCAAAATTCCATCCTAACCCAAGTAAGCAAAGAGCAATAACTACTAAAACCATAGAATCTCCTGGTGCAAATGCTGAAATTAAACCTGCCAAAAGCAGCGTAATACCAGAAGCCATCGCCATTACAGGTCGGCCTAATTTATCAACAAGGACACCTGTAATCAGGGAGGGCAGATACATGGCCCCAATATGAAAACCGATAACTAAACCTACAGAACCAAGCCCATGACCATTATGCTTCATATGAACTGGTGTCATCGTCATAATCGCAATCATAACAATTTGCGTAAGTACCATAATTGTAGCACCAACAATAATTCCTCGTTTATTCTCTGTATTTTCTGCTGCTAGTTGGACATTATCTTTAGATATTTGGTTAGTAGCATCTATTGTTCTTGCTGTTAGCAATGGATCAGGACGGAGCATTATTAACAGAACTAGTCCTGCTAAAATATATGCGACGGCTGCTAAAATGAAAGGACCAGCAAGTGACGGAATACCATTAGATAAGGCGAAATCTCCCATCACGTTTACTAAATTGGGCCCCGCAACTGCACCAAATGTTGTAAATACCATGGTAATACTAACCGCTTTTGCGCGCTGTTTACTATTTGCTAAATCGGTTCCTGCATATCTGGCTTGCAAATTCGTTGCTGTTCCTGCACCATATATAAGCAGAGAGAGGAATAATAAAATAATGCTATTTAATATAGCTGAAATAATAACCCCGATTGCTCCAAGCCCGCCAATAATAAAGCCCGCTGTAAGACCGGTTCGGCGCCCAAAACGTTGAGATAGTCTCCCGACAAATAATGCTGCTCCTGCGGATCCTAACGTAAATAAAGCCGTTGGCAATCCAGCAAAGGCGTCTGTACCAAGCATTTGCTGAGCAAGAAGTGCTCCTACCGTAACACCTGCAGCCAGTCCTGCACCGCCAAAAATTTGCGAAATGCTTACAATAATTAAAGTGCGTTTGTATAATGACTTTAAGTTTTCTGATGAAGTTATGTAACTTTGCAGCTTGTCTGATTGAACATCCGTCACATGAACTAACCTGCCTTTCAAATGAATTCATACCTTGATTTTAAGTCATCATAACACGCCCTAAAAAAGCCATACAATAACATAATTGTATGGCGAACAATATTTATATAGGAGTTTCTAACAACCGCTTCAAAATAACCAAGCCTAATTTTAGCTCTTCCATTGATTCAGGGGCACAGACTGAAATTCTTACTGCTCTGTCAGGGCAACTATTGCCAACAACAAAGCGTTCAGCCGCATATACTTGTACTCCATTCTGTGCGGCTAATGCTTCGAATTCAGTTCCAGTTAGCTTCCCTGGTAACAGCAGCCAACGAAAGATGCCTGTTTCGTCACCAACACAAGTATAGTCAGACAAATATTCATCTGCGAGTTTGTTCCTGCGAATGTTTTGCTCGCGGTGGCTCTCAACCAAAGTTTCAAATTGATTAGATACTATCATTCTTGCCGTCAATTCTGCTAACAGCGGTGACACCGTTATATTTAAATTATAAAGCGCCTTAGATAATGGCTCTTTGAACTGCTTTGGCACTGCAACATAAGCCAATCGAAGTCCTGGAGCAAATGATTTAGATAGACTAGAAATGTAGATGACCTGATCTGGAGCAAAAGATGCTACAGCAGGCAGCGGGTTGTTGCTGAGCAGATGGTAAGATGCATCTTCTATTACAAACTGGTTGTACTTTTTGGCTATTGCTGCAATCTTTTCCCGGTTTTCAACAGACATAAAAGAAGCAGTCGGATTATGATAATCAGGAATGATATAAATCCCTTTAATATTTTCATTTTTACACGCATGTTCAAACGATTCTGGGCTTAGTTGATAGTACTCCGATCTAATTGGCACTATTTGCACACTAAGCATTGCTGCAACTGTTTTTAAGCCCGGATATGTATGGTGATCCACACCAATCCGGTCACCAGGCTTGCACAAACTTGCCAATGCAGCAGCTATCGCATTTTGACCGCCATTGGCAAATAAGATATGATCTACCGTTGTTTCAAACCCACCTCTTCTCATCAGCTTTACAGCAGCATCCTTCTGCCATAAGCTTTCGCCTGCTCTTCCATAACCGAACCATCTTTCATAGTCAGATTCTTGCAGCATCGTCTTAAGCTGGAGCATCAGCGGCTCGTAAGAAGCATCATCTGGCAAGGTTGCTCCCATTTCAATTAAATGCTTCGGCTTTGTATCTTCTAATAAATAGGCATTGGATAACGCATCATATGATACAAATGTGCCGCTTCCCACAGACGCACTTACCAGTCCTTTAAGCTCACATACTTTAAAAGCTTTGGAAATAGTACTTAAGTTTAAATCTAAATAATCGGCCAGTTCCCGCTGTGGAGGCAGTTTCGTTCCAGGAAGTAACACTCCGTCCAATACGTCCTGTTCTAATTGTCTTGCCAGTGTTTGGTAGATAGGCTTGTCTCTCTTATCGATTGATGGTTTCCAGCTCATCGGGTAGTTTTCGAAAGAATTTATAGGCATGGTACGCATCCTTTTTACACAATTATATGATTATAAGGTTTATAAAGACAACGGAATATCTTCATTCATATTGATATTCCGCTCTAAAGAACGTAACCCCTAAACTGCTGTATATCATAAAGAAGAATCACAACTTTTTTATTTATCCAACTTAACTCGTTGTAACCGCAATGCATTCAAAACCACACTCACAGAGCTAAACGCCATCGCAGCACCTGCAACCCAAGGTGCCAGTAATCCAACAGCAGCAATGGGAATTCCAATAGTGTTATACGCAAAAGCCCAGAATAAGTTTTGTTTAATATTACGCATCGTTTTTTTACTCATTACTATTGCATCCGCAATGCTGTTGAGGTCACCACGAATAAGGGTAATATCTGCTGCTTCCATGGCAACATCAGTACCTGTACCAATAGCCATCCCTATATCAGCAGTGGCTAATGCTGGCGCGTCATTAATTCCGTCTCCGACCATTGCAACCTTCTTGCCTTGTTTTTGTAGTTTTTTCACTTCCTCAGCTTTACCTTCTGGAAGTACTTCGGCAATAACAGCGTCAACACCGACCTCCTTACCAATTGCTTGTGCTGTACGCTCGTTGTCTCCTGTCATCATAATGACTGTAATGCCTATTTGCTTTAAGCGTTGAACAGCCTCTCTGGATGTATCTTTAATTGTATCGGCCACAGCAACTAAGCCTGCATATTGCCCATTAATTCCAACAAGCATCGCTGTTTTACCGTTCTTCTCTAGTTTCTCCATTGCTGGTAGAACGGATTGTATATCAATCCCATATTGCTGCATGAGTTTCCGTGTGCCTATGACAACACCTTGACCAGATACAGTTGCTTGAACCCCAAAACCTGGTATAGCTTCGAATGATTGAACCTTACCAAGGGCTATGCCTTTATCCTTGATTCCTTGTACGATAGCTTCTGCTAATGAATGCTCTGACTGCTTTTCAGCAGCACCAATCAGTCTTAAAATTTCATCTTCATCTTGTCCGTCTGCTATTAGAACATCTGTTAATACTGGTTTACCATGAGTAACTGTACCTGTTTTATCGAGTACAACGGTGTCAATGCCTTGTGTTTGTTCTAAATGCTCGCCACCCTTGAATAAGATACCAAGCTCTGCTGCTCGACCTGACCCTGCCATAATGGAAGTTGGTGTAGCTAAGCCAAGTGCACATGGACAAGCTATGACAAGTACGGCAATTAATACCTCTAGTGCAGGTGTAAACTCACCTGGGTGTACCCAAATAAACCAGACTAAGAAAGTGATGATTGCAATTCCGACTACGATTGGTACGAAAATACCTGAAATTTGATCAGCCAAACGTTGAATCGGCGCTTTTGAACCTTGTGCATTTTCGACGACTTTAATGATTTGGGCTAGTGCCGTGTTACGGCCAACTTTTGTTGCTGTCATTTTAATGAAACCATTTTTGTTAATGGTCGAACCGTACAACATATCTCCAGCTTTTTTATCCACTGGCAGACTTTCACCTGTTAACATAGATTCATCGACCGCCGTTGTCCCGTCTAATACCTCTCCATCAACGGGGATTTTTTCACCAGGTTTCACTAAGACAATGTCACCAATCACTACTTCTTCTACGGGTATCTCTTTTTCAGAGCCATCTCGTATAACAATTGCTGTTTTAGCTTGAAGTCCCATTAATTTTTTAATTGCTTCGGATGAACGGCCCTTTGCTTTTGCTTCAAATAATTTACCTAAAAGGATAAGTGTTATTAATACTGCACTTGTTTCAAAATATAAATGGGGTCCGTGGTGTGTTCCAGCAGTTACAATTGCTTGATATAAACTGTAAAAATACGCTGCTGATGTACCCATGACAACAAGTACATCCATATTTGCACTCCCATTACGAATCGCTTTATAAGCTCCAACATAGAACTGCTTGCCAATAATAAATTGAACCGGCGTTGCCAATATCAATTGAATCCACGGATTCATTAAAAGGTCTGGTACATATAGAAACGAGGTAAACGAAAAATGTGCGACCATTGTCCATAACAATGGCAACGATATTAAAGCTGAAATAATGAATTTACGCTGTTGATCTTTAATATGCTTTTCACGGTAATCAGCCTGTTCTGTTTCGTCTTGCTGTTGGTGTGCACCGTAACCTAGCTTTTCTACTTTCGTAAGAATGTCTCCAACTGATACTTCTGCAGGATTAAATTCAATCATTGCCTTTTCAAGTGCTAAATTGACACTCGCATTTGCAACCCCTTGGATTTTATTAATTCCTTTTTCGATACGCGTCGCACATGCTGCACAAGTCATGCCGGTAATATTAAATTCTGCCTTTTGCTTAACAACACCGTAGCCAAGTGCTTCTATCTTCTTTTCAAAATCTGCTTCACTTAGTTTTGACGCATCATATTTTATTATTGATTTTTCTAGAGCTAGGTTGACTGTTGCTTGTTCAACACCTTCTAATTTGTTTAACCCTTTTTCAATTCGGGTTGCGCACGCTGCACAAGTCATTCCAGTTATTCCAATATTCGTTTCTTTAGAAGCTGCACTTTTTGCTGCTGTACTCATGTTAAGATTCACCTCTCTTATACCTATACGGGGTATATTTTCAATAAAATGAGAGAGTGCTGTTGCAGCACTCTTATTCTACGTCATATCCTTGGTCTTCGATTGTTTCTTTAATTTTATCAAGAGATACTTGAGTTTCATTAAAAGATACTTCAACCAATGCTTTATCTAATTTTACACTTACTTGGTTAATACCTTCTAATTCCCCAACACTCTCTTCTACAGCCTTTACACAATGTCCGCATGACATTCCTTGTACATTTAAAGTTACAGATTGCATTTTAAGTCTCTCCTTTTATCATTTATAATTTATACTCATACCACGTAAGGGTATATTTGAACGAAAAAAATTTATTTTTTCATTAATTTTTGGATAGTTACGACTAACTCGTCTAAAACCTCTTCATCACCTTCTGAAAGCCGGTCTACAACACACCCTTTTAAATGACCTTCCAAGAGGATTTTGGCAACACTATTTAATGCTGATTGTGTCGCAGATATCTGGGTAATAACGTCATCACAGTATACATCCTTGTCTATCATCCCTTTAATTCCACGGATTTGGCCTTCTATACGATTTAATCTTGTTGTTAAATCCTTTTTTACCCGTTCAGGATGATGACTTTTACGAGAAGAGGTGCCATCAACTGTATGACAAGCTTCTCCTTTTACTGAGTTATCCATTACACTCCCCCCCTTACTTGAGGCTATTTTAACATACCCTATAGAGGTATGTAAAGAACCATGTTTCGATTTATTTTCCATGGCCTATATATTATTTTTTACTTTTGTACTTCTTAGTAATTGCCTTAACACGTCCAACTATTCGTAGTAGAGGACCATTTGTTTTGGCAATTTTATCTGATAATAAGTGACTTCTTAATAAGTAAGTCAAAAAAGATTAGTTATCGCTCAACTCAAGAATATAATTATCTACCTTCGACCTTTTCTCTTGCAAAACAGGTTCAGATAACACTGTTATTTATTGTCAATGACCATATTACTAATATTTCTTATTGTAGTCTCTATTAACCCATTGATTATATCTTTTATCAAAAAATGCCGACAAATTGTCGACATCTCATCTCTTCTTACTATATATTATCATCACAAATTTTTTTGATTGCCAAAGAAACTTATAATCAATGTCAAGCCTGCTGTTACACCTAATATATTAGTAGAAAAGATTTTTTGCAGTTCCATAATAACTGGAGAGCTAGATATCACATCAGGTAAATGACCAGCAGCTGCAAGTGTTACCAATACTGGAAAGCTTATGGAAAGTAATAGACACGGGACCGCAACACACCATAATAAAGATGAATTTATACTTACCGACCATCTTTTCACCAAAATTAAGGAAAGATAAAGTCCAAACATAAGTGAAATGAATAATTTTGTCCAAATCACAGGAATATAATTAAATTGCTCATTTGCTTTTTGTTGAATTTGATTGTCAAAATGGAAGCATATACTTGCTAAAATAATTAAGCCTATTACCCAAAGCAGCTTCTTCACATATGGTGCCCAACTTGCTTTTCCCATGAATAATCCTCCAATATCCTTCTAAGATGAGCTGATTAATCTAGCTTTCAAGGATTCTCATTTAAGACTCCTTATTAATCTTGCACGATTGAACTTCTTTATATTCTAATGCAGCTTTTAAAATGAAAATAAGCACTGCAAATCCACTAAACAACGGATTTCAGTCTAAGTTAAATAAAACGCCAACTACAACCTAGTTTAGCGATTAACTTAGCAGCTTCGTTCTTCGTATGCATAAAACCAACATCACCAATCCTATTTGTTACTAATATATACGTTTTAAAGAAATAAAAGTTTCAGTACTTATTTTATCTCAAACATATACTTTCTGTATGGCTTGCGAATGGATAATATGATTCCTAGAAAAATCATATTGGAAAGCAAGGAGCTTCCTCCATATGATAGTAATGGGAGAGATATTCCTTTAACTGGCATCATGCCAACAGTCATTCCGATATTTTGAAAGATTTGCAGGCAATACATTGCCATTAAACCAAAGCATACATAAAGTTCAAATGATGTCTCTGCTCTGTGGCCAATTATAGCCATTTGAGACATTAAGAGAAAAAACAATACAATGATTACAGAAGCTGCAATAAAGCCTCCTTCTTCCGCAATTGTGGCAAAGATGAAATCTGTATGCTTCTCTGGAATATACACTTTATTATTGCCTATTCCGTTCCCCTTAAGCTCTCCGCTTCCAACGGCTAGTATAGCCTTTTTCGTCTGATAGGCATTATCTGTATATTCTTCTGGTGCAAGCCAGCCTAAAATCCGCTCCTGCTGATGAGGTTTTAACATCGGTATTAATTGATCGAAGAGAATAGAAGAATGTTGGAAATATATATACATTAAAAAAGTAACAGCCGTAGCAGGGATAATCACAGCTGCCACGAGAATTTTTTTATTTATCCCGGATATAAATAACACTGTTGCACTTCCTGCCAAATACAGCACAACCATTCCTGTATCAGGCTGCTGGTAAACAAACAAGGATGGAATTATGGTAACAATCAGGATTTTACCAATCAGCAGGAAGTCTGTCCAAACTGTACGATCCAAGTATACAAGATTATGTTTATAAGCTAACCGGGACACAGCTAGCAGCAAAGCGATTTTAAAAAACTCCGAAGGCTGTATTGACCCTAATAGCGGAAAACTGTACCACCGTTTTGCTCCTAAGATGGATGGAGCAATACTTGACGGCATAAGAGGCAATAACATAATTGCGGCAAGTCCTAGTAAATAAAAGGGCCAAGCAATTCTCTCAAACTGGTCTGCATCCAAATACGCAACTACCAGCAACAATACAAAACCTAGTAAATAACTAATTCCCTGCTTAAGCGCAAAATTTTGAACACCATACTGGCCTATCCCTTCGCTGCTGTGAATAAATAGGATGCTGAGGATACTAAATATTATAATGATACATAATATCGGCTTATCCAATCTCCTTAAAAATGTCTTACCCATCCTAATCTCCTAACCATTAGTTATATCTGTATGGCAAATTAGTAAAATATTAAAAGCAATATTCCTACGATAAAACAATAATATGTAAAATAGACTAACTTGCCTTTTTTCATAATGCCCATAAACCATTTCATCGCCAAATAACTCATTATAAGGGTTGCGATAAAGGCAGATAAATAAGGGACAGCTAATTCTGCTTTATTTGGTTCGCCTAAAAAGTCGGAAAACCCGAGAATAAGCCCGCCAACACTTACTGGAATATACAATAAAAAGGAGAATCGCAGGGCGGTTTCCTGTTTAATGCCAACTGCTATTGCAGAAATGATAGTGGCACCACTTCGACTAATTCCCGGGGCTAAAGCAACAGCCTGACCAAGACCAACAAAAAGTGCGTCCTTAACTGTAATATCAGATTCACCTTTTCTACCTTTCAAATTTCGAATAAACCATAAAGCAAGACCTGTTATAAACAGCATGACAGCAATTGTAGTCATGCTGACATTGTCAGCAATATACTCATTCAAGAACACTCCCAGTACACCGGCAGGAATTGTACCGATAACGATATAACATACAAAACGAAAATCACTCTCATACTTACTATCTTTCGTTCTTAAGTAATTAATCGAATGAACAGCTATTCTAATAATGTCC
This sequence comes from Niallia sp. FSL R7-0271, assembly GCF_038005785.1. Taxonomy (NCBI): domain Bacteria; kingdom Bacillati; phylum Bacillota; class Bacilli; order Caryophanales; family Bacillaceae; genus Niallia; species Niallia sp. FSL R7-0271. Next base: position 299,069 of record NZ_JBBOTZ010000002.1, on the reverse strand, counting down.
TTTCTATAGATAAATAGAATAGCAAGCAAAGAGGCCGTATTGGTGAGAATAGCAAACGTAAAGCCTTGATCTCCCAGCCCAAGAAGCTGACTGGCTATCATAACATGTCCGCTCGACGAAACAGGAATCGGCTCAGTAAAGCCCTGAACTAAACCGATAATAATCATTTTTATAATTAAGACAATATCCATTGTTAAATCTCCTTGAGAATTATAGTTATTTTCAACCCTTTTGAGTAAACACATAAAAAACAGTTACCATACGACAACTGTTTTTAGGAAGTGTTAAACTTGTCGTTGAAATTAGTTGAAAAAGGAGCTCAACGCTTCCTTGTTTGTATCTAAATCTGCCTTTAGAACAGCCCCTACATTTACTACATCATTCTCGTAAGAATCTTGAATGGGTATTCTTAAGCTTTCCAATCCGTCTGTGCTGTTTAAAAGCAGCCCTTTGCTTAAGGACAATATGGATTGGGTATCTAAATTTGTATCAATATAAGGAGTTGCAAGGCCAATAATTTTTGGCAGATTATATATAGTATGAGCACTAATTGCCTGCTCTTTCAGCTTAGACATTACTTCCTGTTGGCGCTCCACCCGCCCGAAATCACTTAATCTGTCATGACGAAAACGAACATAACCAAGTAAATCTTTCCCGTGCAAAATTTGACTGCCTGGTTTTAAAACCGTACCAATTCCATAAGACATTTCATAAGGAATATCAACCTGTATCCCGTCAGGTGCAATGATATCTACTAATTTAGAAAACCCTTTAAAATCAGCAATCGCATAGTAATTTACATCTATATCAAAGTTGTTTTTTATTGTTTGTCTAACCAGTTCAGGCCCGCCAAATGCAAATGCTGCGTTTATTTTCTGGAGACCATGTCCGGGAATATCAACATATGTATCTCTCATGATGGATGCAAGTTTTATGCTATTATTATTCGAATTATAGTGAGCTATCATTAATGTATCCGAACGGGAATGCTCCTCTCCTCTAGAGTCACTGCCAAGCAATAGGATATTCATTTCTCCTAACTGTGGTTCAGCAGGCAGAAAATCATAATCCTTCCCTTTGTTATTCACATCTTTGGTAGATTCGATTACCCCGCTTTTATACTGATAAATAATAAACATCGTGCAAATAACTATCAGCAAGATGACGATGGACAGTATATTCCTTATCCATTTTCGTTTCTTTTTTATTTCTCCTCTGCTTCTCAAAATCTTCACCTTCTAAATTTAGTTCTCTTCATGAACAACTGGTAAGTAAACTTTAGTTTTCGTTTCTTTGCATACCTGTATAAATTAGGATTAAACGGATAAGTTCTAACACCGCAACCGCTGCCGCTGCCACATATGTTAACGCTGCTGCATTTAACACCTTTTTGGTATCTCTTTCTTCTGCATTACTGATAATTCCTAAAGACACTACTTCATCCATTGCCCGTGTAGATGCATTAAACTCAACTGGCAATGTGACAAATTGAAACAATACCGCTGCTGCCATAGCAATGATGCCTAACAACACGAAATTACTTAAACCGGCAATCATGCCAATTAAGATGAGTATCCATGAAAAATTACTCCCAATATTAGCTACAGGTACTAATGCATGCCTAATTCTTAAAAAAGAATAATCCTGCTGATCTTGAATAGCATGACCAACCTCGTGAGCCGCAATTGCTGCTGCAGCTAAAGAATAACCGTGATAGTTATTCGTTGACAGACGGACAACTTTTGACCGCGGATCATAATGGTCAGAAAGCACCCCTCCTGTTTCTTCCACTGAAACATCATATAAACCGTTTGAATCAAGTATTTTTCTAGCTACTTCTCTACCAGAAAGGAAGGAAGAAGACTCGATTTTTGAATACTTTTTGTAAGCACCTTTGACTCTTAGCTGTGCCCAAACTGGTATAATCAAAATGATGATAAAATAAACTAAAAACATGTTTTAACCTCCTAATTAACTTACTCTAATAGAGTTAAAGCGAAATTATTACGTTTATTATTGTCTCTGTTAGTAAATTTAGTAACAGCTTAGTATATTCGTTGACATTTTGTCAACAAGATAGTATATTTCAATTGTTAAAAGTATGGAGGCTGAATGTAATGACGAGTAATGAAATCAATGAAAATAAACTCGGGCATCTGTTAAAAACCACCCTAGAAAATCAGAAAATCTCTATGAGTAAACTCAGTTTAGAAACAAATATTGATAAAGCGACTATTTCAAGAATTATCAGTGGAAAAAGAAAGGCCACCCCAAAGCACCTGCAGGCTATTTCCGAGTCTCTTCACATTCCCGTTTATGAGTTATTTACTGCTGCAGGATATACAGAGAAATCCACAGAAGCAGACAATCATTTTGAACTGCATGCCAAAATAGATGCTATCCAAAACATGATTAACTCATCAGGGATGTATAGTGACACCTTTAAAATTGAAGAAGTTGAACAGCAAATAAATGCTTATTCAAACGATGTACATTCCTCAGAAGAACAGAAGAATTTAATCACTCAATTCAAGAAAAAAGTGAAGAAATTAGGAAGTGAAGGGCCGTTTATTCAACAGCTGGAGGAATTATATTATAAATTTAGATATAAAAAGGGAAGCCCAGCTCAACTTCTGTTAATGGCAAGCGGACTTTTTTACTTTGTCAGCACATTAGATGTTATTCCAGATTACATACTGCCAATCGGTTATTTGGATGATGTTATCGCCATTAATATAATTCTCGATCGTATATCAAAATTATAGAGCTACCTTTCAGAACGATTAAAGCTATATATGCAGCTAATTTGTCCCAATCAATTAATTTTTCAAGCTTCTTTCTTCTACCATCTCCGAAATAGCATGTTGTTAGATTCCTCTTCCTTATCGAACTCCTCTCTCAGGTTTTCGATAAGGAATCTGATTAGGATTAGCATAACAGTTATATGTTTTGATGATGCAAGTTTTCTTTCTCACTAATAGGATTCTCTCCAAAATTAATACTTTCAATATAGGAGTTTTAAAATGAAGAAATATTTCTTTAACTACGTCCTGTTAGCAGGCGTGATTCTTTGGATATCTTTTTTCGGTTGGATCAAGTTAATAAAACAAGGATTGGCTCATTATTTTGGATAAAATCAAAAATAAAAGTTTGTTATAGGGGGTATATTATTTTGTTCTTAAACGCTATAATATGTTTCATTCAGAACAAGCATAAATATGATTATTACACAGACAAGTGTATTCGCCGTGGAAAAAAACGGTCATAACAAGCTTTTTGTATAATAACCAGCACGAATAAACAATAATGACAGAATTGAAGAGGGAATCCGAATGAAACAACTAACACTTAAATATATAACATGGAAATTGTTATTCAGACTAATAGTGCTTGCACTAGTCCTCAACTGGTATCGGGGAGAATACAACTCGTTCTTTAAAGAGATGACACTATTCCACCAAATTTTATTATATATCTCCTATCTTGCAGTCATACACCTTGCTTTAGAAATAATGAAATGGAAGATTTGGAGTAAATTGTTCTATGAAGAAAAGGTAATGAAAAACCACGAGCTTTCTTAATATTGCTTTTGTTTATCCAAGCAGCACACAGTAAAAAAGACAGTTTATTACTTTATATTTTTTACTGTGGGCTGCTTATTTTTTTAATAAATTGTGGGAAACAAGGGAGGAAGTTGATGTTAAAAAAAGGTGATGTTGTTATATTTCAATTCAAAGAGTATGAAGTTCTCTACATATACTCCAGTGGTTATGCTGAACTGAAAGAAAAAAAAGATATAATTAATTTTTTCAAAGTAAAGTTAGTACCGTTATCACAAATAAAAACAAAAATTACTTGAATCTTAAGTTAGAGTATCTCAATCTACTAGTTTTATTTTCCGCTCGTTTATATTCGCATTTATAACCATATTCAGGAACTAACCCTTCGACAATTGAAAACCTCAACTTCAATGAAATTAAATGAAGCACCATTCATAAACTGAATACCACCTTTAAATAACATCTCAATTTCGGAAAAACTGACAGAAGATAAGTTTCCCGAAGTAAAAGAAAGCCATCGGTTTCAAATGATCTTAAAGATAATCAAACTGTGCTATAAATGGTTGACGGAAAGCTCGAAATCACCATCATGCCAAGCCAGAAAAAAGTACAGATATACGACGAAAAACGAATGAAAATGCACATCATTCGTTTTTTTTATGCCTTATTTCAAGCTACCTTTCTACTTTCTGGCTTCCCCTCCTACCCATTACACTATAGATGAAAAAATACACCCACCATGTAGGATAAGCTAGGAAAATAGAGGAAAAGGGCGTATACAGTGCAGGTTAGTTATATAGTTACATCTCTACATTGCTTACAGGAGATTAAGAGATATTCTGCGCTTTGAGTTCCATTTAGATTAACGTTACACTTTACGAAACATTAAAAACAAATTAAAGGGGGATTTTATTAGTGCTAAAAAAACTTCTCGGAGTAACATCAGCATTAGCTCTATCAGTCGGTTTAACCGCATGTGGAAGTGAAGAAACAGGTAGCAATGGGTCTATCGCCGAAGAATTGGATTATACAATTGTTGGGATAGATCCAGGATCTGGTCTAATGAATGCTACACAAAATAAAGTAATGCCAGGTTACGGTCTTGATGAAAAATGGGAAGTTATAGAAGGCTCCGATACTGCAATGACAGCGGAATTAACAAAAGCAATTAAAAAGGAAGAGCCAATTATTGTGACAGGTTGGATTCCACACTGGATATTTAATGAATTTGATTTGAAAATGCTTGAAGATCCTAAAGGACTTTACGGAGACGAAGAATACATACATACTCTAGTACGGCATGGGTTTAAAGAGGATTTGCCTGAAGCCTATAAGTTCCTTGATCAATTCGAATGGGGACCTGAAGAAATGCAGGATGTAATGGTAAGAATCCAAAGTGGAAAAACCGAACAGGAAGCAGCTGAAGAATGGGTCGCTGATAATGCTGATTTAGTTGATACCTGGATTGAAGGTGTAGAGCCTGGTAATGGGGAAGAAATAAAAATGACATATGCAGCTTGGGCTGACGCCATCGCAAGCAATAATGTCGTTAAATACGTGTTAGAAAATAAATTAGACTATTCCGTCAACTTAATCCAAGTGGAGCCTGGTGCAATGTGGGCAGGTGTTGCAGACGGCAGTGTCGATGCCATGATAGGTGCAGCCTTACCAACAACACATGCTGCTTATTATGAAAAGTTTGAAGGTGACTTCGTAGACCTAGGTCCAAACTTCACGGGTTTAAAGAATGGACTCGTAGTTCCTGCTTATATGGATATAAATTCGATAGAAGACTTACAGGATCTTTAGGAATACCTGAAAAACATGAATCGACCAGTAATATGGTTGGTTCATGTTTTTCAGATATTGTTAAACTTTACCGATTAAGTATTAGTAACTTGCTCCAGGAATGCTGCAGCTTAAATAAACGCCCTTATATTAATATTGCTCAATTGTTTTACTAAATCCCAATTCACTGGCTTCTCAGCTTCCCTAAACCACTCGGCTCCATTTTGTATCCATTCATTGCGGTAACTTTCAAATGAATAACCTAATTCAGCATCATCAAATCCTGATTGAAATCCGCAGCAGCGACATATCAGGCTTACATCTGGTATTCCTGTTTCGCTATACAATGGTCCTGGTAATTTATCAAAACCACAAACAGAACAAATATAAAACCTCTTTCTTTTGAAAATCATGCTCTACCACCTACTAATGATATTAACTTAAAATACATTTAAAATTCATCATAACTGACGATTTTAAAGTCATCTGCTGTTAACAAGGCACCCTTCTCTGCCAAACGGTCATTAACTTTTTCTATAAAGTAGTTTATAGTCTCCTCTAAAGCACCTTCCATTGTATTGCTAAAACCTACTGCACCCTCATAATGACCTGTACTATCCAATATTTTAAGATTTGTGAATCCAGTCAATCTAATAGCTTCTTTATCTTGGCTTTCATATATCCTTACTTTGAATCCGCCATAAGGTATAAAATCATCTACAAACACATCTCCCAACAGTTCTAACGCAGTTATATCAAACTCAGCAACTAATTTTTCAATCATATTTATTTTTTCGATTTTAATATCTTTCCAGCTCAAAAAGTACCATCATCCTCTTCCAATTTACATTATTTCTTCAGCCTGATGCAACCAACGCACAAAAAAAGGCAGCACCACTTTTTCAGTAATGCCCCTAGTATTTTTAACCAAAAAATAAATCAAGAATATTAGATCCTGCAGAAGTTTGCTTATTATAAAACTCTGAATAACCGCATTTTTTGCAATACACGACAATAAATGTGTTATGTTGAAGATCAAACATTTTTGATAAACCTGTTCCTGTCATCGCCACTTCTTTTTTCCCTGCATCCTTGCTGCCACATTTTAGACACCCTTTTTCCGTCAACTTTATTCCCTCCAACTATTTCATGTAATTATCCATTAATACGGGAGAGACTAAGAAAAGGTTTCAGTTGCCAGCATCAAACATTATAAAAATAAAACCATCAGCTCTTCATCAAGATATGTATTGTCTATTTTTAGCGCTCTTCGGTCTATTCCATAGGTAGTAAACCCTAAAGAGTTATAGAGACTTTTAGCAGGCGTGTTATTTGCACTAACTGATAAGTAAATTTGTTCAATGTCTTCTAACTTTTCCGCTCTTTTTATAGCTTCTTGTATTAATTTTTTCGCTATTCCTTTGCCCCGTTTTTCAGTTGTGACATACATGGCAACTAAATTTGTTCGATGTTTTAATTTAACCTTTTGCTCTAATTGCAGTGTAACAACACCATTAAGTTCTCCTTCTTCAAATGCTCCAAAAGTATAGGCAGATGAATTCGTTAACCTGTTTTCAAAATTCTCAAGTGTGAAGTCTTTTTCCTCTTCATAACTAGATGCAAATGCTGCTGGATTTGTTTGTAAAGCTTCCAATCTCAACTTTTTATATGCCTTCGCATCCCTTTTTTCAAGCACTCTAATATCCATATTTACCTCCCACTCATATCCACTAATAATTAGCTTCACTAAATAAATTATACTATTTAATTTCCTTTCGGAGAAGAGTAATTCCATATATTGTCATCGTGATTCTGAAGCTGATTCAGGCTTAACCGATTTCAAATCACAACCATATCTGATAAAGTAATCGGCTATAAATTGCTCTTCACCTTTGTTATAGCAGCCTTTAATAACGGTTTTGTTTTTAGTAGGAATGGTCATAGAAGGATAATTTTCTTTGACTTCATTTCAGACGATAGAGTAAAAGTAATAGTCCCCTTGTCCGCTAACTTATTTAGTAAAGCATACGGAATAATTGCAGATCCATATGGTATACAAGTCCAATTAATGTTTGATGAGCGATTAGGCAGGAATTAAGTTTAAAATAAAGACGGTTTGCTTTCATAAGCAAACCGTCTTTTTATTCACTATATAAATTTTCTATATTAAGTAAATATTTTTTCCGCTGTATTCCACCGCCATAGCCTCCTATGTCTCCATTTGCGCTTATGACTCTATGACAAGGAATGATGATCGAAATCTGATTGGCCCCGTTTGCATTACCAACAGCTCTCACCAGATTTATATTTCCTAATCTGCTAGCAATATCTTGATAGGAGATTGTTTGACCTGGCGGGATGGTGGTAAGGATATCCCATACTTTCATTTGAAAAGGTGTTCCGCTTTTATAAAAAGGAACTGTAAATTGCCTTAACCTCCCTGAGAAATATAAATTTAACTGTTCAACTAAACTTTTATTAATGTCTGTATTTCCAGGTAAAATTCTAGCATTATGCTTTATACGCAGCTTCTCAATTTCTCTTTCTAGTCCTCTCCTATCCAAAAACTCTAACAAATATAGATATTTTGCGTCAGTCAAACTGATCATATTGCCAAGAGGTGTGGAGAATATGTGAGCATTGATAATCGAAATAGCTGTTTTCTTCGGAGGGTTGCCCATTATCCTTGTAAATGCGTCATTAAACCCGCTAGATGACTCATAGCCTAAGGAAACTTGTTGGTCAATTACCTTTTTGCCTGAGATAATCTTTTTAAAAGCCATTCCCATACGGCGGGAGCGGGCGTATTGGACAAATGTCATTCCATATATTTCTTTGAACTTTCTTCTGGCAGTAGCCGAATGGATGCCTAACTCTAGAAAGTCTGCTTCTTTCCACCTCTTTTCAGGGTTTCTTTCAATTTCAGCAACTAATATTTCCACCTCTTCTGGGATGCTATGAGGATAATACAAAGGGTTACAACGTTTGCAAGGGCGATACCCGGCTAACAGCGCCTCTTCTGCTGTTAGAAAAAATTCGCAGTTTTCATACTTTGGCTTTCTGGCAGTACAAGTTGCATGACAGAAGATTCCAGTTGTTTTAATACCAGCAAAAAAAATACCATCATAGTGTGGATTTTTGTCCACTAATGCTCGATACAATTCTTCTTTCTTTTTTTCAGAAATAACCACTGCTTAAGTCACCTCAATTTAGCGTTCATTTATTTTCTTCTGTAAGTTCTATACACTTAGGTTCAAAGGAAATCTGTTAGCTTAGATCCGTTATATTATTTATTATAGAGACCTGCAAGAAGAAATACTTCCGAAAAATGAACAAGTAATTTTTTCAGCTTTCTTTTAATAGAAAACAGCTCCCCTTCAAGTGAAGGGAGAGCTGTTCATTTAAATTAAATTGAGTTATTCATCTGATCTGTTAAGTTAGCAAGAATCGCACTATTCTCTTGGTCTGCATCAAACTGGATGACATCATCATAGTCAAAGGTAGTTAACGAGTCAGGAAATGATTCCTTTAAATAATGGACAAATGAATGAATGTCATCTCCTACTGTGTTATTGCGGCGATACTCCATCATAATTTGGCGGAATTTATGCGGAGGTAAATCGCATTGAATATGAAAGGATTTGCTAATGCCTAAGTGATCTTCGTCTGAGCTGTATAGATTATAGATGTTAGTCAATATTAACTCTCCTTTTGTATAGAATGAACTTGGTTAATTTACCCCTGTTAGGCAAGATTTATAAGTATTATTGAATATAAAAATACTCCCTTACTATGTTCATACCATCATATTCGGCTTATCATTCTCTCTCTTTTCCACTTCTTCATGACAACTCCATGTGTTGGTGAAAACAGCAAAGCTAATGCAAAAATAACGCCAGCTACAGAAACCATCATACCACTTATGGAAGTATCTGTAAGATAAGCAAAATAGTATCCTATAACTGAACTAAGAATACTTATCATGACACTCCATATAATCATGGCACTAAGTTTATCTGTCAGTAAATAGGCGGCCGCTGCTGGAATAATAATCATGCCGACTACTAAAATTGCGCCAACACTTTCAAAAGAAGCGACTGTCGAGACAGATACAAGTCCCATCAATAAATAGTGGAAGAACATGACTGGGATTCCGAGTGCTGCTGCCATCGCAGGGTCAAATGCGCTCAGCTTAAACTGTTTATAAAACAAACTGACTGCCAGCACATTAATTAGGAAGCTCGCTCCTATCCCCCAGACGGCTCTCGGACCAAGGCTATGTTCGCCAATCTGCAGTGTGTCCCAAGGAGCATAAGCTATTTCTCCATATAAAACACAATCTAAATCTATATCCACCTGTCTTGTGAACAGGCTAACGAGCACCACACCAATCGCAAATAGAGCTGTGAATACTACACCGATGGAGGCATCAGATTGTACTCCGTTATTTTGAAACATTTGTATGAGGAATACTGTGATAAGCCCGACTGCGGCAGCTCCCAGCATCATGAAAAGAGAGTCTCTAGTGCCGCTTATCAAAAAAGCAATAACAATACCCGGCAGCACAGAATGACTGATAGCATCCCCAATCATCGACATCTTTCTCAACACAAGAAAGCAGCCTAGTATACTGCAGGAGCCGCCGACAAGTGCCCCAATTAAAATAATCCAAAAATGATTCATAAGGATTTCTCCTTTACTTCTTGGTTAACTATTTTATATCTGTAATCCTTTTTTGCCTGGCTGCGCATTCTCCATTTAGCTACCGTCCCTCTTCGCGGTGCAAACAAGATAGAGATGATAAATAAAAAGGTTGCAGCTAAAACAATTAATGGACCAGTCGGTAAATTGTTTGCCATCGTACTAATGATTGTTCCAGCAATTCCGCTAACTGCGCCAAAAACGCCTGAATAAATCACCATCACATGCAGTTTTTCTGTCCAGTATCTTGCCGAAACTGCTGGCGTAATTAACAAGGCTGCCATAAGAACGACGCCTACCGCCTGAATTCCAATTACAACAGCCGTGACAAGCAGCAGCATGATAAATTGGTCGAGCGCAACAATCGGCAGACCAATGCCTTTCGCAAATCCTGGATCAAAGGAGATCAGCTTGAATTCTTTGAAGAACACGATAGAAACCAATACTAGGAACAAAGCTATGCCTGCAATCGTATATACATCTGATTTAATAATGGAAGCTGCATGACCAAATAAAAATTTATCTAAACCACTTTGGTTGCCACTGTCGCTATGCTGAATTTGGGTCAAAAGGACAATCCCAATTCCAAAGAAGGCAGAGAGAATGATGCCGAGTGCCGCATCCTGCTTTAATCTGGAATTTCTCGTTATAAAGCCGATAGACAAAGTTGCAGCAATGCCGGCAATAATCGCACCAATCAAAAAGAAAAAGATTGATTTAGTTCCAGTCAGCATAAATGCGATGCATACACCTGGAAGCGCCGCATGTGCCAGGGCATCCCCCATTAATGCCTGCTTGCGAAGATAAGCAAAACTGCCGATGACTCCACTGCTGAGCCCGAGCAGCATAGACCCCATCAGGATCCATTGCGTATTTGGGTCTGAAAAAATCTCCAGCCATTCCATGCTCACACCTCCTTAACCGATAATGAAGGGAGCGGCATTCCCTTCAAGCAAGGCAAGGCTCCCTCCATATGTATTTTGCAAATATTCCTTTGTAAACAGCTGCTCAGTTGGACCAATTCCAATTAATTTCACATTTAAAAGCATTATCCAATCAAAATACTCCTTAACTGTATTTAAATCGTGATGGACAACCAGCACTGTTTTCCCTTGTTTTTTCAAGTTCATCAATAATGAAATGATTGCCTTTTCTGTCGCCGCATCTACACCGACAAAAGGTTCATCCATTAAGTATAGATTTGCATCTTGTGCGAGTGCTCTTGCCAAAAAAACGCGTTGCTGCTGACCTCCTGAAAGCTGGCTGATCTGTCTGTCAGCATATTGCAACATGCCCACTTTATCAAGGCACTCTAGTGCAAACTGTTTATCCTTTTTACCAGGGCGCTTAAACCAGCCTAAATGACCATATCTGCCCATTGTAACGACATCAAGGGCGTTTGTCGGAAAATCCCAGTCTACTGATTCTCTTTGGGGAACATATCCGACCTTCTTCCGATTCTGCTTATATGTTCCACCGAATATTTCTACTTCACCTGAAAGAGACGGAATTAATTCTAATATCGCTTTTATTAGGGTAGACTTTCCTGCACCGTTTGGTCCAATAATTCCAATCAGCTTTCCTTCTGGGATAGTAAACGAAATATCCTCAAGCACCGGCTTTTTTTGATAAGCTACTGCTAATTTATGAACAGTTAGTGGTGATGTCATTTGAATTCTCCCTTTCCCTTATCTATTTCAGTGCCTTCACAATCGTGTCCACATTATGCCTGACCATGCCAATATATGTTCCTTCCTCCGTACCTTCCTGCCCCATTGCATCTGAGAACAGTTCTCCACCTATCTCCATTTCATGTCCTTTTTCTTTAGCGCCTTCCATAACAGCCTCAATCGCTTTTTTCGGTACACTTGATTCTATAAATACTGCCTTGATTTTATTTTCAACAAGATAATCTCTCAGCTCACTTACATCCTTTGATCCATATTCAGATGCCGTACTGATTCCTTGCAGACCCTTTACCTCCATGTTGTACGCTTTTCCAAAATAGCCAAAAGCGTCATGTGCAGTTACTAAAACCCGAGATTGTTCAGGAATGGATGCAATTTGTACTTTCACATAATCGTCCAATTCCTTTAATTCACCTATATATGCTTCTGCATTCTTTTTGTATGCTCTCTCATTGTCAGGATCAAAGGCAATTAGTTCCTCCTCAACTGCTTCTGCAGCTTGAATCCAAAGGGAAACATCAAACCAGACGTGAGGGTCATTTCCTTCTGATTCGTCATCTGGCGTCAGCAGCTCCTCCTCTCCGATATTTTCTGTGACAGCTATTGTTGGCTTTGTTTTGCTCATCTTCTCGAAAATATCAATCATCTTCCCTTCAAGATGCAAGCCATTATAAAAAATCATATCCGCGTCCTCCAGCTTACTTATATCTCCTTGTGATGCTTTATAAAGATGAGGATCAACTCCAGACTTCATTAATGCATTCGTTTCTACATTGTCCCCGCCAACATTTTTAACAATGTCATTAATCATTCCAGTAGTTGCAGTGACGTGGATTTTCCCATCTGCACTTTTTGATTGCTCAGCGTTTGAGCAACCTACTAACGAAAGAACCACAACAAATAAGACAGCCATACTTCCCCACATTTTTTTAACCATAATATACCTCCTCTTTAGCTTGTTCGCAATAATTTTACCTTGTACCACAAAAGTTAAATCAATTAAATTATTTTGCCTTAATGCAACTTTATGCTAAACCAAAAGCACAAATGGTGTCAACTGAAAATACACTTAATTTTTCGACAAATACCTGAACATGTATCCGGATTTCCTTATTCGAATATTTTCTCTCAAGTGAAATCCCAGCTAAAATACACCACCTTCTCAAAACTACATAATCGCCTATTTTGCCACTTTATTAAAAATAAGAGTAGCTATATTTTTGTGTTTTTTACACATCACAAAACACCCTGAAAACCTCTTAAAACCACGTATTGACAGCTTGTTTTCAGAGCATTACACTGTATTCCAGGTGTTAAAAGGGAGGTCGTTTACAAGAATGGAATTTATTCTATATTTGCTATTAATTTTATTTTCAACAAAAGTTGCAGGAGATATTTCAGTAAGACTAGGACAGCCATCAGTGCTTGGTAAATTGATTATCGGAATTATTTTAGGACCTGCAGTGCTTGGCTGGATTGACAACAATGAATTTATTCATTACTTCTCTGAAATCGGCGTTTTATTGCTTATGTTTTTGGCCGGTTTAGAGACTGACTTAGATCAACTCAAAAAAAATTGGAAAGCTGCTTTTGCAGTTGCTATAGTTGGGATTATATTTCCTTTTATCGGAGGGTACTCGATAGGAGAACTGTTTAACTTGGATACAACATACTCTCTATTTATCGGTGTGCTGCTTTGTGCAACATCCGTTAGCATTACTGTCCAGGTTCTAAAAGATATGAACAGTCTAAATTCGCCTGAAGGGAGCACTATACTAGGGGCTGCGGTTGTTGATGATGTGCTCGTTGTTATACTTTTAGCAGCAATGACTAGCCTTCTTGGGACTGGAGAAGAAGTTTCAATCGGACTGCTCATAGGCAAAAAGGTTCTCTTCTTTATCGGAGTACTAGTTGCAGGGGCTTTTATTGTACCTAAATTCCTCCAAATACTTTCTAAACTTAAAGTTACAGAACCTGTGATATCTATGGCATTAGTTGTTTGTTTTGCCTTTGTGTATTTTGCAGATTTACTTGGAATGGCAGGAATAATTGGCGCTTTCGCTGCAGGTATTGCCATTTCTCAAACAGATTATAAACACACTGTTGAAAGAAAAATGGAACCTGTAGCATACGCTGTCTTTGTTCCTGTTTTCTTTGTCAGTATCGGGTTAAATGTCTCATTTAACGGAATTGGAAGTCAGATTGGGTTTATTGCAGTACTATCTGTCATTGCCGTTCTAACAAAACTAGTAGGAGGAGCTATAGGAGCAAAGCTGACAGGCTTTAATAACCACTCCGCCCTAATAATCGGGGCCGGAATGGTTTCACGTGGAGAAGTAGCCTTGATAATCGCGGCCACTGGTTTGCAAGAATCCCTGTTACTGCCTGAATATTTCACGTCAACGGTAGTTGTGATAATATTAACAACCTTGTTCGCTCCTCCATTACTGAAGTTTCTAATTAATCAGGATAAAAAATCCTAATTAATTAGCAGCAGTATATATAATTTTTGTGTAGCCACTTTCTGATAGCTAAATACATGAAAGATAACTCTTTCATTTACATGCGGCAGTCCTGCTCCAACTTATTTATTAAAATGAAAAACCGACCATATATAGGTCGGTTTTTGGCCAAATCTAAATTTATTCAGCTTCCCCAACAACAGCGAATCGTTGGTTTTTATGTTGTGGATTTTCAATTTCATCTAATACGGCGATTGCATAGTCGGCATAGCTGATATAGCTGTCACCTTTAGAGTTCAGAAAAAGAACATCTCCGCCCTTTTGATAGAATCCTGTACGCTTGCCTTCTGGATTAAAGAAGCCTCCAGGACTAATATATGTCCAGTTAATATCATTAGTATTTTGCAGTTCTTTTAAGTTTTCTCCCATATTAAAAGCTGTTGGATAATACGCTTTAGGGAATTCAGGTGTTTCCAGAACGCGCATCGTTTTCGCTTCATCTACAAATAAGCTTCCTGCTCCACCTACTACAACTAGTCGAGTGTTTGGGGAAGCTTTTAATGCTTCTATCAGCACCTGACCTGCCTCAATATGCTGGATTTCTTGGCCTGGAGCAGAATTAAAAGCATTTACTACCACATCATATTTTTGAATATCTTCTGTTTTCAAGTTGAAAACATTATTCTCAACGACAGCTACCTGTTGATTTTGTATTTTTGCAGCGTCTCTTACAATTGCTGTAACCTCATGTCCCCGTTCTACTGCTTCTTTTAAAATTAAATTTCCTGCTTTACCACTTGCACCTATAATTGCAATTTTCATTATAAGCTCCTCCTTTAATTATAATTTTAATAGTTACAACTCTTCCACCTAAAGGCTGCTTGCTTAGTTAAAACAATGAGTTTACTTTGTTTTTAATTTCTTCAAGCATTCCTTTTCTTGTTGAATCATCCACTGAAGGAATGCTGCCAAAAGTTAAATGACCAACACTTTCGATACCGCAAAATTCGAATATTCCTGTTGTAGAGGTTTTCTTTAGTGCTTCTGTCATTCCAATGGAATCATAAATATCCTTCGGTGTTCCGTGAGTATTGATAATAAGACCTTTCTTCCCTGCCAGCAGCTTATCTATACCACCATCAGTATTGTACTGATAAGCAAATCCGTAGGAGTAAACTCTGTCAATATATCCTTTTAAAATAGCCGGCATTCCTGTCCACCAGATTGGATAAATGAGTGTAATAACATCCGCTTTGCTGATGTATTCTTGTTCTTTTTTAATTTCTGGATCTACTTCACCCTTACCATCAAACTTTAAAACCGGGTCTATCCCAATTGCATATAAATCCCTAACCATAACTTCATGACCTTTCTCTTGTAAAGACTCGACGACCGTACCGAGAATAGCATGGTTAAAGCTTTCTTCGTTTGGATGTGCATAAATAACTAAATGATTCATTACCATTCCTCCACTTTTTTCTATGTTTATCATTAATAACTTCGTTCACAGATAATCAGTTGTAACAATAATTGTTACATGTAATAATATAAGTTACATGTATCTAACTTGTCAACAGGTATATAAAATTGTTTTTCCCGAGACTTTTTAAGATCTTTAGGTATAATATACTTGTAACCAGAATAATTACATGAATATGGAACTTATCGTTAGGAAGGTGTTTTACATGTCGATCAGCAGTCGTTTTGCTGTTGGTATTCATATACTGACTCTTATTGAAATAAATAAAACAAGTGTTAACTCCTCTGAGTTTTTAGCAAGCAGTGTAAATACAAATCCCGCCGTGATCAGAAAGATAATGGGCATGCTTAAAAATGCCGGCTTAATTAACGTCCGTCCAGGAATTGCCGGAGCTCAAGCAGCAAAAAAGTTAGCTGAGATAACTTTGCTTGATGTTTATAAAGCTGTAAATGTCGTCCAAGAAAAAGAGCTGTTTAGTATACACGACAATCCAAATCCTGATTGTCCTGTAGGAAGAAATATACAAGACGCAGTACTTCCCCTCTTTACCATTGCTCAATCAGCAATGGAGAAAGCTTTAAGTCATGTTACCATTGACGATGTTGTAAAAGATATTATCGAAAAAGAAAAGAATCATGAAAGCATTAAATAGTGCTATAAAAATGAAAAGAAGTCTGTTAAATGCAGACTTCTCTTTCTGTACGCTCCAACTGTTGGATAACTATAAACTCGTATTGTTGTTATTCTTATATTCCTTGCTGTACCTCTTTTCCGCAAAGAATAAAATAAACCCTGCCAGAAGTGAGACACTGAATACAATCCCGTACACTAGTTTATTTTTCATTTTGTCAGCTCCTTATTTTATTCCACTCGTTCGTTATCCTCCTCTATACATTTATTATAAAAGAAATCAAAACCAAAAAAATCGTACAATCAGGCAAATTTACACGTACACTAGGGCAAAAACACTAAAATAATGGAGTAAATTTAAAGATTAATGTTAAAGCATTTCCATATAGTTCCCATCGATTATTAATTGTTTTCTTAAGCTCCGTAATGCCCTGCTTAAAGTCACCTTCACTTTACTTTCCGACCAATGTAATACTTTAGCAGTTTCTTTAACAGAATAGCCTTGAAGCTTTCGGAATATAAGCACCTGTCTATAAGAATTCTTTAGTTTTCTTATGGAAGCTAATAATTCCTTTTTATTTTCCCTTTTTTTAATATCCGATGAGGTTTCTTGCGACATCATCACTGATTTATATTTAAACACCATCTGATTAATAGACATCTGCTTTTTAAAGTAATCCATTGTTACATGGTAAGCAATGCTAAACAACCATGTCCTTACGTTAGATGCTCCTTTAAATGTGTCTGCTTTTACGTAAGCTTTTATAAAAGTCTCTTGCATTAAGTCTTCTGCTGAATGGCGATTCTTTACAAATGAAAGTATATACTTGTATACGTCATGCTTATAATCTAGATACCAATCTTCAAAGTTTTTTAAATGAGACACTTTAACTCCTCCTGCCTACTATATAGAAAAACCGCTCAATCTACTAGATTAAGCGGATTATATGCTTTAGATTCTGCTTTTTAATGTTTTTTCTTTTTGTCTTCCGCCTTGAATATTGTCTCCCCTTCAATATCAATATTAGGAAGAATTTTGTCCAACCATTTCGGTAAATACCAGGAAGCTTTGCCCATTAATGTCATCACAGCTGGAACAATTGTCATCCTAACTATAAATGCATCAAATAATACTCCAAATGCTAAAGTTAATCCCATTTGTTTAATTATTGGATCTTCCGCTAAGATAAAACCTGAAAAGACAAATGTCATGATTAATCCTGCTGCTGTTACAACTGCTCCATTTTCTCTCATCCCAGCAAGCACAGCTTTTTTAGCATCTCCCGTATGAGTATATACCTCGCGCATTTTGCTCACTAAGAACACTTCATAATCCATTGCTAAACCGAATAATATTCCAATGCTTAAGATCGGCAATAAAAACAGGATAGCTGCTGGTCCTGGCAACCCAAATAAATCTTGCAAATTACCGTCTTGAACAACAAATACGGTAAATCCGAAGGCTGCACCAATAGAAAGAATAAAACCTAGCACTGCTTTTAACGGAATTAGTAATGAGCGGAACACTACCATTAGCAGCAAATAAGCGAAAACAATGATGAAAACGGCAAATTGCGGTAAGGCATTCATTATTTTCTCAGAGATATCAATGTTAATAGCTGTTGAGCCTGTTACCATTAACTTTACTTCTTCCTGTTTGGAAAGATCTCTTATATCATGCACCACTTTTTTTGTATCTGAGTCATTTGGTCCTGTTTTTGGAGAAACACTTATCAAATATACATTACCGGATTTGTTTGGAACTGGAAGTGAAACCTTTTCTATATTATTTAATGCTGTTATGTCTTCGGCTACTTCAGAAAGCTTATTCTGAAACTCCTTGGCATCTCCTTGTGGTTCGGCAATAACGACTAACGAGGCATGGAATCCTTCTCCGTATGCTTCTGAAAGGAGATCATACCCTTTTCGCTCTGTTTTATCGAGGGTTTTATCTCCCTTAGTTGGTAAACCTAGCTCCATATGGAAGAATGGTAGCGTCATAAATACTAAAATAGCAATACCAATGAGGGATGTAATTAATGGTTTTTTCGTAACAAATCTGCCCCATTTATTATTAGAAACGTCCTTTTTCTTATCAGCTCTTGTTAACAGTTGCAGCAGTCTATTTTTTCTATATGGTCCTGCTTTTTTACCTAACATCCCTAAAAGAGCTGGAACTACAATGATGGAAATAATAACTGAAAATAGTACAACAACAGCAGAAGTTACCCCCATTACACCTATAAATGGGATGCCTACTACAAGCAGGCCAACTAGTCCAATAATAACTGTAACGCCTGCAAATACTACTGCGCTTCCTGCTGTTCCATTTGCAATAGCAATGGATTCTTTCACTGAATAGCCTTTTTTCATCTCTTGTCTAAAACGGGAAATGATAAACAGAGCGTAATCAATTCCGACTGCTAAACCTAACATGCAACTAATGTCATCGATATAGAAGGGATATTAAAATAATTCGTACCGATAAGAACTAGTAAAATTCCGATACCTAAACCAAACAAGGCAGTAAGTATAGGCATTCCAGCTACTAATAAAGAAGTAAAGGTAAGTGCTAATACTACATAAGCAGCTATAATTCCAATAGTTTCTGAACCGCCGCCTTTCGTTACATCGAACTCTACTGTTCCTTCGAGCTCTGTTTGTATACCTGCATCCCTTGTGATATGCAAACTATCTTCCACATGTTCTTTCGACTTGTCTGATACCTTTCCTGCAGGTCTATCATAAGTTACTACGGCATAGCCAATCTGCTTGTCAGCATTAATATTTTTTAGTTCTGCAGGTGTTGCCACCGCTGTGACTGTCTTGTCTTTTTTTATTTCTTCAAGAACTTCCTTGATTACTTTATTGTTTTCTTCAGAATCTAGTGTTTCATTCTTAGGGGCTTTCATAACAAGATAAACTTGCCCGCTGTTATCACTACTCTGAAACTCCTTCTCCAACACCTTCATTGCTTTTTCTGATTCTGTTCCAGGTATTGCAAGATCATCTTTAAATGACATTCCAATACCGACAGCTGCAAATCCTAAGGCAATTAAAATGATGATAGTCATTAAGATGACTTTTTTGCTGTTGGAACCTGCCCAATTTCCTAATTTATATAAAAACTTTGCCATTTTTTCTCCTCTCACTATTCCCTTTTTTTAAAAGCTCACCTTTTACATGCTTTATATTAAAGGAAAAATAGCAAAAAAAAATCGTACATTGGGGCAGAAGCACTATGTACGAAAGGGCAATATTATAATTTTATTAACTGAGAATCAATAGCTGCTCTTATAGCTTCCACCCTGTTGGTGACATTAAGCTTATTAAAAATATTAGTAAAATGCGCTTTAACCGTTCTTTCTGCTATTCCAAGGTCATAAGCTATATCTTTATTTCGAAACCCTTTAGCAGCTGCCTGCAGGATAAGCAGTTCTTTTTCTGTTAGTCGGTTTTTATCATCAGAAGATTTCTTTTGTTTATGTTGGGACTTCAAGAGCCTCTGCATTATTTCTGGCTGCAATAGTGTTTCTCCTCTGGCTGCAGATTCAATTGTTCGAAACAAGTCCTCTCTTCCAGTATCTTTTAATAAGTATCCTTTTGCTCCTAATTCAAGACCTTGTACCATTAAGTCATCCTCATTGTATGTTGTCAAAATAATAATGGGAATCTTTATGTCTTTTTCGTTAAGCGCTTTGATAGTATCTAATCCACTCATTATCGGCATATTTAAGTCCATCAAAATGACGTCAAAGGAGGTTTTATCAATTAACCGGATTGCTTCTTCTCCATTACCAGCCTCAGCTGCTACTATAAATGATTCATTCGTTTCAAGGATCATTTTAAGCCCTTCACGAACAACAGTGTGATCATCCACAATTAGAACTTTATACTTCATCTCATTACTCCTTTGTTTAAATTGCATCTTACTGTTATTTTCGTACCTTTTCCTAATTCACTTTCTATACTGAGCTCACCGCCAATAATCTTCACTCGCTCCTTCAAGCCTAACAAGCCGTAACTTCCACGCTGTACTTTTGTAACATTGTCAAAACCAATCCCATTATCTTCAATTTTTATTTGTATTTCGCCTTTTTCACCTATTACAGTAACAGCAGCTTTTGTTGCATGTGAATGTTTAGCGATATTGGTTAGTCCTTCACTTATAATATAAAGGCTGTGTTCTTTTATTAAATTACTAAGATTTACTTTAACATTAATGAGAGACTCTACTGCAATCAATGTGTTTTCTTTGAAGCGCTCTATTTCTTCTGTTACAGCCTTCTCAAAGTTCATATCAGCTAACGAGTTCTCACGTAAATTATCAATGACTATTCTCGCCTCCCGTAATGTTTTACGAGCTTGATCCATCGACTTTCGAATAATTTCCTGTGATTTTTCAGCATTTCCGTTTTCTAAATAAGAATCGGCTGCATCAAGTTGCATAATCAATCCAGCTAAACCTTGTGCTAACGTATCGTGCAAGTCCCTTGCCATTCGTTGTCTTTCATTAGCCAAAGTTAGTTCCTCTAATTTAATGTGTGCTGCCTCTAATTCAGTCAAATAATATTGGGTCCGAATACGTGCATTTACTTGACCGTGATAGATGGAGTAATAAAATACAACAATAATAAGGATGAAAATAAAAATCAAGATAAATTCAAGCAGTTCCCCTCTGCCGTAATTCAGGAGAATAACTATACAATATTGAGAATACAACAAAGAAAATACGATAACTACTTGGATTTTCTTTTTAAAAATAATGATACTTTGTGCAATTAACAATGGCAAAAGACCAACCAACAAAGAAATAGAACCAATAGGTAATATAAAGGCCGCCGCAAAAATAATCATTGTTTGCCCAATAAAATACACTAACCTTTTTTTAGCAATCAGTACATCTGAATACCAGTAAAGTAATACATGAACAATCATAAATGCACCAACAATTATACTATTTAACAGCAATGGTGAATGAATATGCTGAAATGTTACTGCTGAAATAAAGACAATTAAAATCCATAAGAGAAAAGGTATTTTATTCAGCAACAAAAAATGAGTAAAATCAGCAAAAGAATAAAATTTATTATGCTTATATACAGACATGTATACACCGCTTTCTATACGTTAAATACTTTTATTATAAGGAATTATCTCTTTTTTTATTTTAGAGAAAACTCTCGAAAAATTAAATGTACTAAAGTACAATCACTATGTACTTTAGTACATAAGTTTATAACAAAGCCTCCTTAAAAAAGCAGTCCCATGTTCACTTTTAGTAAACATGGGACTGCTTATGTCATAAGTCATCTTTGCGATAGACCAGTATCCTTATTTGTTACAGATTCTCTTATTCCTGGATCGTGAATATTATATTTTTTTACTAATTTTATTGTTGCAGCTGCGAATGCCCAGCAGATGACTAGTGAGGCAACTAGCAGCCACATTAGAAGGTCTGGTGAGTAGTTCATAATGACTGGTGTAAATACAGAGCACGCCGCTGTTAAAATACGGACAACAGCAATTGAAAAGCCTGTGACGCTTGCCCGCAAATCTGGCGGATAGAATGATTGGGTCCAAATTTTATAAATTGATTCTCCATGTAAGTTATTACAAGCAGAGTAAATAAAGTAAGCGGCAGAGAAAATAATCCATGATGTTCCGCCAAAAATTCCAGAAATCACGAAAGACAGAACACAAAGAAAAATTCCGGTATGCATCATTGTGTATCGATATTTAGTATCAGCTAATTTCATATAAATGAAAAAGAGAACGGCAATTGCAGCAAGGTTGGCAAAGAAGCCTAGTGCAGTTGAATATGATTGGGTCCGTCCGTTAATGGTAACAAGGAAATAATTGACGAACGAGCCCCAAGTATTTGCTGGGATATTCCAAAACAGATAAAAACCAGTAATCGAGATGAGCGGCACCATATACTTTTTGGAAGCAAAAATCGCTTTGATGGAAACTTTTTGTGCTGGTTGAGCGCGATTATTTTCATGTGCATTTTGTTCGTAAAGTTCATGTTCAACTTGACGAAACTTTTTGGAAAACACCCTAATGCCCCAATTAATCAGGGCTATTGCGGCAATCCAAATGAACAACACCCGTGTCCCTGTCATTTCCATGGTAGAAGTTAAGAAACCAAGTGCTTGTGAAAGGAGAATCCCGAGAATCCAAAACATCTCCGTAATAGTGATAACTTTACCATGATGTTTCGGTGAAACACGCTCCGTAATGACAGCAAGCGATGTTGGCAGATCTGCCCCTGATGCAAGTCCTGCGATAATTAACCCAATGAGTAGCATTGGCATACTATTAGAAAAGGCGATGATAATACTGCCGATTGCTACAAGCAGAATATCGATGTTAAAGACACGGACCCGGCCAAATTTATCAGATAAACGGCCGCCAAACAATGCCCCGATCGCAACAGAAAGGGTTAGCGCTGTGCTGATAACTCCTGTCCACCATGGATTAATGCCGAAATGGTCAGACCAAATTGCTAGAGCAATGCCGGCGCTAACAAGCAATGCGGCATCCAGGTAGGAAGCGACACCTGCAACACTTGCTAAAAACCAGTCTTTACCTGAAAGCTTATCTTGTAATTTCTCCATATTCATTTACTCCCTTTTTTATAAGTTAATAATTAATTCCTGCTCTCTTTCGATAGGAATAATTCGATTAGCTAGACGAAGAACTCCTCCAGATACGTTTGCTGTAACAGTAAGTTGTTGCTTGCTCCATTCAACTTTTACTTGCCCTGCTCCGACTGGCAATACACAGGAGAAATCTTTAAAAAGGCCTACTTGTGGAGCCACTTCAAAGCTTTTGTACCCTGGTGCTGTGGGCTGAACGCCTAACAGGTAACGCCCGACTAAATAAATAGGACTGGCCCCCCATGCGTGACAGAGACTTTTCCCATATTTATCACCATACATTGCATATTTTTCAGCACCTGTTTCGTTAGGGTCGTAATATTCCCAGAAGGTCGTCGCACCTTCAGCTAACATCCCGCCCCAGTAGGATTTAACTTGCTCAAGGACATACGAATATTCACCAATTTGTGCCATTACTTCAAGCTCCCAAAACTTAAAATACGGTGTATGAATATCATTAATTGCTGGATTTAATAAAACATTCTTTTTAATAATCGCTGCTTTTTTTCCATCAACTATATTAAACAGTATGGCAAAGATGTTAGCATGTTTTGTTATGTTCCGTTTACCAGATTCATAACTGTCTATAAAGCCGCCCTTCTCTTCGTCCCAATAATATTTGTGGATATTGGCTATTAGCTTTTCTGATTTTGCTTGTAAGTCTCCATTTGACATTCCCAATGCTTTCTCAACGCTCATCATGCTTTGATAAGCACGGGCCAGCAGCATTTGTTCTGCACAGAGCGGGCCTGAAATATCAAACTCTGCCCAATCAATATACACCCAATCACCTGGTTTACCGTAAATAAAACCGTGTTCATTCGTTTGGGATTCACAATATTGCAGCAGGGATACCATTTTCGGATAAATTCCCTCAATAAATCTGCGATCACTAAATGTTTGATAATACTCTTCAATGCTTATCAGCCAATAAAGGGAATAATCGATAATTGTATTAAGATGTTGTTGCATAAGATTGGTACCGCGGAGTCCAAGAATTGTCCGCTCAACAATTTCTTTGTTGAAAAAACTATAGCGATTAATGAAATAGCTTTGATAGGCATCTCCCGACCATACCCATTTATCCCGTTTAACTCCATCTAAAAAGAAGATATCACTGCAAGTACGGAAAGTGCGATCGGCAACCTCCCAAATTTGGTTGAGCTGCTGATCTGATGAGTGGAACTGACTTACTCCGCCGAACTCAACATATTGCCGGATAGCAGTAATCATTACTGAATCATCCATTACATTGGGTAAAAAGATATAGCGAAACGCTCGCAGTCGGGTAACAAAAGTGTTTTCTTCCAATAGTTCAAAGTCTTTATCATCACGAGTGTTTATCACTTGTTTGAGGTAACAGTCCTTAACATCAAGTGCTTCTGTCCTGCTCTCACCGTAACAACACGTAATAGGTTGAAATCTTTCGGAGAAAATTACTTTTGTTTTTGCTGTAATGGTATGACCGAAATCTAGCAATGTACCTCCATTTACATATTCAATCTTCGAGGGTGTCTTTTGTTCATATGTGTAAGGAAATTCCATCGGATCTTGCTCTTTATCCACAAAAAGAGCGCTTACACCTACAGCCTGATCTGATTCGATATAGTTTGAAGCAATCCATGTCTCATCAGAAAATATAGTTTGCCCGCACACAAAGATACTAGGCAATCCTTCCAAATGACAAACAATCACTTCAACCGTTATTTTACCTGGATTACAAGTAATAGTTTGTTCAAATGGGTATTTATCGACTTGTTCACTACCAGCCTCCTCCTGTCTTGTAACAGCTACATGCCCCTTCCCCTTAGCATGTACCGTAAAAGTTGTCTTTTCTTTGAGATGATACGTTTGTTTAAACTTAACATTATGGTTCCAACCAGCTGTAAACCAATAGGCAGGCCAATCAAAGCCACGTTCTTCTCGACTAAAATTTTGTTTCATAATATGGTAAATTTCAAAATCTCCTGGAAACCAAATCCAATAATTCACTATTTTCATCCTTTCTCACTACTTGTGAAACGCTTACATACGAAGTATAATCTAAATAAAATCTAGATAAAATGTCATTTATTCTTGAAAATATGGTCTTTGTTCAGGTTTAGTAAAATATTCGGAAAGGATATTAAGCACATGGAATTATCGACATTAGATGAGTACCTTTTCAGCCATACAGAAGTTGAAAAGATTCAACGAAAAGAAAAACAAAATATTAACGAGTTAAACCTTCCTTATGCCCTTCAAAAAGTCCCGAAAATCCCAAAAGAGGCATTTTTTCTTGAGGGAAATATTTTTATCAATAAACAGCAAAGATTTTCATACACTCCAGCACACACCCACGACTTTGTTGAAATAAACTATATGTATTCTGGAAACTGTACGCAGTATATTAATGATGAAAAAATTGAACTAAAAAAGGACCACATTATCGTAATGGATAAAGATGTGGTCCAAAAAGTTGATAATATTGGAGAAAATGATATTTTAATCAATATTTTAGTACATGAGAATTTTTTCTCGATGGATATTTTGTTTGACTCTTTCCAATCACATTCGATTTTCAGCGAATTTCTGCTTAATGCTATTCGCGAAAAATCCGCTCACAGCACTTTTTTACTGATTGATGTGTCAGGAAAAGAGACGATTTTATCCGTACTACGGAATATGATGGTTGAATATTTTAATCAAAAGCATTTCAAACAGGAGGTTATGAAACATTACTTTTCCATATTAAGTTATGAACTGAGTCGTATACTGGAAAATCGGGCTTGGGGCGAGAAGCAGAACACGATGGACAGTAAAATGATTGAAATCATCCGCTACATAGACTGTCATTATCAGGATGTATCACTTGCTTCCCTTGCAAAAACATTTAAATTTAATAAAAACTACCTGTCTTCTAAAATTAAACAAAATTTAGGGAAAGGTTTTTTTGAATTATTGAACGATAAACGATTAAGCGTAGCAAAAAAACTGCTGCGGGAAACGAATATGCCAATTGCAGATATCACTTATGAAATCGGCTATAATGATCCCAGTTATTTTTACAAAATGTTTAAGCAGAAATACGGAGAAACTCCTTTGCACTATCGGAAAACACGATAAGGAGAGCATACTGCTGTTTTAAAAATCCCCTTCTAACATTAATTTAGAAGGGGATTTATCTTCTTATAAGAGTTAAAAAATCATTTTTCTGAAAATGGCGCGCTAGCAGAGGTTGTGGTTTCTCCATCTAGCATGCTTGGCGTATGAAAATTTTCTCCTTTCATTGCTCTTATTCAAGCTGTATGCCCTCCAATATCAAACAGACTTTTCAGTACTACAGCAGTGTACGGAAAACACTTTTTATGAATAATAAATACTAAAAAAAGAATCCTAATAAAAAAAGTGTGAGGGTTCAATATGTCATTTAAAATTCAATCGCTACTTAATATTTGTATGGTTACGATTTCATGGTTGTCGCTATATTTTATCGGTGTTAAAAATATAAAAAGATTTCTTCCTGCTACCTTAATAATTGGCATTATTGAAATTTTGCATGCAAAAGTTGGCAAAGACCGTAAGTGGTGGGTTTTTTATAATAAGCCAAACACCTATTGGGTCGATGAATTGCCTTTTAATACTGGTCCATTTATTTTCATTTCCATGTGGACATTAAAGATAGCCTATGGGAATTTCAAAAAGTTTATGATAATCAATGCATTAATACATGCTTTTTTCGCATTTCCTTATACTTTTGCTGCAAAGAAACTTAAATACTATACATTAGTTCGCTTTAACAATGTGCAGTTTTTTATTTATTTCTTTATGAAAGCTCCTTTATTGTATTTATTACAATTCCTTGTTGAACGGAGCAGTGACAGGTTACGGAAGCTATGATAGGGGAACAAATAGAAGGTAAAAAAAAGCTTTCGGCAAAGTAGTTACCGAAAGCCTTTTATATTATATTTAGTTGCGAATCAGATAATCAAATGCGCCTAGAGCCGCCGTTGCCCCTGATCCCATGGAAATAATAATCTGTTTATAAGCACTGTTTGTACAATCTCCTGCAGCAAAAACTCCAGGAATGTTTGTAGCACCGTGTCTGTCTACAACGATTTCACCGAAGCGAGTACGTTCGATTGTGTCACCTAACCAGTCAGTATTTGGCACAAGACCAATCTGAACAAACACACCTTGAAGTTCAACATGATGAACCTCTTCTGTATCGCGATCGATATAAGAAATACCGTTTACTTTATCTGTACCGGTAATTTCTTTTGTTTGTACGTTCTTTAATACTGTAACGTTTGGAAGGCTGTATAGACGATCTTGCAGTACTTTATCTGCTTTTAGTTCAGGCATGAATTCAAGCACTGTAACATGCTTTACAATACCAGCTAAATCAATTGCAGCCTCAATACCAGAGTTACCGCCGCCGATAACAGCTACGTCTTTTCCTTCAAACAATGGTCCGTCACAGTGAGGGCAGTACGCAACACCTTTGTTTTTAAACTCAGCTTCACCAGGCACGCCTACATTTCTCCAACGAGCTCCTGTAGAAAGAATGACAGATTTACTTTGAAGAACTGCACCATTCTCCAGCTCTAATTCAATTAAATCTTTCTTTTCTAAACGCTTAGCACGCTGTAAGTTCATTACATCAATGCCGTATTCCTTCACATGCTCCTCAAGGCTGGCAACAAGCTTAGGACCTTCAGTATGCTTCACACTAATGAAGTTCTCAATACCTAATGTATCCATTACTTGACCGCCAAAGCGTTCAGCAACAAGCCCTGTGCGAATCCCTTTACGTGCTGCATAAATAGCTGCACTAGCACCTGCTGGACCGCCGCCGACAACTAGTACGTCGTAAGGGTCTTTACTAGAAAGTTCAGAAGCATCTGGACCGCTGCCGATTTTATTAAGAATTTCTTCTAAAGTCATACGGCCGCTGCCAAATGGCTCACCATTTACGAAAACAGTTGGCACTGCCATGATATCTTTGCTTTCCACTTCCTCTTTAAATGCTCCGCCGTCAATCATTGTATGTGATATTTGCGGATTAAAAATGCTCATCACATTCAATGCTTGAACAACATCTGGGCAGTTATGGCAAGTTAAGCTGATATACGATTCGAAATGGTATTCGCCTTTGATGTTCTTAATTTGGTCTAGCAAGCTTTGGTCTACTTTAGGAGCTCTTCCGCTAACCTGAAGCAGTGCCAAAACTAATGAAGTAAATTCATGGCCTAATGGAATTCCTGCAAAGATGACACCAGTGTCTTCTCCGATACGGTTAACACTGAAGCTTGGTGTTCTTTGTAAAGTAGTCTTTTCTACTTTAATTCTTGGCGACATAGTTGCCAGTTCATCTACTAAAGCAAGCATATCAGTAGATACTTTATCAGTACCTGCACTAACCTTTAATAAAACGTCGCCTTCCATCAGCTGAAGATATTGTTCTAATTGTGCTTTAATGTCTCCATCTAATATCATTGATGACACTCCTTAGATCTTTCCTACAAGATCAAGGCTTGGCTTAAGTGTTTCAGAACCTTCTTGCCATTTAGCCGGGCAAACTTCACCTGGATTGTTGCGAACATATTGTGCAGCTTTAATTTTATTTACAAGCGTGCTTGCATCACGGCCAATTCCGTCTGCATTGATTTCAACTGTTTGGATAACTCCGTCTGGATCGATGATGAATGTGCCGCGATCAGCAAGGCCTTCTTCTTCATTCAACACATCAAAGATACGAGAGATTTTTTGAGAAGGGTCACCGATCATTATGTATTCAATTTTTCCGATAGCATCAGAATGATCGTGCCATGCTTTATGTGTGAAGTGAGTGTCAGTAGATACAGAATAAACTTCTACTCCAAGATCTTTCAAAGCACCATATTGGTTTTGAAGGTCTTCTAATTCAGTAGGGCATACGAATGTGAAATCTGCTGGATAGAAACAAACTACACTCCATTGACCTTTTAAATTTTGTTCAGAAACATCGATGAACTCACCGTTGTGAAATGCTTTAGCTGAGAATTCTGCTACTTCTTTACCGATTAATGACATAAAAAATTTCCTCCTAAAAGTGATTTGATGTATTATTAAATTAACAATAAATTTTATAACTTAATAATATTAAATTAATAATTAGTATTATAAAACAATCATTATTTATAATCAAATAAAAAATGTAATTATTTTAATCTAGATAAAATGAAAAGGCTATCAAAAAATCGATAAAATCAACATTTTTTCTCATAAGAACGCTGTAGTTTAATTCATTTATTGCCGAATTTCATTACTATTCATCAGCAGTTATTCTCAATTGAACAACAGAAATCGGCATTTTTTAAGTAGGAATTTTTTCAATTAAAAATTATAAACAATAATTTAAAGTCTTTTTGATTTATAATGATTTTTTTCTTCGTTTCTAAGAAAGATAAGCTTTGAAAATAAGCTGTTCCTCTAATATCTATTGTTACCAATGGCTACTTTTTTATAAATTCATGTGGAACAACAACATTTTTAGATAAAATAAAGCCACCGAATAGGTGGTGGATTCCCCGCTTCTCCTAATAGATATATAAAAACAAAATAGATGCAAATCAGCAGCCCAAACCCCATAACAAAAAAGGAAAGCATTATATTTTCTTTTTTTACCAGCCCGATAATTCCGCAAATAAAGCTACCCAAACCTATAAACAACTCAAATAAAGCTACATGATAGATAGAGTATTGCTCCATAACAAAAACGCGCACATGATTAAACATGGTTATCAACAGAACGAATACTATTTGTAATAATAAACCAAAAAAAGATATTTTCATTTCTCTAAACTCCATTCAAAAGTGAAGTACATAGAATATTTATGTACACAGTATTTCTACGTATAATAACGTAAGCTACCATTAAAGTAAATTATTTTAAAAGAAAGTTTAAAACCTCGACATATTGGTCGAGGTTCACGTGAATATCAATTATTTATTTCATCATATATGGATTGCTTCTCAAACCAGTTCTTTTTACTTCTGCAGCGAAAGTAATATTTATATCTGCTTTGGCAAAGCCTTGATCCCATTGAACTCCGTATTTCTTAAAGTGCTTATAATCTTGTTCTCGTAAAAACTCTCCAAAACCAAATATATCCGCATTATACTCTTCTCTAGATTTATTAATAAATCGCATTATCTCGTCTTCCATCATTTTGTTAATAGCTTTTTCCTGCCCTTCAAAAGCAGACTCCTTTTTAAATTCATTTGTACAACCTGTACTTTCTAAATAGCCTTCTGCCTTAATTTTAACATGGAAGGTTGGAAGGCCATTTTTCTCTTTCGCTGTTACCTTTGTTTTTGTGCTAGTAATACGATAGCCAAACTTCTTATCTCCCTTAATACATTTAACCGTCAATTCTGTATTCTTTATTCTTCCCTGAATAAAGAGCATATCTCTAACTTCCTTTAATGTTGCAAAACCAACGAGTTTACCGTTTTTGATTACGCCAATTGAGTCAATAACTACTGAACTCTCAGGGACTTCACTCTTTAAGTTCTCAACATTTCCGCCTTTTTTTGGATCACCAATTAATCGGGCTGCTGCAAGGACAGGAGACTGGCCTTGTGCATTATATAAACGCACAAAATCATTTAACTTAATATCAGGTGCCCCGCCCCACTCTTTCTGCATCGTATTCAATTGTGTAAAGATTTTTAAGGACGGGCTTTTTTTGTACATATTTGTAACTTCCAACAAACTTCCTGCATCTTGTCCTCTAACGATCACTATACTAAAGTCATCACGCATTTCTCTGTTGCGGTCAAAAAAATCCATGAAGTCCATCGTGCCGGTTTCCGCCACTTCCTGACTAATTGCAAGCAGTCTCATATGAGAGTAAACTAGACGAGATGCATTAGATATATTAAATTTATGAGCAATTTCTCCTACTGCATCCCCCTCTAATGAATAAACAAATGATGGGGCCATGCCTGTTGCAGTTTGGTAATTCATTTCTCTCGCTTCCGTGGTCTCAATGGTTAACCTGTATTTTTTCGTTTTTCCTTTATCGATTGCCACACCTGTTACGATAGACACCTCTGATAGCTCCGCTCTATCCCAGCAGCCTGTTAAAAATAGCAGTGAAAAGCTTATTATGACTGTTAATTTAAATAATTTCATAAGTATCCCTCGCCTGTATAAGGCTGTTAAAAGTTTCCTATGTAGGATGTTATTTATTATTTTTTGTATTACTGATGCCTTTTATGCATGAACATGGTGTACGAAGGTACTCCATCACTATTCAATAGTTTCTAAAATAGCTTACCTAATGCAGTATCTTAAAGTATAATTGAAGAATGACATACTAATATAATCAGCCAAGTTTTTGTTAGATCCATTTAAAATTATTGGAGTACTACAATTTGATGTATAACGAATTGATTTTTTATATACTATTGGTTATTGTTGCAGGTTCTTTAAGCTTATTTCTGTACATATTTTCCTACTTTAAGCTGAAAGGTGCACCAGGTGCCAGATTTTATCAATATGCAACTTTATTTTCCTCTATATTTTCCTTTTTTTATGTCTTTGAGTTATCAAGCACCTCTCTTAAGACAATAAAACTTTGGGTAACTATGGAGTATCTTGTTATGCCTTTTATTCCGGCCTTTCTCTTTTTAATGTGTTTGGAATACGTTGGCCAAAAGCTAAAGCAGTGGAACTATTACATCCTATTTCTAATTCCATGCTTTACAATTTTCATGCAAGCAACCAATGACCTTCACCATCTGTACTACTCTTCTGTTGCGCTAAGAAGCGATGTACCGTTTCCTATTTTAAAGTTGGAATATGGACCATTATTTTATGTTCATGCTTTTTATATGTTCTTCTGTTTAACTGTTAGTATTATTACATTGCTACAACAACTGAAAAATGCTTCCTTTATGTTTCGAATACAAATAGTTACTATGTCAGCAGGCTTAATTTTCCCAATTATTGCAAATTATTTTTACTTAAACAATCTAAGCCCTTATGGAATTGATCTTGGACCAGTATCCATGAGCTTATCCTTTATATTTCATTCTATTGCTCTTCTGACCTTCAAGATGTTCAATGTAATGCCAATATTTAGGGATACTGTATTTGAGAGAATGAAAGAAGGGGTTATTGTATTAAATCAAAATGGTGTAATCCTTGATTATAATGATGCTATACTTCCTATCATTCCAAGTCTAAATGCTTCTGTAATTGGAAAACCTTTAAGCAGCCTTCTTATAGGCAACCTAAAGCTTTTGAAGATTATTGATAAAGGTGTAGATTGTGACTATGAATGGAATCAAGGGAATAGAAGCATTTATCATCAAGTACATTTCTCTCTTGTCGAGGATAATAGGTTAGGTAAAATAGGGAAAATAGTCTCGTTTGTTAATATTACAGAAAAGATAGAAATGCAAAAAATGCTCAAGCAGCTTGCATCTATTGATGGCCTTACACAAGTATACAACCGTACCTATTTTTTAAAAAAAGCAGAAGAAATGCTTTCAGCTTCAACAATTCAAGCAAATGTCTCTCTCATTATGTTTGATATAGATTTTTTCAAAAAAATTAATGATCAATACGGACATGAAGCTGGAGATATCGTTTTATCTCATGTAGCTAAAGTAGCAAAGAAAACCATTCGTGACGAAGATATAATTGGTAGATACGGAGGAGAAGAATTTATCATCCTCCTTCCAGAAACGTCCTTAAATGAAGCATACCGTTTAGCCAATGTTATCCGCCTGAAAGTTTCAGAAAGCTTCGCCACCGTTCACGAAATAAATATATATACTACTTTAAGCTTAGGTGTTTCCCATACAGCCTTTATTACAAATGATGCTGCCGAAACTATTCAAACTTTAATGCGAGAAGCAGATGCCGCACTTTATACTGCCAAACGGAGCGGACGAAATAATGCTCAAATGTTTTTGCCCGAATTTATCAAACAATAAGCTGGTAATAAAAAAGGTCAAATCTATAGATTTGACCTTTTGTCTATCCATATATGTATGTTAAAAACGCTTAGCTCTGCTGGTTAATAAATTCTTTAATTTGTTCAATCGTTAATCCAAGTTCTTTTGCTTCTACTATTAATTGAATCCATTCCATATCCAATTTTAATTCAGCACTTGTGTCAGCCATACGCCCTCCTGGTTTTTAGGCAGCACAGCCATCATAGAAATCCCTTAGATCTGTTGCTTTGCGCCCTACTCTTTCAAGCAGTTTGCCCTTTACTTATTCTTATATTTTAATTTTACAAAAAATTCTATAAATACAAAACTGTTTTTTATCGACAATTTTCGACTAACGCAAAAAGAGCCTAACCTCTCCTAAAGATTAGGCTCTTTCCCTGTCATCAAACAGATTATTTATCATTTTCTTTTTGTATAGGAATTCTAATGGAAAACACACTTCCTTTGCCTATTTCACTGCTTACGTGAATCGTCCCTGCATAGCTGTCGACAATCCATTTTGCAATAGAAAGCCCAAGGCCATGACCCCCGACTTGTCTTGTTCTTGATTTATCTGTGCGATAAAAACGGTCAAAGATTCGCTGCTGATCTTTCGGGTCGATTCCGATACCAGTATCCTTAACTTCCACCACTAGTTCTCTCCCATCAGCAGCCAATGACAGCAAGACTTCTCCGCCGTTCGGAGTATACTTAATTGCATTATCTACTAGAATATACAACAGCTGTGTAAAACGCTGTGAATCTCCATGCACAATCAGTGCTTCAGGGGCATGTAAGTATAATTTAATTTGTTTCGAATCAGCAAGCATTTTTAAAGATTGGATGGTTTTTTTTGCTAATGGGCAAAAATCGAAGGTTTCATTTGCCAACTCTATTTTCTCCATGTCTGATCGGGCAATTGTTAATAAATCTCCGACTAAACCGGTCATTCTTTTCACTTCATTTTTCATATTTAAAAGAAGCTTGTGTGAATAATCCTCTTCTTTAAACTCTGCTGTCATTTCCATTGCATTTATAGAAGATAACATCACACTCAACGGTGTCCGCAATTCATGAGACGCGTCTGCAACAAACTCCTTCTGTCTCGCAAACGTTCTTGAAATCGGAATCATCGCTTTTTTGGACATATAGTAGCTGATATAAATAGCGACTCCCATAAAAAGAACGGCTATCCCTAGCAGGATAAAGGGAAGCATTTTAAAAAGCTGGTACGCAAACGAGATTTCCTTACCTATGTAAAGCAAGCCGATTTCTTGGCCATGATGGTATATAGGCTGTGCTGCTACAAGGAGCCGCACGGTTTCTTGCTTTTGATCTGACTCGAACTCTTCTACTCTGCCTCTCGTTTTAAATCTTCTTTCGGCTGTTATATTGTCTACTTTTATCGTTTCACTGCGAATTTCGTTTTCAGAAGGATCCCAGCCATCCAGCTTGTTTAAAATTTCAGACCGGGAATCAGACACCGTTTCATCTCCCAGAACAAGTGAACCAGAAGTATTAACAACATAAAAGAAAAACTGATCTACATCCTTCTCCAGTGATTTCTGGTTTTGAAATTCAAGAAGGTTAGTTTGATTTGTCTGTGTCAAATAGGCTTCAATACTGGTTGCTTCCTGTTCTGCAGTCACCTTCAGCTCGCGTTCTTGCTCCTTAAAAATAGTAAAATATAATAGCAAATAAACAACAATAATGAACAGGAGCAAAAACAGCATTAGCAAGCCGCTGTAAAGTGCAGTCAGCCGATATTGAGTGCTTTTAAAGATATCCTGGTTGTTTCGTCCTTTCCAGAAAGAAACAAGTGACGCTATTTTAGCTTTCAAATTTATAACCTACCCCCCTTATACTTTGGAGCAGCCCATTTTGACCAATCATGTCCAACTTCTTGCGGAGCAGCTTCACTGTTGCATCAATTATCTTCATGGATACATCTGCATCCAAACCCCAAATCCTGTCAAGAATCACTTCCCTTGGCAGCACTTGTCCACGGTTTTGCACGAGCAAGTCGAGCATCTGGAACTCACGAGGACTTAACTGTACTTCGTCTGCTCCATTGGAGATTGTCTGGCTGAGCCTGTTTAATTGCATTTCATGAATGGACAGCTGCTCTTCAAGAATAGGTGCATAATTGCGTCGGGACAGAGCACGCAAGCGGGCAAGGAGCTCTTCAATTTCAAAGGGCTTTACAAGATAGTCATCTGCTCCCGCGTCCAATCCGATGATTCGATCCTCTACAGCATCTTTAGCAGTCAGCATTAAGATTGCTCCAGAATAGCCGCTGGATCTTAACCGTCTGCAAACAGACACACCATCCTCATTAGGCATCATCCAATCCAATATCAATATATCATAGTGTGAGGCTTTCGCGTAATCGTATGCGTCTTCCCCGTCTGTAACCCAATCGACCTTATAGCTGCCCTTCTTCTTTAACATATATTCAACTAGCTCACCAAGCTGGAAATCATCTTCCGCTAAGAGTATGTTCATGTAAAACTCCTCCTCCTTTTTTATTATTTCTTGTATCTATTATAAGTCTGAAGTCTTACTCACTTTCTGCCAATCCTAGCAACATATTCTTAAAATTAACTTAAGAAAGTAGTAACAATGAAAAAGCCTGCATAAAGAGATTGGCCAATCAGCACTACTCCAAACATCATTGCTGGGACCCACTTAAGCCTTCCGAAGATTCCTTTTCCTTTCATTAACTTTCTATTAGAAACGCTGCTTTTCAGCTGAACAAAGGACCCGAGGACAGATTGAACAAGGATAATCGCTGCTAGAAATATCGCGCCATGCATAATGATCGTTTCATCGCCGTAATACAACGGTGCTGTTAGCATGGCAATAGAAAGAATGGCCCAGACAAACCCGACAAAGCTGCGAATCCAGAACAACAACGATAACCCAAGAAGCCCGATTAATATATAGAAAATAAATTCGTACTGCTGCTTTGAAACTAAGTAAAATAAACCAGTAGCTGCTATTAAAGCGCCTGTGTGTCCTAAATACATATGAAAAGCAGCTTTTAATGTTTTCCCGTCTGCTTCACCCTCAAGCAGCTGTTTCTTCTTCTTAATGCCCCTGATTTTTCTGCCAGCAGCTATATCGCTGATAATATTCAACAGCAAAGTGTTCCAAATGGAAAAGCAAGCTTTAACAATCGGAATGACAGACACAATTAATGCTATTGCTAGATAAATAAAAATTGGCAGTGCCTTGTCATAACTTAGATAAGATATAGGATTGATTTGAAGTAAGTCTTGAATTGTTTCTCTCATTTTTTTAGCTCCTTTCACGTTTATTAAAGAAGGAGAAGCACCTATTTTTACTTCAGGCACTTCCCCTTCTTGTCAACCACTCATATTGCTTCTTTATCAGCTTTAAGCTTGTCTAGTTCTTTGGCGATTTCCTCATCGCTCACATTGGAAAAGCTTATTTTGTTATAGCTGTTTAGCGGGTTGGAAGTATAGCTGCCTGCTTGCACTTCTGCTTCCATAAAGAGGATTCTTTCCTCTGCTCTTGTTATACCTTTTGTGATTGTTTCGCCATTAAAATCAATAGTAACCTTTTGAATCTGCTTGATTGATTTTGCTGCATTTGCACGGGATGCAAGTAAAATTTTCTTATGCTGAAGCTCATTATAAGTTACTTGGAGCTCATTGAATTTTCCCTTCAAAATATTCGTTTGTTCCTTAAGTGTGATTAGCTGCTGTTCATAAAGATTAAGCTGAGTCTCTAAATTGTTTTTTTCTTGCACTGCCAATTTAGCAATCCCTTCATCACCCTTCTCAAGAGCCAGTTTCGCTTGGCGGACTCGCTTTTCCACTAATTCCTTTGTTTGTGAAATAAGTGCCGCTTGCTTTTTTTCCACAAAGATTTGTCTAGATAAAGCGGACTGTGCCTTGCTAAGCTCCTGTTCCATTTCTCTAGTGTATTCATTCAGCATCGCAATTGGATTCTCCATGCTGTCTAATAAACTATTAATATCCGCTCTAGCAATTGTCTTTATTCTTTTAAAAATACCCATTTACATTCTCTCCTTTTTTTCTGCGTTATTCTTTTCCCATTCATCTAAAATCGTTGCATTCGTATAATTCACAGACGGTTTTGGTGTACTCATGATGGAAGTATCAATAAATTGCTGCATCGATGAAGCTTGCGATTTTTTCCTGAAGCTTTTAACGGCAAGGACAGTCACTGCTATCAGGATGATAATAATAATGAGGGTCCAAATCCACGGAAATGCTGGTTCATTATGATAGCCGACTAAAACTCGTTCACGCACAACTACATCGTGATGATGCAGCAGCACCGTTTCTCCTGGGCCTCCATGATCGTGAAAGCCTGCAGCAAGTGTTGTTGTCCCCCCAATCAGATTAAAGATAAAGCTTATCGCAAGCGTCATAGAAGCAACAATTGCTCCCCAGAAAATACCTTTTTTCAATCTAGCATTCACTGTTTTGTTTCCTCCTTTCTTTGTTCATATTGATAGTTTAGTAGCCTTTAGTGAAAAGATGGTGAAAAGATAGAGCTATTCTATCTTTTATTGAATTTGTTTATTCTAAAAGCCGAACAGCAAAAAAGACAGCACTCATCATGTGCTGTCTTCCTTACTCATTCTATTAAATTACCTTTTTAAATTGGCTAGTATACAAATCATAATAGAAGCCTTTTTGTTCTACTAGCTCATCATGGGTGCCACGCTCGATTATTTCGCCGTCTTTTAGTACAAGAATCTTGTCTGCCTCCCGAATTGTACTAAGCCTGTGGGCAATAACAAAGCTGGTCCGTCCTTTCATAAGCTCGCTCATAGCTGATTGGATCTGCATTTCAGTTCGTGTGTCTATACTGCTTGTTGCTTCATCCAGAATTAACACAGCAGGATCTGCTAGTATGGCCCGGGCAATTGTCAACAGCTGTCGTTGACCTTGACTTAAGTTTCCTCCTTCTGCTGTCAGAACTGTGTCATAGCCCATTGGCAGTTTACGGATAAATCCATCTGCATTGGCAAGCTGTGCCGCTTGTTCCACCTCTTCATCTGTAGCATTCAGGCGGCCATAGCGGATATTTTCCCTAATAGAATCAGAGAATACGTACGCATCCTGCAATACTATCCCTAATTTGCGGCGCAGACTGTCTTTGCTGATTGTTTGAAGCTCTGTTCCATCTATTAAGATTCTGCCATTGCTTATCTCGTAAAATCTCGTTAATAAGTTAACAATGGTTGTTTTTCCTGCACCTGTCGGCCCAACTAAGGCAATCGTATCACCAGGCTTTGCAGTTAAAGTGATATTCTTTAATATGGAGTGTCCCTCTTTATAACCAAAAGAAACGTCCTCAAAAATGACTTCTCCTGTCAAATCCTCTACAACTTTGACAGGTTGCTTTTTGGCATATTCTGTTGGAGTATCAATTATTTCAAAAACACGCTCCGCTCCTGCCACTGCTGATTGAAGCATATTGAATTGGTTTGCTACTTGATTGATTGGATCGTTAAACTGCCTTGAATACGAAAGAAAACTAACAACCACCCCAATTGTAACCATGCCTTCAAGGGCCATCCAGCCGCCTGCTGCGGCAATGATTGCAAAGCTAGCGTTTTTCATTACATTCATGACAGGGCCCATAAACCCTGAATAGATTTGTGCGCGGATAGATGCCTCGCGAAGCTTTACATTAATGTCCTGAAACTCTTCCTTCACCTTTTCCTCCCGATGAAAGACTTTAACTGCCTTCTGTCCAGAAATAGTTTCTTCTATATACCCATTTAGCTCTCCTAAATGCTGCTGTTGGCTAGTGAAGTATTTTCTCGTAAATTTAGCAATTTTTGATGTCAGGAACATGACAATTGGAATTGTTACAAAGCTTAACAATGTCAATCCAATATTAAGGCTAAGCATAAAGCATAATGCACCGATCAGTGTCATAATGCTGGATATTAATGTTGTAAAGCTTTGATTCAGCGTATTTGATACATTTTCCATATCATTTGTCGTTCTGCTCATCAATTCTCCATGTGACTGTCTATCAAAAAAATGCAAAGGCAGCTTTTGAAGCCTGGCGAACATATCTTTGCGCATTGCAAGTACTGTATATTGAGAAACAGCTGCCATGAAATAAGATTGAAGCCAGGTAGCAATAGAGCTGCATATATAAACACCAAGCAAGCCGGCACAAAACCAAACAAGGCCGTTTACGTCGCGAGTGATGATATATTTATCGATTGAAACACCAATTAAGTAAGGACCTAGCAGGTTTAAAACTGCTGTTGTCATTGTCAAGAATACAACCAGCACTAATCCTTTCCGTTGATGACCAATATAGCGCCATATTCTTACCAATGTTTCCTTCATATTGTTTGCCCTCTGAACTGGCAAGTTTCCGCGGAAATGCTTCGGCCCTCCTAACCCCATCTGTTGAGGAGGCATGTTTGTTTTGCGATCATTCATAAACTACTTCCTCCTTTCCCAGCTGGGAGCGGTATATTTCCTGATACACTTCACTAGTTTTCATTAACTGTTCATGCGTGCCTTCTGCGGAAATCCTTCCATCCTCCAGGACGACAATTTTATCTGCCTCCATTACAGAAGAAATACGCTGAGCAATGATGAAGGCAGTGCTATGTTCCAGCAATTCCCCTAGTGCTTTTTGTATGCGGGATTCAGTTCCCAAATCAACTGCACTTGTACTATCATCTAGAATCAAGATTACGGGGCGGACTAACAGCGCTCTGGCGATCGAAATCCGCTGTTTTTGCCCTCCAGACAAATTCATGCCTCTCTGGCCAAGTACAGTATCATATCCATCTGGCATAGTCATTATAAATTCATGGGCACATGCTGCTTTCGCCGCTAATTCAACTTCAGCTTGTGTTGCAGCCGGTTTTCCATAACGAATATTATCCCGGATTGTGCCGCTGAACAGGATGGACTGCTGTAAAACTACACCTACAGATGTCCGCAAATGTTCCAGTTTAATATGACGAACATCTGTGCCGTCAATCATAACCGTGCCGCTTGTCGCATCATATAATCTCGGAATTAATTGCACCATTGTAGACTTTCCAGAACCAGTCGCCCCTAGAATGGCAACAGTTTGGCCGGCCCTTGCAACTAAACTGATGTCCTTTAACACTTCAGATTGTCCATCATAGCTGAAAGATACGCGGTCAAAAGTTACTTCCCCCTTCACGATTGCTTGCTGGTCTGCGTGCTGATGATCCACTAAATCCAGGTCTGTATGGAGAACTTCTTGAATGCGGTCTGCTGACACCTTTGAGCGGGAAATCGTAATCATCATCATGCCAATCATCATCACAGCAAACAACACCTGTGTCACATAGTTAATAAAGGCAATAAGATCGCCCACCTGTAAAGATCCGCTCCACGTCTGATGTGCTCCAAACCAAAGGATAATAACTAGGCTGAAATTAAGAATGAGCATTAACACAGGCATATTGAAGGATACAATGCGAGCTGCCCTGACTGCATTATTTGTATAATCCTCGTTTGCTTGCCCAAACCGGTTATTTTCAAAATCAGAGCGTACAAACGCTTTAACTACTCGAATACCCATCAAATTTTCCTGGAGGACAGTATTAACCTTATCCAGCTTTTGCTGAACTATATTATAGGTAGGAAAGGCTTTTCGAATAAGCAGATAAAGAATAATAAATAAAACAGGAATAGTTGCGGCAAATATTAACGCAAGCTTAAAGCTGATAGTAAATGCCATAATAACACTTCCAATCGTCAAAAGCGGTGAGCGAATGCTGCGCAAAACCATCATCACAAACATTTGCAACTGGACTATATCGGCCGTCAGCCTCGTAATTAAACTGCCTCCTTTAAACTTATCCAAGTTTTGAAAAGAAAAGCTTTGCACTTTATCAAAAACTACTTTTCGCAAATCGGTGGCAAAATTCATCGATGCCGTACTGGAAAACACCGTACAGCCTGCACCGCCAATCAAACCGATAAATGCGACAAGAATCATCAGCCCGCCAGTGCGCTGAATTGTCTCTAAATCCCCTTTCATCACACCCTCATTGACGATTTGCGCCATTAAAAATGGCTGAAGCAAATCCATCGACACCTCCAGCACCATAAACAGTGGTGCCAGTATGGTTATTTTCCAGTATGGCTTCAGAAAACCCATTAATTCCTTCATAGTACCTCCCCTTTAAACAGGAAACGGACTGGATTATTCCAATCCACTCCTATCTTCCTCATTTAAAGATTCCTCCCCTTTATGCGGATTGGCTTCTTCTGTCTGTATCTTTGCATCGCTAGTGTCATTCACTTCATTTTCTTGAATTTCAAAAAGCTCAGTAAACTCATTAATAACCATATCAATCGCTTTCAATTCTCCGACTAGGATCGGTTGAATAGACTGAAATTCAGGAGCTTCAAGCTGCTGCTTTATGGTAGAGCGTTTTAATTTCATCATCTCCAGAAAGGCAATAG
This sequence comes from Niallia sp. FSL R7-0271, assembly GCF_038005785.1. NCBI lineage: Bacteria > Bacillati > Bacillota > Bacilli > Caryophanales > Bacillaceae > Niallia > Niallia sp. FSL R7-0271. The sequence goes on along the minus strand of NZ_JBBOTZ010000002.1, from coordinate 257,643 downwards.
CTCGGCCGCGGCGGAATGTTTTCGCGCCTTTATGTCCTTTATTCTTCCGCTTATGATGTTCACCATGATGATAGCTATCTTTCATAAAATGCTCGTTTCTCATTGTTCACCCTCCTTGTATACATATGTATACATTTTGTTTCTATATTCAATGTATACATTCGTATACAAAATGTCAATATTCTCTAACTCGTTTGAAGAACAAAAAAACAGTATCCTATTTAGGACACTGTAAAAAGGAGGAGTACCATATAAAAAAGAATTAGCATTCACCAAAGCTGTAAGGGGAAAAACTGATAAAATTAAAATAAGTGTGCAATCGATTAATTGTATACTGTGCTATGTCATCAAGAGGGTCTTAGTACAACAGCAGACTTAAACAACCTAACTTTTTCATTGAAAAGTATGTTAATGACTTACCGTACCTTTTTTTGCTACTGCCGTAAAATAATCTAAACCTAATCCTAGAAATTAAGGAGATGCTAGAACCTTTATTACCGCTCTGTTTATTTGCCTGTAAAGCCCCTCTAATCATGGACATGCTCGGAAGCCGAAAAGCCTACTATAGGAATGGTTGAGTATAGACTATTCGGCTCATTCCCTGTTTGTAATGCTGTAAATATGAAGGTGATTGTAATAAGTATGGAAACTACCTAATTTGATAAGCAGCAAGCACTCTGATTATTTAACGAAAGTGCACTTTCAAACAGGAAATAACATATACAAATAAATCTGTGGATCCTCTATCCTTCCACGCTTTTTTTAATTCATCAATGTGCATTCCATTTCCCCTGACAAATTCACCTTAACAATTCCTCATAAATATTTATATACTTACTCGCATTTGTTGCGATTATTGTCAAATTTTATGGGACTTTCACTTTGAATGCCTGTAGTATTTTTTCATTAATTTTATTCATGTCATTAATTTGTCACTGACTATTAAACGGGATGGCCAATTCTTCCCCTTCATTTTTTGGTGAATTGACAAGAGTTGAAACCTCATATTTAACCATTGCTTCTGCACTATATGGTACAAGTAGCTGCTTTAATTCGTTTATGTTACTGTTCTTCGGGTTCATCCAATAATCATAATCTTCCTGCTTCAAAATAACCGGCATTCTATCATGAATATCTTCTGTACTAGCATTTGCTTCTGTTGTTATAATGGTACAAGTAGCAAGAGGCTTCGTTCCATCTGCTTTTTTCCAAACCTCAAATAAGCCAGCCATCGCAAATGGCCGCCTATCTTTCATGACAAACCGAAAAGGCTGCTTTTCACTCTTTGTCTTTTTCCATTCATAGTAACCGTCGCAAATGATTAAACATCTTCTTTTTTGAAAGGCATGTTTGAATGAAGGCTTTTCTTCCAGGCTTTCCATACGGGCATTGATTAGTTTATAGCCTATTTTTTCTTCCTTCGCCCAAAAAGGGACTAGTCCCCATCTTAAGTAGCTCCCTATCCGTCTTCCATTGTTATATCCTATTGCAAGGACATCCTGCCCTGGAGCAATATTATATCTGGGCGTAAGCTCAGCAGAAAACTCAAAATCAAATTCTGCTTGTAATTGGGACAGCTCACTTACTAATGAATATCGACCGCACATCAGGCTCCACCTCTTTTGCTTTTTTTATAGTTTAGCCTAAATAACAGAATAGAGACATGAAATCTCCATGCCCCCACGCCTTACTAATTTGTCTTTCTTTCTTCTGTAAACAGATCTTGAACAAACCTGTCAATCCGGTCAAATCCTTTATGAATATTTTCAACAGATGACGCATATGACAGCCTAACGTAACCTTCTCCCATACTGCCAAAGCAATCGCCAGGTGACACAACTACGCGCTGTTCGTTAAGCAGCCTTATAGCAAACTCATCGGAAGTTAAGCCTGTTTCTTTTATGTTCATAAAGACGTAGAAAGCCCCTTTAGGCATTACACAGGATATCTTATCTATTTTGTTAATACGCCCCACCATGATGCTTCTGCGCTCCTTATATTGCTCATTCATATAAGCATAAGCTTCAGTCGGACCTGTCAACGCTTCGATTGCTGCAAATTGAGCTGGTGTATTTACACATGACAGCATAAATTCCTGGATTTTCTGCATTTGAGCAATTATTGGCTTCGGTGCGAGACAATAGCCGACGCGCCAGCCTGTCATAGCATAGGATTTAGAAACAGAGTCAATGATGATGGTTCTTTCTCTCATGCCCGAGATTCTCGCTATATTAAAAAAAGGCTCGTCATACGTCAAATATTTGTATACCTCATCAAAAATAACATATAAATCATGCTCAATCGCCACCCGAGCAATCATTTCCATTGTTTCCTTGCCTGCGACAGCACCTGTCGGATTAGACGGGGAGTTCAGAATTATTGCTTTTGTCTTAGCTGATATCGCTTCTCTCAGACGCTCTTCTGTAAAGTTAAAACCTTCTTCCTCATAAACAGGCACTGTAACAGGCACAGCATTATTCATCTCAATCATGCCAAAATAGTTCGTATAGCATGGGTCGCTTACAATCACCTCATCACCTGGATTGGTTAAAATAAACAAAGATAAAGACAATCCTTGCATACCGCCAACAGTAATAAAAATTTCATTAGCAGGATCATAGCTGACTTTATCGAAATTCTCAAAGTGTTTGCTAACTGCTTCACGCAAAGGAAGTAACCCAGAGTTAGGAGTATAGTGGGTTTCGCCATTATCCATTGCTGATTTAGCAGCATCTATTATGTTTTTCGGGGTATCGAACTCTGGCTCTCCAATAACAAAACTGACCACATCCTCTAGCCCTTGTGACAGCTCATACATTTGTCTTACTTTTGCTGCTTTAATTCCTTGAACCTTGGTTGATAACTCCTTCATACTTTTTTTCCTTTCCGAATAGAAGCATTCTATGTATATTCTTTATTTTCCAAATATTCAATTTATTAAATTCTACCATATTCATAATTAATAATTAATATTTATTTTTGAAACGAAGAAATACATACCTTTTTTAAGTCATGAGTTTGGCCGCTTAATAGGGCATAAAAAAGAGGCACCTATTAGATAGGTGCCTCCTGATTAATCAGTCTTCATCTCGCTGCATTCCAGTATAGATTAAAATCAAACGAATCAGCTCCAGAACAGCAACTGCTGCAGCTGCAACATATGTCAATGCTGCTGCGTTTAGCACTTTCTTCGTTTCTCTTTCTTCGTCATTGCGAATAATACCAAGGGAAACGACCTCATCCATCGCTCTGTTAGAGGCATTAAACTCTACAGGCAATGTCACAAACTGAAATAATACCGCTGCTGCCATGAATACAATTCCAAGAAGTAATAAATTGCTCATGCCTGCGATCATTCCGATTAGAATCAAGATCCAGGAAAAGTTACTGCCGATATTCGCTACAGGGACAAGAGCGTGACGGAATCTTAAAAACGCGTAGCTTTGCTGGTCTTGAATCGCATGGCCGACCTCATGGGCTGCAATCGCCGCTGCTGCCACTGAATGGCCATGATAGTTGTCAGAAGATAAGCGGACAACCTTAGAGCGCGGATCATAATGGTCAGATAATACTCCCCTTGTTTCCTCAATAGAAACGTCATACAAGCCGTTGGAATCAAGAATTCTTCTGGCTACCTCTCTCCCGGACATTTGGGATGACGCTGTTACATTAGAATACTTTTTATAAGCGCTTCTTACTCTGAATTGTGCCCATATAGGGACAATTAGGATAATCAAAAAATATATGATAAACATACTGCTTCTCCCTTCCTAAAATTATTTAGCTGGAACGGCTGCTTCGATTAAGTCATCGCCGATTTCTCCGACGATTTCTTCTAATATGTCTTCCATCGAAACAATACCTGCTGTTTTGCCGTTCTTATCTTTTACAATCGCTAAATGTGTACTGCTTTGCTGCATTTTTAATAATGCATCTTTAATTGGTGCTGTCTCTTTAAAGCTAGGCAGTGAATGGACAACAGAATCCATTGTCAGTTTCCTGCCTGCCACAACACTTGTAAGCATTTCTTTTGTGTTAATAAATCCGATATATTCCCCTTTATCTGTAACCGGATATCTCGTATATTCATACTGATCTAAAACAGTTATTATTTGATCAAAAGGCATGCCTTTTTCAACTGAAATAATTCTCTCTTTCGGTATCATAATATCCTTCAAAATCCGCTCATCAAAGGCAAAGATATTTTCCAGGTATTCAAGCTCTGTTCTATTAATTTCTCCGCTCTCATAACTTTGTGTAACAATGAGCTTCAATTCTTCCTCTGAATGGACCGTCTCATGCCCAGCTGGTTTAACCCCAAACATACGCAGGAGAATGCGGGAAGATCCGTTCAATGCGGAGATAATTGGCTTTGTCACTTTACCAAACCAGTAAAGAGGCGGTGCAAGCATAAGTGTCATTTTTTCAGCATATTGAATTGCCAATGTTTTAGGTGCAAGCTCTCCTAATACTACATGGAGAAATGTAACAATTGACAGGGCAATAGCATAAGACAGGACAGTGGCTAATGCTTCTGGAACATTAAACCTTTCAAATAAAGGATGAAGCATCTTCTCCACTGTAGGCTCTCCTAATGCACCCAGTACTAGGGCAGTAATCGTAATACCCAGCTGACAGGCTGACAAGTAAAAGTCAAGATTCTGTGCAACTTTTTTCGCGATATGAGCCTTTTTATTACCCTCTGCAATCAATTGATCGATTCGTGACATCCTTACCTTTAATATCGCAAACTCCGCACCAACAAAAAATGCAGTCAATCCGATAAATACGGCCACAAGAAACAAATTCAAAACTATTAATCCGTCCAATTCATGCGCTCCTATTTTTAAAAGTTTTCATGCTTAGTAACTGATCAGTTGAGGACCATTTCGACATCATCAGTTGATTCCGTTTTAGCAAGTGTAACCTGTTTTATTTGATAATTGTCCATCTCAGTGACAGTCCATACATACTTTCCATATTCAACTTGGTCGTCTAATTGAACATTATCAACTAATTGGTATTGCATCCAGCCACCGATTGTGTCAATTGTTTCTTTTTCTTCAAAGCGGATGCCGAATTGATCTTCCAAATCTTCCAGCAACACACGGCCGTTGACTAAATAACGGTGTTCTCCAATGCTTTGAATATCTTCCACTTCATCAGCATCAAATTCATCTCTTATTTCGCCGACTAATTCCTCAAGGATATCTTCCATTGTCAGTATTCCAGATGTTCCTCCATACTCATCAATAACCAATACCATATGAATTCTTTCCTTTTGCATTTTATACAAAATGTCCTGTATGCGAGTAACTTCCAGCACAACTGGCAGTTCACGGATAAATTCATTTAGCTGACGGTTTCTTCCTGTAGCCATATTGGCTAACATTTTTTTTATGTTTACCATACCGACTATATTGTCTTTGTCTCCGTCTAATGTTATTGGATAACGAGTATAGTTAAATTCATCAAGAACTTTTATGATTTCTTCCCGGTCCATATTTTGGTCCAATGTAATTAAGGATGTTCTCGGCACCATGATATCTTTAGCAACACGTTCATCAAACGAGAAGACATTCTCCATATATTCAAGCTCTGTCTCGTTCAATTCACCGCCCTGATAGCTTTGCGCCATAACAATCTTCAGCTCTTCCTCTGAGTAGGCATGCTCGTGTCCGGCTGGTTTTACTCCGAATACGCGCAATATTCTGCCAGATGCTCCATTTAGTGCCCAAATAAACGGGTACATTACTTTACCAAACCAATACAATGGACCTGACAGCATTAATGTCAGCTTTTCTGGAAATTCAATAGCTAATGTTTTCGGTGCCATTTCACCAACAACGACATGGAGGAAGGTTACAAGAATAAATGCGATTGCATAAGAAGCAATCGAGGATACCGACCCTGGCACATTCAACAAATCAAAAATAGGATAAAGAATTCGCTCTACAGCCGGCTTTCCAAGGGCACCAAGACCTAGTGCCGTAACGGTAATACCAAGCTGGCAGGCGGAAAGATAATAATCGAGATTGCTCGCCACTTTTTTAGCCATTACTGCTTTTTTGTTCCCCTCTGCAATCAGTTGATCAATTCGTGACAGACGGATTTTAACGACCGCGAACTCTGAGCCGACAAAGAATGCCGTAAGCACGATCAATATTGCAAGTATGAACAGATTTGTAAGAGTAATTATGTCCAATCAATTCCCTCAAGGTTGAGGGATTCACCTCCGTATGAATAGTTATAACAATGTTAACAGCGTCATAATTGCTGTCATTTTTGGTTCAATTCTTTTATAAACCTTCATTCTTTCTTCTGGAGGCACATTTTTTAGTTTTTCTTCCAAAAGGGAAAGTTTCCTTTGCAAGCAGTTTATTTCATCTTGAACATCGCAAATAATCGGTTCGATGTCTCCAGAAACATCTGACTTCAAGGCTTCCTTTATTTCCTCCATCGACATCCTTTGCTGCTTCAATAGCTTAATTCTTTCCAATGTTTCAAGGACGTTCTCTGGATATAAGCGGTAATTAGAAGAAGACCGTTGTACCTCCAGTAAACCAATTTGAGAATAATAATCTATTGTCCGTGTTGACAATCCACTTAATTCAGCCACTTTTCCGATACGCAGCAACGCCTTCCCAAATTACTCACCCTTTCCGTTCATTATTTATATATAATATATCATACCAACCAGAAACTGTACAGTATAACGTTATGGTTTAAGTTTTCCCAAACAGCTTCTATACTAAACTTTTCTGGCATATGCTTTAAGATTAATTAAATTAAGCCTGCAGGCTTTAGCTGTATTTTGTATTGCTTACTCTACATATTTATTCTTCAGCTGATCTGCCCCAATTCCGCCGACAAGCATCAAAACTAATGGTAAAAACGATACGATTCCTGTTGGTATTCCTTCTAAACTTATAGCTGTCCCACCGAAATGATTTAACAGTAAGATAATTAATTTTGCAACCAGCAACAGGACACCAATAGAAAATATACTTTCAAAAAAAACCTTCCATTTCGGGTGGGCAAGCTGCTTGCTGTCTTTAATAACTTTATCCTTCAATTCTTTATCGCTCCTTAACAATTCATCAATTGTAACGCCAAATAAATCACTAAGATGAATGATCATTTCAATACTGGGATAATTCTTGCCTGTTTCCCACTTTGAAACAGACTGACGACTTACATGAATTCTTTCTGCTAAATCATGTTGAGACCATCCCTTTTTCTCCCTTTCCTTTTTTAGTCGCTCACTAAAAATCATCTTATTGTTCGCCTGCCTTTACATTTTTTATATTAATGCGATAAGTCATAAAGTAAAGATACTTCTATGCGCACCAAGGCGCAACTAATGGTTGCTCCTTGTTATTTATGGTGAAAATTCTCCTATACAGCGAAAAAAGGTTAATGCATAGTAGTTCTACACATTAACCTTAACATCATCTATTCTATTATATTCTTAACTGGCGAGTCAGACGTTAATGTAAAATCACCATTTTCTGGATCCGCAAAACCAAGATCAAGTATGCTTGAATTACTGTCACTATCTGCTGCTGTTTCGAAGGAAGCGAGGCTAGTATATTCCTCATCCTTCCAAACCCAGATTGTCTCCTTATCCTCTTCTAGATGATATACATTGCTTGAAAGGATATTGCTGCTGTTCGCGGTAAAATAATTAATGATAAATAGTCCATTTTCACTTGAAGAGAAAACATTCTTCTCGATTTTATTACTGCTCGTATCATGCTGCAGCATCAGCTGACCGCCATCCAAACCTTTTGTATCATTTTTATACAAAATATTTTTGGCTATCGTAGAGTTTTTTGTACCTCCTCTTTCTGTATCATAACCGCCGATAGAGATGCCTGTATAATTATTTTCATATACAGTATTACTTGTAATATCAATATGGACGGCATATTTTTTATGATGCTCAGAGGTTGCTTCGATTCCAAGGTCATTATGATGCACAATGTTATGATCAACAGTAATGTTACGGCCGCCATCAATATAAATTCCGCCAGCACTGTAATCTTCCCCATATGCAGGGTTGCCGTAGGAACTATTATTATAAACAATATTGCTTTCAACAGCTCCGTTTCTAACGTAATCATTTTCCTCGCTAGTGCCTTCATAACCAATCATATCAATACCGATGTTGTCATTATCTCTTACAGTGTTATGAGATATTTGAAATCCATCAATATTTCCATTAAGAACTAGTGCTTCACTTGCACCAAGCTTCAAATTTTCCACGAGATTATCTTTTATTGTTATGTCCTTCATTGCCTCTGTTGCATAAACAGCAATTCCATGGCCATTGCCCTCATCATGGAATGTCTCAATATTTCGGACAGTGTTATTCTCAATCGAAATATGACTGCTGTTGCCAGTAACGTATATACCTATAACCGTTTCATCTGCCAGCTCTGTGGAGAGATTAGTAAACGTCAGGCCTTTTATTGTAATATAGCTTTTATCATTAATGGAAGCGAGGGCTGTGTCCTCCTCTGCATCATCCATTTTTTCTCCGCTTATAATAACTTCTTCGCCGTCATAGGCCTGAAAAACAATCGGCTCTGTTTTTGTTCCGCTGTGGTTCACCTGTAAAGACTCGTAATAAGTCCCTCCGCGGATATATACAGTTGTGCCGGGAATTGCTGCTTCACTTGCCTTTTCCAATGTTTGAAAGGGTTCTTCTATGCTACCGTCATTCGCGTCATCCCCATCTTCTGCTATAAAAAATGACTGTTTAGTTGCTGCTATCTTGATCTCTTGTTCTTCTGCATCATCTCTTTGAAGGTAAACAAAAAGACATACAGCAATGCCGATAATTGCAAGTATTACTAATAACTTTTTCATGATAACGCCCTTTTCTTTTATATATACTTTCCCTCTTATATTGAGGGAAATGCAGCTGCTTGGCAAGGGAAGTCATATAGGTCCATCCTCGCTCAAGATACTGGTAAACCATTTTGTTAATTTCGGCAAATATAACAGCAGAAGAACGGATCTTGATAAACTAAAAAGGATAAAGGCAAGCCACAATCCGTGTTTTCCCCAAGCATGTGCTGCAGGTAACAGAATCAGGAAAAAGAGCAGAACGGCGCCTATCATCGAATTTTTCACATAACCAACTTCAGTAGCTCCCGTAAAAACTCTAACAGCCCAGTCCAACTGGTCCGTACTTGCTAGAAGAATTATTCCTAAAACGAATGCTGTTATGTATTTGAAAATGCTGCTAAAAGCAGTACTAAAATGACCGCCATGAGCATAAAAATATTTTTATTTAACACCATCCATTTCACGTTAATAATCACTTACTCTTGCTTTTTAAATAAATAAGAACCATTTCGTTTTATGTTCTCTATCATATTTTAATTATGCTTAGTTGTAAATAGTAATTATTACGGTTTGTAAAAAAAATGAACTCTATGCTTTGTTAACAAGCAACAGAAAGTCTTTTTTTTTTATTAATTGGAGGGAATAAAAATGGTTAAATTTTATTTTTTTCAAGGCATTGTCACCAATATATCTGATTTTCCAACCAGCCAAAATAATGAGGGGAACGGTTGTCATAAAATTTTTACCGTTGAAGATCATACAGGGTCCATCGTTCACTTCGTCATCGCCCCATCCACTTATTTTATTGACCATTTAATCGTGCAGCCTGGTGATCGGGTAACTGGATTTTATGATGGTAATGCTCCTGTCCCCCTTATTTATCCCCCCCGTTATGAGGCCATTGCTATAGCAAAGGAATTACCATATCAAAATGTGAAAGCAGACTATTTTAACAGCCAATTAGTCAGCAGTGATGGAACCTTGAAATTAAATATTGCTTCAAGCACCCAACTACGCTTAAAAAATGATCAGCCTTTTACAGGGACGCTTATGAACCGAAACCTCATTGTCCTTTATGGAGCTTCCACTAAAAGCATTCCAGCCTTAACAACTCCTTATAAAATCATTGTTTGGTGCTAATCTATTGATTTCATAGCAACCAGCCTGTTTAGTTAAGTTGAACAGGCTGGTTTTTACTTTTAAGGAAAAGGAATCAGGATATTGCGCCAAAAAGCAGCATATACCTAAATGCAGCATTTAAATACTTCCTTTTTTAGGATATCAATTGCTTTTTATAAGCGCTTACATTATTATTTTAATGAAAAGAAAAGCAGTTAATCTCGTCCCTTCTTTGCCTTCCCACTGACATTTTATAACACTTCCTAAGAAGGCCTTGTTTCATAGAATGGACAATGAATAGGAAGGGAGATGATTATATAACTTAAGGCCTTTTACTGAGGTTTCCTGCCTCATCTAAGGTTTGGATATACAGTATCCAACATTTTGATCATAACAACCATGTTTATTACCATTTATTTATGATGTAGATACTTAATAATTGTTAATGGGAGTGGATGAAATGTCTATACCGAGCGGGGCAAGCATGAACATTATTATTCGGATACAGTTAGAGACTAGCATCATTTCTTTGGGAGAAATTGTTAATGTAATCGGAGATGCTGATGGAGATATTATCGGTCTTGACGTCATCTCTTCCAGTAAAACAAATACAGTTCGCGATATTACAGTGCGAGTACATAATAATGATCACGGGCAAAAGGTAGTCAGTAAGATTTCCGAATTGGCTGGAGTTCATATTGTCAACGTCTCTGACAGCACCTTCCTTTTGCATTTAGGTGGCAAAATTGAAATGAAAACGAAAGTGCGGATTAAAAACCGTGATGATTTGTCAAGGGTTTATACACCTGGTGTAGCTGCCGTCAGTGAAGCAATACATGCTGACCCCAGCAAGGTTTATTCTCTCACCATGAAAAGCAATACGGTCGCTATCGTGACAGACGGTACAGCCGTCCTTGGTCTCGGTGATATAGGACCAGAAGCGGCAATGCCGGTAATGGAAGGTAAAGCAATGTTATTCAAGCAGCTGGCAAATGTCGATGCATTTCCGATTTGCTTGGATACGAAAGACACAGAAGAAATTATCCAGATTGTCAAAGCTCTTTCCCCAACATTTGGAGGGATAAATCTTGAAGACATCGCTTCTCCTCGCTGCTTTGAAATAGAGCAACGCTTAAAGAAAGAGCTTAATATTCCTGTCTTCCACGATGATCAGCATGGCACAGCTGTAGCTATCTATGCAGGTTTACTTAATGCCTTGAAAATTGTGCAAAAAAATGTAAAGGATATTAAAGTTGTCATCAATGGCATCGGTGCAGCAGGAATAGCTTGTACAAAAATTCTTCTAGCTGCAGGTGTGCAAAATATCATTGGTGTTGATCGCAATGGTGCGATTTACCGCGGTGAAGGCTATACAAACTCCCATTGGCAAGCATATGCGGAAATGACTAATCCTGACAACCTTCAAGGCAGCCTGTCAGATGTTATCGGAGGTGCAGATGTTTTTATCGGAGTTTCTGCACCTAGGGCTTTAAAAGCCGAAGATGTCCAAAAAATGGCCAATGATGCCATCGTTTTCGCAATGGCCAACCCAATCCCTGAAATTGATCCTGATATAGCAGCTCCTTATGTAAGAGTGATGGCGACAGGCCGCTCGGATTATCCAAACCAAATTAATAATGTATTATGCTTCCCTGGTATTTTCCGCGGAGCATTGGATTGCCGGGCAAGTGAAATAAATGAAGCGATGAAATTAGCAGCTGCTGAAGCAATTGCTTCAACGGTTTCAGATGAAGAATTAAATGAATCTTACATTATTCCTTCTGTTTTTAATAATACTGTTGTCGATAAAATACGTGACGCTGTCGTTAAGGCTGCTGTCGATACAGGCGTTGCAAGAAAAATCCCTAAGATTAGTAAATAGTTACAAGTAAAACTCACCAAATGGTGAGTTTTACTGCTTTTTAGCATAACTCAATGATGGTGATGAACATGAAGCGGCTTATTTTTAGCCTGACAAAGGATAGCATTATCATGACGGTGAGACGCAGTTTCTAATTGGATTGTCACATGAGAAATCCCCTTATGTTCCAGTTCATGTTCAATATTGCGTAAAATCGCTTCACTTTCCGCTACCGTAAGCTGACTGTCTACAACAGCATGACAGGACAACGCATGCATTTCACTGGTAATCGACCATATATGCAAGTCATGAATGCCTTGAATACCTTCTGTTTTTTCTATATCTTTAATAAGTTCCTCAACATTTACCGACTTTGGTGTCCCCTCCATTAATACATGAAGGGCATCCTTCAACACAAAGTAACCGCTTCTTAGAATCAAGACTGCTACGATGACACTTGCAAGGGGATCAGCCCAGCCCCATCCAAACACCATCATTAAAATGGCTGCTATTATCGCCCCGACACTGCCCAGCATGTCACTTATCACATGCAGGAAAGCTCCTCTCATATTTAAGTTATGTTCGGTATCTCCGCCGCGAAACATGATCCAAGCTACGACCAGATTGACCAGCAATCCAATAATGCTGATAAGGAGCATTCCAGTTGTTGCAACTTCCGGTGGATTAGCAAAACGAATGATAGCCTCGTATATAATATAAAGGGAAATAAGCATCAAGGTAGCACCATTTATCATGGCCGCAATTATTTCAAACCGCCTAAACCCATATGTGTTGCTGTAGCTTGCTGTTTTCTCTCCTAATTGAAAAGCAAGAAGCGCAATTACTAATGAAACTGAATCACTTAACATATGTCCAGCATCTGATAACAAGGCAAGACTGTTTGTAAGAAAGCCGCCGACTGCTTCAATAATCATGTAACTCGTAATAATGATAAAAGATATTAACAACACTTTTTTATTCGAATTGTGAGCGTGTCCATGACTATGGTTATGTCCCATTTTTCATTCCCCCTTAAGCTACATTATGCCGCTAAATTGTTTTTACATAAGCATTTTATTTTAATATTGTTTATATGAACATATATTCATATATAGAATACATTTATATATACCGTAAGTCAAAGGTATTTTCTATGTTTTCCCCCTTTAGTCTCATTTAAAACATTATTAGCTGGGACAATAAGTTTGTCCATTTTTCTGAGACAATATAAATCGTATGGGAGTCTCCTTCCTTCATTAATGTGCTTTGTTGCCCTTTTTCACCAACCCAAACATAAACATTTGCAGTTTGATCATTTGCTTTTATATTAATGCGGTATTCTGCTGATGTTAAATTAACAATGCCGTCCTTTTTAATGGCGTGAGAAAAGATAGCTTGAAAGTCTTGCAAGGAATCTTGGTCCTTGATAAGAAGTAAGTTTTTGCTATCAGCAAGCTCTGAAATTGTAATGGTTAAGTCACTATTATCCCATTGAATAGCTAATCCATCCGTTTCTTTTTGACACCCTGTTAGTGAGACAATTACGAATACTAATAACAAAAACCATATCTTTCTCATAATAAGCCCTCCATTTCTTTCTATTACATTAGACTTACAGAAACCATTAATTGTTACATATGGAAAAATATTAAAAGGCGCGATTTGAAATCGCACCTTTTTCTGTTACTCACCAGTAATTATTTTCACAAATTTGCGTTTGCCGACTTGAACGATTAAACCAGCGCTGACGGTTACTTCAAGTTTTGTATCTTCTGCCTTAATATTGTTCAGCTTGACTCCTCTATTTTCAATCATTCTTCGTGCTTCGCTTTTAGAGCTTAATAATTGAAGTTTCACGAGCAGGTCAATCAGTGGAACTTTAGATTCTCCATCCCATGTAATAGTTGGGATATCTTCCGGCATAGCGCCCTGCTGGAAGACGGATATGAAGTGCTGCTCTGCTTTTTCAGCTGTGTTAGCACCATGGTACATCCTGACAATTGTTTTAGCTAGGAGCATTTTCGCATCTCTCGGGTGAAGGCTGCCTGACTCTAACTGACCTTTTATTTCTTTCATTTCTTTGGGTTTGAAATCTGTTATCAATTCAAAGTATTTACTCATTAATCCATCTGGGATGGACATCGCTTTACCGTACATTTCCGTCGGGCTTTCGTCAATGCCAATGTAGTTTTTCTTTGATTTGGACATCTTTTCAACACCATCGAGCCCCTCTAATAATGGCATCAGTAACGCCACTTGCTTTTCCTTCCCAAACTTCTCTTGAAAATGCCTTCCCATTAAAATATTGAAATGCTGATCTGTTCCGCCCAGCTCAATATCACATTCCAACATAACAGAATCATAGCCTTGCATTAACGGGTAGAAGAACTCATGCAAGGAGATAGGTTTATTAAATGCCATTCTTTCTTCAAAATCATCTCTTTCCAGCAATCTTGCCACCGTAATTTTTCCTGCTAATTGTATTACATCTTCAAAGTTCAGCTTAGAAAGCCATGCTGAGTTGTAATGCAATTCAACCTTATCCATATCAATAACCTTAGCAAATTGCTCAAAGTATGTTTTGGCATTATGCTTGACCTCTTCATCAGTCAGTTGTTTTCTAGCAATCGACTTCCCTGTAGGATCACCGATCTTACCAGTAAAGTCACCAATAATTAGCTGGATGGTATGACCATTTTCCTGAAATTGTCTCATTTTATTAAGGACGACTGTATGTCCTAAATGTACATCAGGAGCAGATGGGTCCAATCCTAATTTTATTTTCAGCGGTCTATTTTCCATGATTGACCTTGCTATCTTACTTTCCAGCTCTTCTGTTGGGATTATCTCTTGCACCCCTTGGCTGTATATTGCCATTTGCCGCTTCACTTCATTTCGTTGTCCTTCTGTCAGTTGCTCTATCAACTTTTTCATCATGATTCCTCCTAAATGAAAATATAAAAAAACCACATCCCAAAAAAGGGACGTGGTTTCTTGCACGCGGTACCACCCTTATTGAAGAACTTCTTCGTCCTTCCACTTAAACGATTAACGGATCGCCCGTTCTTTGCTTTCACAAAGACAGCTCCAGGAATGTAATTCGTGTTATCTATGTGTCGATTCGCACCAGCCACCGACTCTCTTTAAACAGGGAGATAACTACTACTAGGTTTCCTTTCATTGCTTTTTCCATATTAAAAATTATTTTTACGGATTACGTTACGAAGTAAACTTGACATGTTTTTTTGCTCTTCTACTGACATATGTGCAACAATGTCTACTTCACCAACATGAAAGCGTGGATAAAGCTCCTCCATTACTTGCTTTCCCTTGTCTGTGATTGCCACATAAGTAATTCTTCTATCTCTGATGTCATTTTTCCTATAACAATACTCTTTTTTTTCCAATGTTTTTGTAATATTGCTGATTGTGGCTTTCGAAACGCCGTTTGATTCAGCTAGTTTCTTTGTCTCAATGGACTCCCATACCCATAAATCATAAAGCATGGAAAACGCTGTCCAAGACAGACCATATTCAGACAGAACTTGCTGCTCCATCTTATTTTTTAATCCTTGTGCAACTCGGTAAATATTAGTAACAACAGCAATTGCATCAAGATTTAAAGACTCAATCGGAATTTTAGTGATTCGATTGATGGTGTCCACTTCTTCAGGAAGCAATTCCCCTTTATCATCAAATGAGTATATACCGAACCACCTCTTCTCTTATAAATTTTCAAAATCATTAGCTTTGAAACGATATTATCAAATATATAAATTGAATGCAATATATTTTTATGTTTCAGGCAAAATTAATGATTAGTAACCCGAAAAGCTTTATAATGAAATATAGGTTATTAAAAATAACCTTTTTTTAATACAGGAGGGAATTGGGATGAATTTTTCTGAAAAAGTAGTTTTAATAACAGGGGCTGCTGGCGGAATCGGTATTGCTGCAGCTAAGAAGTTTGCCGCTGAAGGAGCAAAACTTGCATTAGTTGACCTAAAAAAAGAAAGCCTTGCAAATGTAGCTGCAGAGATTAGTAGCGAAGATATCCTGCTTTTAGAAGGTAATGTTGCGATTGAAGAAGATGTGAAAAACTTTGTTGAAGCGACGAAAGATCATTTCGGACGAATTGATGTTTTCATTAATAATGCTGGTATCAATGGCAAGTTTGCTAACTTGGTGGATCAAACAGCAGAGAACTTCGATGCTGTTATTAATGTTAATTTAAAAGGTGTGTTTTATGGCCTTAAATATGTGCTAAAAGTGATGAATGAACAAAAAAGCGGAGCTATCGTAAATACAGCTTCAAACGGCGGGCTTCTTGGAGCTCCAGGTATGGGTCTGTACGTTGCGTCTAAACACGGGGTAATTGGCTTAACAAAAACAGCAGCGCTTGAGGGTGCTCCATATAATGTGCGCGTAAATGCAGTAGCTCCTTCTGGAGTTGATACCCAAATGATGCGCTCTATTGAAACTAATGCAATGCCTGGCAATGAGGGGAATGCTAAAGAGCAATTTGAAGCTTCTGTTCCAATGAACCGCTATGCAACAGCAGAAGAAATTGCTAACTTAATGGCATTCCTGGCTTCTGAAGAAGCATCCTTTATTTCCGGTACTTATTACCGAATAGATGGTGGACAAGGTGCTACTTCAGCTTAATTAAAGTAAAGAAGGGATGCCACACCGGCATCTCCTTATCTTTTTGCTACGATTCCTTTACTGCTTAAATAAACTTTGCAAACGTTCTGTTCCTGCTGTTGCGTCTTCCACCATTGTATGAATCAATTCCTTGACTGTCGGCACATGATGAATCAAGCCGATTACTTGGCCAGCCCAGGCAAATCCATTTACTGGATCGCTCTCATATATAAACTTCAAATTAGCTTTCCCGCTGATAGTATCCTTTAACTCTTCATAAGCAGCCCCTTGCTTTTCCCTTTCTATGATATTCTGTGTATAGTCAGATTTCAGCACCCTTCCAGGAGTCCCAAAGGTTCGTTTTATAACAACGGTATCCATTTCCGTTCCTGCCACAAGGGCATCCTTATAAGATTTCACTGCATCAACACATTCTGCAGTCGCAATAAAACGCGTACCCATCTCAATTCCTTGTGCTCCCAATGCTAAAGCAGCTAAGAATCCTCGGCCGTCTCCTATTCCTCCGCTTGCGATGACAGGAATAGACACAGATTCAGCAACCCGCGGTATGAGAACCATTGTGCCAATATCATCCTTGCCTATATGCCCTCCACCTTCCTGACCAACTGCTATGACAGCAGAGGCACCAAGCTGCTCTGCTTTCTTTGCTTGTCTGACAGTCGATACTAGTACTAGCGACTGAATATTTTCCCCTTTAATGCGGTCTAAAATAGGCTGTGGATTGCCTCCGGTGATAGAAATAATCTCTACTTTTTCCTTAATTGCTGTCTCAAGAAGCTCCATATATGCTCCATTATAGGATCCAATTGCAAAATTGACTCCAAAGGGTTTATCCGTCATGCTTCGTACCTTTTGAATTTCCTCCTGCAATCTCTCTGGCGTAAATAAAGTCATGGCCGTTATTTGACCAAGACCGCCAGCATTTGATACTGCTGCAGCAAGCTCTGCATTTCCTAAGTATGCCAAACCGCCTTGAATAATCGGATATTTAATATTTAATAAATCAGTGACTGTTGTTTTCATATTGTATTCCTTTCCATCATAAATTACATTGAGTTAAGCATATCATAGTTTTACCGGTCACCTATATCTCCATGTTTTAGTATCTTTGTATGGGGAAGATTAAAAAGAGCAGCTAAAGGCAGAATATTTTATTAAGCAATCCTTTCATACTATAATTAACACTGTATACAATTACTTGTTTCTCTATGAAGGAGCGATTTCTATGAAGGTTACCATTACAGATAATGCTGCAGCAAAATTGCGCGCGTATGACCAGCCAGAAGGTGCAGCATTTAAATTAACAAGCATTTTTAGCGGAGGTTGCAGCTACACATACAATTATGATCTTGCGATTGATCATGAGAAAGACGAAGATACAAAATTTGAGGATAATGGCGTTGTTCTTTATTTAGATAAGATGACGATAAGTCATATCAATGAGGATTTAAAGGTTGATTATGTAGAAGGTCAAGGTTTTCGCTTAGTAGGTGCCAGCCAAATTTATACTTTTAGATTAGATGTAAAGAATAAAGTGCAAGCCTAAAAAACAGTGGAATTAAAACCCCACTGTTTTTCGCTAAGGAGAATTCCTCTTTAACTGTTACCACCTGCCATACTATATATTATCGCTTCGTGCAGCCACTTCTCTTCTGCTTCGGTAAAAGGGGAAGGCGCCATCTCCTCCAACTCATCAATATTGATGCTTTCAAGGTCAACTTCAGCTAGCTTTTCTATGACATCCTCCCCAATAAAAGCAAAAGATGATTGTAAATAAGCGGCAACCATTTGTTGCACTTGAGGATCATCTACAGGTCTTCCATAAAGTTCCTTTAAATCTTTTGCCATTTGGATAAAGCTTTTATCTAAGTCTGCTGTTTCTTTCTCTGATTTTTGAAACAGGCTTTCGCCTATTTCAGCTAACTGGTTCTTTTCCATCCATTTTTTTTGGCGGTTCTCTATTTGGATTGCTTGAATTAGAGTAAATAATAAGCTGCTGTCAACCTCATCCTCTTGTTTAAGCAGAGCAGCAATCCTTTTTATTGCTTTAATAGACAATTCAAGTTTTTCTTTTTCTTCTTCCAATGCTTGAAGATGTAACTGCAAAGTTTCATTCAAGCTCACCGTAAAGCTGGATTCATCTAATAAACTTGCTGCTTTCTCAAGACTGTACCCTAAAAATTTTAAGCTTATTATTTTTTGTAGGGTTATAATATCCTGTATTTTGTAAATACGATGACCAGATATCGCATGCTTTTCTGGCTTTAATAAGCCTATTTCATCATAATAATGCAAGGTGCGCACTGATATGCCAGTTTTAGCTGAAAATTCCCCAATCGTAAATTGTTCTTTCCCTGTCATTTACATACCTCCCATAAAAAGTATATTTTTATTATAATTCCTAACGTTACTGGAGGTTCAAGAGAAAAAATAAATTAAATATTGTCTTAAAATATCTACTCTTGAGTGAGACAGGAGTTAGTGTGTATAATAAAGTGGGCTAGACTATGTCTGGCCTGCTTTTTTTGCAGGGCAGCTGCCTCCATACAATTATTTGCTCTTCTTTTTTACATAATCATCACATATGAGAATCGGACTTTCTCTTTAAATTAAATTGAGGTGAGCAAACAAAGCAGTTTATAATATAGATATGGGAGCAACAAAGGAGTTGGTATTATTGGCCTTACCAAAAAACTATCTAGTAGACGCAACACTTGAACGGTTGGGAACATCCTTTTTGGATTTATATAACAGCAAAATCGGCGATGATGTTAGAGAATTTTTGGCAGTCATCTTCTTCGAGGAACTGATTGAGCCTGAAACCGGCAGACAAAGGAACTTAAAAGAACTACGTTCTCATTATTATCGAGATAAGTTCAAAAGGACGAAGAAAAACTGGTATTCTGCTCTTATTAAAAGCATTAATAAAAAAAGCAAGAACCCTAAGGAATTGATGGCTGAAGTTAAATTCATCCATGAAGGTATTGAAAAAGGATTTATTGACTTAGTGAATAACTATCATGTCACCGATATAAAAGACTTGATTGCAGACCGCTTAAGTGAAGTTGATAAATGGGTCAATGATGATACAAAGCTCTTATCAGATTACAAATATATTAAAGACAAAACGAAAAACCAAATAAAAAACACGTTAAAAATTGATTCTATTATTACTGTAACAAGCCTTGTTATTGAAGAGTTCGGCGGTGACTTTAACCGAATTGTCAAAGAGGTTAACGACTTGTTCAGTGAGCTTCCTTTACCAGGAAAAACAAGCAGAACAAAATTTATGGACTTTCATGAAGATCCAGCAGTCGAAAATAGTGTAACAGCCGAAATATATGAAGATGGCAATCTGTCCATCCGAACACTGCTCGGCAAAACTTTAACAGAAGAAAAAAATTCAATTGCATTAACTCCGATGGATTATGAAATATTCAATTTTATTCTTTCCAAACGAGACTATGAATTTGTGGAAAAACAAAAAATATATGTCGATATCGGAGACATTGTAAAAAATATGTACTCCTCTAGGGGTGTCAAAGAATATAAACGTATTAGAGAAAGACTGGAAAAGCTAAAGCATCTAAGCTTCGATATTAAAGCAGATGATGGAAAAAAATACATCTTTGACCTCTTTGATCATATTACTTATTTAGATGAAGCGGAAACGAAAGCAGAGATAAAGATAAATGAATTTATGCATCAGCGCTATATAGATAATCAAGTGACGAAAATCTATAGTGATAAAATCCAAAATTTCCAGCTGGAAATCTCAGAGAATATTGTCTTCATATTACAGAAAGAGCGATTTGCAAAGAGCTCCCTTTCTGATGACTCGATCGACGGGAAAAAATCAGTTGCTTATCCCCTCGCGTTTTTTACTAGACGGCTTAGATTACCGACGAGAAAAAAAGACGCTTTAGCTAAAGTTGAAAACTCTCTGCATGAGCTTGTGGACAACCAAGTGACGATAAGAAGCTTTCGCCGTGTTAACGATGTATTTCACATTGAATTCCTGCCTATCACCGAACATGAAGCAGAGGATTTAATTGACGCTAAACATCAGAAAGTTTTATTCCTTGAAACATAATGAACACCCCAATTAGTGAATAATTGGGGTGTTTTTGCTTTATAATAGTACCATTTATCATGAAAAAGCATTTTTAATTTGGAGCAGATACAAAATAGCCCCAATTTTTTTCACCATTTTATCGTGCTTTTTTTCTTAAAGCTAATATCCCTAATTTTTTTCACCATTTCTTCGTGCTTTTTTGGGCAACGAGCTTTCTCAAACAAAACAGCAATTTTTTTTCACCATTTTGTCGTGCTTTTTTTTCAAAAAGCTTCTATTAATTAAATCCATTAATTTTTTTCACCATTTTATCGTGCTTTTTATATAACTTATATTTTTTTCACCATTTCTTCGTGCTTTTTATATACATTCTCACGTTAAGGATGGCAATAAGCTCGGTTTCTACTTTAGTTTGCTTAATACTGCACCCTTTAAACACCCTTTTTATTGGCAATTCATAAATGCTAACTGAAGTAATATAATGAA
The DNA here is from genome assembly GCF_038005785.1 of Niallia sp. FSL R7-0271. NCBI lineage: Bacteria > Bacillati > Bacillota > Bacilli > Caryophanales > Bacillaceae > Niallia > Niallia sp. FSL R7-0271. The sequence continues at coordinate 236,581 of NZ_JBBOTZ010000002.1, read as the reverse complement.
ACCTTAATTTTTTTTCACCATTTTGTCGTGCTTTTTATATAAATCGATATTTTTGCACCAAATCTTCGTGCTTTTCGTTGTTTTTACATAGAAATAGGAAAAAGCAGAGTTTTTTTTCACCGTTTTATCGTGCTTTTTTCTTTACTGGAATGTTTAAATACGAAAGTACTTATTGGTTCTTCTTTTTCTATATCAATCTCATCTTTTTTTCACTAATTCTTCGTGCTTTTAAGTTTTTTTCATCATTTCATCGTGCTTTTTTCTAAGTCTTGTTTAATGGATAAAATTTTCACCTATTTTTCGTGCATAATAGTGGACTTCTTAAGATTTTTTTCGACAAATTTCGACAAACGCTATAGTAGTCTACAACTTTTTTTCACAAATTTCTCGTGCTAATTTACTTTATTGCTCTTTATTGGAGAGAATGCGCAATCTTTTCACCATTTTTTCGTGCAAAAATTTTTTTACACAGAAAAAACCTCCCCTAAACCTTGCTATTATACGTTTCTCAATAAATTTTCACCATTTCTTCGTGCTTCAATATTTGTTGTAATATAGCCTTCTACACGTTTTTTCACCATTTTTTCGTGCCATTTACACCCCTTTTTTTCGGTGTATATAATAAAACATAGATAAATATAGATATTAGTTTATAGACTTTTTTTATGGCTAACAGCGCAAACCAAAAATCGAAAGGCCTTAGGCTATTTTCGGTCTTTTAATGATTTATTTTTTTCTATCGTTTCAGAAAGGAGGTTAGAACCAGTGATATACGAGGAAACGTATCAATATTTATTACATAATGTTTCATCAAAGGAATTTGACGTCTGTCTATATTCCCTTCTTCATACGGATTGGGACGGAATAATCCAGGCACCAGCTTCTGTTATTGCAGCTAAAGCCGGTACAAAAAAGAAATACTTAAAGCAGATTATTAAAAAATTCACTTCCTTTAAACGGGGCAATATTTATATTCCTGTGGAAACATCAGAAGGAGTGAAATATAAATTTAAGCGCGGCCTTTCAAGGAATCTAGGATTTAACAGCAAAACTGATCGTTATTGTAAAAAATATTCCTTCTTTTATGAAGAGTCCTTCCAGAATCTATCAATCAATTCTAAAAGATTGCTTTTGATGGCAGCTTTTCGCATGTCTGTGCAAAAAGCTGAATCCGTGATGTTCGATTATCATGATATTGTGCCTTCTAAGTATACATATGGTCATCCTTACTTTACAAAGGGCCGTCTTTACGAAGCGATTAGTGAAATCAACAACTCTAAAATTGCCGATACAGTTAAAGTTCAATTAGTGGGTAATATTTACACACGAAAGCTTGCTGTATCGTTTGAATTTGTACAAGGAACTTTAAATGAATTTGCCAGCAATTACACAGAAAGAACGCTTTTGCGCAAAAAAATGTTCCAAGCAGGCTATCATGGCTACCTTAATGACAGTTTTTGCATGGAAATCGAAAGTGTAGGCAAATATTTATATAACTCTCTATTTAGCAATGAAAAAATAATCGCTAAACAGAGGGTTATTACTGATGCTAAAGATGAGATACTTTCATTAGCTCGATTTATCTACGATACAGCAATTGAGCAGCTGGCAACAGCTCTTCCTTCGAATACTCATTTTTTGACTGATCCAAAACAGGCTTCAGCTTATTTCAGCACGATTATATACAATGTGCTTATTAATGAGATGGGTAAATACGGTCATCAGGCAGAGAGCATTAAATCCCTTCTAGACAATCATTATTTACATAAAACAATTGTAGAAAAAGAAACCGGCAGAGATATTATGCATGTTGGGATTGAAGATCAAATTAAACCAATTAAACAGCGCTTTGAAAAGGCAAATCATATCTTTGATGTTCTAAAAAGTTGGTCTGAGAACTGGGTTATTGCCCGTACAAAATCAATTATAGAGGATTCACAAGTACTGATATCTTCAAAAGATGAAGATAAAAAGCAGGAAATAAAGCAAAAACGAGGCTGGAGTGATGCAGAAGCGGCGAAGAATCATATCCAAACATTAAAGGAGCAGTCTTACGAGCAAATTAACAAGCTAATAAACCAATGTATAACATATGGAAACAAAGCTATTGAAAAGGATGAACGCATTAAATCCATAACAACTGCTAAAGATTCTTTAGCTTCCTTTTTTGCGATACATACCGAAAAAATTTTAAAACCACTATAACGACACAGGCAAACACTGGCTATTAGGCGAGTGGATCTTGTGCTGCCCACAAAAATACTAATTTATCATCATCCTTTTTATTCCAACATTTATTCCCCTTCATTAAACTTTTCAACTACTAAAAAAACCATATATTGTAAAAACTCTATTTTTTTTGCCCTTTTTTAAGGCTGTGAATTGTAATTTAATATTTGTTATTAGTTTTTTATTTATTGTTATTTGCTTTATTACAATGTGATTTAATTTATTTAATTTGTTATTGGTTATTGTTAACTTGTGGAAAGATAATTTTTTCTGTTAGCGAGGATTTTTTGTCTGTTTATCTAAAAACTTTACTTGTGACTGGCATTTTACTGCTTTTTTTGGTTTTAGAAAATTGGATAATAGGAAGGTTTGTTGAGGATTTTTGTTAATGGTTCTAAGTTATTGTTCTAATTAATGTCCTAAATATTATTCTAAATAGTTATCTAAAATAAGGAAATAAAGCTTACCACCCATTTTTTGCTATATATTATGAAAATCGCTATTTCTTAGTAATTGGCATTTAACTATAGCAAAACGTCTACTTATAGTATATTCGTCTAGCATTCAATTATTCCTATTTCAAACAAAAAAGTTTCCAACATACATGGATATACTTTATGAATACTAATAAATCTAAAAAATCCATTCTTTCCCTATTATATTAATCTATTACACTTTTTAATTTATGCATAAAATAAAATTAAATAAGGTTAAGGAGGAATTTTAATGAGTAATGTTTGGTTTCCAGGTGGAAGAAATGGTGATAATAATCAAAGAAATAAATCAAATTCACGTTCAGGTGACAGTGATAGCCGCTCCGATGCTAATGTAGATTTTGAATCTGATAATGACTTAAGAAATGATACTGATGTTGATAACCGCAATGATTTAAAGAATGTTGATAAAAATACTAATATTGCAAAGGTAAAAGACTCTGGTAATGCGAAGATTGATTTGAAAATCGACGTAGATTCAGATTCAAATGCTCGTGTACGCTCTCGTTCCAGAGCAAATGCAGACACAGAACAAGATCAAGACAACAACCAAGATAATGACCAAGACCAAGAATAATACAACGAAGGCGAGCACGGTATAACCATGTCTCGCCCATTTTTATGTAAGGAGAGTTGTTCATGTCTCCCCATCGCAGACAAATAGATAAGGAAAACAATATCTATCAGTTTCGTAATAACGGGAATGCTGAACTTGATACGAACAACGCACAAATCGGCCAAAGCGGCAATTCAGATGTCGATGTATATGTAAATATTGAGATAGATACAAAACCTATTGCTTATGCACTGTTGTCCTCATTACTGGCCACAAAGCAAATTACCCGTTTCGAATTTGAAGAAGCGATAAAAAACTTAGAAAAATTAACAAAGAAACAAAAAAAGCATATTCCTGGATTACGATTTTTTGGTCCTTTGAAGGATAATTAGAAAGAAATTATCTAACTCTTAAGGTCTCTCTTAAATGAAGTCCCTTCTGTTTCTATTCTAATCACTAAAAAACCTCAAATGAGAGTCTAACTTAGCATATTAACTAACAAGGCTTGTAGTGCCGTCACAAGCCTTGTGAAGTACATATAAGAAATTGGGGTTCGGATATGGAGCGGAAATTACAAAATGTATTGCTGAAACTGTTCAAGTAGCATTTACTTCTTAATAGATAAAATGGCTATATGGCTGCCTCCTCAAAAGCCATATAGCCATTTCTATTATTGGGACAGTCTTAAAATAATATTGTCTACAACATTGGATAAATTTCCGTTTTTATACTGTAGTATGAAATCACTGTATAACATTCTAAGCACATCTTTCACCTCAAAGCTATACTCCATATTCAACTCTGCAATATCACTTAGCATTACCTCTAGCCTCAAAGCTTGTTTTCGATTGATTAAGCATTTTATCATTTTCTTTTTTGGGGAATTTACAGGAATCAATATTTCACTTTCTTCCTCTTGATAGGAGTTAACCTTTATGGCATTTTGAGAGCGCGCTGTCAGTTCATGATAAAGCTCGACAGGATTGCTTCTCTTTTTTGCTTGGTATAAAAAATCATCCAACAGTAATGTTACTAAATCAATATGAGTGAATTTCTCATTGGCAGCTTCAGAAACATCATCACAGAAGAGCTCTCCACGTAAATATTCGGAAACAGGTACGTAAAAAGTATAAGACAACAATGTTGGTGTCGTTAACTTTCTCGTAGCTTTCATGAACCATTTATCAAATAAATTATAGGGACTATAGGAAAGCTCCCGTATTTCATCATCGTAAATAGGAAATCTGCTTTTTTTCACCTGTTCCTTTTCACCTCTTCTTCGAGCATAAATGCAAGTATTCGATATGCTGCCTCTTTCAAGCTGCAGTCCCATCTTACCTTCATTTCAAAAAGTTGATCATGATAAACCTTTTCTAACTTAGCTGGATATGGTTGTCCTTTTGGATCATAAGGACGTATAGGGAAATCTTTAAATTCCTGGAGTCCCTTCTTTACTAATATGGAACAATAAGGAGTCGGATCAAGTCCCATTTTTTTGGCTAATATTTTCAGTAGTCTCCGTTCTTGTGGATTAAAAGGGATTTTCACATCCTTTTTTTTATCGCTTCTCTCTTTTCTTCCTTCCATCTTCGTAATCGGTTTTTTCCGAACTATTTCTTTTTTTGTTTCTAATATAGATCTGCTTGTTTTATTCGTAAATATCGGATTGATTGGTTCCATCTTCTCCCTCTCTTCCTCCCTTTTGTCTTTTATTTCATTTATCTTAGTGTCAAATTGTCAGAATGTTATAGTTCTAGACTATGAAGAGGTCTATGAATATAGAACGTATAAACTTTAAGTTTTTTGGACAAACTATGATCATACGATATTACTATCGATTAGGAGGTAAATAATATGGCTTCTGGAAAAGGAAAAAATACAGGAATTGAAAATGATAAATTGAGAAAGTTAGCTGAGTTAGCAAAAAAATCTAAAACAGTAAAAAAAGGAATCGTAAAATAAATTTAGTATTTATGTTCAAAGGTAATACATAGATGTAATGACTACTATAAATCAGCGTACAATTTACGTCATTACGATAACTAAATAGCTTAAAAAATACCAACAATTAGAAGAAGCAAATAAGGTGGAATATAATCATTCAAACCTTCATAGCCTAATATAAACACCTTGAAAATATCGTCGTAAATAGAATGTAAAAGTTGGTTTTACGTAAAAAACGAAGTTAATAACATGCTATTTACGTACATACTATCTTCAGTAATGAAGTAGTCTTGTCAAAACAATCTTGTTTTTACGTAGAAAAGGGGATTTGAACGAATGATCCTTGTAAATAAAAAACTTGGTTTTTAAATAGCTGGGAACGTTTTGACTAAGAACTTAACTAAAAATATTCCTATAAATTTGAATTTATAGACACTATATAAGCCCACTATATAAAGTGGGCTTATATAGTGTCTATACTAATTTATAAAAAAATAATTACATCTAATCATTTGCTATATAAGGATTTAATTATGGTCACTATATAAAGAGACTATTATAACTAAATATGAAAAAATACAACTAAAAAACAATTAAAAAAACATGAAAAATCAATTGTTTTTGCATGATTATCGGTATTTTAGAGATTTATGGTGTTTTTTCTATTCGAAAAAGCTATAAAAATAACGAATATCACTATATGGTGTCTTTATATAGACACTATAAACAAACGCCTATATTATAGGACTTTTATAGATATATAGTTAAAAATACACCTATAAATATGCTATATAGACACTTGTATTAGAGACTATAATTAGTTATTATAGAGTTTATAAGTAATATGTTAGGAGGAAGATTCTTGGATCATAACCTTCATGAGTTACATAAGCATGTTAAGTTTAGTGATGAGGTACTGGCAATGTTCATTGATATTATTGGCCAAGACCCCAGCTTACTTAAAGTGTTCCAGTACATAGCTATTGAGGAGCAAAGAAATAAAGAACGAGGTGTGTCTATAAGTCATATAATTGAAAATGTAAAAGTTGAACGTCTTGTCAGGAAAACTGTTGGCAAAAACAAGTACGTATATGAGGAAGTATTTACGAACATTGAACGTAAAAATGTTGAAAAAATGGTAGATAAGCTTATGTTTATGTCGCTTATATATCATGAAGCAATTAAGCCCTATAAGTTTCTGTTTCTTACAAATCGAGGAAAACAGCTTATAGCCAAACTAGTCGAGAATAAATCGAAGGACAAGGAGCTGCGTAAATAATGGCAAAAACATTCACTAAGAACCAGCCGGCAATAAATATCACTATGGTGGGATTTGGACAAGCCGGAACAAGGATGGCAGACCGTTTTGCTGCTTTTAAAAGAGAGGATAATACATCTGTTTACAATTGCATCGCTTTAAACAGCAATGATGGTGATTTAGCCGGTTTAAAAAACATATCTACAAATAACAGAGTAAGCCTGGAGCTTGGCGGATTAGGCAAAAACCCAGAAGAAGCTGTACATATATTAGAGAAAAATGAAAAAGCGAAGGAAAAGCTGAAGTCCTTTATACAAGAAAGAATCAGACCGCAGGATGATCTAGTTATGTTCTTCGCTGGTCTTGGCGGCGGAACAGGCACTTCTACTATCGTTAAAGCAATTGAGGAGTTTTATGATTACAACAACAAACCGAAAATCATAGAAGAATTTAATCTAATTCGTCAGGAAATCGGTGATGCTGAAGTAAAGGCAAATGCCAAGAAATACTTAAAAGAAGCTTCTATTAGAGCAAGAAGAAAATTCATTAAGATTGGTGTTGTTGTGACAATACCTACACGTGCGGATGGTCCCGATGCCCTTCGACAAGTAAATAATTTTGCTCAACAGATTTGGGATATCGCAAAAAACCCTAATAAAGGCGTTGCTTTTGTAGTTTTTGCAGACAATCAGCATTTTTATGATGAGTTTAAACAGCTGCCTGAAAACAGCAGAAATGGTATTGATAACTACAGAGACTATGCAAACAATGAAATCGCAGAGATTTTCCATGAATTGAACACTGCTACTACTGGCGGCGGAACAGCGGTCACTTTTGATAGTGCTGACTTTAGACGGGTTGTACTGGAGCATACAGGATCACTTGTTATCAGCAGATTTTCTAAGCCGAGCAATTCGGTGAGAAATGGTCATGATGTTACTGCAATGTTTAAAGAAGCGATCGAGAGCAGTAATTTACATCAGCCTATACAGCTGTTTGATAAAGAAACGAATACATCAGCAAGAATTCATCATATTGGACTGCTTGCAATCCTCGATAAATCCAATGATATTGGCAGTTCTTTTATTGATGATGCCAGAGAAGAAATTATTGAAAAACTTCCGTTAAACGGTACAGTTTTTAGTGGATATTTGGAGGAAAAAAACAACTTTTCAACGAGTGTTTATACGTTCTTTAAAGCTGATGCCCTTCCAGAACGCTTAGCTAAAGGTTTAGTAAAGGAATATGAAGATTTTAAAGCAAGACAGCAGGAAGTAAGCTACCAGCAGTCAGTAATCAGCTCAATCGCTGCTGCCAATGATGATGAAGATTTTGATCTTGATTTTGAAGAATTAGGCTTAGCAGAATTTATGAGTAATGAAAAACCGGCTGATAAAAACGATACTGACAGTGATATAGATTTAGATGATATCGATTTAAGTCTGCTAGATGACTAATTTTAAAGGTAAAAGCTATTGAATTCCCCTTTCCTATCGTACATTTAGACTGGGATTTGGGCTTTTCTAAGAAAACTTCAGGTATAAAGCCTGAAGTTTTTTTGTTTTACAGGAATTTAATTAGGTTTATCCTATTAAAACTTCTTGGTAAGGCCCCTTTTCGCTGTTTTTCCACCAATATTGCCCCTAATTGAGTATTAGTAGGTGTATTTTTTGTAATGTAAACGATTCATAAATGAATCCATTTATGTAAATGTATATATTTTTATATAAATGACTGCTTAAATACCGTTTTTTCATTCGTGCATATACGTAAAACTTCGCTTAATTGTCTATTAGAAAACTTCATATTTATGTGATTTTAACGATCTTTATATATAAAATCCATCGTAAATGATAGGTAAATCTATAATTTACATAAAAAGCAGAAAACTATATATGTAAAACTACGTAAAAATAATATTATATTTATATAGCTTTATTTGGAAACTATATTGCGTTTACGTAATTATTCTATAAATACCGTATGTATTTACAATAACTTAAATCGTAGATGATTCGTAAGAGTGTATTTTATGTAAATCCAATGTATTTGTTTACGTAAATGATAATAAATCCAAAATTTAATTACGTAACTAGTATGTAAATATAAAAGCATACCATCGTACAGCTAACGTAAATTGACGAAGTGTAAGTCATTTTATAATTCGTAAACATCTCGTAAAAAGAATCTTTATGTAAAAACTAAGTTATATTTACGTAAATTGAATAGTGGTTGATGAGATTGAAGTATCGTTGAATGAACTACTTTACGTACGAATTACGTAAATAATATACGTTGATAACTAAGTTATTTTCGTAAGTGGTTCGTAAAGCAAGGGTTTACGACGTGTTTTGATTTTTATAGTTGGTCAATGTCGTAAATATTATGTTTATTTACGAAATGAATTGAGGTGTTTATGTTTTCCAGTTCGATAAACAACTTCTCTTCAACGTAAATACAACGTTGCAATTATATAGATTTATAAAGAGAAAATTCGTAAACGAACCGTAAAAATACCGTTTACAAGCTTTGATTTTTTTAGAAACTAAGTGTAAAATCAAATAAAGTGGTTTTTTTTGAGCAACTGGAGGTGAGCAAAGTGGAAGATAAACATCAACGTGAGGAATTAAAGGAATTATTACTAGAAGAATTTCAATTTGACCAAATTTATAATCTAGCATTATCCCATACTTCTGAAGAGGATATTTGGACAGATTCAATCTTATCCATTAATCCAGATACTCATTATGTAGCGATTAAGGCTAGCGAATTTATAGGCAGAGATGATGCCACTATTAGGCATTATTTACGGAGTGAACTTTCTGACATATACATTAAACCGCAAAAGCACGGTAGGTACTATCGCCTGAATTACATAACTATATTTAGGATTCACCTTATTTCATTATTAATGGAAAAAGTAGGGATGACAACAAACCAGCTGTTGGTGGAATTAGGTGCCGAGCCTACATTTGAATCCAATAGAAAGAGTTCAAACGATGCTTTGCTTGAACAAATTTCTAACTTTAAAGAGGCAGTAAATTATTTATATAACAGTAATATGAACTATCAAAACTTGCTGCTTGAAATCCTTTCGATGGATCGTTCCGTAAATCAGCTGAAATATGAAATTACCCAGCTTGAAAGAGAAATGAGTGAAAGTAATCAGGAAATTAAGCAATTAGAATCATCTGCCTATCAGGATTATTTACTAGATCGGCAGAATCATATTATGGTTGCCTCATTAAGGAAAAAACAAAAGACCTCGATATTTTCCTTGTTTAAAAAGGAAAGTGATGATGAGCCCTTAATCACAGATGAAGTAGATAAGCAGCTAAAGGAAAAACGGATGGATGCTATAAAAGACCAAATAGCGCAGCTGAAATCAGATATACAAGCATACAGTGAAAAAAGGGAATCTTTAGTTACGAAGTTGACTGAAGATGAAAAGAAACTGTTAGTTCTTACAGAACAGCAAAAATATATGCTTTCTGACAGCAACAGTGGCAGAATGATAGAGGCTGCTGCCGATCTTGAAACGGTTGAATAATGTTAAATTAGTTACCCAGACATTGTGCTTGGAGAGAGGGATATCTCTCCTGATGCGATGCTGGGTTTTTTTATGTTCTTTTGAAATATATATGGGTGGATATAACTGTATATGACTGCAGTCGAACGTATATTTTAAAAAGGGACATATGTCCTTTCTAACTTACTTGTTTTTCTATTTAATAGAGGAAGAAGGGTGGAAGGATAAGATGAAGGGTATTCTTTTTGCGTTACTTGGCGGTGTTTTTATTACAATTCAGAATATAGCAAATGCCCATATACGGGAGGATATTGGTATTTGGCAAACAGCCAGTTTAACTCAGTTCTCTGGATTTGTGCTGGCTTTAATAATTCTTTATTTTTCTAAAGATATAAATTGGAAAAGTGTTGGAAATGTTAAGCCTATCTATTGGTTTGGGGGAGCATTTGCAGCGATAATCCTGTTTAGTAATATGGAAGCAATAAAGCATATTGGTGTTACATTTACTGTATCATTTGTTCTCATATCCCAGCTTTTGCTAACATTTATAATAGACATAAATGGCTGGTTTGGAATAGAGAAGCGTAAATTAAGAGCTGCTGATTTTATAGGAATTGCGATGATGATAGGTGGAGTATTGTTATTAAAACTGTGACTGGCGGGAGTATGAATGAAGGAATGGAAAGATGATGTAAAGCTAAATTCTTTTTTGGAGCAATATGGATTAACAGCCGTTTTTAATGAGCATTTAATAAAGCATGCTCTGTTATGTGAATTTGAGCAAGGGGAAACAATTTGTACACAAGGAGAATCAGCACATTTCCTTTACGTGCTAGTTAGCGGCAAGATTAAAGTATATACAACTTCCTTGGATGGTAAAATACTTATTTTGTCCTTCAAGCAGCCGCTAGAGATTATAGGTGATGTAGAGTTCGTAAATGGAGCAGAACTACTCAATACTGTAGAGGCTGTGTCGGATAGTGTAATGATGGTTGGAATCAGTTTTGAATGGCTTAAAAGATATGGTTATAACGATGCTGAATTTCTTCAGTTTCTGCTCAATATTATATCTCATAAATTTTACAGAAAGTCCACGACGATGAGTTTTAATTTAATGTACCCAGTTGAAGTCAGACTGGCTAGCTATTTACTTTCTGTTTCAACAACGAAAGAACATACAGTAGCTGAAAAACTGGATTGGCTTGATTTAAAGGATGTAGCTAACTTCATCGGCACAAGCTATCGGCATGTGAATCGGGTAATAAAACAATTCTGTTTGGACGGGTTAATAGAGAAAAAGAAAGGTGTTATTACGATTAAAGACAGTGCTGGACTTATGAAGATGGCAAAGGATAATATTTACGAACAATAAGGAGGAATATTATGCTGGGAATGATACTGGCTATTATGGCAGGAGCGCTTGTTGGAGTGCAAAATATTTTTAATAACAAAGTGATGGTGAAAGCTGGCTCATGGACAACTACGACATTAGTTCTTGGAATGGGATTTGCTGCATCGTTCTTCATTGGTTTAGCTGTGGAAGGGAAAAGCCTTTTTGACTTTTCTAATATGGAGCTATGGTATTTATTTAGCGGCTTTATTGGTGTCGGTGTCGTTTATTGTGTAACGAAAGGAGTAAAGCTGCTTGGGCCAACATACGCTATTGCAATAGTGATGTTTGCACAACTCGGTTTTGCTGTATTATCTGATACTTTTGGCTGGTTCGGTACAGAGCCTATTCCATTCACCTTTAAACAGCAGCTAGGGGTATTGATTATTATTGGCGGTATTTTAATGTTTAAGTTAGGCGACAGCAAGAAAGGTAACGTTTCTGGAGTGTTAAAGAAAGCAGGTTAAAAGGGCTTGATAGCCCTTTTTTATTTTGTAATAAGTTTAAACATTTTTTTGCAATATATTCTTCTTCAAGAAGGCTTCTTCAATTAATGATAATAAATGTGTGGAGGCTTTGCCGTTTAAATTGTTTGTTCTTCGTAATAGCCCGATTACAGGTGCAGCGTCTATCCCATTAATCTCTAATACTTTTGTGCCAGGAAAGGGGAAGGAATGAGCTGTACGGGTAAAAAGAGATATCCCTAGGCCAGCCTGAACATAATGCTTGTGTGCCATACTGCTCGAAATCTCAAGCTTTTTATAATTTGTACCGATTTTCTCTAAAATTGTTTGTTCAATTTTTATTCTTATCGGGCAATTATGAGGTGTAAATAGAATGGTCTCCTCCAGTAAATCCTCCACTTCTGCTATTCCCTTTTCAGTAAGCGGATGCGACTCAGAAACTAGCAAAACAATGTCATCATAATATAACGGTTTAAATACATTCTCCATCGAAACTTCCGGTGCTCCGCAAATGGCAAAATCAATCTCGTCTTGATAAAGCATTGTACTTAATGTATTGGCATCAGCAACATGAAGAGAAATTTCTACTTTTGGAAACTTTTCAACAAAATCAGCGATAATGGCTGGGAGTTCAAGACTTGCTGTAGGCTCTGAAACACCAATGCGAATTAAACCTGCCAAACCGCCTTCCAAGTCCTGCAATGTTTTATCAAGACGATCATACTCTCTTAATAAAGCATTGGCGCGTTCATAAAACAGCCGGCCAGCTTCTGTCATTTTTAATGTTTTGCCTCGCTCTAGCAGTTTTTCGCCGACTTCTTCCTCCAGATGTTTAATATGAAGTGTAATTGTTGGCTGCGAATAATTTAATGCTTCTGCTGCCTTTAAAAAGTTTCCATATTTTACAATTGTCGTGAATGTGCAGATTGCACGAATCTCCATGTTAAACACCTCTTTAAGTTATAAATTTAGTAATTCTGAATCCCAGCATTAATTTTACTGATTATACTTTCTGAATTATTTGCTTTATTATAATCTATATTATCAACTAATCCAAGTGGTTTAGAGGGAATTTCGAAAGGGGAAGTAAAATGCCGACAATTACAATCGTAGCTGGTGGGAATTCTATTCACTCTCGTTTAACAGGCATATTGAATTATGCAGAGGAATTTTTGAAAAGCAACAGTATTGATGTTGAAATTATTCAAGTTCATCAGCTTCCAAGTGAAGCATTAATCAAGGCCGATTTCAAAAATGAGAAAATTCAAGAGGTAAATCAATTAATTGAAAAGAGTGATGGTGTGATCTTTCTAACCCCAGTGTATAAGGCAGCATACTCTGGTATTTTGAAAACATATATTGACCTTCTGCCACAGAAGGCTTTAAAAGACAAGGCAGTGCTCCCACTAGCTTTAGGAGGTACATACGGTCATCTATTAGTGATCGATTATGTGCTTAAACCGGTGCTGATCAACTTAGGAACAACAAATATAAATGGCGGTGTCTATATACAGGATACACAAGTGACAAAGCAGGATGATAATACTTATACGCTGGCAGATGAAACAATATCAAGATTAAATGAATCATTATCCCAATTTGTTAAATCAATCGTGAGGTGAAAAATATGGCATTTAAATTAAGCATTCTTGATCAGAGTCCTGTTGGTGAAGGAGAAACAGCAGAACAGGGGCTCCAAAATACGGTGAGGTTAGCACAGGCAGCTGATCAGTTGGGCTATCATCGTTTTTGGGTTTCAGAGCATCATAATAACGGTCAATTAGCTGGGTCTGCACCAGAAAGCTTAATCGGCTTTCTGCTGGCAACTACTAAAAATATTAGAGTCGGTTCTGGGGGCATAATGCTACAGCATTACAGCCCATATAAAGTTGCCGAAGTGTTTCATGTGCTCTCATCGCTCGCTCCAGGAAGAGTCGATCTTGGTGTGGGCAAAGCACCAGGTGGCTTAAACTTATCTACAAAAGCACTGCAGGAAGACAAAGTAGAAGCCCAAAAGTCTTTTGAAGAAAAACTGGCTGATTTAAAGCAATATATTTACCATAAGGAGCGTGACTTAGATTTAGTGGCTGCTCCTACTCCAAGGGTGAGACCAGATCTTATACTTCTTGGAGGAAGTGCAGAAAGTGCAGAACTGGCTGCAAAACTTGGAATATCCTTTGTGTTTGCTTACTTTATAAATGGAGAGCAAAATGTTCTAAAAGAAGCAAGAGAACGGTTTAAGCAGTTTTCACCGGCTGGTGCTGGTGGTGGGCAATTTATAGTGGCATTGACAGTAGCTGTTGCTGAAACTGATGAAAAAGCTGATTCCTTTATTAAGCAAAGAGAGTCTGTCAAGGTAATACTGGCAGATGGGAAGAAGTTAAATGTAGGTTCTTTGGAGCAGGCGGAAAAGGTAATCAGCCAGTATGAAGAAACAGATTATCAGCTTATCGTTCAAAAAGCGGGTTATGTTGCAGGTTCGAAGGAAAGTGTCAGGGATGCTCTTAGCAGTCTGGCTAAAGAGCATGAAATCGATGAAATCATTTCCTTATCACCAATTGTGGACATTAATGACAGGTTAAGTTCTTATAAGCTATTAAGTGAGGCATTTGCAGAAGAGAGTATTCACATAGAAAAAGAAAATGAAGGAGTGGGAATATAATGAGTCAAAATAAAAAAGTGGTAGTGTGGAGCAAAGTTGGATGTAGTTATTGTGAACAAGTCAAATCTTACTTATCAGATAATAATTTTGAGTATTCAACAATTGATGTGACAGAAAATGATTCTTTAAGAGATGTGCTTGAAGTTAAATATGGTATTCGCTATGTACCGGTAGTAGAGGTAAGTGACGGGGATTCTGCAGAATATAAAGCCGTTTTTAAAGTAGACCTGGAAGCATTAAAAGAAGCATTAGCTTAATTTTTTAATTTAAAGTTGACTATTTTCATTGGAATAATAAAAATTTGTGGAAGGTGGCTAAAACATGGTGAAGAAAATAAAGTTTGGTGCAATGATTCATGGAATTGGCGGGACAACAGATGGATGGCGTCACCCATCTGTTCCTGCAGATGCAAGTGTTAGTTTACCGTTCTATAAAGAACGAGCAAGGCTTGCAGAAAAAGCAAATTTCAGCTTCATTTTTGTGGCTGACGGACTGTCTATCAATGAAAAGTCACTGCCTCATTTCTTAAACAGGTTTGAGCCGATTACTTTACTGACTGCAATAGCAGGTGCTACAGAAAGGATAGGGATTGTCGGGACACTTTCCACTTCCTATAGCCAGCCTTTTAATGTCGCCAGACAGTTTCTATCATTAGACCATATAAGTGCAGGAAGAGCAGGCTGGAATGTTGTAACATCTCCATCAGCTGGAGCAGCTCAAAATTTCAATGAGACAGAGCTTCCTTCCCATGAGGAGCGCTATAAAAAAGCATCTGAACATCTCACTGTAGTTAAAGGACTATGGGATTCTTGGGAAGACGGTGCATTTGTCAGAAATAAGGACACTGGAGAATTTTTTGATAAAGAAAAAATGCATGCGTTAAATCATGAAGGAGAGTTCTTTTCCGTTAAAGGACCTTTGAATTTGGAAAGATCACCGCAAGGATATCCTGTTATATTTCAGGCTGGATCATCTGAAAGGGGCAAAAAATTTGCGGCGGAGTCAGCAGATGCGATTTTCACAGGTCACGAAACGTTAGAAGAAGCTATTGCGTTTTATCATGATGTAAAAACGAAGGCTGCTGAAAATGGTCGCAGTCATGATGATATTTTAATATTCCCTGGAATCAGTCCTATTGTAGCTGACACAGTAGAGGAAGCAAATAAGATATATGAGGATTTTATCAGCTTAGTGCCGATTGATAATGCGATTACGTATCTTGGAAGGTTTTTTGACCAATTTGACTTCAGTGTTTTTCCGCTGGATGAACCATTTCCGGATATAGGGGATATAGGCAAGGAAGCTTTTCAGAGCACAACAGACAAAATAAAAAGAATGGCAAAGGAAAATAAGCTGACACTACGCCAAGTGGCTCAGCAGGTTGCCGTTCCAAGAAGCACCTTTATCGGCACTCCTGAAATTGTGGCAGATAAGATTCAGAGCTGGTTTGAAAGCGGCGGTGCAGACGGCTTTATCATCAACTCTGAGATTCCAAGCCAATTTAAAGTGTTTGTAGAAAAAGTTGTGCCAATTCTTCAAGCAAGAGGCATTTATGAGGAAGAATATTCAGGCAGCACATTAAGAGATCATTTAGGCCTAAAAAAGCCGATTAATCAGCACAGTCTAAAAAGCAATAAAGCTTTAGAAGTGTAAAACAGGTAGCGTTTATGGGGAAATTTATCGTTAACAGAATGATTGCTGCTGTTTTTGTCTTGTTAGGATCTTTGTTTTTAGTATTTATCATTAATTATTCCCTCCCAGGAGATGCAGTCGATCAAATGCTTGAGGGGACAGGTGCCACTCCTGAGATGGCAGCTAATTTACGGAAAGAGCTAGGTCTGGATTTACCTTTCCACACTCAGTTTTTTGAATATTTAAATAATATTTTGCGAGGAGATTTCGGGAACTCCATTGTTAATCATTCACCCGTGTTATCCAAAATTATTACACAGTTTCCCGCAACCATTGCTTTAACTGTTGTTAGTGCGATTCTATCTATCGTGTTCGGCATTACTTTAGGTGTTTTTTCAGCAATCCACCATAACACCGTGATTGATTATGTTGCAAGATTAATCGGACTTTTTGGCATTTCTATGCCAACCTTCTGGTCAGGCATCTTACTAATTCTCATATTCTCCGTGACCTTAGGCTGGTTTCCTTCCATAGGATCTGACGGTTGGATTACATTAGTACTTCCTTCTATCGCACTTGGACTTGTAGGTTCTGGTGCAATCGTCCGTATGGTAAGGAACAGTATGCTTGAGGTGATGACTGAGCAATACATCCTGACATTAAGGTCGAAGGGGTTATCAGAAAAGGTGGTTATGTATAAACACGCTTTAAGGAATGCTCTAATTCCATCGATTACAATTATAGGAATGATGATCGGTGATATGCTGGGCGGGGCGGTAGTGATTGAAACGGTATTTTCCCGTCAAGGCATCGGAAGGCTTGTGGCAGATGCCATTACGGCAAAGGATTTGCCAGTTGTCCAAGGGGTAGTGTTTTTTTCTGCGATTGTTTATATATTAATAAATTTTATTGTGGACATCTTATATTCAGTTATTGATCCTCGTGTCCGAAAATCATTTTAGGAGGTGTGACTCACTTGAAAGAAACGGTATTAGCTGGGCAAATCAAAAAAACGACTGTAGTTAAAAAGAAAAAACGAATTTTCCACCCCGAGCATGTTTTTATCTATGTGGCCGGAAGTATTATTTTTTTCTTATTGGTTTGTGCAGTATTTCCACAGTGGGTAGCACCTTATGCCCCCACAAAAATGTTTACAGATGCAATTATGCAAGCACCTTCGGCCACTCATATTCTCGGTACAGACTACTTTGGCCGGGATGTTTTCAGCTTGATTGTCTTTGGAAGCAGGACATCTCTCATTATCGGTATTTTGTCCGTTATTGTGGCAGCTACTATCGGAATGCTCATCGGGTCTGTAGCTGGATATGCTGGAGGGATGATCGACCTTATTTTCATGAGAATTATTGATATTTTAATGACAATTCCAGGAATGCTGCTTTCTCTTGCCTTTGCCGCAGCATTGGGACCGAGTTTGATGAATATTATTCTCGCCATATCGATCTCGGCAGTGCCTGGCTATGCAAGATTGATGCGGGGACAAATTCTCACATTAAAAAGGAGGAATTTTGTCATTGCTTCAAAATCAATCGGGGTAAGCGATCTTGTCATTTTTTTTCGCCACATTTTGCCTAATGCTTACTCCCCGCTGTTAGTTATGGCGACTAATGGGCTAGGGTCCTCCATTCTTTTGGGAGCAGGGCTAAGCTTTTTAGGATTAGGAATCGTCCAAGAGGTTCCCGACTGGGGAACACTGCTGTCACAAGGCAGAGGCTACTTAGCAGCCGCTTGGTGGATTGCTACATTTCCTGGTATTGCAATCACTTCTTTTGTATTGTCAGCAAATATTATTGGTGATAGTCTCCGTGATTTCCTTGATCCAAAGAAACAGCAGAAAGGAGAAAACGCCTAATGCTCGATGTAAATAAGATAAATATAGAATTTAAAACAAAAACAGGGCTCCTTACTGCTGTGTCTGAATTGAACCTGTCTATTAAGGCTGGTGAGTCTGTCTGTTTAGTCGGTGAATCAGGAAGCGGAAAAACAATAACATCAAAGGCCATTATGAGATTGATTGAGTATGAGAATGGCATCATCTCACAAGGAGATATAACCTTTCAAGGTACCAAGCTTACTACCAGTGATGAAAAGATGCTCACGTCTATTAGAGGGAAAAAAATCGCGATGATTTTTCAAGAACCTTTGTCTGCTTTTGATCCAGTTTTCACAATTGGCCATCAGATAACGGAAATGATCAGAAAGCATCAAAAAACTTCACAGAAGGCAGCTTGGCAAAAAGGAATAGAACTGCTGAAAAAAGTGGGAATATCAGAGCCAGAGTATCGAATGAAGCAGTATCCGAATGAGTTCTCAGGCGGTATGTTGCAGCGGGCTATGATTGCAATGGCGATATCTTGTGAGCCTGATTTGCTTATAGCGGATGAGCCTACTACAGCATTGGATGTCACTATCCAACAGCAAATTATCGAGTTATTAAAATCATTAAAAGATGAATTTAATATGGGGTTACTGCTGATCACTCATGATTTAGGGATTGCTGCCGAGCTCGCAGACAGAATTGTTGTGATGTATGCAGGAGAAATAGTCGAGAATGCAACTGTTTCGCAGCTATTTCAAACACCGCATCATCCTTATACTAGAGGGCTGCTGAAATCTATGCCGAGCATATCAGCAAGTATTGGCAAGCTGTATTCCATTGAAGGTAGCATACCGAGTTTAAATGACCTGCCAGAAGGCTGCCTTTTTCATCCCCGCTGTCCATTTGCGACGGAAAAATGTAAAAGAGTAAGACCGAATCTTGAAATAGTAAATGACCGTTACTCTGCTTGTTTCTATGCAGAGGAGTTAGTGACAAAATCTGAATGGAGCTTAAGTGATCAACTACAAGAGGAAAAGCTCGCAGAAGACATCATTATGGAAAAGGCTAACGATAACCCGGAAATCTTGTTGGATATTAAGCAAATCAGCAAGCACTATCCGCTTGGAAGTGGTTTGAAATTTACAAAAAAACAAGTCAAGGCAGTAGATGACGTGTCATTCTCCATTAAAAAAGGCGAGACTTTTGGACTTGTTGGAGAATCTGGAAGCGGGAAATCGACGTTAGGAAGGGCCATTTTGCAGCTAGAAAAACTGTCTGGCGGGGAAGTGCTCTATAATGGTAATCCATTATCAGGACTTAACAGCCGAAAAATGGGCAAATATCGGAAAGAAATGCAGATGATTTTCCAAGACCCCAATAGTTCTGTCAATTCTCGTCTAAAAATAGGAGAGATTATTGCAGAGCCATTAAAGTGGCATTTAAAGCTTTCCAAGGAGGAAATACAAGAAACAGTAGAAGAGCTGCTGGAAAAGGTCGGATTAAAGCGCGAATGGACTGCAAGATATCCTCATGAGTTTTCAGGCGGACAGAGGCAAAGAATTGGAATTGCTAGAGCGATTGCCTTAAATCCATCCTTTATTCTCGCAGATGAAGCACTTTCTGCTTTAGATGTTTCCGTACAGGCTCAAATTATTAATTTACTCCAAGATCTTCAGAAGAAAATGGGCTTGACGTATTTGTTTATTGGCCATGATTTAGGTGTTGTCCAGCATATTTCTGACAGAATTGGTGTTATGTATTTAGGAAAGCTTGTGGAGATTGCACCAAGTAAGGAGATTTTCGAAAAGCCAGCCCACCCTTATACAAGGACATTGATTGACTCTATTCCAAATAGGAAGGGCAAGAAAAAGCTTGAAGCAAAAGGAGAGATTCCCTCGCCGGCAAATCCGCCGTCAGGATGCCGGTTCCGTACGAGATGTCCGTTTGCGAATAGGAAATGTGCCATGGAAGAGCCGGTGTTAACGGAAATACAGAAAGATAGATTTACAGCATGCCATTATCCTTTAGCGATTATTTAAAGTAGATAAAAAGAGATTAGGGGGAGACAAAGATGTTGCAATTAATTGGATTGCGAAAGCCTGTCCTATTTTATATAATGGCAGTTTTGCTGGTGCTGACTGCTTGCGGTAATGCTAACGAAAATACTTCTGCAAGTGAAGATGCAGAGCCCAAAGAAGGAGGTGAACTGGTTTATGGCCTGGCAACAGCGCCGGACAGTCTTGACCCTCATACGAGCGGGATGGCTGTATCCACGAGGGTGAATAACAGCATATATGAAAAGCTCGTTTATCAAACAGAAAATAATGAGATAAAACCGTGGCTTGCAACAAGCTGGGAGGTATCGGACGACCAAAAGTCTTTTACATTCAAATTAAGAGACGATGTTACCTTTCATGATGGCAGCAAATTCAATGCAGAAGTAGTTAAGTATAACTTTGACCGCATCGTAAATCCTGAAACGAAAGCTGCTAGTGCATATGCTTTGATTGAGAATTATGAGTCTTCCGAAGTGATAGACGAATATACCATAACCATTCATTTCTCAGAGCCTGCTGCAACCTTCTTAAGTAATTTAAGTCAGCCTAAATTGGCAATTGTTTCAAAAGAAGCTGCTGAAAAATATGGCTTGTCTCTAGCAACAAATCCAGTCGGCTCTGGGCCATTTAAGTTTGTGAATCTTGATGAGAACAATGAAATTGTCTTGGAAAGACTCGATGATTATAATCGGAAAGCTCCCTATGCTGACCATGAAGGAAAAGCTTATTTAAATAAGCTTACGTACAAAATTATTCCTGAAGAGGCAACGAGAATAGGCAGTGTCCAAAGCAATCAATTAAATGCGGTTGAAACAGTGCCGCCACAAGATCTTAAGTCAATTAAAGCAAATGGAAACTTGCAAATTTATGAAACACAAACAGCAGGGATGCCATATGGTCTGTTTGTAAATCCGGAAAATGAGCCATGGAATGAATTAGAAGCACGATTAGCACTGAAGGAAACGATAGACGTAGATAATATTGTTAACACGCTTTATCTAGGAACATATAAGCGCGCATGGTCTGTCATAACACCAACAATTCTTGGATATGACAAGGCCCTCGAAAATACAGCGAAAATTGATATAGAGAAAGCTAATGAACGATTAGAAAGCCTTGGCTGGACGAAGAATAGTGAAGGGATAAGAGAAAAGAACGGTAATCAACTGGTGCTTCGTTTAATAGACAGCAATGTTAACAGAGAGAAGCGCCACGATATTGCTACAATCATTCAGCAGCAATTAAAGGAAATAGGGGTAAAGCTTGAGTTTACTACATCAGCAGACTATTATAATATCACTAAAAATGGCAAGGATTATGATGTAATTGGCAACAGCAGGGTAGCTGGTGATCCTGATGTGCTCCGGCTATTCTTCCATTCTGATAATCTGCCTGAAAATGGCGGTTCAAGCCTCGCTCGACTTCATGACAGTGAAATTGATCAATGGCTGGAGAGTGGTGAGTTGGAGACAGATGCAGCTAAAAGGGCCGACTTATACAAAAAGGTGCAGCAAAAATTGATTGGGCAAGGATACTTTATTCCTATTTATGTCTTCCCATATACTGTAGCAACATCTAATGAAGTTAAAGGTTTAACCTTTGATTCACAAGGCTATCCGCAGTTCAACGATGTTTTCATTAATAAGTAATAAAGAGAAAATTATAAAGATGAGGGATCGCCATGAAATTCATTTTATTTTCACTTATCAGCAATCACGTGAATCCTGTGAGCGGTGAAACATTTACCGATTATCAGAAACTGGAAAATGTTATAAATCAAGCTGTTCTGGCAGAAGAGCAAGGATTTGATGGTTTTGGAGTGGGGGAAAGGCATGGTCCGCCATTCCTTTCCTCCTCTCCAGCAGTTGTACTGTCGACGATTGCGGCAAAAACTACAAAAATACGGTTATTGACTACTGTAACGGTTTTAAGTGTGTTGGACCCTGTCCGGGTTGCAGAGGATTTCGCTACATTGGATCAATTATCAAAAGGACGGCTTGATTTAATTATTGGAAAAGGCAATGACCCGCGGCATTATCCTTTGTTTGGAATAACAGAGGAAGAACAGTGGGAATCACTGTCAGAAAGGTATGATTTATTAAAAAGACTATGGGCGGAGGAGTCTGTTACATGGAACGGAAAGTACCGTGCGCCTTTAGAAAATGTCACAATTGAGCCAAGGCCATACCAAAAGCGAATTCCCATCTGGCATGGAAGTGCATCCAGCACGGCTTCTACTGAATTAGCAGCGAAAAATGGTGATCCTATTTTCTCATCTAATGTTTTTCATCCACTGAAAAAATATAAGCAGCTGATTGATCATTATAAGGAAAGACTGGAGTTCTACGGGCATGATTCTAATAAGGCAGTAATCGGATCTGGAGCAGGCAGCTTATATATTGCCAACACGAAGGAGAAGGCTATAAAGAAATATCGTCCTTATTATGATGCTTTTATGAATACAGATGCTTCCAAGCACAATAATTCACCTTTTAATGATTTAGAGGATTATATTGAAAATGGTCCGTCTTTAGTCGGATCAGCAGAATCTATCATTGAAAAGATTTTACTTTACCACAAAGCTTTCGGTCATCAAGTGCAGGGGTTAAGTGTGGATGGACTTAGCGAAACAGAACAAAAAGAACAAATTCAACGATTTTCTGAAGAAATTCTGCCTGTTTTGCGCAAGGAAATTCCCGATTTTATTTGGAATCAGCCGAAAAAAACAGCTTCTAACTACCTTTAAACCTAGTATTCTTATGGGATTATATTAATTATTAGTTTTATTGAATTGATGCTTTACTAATACTAATTAGTCAAAGAGTGAAAAAAATATTATAGTATACATATCCAATCAGATTACGTGGATATAAAAGCAAGTAAGGAAGGAGCGGAGAGCTTAGGTAGGTAAATGCAACTTGACTTTCAATAACTAGAAAAAAGTATCAACATCTTTATTGAAAAAATATACAGAATGGAGAATTTGTATGAGTGAAGATATCTTTCGAATTGCAACAAAAGAAGATGCCCCAGCATTTCTAGAATTATTGTCCAGTGCATTCAAGTCGGTTGGAGAATTAGGCATCAACTGGCCTTCCACAAGAGCCACGCTTGAAATGGTTACGGAAAATATCGTTAATTCCACAGCTGTCGTCATGGAACGGGACGGCAGACTTATCTCAACAATTACAATCCGCTTTCCTTGGGAAAGTAAAACTCCTGTATCAGGCTACCCGTTTGTTTGGTGGTTTGCGACAGCACCCGATTTAAGCGGACAAGGAATAGGCAATAAATTATTGGACTATGTAGAAAACACTCTGCTGCGTGACACATTTAAGGCTCCTGCCTTTACCCTTGGTACATCCGGCAAAAAGCATCCTTGGCTATTGGAAATGTACAAACGGAAAGGCTACAAGGAATATTTCCAGCATGAAAACGATGGAGACATCGGAGTACTGATGTATAAAGTGTTAATACCAGAACGCTTTGATAAGAGTATTCTCGGAACTCCGCCGTTTGTGGACGCTAAAGCTGAAAAGACTTCTGTATAACAAGAAAGGAGGCAACCTATGGGAGAGTTTTTTAAATGGGAATACGTAGTTTCCCTCTTCCCTAAAGTGTTAAGTGCTCTTCCGACAACCTTATTGATTGTATTGATTGCCACACTGATTGGAGCTGCTGTAGGCTTACTAATTGCGTATCTGCGTATAGAAAAGGTGCCTGTACTCAATCAACTTTGTATCCTATATATTTCCTTCGTAAGAGGAACACCGATATTAGTGCAAATGTTTATCGTTTTCTATGGTCTACCAAGCTTGCTTGGGGCCATGGGAATTGATCTTTCTCAATGGGATAAAATCTATTTTATTTATATAACTTACGGATTAAATACGGCAGCATTCTTTTCTGAAATTTTCCGTTCTGCCATATTGAGTGTGCCTGCATCACAATATGAAGCAGCTGCCTCGATTGGATTGACGAAAGGACAGACATATCGAAGAGTTCTTATACCGCAGGCGAGCAAGATTGCAATGCCAAGTCTCGGTGCCTCCATCATTAATCTTTTGCAGGACACTTCTCTTGCCTTTTCTTTAGGGATATTAGATGTAATGGGCAAGGTGCAGACTTTAGGAGCTTTATACTACCGAGTTATGGAAGGTTATTTCATTGCTGCCGTTATTTTTGTCGTATTGAGCATTGGATTAGAGCAATTATTTGGTGTTCTCGAGAAGAAATATCGTTACCCGAAACGAAGCAAAAAAAGCATCAGAACACCTATTTTGACTAATGGCAAAAAGCTGCTTTTGATGCCGAATGGAAAAAACAAAGTGAACTAAATATTAAGGGAAAGTGGGAAAAGTCATGAGAATACTACCGAAATTTAAATCGTGGAAGGTTATTGGTATTACAGCTGCATTAGGATTGGTGCTGGCAGGGTGCGGAAATGGAGATAATGCAGAAAGTGCCAGCGCAGACAACAATGATTCTGATGCGAAAGAGATAATCGTCGGAACTGGCAATGCGTATCAGCCATTTGTTTATTTGGATGAGAACGGGAAGCTGACAGGATATGAAAAAGCAGTGCTCGATGCAGTCGATGAAAAACTGACGCAGTATAAATTTAAATACGAGTCATTTGAATTTAAAAATATTCTGCCTGCACTTGATGCAAATAAAGTAGATTTGGCAGCACATCAGTACGAAGTGAATGAGGAAAGACAAGCAAAATACTTATATGGAAAAGTAGGTTACACGGATTACACAAGCTATATCGTAGTAGATGCTAATTCAGGTAGCAATTTTAATACATTAGATGATTTGGCAGGTAAGAAAGTTTATACATCAACAGGAAGCAACCACGCGTATATTTTGGAGCAGTACAATGAAGAGCATGACAACAAAATAGATATAGTATATGGCAGCGGTGCTAATGAGGTGCTTGTAAAGGATCTACAAACTGGAACAATTGACGCAACATTGCTGACTAAGTTTGATGTAAACAAATTAAATGAGCAATTTAAAGCCGATTTAAAAACATCAGGAGAGCCTGCCTATGTTTCCAAAACATATTATCTATACAGCAAAGATGATACAAAGCTGCAAGAAGATATAGATGGAGCTCTGCAAGAGTTAATTGATGAAGGCAAACTTTCTGAGATTTCACAAGAAGTTTTAGGAGGAGATTTTACTAAGTAAGAAAGGAGGGAAATGATATGGATTTTGATTTCCCATTTATGTTTAAGGCTTTGGCTGCGGCACTGCAATATTTGCCAACAACCTTGCTGCTAGGATTTTTGCCTTTGATATTAGGTTCAGTGTTTGGTCTTGTCATTGCGCTTGTACGATTTTATGAAATCTCGGTCCTTTCCACTTTCTTTAAGTGGTTTGTGACCATCTTTAAAGCGATTCCTGTCATTCTTATTTTATTAGTTACTTATATTATCAGTTCCGATATGTTGGATCAGCTGGCAAAGTCTTGGTCATGGGATATCAGCTTCAAAAATATTGACAGAAGATGGGTAGCAATTTTTGCTTTAACATTATACGCCACTAGCGGTTTGTCTGAAATCTTTAGAGGATCACTGTCTGCCATCCCAAAAGGACAGTTTGATGCTGCATATTCAATAGGGCTATCTGGGACACAAGTAATTAGGAGAGTAGTAATTCCGCAAGTATTTCCGATTGCCTTTCCTATGATAAACAGTACGCTAATTTCCTTGATCAAGGCATCCTCTTTAGTATCGATGGTTTCAGTTGTTGATATATTGAATGGTGCGCTAATTGAGGCAAACGTCAATTATCGCTTCCTAGAAGCTTATGTGGCTGCATCCTTAATTTACTGGCCCGTTTGTGCCGCACTAGAGGGAATATCATCCGGCTATGAACGTTATTTCAGCCGCAGCAAAAGGAGAGGCTTCGCATGATAGAAATTAAAAAAATCTCCAAAAAGTTCGGGAAAAATGAAATTCTTAAAGGAATTGATCTGCAAATAAAAAAGGGTGAGGTTGTCGTCATACTAGGCCCGAGTGGTTCAGGTAAAACAACTTTCTTGAGATGCCTGAATTTTCTGGAAAGGGCAGATTCCGGCGAGCTGACAATAAGTGATAAAAGGGTCCATTTCAAGAAGGCAAGTTCTAAAGATATATTGGAGCTCAGACGAAAGACAGCGATGGTCTTTCAGCAATATGACTTATTCCTCCATAAAACAGCGATAGAAAACATTATGGAAGGACTAGTGATAGCTAGGAAGGTGTCAAAGGATAAAGCGTATCAAACTGGATTAGAACTGCTGGAAAAGGTCGGCTTAAAGGATAAGGAGGATTTTTATCCCCACCAGCTGTCAGGCGGTCAGCAGCAGCGTGTCGGTATTGCGAGGGCACTTGCTTTGAATCCAGAGGTCATTCTATTCGATGAACCTACCTCCGCCCTTGATCCAGAATTAGTCGGAGAAACACTAGATGTCATAAAAAAGGTTGCCGAAAGTGGTGTCACAATGGTTATTGTCACACATGAAATGAGCTTTGCATATGACATTGCCGACAGAATCGTTTTTATGGAAGATGGTGTCATTGTTGAGCAAGGCACCCCAAAGGAAGTTTTTGAACAAACAAAGGAAGAACGAACAAAACAATTCCTTGCTAGGTTTTCCTATGAAAGATAACAGTAAACATCCCAATTGTGTAAGCAGCTAATCAATTGGGATGTTTTTTATTTATTGCTATCGAACAATAAGTACTAATAAGTAGGATATAAAGTTATTAAAACCATGCGCAATGATGGAAGTTTCTAAACGATTTGTCTTTATATAGACTAAGCCTAAGAAAAATCCTAACCCGCTGTACAATATCATCCCAGGCAAAGAGAAGCCGGCAAGCATATGCATACCGCCAAATAATATGGAGCTAAACAATAATCCTAAATATTTATGCTTGGTGAAAATATGTCCAATGATAACTTTGCGGAAGAAAAATTCCTCAATAATTGGCGCAAGTATCGTTACTTGAATAACAGTAATGAAGCTTGTACGAATCATTTGCTCTACCGCTTGCTGGTTTTGCGGAGCTTCCTCCA
The DNA here is from genome assembly GCF_038005785.1 of Niallia sp. FSL R7-0271. Taxonomy (NCBI): domain Bacteria; kingdom Bacillati; phylum Bacillota; class Bacilli; order Caryophanales; family Bacillaceae; genus Niallia; species Niallia sp. FSL R7-0271. Next base: position 209,458 of record NZ_JBBOTZ010000002.1, on the reverse strand, counting down.
TATTCAGACCGAACAACAAAGAGATAATGACAACTACAATCGCAGTTGCTATTTTTCCTCCGAAAAAAACATAAACAGCATATAACAGATCTTTACCTTTTACAATTGGTTTTTTCCACTGGAATAATGACGTTTTTACATAGAGAAAAACGATAAATCCTAATATGAAAAATAGAATGAGAAGGTTAAGAACAACGCTCAGCATTGGACTGCTGATTTGATAATCCCCAAAAGCTACTTCCTTCATTGTTCCTACTCCAACTAAGTAAAAAAGTAATTTAATCCCTATCGGAAAAATTGTCATCATCAATAAGTATGTAATAAAAATCCATATGTATTTATTTTTGATGAGTGTTTTCAAAAGCATGTCTCCTTAAAACAATAATAAAACAATTATACTAGATTTATTTTCCAGTTCATAGCAAAAGGGTGGTTATTGGTGAATGTAATCAAGCTAATGTAAGAAATGTTAAGGTTAAAGGAAAATACCTGAGGCTTTTTTATATTTATTCTTAAATAAGGATTATTTTAATAAAAACGGGGTAATAGTTTCATAGGATAAAATTGGACAATATTGTCCAAATAGTAATGAGAAAGGGATGAAGAAGGTTGAGAAACGAACAGTCAAAGAATGAAAATAAACGAGAAAACGAAGATACATTAACGAATAGACAGGGACATCCTGTAACGAATAACCAGAATATTCGGACTGTCGGCAACAGAGGTCCCGCAACGTTAGAGAATTATAATTTCATTGAAAAAATTAGTCATTTTGACAGGGAGCGTGTTCCAGAGCGTGTTGTACATGCCCGTGGTGCAGGTGCTCACGGTTATTTCGAGGCATATGGCACAGCTGGGGATGAGCATATCTCCAAATATACACGTGCTAAGCTTTTCCAAGAAAAAGGCAAGCGTACTCCTGTCTTTGTTCGTTTTTCATCTGTCATACATGGAGGGCATTCACCGGAAACGCTTCGTGATCCAAGAGGGTTTGCTGTGAAATTCTATACAGAAGACGGAAACTGGGATCTTGTCGGAAATAACTTGAAGATATTCTTTATTCGTGATGCAATGAAGTTTCCTGATATGATACATGCCTTTAAGCCAGACCCAGTCACGAATATTCAAAGTCCAGAGCGGTTCTTCGATTTTTGTGCAAGCTCACCGGAAACATTCCATATGGTGACTTTCGTTTATTCTCCTTGGGGAATTCCCGCAAACTACCGCATGATGCAGGGATCAGGTGTCAATACATATAAATGGGTGAACGGCGAAGGAGAATCGGTTCTGGTGAAATACCATTGGGAACCAAAGCAAGGAATTAAGAATCTTACTCAAAAGGAAGCCAATGAAATTCAGGCTACTAATTTCAATCATGCCACTCAAGACTTATACAATGCCATCGAACAAGGGGATTACCCAGAGTGGGAGCTGTTTGTTCAATTTATGAGCGATGAAGAACATCCTGAGCTAGACTTTGACCCGCTTGATGATACGAAGCTGTGGCCGAAAGATGAGTTCCCTTGGATTCCAGTAGGTAAGATGGTTCTTAACAAAAATCCAGAAGACTATTTTGCAGAAGTAGAGCAGGCAGCATTTGGTACAGGTGTCCTTGTGGACGGCTTAGAGTTCTCAGATGATAAAATGCTTCAAGGACGAACATTCTCTTATTCTGATACACAGCGCCACCGTGTAGGAGCAAATTATCTTCAGCTCCCAATCAATGCACCGAAGAAGAGAGTTGCTACTAATCAAAGCGGCGGTCAAATGCAGTATCATGTGGACCGAAAGGACAAGCATATTAACTATGAACCTTCTATTCTCGGCGGCTTGAAGGAAGCAGAGCCTTCTGGCAAGGTTTATAGTCCAAGAGTTGAGGGTAATCTTGTCCGCGAATCTATTGACCGAAACGACAATACAAAACAAGCAGGTCAAACGTACAGGGAATTTGAACAATGGGAAAAGGATGAATTAATCTCCAATCTTGTCGGAGACTTGTCTCAATGTGATCAAAGAATTCAAGATGCAATGATTGCACTTGCTGAAGAGGCAGACGAAGAATACGGGCACCGTTTGCGAGAAGGATTGGCTAATGCTGCAAGCGATAAGCCTAGCAGTCATCCATTAGGAAACAAGGAAAGTGATAAAGCACCAGAGCAAGCGGTTGAGAAGGGGCATGATGCAGATCCTTATTAATTGATATACACGTAAAGAACACCTTTTAGGTAGAGAGCAGCATAAACTCTCATTAACGAGAGATGCTGCATTTCTCCCTGAAGGGTTTTTTATTTGTGATTAACCATGATAACATGCCAAAGTTATAAAAGTGATATTTAAAAGGAGTAAACGGATAGTATATAATATTAATTCTAGGCAAATTAAGAGAAGAATACATGATAGTGAATGAAAAATAATTAATTACTGGAGATTCAAAAAAATGGATTGGAAACCAGATAAAAGTAAAGGAAAAGCCGTTTATAAGCAGATTGCAGAGCATATAGAACAAGGGATACAGAATGGATTGTTTCCGATTGATAAACCATTGCCATCCGAACGTAGGCTTGCGGAGGCTTATAAGGTCAACCGCAGTACAATTGTTGCAGCCTATTCAGAGCTGGAAGCAAATGGTCTAGTCGAAAGAAAGCGAGGGAGCGGGACGATTGTCAGCAAGGATATATGGGGGCTGACAAAAAGGCGAATCCCAAGCTGGAATAAATATATAGAAAGAGGTTCTTTTCAGGCTAATATGCCTGTTGCTCAGCGGATAAGACATATATCTGAGGAGTCTAGTCTTGTGAATTTTGCCAGCGGTGAGCTTTCAAATGAACTTATGCCGGAGGATTATGTCAAAAAAATAATCAATTCCCAAAGTTTTACTGGCCACTTAGGATACGATCATCCACAAGGGAATATTGAGCTTCGTAAAACGATCAGTGATCATGTAAAACGCGATAAGGGGATAGAAACTACTCCCGATTCCATTCTAGTTACTTCAGGAGCCCAACAGGCTATTCATCTAATTATTGAATGTCTTTTGAAACCAGGGGATGCTGTAGTTATTGAAAATCCGTCTTATCACTACAGTTTACCGATTTTTAAATCAGCAGGGCTAAAGGTATTTCATTTGGATGTAAGCAAAAAAGGTATTAATCCAGAGGAGCTTATTGATTTGCACAAAAAGCATCAAATAAAAATGATATTTTTGAATCCTATCTTCCAGAATCCTACAGGGATGATTTTGCCTGCTGCTAAACGGAAAAGAATATTAGATATTTCCTCAGAATTCGGCATCCCCATTGTCGAGGATGATCCATATAGTCTCCTTAACTATACAGAGGAAGATACAAATACATTAAAGTCATTAGATGAAAATGGGAATGTCCTGTATATAAGCTCCTTAACTAAAATTGCTGCTTCTGGTTTCAGAATTGGCTGGGTAATCGGACCAACTCCCGTTATAGAGAGGCTTGCAGATGCAAAACAGCAGTTTGATTTCGGGCATTCTGTCTTCTCCCAATGGATTGGCACTGAATTCTTACGTTCTGATTACTTTACAGAGCATATTGAGGCTTTAAAAAGCAAATTGGAGCAAAAACGGGATATTATGATAGATAGTATCGCAGAAATTCTGGGAGAGCAAGTTGACTACTATTTTCCCCACGGAGGTATCCATTTATGGTGCAGATTAACTGGCGCAATGGACGAAATTCGCTTGTTAGAACAATCGATTGAAGAGGGGGTTATATTCACACCCGGCTCTATCTTAGGCACGAAATCTGGCTATATGCGGTTAACATACGGTAAAGTAGACGATCAAGAAATCCCGGTCGGTATAAACAGGCTTGCTAAGGCATTAAGAAAAATAACCAGCACCTAAACATAGAATTAATATATGAAAAATAAAATTTTAGCCGATTAATCATCCATTAATCGGCTTATTTGTGTGGAAAACAGTATTAATGAGTATGATTACCATTATCGATTAGGTATTTAGAACTATTAAGATCGATTTATTTATGACGAAATAATTATTAAAGAATAATATACCAACAATGTTGTTATTTAGTAATTATGGTAAATGTGTTTTACAGCTTTTACGAGAAATTATAGCTTAGGAGGATACAATAACAACAGTATGCTAGAAAAAGCTTTTACCGATTTTCTAGTATTATGGTAGCACTTTCTTTTATGCAGTATCTTCTTGAAACAAATTAGCACTGCTTATACATTTTGCTTATCGATTGATAAATAAAGTTAGTGCTTAGTTTTTTTATTAGAGGAATGCAGGAGCATTTATCTGCAAGCAAATCTTTTACACAATTAAAGGAGGATATTCAATATGTTAAGTTTTGAATCATTAGGAAAGCAGTTTATAAACGGTGAGTGGCGAGATGGTAATAGCGGCAAAGCGATGGAAAACATTAATCCTTATAATGATGAGATTTTAACAAGCTTTATTATCGCAGACAAATCCGATGTGGATCTGGCATACCGTGCAGCAGAGAAGGCAAAGGAAGAATGGGATAAAGTAAATCCTTATAAGAAGCGGGATATCCTCGAGAAAGCAGTATCTTACATAGAAGCACATGAAGAAGAAATTACAGACCTAATCATCGACGAACTTGGTGGCACAAAACTTAAAGCAGCGTTTGAAATTGGTTTAGTAAAAAATATGATAAAGGAAGCTGCAACTTTCCCATTGCGTATGGAAGGTAAAATCTTGCCTTCTGTAGAGGATGGGAAAGAAAACAGATTATATAGAATTCCAGCAGGTGTAGTAGGGGTAATTAGTCCATTTAATTTTCCTTTCTTCTTATCAGTTAAATCAGTAGCACCTGCTTTAGGAGTGGGAAATGGTGTTGTCTTAAAGCCACATGAACATTCGCCAGTAACAGGCGGAACACTTATTGGCAAAATTTTTGAAGAAGCAGGAGTTCCGAAAGGGCTATTAAATGTAGTAGTCACAGATATTAAAGAAATTGGAGATACATTTGTAGAACACCCAATTCCTCGGATCATTTCATTTACTGGTTCAACTAAAGTCGGAAGCTATATTGGCCAATTAGCTGTGAAAAACTTTAAAAAGCCATTACTTGAACTTGGCGGCAATAGCGCGTTTATTGTGATGGAAGATGCTGATTTAGAATATGCAGTTAATGCTGCAACTTTTAGTCGATTTACCCATCAAGGACAAATTTGCATGTCTGCAAATCGTATTCTAGTGCATGAATCCATTTATTCCACATTTATTGACAAATATGTTCAAAAGGCAGCGTCATTGAAAACAGGGGATCCTAGAGACCCAGAGACAGTAATTGGCCCTGTAATCAATGACAGACAGGCACAAGTATTAGCAGACATTATTGAAACTGCGATAAAAGAAGGTGCAAATCCATTGTTAAGGGGAAAAATTAAAGGGAGATTAGTAGAGCCTACTATACTTGAAGTAAAAGATCCAGAAACTAAACTAACCCAAGAAGAATTGTTTGGCCCGTTAGTTTGTGTCATACCTTTCAGCACGGATGAAGAAGCCATCACTATTGCTAACAATACACCTTTCGGATTGAGCGGTGCTATTCACACAGCTAATGTGGAAAGAGGAGTAGAAATTTCCAAGAAAATCCATACTGGTATGATTCATGTAAATGACGTAACGATTAACGATGAACCAATCGTAGCCTTTGGCGGTGAAAAACAATCAGGGCTTGGCCGCTTAAACGGTGAGTGGAGTTTAGAGGAGTTTACGACATTAAAATGGATTTCCGTTAATTACGGACAAAGGTTATTCCCTTATTAATGATAGAAAGAGGTGGAGAAATGATAGATGTAAAAGAGGAAAATAAAGGTGCTGTAACTTCTGAATTGCTGGAGGCTTTTATTAAAGTAGCACCTTATTTAAATAATTTAGTCCAAGACGATATCACTATCGGAATTTATGATACGGAAAAATTATTAATGAATGTGCCTGGTAAGAGTTTTTCTTTGAATGTAACTCCTGGCGATCCATTAGCGGAAGGTGACATCATTACAGAGGCAGTGAGACGTAATGAAGCCAAAGCGGCGATGGTACCGAAAGAATTATTTGGTTTTCCATTGATAGCAAGAGCCATCCCTTTACATGACGAGAATGGAAGAGTAATAGGGGGAGTCGGTTTAGGGACAAGTCTAGAGAAGGCAAACCAGCTTTATGAAATGGCTGAAAGTTTTTCGGCTATTGTGGAAGAGACAGCAGCATCCATCGAGGAAATCAGTACATCTGTCTCCCAGCTTTCTGAACAAGTAACAGAAGTTTCCTCTCAAATAAGCCAAGTAAGCAACAGTGCTGAGGAAATTGGAAACATATCGACTGTAGTAAAAGGAATATCAGACCAGAGCAACCTGTTAGGCCTAAATGCTGCAATTGAAGCAGCCAGAGCCGGAGACTCTGGTAAAGGCTTCTCAGTTGTAGCAAATGAAATTAGGAAACTGGCCACTAATTCTAAAGATAATGTTGGTCAAATTAACGATATTACAAAAACCATTCAGAACTTAATTAAAGACCTGGGAAATGCGTTTAATAATATTAATAAATTAACAGATACGCAGGCTGGTTCCATTCAAGAATTCTCTGCAACCATGCAAGAAATGAGCAAAACCGCTCAAGAGCTGGCAGAATTAGCTGAGAAATCGATACAGACAAATAACTAGATGTTAAAGAAGAATTCACTTATTTGGGTGAATTCTTTTTTAAAATCACGGATGTTCACACTATTCAACTTCTATCGTAAAACGATAACCGGTGTCTATCGTAGAAAAAATTACCTCATTTTTATGTTTATAGGGATCTGGCACAATAACTGCAGAATATTCATATAAGCCCTCTTTTTCCGGAGCTTTTATAAAAAATGTGCCATAATCAATAGAATTAGGATCATTTTTTATAAATAAATAAGGTGCACCATTCATCTCTGTTTGTCTCCAATCCAGCATACTGATAATTAAATAATCCTTTGCCTCTGGATATTTTCCAGCGTTATAAGCTAGTTTAATTTTTTCACCCTTTTTGGCTTTTAGGTTGTATGGCGGATATAATATTTCTTTAAAATTATTAAAATTTTCATTTACCATTAATCCTTGATATTCAGCTTTTATCTTTTTTTCAGGAGAAGTATACTCCTTATTAGAGTTAAACGATTGATTGCTTTTATTAAAAGTAATCTCATAGTCTAGGGTCATTCCATATTCATTTGTCATGGCTTCAATTGTACTTGCATTTTTTTCAGGAGATGCATAGACAGCCACTAATAGCTTATGTGAATGCTTATCTGCAGTTATATTTGAGGCTAGCTCAATTGGAAACCTAATTGATTTACCTGTCTCCAAATGAAAGGGGTATGAGCTCTGATAATTTTTATTATCAATTTTAAAATCGACTTCTTCGTAATCATATAATACTTTTAAAATATAGTTACCAGTATTTCCTCGATTGTCAAAGTGAACTTCTAATTTATCTTGCGGGCTATCCATTACAATGGTTCCATATACTTGGCTTTCTTGTTCTATGACTAGACTGTTTAATTCTAGTGAATAACCTGCGCCTAGGTCTAAGCTATCTTGAGGTACATTAGAAATCTTTATATTGCCTGTTTCTTCTCTCCGTTCGGAATTTTTAGACAAATTTAAATGTATAATTAAAAAAATCACTACAATTAAAAGTAATAAAGCTAAAAAAAATGTTTTTTTTCTAAATAGAAAATTAATCAACGACATCTCCTTCCGTTAAATAAAGCTACAGAAATGTCTGTAGCTTTTAATTTTAGAATTTTAAAGTTGTGTTAGCTGTTTCTAACGATGATGTTTTCTTTTTCTTTAATTCATGATATCCGTGGAAAGTAGCTTTTTCTGTAGAGGCTACTAGTTTTGAAGTACTCACCTTACTAGTATTATTTAAACTATGCCATCCGGTTGAACTTGTAGAAGTACCATTATTGTTACTATTAACTTTAGCCTTTAAAAAATAAGCTGTACCGCTATTAACAGTTGTTGAAGCAGAAGCACGAGGTTTAAGTCCTAATGGATTGGAACCAGTTAAAGTTCCCTTACCTGAAGAAACAGCTCTTGCTGAAGCACTGTTGCTAATACTAGACTCGTCCTCTAAGGTGATTGCTGGTCCTTCAACATCCTCATTTTATACATCATTAGCACTTACTGAACTTGCTAATAATCCAAGGGCGAGAGCAGAAGAAATTACAAACTTTGACATTGTTTAATCCACACTCCTTTTATAAATATTTTGATGTTACAAAACAATCATATATTAATCTGAACATGTCTAAAATAAACTTGTGTAATCGTTCACAATATGGACGAACAAGTTTGAATATTTGTTGAAGGGTTGTTTTTCTTAAAGGGTTTTAGAGCAAATTTCCTGAATTAACGAAATAACTTACTATAAAAATCAAAAACTTACATCAAAATTTGGATATTTGTATATTTTGTTCTTAATTTAGACAAAAACATTTTTTATATAAAGGGAGAATAGGAAAATTACCTCAAAAAACAAAAATAAATTATAAGTTGCTTTACTTTAGGATAAGTTTTCTTTGGCTTAGTCCTTATCTTTTCACAACACAAGGTGTTTTTTATGATAAATATATAGCTTTTGAATAGGGGAATTAGGTTATAAGTGTTCGCACTTTTAGTATGAGTCCTAGCTTTAGGGAAGGAATGAGTAATAGTAAAATGCCTATTCATTAAAAAAGGAAAAATCCATTTCTATGGCGAAATATAATAGTACTTCAACTATTCTGATAAACTAAAAATTATTAAAAAAGACTAGGAGAATTATACATGTATTTCGTACTAGATATCGGTGGAACATTTGTTAAATATGCGTTGATGGATACTGCAGGAAATATTTCTTCTAAAGGGAAAAAACCAATGCCTCGTACGAATTTGGCTGATTTTGAAGAGGTGTTGTTCAGTATCTTGGATAATCATGATTTATCTGCAGTAAAAGGAATTGCTGTCAGCTGTCCAGGGACAGTGGATGTAGAGACTGGCACGATTTATCATGGTGGATCTTTCCCGTTTCTTCATGAAGTGAATCTAGCGAAAAGAATTGGGGATAGATATGGAAAGGATGTTACCATTGAAAATGATGGTAAATGTGCGGCATTAGCTGAACTATGGCTTGGCAGCATTAATGGTGCTAAGGATGCAGTTGTCTTAGTGCTTGGCAGCGGTGTAGGCGGAGGTATAGTTATTGACGGCAAGCTGCATCGAGGGGTTAATCTCTCAGCAGGTGAAATGAGCTTTGTAATGGATAAAATCAACATGGAAACAAGAAAAGCCCAATATTTTGGCTCTGATTGTTCGGCAGTGCAAATGGTGCGCCGTATTGGTGAAGCAAAGAATTTGGACGATCCAACGGACGGTGAAGCGGTATTTGAATACATCATCAACCAAGATGAAGAAGCGAATGCTATTTTTGATGGATTTTGTATTTATCTTGCTTCTCAAATATTAAACTTGCAATATATATTAGACCCGGAAATCTTTGCGATTGGCGGCGGTATCAGCGCACAGCCAATACTTATTGAAAGAACAAAATGGGCATTAGAGGAAATAAAAAAACAGAACCCGCTCCATATGGCAAATCCTAACATTACAGTCTGTAAGTTTCAAAACGATGCTAATCTTTATGGTGCACTTTATCACTTTTTTGTTAATAGAGAAAAGGAAATAGTGATTAAAGAAATTTAACTGGTATGGAAAAAGAGGAATAGCCTCCTGTATGGGGGCATTCCTCTTTTGCTCTCTATTACTTATACTTACTAACCAATTCACTAAGCGGCATTGCCAGCATGGAATCAAAGCGGTAATCCACTTCACAGAACTGCATGGCATTTGTTACTTCGTTTGGGAATATGACAATATTCAAGCCTGCTGTTTTTGCAGCTTGCGCTCCGTGTGCTGAATCTTCAAATGCGATACATTCTTTCGGCTCCAATCCCAGGCAGCGGGCTGCTTCTATGTAAAGTGCTGGATCTGGTTTTACTTTTTCTACATCATCAGAGGTTTTGATACAGTCAAAGTAATCAAATAGACCTAATCTTTTTAAATGACTTGAAACCCACTCATAATTGGAGCTGGATGCAAGGCCGATTTTTAAGCCTGCTGATTTGGCTGTTTCCAGATAATCTCTTACTCCTGGTCGCTCCTGTTCTGATGCCAGCTTTTTCAAAAAGTTCTCTTTGAAGGTACTTTCTATTACCGCTAAGTCCAGTTTTTTCTTAGCTTGCTCTTCCAGGTATACGTATGGGGAAAAATCGGTGTGTGTGCCTATTTCCTTTTGCCATAATTCTAATGGCAATTCACAGCTGTGTTCTGCAAACAGCTCTTGCAATAAATGATACTGATGTGTTTCTGTGTCAAAAATAAGCCCGTCAAAGTCGAAGATGATACCTTTTATCATATGTTCCTCCTTAGATACACTTTTGTTAACATTAACATGAGGGTATGTAGGGGTTCAATACGTACCCTTACACTTCATAATATTAACATAATCTAAATAAACATAAAAAAACCCCACACAAAGGCAGGGTTTTTTATTTCACTTAGCTGTTCGACAAGGAATATCCTTGCTTTGTTGCAGGATGTTCACTGCTAACCATTTTGTTAACGGCACTGAATAATGCCTTAATGGAGGAAGTCATGATGTCAGCATCAATTCCGCATCCCCAATAAATAGCGCCTTTATCGGTTGCAAAGCCTACATAGGAAACTGCTTTCGATTCAGAGCCTGTTTCTAGGGCATGCTCTGTATAAACAAGGTCTTTATATTGGATACCTAACGAAGATTGAAGGGCATTGCTGATGGCATCAAGTCGGCCATTTCCTGTACCGCTGAATTCCTGTACAGCTCCATTCTGTTTAACTGACACGGTTGTGTCATAGCTGTCATTTTGTGAAAATCTATACTCGATATACTCAATAGGCGAGCTGATATTGACATATTCCTCTATAAATATGTTATGAATTTCATCTGGCATAAGCTCCTTATGAAGGCTGTCTGAAACTTTTTTGACAGCATATCCAAAGCTCTCACGCATTTTTGCAGGCAGATCCAAGCCGTAATTCTGTTTAAGTATATAACCGATTCCGCCCTTGCCTGATTGGCTGTTAATTCGGATAATATCTCCTTCATATTGTCTGCCGATATCCTTTGGATCAATTAAAAGATAAGGGACTGTCCAATAGTCGGGTTCCTTTTCTTCACGCCATTTCATCCCTTTAGCAATAGCATCCTGATGGGAACCGGAGAACGCTGTGAACACTAGCTCACCGCCGTATGGATGTCTTTCATGAACCGTCATTCTAGTCAATTTCTCATACTTTTCTAGAATGCTAGGAATGTTATCGAAATTCAGCTGTGGATCAATTCCATGGGAATACATGTTCAATGCTAGTGTAACAATGTCAACATTACCTGTTCTTTCACCGTTTCCAAACAATGTGCCTTCCACTCTTTGAGCACCTGCAAGCATCCCAAGCTCAGCATCTGCAACGCCTGTTCCTCTGTCATTATGTGGATGAAGAGACAGGATTACATTGTCCCTAAAGCTTAAATTTTCGCTCATGTACTCAATTTGACTTGCGTATACATGAGGCATGGACATAGAAACCGTTGCAGGCAGATTGATGATTACTTTGTTTTCAGCTGTTGGCTGCCAAATATCCAGCACACTGTTACAAATCTTTAGGGCGAATTCTATTTCTGTTCCAGTAAAGCTTTCAGGTGAGTATTGGAACTTGAAATTGCCTTCTGTTTCAGCCGCATATTTTTTTAAAAGCTTAGCGCCTGTCACAGCAATATCAATGATCTCTTCCTCTGTTTTTTGGAATACTTGTTCCCGCTGTGCAACGGAAGTGGAATTATACAGATGCACAACAGCTTTATTCACACCTTCTAATGATTCAAAGGTTTTCTTAATGATATGCTCCCTTGACTGTGTAAGCACTTGGATTGTGACATCTTCTGGGATTAGGTTTTGTTCAATTAGTGTCCTCAAAAAGGCGTATTCTGTATCAGATGCTGCGGGAAAGCCTACTTCTATTTCTTTAAAGCCTACTTCTAACAGCAATTGAAAATATTCCAGTTTTTCTTCTAAGCTCATCGGCACAACAAGCGCCTGGTTTCCGTCACGAAGATCCACGCTGCACCATGTCGGAGCCTTGTCAATATACTCCTTCTCTGTCCATTTCAAACTTGTTACGGGAGGGGTGAAATAACCTCTGGAATATTTTTCGATATTTTTCATCACTGCCAACCACCTTTTTGAATTAATTTACTCATGAAATTTTGAAAGAAAATAAAAAAAGCCTATCATCTCAATAAGAGACGACAGGCTTTGCCTTCGTGGTACCACTCTTTTTGATCTGCCTGAAATAAGACAGACCCACTTTACGACTTGATTACGGGAGTCAGCCGTTAAGACTTACATTTCAGCCTTACCACTCCTGGGCGAGTTGGGGGAGTTTATTGTCTGTCTTTCACCAGCCGACAGCTCTCTAAGCAATAAATATCCCTTAATACTCCCAATCCTAGCGTTTCGTTTTCTTAATTTTCTCCATTTTATAATTAATTTTGAATTCAGTCAACAGAGGATTTTTCTCGTTTTGAAACTTTTCTAAATTGTCTAGTAATTTGTTATATTTTCTGACATTATTTTTCTCTATTGTAGGAAATCTATTGTTCGGTTATTATTAATTCTTATATTCAGTATTAGAAAGGATTTTTACATCATGCAAAGTAAGCAAGAATTTCGTTCTTATAGTTTAATTATTCTTGGAACATTTTTAGTAGGTTTAGCATTTAATATATTTCTATTGCCTGCATCCATTACAGCAGGAGGAGTGGCTGGGATTAGTATTATTTTAAACAAATTGAATGGCTGGAGCCCAGCAATTGTGCAATGGGCAATAAATATCCCAACTTTTGTTTTAGGCTATTTCCTACTAGGTAAAGATTTCAGCATCCGCACCTTTATTGGAACAGTTCTGCTGCCTACATTCATTTGGCTGACATCTTATTTGCCGTTCTCAGTGGAAGATCCATTGCTTGCTTCCATTTACGGTGGGATCCTCAGCGGGATCGGAATTGGTCTTGTATTTCGTGGTAAAGGGTCTACTGGAGGGACAACAATTTTCGGACAGCTTATTAAGAAATACACACGTTTATCAAGCGGTTATTCGCAATTTTTAATTGATGGCTGTATCGTAATTGTTGCCATGTTCGTTTTTGACTTTGAAAGAGCCCTATATGGTATGATTGCCATGTTTATTATAGGAAAGTCTATTGACGTGGTTCAGCTTCGTTCATCTACTTCTAAGCTTGTCTTAATAGTGACGGAAAACGAACAGAAAATCACAGATTTAATTCGCAATGAAATCGACAGAGGCTTCACGAAGGTTTGGTCAGAAGGAGGATACAGCAATCAGAAAAAAGCATTGCTGTTCAGTGTGGTCGAACAATCAGAAGCTGTATACTTAAAAGAATTAATTCAAAGAAGTGATAATAACTCCTTTGTTATTTTCTTAAATGCATCTGATATTATCGGCAGAGGCTTTTCAATTCCAAGAGATTTCCCAAGAAATTAGGAGTTTTGGTGTACCTATATAGGTACACCTTTTTTTATTTGTATTAAAATTCTATCTTAAATTTCAAGTTTTTACGAAAAACATTAAGATAAAAAAGTCCATTGGATTAATTATATAAAAATAACATTTTTGAAACTGTACGGAAGGATTTGATTAATAGGAAAAACAGGAAAATAGGTATATTAATAATAGAATGCGAAATGTTTCACAAGACTGGTAATTGTTTATAGCAGCATAGTTCTTTTAAATAGAGTTATCTGACTTAAATAATAGGATAAATTAAAAATATTATTGTGTTAAAACATTATTTAGATACATTTAAAAATTGCAAAAAATCTGCCATTGACAGTAGGCGTTTTTAGCTTTTATAATCAGCGAAGTGAAATTTTAAACAAATAATAGACTATATCCATTTTTAGATATAATTGTTTGAAAATTTTAACATTATTTAATATTCAATTTGGGAGGATTACAGCTTTGAGTCAACTTTTTCGCAGGAAATCAGTTAATACTATGATTTCACAATCTCAAAATAAAATGCTGAATCGGACGATGGGAGTTATGGATCTCATCTTCTTGGGAGTCGGCTGTGTTATTGGTACAGGTATTTTTGTAATAACAGGTGTTGTTGCTGCAGAAAGTGCAGGTCCGGCAATTCTTCTTTCCTTTGTTCTTGCTGGAATAGCTTGTGCACTTGCTGCGTTTTGTTATGCTGAATTTTCTTCTGCAGTGCCGCTGTCAGGAAGTGTATATACTTACACATATGCAACATTAGGTGAGTTTTTTGCCTTTTTAATCGGCTGGGATTTAATGTTGGAATATGTTCTAGCAATCGCCGCAGTGGCAACAGGGTGGTCTGCATACTTCCAATCTTTAATTGCAGGGTTTAATATTGTGCTTCCAGCAAGTATTTCATCTGCTCCTGGATTAGATAAAGGTGGAATTGTCGATTTACCGGCAATGCTTATTATCTTAGGTATTACTGCTTTGGTTTCTAAAGGTGTAAAAGAAAGTATTAAATTCAACAATATCATGGTTTTCGTTAAACTTGGCGTAATCTTGTTGTTCATTATTGTTGGTGTTTGGTATGTGAAGCCGGATAACTGGACACCATTCATGCCATTTGGATTCGATGGGGTCATTACAGGTGCAGCTACTGTATTCTTTGCTTATATTGGATTTGATGTTATTGCAACTGCTTCAGAAGAAGTAAAAAACCCAGGCAGAACAATGCCTATTGGTATAATTGGGTCTCTAGCTATTTGTACGGCATTATACATTGCTGTTTCCACTGTTTTAACAGGAATGATTCCTTTCACACAGCTGAATGTTGGAGCACCAGTTTCTCTTGCGTTAGAATCAGTTGGTCAAAATGCAGTTGCAGGGATTATTTCTATCGGGGCAGTAATGGGGATTACTACTGTTATTCTTGCCTTGGTTTATGCACAAGTACGTCTAAGCTATGCAATGAGCCGTGATGGTCTTCTGCCGAAGATGCTTTCGTCTGTAAACAGTAAAACAAAAACACCATTTAAAAATACATGGCTGACAGGTATTGTTGCAGCATGTATCGCTGGTTTTGTTGATTTGTCTACATTGGCTCATCTAGTAAACATGGGGACATTGGCAGCATTTACGCTGATCTCTATTGCAATCATCGTATTGCGCAAGAAATTCCCAGAATTAAAAGGTTCCTTCCGTGTACCTTTCGTACCAGTATTGCCAATCATCAGCGCACTTCTTTGCATAGGACTGGCAGTCAGCCTGCCAGGAATCACTTGGATTTCCTTTGTAATTTGGCTGGCAATTGGAACGAGCATATATTTCCTATACTCGAGAAAAAACAGTAAATTGAATAATTAATATCGAAAGCAGCCATTGGCTGCTTTTTTTGTACTTAACAAGGACAAAAGACTACCTATAGGGAATAAGGATGCTAGGAGTTTGTAATAGAAGATATTGATTCGGATTTCTTCGGAATAAAAACAAAGTAAAAGACAGCTGCACTAGTTGCAGCTGCCGTGATTATGATGCTTATGTAAACTTCTTTATGTACCAGGCATCCATAGCAGAATGCTCAGACCCGGCTAAAGGTGCAGAAAGCAGTTCAAACCCAAACTTTTCATAGAGAGCACATGCAGCCTTTAATTGCTGACGAGTTTCCAAGTAGCACGCTATATAATGCTTTGCAGCAAAGTCTAAGGCCGTTTCCATCAAAAGGTTAGCATAGCCCTTCCCTTGAGCTTTAGGGCTTAAATACAGCTTCTGTAACTCGCAAATGCCTCTTTCCTCATCAAAGGGAGCGATACCGATGCCACCGACCACTTCACCATCAAGCACTGCAACCCAATAAGCAGCTGATTCTAGCGAATTGTAATACTCTGACAGTTTGTCTAAGGAAGGGTCAAAATAAGCAGTGCCTTTTATATTCAAACCGACAGATTCAAGTGAATGACGGATGATGGATGCTACTATCTCATTATCTTGTTGTTCTATCTCTCTAACAATCATTTTAAAATCCCCTTTATTAGTATGGATAAGTAAATGTTACCTTATTTTTTTGAAAATACAAATATTTTTAGTTTTTTATGTGACAGATAGATTTAACCAAAAGGGAAATGACTTTTAAAAATATAAATCCTCAAGATGTGGAGGATTTATATTTAGCAAGAAAAGGATAGGAGAATGAAATGGAAACAGAAGAGATGAGTGCTAATAATAAGGATAAACCAAAATTAAAGTGTAGAAATTCTAATAGTAACCAATAAATTAGAAAGAATGGAACAACGGAAATAGCTACAGCTATAAGCCGAGAAAAAAACCGGACATTATGAGAGGTTTCACAGTATGTACAAGTAATAGGCTTATAGTTAAATAGAAAGGAGTTGTATAGAGCAATCCAGTTAAATTCGCGCTTGCAATGGCTGCATTTTTGCATATATATTACCTCCGAATTGTTGTTGTGTTATTTACGTTTTAATAGTTAGAAGGTTTCATTGTAATAGAATTTACGATACAATACATCAGGCAGTTAGTACAAATGATAATCCTTTTACTGAGGCTGGTAGACAAGGATTTTAAGAAAGCATTGTTCCTTAAGGAATAATGCTTTTTTTACTTTTTTTAAGTATAAATATGGGAAGTTTGTGATGAAGGAGAATTCCAAAGAATATAGAATATAAAATGGATAAATTTGTATTATATTGAAGGTTATGGTGTTTAATTATGAAAATGACAAAAAGACAGTAATTATGGGGGATCAACTTGATGAGAAATATATGTACTGGAGTATTATTATGCATCGTTACTTTAGTTGGGTGCTCAATTGAACAAACACTTGAGGAATACTTTCATCAAAAAATGAAACAAATGCATAAAGATGAAAAAAATTTTTCCTATTCACTGGTTCATACAGAGTTAAATGCTGTTCACGAAAATGATGGAATTGTAGTGTTCGAAGAGCATAATAACCATCAAGGAGATCAAATATATATAGCTTATCTAGAGAAGGAAGAACAGCAATGGGAATGGAAGAGAACAAGAGGAGCAAAATGGAATAGCCCAGTAAAATGGTCTTCCATGAACCAACCACCTTATATATATTCTGGTGCAATAAGTGATAATTCAATCACTGAAGTATATGCAGGCAATCAATCTGCAAAGATCATTCAAGTGGAAGAGGATAAAAGGTTTTGGTATGCAATCAGTTCTATTAAGGATGTAAAAGTTAAGATGGTTAAAGAAGACGGAAGTGAAGAGTTTATGGAAGAAATAAACTACGAGGAATTAAAAAATCAATAATATGTGTAAGGTAATAAACTTGTAAGTATCATGGGGAGTATTCTAAAAAGGAGAATCTATGCCTAAGGAGGAAGATTTCATGGAGCTTAAGGAATTCATTCGTTTCCTTAATAGATTAGAACAAAATGATATATTTTAAAAACTGGATAAAATTAGGAATGATGCTGTTTTAGTTGAAATTGCCGTGCCAGGTCAACGTTGGGAAGTTGAGTTTATGGAGGATGGTACTGTAGAAATAGAAAAATTCATCAGTGATGGAGACTTTTATGATGTTAAGGAAATAGAAATATTAATAAAAGAATTTAGTGATTAGGTAATAAATAGGAGAAAGACTTCAATTAAGAAGTCTATTCCTATTTATTATTGTTAAACTTCTTTCAAGAATACATAACTAACCTTATTATACTTCATTTTTTTCTCATAGAAGCGGTGTGCATCTATGCGTTTTAATCCGGACGAAAGTGAGACAATATTGTAACCATTATTCTTTGACCAATTTTGTATATACTCTAGAAGGGCTTCTCCATATCCTTTAGAACGGTAGTTGTTATCCGTTATTAAATCACAAACCCAAGTAAACCTGCCATTATAAAGAGTTATCATAGGCATAAAGCCTGCAACAGCAATTATATTCTTATTAATAAATAGTGCAGCCATTCTATAATTATCTTTTTTCGCTCCCGCCTTTACTAATTCAAGGTAACTTTTCTCATCTAAGTGAGTTCTTAATTGTTTCATTACGGAAAAGGCTTCTAACCATTCGTGTTCCTTATCTAATTCTCTTATTTCAAAAGATTGTTGCGGCATTGTTCATTCTCCTTTAATTTTTACTAATATTAAAACATATCTTGATATAATCAAAAGTATCAGATTCAAGAAAGTTAATGGAACCAGTTAGTGTGGAGGAGAAGAGTAATGATTGAAATTACACCATTATTAGAAAGCGAAAATAAATCACCACTCTACATTCAATTATCCAACTATATAAAAGAGGAGATAAGTTCTGGAAGGATAAAACCAGGTGAGAAACTTCCATCTAAAAGAAAATTAGCTGAGCATTTAGGGCTAAGCATCAATACAATACAGACCGCATATGAGCAATTAATTGCAGAAGGGTTTGTGGAAAGTATACTTCGAAAAGGATTATATATAAAAGTCTTAGAAGACGAACTGACTCATAAATTATTTGAAGCCGAGAAGCGTCCGTTAACTAGGTGTGAAAAAAGTGTAAATGTTGAGATTGATTTTAATTCAGGAAAAGTTGATGTGGAAAATTTCCCTTATTCCTTGTGGAAAAAAACTACTGTTCAATCTTTATATGAAGATCAAGGTGAACTGTTTAATATGGGTAACCCTCAAGGAGAATTACAATTAAGAGAAGAAATAGCAAAATACACATATATGTCTAGGGGTGTTAAATGTACTCCCGAGCAAATTGTAATTGGAGCTGGTACACAGGTGCTTATGACATTACTTTCCATACTAATTGGAGACAATATGGTATATGCACTAGAAAATCCTGGATTTCATCGTACGAGAAAAGTCCTGCAAGATTTGGGAAGAGCAACTACCTCAATTCCTCTAGATACAGACGGTATTAACATAGAACAATTAAAACATAGTGGAGCAAATGTAGTTTATGTAACACCCTCGCACCAGTTCCCAGTTGGGATAATTATGCCTATAAAACGCAGGCTGGAATTGTTAGAATGGGCCGAATCTATTCATGGTTATGTTATTGAAGATGATTATGATGGTGAATATCGTTATGAAGGAAAGCCGATTCCTTCTTTACAAGGACTTGATATACTGGGAAAGGTAGTCTATATGGGGACTTTCTCTAAATCTTTAATACCTTCCATTCGAATTAGTTATATGGTTCTTCCTCCAATCTTAATAGAAAGATATAAAGAAAATTTATTGCTGTATAAACAAACGGTATCTCGCCTTCATCAAGATACCTTATATCGATTTATGAAAGAAGGTTATTGGCAAAGCCATTTAAATAAGATGAGAACACTGTATCGAAAAAAACATTCGTTCTTCATGCAAACCATAAAAAAACATCTTCATAATCAGGTGCGAGTTATAGGAGAAAACTCAGGTCTACATCTTATTCTACAGGTAAATAATAACTGGACCGAGAAGGAATTAATAGATACAGCATTACAAGAAGGTGTGAAAGTATATCCTTTATCTGTTTACTATGAAAATGGAAGTAATGTTAATTCTAGTGTTCTATTAGGTTTCGGAGGTCTATCGGAAAAACAGATAGATATTGGCATCCAATTATTAAAAAAGGCTTGGCAGATTGATTAGTTTTGGAACTCTTTTAAGCGATTAAACGTATGTAAAATGAAGGTGATAAAAATGATGAAATTAATGTTCATGCTTGCAGCGATTACGTTTCCTTTATGTGCTTCTCTGAATAAAGGGGCCTCTGGTATTTTACTATCCATGTTCTTTTTATTGCTTGCAGCATTCGTAAACCAAGGTTTACTAAAAAGAGTCAGTGAAAGATTTTAATGATTACATATGGAGGATTGTAATGGCGGAAATCAGGAGAGATAATTCAAAGCGCATTAAGTTATTTATTGCCATAGGAATAGTCCTTCTAGTGGTAGTAGGATTATTCATATGGCAGTCTGTGGACAGATACAAGGAAGTCCAACAAATAGAGTCGAAATTGGGTTTTGAGATTACAGTGGTAGATAGACAATCACATGAAGCATTTTGGGCAGCTACGAGAACGTATTTAGTAAAACCAGTGGACGATGAAAGTAATCTGGAATACATGCTTTACTTGAATAAAGAAAATAAGATTGAACAATGGGCTAAAGTGGAAAATGGGGAAGTTCAAAACATAAAGTATGAAGATATGTAACTAATGGGAGCATTAATCCAGGGAGATTAATGCTCTTTTGGCAGTTAGCTGAAGTTATGCTGTTACCAAAAATTCAACAAGGGAAAAAATAAAAGGTGCCGAATAATAAATATATCTTTATTAGAAAGGAGAGAAAAAATGGAGGAACGCCATATGATTCTTTTTAAACAGTTAGAAACGTACCGAGAAGATGTTTTAGATAGTTTAAATGGTGTAAGTGCAGAGGCAGCTGAGATAGTACCACATAATTTTAATAATAATATTAGATGGAATATGGGGCATATTTACTTGGATCAATACTTATGGATTGAGACCCTAACAAAGGAAAAAACAGATGTTCCTGATGTTTTTCGCAATTGGTTTGGTTATGGAACAACACCGGTTCATTTCTCAGCTGAAACGCCTTCTTATCTAGAACTGAAAAAATTGCTGAAAGAACAACCTGTTAAATTGCTGGAGAACTATGGAAGCCGATTAGAAGAAGTATATCCCCCTACTGAGATGGGAATGCGAACAATAGAACAAGTGTTAATTAGAACCATCTTTCATGAAGGTATTCATTTGCAAGCGATAAACGACATTAAAAAGTGTTTATAATAATTATATTTCCCTGTCTAAAGTTATTGGACGTAAAAACCATAAATAAACCAGTTGCCTATATACAAGACAGGCAACTTTTTTCTTTGTGAATGGATGTACTTAACACCTCTCTTTCAATCTTTGCAAAATCACCTGCTAACAAACCCTCATTACCTTCCTTTACTTGAAAAAGATTAGAGCCTTATTTAAGGAGAGTACAAAAAAGAATACGATAGTACAGTCAGCTCTATAAACATTTACAAAGTCCCTTCAGAAAAATATAGTGTTGATAGGAGGTGCAACAACATGACAAAAATACAATTTCCGAAAGATTTCTTATGGGGAACTGCTTCAAGCGGGCCTCAAAGTGAAGGATATAAACAAAAGACAAATGATTCTATATGGGATTATTGGTATAAAAAAGATTCCGAAAGATTTTATGAAAAGATTGGACCAGAAACGACTTCCAATGTGTATGAACAATATGCGGAAGATGTGAGCATAATGAAGGAGCTGAGCTTGAATTCCTTCCGAACGTCAATCCAATGGTCGAGATTGATAAAGGACTTCGAAACAGGTGAAGTTGATCAGGAGGCTGTTCAATTTTATAACCATTATATCGACGAAATGATTGCAAATGGGATTGAGCCGATGATGAACCTGTTCCATTTTGATATGCCTTATGAGCTTGAACAGAAATACGGTGGCTTTAAAAGCAGACATGTTGTCGATCTTTATGTGAAGTTCGCAGAAGCTGCATTTGCACTGTTTGGTGATCGAGTGAAGTATTGGATTTCTTTTAATGAGCCTGTAGCTTATACAAAGGGAGCATATTGGCATAATCTTATTTACCCAAATGAAATGAGCATGCAATCATATGTTCAGGCTAACTATCATATTTTGCTAGCCCACTCGTTAATTGTAAGCGCATACCGTGAAGGCGGTTATAGTGGTGAGATTGGGATTGTTGTTGATCTGCTGCCGCCAATACCTCGCAGTGAAAATCCTGCTGACGTGGAAGCGGGCCGGGTGGCCGATTTATTTATTAACTTAATTTTTATGGATCCATGTGTAAGAGGAGAGTATCATCCTGATTATTTGAACATCTTAAAGAAACATGACTGTATGTTTCATCATCATTTAGAAGACTTAGTTGCAATAAAGGAAAATACAGTAGATTTTATCGGCATTAATTATTATCAGCCTATGCGCGTAAAAGCAAGGGATGGTTTGCCGAACCCATTTTCACCTTTCACGCCAGAATGGTATTATGAGCCATATGAAATGCCAAACAGAAGAATGAATGAATACAGAGGCTGGGAAATATATCCGAAAGCCTTATACGATATTGCTATGCGTGTAAAAAATGAGTATGGCAATATCAAGTGGTATGTTTCTGAAAACGGCATGGGTGTGCAAGGAGAAGAAAGATTTAAAAATGATGATGGCTTCATTGAAGATAATTACCGAATTGACTTTATTAAGGAGCACTTAGGCTGGCTGGCAAAAGCCATCGACGAAGGCTCTAATTGCTTCGGTTATCATTTATGGACTTTTGTTGATAACTGGTCTTGGACGAATGCTTATAAAAACCGATATGGCCTTGTGTCCTTAAATTTGGAAAATACGGAAAGAACGATTAAAAAGTCTGGTTACTGGATGAAAGAGGCAATTAAAAATAATGATTTCTCTTAAAAAAATTTAAAAGACCTTCTTAAAGGAATGATTAACTTTGTCTATCAGAGTGAACTTAGCAGAGTTTAGTGAAATTGAAAAGCAAGCCTATGAATTTATGCTTAAGAATCCTGACAAGGTGATTAAGCTTTCGGCAGATACGTTAGCTAAAGAGATGTTTGTCAGTAAACCGACTATTTTTAGGGTGTGCAAAAAACTAGGTTTTACTGGAATCGTAGAATATAAGCATTTTTTAATTAAGAGTAAACAAGAAAAAATGAAGGAGCTGAATCCTACCTTGCAGATGGTTGAACAGCTTTTAAAAGAGTTTGACAATGATTTCACACCTGGAAACATTGATATCTTTGAACAGACGAAAATAGTGATATTGTATGCAACACAAGCAAGTACAATTGCTGCAAGTTTTCTGTCGAGGCAGCTGACTAATTTAGGCTACTTTACAAGAATTGTGGAAGATGAATATGAATTTAAACAAGTTTCGGAAACGATTCCTAATAGATCAATCATTATTGCCATAAGCAATACAGGTGAAAATCATCTGCTGACACAGCATTTGCTAAAGGTCACTAATAAGGTTCCAATCTTTGCGATTACGAAAAAGAATTCTTCGCTAGCAAGAATTGCTGATTATGGTTTATTCCATAATCTTGATATTAAGTCTGCATCTAAAACGGTAGATAGAGAAAACCAGCTGCCATTAATGATTCTTATTCACGAGCTGGTTGAAAGACTATGGTCATCATTGCAGGAGAGAAACTTACCGAGGGGGGATTATGATGAATAATTTACTATCTAAACTAGAAAGTAAACTAGTACCATTAGCAACGAGAATAAGCAGCAATAAGCCTTTAAATGCAATAAAGGATTCGATGATCACAATCATGCCATTTTTAATTATCGGCTCCTTATTTCTCTTGGTTGCCTATTTGCCTATTCCAGGATACAGTGAATGGATGATTGGCATTTTCGGCGAAAAGTTTCAGTCCACATTAACGAAAGTAACGGATGCTACATTTGGTATTATTGGCCTTTTTACACTTATAAATGTTGCTTATCAATATGCAAAACAGCTGGATATGGAACCTATTTTCCCAATCATGTCCTCTGTTATGTCATTTATTATTTTAACAACTGTGACAGACGGAAGCTTTGGATTAGAGTGGCTTGGAACGAAAGGGATGTTCGTGTCGATTCTAATTGCGCTAGTGTCGACTAGATTATATAAGAAATTTTATGAATTTGGTATCGGACCAAAAATGCCGGAAGGAGTGCCGCCTGGAGTAATCAGGTCATTCTCCTCATTAATTCCTGTTGGATTGATTGCAGCAATCGTTCTTGCTGTTCAAATTGGCTTTAGCTTTACGCCATATAAGGATATCCACCAATTTATTTACCATATTGTACAGATGCCATTGTTAGGTTTAGGTGATAGTCTAATTTCCATTATTATAGCTGAGATAATCGGTCAGCTTCTTTGGTTCTTCGGTCTTCATGGCAATGCAATTGTAAACGCTATTATGGACCCGATTTGGCTCGGCTTATCTGCAGAGAACTTAAATGCTTTCCAGCAGGGGCAAGATTTGCCTCATATCATTACAAAGCAGTTCAAGGAAATCTATCTGCAAATGGGAGGTTCTGGTTCTACGATTGCATTGGCACTTTGCATGACATTGTTCTCGAAATCAAAGCATTTAAAGACACTCGGATTGCTTGCATTGCCTGCTAGTATCTTTAATATCAATGAACCGATCATCTTCGGATTGTCGATCGTGTTAAACCCAATAATGTTTATTCCTTGGCTGATAATGACTCCAATCTCTGCTGTCATTTCATTTACTGCCATGAGCACAGGCCTTGTATCTGCAACAAGCGGTGTTATCATTCCATGGACTACACCATTATTTATCAGCGGATACTTAGTTTCCGGCGTTAGTGGAATGGTCCTGCAGATTGTATTGCTTCTTGTCGGATTCCTTATTTATATGCCATTCTTTAAATTGCTGGATAAACAGCTTTTGGAAAGAGAGATGGAAGAGGCGAGAGGTTCTGTGGATTTGAAAATGTATAAGTAAATACAAAAAAGGCTCTCCAGTGTGATATTCGCCGTGGAGAGCCTTTTTAATGTTTATTTTGAAAACAACTCTTTCGCTTCCTCCATCGCAAGCTTGTTGCCAAGGGCGGAGTAATCAAGCCAAGGCTGATCTGAAACAACATAGACATGTTTGTTTTTAACCGCTTTTAAACCTTGATAGATTGCAGATTCTTCTAATTGCTTGAAGCCAGTTTGTGCTTCATCATCACTGTTTACTACTACAAAAATCGCATCTGCATCAAAGTCAGGCAAGACTTCCTGGGATATAACTTCATATGGCTGTGTGGAATCTAATTCTTCGATGCCAGCAGCTGGCTTAAATCCTAAATCTTCGAATAGCATTGGGCCAAGTGGGCGTTTTGTCGTAAATACACGAAGCTCCTTGGCTGTTACTCGGATAGCCATTACTTTACTGTTTTCGCCAAGTTCATCTGAAGCTAACGTTTTAACTTCATTTGTGAGGCTCTCATAGTCTGCGATGAAATCTTCTGCTTCCTGTTCTCGATCGACGAGTTTACCAATTTTCTTTAAATGATCGCGCCATGTTCCTTCATCAAGGTTAAAGCTTACTGTTGGAGCAATGTCTTCATATTTCGAAATATCCTCACCTGAAATTCCTTCATCGATATAGATGACAGATGAATCTAAAGCAATTAAAGCTTCCATATCAGGGTCTTTTGCTGGACCAAGCTTTTTTGTATCCTTCAATTGATTTTTAACATGTGGAAGGAAATCATTTAACTCACCGCCGACAACAGAGCCGACTGGAGTTATTCCTAATGCGAGCAAATCATTTGTTAAATGGATAGAGAGGGAAGCGATTTTCGGTTCCTCGGTCTCTTTTTTTTCGCTACTATCATTTGAAGCTGATTGTCCACATGCTGCGAGAATTAATAAAAGCATTGCTGTAAATAACATAGCTAGTTTCTTTTTCATCTTGTTCTCCTTTTTCTTGTTTTACTTTGTTTTTGTTAATAAATAAAGAAAATAAGGTCCACCTATCGCTGCGACGACAATTCCAGCTGGAATTGGATTAGGTTGAAAAATGGAACGCCCAACCGTATCTGACAAGACGAGTATGACCATTCCAAGCAGCCCTGCGACTGGGAGGAAATGCTGATGTCTTGGCCCTACTAACCGGCGTGCGAGATGTGGCGAGACAAGGCCGATAAAACCAATTCCTCCAACCATAGCAACACTGGCACTTGAAAGAGCAACAGCAATAGCTAGCATGTACAGACGGGAGCGTAAAACAGAAACACCGAGCCCAACAGCTGTATTGTCTCCTAAAGACAAGGCATCTAGCTTTCGTGCTTGCAGCCAACCGAGAGGGGTTAATGTCACTATCCATGGTAAAAGTGCAATAACATGTATCCAGTCTCTTCCCCATACATTACCCACTAGCCATCTTGAAGCGAAAGTGTATGTATCTTCATCAAGACGGAGTGACAGGAACAAGGTGATCGCATTAAAGCAGGCAGAAATAGCAATCCCGACAAGTATAAGACGAATTGGCAAGATCCCTTTATAGCGGTCATATGTAAGCAAAATGATAATAACAGCTGCCAGTAAACCTCCTAAAAAAGTGAATAATGGAATGAGCAATGCCGCTTTATCATTTAAAGAATGAAAATAGGTAACAAACAAAATAAGACCGAATGAAGCACCTGCATGTAATCCTAAAATGCCGGGATCTGCAAGTGGATTTCTTGAAACACCCTGCAGAATAGCTCCAGAAACACCAAGGCCGATGCCGGCAAGAATTGTAATGATGATACGAGGAAGGCGGTATTCAAACAGTACTAGTGTATTTTTGTAATCCCCAAATCCAAACAAAGTTTGAAGAACTTCTGTTGGCGCAATTCGCAGTGAGCCTGTGTTTAAACTGATTATGATGACAATGATATTTATGATGATTAACACTAGAGCAACTGAAATGGTTTTTGTGCTGCGCAAATCTGTTTTCATCTATAAATCCCTCCCAACTTTACGTGCTGTATAAAGAAAGAAAGGAACACCTACTGCAGCTACTAAAATCCCAATTGCCAATTCACGGGGAGGATTTACAGTCCGTGTCCCTAAATCGGCGAGCATTAACAGGATAGCCCCTAAAATACCTGACATAGGAATGATTAATCTATAATCCGTGCCTACAAGCTTGCGGGCAATATGGGGAATAACAAGTCCGATAAATCCGATGGAACCTACAGCAGAAACGGATACCCCAGCTAAAATGACGGCAGCAATGATGGAAAACACTTTAATCCGATTCACCTTAATGCCGAGATTCACAGCTGTTTCTTTTCCTATCGCAATAAGCGAAATAGAGCGTCCCATGCTTATTGCCCAGAAAATTGTAATCAGAATAACTGGAACAAGCACCCTTAAATGCTCCCATTTAACACCAGCGACTCCGCCAGCGTACCAAAAAGCAAGGTCCTGGCTTAAGTCGTAATAAATGGCGATACCTGCACTTAAAGAGTGCAATAGTGCAGCAATTACCGCTCCAGATACGGTTAATCGCATCGGTGTCAAGCCGCCAGGCACAGACGCACCCATCATAAAAATTAACAGTGTGCAAAGAGCAGCTCCAATAAAGGAAAAAACCATCAATAAGGAGTAAGAGATTGTTGGAAAAAAGGCAAAGCATAGAGTTACAATAAACATCGCTCCAGCATTGATGCCGAGTAATCCTGCATCAGCAAGAGGGTTGCGGGTTACACCCTGCATCAGTGCTCCGGCAACAGCAAAGGCTGCACCGACAATTGCAGCTCCAATCACTCTCGGCAGCCGCAGTTCATAAATGATTTGCTGCTCAGTCAGCGAAGCATCATAGTGGAAGAGTGTTGTCCAAACCGTATGGAAGGTAATGTCTTTTGCTCCGAATGACACGGCTGCTATTAAAGTGCCGAGCAGCCCAGCTATAAAGGCAAGGAAAAGAACTAATCTCCACAAATGATGAAACCTAGTAATCTTATTTTTTAGGAACATAATAGTAAGTCAGCCTTTACTTAATTAGTAATAATGAAAATCATTATCAATTGTATTTTCCTATTATATGGACAATATTTCTGTAAATCAATCTTTTTTAAGTTTATTAATTAGGTAGTTAGTATTGTTATTGGAACATAGGTAAAAAGAAAAAAGAGCTGTGCAGCTCTTTTTTCAGAATTATTATCTATGCATTTAATAACCTTTTCACACTAGCTATCCTTTGAATCAACAACCAGTCAATAAGCCCAACAACGATAAGTGATAGGCCGACTAATGGAAATAAAATACCTAACACGATAAGAATGATAAGCAGGATTTTCATATTCTTTATACTTGGTGCCTTTGGAGCTCCAAGGCCTTTGTTTGGCTTACGCTTCCACCACATATAGACACCGGAGAAGGCTACAAAAAGAGTGCCAAGGCAGATAAGTAAACTAATGAGCTGGTTAATGAAACCTAATTCTGTTCCTTTGTGCAAAGTAATACCAACAGCTATTATCTTTCCAAGAAGACCGTAGTTATCATAGCGGTAATCAGCTAACACTGCACCAGAATATTGGTCGATATGAATGGTTGCTTCGTCTTTTGCTTTCGGTGGAAAAGCAGACAGCGTATAGACACCTTCCTTAGAAGCTGGGAAAATAACAGAATAACTTGGATGCATGCCTTCCCGATTTGCAGTGGCTACTATATCATCAATGAATACGGGAATAAAGCCTTCCATATTTGACTCTGGTACTTCTAAATTTTCAGCTGCCCAAGGAACCTCTGCAATGTCCTTTGTCTTTATATTTGATGCAGGAGCATCGCCAATCCACACAGAGGGAGGATAACCTTCTCCTGTATTGGTAACTAAAGCTTGGAAATTAGTTCCCCAAAATCCGGACCAAGGCAATCCAGTCAAAATCAACAAAACAAGTCCGCCTGTAATCCAGACAGCAGGGACGGCATGTAAATCTCTTCTAAAAGTCTTTCGTCCTTTAGTTAATCGAGGTATAAAAGTGCCAGCAATTCTTAATTTTTTTTGCGGGAACCATAAGTATATTCCAGTTACTATTAACACTATAGTCCAGCATGCTGCTAGTTCGACAATTCTGTCACCTAGAGTTCCAGCCATCAATTCGCCATGAATTTTTTCGATTAAGTCCATAACTCGATCATTACTGTTTAATTCTCCGAGTATCTTACCTGTATACGGATCAACAAATATGGTCAGTGATTCTTTTTGATAAGTTATGCTGACTTCACTGGAACGCGTTTTTTTTTCTCCAGGCCGATAGCTTGTAACCTCTGCTCCGGTATAGTGGTTTTTTACAATATTTAGCTGTTCAGAAGCAGGTATTCTCTCCGTTTTAATGGTTACCTCATTTAAGTCTTGATACAGTATTTGTTCAATTTGAGGTTTAAATAAGTAAACAGATCCAGTTACTGCCAATATAATTAAAAAGGGAGCAAAGATTAAGCCGGCATAAAAATGCCATCTCCATACAGTTTTATAGAGAGATGCTTTTGTTTGTTTTCCGTTTGTTTCTTCCAATTGTTGTTCAGATGTTTCAGACTCCACTTTTTCCTCCTAGTATACAAATGTTATTAAGGTCAATCTCTTGCTTATATCGGCTATTTTTATAGTTTGATAAACTATGTTAATGGAGAAGTGTTTACAAGAATTTACAAAATCTTAAAACAATCAGTAGTCTTTTCCGTTTATAATGAATATAGTTCCTAATTTCAGCATGTCTTGTTCGACCTTCCATTGAACAAACAATAGTAGAAAACCACCGGGCTAGTGTCCGGTGGTTTTTTTTCTAAGAGGCATTATTAGTTTTTTCAAGCAGATTATAAATAAATCCGTCACGTACAGATTGCGTACAGTATAGGAAATAAGGAGATTGTGTCATCTCCATTAAGATAGAGATAATCTGCACTGCTGGTATGATTATATCTTTTCTCTTCTTGGATAGTCCCTTAATATTGGCACGCTCTGTTACACTTAATGAGGATAACTCTTCATATACATGATGAATATCCTGTATGGACATATTTAATGAATTTTTCTTGCATTTAGCTTTATGTATGCGTGATAAATTTTTAGCACTTCCGCCAATCCCGATAACAGGAAGTCCTGCTTTGGACAACCATGGGAGAGTTTGAAGCTGTTCGACAAGATACGCTTGAAGCCGCTCCGTTTGCTGTGCTGTCACATTTTCACCTTTTGTGAATTGGTCGTTTAAGTTGACTGCGCCAAAAGGGAAGCTGTGGTATTCGACCATTTGGCGGTTTCGGAACAGGGTAATTTCGGTGCTTCCGCCGCCAATATCAATGGTAATGCCATCTTGCAAATCTGTTGCTTGAATGATGCCAAGAAATCCAAAATACGCCTCTTCATAGCCGCTTAGAATCGAAAAAGGTATACCTGTTTCCTGTTGAATCTCTGCTAAGACATCCTCTTTGTTGGCTGCATTGCGGATGACAGCAGTCGCAAAACCAATAATTCGGTTCACTCCACTTTCCTCGCCATGTTTCTTAAACTCTTTTAAAATTTGCAAGGTAAAGTCTATTCCTTCTCTTGTAATGTTACCTTGACTATTTACGTAGCTGATGAGACGTGCAGCCACTTTGACGCGCTTTGCTTCTTCCGTTTTTACTAAGTTGTTTTCAATTTGATAGATAGCAAATTGAATGGAATTTGAGCCGAGATCAATGATGGCAATTGAGTTATCTTTCAATTATCGAATCCTCCCTTTGTAATTGTTAATATGTATATCTTATAAGAAAATGTAAAGAAAAAATATTAAGCTTTTGTAAAGTACGCCTATCCATTGTACCCCTAAGAATCCGATAATAATCTTACATTCTGGAAATCTTGCATATATCTACAAATATTTACAAAAATTTTACAAAGTAACCTGATATTCATCTGAATATTCGTGGTATTCTAATTATAGAATATTAGCAATAATTGTTAAGGGGATGTAAAAATGCAAACTCATCATGAGCAATGGAGCACCACTAATTTAGATAAACCTTCCTATTACAATAATCGAGAGTTGAGCTGGCTGGATTTTAACAGCCGAGTGCTGGAAGAAGCTGTGGATGACCAGAATGCTTTATTGGAAAGATATAAATTTTTATCGATTTTTAGTTCAAATCTGGATGAGTTTTTCATGGTGCGTGTCGCAGGACTGATCGATCAAGTAAAGGCTGGGTTTAACAAACCCGAAAATAAGGCGGGACTTACCCCAAAAGAACAGCTATGTGCTATTTCTCAAAAAGCCCATTTACTAGTAAAAAAACAAGATGAAGTATATCGAGATTTATCAAGAATTTTAGACAATGAACAGGTGAGCATCATTACAATTGATCATGCTGCACCACAGGAATTGGATATTCTGGAGGATTTTTTTGATGAACAAGTGTACCCTGTTCTGACGCCAATGGCGATTGACGCTTATCGTCCATTTCCAATGCTGTTAAATAAATCTCTAAATCTAGCAGTAATAATTGAAGAGAAGTCGCTGGAAAAGCGGAAGGAGCAGGAGCTGAACGGCAACTTAGTGATTGTGCAAGTTCCGGCTGTTATGGACCGCTTAGTTGAAATAACGCAAAAAGGAAAGCAAAGAAAGTTTGTCCTTTTGGAAGAAGTGATTTCCCGTTTTATTTATAAATTGTTTACAGGCTATAAAGTGGAATCTGTCACTTCCTTTCGAATTACCCGAAATGCAGACTTAACTATACATGAGGACGAAGCAGAAGATTTATTACTGGAAATTGAAGAAGAGCTGAAAAAACGAAAACGGGGAGCTGCTGTCCGTCTAGAATACCAAATGTCTCAAAGCAATCAAGGGGTTATAGATTATCTTAGAAAAGTGCTTGAGATACATTCAAAGGATGTTTATGTTGTCCAAGCTCCTTTAGACTTGACGTTCTTATTTTCATTTTATAAGAAAGTCGCAGCCACTCATGAACATTTAACAGCAAGAACCTTTATTCCTCAGCCTTCTGTTGATTTAGAAGGAGAAGGAGACATGTTTGAAAAGATTGCTGACCATGATGTTTTACTGCATCATCCTTATGAGTCTTTCGAACCAGTTGTGGAGTTTATGTCACAGGCAGCAGATGATAAGAATGTATTGGCAATAAAGCAAACCTTATACCGTGTCAGTGGAGATTCGCCGATTATTGAAAGTCTTAAACGAGCAGCGGAAAATGGAAAACAAGTAACTGTCCTAGTGGAGCTCAAGGCCCGTTTTGATGAGGAAAACAATGTTCAGTGGGCTAAGGAATTAGAACAAGCCGGCTGTCATGTTATATATGGAATGACGCATTTAAAAACCCACAGCAAGATAACTCTTGTTATCCGCAGGGAAAAAGGTAAAATTCAACGTTATGTTCATTTGGGAACAGGAAATTATAATGATGCCACAGCCAGAATTTATACTGATATGGGGCTTCTGACAAGCAATGATAAAATAGGCATTGATGCCATCAATTTCTTTAATTATTTAAGCGGATATATGGAAAAGCCATCTTATCATCATTTATCTGTTTCACCTTATGGTATTCGGGATACGTTCATTGAGCTGATTGACAGAGAAATTGCCTATCATAATGAATATCAAAATGGCAGAATTATTGCAAAAATGAACTCTTTAACAGATAAAATAATTATTAAGAAATTGTATGAAGCATCGATTGCTGGTGTAAAAATTGACCTCATCATAAGAGGAGTATGCTGCCTGCGTCCCGGTATTGAAGGAGTCAGTGAAAATATTAAGGTTCGAAGTATCGTAGGAGAATTTCTCGAACATACGAGAATTTTTTATTTCCATCAAAATGGGAATGAAAAGGTATATTTGTCATCAGCTGATTGGATGACGCGCAATATGGAAAACCGAGTAGAGATACTATTCCCAATTTTAGAGAATCATTTAAAAGAGAGAATCCATGAATGCCTGCTTCTTATGCTTCAAGACAATTGCAAGGCTCGCGAGCAAGATCGCAATGGCAAGTATAAATATGTGCCAAGAACCAATGGAGAAAGGCATATAAACAGCCAGAGGATCTTTTGTGAAGAAGCCATTCAATATAGGACCAAAATTAAAACAGCAAACTTGGAAACTATGAAGAATCGCACAAAGTTTTCAAGTTTAACAAACTCCTATTTTTTTCGTCTTAAAGAAATTGTTCCATTACTAAAGAGATAATCTACAGAGCATTCCTTATTTAAGAGGAATGCTCTTTTTATTGAAATGAAATGGTTGTTTATCAATAATAATAAAATAAAAAACAATATTATTTTATTGTAAAACGATAAATATTGTGGTAAATTAAAAACACATTAATTAGTGAGGTGTTTTTTGGTGAACAAAGTGTCAACGCTGTTTTTAAAAATAGCTGTAATTTTTATTGGACTTCCAATTCTTGCTTTATGTATCTTTGCGGTTCCAGCTATCGGGAGATTTGCTGAAGAGCTGCTGCCGGATATTTCCTTTATAAAATTTCTTGTTATCGCCTTTTTTTATGTTTCGGCAATTCCTTTTTATATCGCTCTATACGAGGCATTTAAATTATTAACTTATATTGATAAAAACAAAGCCTTCTCAAAAATATCAGTGAAATCCTTAAAGGTAATTAAATTTTGTGCCATTACAATAAGTGGCTTATTTGTACTAGGATTGCCGCTCTTTTATTTCGTTGCAGATGCTGACGACGCACCAGGAATAATAATTATTGGCTTAGTTATTATATTTGCCTCTTTGATCATTGCGGTCTTCGCCGCTGTTCTGCAAAGGCTTCTTCAAGAAGCTATCGAGATAAAATCAGAGAATGATCTAACGGTCTGAGGTGAAAAAAATGGCGATTATTATAAATATTGATGTAATGCTAGCAAAAAGGAAAATGAGTGTTACCGAACTTTCAGAGAAGGTTGGAATAACGATGGCTAACCTGTCTATATTGAAAAATGGAAAAGCGAAAGCGATTCGATTGTCAACGTTAGAGGGGATTTGTAAGGCATTAGATTGTCAGCCTGGAGACATTTTAGAATACAAAAGTGATGAAGATACAGAGTAGATAATAATTTTTAGCAGGAGGCTGCTCATGAATGTAACAATTGAAAAATGGAGACAAAGATCAGCGTTGAAGCAATTGCTACTTTTTGGTTGGGAGCAGGCTCTGTCATGCTTGTTTCCAGTCGTTATCTTTGCCTCCTTGGCAGTTACACAATATTTTTCGCTTCCCTTTCTGCCAAGGTATGACTGGCTGCTGTTAATCTGCCTGTTTATGCAGTGGATGATGGTACGGTCTGGAATGGAAACAAAGGATGAGCTAAAGGTTATAACCTTATTCCATATTATCGGTCTTGCCCTTGAACTGTTTAAGGTGCATATGGGCTCGTGGTCTTATCCTGAAGAAGGATATTCTAAGATTTTTGGAGTTCCGTTATACAGCGGCTTTATGTATGCAAGTGTAGCGAGTTTTCTGTGTCAGGCCTGGAGAAGGCTTAAGGTGGAGCTTATTAAATGGCCGCCATTTTGGGCAGTGGTTCCACTCGCATTTGCGATTTACTTAAATTTTTTCACCCATCATTATTGGATCGATCTGCGTTGGTGGTTATCTGGATTAGTTTTAATTGTTTTTTGGAAATCATGGGTAGTCTACGTGGTGGATGGAATTCGTTACCGCATGCCACTATCACTGTCCTTTGTACTGATTGGTTTTTTTATATGGATAGCCGAAAATATTGCCACTTTCTTTGGAGCTTGGCAATATCCAAATCAAAGAGAAGCATGGAGCCTTGTTCATCTTGGCAAGGTAAGCTCATGGCTGTTATTAGTGATAGTAAGCTTTTTAATTGTTGCAACACTCAAGCAGGTTAAAGGGAAGAGTACAGAATAAAAGTGGAAAAGGCAGCATATTTTGCTGCCTTCAGCTTGTCGCTAAAGTTATGAGATTGGTTGGAGCGGTAGGGGGGAGACTGTGCGTGAACAGAGAAAAAGCGGCTCGGCGCATTAACCACTGCATCAAAAAACTAATCATCCTGTTGTAACAGGACAGGAGATATCTACTGCCTAATAGGCTGAAGACAATTATCAAGATTAAGTGCAGTCTATTTTATTCTATTTCAGAAAGTACTTTTTTTAGTAATGCTGGCGGTAAGTCATAACTTAATCGTCCATTAAGACTGCTATGAAGTTCAATGGTAATTTGCCTTGAATCTTTATTAGCCTTTTTAACTCTCAGTACCATTCGTGGGTCTGTATATATTTCAACTGTATTTTCCCTTTGTTTTATTGTATGTTCCCCATATTTTTTTATCATGGAACTTCCTCCTATTAGACTGCAGCGATTGCAGTCTTCTTTTATCAGCATTCTTTTTATATTATACATAAACTACCATCAGTTGAAGGCTGTGGAATTAAATTTCATTATTTGGAAAAATTCCATTATCGCTTTATGAAATCTTAGTAAAGCGGAAATAATAACACTATATAAATATAAAGAGTCTTGGTCAGAATGTGATGGTGTTCATAATGAATTTCCAGAAATATATATTGTTAGCTGTTATTTTATTATCCGCTGCAGGGTGTTTGGCAATTATCCGATTTGACTGGAAGCGATACGGTCTTATTTATTTAATTAGTGCAGTTACAGGGAACTTGTTATGCTTTTCTTTAACGTATATAGGATTTTATACTTTTTTTAACTATTTGCTTGAAGATTATTCGATAACTCCAGTGCTGCTCGTTTCCACACTTTTTCCATTGATTGCTTTATTTGCAATAAGGTATAGTCCAAAACTATGGATTTGGAAAATACCTTTTTATTGGGGAATTATCCACTTAGGATTAGTTGGGGAAGTTATCTTAAAAAACTCTGTTATCTTTAAATTTGAAGCGGAATGGGATTTGTGGGACAGTTATACGCTTTGGTGGATAAATTATTTGTTATTTGAGTTATTAGGCGGAAAGATCGTACCGCCAGAAAAAAGAAAACCATTGAATGCTGAGTCCTTGCGATATGGTGCATGGGCTTGGATTTTACTGCATTTTATATTCATCACAACGATATTTTTAGCAGGTATATATGTGGGAGTAACTGTCTTTAAATAATAGAAATCATAAAAAATGATTGTCAAGATTTTTAGAGCATGATACTATTAGTTGAAATTAAATCCCTTTAATCTGGTCCAGAGAGTCCAAAAAGGCGAAAAGTGAACTCATACATATTCTTTCATGATGTCTATGACTACCCTTTTGTCCTTTGGATGAAAGGGTATTTTTTATAACTATACTTTAATTAAGTCCTGTGAGGCTTGAAAGGAGAACGACAAAATTGGATTATCGCAAAAAAACAGTAGTCGCATCAGTAGCCGGATTGACATTAGAGGGCATGGATATTATGTTTATTTCCTTTGCAATGTCAATGATTATCGCAGATTTTCATATTGATATGGCTGCAGGCGGACTAATTTCCTCAATTACTAACATAGGTATGCTTGCTGGAGGAGTTATCTTCGGCATATTGGCTGATAAATTCGGGAGAGTCAGGGTCTTTACGTACACTATTCTTCTATTTGCAATCGGGACAGCATTAACAGGTCTGGCGCAGAATATTGAACAAGTATATATCTTTAGGTTTATTGCAGGTCTTGGTGCAGGCGGAGAATATGGTATTGGCATGGCACTTGTGGCGGAAGCTTGGCCAAAGAATAAACAAGGGCGCGCTTCTTCTTATGTAAGTGTAGGTGCCCAGTACGGTGTTATTTTAGCAGCCTTGCTTAGTGCGATGATTCTTCCTGCATGGGGATGGAGAGGGTTGTTCTTCGTTGGTTTGGCACCAGTAATCTTTGCCTTTATTGTTCGCAAAAAGCTGGATGAATCACCAGAATGGCTGGCTTCACAACAGAAAAAGCAAGCTGTGAAAAAGGAAGGGAAACTAAAGCAATTATTTGCTAGCCCTAGAATTACTGCAACAACCATTGCATTAGCTGTGATGGCAACTGTGCAAATTGCCGGATATAACGGTCTGATGATATGGCTGCCATCCATGCTGCAGCAATCTCAAGGACTTTCTGTTTCAAGCTCTGCCCTTTGGACAATCAGCACAGCAGCTGGAATGATTGCTGGGATGCTGACATTTGGACAATTTATTGATCGTCTTGGCATGAAGCTCTCATACGGAATCTTCTTATTCGCTTCGGCAATTGCGGTATTTCTTTACTCCTTTGCATCAGGCAGTATCGGTCTATTAGTAGGCGGCGCGATTGTTGGCTTCTTCTCGAATGGAATGTTTGCAGGGTACGGCGCATTAATCAGCAAGTATTATCCAGTAGAAATACGCAGTACAGCAACAAACACAATTTTTAATTTCGGAAGAGCTTTAGGGGGATTATCTCCAATACTAGTAGGTTATATCCTACAGCATGCCAACGTAACAGCGGCAATGGGATATTTGGCCCTGCTTTACTGCATTTCCTTCATTGCGATGCTTAGCTTGCATAAAAGAGCAGGAAGTGAAAGTAAACTTAAACCTTTAGCAAAAACAGTTTAAAATGGAAACAAGCCATTCTCCGCATTAGAGAATGGCTTGTTTATTTTTTCAGAGAAGAAATCAGCTGTGGCCGACTATTGCATGCGGAACGTAAGGCTCTTCAAGGAAGGTGATGTCTTCAGGTGTTAGTTTAACATTCAAGGCACCAGCAGCATCCTCAAGATGGGACAGCTTTGTAGCACCGATAATAGGTGCTGCCACTTGTTCTTTTTGCAATATCCATGCAAGTGCAATGTGAGTGCGGGGAACACTATATTTTTCTGCCAACGATGCGACACGCTCAATAACTAAGCGGTCTGCACTCGATGTAGCATCGTATTTAGACTTCTGAATCTGGTCTGTCTCTGAGCGATGTGTTGTAACAGACAAGTCACGGGTTAATCTTCCAGAGGCGAGCGGGCTGTATGGAGTAATCGCTATTTTTTCTTCCTTGCATAGTGGCAGCATTTCTCGTTCTTCTTCACGGTAAATAAGATTTAGATGGTTTTGCATGGACACAAATTTAGTCCAGCCATGTTTTTCCGCTGTATGCAATGCTTTTTGGAACTGCCAGGCAAACATGGCAGACGCGCCAATATATCTTGCTTTTCCTGCCTTTACAACATCATGCAAAGCTTCCATCGTTTCTTTAATAGGGGTATGATAATCCCAACGATGAATGATATACAGATCCACATAATCTGTTTCTAATCTTTGCAGACTTTTATCCAATTCACTCATAATTGCTTTTCGAGATAACCCAGAACCATTAGGTCCTTGGTGCATTTGACCGTGTACTTTCGTCGCGATAACAACCTCATCACGATTAGCATAATCCTTTAAAGCGCGCCCAAGAATTTCTTCACTGGAACCAAGTGAATATACATTGGCTGTATCAAAAAAATTAATTCCTAAATCAAGGGCCTTCTTAATAACAGGGCGGGAGTTCTCCTCATTTAAGACCCATTGATGCAGCCACTTGCTGGCATCACCAAACCCCATACATCCAAGACATAATCTAGATACATCTAATCCTGTATTACCAAGCTTTACATACTCCATTTGCTTCTTCCTCCCTGTCTTTATGTGATATAGGATTATTATCGCATAAAGCAGGTGAGGTCTTTAGCCCAATACTATCAAGTGTTTGCCTAATCCTCTCATAAAACTAAATGAACAGCAGAAATGTTTCTGCTGTTCATGTTTTCATTATTCTAAAATTCGCATATGCAAATTAGTCAAAGATTGACCTGTTGCAGAAGCGGTTAAGTTTGCTTCTAAGTCAAAGCCTTCAACCGGTTCTATGCGGGAAAACTTAAGCAAAAAAGTCTCTAGCACAATTCTCATTTCCAGGCGGGCAAGCGGTGCTCCTAAACAGAAATGAGGTCCATTGCCAAAGGTAAGGTGTTTTTTGTTGTTTGACCGGTGAATATTTAGCGTGAAGGGATTTTCGAACATATTTTCATCCATATTGCATGCACTCATCCAGGCAATCACGACATCCCCTTTTTTCAGCTCTACACCTAATAGATTGTTATTCTGTTTAACAGTCCTGTCTCTTCTTGACAAGTGAAACCGATAACGGAGCATTTCCTCGACTGCATTTGGGACGAGCTCGAGATTGCTCCGCAGCTCTTCGTATAAGGCTTCATCATCATACAGCAATGAATAGAAGGTATTAGCAATGGCATGACTCGTAGTTTCAACGCCTGCACCTAACAGCACCATTGTAGCTTGGACAATTTCTTCATCAGTAAACCTGTCTCCATCCACTTCGGCACGGATGAGGTCGGAGATAATATCATTTGTCAAATTTGTCCGTTTTTGAACAACAATCGGATAGAGGAATTGAAAGTATTCCTTGGCAGCCTGTTGCTTCTCGAGTTCAATATCCGCTAGCCGCTGTCTGTCGTACGGCTGGAAGAGAATATCCACCCATTTTTTGAACTGATGACGATTGTTAACTGGCACACCAAATAAATCAGCGATAACAAGACTAGGGAAAGGGGCAGCTAGAGCTTCAACAATATTAACAACATCGTTCGCTTTTATATCATCAACCAGTTCTGCGGCAATCTGCCTGATTCTAGGTTCCCATTCTTTTAAGCTCCGAGGAGTAAAAGCAGAGGCTAACAGCGACCTGCTTTTTCTATGCTGCGGAGGATCAAGATTGGTGATGTTTATTGGTGATGGTTTATCGGAATTACTTTCGTTCTTGGCTCCAACAAAAATCGTTGTTCTAGTACCGGCGCTGGAAAAATACTCATGGTTGCTTAACACTTCTTTGACATGCTCATATTGAAACACATTCCATGTATTGGTTTCCTTATGAAAAAAAATAGGATGTTCCTTTAGCATTTTTTGGTACCAGGCAATCGGAAAAAATTCGTCTGTACGTGATTGGAAATTGGTGATTTCTTTAATGGGGATTACTTCTTTTATCATTTTGCAGTTTCTCCTCCTTTAAATAGATCAAATGTTTTTATATAATCATGTCCGTTTAGCATCTGTAACTGCTAACAGCATGTCATTCACGTTGTTGTGCGAGAAAAGCATGTGCGCCTATTTCTACTATACTCTAATTTGAGTAGTAAAAAGTAGCGATTACGATGAAAATTAACAAAAATAGGTAAAAAATCCTGAAATCTTAAACTAGCAAACTTGTTATTGTAAGCGTGTTCTTTTATAATCAGGAAAAGATGTTAGAAAAAACTAACTTGGTTATTTTTAGGAGTGATTTAGTGGATTTAAATAAGTATATATCCGGAAAAATTTCTCTAAATGATTATGTTCATCGTATAAACCAGGGTGGAGCTGCTTTTCATGTTCATTATTGGGGAGTTATGCCTAAGCATTATGATAATCAGCTGCATAAGCATTCTTTTTTCGAAGTATGCTTTGTTGTCGAGGGAGAAGGCTTTTATATCGATGAACAGTGCAGTTATCCGCTCCAAGGTAACACCATCTTTTTATCAAGACCAGAAGTGCCACATCAAATAAAAAGCGAGCAAGGACTATCACTCTTGTATGTAGCCTTTGAACTAATGGAATCAGAGTCGACAGAAAGCTGGGTTAATATAATGAATTCAGCTAAAAAATGCGCACCGGTGCTTTTACATAATAGTGATACAGAGACCGGCTATTTGTGGAAATCTCTGCTTATTCAGGCTACAAAGCATAAGCATGAATTCTTTGAAGAGATGCTAGTTACTATTGCCGGTTCGCTTATCATTTCGATTCTTCAG
Organism: Niallia sp. FSL R7-0271; assembly: GCF_038005785.1. Classification (NCBI taxonomy): domain Bacteria; kingdom Bacillati; phylum Bacillota; class Bacilli; order Caryophanales; family Bacillaceae; genus Niallia; species Niallia sp. FSL R7-0271. The sequence goes on along the minus strand of NZ_JBBOTZ010000002.1, from coordinate 168,996 downwards.
GATTTTGTTCCTGATTTGAATAAAAGCAGTCAGAAAGAAGAGCCAGATCAGCATTCTGATCTTCTTACACAGGCACGCCTGTATATTCATGATAATTTATCTAATTGCTTAAAGCTGACAGAAGTAGCAAGGCATCTGCATATATCTGGAAGACACTTGTCTAGGGTTTTTGTTTCTGAATTAGGTATGAGCTTCTCGAAGTATGTGCAAGATGAAAGGATTAAGAAAGCGAGCATGCTGTTAAAAAAGACAAATTTATCATTAAAGGAAATTGCTGAAGAGACAGGATTTATGAATGTCCAATATTTTACGAGAGTTTTCACCTCGATGATGCAAACCTCACCAGGGCGGTTTAGATCAATGTTTATCAATATACATACAACAACATATTCTGATACTTGACCTCCATGAAAAGGGAGGTCATTATTTTTTCTGAGTGGAAAGATGTCTTAAAAGTATAAAAACATGTCTTCAAAATTTAAATACTATTCATTAAATCTTTACTATAATTACATACGTAAACACAGTGTTAATGTATGAATGCGAACAATAGTGAAAACGTATTCAATTTGGATGAATTTAAAAAGGGAGGAAGGCATTCAATGAAATTATCTTATGTAACGGACAGTATGGCACATTTATCCTTTGAGGCAATGCTTGATGAAGTAGCTGAGCTTGGAATTGATACTATTGAAATGACGACAGGGGGCTGGTCTCCTGCACCACATTTAAATCTTAATGAACTATTGGAAAGTGAGCAAAAAAGAAACCACTTCTTGAATAATCTTGAGAAACGCAATATAAAACTATGTGCCTTGAATTGTTCTGGCAACCCTTTGGATCCAGGCGAATTAGGAAAGCAGCATCGAGAAATCACCGATAAAACGATGGAATTGGCAGAGCTATTAGGAGTTAAAAAGGTCATTATGATGAGCGGCCTGCCTGCTGGAGGTCCGGAAGATAAAGTTCCTAATTGGATTACCTATACAGTCAGCTGGCCGCCGGTATTAAAAGAAATACTAGATTACCAGTGGAATGAAGTTGCGATTCCTTATTGGAAGGAACTTGTGAAAAAAGCAGAATCATGTGGTGTTGAAAAAATTGCACTTGAAAATTTCAGCTCACAATTAGTCTATAATCCTGAAACATTATTTAAACTCCGCAATGAAGTTGGTCCAATTGTTGGTTTAAATCTTGATCCTAGCCATCTTATCTGGATGGGTGCAGACCCGATTCTAGCTGCCCGAGAACTAGGAGTGGCGATACATCATGTTCACGGCAAAGATGTGCGAATCGAAAGACATCTATCTGCTGTTAATGGCATTTTGGAAACAAAGGAAATAACAGATGTAGCCAATCGGGCTTGGAATTATGTAGCTGTCGGCTGCGGGCAAGACTTGCAGTGGTGGAAAGAGTTTTTCTCTGTTGTGAAGATGATGGGATATGACGATGAAGTTTCTTTAGAAATGGAAGATTTGACGATGTCCGTAGAGGCTGGAATAAAAACATCAATTGATGCTCTGCAGCAAACGCTGAGTTTTTAATAATCATACCAATATATATCTGAATATTCAAAATAAAGGAGTGGTTAAAAATGTTAAATGGGGAGAAAAAAATAGCAAGACCGATACGTTGGGCAATGGTAGGAGGAGGCCGACTTGGACAGGTTGGTTATAAGCATAGAATAGGTGCATTGAGGGACAATACGGCATTTGAATTGGTTGCTGGCGCCTTTGATATTGAGCCAGCAAGAGGGAAGGAGTTCGGCATAAATTTAGGGGTGGCGGGAAATCGCTGCTATCCTGATTATAAAACTATGTTTGAAGAGGAAGCCATGCGAGAGGATGGAATTGAGGCTGTTTCCATTGCCACCCCAAATGGAACACATTATGAAATATGCCGTGCTGCGCTCGAAGCAGGGTTGCATGTTATTTGTGAAAAGCCGTTGTTTTTTTCATCAGCAGAGGGTGAAGAGATTAAGAGACTTGCAGAGAAAACTGGCAAAATTGTCGGGGTGACATATGGCTTCTCTGGAAATCAAATGCTGCTGCAGATGCGAGCAATGATTGAACAAGGAAAAATCGGTGATATTCGAGTTGTTGATTTGCAGTATACACATGGTTTTAATTCAAATGATAAATCAGATAAAACGAGTGCTGCTCAAAAATGGCGTATTGATCCTAAGGTAGCAGGACCAAGCTTCGTTTTAGGAGATTTATCCACACATACGTATTATATGTCCCAGTTGATTATGCCCGACATGAAAATAAAAAGGCTGCTTTGTGATCGTCAAAGCTTTATTGAAAGCCGTGCTCCACTTGAGGATAATGCTTTTGTACTCATGCAGTACGAAAACGGAGCAGTTGGCAGGCTGTGGACATCCTCCATTAATGCCGGCTGTATGGATGGTCACAGAATCCGGATAGTAGGGACGAAGGCAAGCTTAGAATGGTGGGACAGCAAACCAAATGAATTGAGATATGAAGTTCAAGGAGAACCTATTCAGACTTTAATTCGGGCAATGCCTTACTTGGATGACGCTTGCAATGCTGATGAGAGATTAGGTGCACTCCATCAGGAAGGCTTATCAGAATCCTGGGCAAATATTTACTTGAAGTTCGCAATTGCCATAGATGCGAAAAACCGCAATGATGAAGAAATATTAAATAGTCTAGTGTATCCGGATATTGATGCTGGTATTGCAGGCATTCGCTGGATTGAAAATTGTGTTCGTTCTGCAGATAACGGTGCCGTTTGGGTAGAATATGAAAATCAACAAAAGCTTTCGTCCACACATTAATTGGGTTCTTAGGCAGGGGGGAGCAGTTAATCAGACTGCTTCCCAACAATCCCTATCAACAGCAGCAGGTTATAAATGTAAGCGCTTTATATAGTTTGGAGATAAACCTCTCAACCGTAATTCCAATATTGTATAAAGGAGTAATCAGTATGACAAATATAGAGATGTCTGAACAAATCGTTCAAGCAAAGCCTCCCAAGCAAAAAGATCCGAAAAAATTTCTGAAGCGCATAACAATTGTGTCTACATTTGGAGGACTTTTATTTGGATATGATACAGGGGTCATAAACGGGGCACTCCCCTTTATGGCAGACAAGGATCAATTAAATTTATCTCCTTTTACAGAAGGGCTTGTAGCAAGCTCATTAGTATTAGGAGCAGCCTTTGGGTCCATTTTTGGTGGCCGCCTGGCAGATACGAAGGGCCGTCGCAGGGTTATCTTATATCTTGCTGTGCTGTTTTTCTTTTCTGCAGCTGGCTGTGTTATCGCACCAAACACAGCTGTTATGGTTGGTTTCCGTTTTCTGCTCGGGCTAGCAGTCGGCGGGTCTTCTGTTGTAATTCCCTCTTACTTGGCTGAGATGGCTCCCTCTGACAGACGCGGAATGCTCGTTACCCAAAATGAATTAATGATCGTTACAGGTCAATTTTTAGCATATATATTTAATGCTCTAATTGGAAATATATTTGGAGATACAGGGCATGTATGGCGATATATGCTAGTTATTGCGACATTACCGGCAGTTGCCTTGTGGATTGGTGTGCTCATCCTGCCTGAAAGTCCTAGGTGGCTGGCTTCAAGGGGCAGATGGGCAGAAGCGCTAAAAATCCTTAACAGAATTCGGACAGAAAGCATTGCCGAGCAGGAAATGAAGGAGATAAAAGCAAATCTTTCTGCTGAACAGAAGCACAAAAAGCTGGGTTTTCGTGATTTAGGAACTCCATGGATTCGAAGAATTGTATGGATAGGAATTGTGCTTGGATCAGTTTCCCAGCTAGTCGGCATCAACTCTATCATGTATTACGGAACCCAAATTCTTGAAAATGCTGGGTTTGGCACTAAAACAGCTTTAATCGCCAATGTCGCAAATGGCTTGATCGCTGTGATTGCGGTTATCGTTGGCATGTCGCTGTTGAACAAAGTGAATAGAAGACCCATGCTGCTTACGGGCTTAATAGGCGTTACTGTTGCTCTCATTTCCATTGGAACTTCTGCACACTTCCTGGAGGGTTCAGCAATGCTCCCATACATCGTTTTATCAATGACAGTCTTATATTTAGCGTTTTTCCAAGGTGCAATTGCCCCATTAGTATGGCTTATCCTTGCGGAAATTTTCCCAATGCGGCTCCGTGGAATAGGGATGGGGCTGGCAGTGCTGTTCTTATGGCTTTGTAATTTTCTAGTAGGATTGTTCTTTCCTGTACTGCTTGCAGGTATTGGACTTTCTGCGACCTTCTTCTTATTTGCCTTGTTTGCCATTATAGGTGTGATTTTTGTAGCTAAAGCTGTGCCTGAGACAAGGGGACTTTCCTTGGAGGAAATTGAAGATAATTTTAAAAGCAAGGAATTTAGTTAATATAAAGAATCCCTGCTAAAGCAGGGATTCTTCACAATTACATATAGAAAAATAGTTTAATTGTCTGCTTCTTGTTGTTTGATCCAAGCATCAATATGGTCCAGATTAAATAGCATCGTATCCCCTATAAGCCGTTGATGGGGAATGGTTCTGGCCTTGATTAATCCGTTGACATCTTCCTCAGAAAGGGGATAGCTCACCGATTGCAGGTAAGCAATTAGATTTTGTATTCCAACTGCCTTTCTCAAAAAATCACCTCCCACAAATGCCTCCTTACTAATTCAAATAAAGAGACTTCAGTATGAGGTATTTTTTAAGACTCGGCTGCTAATTATATACCCAAAAAAATATTTTTGAAAACTTTTTCACCTTGGTAACAAGGGAGTTCTGACAACTGTCTAATAGACGAAGATACCTGCTAAATATAGATGATTTACAAATTTATTGAATGATATTTAGGAGAGAACTCAACATATGTTTTGCCTGTTCACTCTAACTTTTTATAAAAATCCGGTTGACATTATTTAAAATTAGCAATATAGTAAAACACATCTTAACTAACAAAAACCGAATATACCACTTCTTATCCAGAGAAACCGAGGGATCAGGCCCTATGACGTTTCGGCAACGGGTTTAATAAACACCGTGCTAACTCCTGCAAATGTGTGACAACACATTTGAAAGATGAGAATGAGGATTTATAATTAAAGCCCTCTTTTTTCTTCTGGATATAGGAAAAAAGAGGGCTTTTTGTTGTTGATTGATGCAAAGGAGAGTGAATAGATTGATTGAATTCAGTCAAGTGGCGAAAACATTTGTATTAGGCAAAAGGAAAGTGGAAGCAGTTAAAGATGTTTCCTTAACTATTCAGAAAGGAGAAATTTTCGGAATCATTGGTTTTAGCGGTGCAGGCAAAAGCACATTGCTGAGACTTGTAAATCAGTTGGAAAGCCCGTCTAATGGATCAATTAAAATTCAAGGGGAAGATTTATCAAGCTTCAGTGCAAAAGAAATACGCAAACTAAGAAGACGAATCGGCATGATTTTTCAAAACTTTAACTTGTTTACCTCTAGAACAGTAGCTGGTAACATTGCTTATCCTTTAAAGTTGGCAGGCAAGCCAAAGGCGGAAATAAAGGAAAGAGTCGATGAGCTGTTAAGATTCGTTGGGCTGACAGATAAAGCGAATGACTATCCGGAACAGCTTTCAGGTGGACAGAAGCAGCGGGTCGGCATTGCGAGGGCACTTGCTAATTCGCCGGATATCTTAATCTGTGATGAAGCTACTTCGGCATTGGATCCTGACACGACGGCAGACATTCTACGGCTTTTAAAAAAGGTAAATAAAGAGTTTGGAATCACCATTTTACTTATAACACATGAGATGAATGTCATCCAAACTATTTGTGACAAGGTTGCTGTTATGGAAAACGGTGAGGTCATCGAAACTGGCAATGTGTTTGATACGTTTACAAATCCACAGCATCCGACAACAAAACGGTTTATCCAATCCGTTCAACAAGATCGTCCGTCTGATTCGCTGCTTCAGCAATGGAAACAGAGTGGCGGAAATAATCTTTATCGAGTTATTTTCAAAGGAGAACTAGCGAATACACCATTGCTTTCACAAATATCACGTAAGAACAATGTGGATGTCAATATTGTTTATGGCTCTGTTCAAGAACTGCAAGAGAAGTTTTTCGGCAATTTACTAGTTTCCTTCGAAGGGGAAGCAACAGCTATACATACAGTCGTTTCCGAATTAGAGAAGACTGTCACAATTGAGGAGGTGATTATAGAATGAAGGTCGATTGGACGACGTTTTGGCCACGAATTGTAGATTCGACAGGCGAAACCATTCTAATGGTCATTATGACTTTGATTTTTGGTTCAATTCTGGGTATTTTGATAGGTTTACTTTTATTTGTAACAAGAAAAGGAAATATTCTTGAAAATAAGCTTGTATTTCAGTTGCTGAATATACTCATTAACATTATCAGACCGATACCTTTCATTATTTTCCTAGTAGCAATAAGCCCGCTCACTCGGACAATAGTAGGAACAACAATCGGTACATGGGCAGCAATTTTCCCGATGACGATTGCCGCTGCATTCGGTATAGCTAGGGTAGTTGAAAACAATCTTATCAGCATTGATCCTGGTGTCATTGAGGCAGCGAAGGCAATGGGTGCAAGCCCGCTGCAAATCATCTTCACTGTGTTAATACCAGAAGCGTTAGGACCGCTGATTCTCGGTTTAACCTTTGTGACCATCAGTTTAATAGATTTTTCCGCTATGGCAGGAACTGTTGGCGGCGGGGGATTAGGATATGTTGCCATGACGTACGGCTATCAGAGATTTGATGGCAGTGTCATGCTGGTAACAGTTATCATCCTGATTTTGCTCGTTCAGGTTGCACAATGGATTGGAAATACATTATCTAGAAAAATTATGCGCAGATAAATAAAAAAGAAGAGGGGAAAAGAACATGAAAAAATTAGTGAAACTTGTTGTTGTATTACTTGCTGTGTGGGCACTTGCAGCATGCGGAAATGAGTCAGCTTCAGGAGATTCGAAAACAGTAAAAGTAAAAATCGGGGTAACAGGCACAGATGGTGAGGTATGGCCGTTAGTTAAAGAAAAGGCGGAAAAGGAAGGGATAGAAATAGAACTAGTTGAGTTCTCAGATTATACGCTTCCGAACCAGGCGCTTGCTAACAAGGAAATTGATATCAACTCATTTCAGCATATTGCTTTCCTAAGCCAGTTCGCAAAAGAAAATAATGCTGATTTAGTACCGATTGGTGCTACAGTCATCGCTCCAATGGGAATTTACTCTGAAAAAATTAAAGATGTTAGTGAACTAAAAAAAGGTGATAAGATTGCGATCCCTGATGATCCATCAAATCAGGCTCGTGCATTAAAGCTGCTTGAATCTGCAGGATTAATCAAACTTTCAGATGACTTTGGACTGTTTGGTGATCCAACTAAAATTGTGGAAAATCCGAAAGACCTTGATATTTACCCAGTTGTGGCACAACAGACTCCACGTGTCTTACCAGATGTGGCAGCATCTGTAATTAATAACGGTGTAGCTGGCCAGGCTGGATTCGATCCGGTCAAGGATCCAATTTATTTAGAAAATGCGGATGACGAAAGTGTTCTTCCATATGTAAATGTGTTTGCAGCACGTGCAGAAGATGCTGATAATGAAACATTCCAGCGCATAGTCGAGATTTATCATGAAGAAGACGTGATAAAAGCGGTCGAAGCAGATACAAACGGCGGCTCCATTGTAGTCGACACACCGAAAGAAGACTTAGTGAAACAATTTAAAGGATTGTAGGAGGAGATAAAATGGGCAAAGTGTACAATGGCTTAGACGTGATTAATCATTCTGTTGACAGCAATAAGGATCTTTATGTAGAAACCAGTCAAGCGATTCATTCAAGACCGGAAATCGGCAATCAAGAGTTTTTTGCAAGTAAAACCTTAGTAAATTTATTGGAAGAGGCGGGTTTTGCAGTAGACACAGGAGTGGCTGGCCATGAAACTTCCTTTTACGCAGTAAAGGACAGTGGGGTGTCTGGTCCGACAGTTGCTTTCCTTGCAGAATATGATGCACTACCAGGTCTTGGCCATGCTTGCGGTCATAACATTATTGGAACAACTAGTGTTGCCGCAGGAATTGCACTTGCCGAAACACTGTCAGAAACAGGCGGCCGTGTCCTTGTTCTCGGAACACCGGCAGAAGAAGGCGGTCCAAATGGAAGTGCTAAAGGCAGCTTTGTGAAACATGGCTATTTAAAGGATGTCGATGTTGCCTTAATGCTCCATCCTGCTGGGAAAACTTCCTTGACGAGTGAAACACTTGCTGTTGATCCTCTAGATTTTCATTTTTACGGAAAAGCCGCACATGCTGCAGGCTCACCTGAAAAAGGCATTAATGCGCTTGATGCTGTCATCCAGTTATTCACTGGCATTAACGCATTAAGGCAGCAGCTAACTTCTGATGTGCGGATACATGGAATTATTACACATGGCGGCGATGCTCCTAATATTATTCCTGAATATGCATCTGCACGCTTCTTTATCCGCGCTGAATCGTGGAAAAAAACGGAAGAGGTTGCCGTGAAAGTTCGTGCCATTGCAGATGGCGCTGCATTAGCAACAGGTGCGACTGTAAAAGTGGAAAGATTCCAAAATGAGGTAAAGGATTTTGTCATTAATTCTGTATTAGATGATATTCTTAAAACGGAGCTAGAAGCGGTTGGCGAAGTTGTTTCTGTGGAAAAATCAACAGGCAAAGGTTCAACCGATGCTGGAAACATCAGTTATGAAGTTCCGACTGCTCACGGACATATTAAAATAGGGCCAGATGATTTGATTGCACACACAAATGAATTCAGAGAAGCGGCTCGTTCTAGTATTGGCAATGAAGCCATTACTAAAGGAGCAAAGGCACTTGCTGCAACAGGTTATCGTTTGCTGAAGGACTCTGTGCTGCTTCATCAAGCCAATAAAGCTTTTAACACAGCAAAACAAGCGAAAAATTAATAACATCAATATGTAATCTTGTTAGGAAAGACAAAAGCTCTGGGCATTTGCCGTTTCTTAAAAATCTATTATTCATATAATCATATTGAGGATATCGTCCATTCTCGTTTCAAGAAGCTTTCAATAGCGCTTGGATCCATCATCATATTATTATTTCTTTAGGTGCTCCTATTTTGGAGCACCCTTTTTGTATATTTTATAAATATTATGTTGAAAAGAAATCGAAAATAAAATTTTTAAATTGGATGGAAGCAGGGGAAAGATATCGCCCATCTACCCAGGCTAAAGCAATAATTCGTTCGTAATCAGGAGGATCAATCGGTATTTTCACCAAGTGATTCAGGCTGGTGTCTTTCATATCAGGAAGGATGGATATCCCCAGTCCTGCTGCGACTAAGCCGGCAATCGTGTCTGGTTCATCTCCCTCAAAAGCTATTAATGGTTGAATTCCCGCTTCCTTAAACATTGCCTCTGTCAAGATTCGCATAGCGTACCCCTTTTTTAGCAGGATGAATGGTTCATTTATTAGCTGAACTAATCTTATACTGTTAGACTGTGCAAGATTATGTGCCTTTGGTACGTAAACGAATAGCTGCTCACTAAAAAGCTTGGACCATGCAATAGGAGTGTGTATTTCAACAGGACTTATTAGACAAAAATCTAGTTCTCCTTTTTGCATATCTTCTAATAAGGAGTGCGAAGGGTTTTGCTTTAAAGCTATATTAATAGCAGGAAACTCACTGCGAAAAGCAGCGATTAAATCAGGAATTAAATTAGTGCTTAATGTGTGCAGAAAGCCAAAGGAAACAGTTCCTCTGCCAGGTTCAAGTAATTCGTGTATCTCTCTTTTTCCGAGTTCAAACTCCAGCATCATGGAGTCAACGTGCTTTAAGAACAGCCTGCCGTATTTGTTAAGCTTGATGGAACGGCCTTGCCGTTCAAATAGCGGTGCCCCTATTTCTTCTTCAAATCGTGCGATGGAGCGACTTAATGCCGGCTGTGTAATAGAGAGTGCTTCAGCAGCTTTTGTGACATGCTCCATTTGGGCGAGGGTTCGGAAGTATTCAAATTGTTGCCATTCCATTATTACAACTCCTTCTCTTATTACATATATGCATCGAAAATATGATTATTATGAATTATACATCATTATTAGCAGGTGTTAACATGAAGAGGAAAAAGTATAGAGGGAGTTGTACAAAAGAGATGGCTTACATAAATAATGGAACACCTTTATTTCGTAAAACTAGCATTGCGTTTTTTGCTGCAGGATTCAACACATTTGCCATTCTGTATTGTGTACAGCCATTAATGCAGGAATTTTCATCAGAATTTAAGTTGTCTGCTACTATGGCAAGTTTGGCTCTGTCTGTAGCAACTATTTGCTTAGCCGTAAGCATGCTCCTATTTGGATCATTATCAGAAGTATGGGGGCGAAAACCGGTTATGGTTTCCTCCATGCTGGTTGCCTCCATTTTATGTTTGCTGACTGCGTTCAGCGCCAATTATTACTATTTGCTTTTCTTACGGGCATTAACGGGAATTGTTTTGGCTGGAGTGCCTTCAGTGGCGATGGCATATCTTGGTGAGGAAATGGAATCCAAAAGTCTAGGAAAAGCGATGGGATTGTATATTAGCGGTAACGCCGTTGGTGCAATGGGAGGAAGAATTATTTCAGGTATTCTAAGTGAATTTTTCAGCTGGCATGCTGCAATCGGCGGCATAGGGGTAATAAGCATTGCTGCTACTCTTTCTTTTGCCTTAACTCTGCAGCCTTCTCGAAATTTTCAAGCGCGTAAGCTTAACATGAACGTTTTAGGCAGGTCTCTAATAAAAACCACTTAAAGGATCCAGGACTGCTTTGTTTATATGGTCTTGGTTTTTTATTGCTTGGAAGCAATGTAGCGCTGTTTAACTATATTGCCTATGTGCTCACAAGTAAGCCATATTCTTTGCAGCAAGGTGTAGTCAGCTGGATTTTTCTATTATTTATTATTGGCATGTTCAGTTCGATATGGATTGGCAGGCTTGTGGACCGCTACGGACGACATTATATCTTAATTGCGAATCTCTTTCTAATTATAATAGGAGCTTTGTTGACACTGCATGTGGGCTTTTTGGTCTGGAAGATAATGGGCTTAGCACTGACTACTTTTGGTTTTTTCGGTGGCCATTCGATAGCGAGCGGCTGGGTCAGCCAGAGAGCAGCTGCTAACAAAGCTCAAGCTTCTTCTTTGTATTTGTTTCTGTACTATACAGGTTCAAGCGTGGGTGGAACACTTGGCGGAGTTTTATGGTCTCACCTTGGCTGGAGCGGTATCGTTATCATGGTTATTGCGTTTACTTTTATCGGCATTGTGCTCGCAGTAGCCCTTCTCAAAATCACTGGAGTCACGAAACCTGCAGCCAAGTCGAAACAGGTGCATATTTTCTAATAAAGGGTGCTAGACTGGCTGCACCCTAGTCGTGTCAGTTTATTGATTGCTTTCAATTTGCTTTAGCACCCTTCCACCTAATGTTGATGAGGCATTATATAAATATTGCAGAACAGTGCTTCTAGTTTCATCCGAAACTCCTGCAAGATCATTTGCAAGATTTTGGACTAGATGGTCTTGCTGGATAGGTGGAAGGGTATGAAAATAGTGTCCAGCCTGTGTGAAATCATCTTGCTTTTTGATATCGCTCCGTTGAAGCCTGCCGCTTACCTGTCTTCCTTTGCCGCTTGTAATAAGAGAGGAAGTATCCCATTCACTTTGTTGATTTATCGGTAAATCGCGGAATCCTGGACCGAGCCGGCGCCGCTGTGAGTCCCAGTATATATTGGAACGGCCCTGCAGCATTTTATCATCAGACAATTCGGCTCCTTCTAATAAATTTGAAGGAGAAAAAGCCACTTTCTCCACTTGTTCCATATAGTTGTCTGGATTGCGGTTTAATATCATGCGGCCGACGGGGATAAGGGGATACTGCTGTTCATCCCAAACCTTCGTATCATCAAGCGGGTCATATGGAAGACTTTGCTCATCGTTTGTATTCATCAGCTGTACATAAAGGATATATTCTACCTTCTTACCTTTTGATATAGCAGAAAACAAATCCTTACCGGCAATATCAGGATCTGCACCGTTCCAATGTGCTGCCTCTTTGTTATCGATAAACTTTATCCCGGAAGACGGAAGCCAATGATATTTCACATAGCGGCGCACACCTTGGGCATTTTTCCACACATATGTACTTACACTGTGGCCGGGAATATGGCGCAAACTTTTAACTGTCCCTGCATCTGAATATAACCTTACTACGAAATGGATGGATTCAGGCGCCCGTGCCACAAAGCTCCAAAACCGTTCCGGATCAATCAAATTATTTACAGGAGAGGGAAGAAAGGCTTTTATTGATTCAGGGAACCGGATGGCATCTCGGACAGAGAAGACAGGAATATGGTTGCAAATTAGATCAAAAACCCCTTCATCTGTATAAAATTTGGTCGAAAATCCTCGCACATTCCGAGATGTGTCTGGTGTGCCTTTTGTGCTGACTGCAAGGGAAAACCGAACAGTAACAGGGACCTGCTGCCCCGGCTCCTGTAAAAAGCAAAGCTTTGTATATTCACTCATAGAATAGATGGTTTGAAAATAGCCGAAAGCCCCGTAACCTTTCACATGTACAGGTCTCTCCAATATTTTTTCATGGATAAAGTTTTCCAAAGTTTCGTGAAGAATATTATCCTGCTCAAGAACAGGGCCTCTGTCTCCGACTGTTTCTGAATGCAGCGCCCCAGGTAAATCGCCTTGCCAATCTGCCGGGCTGCGGCCGTTTTTGTTTGAGGTACTTCTTTTGTTCAAATGATTATTATCTTTCAATATAATCCCCCCTGTTGTTCGTGAAGATAATTACCCGTTTATCGATGATATCGATACAAGTTATTCCATTTAAAGCGTCTATATGACTGATATAAATTGTCTTCTTAACTGAAAAAACGGATATTCGCACATGTCTTGAACCAAATTAATAGGTAAGTAGCTGACTTCTTTTCCCTGATTGCTAAACGAAGAAAGCATGGTATAATAGATATATTAAATTTGTGTGTACAAATTTAATATATAGCTTACAATTTAATAGGTATGCATAAAATGGAGGTCGACAATGAAGTTTCCACATGATTTTTTATTTGGTGCAGCATCTGCTTCTTACCAGGTGGAAGGAGCATGGAATGAAGATGGCAAAGGAAAGACAAACTGGGATGTATTCTCGAAGATACCAGGCAAGACTTTCGAGGGAACAAACGGAGACGTCGCTATTGACCATTATCACCGCTACAAAGAAGATATTAAATTAATGGCCGAAATGGGGCTAGAATCATACCGTTTCTCTGTATCATGGGCAAGAATCTTGCCTACCGGGGACGGAGAGGTAAATCCTAAAGGCTTGGAATTCTATAATAATCTAATTGATGAATGTTTAAAACACGGAATTGTACCATTTGTGACACTATATCATTGGGATTTGCCAATTACTTTAGAAGAGGATGGCGGCTGGACGAACAGACGCACTGCGGATGCATTCGTTAAATATGCTGAAATCTGCTTCCGTGAATTTGGTGATCGTGTAAAGCACTGGATTACCTTCAACGAAACAGTTATGTTTACCGGATTAGGCTACTTAAAAGGTGCACATCCGCCAGGCATTACAAATGATGAAAAGAAATACTTCCAAGCAACACACTATGTGTTTTATGCCCATGCAAAAGCAGTAGAAGTGTATAAAAGCTTAAAGCAATATGGCGAAATTGGTATTACTCACGTATTTTTACCTGCCTACAGTGTAGATGAAAAGCCAGAAAATATTGCAGCTGCTCAGCATGCGAATGAATATGAAACTTTTTGGTATTATGATCCGATTTTAAAAGGAGAATATCCTGCGTATGTCGTTAAGCAACTAGAGGAAAAAGGCTGGACTCCAACCTGGACAGAAGAAGAGCTGAACACATTGAAAAGTAATGCTGAAAACAATGACTTTATCGGCTTAAATTATTACCAGCCAATTCGTGTTGAAAAAATCGCCGAAGGTTCTCTAACAGTAGAACATTCACGGGAATCATCTACTCTTGCACCAGGAAATCCTTCCTTTGACGGATATTACCGCACAGTGAAAATGGACGATAAAACATATACAAAATGGGGCTGGGAAATCTCGCCGCAAGGCTTTCTTGATGGGCTGCATATGTTAAAAGGACGTTATGGCGATATAAAAATGTATGTCACAGAAAATGGCCTTGGTGATGAGGATCCAATTATTGATGGGGAAATAGTGGATGTTCCAAGAATAAAATATATCGAAGAGCATTTAAAGGTTGTCAAACTTGCAATAAGCGAAGGCATTAACTTAAAAGGCTATTATGCATGGTCAGTCATTGATTTATTAAGCTGGCTAAACGGATTCAAGAAGCAGTATGGCTTTATTTATGTGGACCATTCTGACAATCTGAACAGAAAGAAAAAGCTCTCGTTTCATTGGTACAAGCATATTATTGAAACGAGGGGAGAAGAGCTGTAAGAAATAGGACGAACGAAACCTCCTAATTATGTTAGGAGGTTTTTTTCTACATGCTTAAACTCCAATTTATTACATTTTCATTTTAATCAAGGAGGTTATTGTTTACAATAGAACCATAACCAATTATTACATATTTTTTAAAGGAGATAATATGGCAGTCAAATATAGAGAGATAGCAGATTCTTTAGAAAAGGATATTAGAGAAGGCATATTTGATGCATCTAATAAGCTGCCGACTGAGGAAGAGTTGGCAAAACAATTTGAGGTAAGCAGAAGCACGGTCAGGAAAGCTGTTACCCAGCTAGTCAATCGGGGATATATTTATCAGGTGCAGGGGAGCGGCATGTTTTTAAGGAAAAAGTCGGAAACAGATTATATTAATCTAGGCAGTCTGCGGGGACTGACAAAGGATTTGTCAGCGAAAACAATCGAAACGAAAATACTGGAGCTTCGTGTTATAGAAGCAGAAGAAGAGGTTGCAAATAGGATGCAATGCGAACCTGGCACAAAATTGTATTATACAAAACGTATCCGAATAGTAAATGAAGAACCTTTCTCGATTGAACTCAGCTACTTTAAAAAAGACATCGTTCCTTATTTAAATAAGGATATTGCCATCCAATCTATCTATACCTATTTAATTGATGACTTAAGACTGAACATCGGGTTTGCCGACAAAGTTATCAATTGTGAATTAATGGATGAGGAAACCGCCTTTTTGCTTAACCTGAACGCGGGAGACCCTGGGTTAATTATAGAAAATACCGTATCGCTTACGAACGGCAGTATATTTGAGTTGTCTAAATCTATCTTTCATTATCAAAAAGCAAAAATCCTGGATAGGGTTAGTTTTAAGTGAATACCTTTAAATAGCAAAAAAGTACATCCATTACAACAGGATGTACTTTTTTACGGTTAAATGTGGACTGCTTCCTTGTTAGAAGTTACAGTGAAGCTTCCTTTAGACAGCTTTACAACAACATCTGATTTTTGGGCAATATTCTGATCATGTGTGACGACAACCACACATTTTCCTTCATTATGGGCAAGATCCTTCAGGATTCCAACAATTTCTTGAGCGGTTGTTTCATCCAGATTCCCTGTAGGCTCGTCTGCCACAATAAGGTCTGCATCGCAGCAAAGCGCTCTGGCAATAGAGACACGCTGCTGCTGACCGCCGCTTAATGTTAGAACCTTTTGACCGGCTTGTTCAGCAGTAATACCCATTTTTGTAAGCATTTCTAGGGCATATTCTTTTTTGTTTTTATGACTTGATCCTGTAATTTCCATAGCTGTTGTCACATTTTGCAAGGCTGTCATATAAGGCAAAAGATTATACGATTGGAAAACAATTGAGACATACTTATTGCGAAACTTGGTGAGTCCGATTTTTTTTATGTCTTTTCCTTCATACAGAACTGCACCTTCCTTAGGCACATCAAGGGCGCTTGCAAGGGCAAGGAAAGTAGTCTTTCCTGAGCCTGAAGGGCCAATAATCGTATAGAAAATCCCTCTGTCAAATGCTACATTTATATTCTTTAAAATATCGACTTTCTTGTTTTCATGTTTATACCAGTAACTGATATTCTGTAATTCTAATAATGAACTCATTACTCCATCTCCCATCAATCAATGTTAATCCTGTTTGCTTAAGATAGTTTTAGGCTGCAGCCTCAGTACGGACAAGGATGGCAGCAAGGCTGAAATAACGGCAATTAATGCACCAATCATCGCTAATAATCCTAGGTCCTGACCTGTTGCGCTGACATCCAGCTCATCAATCGTTTCAACGCCAGCTGTTGAAGCTGCAGTCGATGTCATGACTTTGCCGAAACCGCCGCCGCCTCTGAAGGATTCTGGTGTGGTACTTGTCTCACTTGAAGCAATTTCTTGGCTCAGCAGTTGATCACTAACTTTGCCAGCAACGGCATTCCCGCTTACTGTTGCAATGCCAAGTGACAGAACGGCCACTAAAAGAATTTCGACGATAAATTGACCTGCTAGCTTCCAGCGCTGTTCACCTAGTGCAAGCAGCACACCCATTTCGTATTTTCTCTCCCTAATGGACATCATTACAATCAACCCTAAGATGATGGCGCCGGCAATGGAAACTAGATAAACAATATTTTTCGAGAAACTTGCAACATTTTCAATTGGACCTACCATTTGTTGATAAAGGTCATCGTTTGCATCCAGTTTGAATGAATCAAAATCAATGCTGCTTTCCGATTTAGCTTGAGCAACGAATGCTTCCATGTCAGCTGGATCATCAATATAATAAACAGCATTATCAATCGTACCTTCATAATCCGCGCCTTTCAGGTCAGATGCAGCTGTATATGGAACATAAATTTTGTTATAAGGAATCATGGCAGTAAAGTCCATTGCTTGGTCAGAGCCAGTGGAAGTGGTAGCGTAAATACCTTTGATTTCTAGCTCAATAGAAATGGAATCATCTTGCGGGTTTGTGACAGTTAGCGTATCACCGACCTGCAGATCATTTTCTTCCGCAAGAGTCTGCTCGATTACGGCTACATTTTTGCCGACATCTTCATCTGTAAGATGCTCTCCATCTATAATTTCAGACGTGCTGTCCATAAAATCAGTATAGGAATCAGTAAAGGTTACACCTTGCAGACTGACATCTCCCTGCATACCGCCGCCCATTCTGACAACACCTTCTCCTGTTTCTGCTTCTTCCTCCGTTTCAGTACTTGTACTATTTTCAATCGGATCAAAGCTAGAAGCTAAACCAGTAGTTGATGAATAGAAATTATAGCCTTTAATTTGGTTATATGTTGTTAGTTCTTCTGCTGCTTTGACTTCAATTGGCGTAGACTGGAATCTAACTCGTTCACCATCCTCAGAAGATTGTGACTGCATCTGCTCACGCAATTTCTCCATGTCCACCTGTAAAGTTACATCGGCACCGAGCTGCTTTCTCGCGAGATCACTTGATTTTTTTGCCGCCGTTTGAATAGATAAACCTGCCAGTACGAGTACACAAATAACCGAAAATACAAAAATCTGCAGCAGGCTTTTCCCCTTTCTAGCTTTAACACTTAAAAATGCTCGTTTTAAAAAATTCATGTTTTCTCTCCTTTATCTGTTTTTCACAAACACCACTATATATAGAAATGGTGAAAACTTGGTGAAAAGGAAAAAGACAGGCGATAACCTGTCTTAGAAGGGAAGTTTGCTAGATTATGATACAGAATTACTTTCCTCTAATGTAACTTCCGATTGCTTATGGAATCGTGCTTTCCATAAGATGAAGAAGGATAGCAACACTAACAGCAGACAAACTAGATTAACAAAGCGAAATCCTATATAAGTAGCAATAAATCCTCCACCTAAATTTCCGACTAATCTCCCAATGGTAGAGCCATTAGAATAAATAGTTGCTGATATTCCAGGAGAAGAGGGCAGCAATTCTGTGAAATAACTTAGCCCATTTCCCATAACAATTGCTACAAAAACAGCTTGGAGGAGCTGTGCGGCTATTAAAATCCACGAATGAGACGCAGTTGCTAAAATAATGTAGTAAACACCGGCTATGAAACAGCTAATAATCATTAACGAATGATTGGATATTTTTTTTCCTAAAGCACCGAGGCCAATCATAATAGGAATTTCTAAACCTGCACAAACACTGACCACAATTCCGACAACTGCGTGACTTCCGTGCAGCTCGTTCACAATGAACAGTGGTGTGTTAATTACGTTTATAGCATTTACTGCAAAAAGAAGGATGAAGGCGATAAATGGGTATCTTATTTGTTTGTTTTTTAGAGAAGATGCGGGAACTGGCAATTTATTATGTCTTTTCGTATAAACAGTGTTCCTTTGATTGCTCAGAAAAAAGAATACTAGAGATGCAATAATTAGAAAGATAACAGAGGTTCCAAGAAATAACCCTTTATAACCAGCCAATCCTAAAATAATTGTCCCGCCTAGGGGCCCAATAAGAAAACCTAATGAAACAAGGGAACGCAAAGTAGACAGTGCAAATGTTTTATCATCACTCTTGCTTGAATTTGCCGACTCCTGTGCGAAAGCAAAGATTTGCGGCATCGCAGCAGCACCTAATCCGTTAAATACAGTAACCACTAATAACAGCAGAAAATAGTTATGAAATAGTAGGTAAGACACATAACCTAAAGCGGATGAAAGCATAGCTATGATTATCACCAATTTTCGGTTGACCCCGCTATCTGACCGTTTTGCAATGAAAGAGTTTATTAATACACCACTCAGCGAGCTTACAGCCATAAAGACCCCAAATGCCCCTGCGCTCATTCCTAGTTCCTCAGTAGAATACAGAGATAAGTACGGCATCGTAATGGAAATTCCTGTACCGACAAGCAGCATACAAACCATGAAAAGACAATACCCTTTGATTGTGAATAGTTTTTTTATACGTATCAGCATTTCTTTTCCCCACCTTTACATAACTACAGAAAAATTAGCAGCACTTAATCATTTAAAATATACTTTTCAAAAGCATAAGCCACCCCATTTTCATCATTTGATAGTGTGGTAATATCACTATGCTTTTTTACTTCTTCTTCGGCATTTCCCATGGCAATCGCCAGCCCAGCTGCCTGAAACATAGGTATATCATTTATTTCATCTCCGATAGCTACTGTATTTTCGATTGGAATATTAAAAAAGCGTGCCATTGCTTTTAAGCCATTTCCTTTATTTCCGTTAATATGTGTAACTTCAAGATTGAATGGCGAAGAAGAGGCTACATAAATTTCTTCAATTAACTCTAATTGGGATCTCAACCGATCTTTTTGAATCGGATCAAGTCCTAGGATAAGAAACTTTATAACCGTGGATTCATTATTTAGTATTTCTTCAGGATTATGAAAGAATGACTGACCGTAAACATGTGGAGGTGTTGTGAACATTTTGTAATCCTTGTGATCAAGATACTCATTTGGGACAAGACCAGATGCCAAAACTTTTTCATATCGATCAAGCCAGTCTTTATGGGCAAATGTACGAATATTTGTACAGACTTTATATGGCATTGATTCTTTTTCTAGTTCTAACATAATTTTTTGACATTGAAGAAGGGGAAGAGAGGTTAGTTCTATTAATTGGCCATTAGCATATATTTCCGTGCCGTTATTTCCACCAACATGTAAATCTAAATCATATTTAGCAAGTTCAGATATAACCGGTGTAGCTGATCGGCCTGTTAAAGCCATAACGATATGGCCTTGTTCCTGTGCTTTTCTGATTGCTTGTATCGTTTCGTTACTAATTTCTTTTTTTGAGTTCAACGTAGTACCGTCCAAATCAAGTGCAATAAGCTTCATATAATTCTCTCCCTGCGTTGTGAAATTGTAATAGCAATAAAGAAAGCGTTATCATTAAAATATTGATTTATATAGACCAATATGACTTGGTAATTCATTATCATTTTTTTACCGTGAATCGTCAATACGAGTTACTGAACAATTTCTGTCAAAATGTTTAATAATAAACAAATTCAGTGAAATTAACAATTGATACAATTTTACACATGTTTTATTAAGTTACATGCAGCTTCCATGTCATGCTAGTAATGCAAAAATGGGTAACCACCAGGTTACCCATTTTTGCTCTTAAAGATTTCTATCTAATAAGATCCCCACTTGCAATGCCATTTCCTCCGGTGAAATTGGCATGTCATTTATAACCCACCACTCCACTAAACCCGCATACGATGTCACAATAAATTGAAGCAGAACATCTTCATTTAATTCCTTATTTTTAGCAATAGCTGTATCAACTTCATCCTTAAATTCTTCTATAAGAAATTCATGAAATTGACTGCGAAAATAAGGAGCACCTTTGCTTTTAAGCATAGTAGAAATAAACAAATAATGGCTCTCGAGGTATTTAAACCAAGGTAGATTAGCTTCACTGTATTCCGAATCTGCCGTGGCTTCACATAATTCCCGAAGATTATTAATATGTTCTTCAATAAGCTTTTCCAGCAAATCATATTTATCTAAGTAATGAAGATAAATAGTCCCCCTGCTTACATTTGCTCTGTCAGAAATATCTTGGATGGTAACATCATCAAACTTCTTTTCAGACATTAACTCTATAAGAGCTTTTTTTATTGCTTCTTGTGATTTCAGTATTCTTCTATCTATTTTAGCCAAAATTACCTCACCACTCTAAAATATTCTCTCTATGATTATATGATAAATTAAATGGTTGGATAAGTACTATTTAGGTTTAAAAATGTCAATAACCTTAAATACACTTGTTTCAGTCTTACTTTTATGGAGCAAAGTCAGCCGCTGTTCTCAAGATGAAAATACTATAATCATTAGAACAGGAATAATGGAACAAACGGAAAAGTCATTTGTCTTTCCTGCAGTAAAATGGAATAGCTAGAAGTTTAGAATTACTGCAGCGCATGTTGATTCTGTTGAAGATATAATAGGAGAAATACAAAACTTTTCTTCAGAAGAACAATTCCCAACACCTATAATTATTCCAACTATTTTAACAAAGGTATAACCTAGTGGGAAATAAAGGATATAAATACCTCTGAGGCGATTTCCATTAAATCTGGGATACGTACATAAAAGCTATACCTGAATAAATACTGAAAAAGCGAATTTGACATTCATGAGTCAAGTTCGCTTTTTCTATGAAGTCTGTGTTTTCAAATAAACACTCTACATAATAAGCAGCAATTTAGTAAAAATTACTTTATATATCACTATTTGGAGGAATATTTGGATGGCGGAAACCTTAAAGAAAATAAGTGTTAATAATATAAAGAAATCTTTAGGAGATCCAGCTGACTTAATAATACGCTCCATTACATTAAATCTAAACGATAAAAAGCTGAATTGTTCTCTTGTATTTATTGCAGGTATTGTAAATGAAAGTGATATAGAAAATTTCATTATCAGACCTTTACAGCGGGTTTCTCCAACTACACAAGTAATTAACTTAATGGCAGTTATGGAAAAAGAAATGATTCAGGTAAAGTCGGTAGCGGTTATCCAGTTATATAAAGACGCGCTAAAAGACTTACTGAATGGAAAGACTTTGATTTTATTGGAAGACATAGAGGATGTGCTTGTTGTTAACACTTCTAGCTGGAAGGAACGTTCTTTAACGGAAGCAGAGGGACAACGTGTTGCGAAAGGGCCTTTAATTGGCTTTAATGAAAACTTAGCAACAAATATAGCAATCATGAGAAAAGCTCTTAAAAACGAACAGCTGCGATTAGAAAATTATACATTTGGCAGCGAAACGAATACTGATATCTGTGTTATCTATTTAGACAATATCGTCGATAAAGAGATATTGGCCGAATTAAATAATAGATTGGCAAAAATAGAAACGAGTAAGATATTGGATGCGAATTATATAGAAGAATATATACGGGACCAGTTTCTCACGCCGTTTCCGCTAGTGTTGACAACGGACCGGCCTGATGTAGTAACAGGTGAAATTACCGATGGGAAAATTGGCATTCTGATTGAGGGGTCACCGTATGCGTTAGTAGTACCGGCATTATTTCTGCAATTTCTGCAGTCGCCTGATGATTATTATTTTGTTAATGGTGGTGTCACAAGACTGCTTCGAATACTCGCCTTGGCAATGGCTATATATCTGCCAGCATACTACTTGGCATTTGTTACATATCATCCTGGCCTGCTGCCATTTGATTTAGTATTGAGTCTAGCTTCTCAAAGGGAAGGTAAGCCATTGCCCTTAGTGGTGGAATTACTGCTGTTCATGTTTCTGTTTCAAATTATTATTGAAGGAGCATTGCGTTTACCGAAAGGCTTAGTTTCGGTTGTATCAATTGTTGGAACCATAATAATTGGTCAATCTGCTGTTGAAGCTGGCTTAGTACAGCCAGCTACATTACTGGTTGTCAGCATGTCCTATATATTTAGTTTTGTAGCTCCAATAATTACATTGGCTACTGCAGTGCGGACATTAAGGTACGGATTTATCATCATAGCTGCTTTTTTAGGTTTATATGGAATCATTCTTGCTACTTTAGCATTAACTTTTCATTTAAATCATTTGCGTTCATTTGGTGTACCTTATTTTGCTCCACTGTTTCCTTTTAACTTAAAGGATCAGAAGGACGCTATTTATCGTTTTCCATTAGATAAACTTTCTAACAAGCATCAATTTCAGCATGAGGAATTTGTTAGAAAAAAAAGAGACTAATAAAGGACAGGAAGCATGATGAAAACATTAGGTATTATTACATTCCTTTCGTTGTTTGCGGTACTTTCTCTTGGCAACATAAATCGTAATGAGTTAAATGAAATAGCGCTCGTCTATGCAGTAGGAATAGACATGGAATCAGATAATTATGCTGTTTCCTTGCAAGTAATCAATCCGCAGCCTCCTATTAGTCAAACAGATAAAATGCCGGTCATTGTATACGAGGCTAAAGCGAAAAGCATAGGAAAAGCAATTGAAATGGTTTCAAAAAAAATTTCCAGACAGTTAAGTCCTGCACAAGTCCAGTTAATTGTAATCGGGGAAGAATTAGCTGAAACGAAAGGTATAAATAATGTGCTCAATTATATATTACGTGAGCCTGGATTAACTTCCATATTAGATATTCTAATTACAAAAGACATAAGTGCCTATGATGTATTGAAAGTGGTTTCATTTATGGAAGATATCCCTGGAAATGAAATTGTAAAAGCTCTTAGAAATACGGAGGAAAACTGGGGCTCACATCAAAGAGTATATCCAACCCAAGTAAAGGCAGACATTCTTTCAAGAGGAAAGGAGGCCGTTATTCCTACCATTTCTTTATATGGGAAGGAACATTTAGCCGAAGAAAAAGCCCTCTTAGAATCAACGGCACCAAAATCATATCTAGAATTTTCAGGATTAACGCTTTTAAATGAAGACAAAAAGGTTGGCTGGTTAAATGATAACCAAAGTAGAGCGTATTACTTAATAAAAGATAGGTTAAAACATAGTTATTTCAGCTCTTATTGTCCTAATGATGACAATAAGGAGGAGTTTGGGTTAACCATTATTCACTCCAAAACAGCTATCCATGGAAAGATAACGAAGGGAAAACCGAAATTTACGATAAAAGTAGTGGTAACAGGGGATTTAGACGAATTAAATTGCGATCTGGACATTTCAAAACCAGCAGGAATAAAAAAAGTGGAAGATCTGATGGAAAAACAAATAGAAGAAGGTTTAAAGGACTTACTTGTTCAATCACAAGCCATGAATGCCGACTTTATCGGTTTTGGGGATGTACTTCGTATTGACGATAAGGATAGTTGGAAGGAAATTGAAGATAGTTGGCAAAGTGAAATATATGCCACTTCAACATTTGCTATTGAGACAAAGGTAATCGTCCGGAACTTTGGAGATCTTAATATAGCTAATTAACTAAAGGGCAAAAGAGGTGGATGATATGGAGATCAAAAGAATAGGATCATTAGAATTAGCATCCATGATTATTTTGTTTCAGTTGGGAAGTTCTATAGTATTAGGCATGGGAATGGAAGCGGGGAAAGATGCCTGGATTGCAATCGGGATAAGCACGCTTATTGGGATAGCCATCCATTTCTGTTATATAGCCTTATATAGAGCAGGCGGTGCAAGCAAAAACTTCACAAGTATTTTACAGGAAGCTTTTAGTCGTCCGTTGGGCATTTTTTTAGCTGGATTATACTATCTATATTTTTTATATTTAGCTGCTAGGGTGACAGCTGATTTTGCTTTTTTTATTAATGAAGTGCTTTTGTGGAGTGTTAGAGCTTGGGTTATTAAATTATCCATCCTTTTGTTAGTGGCATATGTTTGCTATTTAGGAATAGAGACATTGGGGAGATCTTCGGAAGCTTTAACTTTAATGATGATTTCTTTTCTACTGTTGGTTATCGTCTCCATGTTTTTCCTTGAAGAATTCGACTTAAACAATTTAAGGCCCATCTTAGAAAATGGTTATAGCCCAATCATAAAAGCTGTATTTCCGACCTTAATCACTTTTCCATTTGGTGAAGTAATCGTTTTCCTTTGTTATTATCAGTATGTAAAGTCCTTTCCTTCCTTCCAAAAGCACGGCTGGCTGGCGGTCCTTATTTCTGGATTCATTCTTATGGTCATATCTATTTTAAATATCGGCTTCTTAACGGCAGAATTAGCTAAATTCTTTATCTTTCCTTTTATGAAAACAATAGAGCATATTAATTTTTTGAATTTTATTAGGCATTTGGAATTATTAGCTGTGTTAATTTTTACAATCGGCGGCCTTATAAAAATCAGTATTTTTTCATTTGCGGGAATACAGGGGCTTGCAGGGATATTTAAAATAAAAAAAGACCAGAAGATGATTATTCCATTCTTACTGACTGTTTATATCATTAGTGTTGTATTTATGAAAAACTTCAGTATTCATCTTTTTATTGGCTTAAAGATTGTTCCGTTATATATTCATCTTTTTTTTCAGCTGTTTATGCCAATTTTATGTTTATTCCTTTTAGTAATAAAATTACTTTGGAGAAAGAGAAAAAGACTGAGGCAGACTCACAGTTAGGATGAAGTTTTTCAAAAACATTACCGTCAGTGTGAAGGAAATATACTGGCTTTGCAGAATCTAAACAAATCAGAAACTTTAATCAAGGAGGAATACATGATGAGAATCATTGTAAATAGTATCTTTGTCCAGGATCAAGACAAGGCATTAACGTTTTATACAGAAAAGCTTGGTTTTGTAAAAAAGGAGGATGTGCCGGTCGGAGAGTTCAGGTGGATCACCCTTGTGTCACCTGAAGACCAAGATGGTACAGAGTTGTTACTCGAACCCAATAACCATCCAGCGGCAAAAGAGTATCAACAGAAAATATACGCAGAAGGCATTCCTGCCACAATGTTCGGCGTTCCGGATATACATAAAGAGTATCAGCGATTACTTGGCGGTGGCATAGAATTTACTATGGAACCAACAGTAATGGGGGAATTCACAATAGCTGTTTTTAATGATACATGCGGTAACCTTATTCAGATAATAGAGAAGTAACTGCCATTTACTTAGCCCTGTTCTAAACAGGAGTTGGTGAAATAAACAGCATCGATAAATAGAAATATTTAATCGGGAGTCTTCCTTAAATGGGAGACTCCCGATTATGTTTCAGTGACTTTGAGATTTAATTGGCAAACATTAACAGATACAAATATCTTTCTATCTTCCTTTGTTACCATTTATAATGAGTCTAAAGTAATGTTTTTAGGACTATAGTAGGAGTGTGGTGATGGTTAATTTAATATTGTATTTAATCGTATGCTGTATTATTTGTGTTACTTTGTTGACTTTAAATATGTATGTAACAACAACAGTTACCGGGAAGAAAATGCATGAAGCAATATATACTTTGTTTTTAGCCATTTTATGCGGCTTTATTATTTCTATTATTCCATACATATGTCTGTTAAGTATAAGCGTAATTGAATTATCACCTGAAAGTTTAAAGCTAACATTGAAAAATACTTTATATACCTTTTTATTCTGCTTTGTGAGTTTTTGGCTCATGAGTTTAATCGGAAAAATTGCCATTAAACCATCTAGATTTAACACAAATAAAAAGAAAGGAGTCATTCCTTATCTAGTATTAAGTGTTGTAGTTGCTGCTTTTATCGTAATTTACATAGTTTATTTATTAGAAAGAGTTTATTCTATTCCTTTGTACTTAAATAATGTAAATGTTCTTTATACAGCTGCACTATTAACTACATCTATTTATAATATTGCGAGAATTATTGAGCATCTTCATATTGACCAATTAATGATTAACAGAAGTATAACTTATACGAAGAGTACTACCTTTTATACGGTATTTAGTATTTCCTTTGGTTCAATCATTTATATGTTTATCCAAAGTCTCTTCCAAGTTGCAGATTTTTCTATCGTTATGATTTCTATTCTCAGCGTGCTTATCTTATTTATCATCACGATTAATTATATTGAAAATCAATTGATCTACCAGAATGGAATGGTAGAGAATCAGAATATGAAACTTAAAATAAATGAACAGCAATATAGATCTTTATTTCAATATAATCCAAATGCAATTTTTATATTAGATTTAAAAGGGAATTTTAAAGAAGTTAATCCGTCCGTTTTACCATTAACGGGGTACACATTAAGTGAAATTCTTCAGTCGAAAATAACCGACCTAGTGTTGAAAGAAGAAACTGAGAGATTAAAAGCATTTTTTAATGAGGTAATTAAAGGGAACAGTATTAGTGTTGAAACCTTTATTCTTACTAAAAATAAGCAAGTAGTAAATCTGAATATAACAGCATCTCAAATCAAAATAGATAATTCTTTAACAGGTATTTATGTTATTGCCCAGGATATAACAGAGCAAAATCAAGTCCAAGAAAAGGTAAACTTCTTAGCTTATCATGATGAGCTTACTGGACTGCTAAATCGGCGCGGTATTTATAAACAAGTAGATGAGCAAATTAATCAGGGCACTAGTTTTGCGACTATTTTAATTGATGTGGATATGTTCAAGGATATTAATGATCATCTCGGTCATGCAGCTGGAGACTCATTACTTAAGCTTATTACAATGAGATTGCAGAAAACCATCAAAGGGAAAGGGGTAATTGGCAGACTTGGTGGAGATGAATTTCTTATCTGCTTAACTGAAATTAAGAACTCAGCAGAAGTTAAAAGATTAATAAAAGACATTCAAACAGAAATGAAGCAGCCTTTTCAAATAGAAGGTGGACAAAAAGACATTACGTTGAGTATCGGTATCTCCTACTATCCAAATGATGGGAATAATTGTGATACATTAATCAAACATGCGGATATGGCAATGTATGCTGCCAAAAAAGCTGGACGTAATAATTATTCCGAATATGAAGCAAGCTTGGAAAAAGACATGCTTTCTAAAATTACGATGTATGAAGAATTAAAAAATGCTATTGAGGAACAACAATTTGAACTCTATTACCAACCTAAACATAGTATTAAAGATGAAAAAATAGTAGGTGTCGAAGCGCTTATACGCTGGCATCACCCTCAGCAAGGCTTTGTCAGCCCTGGAGACTTTATTCCGTTAGCAGAGGAAACAAATTTAATTATTCCGCTAGGGAATTGGATTATTAGAAGAGCATTATCGCAATTTAGAGAATGGGGGATAAGGTTTCCGATGGACTTTCAATTATCAATAAATATTTCACCAAAGCAGTTCATTGCTGAGAATTTTATCCCAGTCTTATTGGATAGTATAGAAGAGTTTTCCGTGCCTCCAGAACAAATAGATTTAGAAATTACGGAGAGCTTAGCGATAGAAAATACAGAATTAACGAGAGATAAAATTAATCTACTAAAAGGCATTGGCTTTAAAATTACCATGGATGATTTTGGTACTGGATATACGTCATTAACTTATCTATCTAAATTTCCTTTAGATAGAATTAAGATAGATCAATCCTTTATTAAGGATATTCCCAGCAATAAGAACCATGCTGCCATTGTTCAATCTTTAGTGTCGGTTGCTAAAAATCTTGATATCAAAGTAACAGCAGAAGGTGTAGAAACAAAGCAACAATTACAAGTCTTGCAAGATTGGGATTGTGATGAGATTCAAGGGTATTTTTACAGTAAACCATTACATTCACGAGTATTTAGCGATTATTGGGATAAATATGAAAACAAAATAAAATAGAAGCAAATAAAACCACACCAACATTCATCATAATATTAGGGTGTGGTTTTTACATTATATTGAAATTGTTAGCTCGTTTTTAGCAAGTTTATTCTATGGTGTGAGATTTTCTAGAGGTGTTAGAAAATGTAAAGTAACAACCTCATGCTTTACTCCCTAGACAGTAGAGATTTTTTATTTTACAAAAATGCTAATAACTATTATAGTTATTAAAGAGTCTTTATGTCTTTAATTAATATTATGAGCATAGTATATGAAAAAAGGAGCGCGAAATATAATGGAATTCTGGGAATCCAGCTTTATTGAAAAACAAATGATGTGGGGATACGAACCGACAGATTCAGCGATTTTAACAAAGGATTTTTTCCTTGAAAAGAATGTAAAGGATGTACTTATACCAGGGATTGGCTATGGTAGGAATGCGAAGGTTTTCCTTGAAAATGAAATCAATGTTACAGGTATTGAGATTTCCCAAACAGCCATTGACTTGGCGAAGCAAAATGGAGTTAATTGCAAAATTTTTCATGGATCTGTTAGTGACATGCCTTATGATAATAAGCAATACGACGGTATATTTTCTCATGCTCTGCTTCACTTGTTAAATAGCGAAGAGAGAAAGAAGTTTATTAGTGATTGCTACAACCAGTTAAAACCGAATGGATACATGGTCTTTACCACTGTTTCCAAAAAAGCCCCAATGTTTGGTAAGGGTAAACAGTTAGCGGAAGACTATTTCGAAATTATGGAAGATGTGAAAATGTTTTTTTATGATTCTGCTTCAATAGATGAAGACTTTAAAAACTTTGGATTGGTAGAGGCGATAGAAGTGGATGAACCAAATAAACATAGTGAAAATAAATCATCTATAAATTTTCTCGTGGTAAAATGTCAGAAAAAATGATGTGTTGTAGGTATTTCTTGCAGCTCGCTAGTCAAAAAAGTGAGGGAGGCACCAATTTGGTGCTTCTCTTTTTTTTCTACTTCTAACTATAACCCATTTCTATTTTAAACTATGAAGAATATCAACTAAAAATCTATATAATAGTTTATTCTCATCAAAAAAATTATAAAAAAAATGCTTGAAATTCTGAAAAAATTTTTGATATAGTTAAAAACAGACCGGTTGGTATGTGGAGGTGTGCTACGGAAATGGATACTAAATCGCTGATAATCGAGATCGCGACTAATCTTTTTCAACAGAAAGGCTATAAGGGGGTAGGAGTTAACGAAATACTGAAGGAATGCAATCTTACAAAGGGTGGTCTTTATCACCATTTCCCTGGCGGAAAGGAAGAGCTGCTTATTGCTTGTCTGCAATCGATGAACAAGGCGATAACAGAGGATATTGAAGTAATATTTAATCAATATCCAACAACAATTGAAGCAACACAAGCGATGATTAGTAAATTGATTGCTGTATTTGATCAAGAGGGCACGATTGCCGGCTATACGTTCAACAGTATTGTCAGTGAAATGGCATCATTAAGTGAGCCTGTCCGCAATGCTTGTTCTTCTTTATATACAAAGATTCAAGGCATTTACGCAGCCAAGCTGATAGATGATGGCTTTTCAGACGTAAAGGCTAAGTCGATTGCACTAATGATGACGGCATCAATTGAAGGTGGGATGATGCTTTGCCTAACAGAAAAGGCAAGCGAACCACTAAAAACAATCTCAAGTGTGTTGCCGAATATATTAAAGGAGACTTAGTAATGGATCAACAAATAAATGCAGGGCCTAATGTAGGCTCTGCAGCAGAGCAACAGATCAAAACCGGACCGATAATGGCTGCGCTTTTAGTCGCAGGCTTTGTCGGGCTTTTTAGTGAAACAGCGTTAAATATTGCTTTAGGAGAATTAAGCAGCCTTTTCCAAACAAATGCGACAACGATTCAATGGCTGGCAACAGGTTATTTTCTAACATTAGGAATATTAGTTCCTGTTACAGGGATAATGATGCAAAAGTTTACAACAAGGCAAATGTTTCTAACATCTATCTTTTTGACATTGGCTGGAACGATTTTAGCAGCCTCTGCGCCTGTATTTGGAGTCTTGCTGGCAGGGCGTGTTATTCAAGCCGCAGGGCTTGCGATTAATTTGCCTTTAACACAAAATGTCATCTTTACGATTTTTCCTCCTAATAAACGAGGTGGTGCCATGGGGATTATGGGGCTTGTGATGCTTGCAGGACCAGCGCTTGGTCCGACGATAGCTGGTCTGATTTTGGACACGTTATCATGGAATTGGATATTTTGGGTTACAATACCGTTCTTATTGTTCTCCCTGATTTTCGGATTTATTTATTTGCCGAATGTCAATGAGCTGCGTAAAGTTTCAATAGACGCACTGTCTGTCACCCTGTCGACAATTGGCTTCGGTGGGATTGTTTACGGAGTAAGTGTGGGCGGTGAGCATGATGGCTGGACGAGTCCGACTGTCATTATATCAATCATCATCGGTTTAATCGCACTTGTGCTGTTTGCAGTCCGGCAAACGAAGATGGAACATCCTATGCTGAATTTAAAAGCATTTTCGTATCCGCTGTTTGTTCTTGGCGTATTCATGAGCTTTATTACTTTCTTTAACATGCTTTCTATGCTTATCATCTTGCCGATGTATATGCAGATGGCACTTATGCTTGCTGCCTTTACATCAGGACTTATTTTGCTGCCAGGAAGCTTGCTAAACTGTGTGTTAGCACCGATTATTGGCAAGCTGTTTGATAAATATGGACCTAGAGCGGTCATAACACCAGGTACTTTACTTGTAGCTATCGGGTATATTATTTATTCACAATTTGGCACTGATACAGCACTATGGATGATTGCCTTAACGCATATTATTATGATGCTTGGAATTGGAGCAGTGCTTGCATCTGTCCAAACAAATACACTGAACTCCTTGCCAAAACAGTACTATCCAGACGGTATTGCTTTGACGCAAACGATTCAGCAAGTATCTGGCGCCATAGGAATTGCAGTGATGGTATCCTTATTATCAGCGAATCAGACAAGCTATCTTGAAGGCGTTGCTAATGCTCCTGCAGAGGCAGCAGCATCTGGTTCATCCTTTGTCTTTACGATTAGTTTAGTGTTGGCATTCGTTAATTTTGTACTGTCCCTATTTATGAAAAAGCCAAGCTAACCAATTTTTAAAAACCCAGTCCATTTAATAACTTCGTAAAAGTTTACTTTTGCGAAGTTTATTTTATGTAATTATCACCTTTAACGCTTTGCTATGTTATTTTCTTATTTTCTTAAAAATAGGTATGACCAATGGGGAGAAGCGGTTTCTGACAACAGCTCGCATTAATATATTATATGGTATTAAGAAATTTCTTAAGGAAGTGAGGGACAAGCATTTTTTTTGGAAGCAATATTACTTGGGAGGAAAAAGCATTATACACTAAGTATTCGGGAACATAGATGGTGGAATTAGTCTTTTGGCAGAGCAATATGAATGTTCAATAGAAATAAACATATGATGATGTAGCTAAGTAAAGAATTTTGTTGTTCATTAAGTATGTTATAAGCAGGACGATGAAAAAAATAAAGAAATAAACCTTTTGTTTCCTTAGGTATTGCACAGTTTTACTAAGTTAAGTATCAGGCTTTAGAGAAATAAGCTGCCCAAATAAATGATGTAAACTCTCATAATGTGCAGTGTCTTCAAAGACTAATGCTCGTTTCTTATTAAGTAATTATTCTTCTGACAAAACATTTGCACTCAAAAACCTTTAAGAGATTCTTAGTATAATTCCCCTAGCATACCATTAAAACCTCCCTTTTCACTTACTTTGAAAGGTGCACTATTTTATAAGTGCACCTCTTTTTCTTGTTTTAAATATTCTTGCAAACAGCTGTATTAATGTCCTTCATGCATTTTCATCATTTTCTTGTCAGGTCTTATAAATAGGTAAATGAGCGGTAACAGAAGGGGACAACATTATGCATCTTCATTTAGATTTTGTTTTATTTGAAAAGCATAAGAAAAAA
The DNA here is from genome assembly GCF_038005785.1 of Niallia sp. FSL R7-0271. Lineage (NCBI taxonomy): Bacteria > Bacillati > Bacillota > Bacilli > Caryophanales > Bacillaceae > Niallia > Niallia sp. FSL R7-0271. Next base: position 136,806 of record NZ_JBBOTZ010000002.1, on the reverse strand, counting down.
AGGACGGAGAGAAAAAACATCATCATCATGATGATTGTAAATGCAAGCATAAGCATGATCACAAATGTGACTACAAATGTGCAGAAGGTATTAAAGAAGAATTGAAAAGACTTCGAGGCCGCCTTGTTAAAGTAATAGTAGATGGTGGGTATTTCATAGGTTTAGTTGGCAATGTAGACTGTGATAAATTGATTTTAGGTCCTGCTCCTTTCTATTATCCTGTAACTATTTCACTTTGTGAAATTAATGGAGTAGTAGAATTGCCATACTATCCTTATTTCAATGAAACAGAAGAATTATCTGTTGCTGATCAACTAGCAATGAACTTTGCTGGTGTTCCAGAAGTAGAAGAAGAAGAAGAATATATGCAAAAAGCAAGGGTGTACTCTTATGAGTGCACCCTTGCTTTTTTTTGTTACCCTATCAAGTGAAGGCAAAACTCCAAGTCAGCCTGCAAATGATCTTTCATCAGTTGTTCTGCTTTTTGCCCATCTCTAAGCTTTATTGCTTCAAATATCTGTTCATGCTCATCGATGAGATGAGGCCGGTTATAAAACACAACCGTTTTTCTAAAAAGATAGATGGTAGACTGCATACGATCGATAATATCAATCATGACAGGATTATTGCTTGATTGAACGATGATTTCATGAAAACGCTCATTTGCTTTCATGATTTCGTCCACTGTTCCGTTTCTTCCAATCTCGACACATTCTAATAATTCTTCCAGCTCTTTTTCTTTTATGTACGATGCAGCACACTGGGCAGAATAGCCTTCAAGCAAAATGCGGACTTGAAACATGTTGCGCAGGTCCTTTTCAGTCGGCTTCACGACACGTTTATTGACGATTAATCCTTCATGCTCTAATTTACGGATAGACTCCCTGATTGGTGTTCTGCTAACTCCTAATTCGGCGGCAATCTTTTCTTCCACAATTTTTGTGCCACCAGATAATTCACCGTTTAATATCTTGTCCCGCAGTATCTCATATGATTGATGATAAGCAGGCCGTGAACGGTTATTTCCAAACATAGCTTCACCCTCCAAGAACAACTACTATTTACAAGTATCTTACCAAACAATAGAAAAAATTAATACTTAGATAATATTTTTGTATACAAAAATATAAAAATTGTATACATTTTTTATGTAATCGTGTACAATGGGGTTGTGAATAACTGAAAACGATTGCAGTAGTTGTAAAATTCACACTGCATTCATAATAAAAAATGCAAATGCTTACAGTATAGAGGAGGAATAAATATGGAACGAAAAGTTGGTTTTATTGGATTAGGAATAATGGGGAAACCAATGTCGTTGAATCTTATAGAGAAAGGTCATACGCTTACGGTTTTTGATCTTAATCAGGATGCTGTTGCACAATTGCAAGCAGCCGGTGCATATGCCGCAACTACCGCTAAAGAGGTTGCTGAAAAGTCAGATGTTATTATTACAATGCTTCCTGCGTCTAAACATGTAAAAGAAGTAATACTTGGAGAAAATGGTATTTTGGAAGGTGCAAAACCCGGTTCTGTCATCGTTGATATGAGCTCTATCACACCAAATGTCTCACGTGAACTTGCAGCAGAAGCTGCCAAACTTGGGGTGGAAATGCTGGATGCGCCTGTTAGCGGCGGTGAGCCAAAGGCGATTGATGGAACATTGTCCATTATGGTTGGCGGTAAGTCAGATGTATTTGAAAGCGTTAAATCTATCTTGAATGGTATGGGAAAGGATATTGTCTTAGTGGGAGACAATGGCTGTGGTGTAACAGCCAAGCTTGCTAATCAAATAATTGTAAACCTTAACATTGCAGCAATGTCCGAGGCTTTAGTACTGGCTGCAAAAGCAGGTATTGATATTGAGAAGATGTATGAAGCAATTCGCGGAGGACTTGCAGGAAGTACGGTTCTTGATGCTAAGGTGCCTATGATTCTTGAAAGGAATTTTGCACCAGGCGGCAGCATTGCAATCAATATGAAAGATATTACAAATGTTATGGATACAGCCCATGAAATTGGTGTGCCACTGCCTCTTTCTAGTCAATTGCTGGAAATATTCCATGCATTAAAAACAGACGGAAAAGTGAATGATGACCATGCCAGCATTGTCCGCTATTATGAAAAGCTAGCTAATACTGAAGTAAAGAAGGTTGAGAAATAATGGAGAGCTTGCGCTTGAATGCAGAATACCTTAACCAACTTCCAGCAGTAGACAAAAAGGCGGCAGACCAATTAGCAGCAGCGGCATTAAAGGAACTAAACAAAAAAATCATTGTTCTCGATGATGATCCGACAGGTGTCCAAACAGTAAATAATATTTCTGTTTTTACTGATTGGTCTAAAGAAGCGATAGAGGCAGGGTTTCAAGAAGATTCATCCATGTTTTTTATTCTAACAAACTCACGCGGATTGACAGAAAAAGAAACAGAAGAAGTTCATCGTGAAATTGCTGAAAATATCCTTTCGGTTGCATCCAAACTGAATAAGGAATTTATAATTATCAGCAGAGGGGATTCGACATTACGCGGTCATTATCCCCTTGAAACAGCTGTTATCCGCAAGACACTTGAAGCAGGCTCCAGCTTAAAGATAGACGGAGAAGTAATCCTTCCCTATTTTAAAGAAGGCGGACGCTTTACGATAAATAATATTCATTATGTGCAAACAGGAACAGAGCTGATTCCTGCTGGTGAAACGGAATTCGCTAAAGACCGTACATTTGGCTATTCCAGTTCTCATCTTGGAGAATGGGTAGAGGAAAAGTCAAATGGGGAGTTTCCAGCAAAGAACACATTATATATTTCCATTGAGCAGCTTCGCGCACAGGAAGTTGATAATATTGCGGAACAGTTAACTGCTGTGACTGATTTCAACAAGATAGTTGTCAATGCAGCTGACGAAGCAGATGTAAAGATATTTACTGCAGCACTCGTTAAAGCAATTCAGGCAGGAAAGAATTTTCTGTTTAGAAGTGCAGCTGCTCTGCCTAAAGTAATCGGCGGTGTGCAAGACAGGGGCCTTTTGACAAGAGGCGAACTAGTCAAGGAAGAAACAACTAATGGCGGTTTAATAATAGTCGGCTCTCATGTAAAGAAAACGACAGAGCAATTGGATAAATTAAAAGAGCTAACATCGATTGAATTTATTGAATTTCAAACAAACTTAGTGCTTGAGCCAGATAAGTTTCAAGCAGAGTGTGAGCGTGTGATTGAAACAGTCGAAAGCTTGATTACTGCAGGTAAAACGGTAGCAGTTTATACGAGCAGGAAAAGGCTGGACCTTGGGGAAAACAAAAAAGAAGAAGAATTGAAGCTTTCTGTGTCTATTTCAGATGCAGTGACGTCCATTGTCACAAAGCTGAAGGTAAGACCTAATTTCCTTGTTGCCAAAGGCGGCATTACCTCCAGTGATGTAGGAACAAAGGGTCTCGGGGTGAAAAGAGCAACAGTTGCCGGACAAATCAGACCGGGAATTCCAGTATGGATTACTGGAGAAGAAAGTAAATATCCGGGGATGTCTTATGTAATATTCCCAGGGAATGTCGGTACAGTCGATGATCTAAAGACTGTTGTCCAAATATTAGGCACACAAGCATAAATCACATATAATCATGGAATGCCGATTACGGCATTCCAAATTACAGAGGGAATCGAGGGAGAAATATGCCGATCGTATATATATGTATAGGGGTAGCGCTTTTGCTCTTATTAATGGTTGTCTTTAAGTTAAACGCTTTCATATCGCTGGTGATTGTTTCGCTGCTTGTAGGGGTTATGGAAGGCATGGCGCCAATCGAAGCAATGGAATCTATTACAAATGGTCTTGGAAGCACCTTAGGGCATCTTGTTTTAGTTATCTGTTTCGGAGGTATGCTAGGTAAACTGATGGCTGATTCAGGCGGTGCTCAGCGAATTGCCACAACCTTGATAAATTCGTTTGGGAAAAAGCGGGTTCAGCTCGCAGCAGTTTTAACTGCAGGTATAGTCGGTATCGCACTGTTCTTTGAAACAGGTGTAGTGGTGTTAATTCCGCTAGTGTTTACGATTGCTGCACAAGCAGGTGTCCCAATTCTTTATATCGGAATGCCGGTCATATCTGCACTGATTACGATGCACGGCTTTGTACCGCCACACCCTGGGCCAACAGCTGTTGCAGCAGTATATGATGCAAATATCGGAAAGACATTATTATATGGTGTGCTAATTGCAATACCAGCGATTTATTTAAGTGGTCCACTTTATGTGAAGACATTTAAGAAAGCAGATTTAGAAGTAGAAATCCCAAAAGGATTATTTACTCCGAAGCATTATAAAGAAAGTGAACTGCCGAGCTTCGGTATCAGTGTGTTTACAGCATTAATTCCAGTAATACTTATTGCTTTCCAAGCAGTGGTGGAAATTGCTATGCCGAATTCCTCCTTACTGCCAGTCGCCCAGTTTTTAGGAGATCCTGGTTTTGCCTTATTAATTGCAGTTATTGTGGCTATCTTTACTTTTGGCTTAAACCGTGGAAAGAAGATGCCGGAAATCATGAACTCGATTTCTGAATCAGTAAGCAGCATTGCTATGATTCTATTGGTAATCGCAGGGGGCGGAGCATTTAAACAAGTGCTGATTGACACACATGTCGATCAGTATGTGGCAAACCTGATGGAAGGCTCAACGATGTCTCCGTTAATTTTAGCTTGGCTGATTGCTGCGATTCTTCGTGTTGTCCTTGGTTCAGCAACAGTTGCAGGACTAACAGCTGCAGGTATTGCCGCACCTTTAGTTGGTGCTGCCCATGTTAGTCCAGAGCTAATGGTACTGGCGACTGGAGCTGGTAGTATGACATTCTCCCATGTGAACGATGCAGGCTTTTGGATTTATAAGGAGTATTTCAACCTTTCAATCGGAAAAACCATCCGTACATGGTCTGTTATGGTTACCATTGCATCCTTAGTTGGGCTTGCAGGTGTGTTAATTATCAACATGTTTATTAGTTAACGTGTTTCTACTATTTAAAAGTTGATAAGCTTATAAATTGATAGAGCTGCTATTTAGGAATTTCTAAATTGCAGTTCTTTTTGTTGCAAAATACAGGTCCTATTAGCAAAAGCTGTCTAATTAGGATTCTATTCCTATATAAATCCTCCATAATCCTTATTATAATTCTTGGTAGATAGGCTAATATACCTAAGAGGAGGGATGATTAAATTGGGAAATAGAAATACTGCTATAACGTACCATGATGAAGAGACCTTCCATTACAGGCGGAAATCTTCCAGAGAATTAATTAGCCATGTGGCATCAGCATGTGATATTCGTGATCAAAAAATTATGGGCCATCTAAGCAGAGTGCAGGAATTGACTAAGATGCTCATAAAGGCTTATAACAGAAACAGAGAAGTACTTAATAAGGATTATTATAATAGCATTGCTGACTCAAGCATCCTACATGACATAGGAAAGGCGCGAATTCCGGTGGAAATACTGTATAAAACAGGTGAATTAGATCATTCGGAAAGAAATATGATGAATATGCATCCGATAATTGGCGCAGCCATGTTTAAAGAAAAGACCTTTAGAGTGCTGTATTGTGACAATCTAGTATTAAAGGTAGCGGAGAACATCATACTATATCATCATGAAAGATGGGATGGCACAGGGTACCCATATAATTTGAAGGGTTATGAAATACCGTTGGAGGCTAGGATAGTAGCTATTGCAGATAGCTATGATGCATTAACGAATGAAAGATCCTATAAGAAAGCTTGGTCAAAGGAAAAGACACTACAATATATATATGAACAAAAAGGGAAGCAATTTGATCCAGACATTACAGAAGTATTTTTGGAAGTCATTTAATAGTAGCTATAAGTTCCCCGCTGTAAACTCCAGTTTAACGCGCAGCTTACATCATTATTATTCTGCAGAAAAAAACTCTGATAAATATTAATCCATGAATGAGAGGCTGGTAAAGAACCAGCCTTATTTTTGCAGCCAATTTTACATAAATAGAGGGTTCATTGGAATAATAACTTCTAATGATTTTAAATATTAGGAGGATACTATTGGCGAACTTAAGAGAAGAACTGCCAGCACTTATGATATTGGATGTACAGAAAGGCTTTGACGACCCGTACTGGGGAAAGCGGAACAATCAGCAAGCTGAAAAAAATATAGCACGCCTTCTAACTGAATGGAGAAACAGAAAAGGGCATATTATTTATTCGCAGCATATGTCTGTGCAGCCGGATTCTCCCCTTCATTATAAAAATAAGGTGGGAACACAGTTTAAAGACAGTATACAGCCACTGCAACTGGAAACTATCTTTCAAAAAAATGTAAACAGTGCCTTTATCGGTACAGGTTTAGAAACATATCTTAAAGATCAGCAAATAAAATCTGTAGTTATCACTGGACTGTCCACACAGCATTGTATTTCTACGACAACACGAATGAGTGGAAATTTAGGATATCAAACTTTCTTAGTGTCTGATGCCACAGCAGCATTCGAAACGACCGATCAAAAAGGTAATTATTATGATGCAGACTCTATCCATAATTATGAGCTTGCCATGCTCCAGAACGAATTTGCGACAATTCTTACGACAGAGGAGATTTTGAGTGAATGGAATAGTTAACAAAAATCCCATAAATAGTTATGGGATTTTTGTTATGCGCGAATCCTGTATGGTTTGCTTATCTTCGCCCAGCTTAGCCATGTAATCTATTAAGAAATGGAGGATAATAAGGGGAATAATCGAGCCAAGGCCAGCATATAAGATCGAAAAAACTAAGCCAACAATTGCTGTCCGCAATACACCTGACAATAGCCCCTGATACGTATGAGCAAGTCCGAATAAAAGAGATGCAAAGATGGCAACAAACCAAATGGACAGGTTTGGAAATAAGTAAGAAAAAGCAAAGAGTAAAAAGCCGCGGTATATTATCTCTTCGGTAACACCTGCCGTAATAGAAACGTAATTCCAAAGCTTTTTCTCCTTCTTACTTACAGGCATTATTGCAAGAAACTCGGACTTCTCCTTTTGTTTGTTTTTTGCTTCGGTTAGATTTGTCCGAATATTACTACTGACATGGTATCCAATCATATAATAGAGAATAGCCATAATATAGACGCCAGTTAAGGCAAAGACGATATAGGTAATAACAGGACCAAAAACATCTGTGTTAATAGAAGGTAAGGTAAATCCGATTTGATTAAAGGTAACTTCGGTGAAAAGGACTAAGAGGATAATATAAAGAGTAGGGACCCACAAGCCAACAATAGTATGAATATAATACTTCTCTCTGGCATGTGCAATGGTTGTGACATTTACCTTGAATTTCTGAAAATCAAAATATCCAAAAATAGGCTCATACACAAACAAAAAAACAATCATTATCCAAAGGAATATTTCCATGTAAACCTCCTAATTTTTGTTTTCCACTTTATTTTTATTCAAGAAGGAATGTGATATTCCTGCTTTTCATACAGCTGTATTATTTTAAAGTATTGAAATTCAGCAAACTGTGCTGATTAAGACCAGTTTTTTAGATAAGCATTGAATTAAGATTAAAGACCTTTAAGTAAGATGTAGAGTGATGCTTGTATTGTGATAGATATTTATTTATGCTATAGTATCACCATGCTTTTTTAACTGCTTTAAAAAGGTTTATGGTGGTGAATGGAATGAATGAATTATCAGCAACTCCAAAATCGATGAAAAAAATGATCCTAACTGGAATTCGCAAAGCCCTTCTTGAAGCAGGAAGTGCAACGAAAGTGGAACTTAGTAATACATTAGGTATCAGTTTTCCGACTATCAGTAAATTCCTAGCGCAAATGGAAAAGGACGGGGAAATAAACTTAGTCGGATTAGATGATTCAAGTGGGGGAAGAAGAGCTAAACGCTATTCGTATAACCCAGAATATATGTTAGGCTTGGCGATCTTTCTAGAAGGATCAGAAACCAATTACACGATTTTTAATTGTATTGGAGAAATAAAGGAAAATGGAACTACTCCAAGTGTGCTAAAAGAGGATGGACTCACCTCTCTAAATATATATATTGAAAGCATGATGGAGAAGCATCCGAAAATAAGATCGCTTGCTGTCGGGGTGCCAGGTTCTGTTGATAATGGACGGATTTTTTATATACCAGGCTATGAATCCTTTCAAAACTTTGATTTAAAAGGTTATTATGAAGAACGGTTTGACATTCCTGTTGTAGTGGAAAATGATATGAATGCTGCTGTTCTTGGTTATCACGCAAATATGGGGATGACAGACAAGCATTCCTTAGTATATTTGTATTTTGGTCAAAACGGACCAGGAGCAGGTATTATGATAAATGGCGATGTAGTTAGAGGAAACACCTTTTTTTCAGGTGAAATTTCGTTTGTTCCCCAATATAATGATAAGAATTTTCAGCAGGCGATAGAAAGTGAAGCTCGAAGCAAGGTAATGATAGTGGAGGACCATCAAATCGATGCAACAAGCAGACTAATTGCCTCGTTTGTATCAATTCTTAATCCGCATACAATTATATTTTATAATGATGAAGTGGATAAAGAGAGCTTAGAACACATAGCAACATGCAGCGCAAAATATGTTCCTTCCGAACATCTGCCGGAACTTACAGTTAGTGATTGGAAAAAAGATTATTTATATGGGCTCCAAAGTCTTGCATTGGATCAACTTATGAAAGACTAACAATAAACGGTGTTGTCAATTAAACTCACTCTTTAATAGGAGCAGGTTTTATAGACAGCACCTTCTTTCAGTTGGGGCAAAAACTTATTCGTTTGTAATAAATTTCAAGTGCCAAGGCAATAGAAAACCGAATGCAAATACATAGACAATAATGGAGATATATCCGTTCCAGCCTTTAAATGTCATATAGCCAAGCTGAACCATTCCAAATTGAATTAAAAAGGCAGCCAGAGTAAACCAGGAAGTTAACATCCATTTGTTTTTCGAATGGAGGAAATTCAAAAAAAGAATCGAAAGGGAGGTTGGAATTAACGTATAGCTCAAAATATCACCGAGACCTGCTTTTTTAGGATTGCCTATATCAAATAAGTCGAATGCCCTTGCGAGAATCCCGTCACTGAGCCAAGTAGCAAATCCAACTACCCCGAATGTAATATAAATATCTCTCCATGAAATCTTCTTAGGTATAATAAGTACAGAAAGAACCAATACGATGCTTACAGTAACTGGGAACCATAAGCCCTTTGAACTTAAATCTAGATTATCAATAATTTCATGCATGCTGTAACCACCCTTAAGATTTGCCTTTATTTTCTGCAGATGGTTTTAGGAATATACAATTTTTATGGAAAAGGAAAAGCACAGTTATCAATTGATAACTGTGCTGCTTTTTTATTGTTTTTTAGAATTTGATAATGAAATCCCTGTGAATCCATAAAAAATCGTAATGAGCGGACATAATAGACAAAACAGTGCAAATAGAGCATAGTCTGCAACAGAAACGCCAAGTACAGAAGACAAAAATACGCCACAGACACCCCATGGAACGAGGGGATTAACGACTGTTCCCGCATCCTCAAGCACCCTTGAAAGATGCTTAGGCTGCAAGCCGGCTTTTTTGAAGTTTTCTTTAAAGGCATTACCAGGCAGCAGGATAGATAAGTATTGCTCTCCAAGAATAAAGTTAACGGCAATTGCTGTTCCTGCTGCAGAGCATACTAGCAAGGAAACACGGTGCAGCATATTTTGGACTACAGATAATAAGGCAGGTACAATTCCAAGTCTGAATAACAATCCGCCCATACTTAAAGCAAGCAAAATGATGGATATGCTGAACATCATACTTTCAATTCCGCCTCTTGACAGCATAGAATCTACTTCTGCAATGCCGCTTGTTGACTTGTAGCCAGAGTATAGTAAATCAAGTATTGCATGAAAACCTAAGCCATTATTGACCCAAAAAGAAATAATTAACGCAGAAATTGTTCCAGCGAACAATGTGGCAATTACAGATACTTTTTTGAGTGCCAGAATAGCTAGTAAAATTAGCGGAATAAGTGAGTACCAATGCACAAGGTTTAGATTCAATAAAGTATCTTTAATTTCATCTATCTTTTGAATGCTGTCTCCAGTTTTACCTGGTGAAATCAATAAATATACAAGGAACGAAATAATAAATGCAGGAACTGTTGTCCATGCCATATCTTTAATATGTTCAAATAAGTCTGTATCTGCAACGCTTGCTGCAAGTGTTGTTGTATCAGATAAAGGTGACATCTTATCACCGAAAAATGCTCCGGAAATTACAGCGCCAGCAGTGATGGCAGGCGATATATCTAAAGCCGTGCTTGCTCCGATAAAGCCTACTCCAATTGTAGCCGCTGTAGTAAGGGAACTGCCGATACAAATACCGATAATAGCTGTAACAACGAAAACAATCGCAAAATAGAATTTACCTGAAACTAATTCAACTGCTAGAAAAATAAATGTCGGAATTGTTCCGCTTGCCATCCAGCTGCTGATTAGCATTCCTATAAAGAAGAAAATCATAATAGCACCGAGACCAGGTTTAACACCTTCTACCATTGCCTGTTCCAAATCGCGAAAGCTAACTTTTTTAATCGCTCCATAAACTAACAATAAAGCGATACCTGTCATGATAGCAATATGTGGGACAACCTCTACCCCAATTATCAGGTAACCAAGGGCCCCCATTAGTAATATCGTAATAAACACTGCCTCCAACGGACGGATCAACAGTGTGTTTTTCTCAAAATCCATACCTATTCCTCCAAAACTCTTTAAAACTTGCTGCTTATGATTTATTAAAGTCAGCTATCTAGTAAAATAGTAACTTTCTTATTTAAACGCTTTTAAGCGTTAAAGCGAACATGCATTACGATACACCATATTTGTCGCTATGTCAAAATAATTTTTTCGTTGTTTGAGGATGATAGTGTGAGAAGTGCGAACGCTAAGTCTCTACGCAATATGCATAAAATGCAGTCTCAAATCAGAATAATTAGTAGAATGATTTCATGAAAAAGGGAAAAACTAACTGGAAATAGAGCAGAATGGTGGAAGAATACATGTCTGAGTATTTGGAGGTAACAGCTAGAACAATAGGCTGTTTTTTTCTATTGTATATAGGCACAAGGATCTTAGGGAAACAGCTGATTTCACAAATGACAAATATCCATTTTATTGCTTCTATCTCCATGGGTACGATTGCAGCAAATTTAACGTTCAATACTCCTATTAAAGTCGCTAATTTTATTCTGGCATTTGTTATTATCGTTATGATTGCTTTAGCAGGGGTTACAATGTCTGCAAGAAGCAAAGAGGCACGGAAGTTTTTTGGCGGGTGTCCCACACCTGTTATAAAGGATGGGCAAGTTTTAGAAGAGAACATGATAAACCTCCATTTTACAATAGACTATGTAAATCAGCTGCTGCGAGAGAAAGACATTTTCAATATCGAGGAAGTTCAGGATGCAATAGTAGAGGCAAGTGGAAAATTGTCTGTCTTAAAAAAGCCTCTATATAGGGAAGTTACAAAACAGGATATAAAGATTGCTGAAGCAGAGCAGACAAATCGCCCAGTTGAGTTAATTGTCGGAGGAGCAGTGTTGGAAGCAAATCTTATGCAACACAATCTTTCCTTGCTGCAACTCGAGCTGGACAAACAGAAACTACTCTTGAATGAAGTTGATTATGCAGTATTAGGTTCTAATGGGAAGGTGTATATATTAAGCAATAAGGATTCTAAACAGTAAAAAGCAAGAGTTCCATTCGAACTCTTGCTTTTTACTGTTTAATGGCTTGTATTAGGGCTCTCTGCCATCGCTAAATCGTTTTGATAGGCAGTTAGAGCCAATTCATATCTGATTTTTTTGCTGGCTTCCACGAAATCTGTTTCATTTACAAGGCCAGATATAGAATATTTATGCCCCATGAAACCAACATTCAGCTCCGTAATTTCATTGAATTGAAATGGTTCGACAGGAATGCCGAATTCATCCTTCAATAAATAGTGACGATATTTATCATTGCAGGTTTTTGCTAAATCCTCCATCACTTTAAAGGCAGCATCTGGGTTTTGTCTATAGTTGAGGATGAGGCTTTCGTTAACCCTCCGCCTTCCCCTCGTTCCATTCTGCAGCTCGGTAATGTTGCTGTAGGAAACGGTATAGAGGTAACCGTCATACTGGCGGATTTTCAGGTGGCGAATGCTAATTTCTTCAATTTTCCCTTGTTTATCTCCATTGATAATAACATAGTCCCCGTGATGCAGCTGACGTTCAAATAAATATGTCAGTCCCATAATATAATCGCGAATAATATGCTGTAGAATCAATGCCAAGGCACTCGCTAATACAACTGACCCGGTTATCAGTCTATCCAGTTCAAAGAAATGGCTGAGCAAGTAAATAAGGAAGAATACCAGTCCTATAACCTTTGTCACCTGATTGGTGAAATGCATCAAAGTTTCTTCCCGCTTTTCATCTAAAAAGCTTGTTTTGTCAAAAAATATTTTTATGAACTTTCTAATTAAAAAAACTGTAAGTATAATGAGCAGTGCTACTGCTGTCAGTCTAACTGGAAATTTCTCGAATAGTTCTAAGATAAACATAAACTCACCCTTTTGCTTAAACTAATAAAGGAGAGAAAAATTCTTTCCTAACAAAAATTAACGATAGCATGTTTTCATAAAAAATAGAAGCGATATTCATTAATGGTGTTAAGTTAATTATAATGAAAGGGATAGGAAGATAAAAGCTGCTAATAGAAGGGGATTGTTCCGTGTTTTCAAAGTTTATTGATCATTATGCATTATCTGCATTACATAAAAAGAAAAGCTCAACCACACAATTTGCCATACCAGTCTTACCAACTGAAATAAACAGAGAGGATTTCTATCAACCAGACAATCCTAGTTTTCAGACAGAAGTAACTGCAGATTATCAATCTAATACATATAGCTTTACCTCCTTCATTGCCACAGAATACCCTAATAATGATTTTATAAAAGGGGAAATGTTTTTGCAAAATAATAAGGGAGTAACACCAAATATAATCTTGATTCATGGCTGGAGAATGAACTCATACAATAAATTAAAAAGTATTTACCATGATAAGATGTCAAGCTTAGGTTGGAACCTGTACTATTTTCCATTAGCCTATCACATGGAAAGAACTCCTCCTCCATCTCTGTATAGCGGGGAATTTATGATAAGTGCAAACTTGGACAGAACGGTGCATGCAACTAAACAATCGATTGTTGATTTAAGAACATTGATTCACTGGATTAAACAAACACAAGAGGGGCCGATTGTGTTAGTTGGTGTTAGCTTAGGAGGATGGATAGCGAATCTTGCAGCAACACTGGAGGCTGAAATTGATGGAGTTATTTCCGTCTTTTATGCCAATAGACTATCTCATTCTATCTGGAATACAATTCCTGGGAAATACATTAAGGCTGATTTCCTGAACAATGGAATAGGCTTTAAAGAGCTGATTGAGCACTGGGGAATTACTGATCCAAGCGGGTCGCTACCTAAAATAAAGAAAGAGAACATCTTATTAATTTCAGGAAAACACGATCAATATATCTCACTAGAAGACGCTGATCACTTGTGGCAAAGCTGGGGCAAACCGGCAAGACATGTTTATAATTGCGGCCACTCAGGAATTGTCTTAAATAAAAAGAGAATAGCAAAAGATACTATTTCCTTTATTCAAGAGCAAGTTCTAAAGATCTTTAATAAGGAAGATTAATATATTAAGAAAATAATAGTAAATATAAAAGATTGCCTTTTTTTAGGGCAGTCTTTTTTTAAACAGAATAAGACTTAGGTAATGTTTCCCATGTTCCTGCTAAATTGTTCTTACTCATTGATTCTAATAATAATACACCGATATATTCTGTAGGCCGCAACATTAAATTTTGATAGGAAGCAGGAAAACAGGTGAAACGAATGTCCATAAAAGCTAAAACATTGGTGTTTTTAATGCCATTAGTATTTTTAACACTGTTAGTGATGACTGTTGTATCTTACAATACCTCTCACGATTATATATCTAATGAAATTGATCAGAAATTACATTTTCAGTTAGAGTCTGTGACGGGTGACATTCAAGGAACGATAGACAGGCATACTGCCTTTTCAAAAGGAGTTGCTGATGTCTTAGAGCAGAATGCAACTAGCTACACGCTTCAAGATCTGCACGCTATTTTTGAAGGACAACTAGCGGGAAATCAAGATGTTTACGGAATGGGAATTTATTTTGAACCGTACCAATATAAAGAAGGCACCAAGTATTTCAGTACGTACAGCTACAGAGAAGGGGACAAGACAACCTCGACGGAAATCTATAATAATCCTGATTATGATTATCCTAATCAGATTTGGTACAAGGTTGGTAGCGAACTTGGGAAGGAAGCAGGGATAGCTTATACAAAACCGCTGTTTGATGAAAGTACGAATGCGACACTAATCACTGCAGCAATGCCAATATACAACGGCAAAGATGAATTGCAGGCAATTGTAACTAGTGATATTAATTTAGGAGAAATTCAAACACTTATTTCTGAAACACAAGTTGGAGAACAGGGTTGGGCCTTTCTTCTAGATAATGAAGGCGAATATATCGCAGCAAAAGACGAAGATAAAGTTATGAAGTTAAACATTAAAAATGAACAAAATAAAGATTTAGCAGCACTGTCTGCTTCCATGCTTTCCGGTAAAGAAGGGGAAAGCTACTTCACGGAAGACGGGGAAGAGTACTTTGTGCAATACACTCCCATAAACGGTACAAATTGGGTATTAGGAATGGTAATACCGAAAGCAGAATTAACAGAAGCATCTCAATCAATATTGTATTATTCGCTGGCTATTGGAATTGTTGGTGTCCTTATTATTGCAGCAGGTATAATTTTCTACTCTTCTTATTTGTCACGAAATGTTAAGAAAGTGAATGATCTTTCTGTAGATATGTCAAATGGTGACTTAACGAATGAACTCCATATTAACAGCTCTGACGAATTTGGTGTAATGGCTGCTAATTTTAACAAAATGATCGGAAACCTTCGGAACATGATTAGAGAAGTTGCCGGGAATTCTGAATCAGTTTCTAAAACTTCTTATGAATTAAGCGAAGGGGCATCTGAAACGACGAAGGCAACAGAACATATTGCTGCAGCAATACAAGAGGTTGCGGAAGGTTCCAAGGTCCAAACAGACAGCTCGCAACAAATAGTTGCAGCAATGGAAGAAATGAGTTCAGGTATTCAAAGAATTGCCTCTTCTTCAGTCGATATGTTGGAGAATTCGTCTGACGTCATAGAAAAAGCAAAAGATGGCCGTCATTCACTAGAAAAGACGTCGACACAAATGCAATCTATTCATGCAAGTGTGTCGCAGTCTGCTGAGGTTGTGAAGAGATTAGGAGAACATTCGCAAAGAATAGGAGATATAGTGAAGGTAATATCAGATATAGCTAATCAAACGAATCTTTTAGCACTTAATGCCGCAATTGAAGCAGCACGCGCAGGGGAGGCTGGCAAAGGATTTGCTGTAGTAGCTGAAGAGGTTCGTAAGCTAGCAGAAGAATCTGACGCATCTGGTAAGGAAATAGTAGAAATTATTTCTACCATCCAGAAGGATACAACGCTTGCAGTCGATGTGATGGAAAACGGAACGAAGGAAGTGCAAGCAGGGATGGACGTAGTTCATGAGGCTAATGCTGCATTTTTAACAATCTTAGAATCTATTCAATCCGTTGACAGTCTAATCCAGGAAGTTTCCTCATCGTCTCAACAGATGTCAGCAGCATCTGAGGAAATTACAGCTTCTGTAGAACAATTGTCAGATATTGCACAGAATGCATCTGACAATACCCAAAATGTTGTTGCTAGTACAGAGGAACAGCTTGCAACAATGACAGACTTAAAGAACGCAAGCAGCCATTTACAAAGCATGTCACAGAAATTACAGGAACAAATTTCACAATTTAAAATATAAAGCATTGTTAAAGGCATGAGTTCAAGCGTGAAACTCATGCCTTTTTTACTTTTTACGGGCAATAAATATGACTGCCATCCCCTCATTATATAGTGACTTTGACAAAAAAAGGGTATAGCTCTTAATTATAACAGCTGATTACTTTTATCCGTTACACTATAGCCATTTAATCATGATAAGCTACATACAACGTTAGAGAGACACAGAAAAGGAGGTGGCATTCCCTACCGATTTCTAGAAAAACAATTAGGAATTCGAAAGTGCATTGCGAGTGTTTTGAATATTCAATTATATATTAGTTTTAGATTTTGCTTACTAAAGTAATAGGCTGACTAAAGGAGGAGGGATAGAATGAATTTTCGGGATGAGTTGAAAAAGCGAATTTTGATTGGTGATGGAGCCATGGGTACCCTTCTCTATTCAAACGGAATTGATAATTGCTATGAAGAGCTCAATATTACCCATCCTGATCGGATTGAAACTATTCATACTGCTTACTTGGAAGCAGGAGCAGATATACTCCAATCCAATACATACGGTGCGAACTACTTTAAATTAAAACGATATGGCTTGGAGGAAGATGTTAGCAGCATCAACAGAAAAGGCATATCCATTGCCAGAAAAGCAGCCAAAGGAAAAGCATTTGTATTTGGAACTATCGGTGCGTCAAGAAGCTTTCGTAAGTCTGATCTCGAGTTGGATGAAATTAAAAGAAGCTTTCGTGAGCAATTATACAGCCAGCTGATGGAGAATCCTGATGGCCTGCTTTTAGAAACGTATTATGACTTAGAAGAATTAGAGACAGTATTAAAGATTGCTCGCAATGAAACGGAACTTCCAATTATTGCTAATGTTTCTTTGCATGAAAACAGCTATTTACAGGATGGTGTCCATTTAAATGATGCCTTTCTCCAATTAGAGGCATTAGGCGCAGACGCTGTTGGAATCAATTGTCATTTAGGACCACATCATATGATTCGCTCTCTCGAAGAAGTGCCGCTCCCTAACAGCGCCTTTCTTTCCGTCTATCCGAATGCCAGCCTTCCAGAATATATAGACGGACGTTTCGTTTACGAAGCGGTCCCTGACTATTTCGGCTCAAGTGCCGTAAGTTTGCGTGAACAAGGAGCACGGATTATTGGGGGCTGTTGCGGAACAACACCAAAACATATTGCAGCAGTAAAAAAAGCACTTGGAAATCTTACACCAATTACGGAAAAACAGATTAAAGTGCGTAAAATCGAAGTAATAGAAGTTGCTAAAAGTGAAAGTAAAAAAGGGCTGCATGAAAAAGCGAAGTCCGAACGAACGATTCTTGTTGAACTGGACCCGCCCAAAAAACTTGGGATTAAAGAATTTATGAGAGGTGCGAAAACACTGCATCAAGCAGGTGTCGACTCCATCACACTAGCAGATAATTCTTTAGCCAGCCCGCGCATAAGCAATGTCGCTCTCGGAACGAAGCTGAAGAACGAGATTGGCTCAGAGCCTCTTATTCATATTACTTGCCGTGACAGAAATATGATCGGCTTGCAGTCCCACCTGATGGGCTTGCAAACTCTTGGATTAAGTGAACTATTAATTGTGACTGGCGACCCTTCCAAGCTTGGTGATTTTCCAGGGGCAACAAGTGTTTATGATTTGTCATCATTTGATTTAATTAGTCTTGTCAAACAGTTTAACGAAGGGTTGTCGTATTCGGGACAAAGTCTAGGGCAGCGCACCAATTTCAAAATAGCAGCAGCCTTTAATCCGAATGTCCGCCATCTGGATAAAGCAGTCCAACGACTAGAGAAGAAAATAGCATGCGGCGCTCAATCTTTTTTGACCCAGCCAATTTTTTCTGTAAACCAGTTGGAAGAGGTATATGAAGCTACTAAACATCTTGAAACACCTATTTTTACTGGTATTATGCCGCTAACAAGCGCTCGAAATGCTGAATTTATCCATAACGAAGTGCCAGGCATAAAGCTGCCCGATGATGTCAGGCAGGCGATGGCCTCATGCGGCAATGACCCATTAAAGGCCCGGCTTGAGGGAATTGCAATTGCTAAGGAACTAGTAGCTGCCGCTGCAGAAAAATTTAAAGGAATTTATTTAATCACGCCTTTCTTACGATTTGAAATGACGGAGGAGCTAACAAAGTATATTAGAGAACTGGACAGTGAGCGCTTTGTTGAAGTGACTGCTACCTGAGTAATGACATAGGATCATGTTTTTACTGTTTTAATACCAATTAATTCTATAAGAAAACCTAATATTAAGATGCAGGAGGAATATAATAATGAAATTAATTAGTACTGTTATTGGCTACCCTTACATTGGTGAAAATCGGGAATGGAAGCGTTGTGTCGAATCTTTTTGGAATCAGAAAATTTCAAAAGAGCAATTTATTGCTGATATGAAAGCAATTAGACTGAATAACTTGAAACGCCAGCAAGCATTTGGCCTGGATTTACTCACTGTCGGAGACTTTACTTTTTATGACCGTATGCTTGATTTAGCTGCAATGTTCGGTTTAGTGCCAAGCCGTTATGAGTGGTCTGGAAAAGAAGTAGATTTGACAACATACTACACAATGGCACGCGGCGGGAAAGATGCTGTAGCTTGTGAAATGACAAAATGGTTTAACACAAACTATCACTATATTGTTCCTGAATATGAAAATAAGCAATTGTCGCTGACAAATAACTATATTTTAGATTATTTTATAGAGGCAAAGGAAGAATTAGGACTTTTAACGAAGCCTACAATTATTGGACCGTTTACGTTCGTACAGCTAGCGAAAGGTTATGATAAAAAAGCAAAAGAATCGTTTGTATTAAAGCTTTTACCGCTGTATACACAAGTGTTTCAACAGCTTATTGATGCAGGAGCAGAGTGGATTCAGGTCGAGGAGCCTGCATTAGTACTGACACTAAGCGAAGAAGATATTAAGCTTGTTAAAGAAATTTACAAGCAATTATCAATAGAAGTGCCAGCCGCAAAAATCATGCTGCAAACGTACTTTGAGGCACTTTCCGAATATCAGGAGCTGACACAACTGCCTGTTGCTGGGATTGGTCTTGATTTTGTTCATGGAGGAGAGGGAAATATCCGCTCTATCCAAAAATATGGTTTCCCTAAAGAGAAAGTATTAGGGATTGGACTAGTAAATGGACGAGATATTTGGAAGGCAGATTTAGTAGAAAAAGCGGCAACAACACAGTCTTGTTTAGCATTAAGCGGTGTTAAGGAGGCTTGGATTCAATCATCCTGCAGTCTGCAGCATGTACCTGTTACAACTGTTTCTGAAAAAGCACTAGATGCTGCTTTACAGGATGCTCTGTCGTTCGCAGATGAGAAAATAGCAGAGTTGATTCAAGTAACGTCTTATGTACGAAACGAAACGTTGACAAATGAAATTGCCCTTACACAGAGTAAACTGAAAATTGATGCACTGGCAAGGCATGAAGCAAGAAATAATCACAATGTTGGTCAGCTAGTTTCTAGCGTGCAGCCTCAGCATTTTTCACGACCTGCTGTCTTTAAGGAACGACAAGCATTACAGCAAGAAGAACTGCAATTACCGGATTTTCCAACAACAACAATCGGCAGCTTCCCGCAGTCTGATCAGGTGAAGCGGACACGAACAGCATGGCGTAAAAAGGAAATTACCGATGCTGAATATGCACAGTTTGTCAAAAATGAAACAGCACGCTGGATAGAAATCCAGGAAGACATCGGACTTGATGTGTTAGTAACTGGAGAATTCGAGCGGACAGATATGGTCGAATACTTTGGTGAAAAGCTTAGAGGAATCGCCTTTACAAAGCAAGCATGGGTCGTTTCATATGGTTCACGGTGTGTGAAGCCGCCAATTATATATGGCGATGTAGAATGGATCGCTCCGATGACAGTGAAAGAAGTCATAGAAGCACAAGAGTTAACGGAAAAATATGTGAAAGGCATGTTAACAGGGCCAATTACCATTCTAAACTGGTCTTTCGTCCGTGATGATATATCCCGAGAACAAGTAGCAAATCAAATAGCGTTAGCATTGAGAGAGGAAATTAGCGTGTTAGAGGAAGCGGGCATTGCGATTATTCAAGTAGATGAACCGGCACTGCGTGAAGGCCTGCCGTTACGTAAGGAAAAATGGGGGGAATATTTAGAGTGGGCAGTGAATGCATTTAAGCTTGCCACATCAAGTGTAAAGAATGAAACACAAATTCATACACATATGTGCTATTGTGAGTTCAATGACTTTTTAGACACTATTCGCGCCTTAGACGCAGACGTCATTTCAATTGAAACGTCGAGAAGTCACGGAGAGCTGATTCATTCACTTAAGCAAAACGCATATGAGCTAGGCATTGGATTAGGTGTGTATGATATTCACAGTCCGCGTGTTCCAAGTATTCAAGAAATTGAAACAATCTTAAACGACAGCCTAGAAGTTATTGCAAAAGAACAGTTCTGGGTGAATCCTGACTGCGGCTTGAAAACACGACGCGAGGAAGAAACAGTACAATCCCTTAAAAACATGGTAGCGGCAACACAGAAATTGCGTGAGCAGGTTAAACAAACGGTATAACAATAAATGGGGCAGCACATACAGGTCCTGCTCCACAATATTTATTAGTCTAAAAAATGATTGCTAAATAGACAAAAGGTCTTCTATGTACCAACAGATAGAAGACCTTTTGTTTTTTTGGGTATTTTTTTGCTAAAACTTTTTTTATCAGAACTTCATTATATCCGATAAAAGGCGGAAATCTAGAGAGGACCATTAAAAGTAAATATAAAGTAATGAGTTTGTAATCCTGTGATAAGAAAGAAACAGTAAAAAAGAAGTTTCCGAATGATACAGGCAATTGCTGGTAATATTAATAAAGAAACAGAGTCGAGGGGGACTAACATATGCCGCATCAAAAATTCCAGTCAGCTAACATAAGACCTCGTTATGCAAAAGGCACAATATCAGCATGGGGAGTAAATTCTGCATATCCTCGCACTCCATGGGTTGCTGCTTGGTGGTCTGCTGCCTTTCCAGGGTTTGGGCATATGTTTCTCGGTAAGTACCTCCATGGTTTTATGCTGATTATTTGGGAGCTTGTTGTAAACAGTCAGGCCAATGTAAACATGGGGATTATCTTATCCATGCTAGGAAGATTCGAGGAAGCAAAGGCAGAAATTAACGAAAATTGGTTCCTGCTTTATATGGCAGTGTATGTATATAGTATATGGGACAGTTACCGCTGTGCCGTAGAAATTGCAAAAAGCCATGTACTTGCAGAAGTGGAAGACGCTCCTATCTCTCCATCTGCTGTAACCTTTTTCGATGTTGTCATACTTGATAAGAAAAATCCCTGGGTAGGATTTTTCTGGTCGTTATTATCGCCTGGCTTAGGTCAACTATATGCCGGCAGTACAATCGTTGGCACCTTAGTTTTAGCTTGGTGGATATATGTTGCTTATCAAGCAAGTGCAGTTAGTGCTTGGCTTCATTCGTTTCTCGGTGATTTTCCGAGTGCAACAGCTGCTCTTGATTCGCAATGGTTTCTTTTTCTACCGTCAATGTATGCCTTTGCCATATATCAAGCGTATACAGCAGTAATAGAAACAAATACATTATATGATATTGAGCAAATTCGTTTCCTTAGAGTGAGGGATGAAAACTTGTCAGAACACAACACATTAGATAATAATACAGTCCAAATTATCGCTACATTTGAACATTCTCCCTTTGTTGAAATGGTCATTCATGAAATGGAAAAGCAGGGAGTAAAGCCGCAGAATATTGTGGCTTTACCGATGGAAAATCTTGATGATCAATTACATATAGTAGACTCTATCCATTCCGTTGACGGCAGAAGTATTCTTGATGGAGCGATGCTTGGCGGTTCTATCTTTATGGTTTTAGGCTCTATCTACGGATTCGTCTTGTATTTAGGACCAATTATTTGGGGCTTGCTTGGTCTAATTGGTGGTTTTTTAATAGGTTTGTTTATTGAAATAGCACTTAAGAAGAAAAAGAAAATTAAATTTTTCTCTAATCGTAAAAGCGAGGTACTATTACAGGTAACTTGTAATAAATCTCTGCAGGAGCAGATGATTAAGATTCTTAAAACCCGGAAAGCCAATAGTTTTCTGGTGATGCCTCAACGGATTAATAGTTAATGTTTATCACGATAAGGGTGCAGATAATGTCTGCACCCTTTTTGTCATTCATATTTAGTATGCTTACCGCGATTAAAATTTACGAGTGCTTCTAATGCAAATGTACCAATACCTAATGAGATTAGAGAAGGCAGCCGGATGTTTTGTTGCCTTTACATACATGTTTTGAGAACGAATCCAGCCTTTGTTTGTGCCTCTTTCATGTAACATGTAACCTGCATGGTATAAGTTACTTTCTTCCAGGGGATTTGAGGGTCTATTTACATATTGGCTGGGCGGTATCCATATTTCCATTACTCTGTCCAGATTGCCGAGAACTTTTAAAAAATTAGCTTGTGAGCCAACAAAAACATCTCTTAGTGGATTCTCGGCAGCTATTAGCAACACTTTATAAAGATAGTTATATTTGAAATTTTATAACATATTATTTAAATAAAAGTTGAAACATTATTACAAAAACGTTATACTCATTTTTAGAAAGCGCTATCAAAATTTGGATATGTAAAGGAGAGGTTAATATGAAAGTTTTGTTTGTATGTTCTGGTGGAATGTCTAGTTCCATTTTGGTGAACACACTAAAAAAAGAAGCCAAAAATGATGGCTTAATATTGGATGTATTAGCAGTTGGCGCGACTGACTTTGCTTCGGAAATCCGCAACGGTTGGGATGTGGCAATGGTTGCTCCTCAAGTCAGACACCGTTATGACAGTTTTAAAGAATCTGCTGATGAAGCAGGTGTTCCTTGTGGGGTTATCCCTTCACAAGCCTACAGCCCCCTTGGCGGACCAGCTTTATTAAAGCTACTGCACGAATTAACCAAGAAATAACAGGTGAGCTAGTGAACAATTAGGAGGGAATATAAATGGATAAGTTTGTAGACTTTTTAGAAAGAAATCTTTCTACTCCCATGGCAAAGCTATCTGAGCAAAAACATTTACGGGCTATCCGCGATGGGGTGGTTTCCGCATTGCCGTTTATAATCTTTGGCAGTATCTTTCTGATTATTGCTTTTCCACCAGTGAGTGCTGATTCTGCTATTGCAGCTTGGGCGAGTAAACATGCAGCAGAAATCTTAATTCCGTACCGGTTAACAATGTTTATCATGACTTTATATATCACGTTTGGAATAGGCTATAGTTTATCTCAAAGCTATAAGATTGATCCTCTTTCTGGTGCGCTGCTTTCTACTGCTGCATTCTTATTTACGATTGGTGTCCAAACGGTAGAGGAGGTCGGCTTTGTCCTGCCGATGGCTAATCTTGGAGGACATGGTCTGTTTGTTGGTATGATCGTTTCGATTTTTTCTGTAGAAATTCTCCGTTTATGCAAATCGAAGAAAATTATGATAAAAATGCCAAGTTCTGTGCCGCCTTCTGTCGCAAGGTCGTTTGAAGCGTTAATACCTGTGACCCTCGTATTAACCGTTATGGCGCTTATTACTGTCGTTTTTGGGATAGATACTCATTCGATTGTAGGCAAAGCAGTTGCACCACTCATTAAAGCCGGTGATACGTATCTTGGAGTCATTCTGCCAACATTTTTAATTACTTTCTTTTGGTCCTTTGGAATTCACGGTGTCTCCGTTGTTGGAGCAGTTGCCCGCCCCGTTTGGGAAGTGTATTTAGCTAATAACTCCGCAGCAGTTGCGGCTGGAAACAATATTCCGCATATTGCTCCTGAAACATTTTTTCAATGGTTTATTTGGATTGGCGGATCTGGTGCAACATTAGGATTAGTCATTGCGATGTTATTAACAGCAAAATCAAAATATAGTAAAGCAATGGCAAAGACTACGATTATTCCAAGCTTATTTAATATTAACGAGCCGGTAATCTTTGGTGTCCCGATTGTATTAAATCCACTATTAATTATTCCATTCATTATTACGCCATTAGTGGGAGCAACTATTGCCTATATAGCAACAGCAATCGGAATGGTCAGCCCAACCTATGTAATGGTGCCATGGACCTTGCCAGCTCCAATTGGTGCCTATTTAGCAACAGGCGGGGACTGGAGAGCTATTGTAATAGTTCTTATTAATCTGGTTCTTTCTGTGCTTATCTATTTACCATTCTTTAAAATATATGATAATAAGCTCGTCACCCAAGAAAGCGAAGAAAAATCCGCAGCGTAAGGTAATGTGTTTATTACAGGGGGGAAGCAAATGAGAAAGACACAAAATCTGCTCTTTTTTAGCTATAAAAGTGCCGCGATTTTCTTTAGCTTAATACTCATTTTTAATCTTGTCTTTGTTCCTCTTTTAAGTGCTACTGGAGTAAATCAGCAAGCTGCATTAAGTATTGTCAATAGCATTGGAATCAGCAGTGCTTTAACATTTGTGATTGTCTGGATTGAACGTAAATTAAACAAAAAAAAGCATGTAATTACATTATTTCTAGCATTATTAGTAGGCTGCTCATTAGGTTGTTTCTTATTAGTATTTGAATAAATGGAGGTGTACTTATTTGGCATATGTTGTAGGCCTTATGTCTGGAACATCATTAGATGGAGTTGATGTGGCATTAGTCAAAATAGACGGCTGCGGTATGAAAACAAAGGTTGAACTGATTGAATTTATGTCGTTTCCTTATTCCAAAGACATAAAAAAGGAAATCCATGATTCATTTTCAATTGAAACTTCAAACAGCGCACTAATCTGTTCTTTAAATTTTAAGCTCGGTGAAATTTTTGCAGCTGCTGTTACCGATGTTTGTAAAAAGGCAAAGCTTGCCTTGGAAGACCTTGATGTCATCGGATCACATGGACAAACCATTTATCATCAGCCCTATCAAACAGAAGGCTTGAGCCCGTCTACCTTACAAATTGGCGAGCCAGCCGTTATTGCCTATCAAACAAAAACAGCTGTAGTATCTAATTTCCGTACAATGGATATGGCGGCAGGAGGACAAGGTGCACCACTAGTTCCATATACAGAGCTTCTTTTATATGGCAGCAGGGAAAAATCGATAATTCTTCAGAATATAGGCGGTATTGGAAATGCCACCGTTTTGCCGAAGGCTGCTGCCATAGAAGATGTGCAGGCGTTTGATACCGGTCCGGGAAACATGATAATAGATTATCTTTGCGAAAAGTTTTACGGGGTTCCTTTTGATAATAAAGGAGAAATTGCAAAAACCGGCAATGTTAATAAAGAATTGCTGGAACACTGTATGGAAATTCCGTTTATCCTTGCTTCACCACCAAAATCAACAGGGAGAGAATTATTTGGCACAGCATTAGTAGACTCCCTAGTAAATGCCTATCCGCAAGTTTCCGAACATGATTTTGTGACAACAATGACCATGTTTACCGCAAAGTCCATAGCTGAAAACTATAAAAAGTTTATCTTTCCCACTACTAAAATAGACGAAGTTGTTATTGGCGGAGGCGGGTCTTACAATAAAATGCTGCTTGTGATGCTACAACAAGAGCTTTCAGAGTTTTGTCAGGTAATAAGGCAGGAGGATTTAGGTTTTTCATCTGAAGCAAAAGAAGCAATAGCGTTTGCTGTCTTAGCAAACGAAACGATGAATAATTTACCAAGCAATGTTCCTAAAGCAACAGGAGCTAAGCAGGCACTTATCCTTGGTAACATTACACCAGTTCCATTTTAAAATAGAGAGGAAACTTTCATGAAAAAGTTAGGAATATCCCTATATCCTGAGCATTCCACAATGGAAAAAGATAAACAATATCTTCAACTGGCCCATAAGTACGGCTTTGAAAAGGTGTTTACATGTCTGTTGTCCGTTAATGGTCAACAGAAGGACATTATGAAAAATTTTAAAGAAATTTGTTCTTTTGCAAATGATCTAGAGATGAAAGTAATGGTCGATATAGCACCGAGAGTTTTAACTGCTTTAGGAATTTCCTATAATGAACTGTCATTCTTTGCAGACATGGGTGCTTATGGCATTCGCCTAGATGCAGGTTTTTCTGGAAATGAAGAAGCAATCATGACACATAATCCCTTTGGGCTAAAGATTGAAATTAATATGAGCAATGCTACTAATTATTTAGATAATATTATCGCTTATCAGCCTAATCGAGATAATTTAGTAGGTTCCCACAATTTTTATCCGCATCGTTATGCAGGTTTAAGTTATTCCCATTTCAACAAATGCTGTGATCTGTTTAAAAAGCATAATATAAGCACAGCTGCTTTTATTAATTCACAAGCAGCAACATTTGGACCGTGGCCAGTTACTGAAGGGTTGTGCACACTAGAAATGCATCGTAACCTTCCAATAGAAACACAGGCTAAACACTTATTTGCGACAGGTCTGATAGACGAAGTGGTCATTGCTAATGCCTATGCTTCAGAAGCCGAAATGAAGGTGCTAAGTCAGCTTAACAGCAACATACTGACCTTCAAAACAGAATTATATAACACGATCACAGAGCTTGAGAAAAAAATTGTGCTAGATGAATTTCATTTTTACAGGGGTGATGTTTCCGATTATTTAATCAGGTCTACGCAATCACGAGTGAAATATAAACAGGAAGACTTTAAAGCAACAAACACGCCTAACATTCGCCGCGGAGATATTCTTATAGAAAATGAGCGATACGGGCAGTACAAAGGAGAGCTGCAAATCGCTCTGCAAGATATGGAAAACTCGGGAAAGACAAATGTGGTTGGCCGTATTGTTCCTGAGGAAGTATTTTTATTAGATTTTCTGCAGCCATGGGGGAAATTTCAATTTACATTAGAATAGTTTAAAGTGGCAAGCCTCAAGCATCTTGTATCTTTGAGGCTTGCTTTTCGCTAGTTTTTAGAGTTTTAATCAAAAACCTATTAGTCAGGTAGCTTTTCTTGATAAAATAAATTCAGTACTATAACACTAAGTGGATTATTTTTTACAACAGAGAGATTGAAAAGGGGGAAACTATGACTTCCGTTAATATATTAGTGAGAATTGAAAGTATTATTGAAGAGCTGCCCAAGTCAGAAAGAAAGGTCGCACAATACATATTAGAAAATGCCAATGATATTGTACGAATGTCTGTTCATGAATTGGCTATGCATGCAAATGCCAGCAGTGCTGCGGTCATCCGCTTATGCCGTTCCATTGGAGTGGAAGGTTATTCAGATTTAAAGCTGTCTCTTTCATCCCAATTTTCCCATTCTTTGAAAAGCAGCTTTTCTGATATTGAAAAAAACGAAACAACCCAGTCCATTAAGGAAAAGATTGTCTCGAATTCAGTACAGGTTATTAAAGAAACTGCTTTAGAATTAGATGATGAAATGATTGATAAAGCAATTGAAAGTATAAAGCATGCAGATGTTGTATATGTGTATGGTTTAGGAGCTTCATCTCTTGTAGCAAATGATATTATGCAAAAATGGTCCCGCTTAGGAAAAGTCGTTGTAGCAATCCAAGATGCCCATATTTATGCTTCCATCCTTTCAGGAGCTTCAAAAAATTGCATCTTCTTCTGTGTGTCGAATACAGGTGAGACAACGGAAGTACTTCGCCTTGTTGATATCGCAAAGGAGTCTGGCTGTCAAACCATTGGACTAACCCGTTTTGGTCATAATACCTTATCACAAAAGGTTGGATTATCCTTACAATATGTGCGCGCACCAGAAGCACAGTTCCGCAGTGCTGCTACAAGCTCGATATTCGCCCAATTCCTAACAATCGATATTATCTTTTATGCCTACGTATCTAAGTATTATGATGATAGTATTGAAAAAATTGTAAACTCGCGAAACGCAGTAATGGAGTTCACCCAGAAAAATAAAGGATAAATATTATCTAAAGGGGACCATTAATAATGGAATCTAAGTTAATAATTTTGCGTGGAAATTCAGGCAGCGGTAAAACTACTGTAGCAAAGAGTATTCAAGACCATTATGGTACTGTCACACTGTTAGTTTCCCAGGATACAATCCGCCGAGATATGCTAAAGGTTCACGATAGAGAAGGGAACCTATCTATTGATCTGATTCGTCAAGTTGCTGAATATGGAAAGAGCAAATGTAAATATGTTATTGTCGAAGGGATACTGAATAAAATCCGCTACGGTAACATGCTCCATAATCTAATTGATTTCTATGATGGAAAGGCATTTACCTATTACTTTGATCTAACATTCGAAGAAACAGTCAAACGCCATAATACCCGTGATAAGAAGTTGGAGTTTGGAGAAGATGCCATGCGCTCCTGGTGGACTCCTAACGATTACTTAGGAGTGGCTGGTGAAAGAAAATTGACTAATGAATTGTCACATAAAGAGGTAGTAAAGTTAATTGTGAGAAATCTGGAAGAAGAAGGTAAATGAGTGCCTGCAGCGAAATATTATAGAAGAGGTCGTCCTAGTTGGACGGCTTTTATTTTTGAAGAATTTATTATATCAAAGAATATCACTCTCATTTTTCCCCTGGAGGTAGCAACTCTATGCAGATTGAAACATAGCATCTACTAATAATTATTTTGATTAATACAATATGTATAGGGTTAAGCACATGTTTATTTTTTTCGGTTTAATGAATATAAGATATTATCGTCACTGGATAAGCATTTACTTAGGCTTATTCTGTTCAATTGGTTTTTCCTATTTTTTTAATATATTAAATGTAGATATTTCAACCGATTCACCGCCAGGCGAGGAGTATTTCGATTTATTTTTGGCTATTATTTTATTTTCCTTTCTACAACTAATCATTTTGCTTTGTTTAAACGGAATTACCTCTATTATAAAAAAACTTACACAAAGAACTACATAGGAAGAGGTGGCTTGTTCTTGACCAAGATTCATATAACAGCAGAGCCATTTAATTCAGAGGAGGATTATTTACTATTTGAAGAAGCTCGAGTATTGTCTAAAATATATATTGGTCCTTCGGAATATGAGAATTATGATGAGGAAACGAAGCAATTTTTATATGACTTTCTATGTAAACAAAATGAATTCTCCCTTTTTGTTGTATTTGAAGCATATAAAGACTGTACAGAAGAACTGGAATCTAAATTAAGACAGAAAAGCATTCCATATTCATTAGGCTATGTAGAACCAAAACAAAAGGGATATCCGGTCTTTAGAATTACAATAAATAACTCTTCTGCGCTGAACCTTGTTTTAGAGGAAAGCTTTTGGTTTGCAGGATCTAATCAGTTTTATGCTGTTTCTTTTTCAGATAATATCACCTTTAAGCATAAACTTACTAAAGGTTTATTTGGCAGACAAAAGCAATCTCTAGTTCCGTGCTTTAATATGAAAGAAGCAGCAACGGTTATTGTAATTTGGCATGATGGGCAAGGGTTTACTATCTATACGAATGATTTTCGTTATGCATCATTGGATGAGCTAATCGATCATCTGCCGAGCGGAACGATTATAGACTAATAGCGGAATGTAAAGGGTGAAATCAATGGATCAATTATGGTTAAAGGAAGAGGATTTGCAGGAGGTGTTAAAGGAGCATTTTTTGCCTGTTAAAACTGAATTTTTGCAGACTTCGCCTAAAGTTTACTATCTCAGCGTGGATGAAAAACATGATAACAGTGAGCGAGATTATTTAAAGAAATTCTTATTTGCTGCTAATACCTTTCCTTTATATCTATCACTTTATTTGGAAACTAATAACGTCGAAGAATACTTAACTGACTTTGACGCACTAAGTTTAGAATACAATGTCCAATATTCATTAGAAAAAAGAATCTACCATAGTTCTGGAAGAATAAGAAGTTTCTATCATCCAGCGTATATAACTGTGAAGTTTATGGATATAGATACTCTTTCGCAAATTATTAATGATACCTATATACAAGCGGTCATGAATGATTTTTATGCCATTTCGTCCATCAATAATGTGCAGTTCCATTATAAGAAGAGAACAGCAGTCGTTCCTTTAAAACCAAATTCTTTTTACATTTCGATTGGTCATGACGGGCATGGTTTTTATTTGTTTTCTAATGAAAAAAGATATTCAAGCATTAATATGGTGATGGAAAATCTACCAGCGGAAACAGAGCTTACACAAATTAATGATAAACTTGTGAAGGAATGGGAATAGAGCAGAACTGGTGGTGCATAATACTTATGCACCACCTAAACTCAGTCCCAGATACGAACTCTTGGGATATCGGCTGTTCTTAAATAATCCAGGAGCTGACCGGTGTGAACAGACTCATGATAGGCGACGCGCAACAGCATATCTCCTAGCTCTCTTATGTAACCAGATTCAGAGCGGTCAATTTTTATTTTAATTAAATCTTCCTCTGTAAAGGATTTTATCGTATCTAGAAAACTATTACGATAAGGCTCAGCAATTTCTAATTCTGCATCAACAGTTGAATATGGTCTGCCTTCAAAGGGGGAATCAAATACAGCTAAACTTGCCCTGTTTTTAATGGCCAAATGATAATAATGCTCGCTTTCAAGTACATGTCTAATCATTTCAATACAGCTCATTGCCTCATTGTCCGGCTTCCAGAATAATTTTTCTGACGGGATAGATGTCCACACTTTTATACTTCTTCTTCTGACTTCTGCAAAGTTTAATAGAATTAAGTCAATTGAATTCATCTAAAAACCTCCTTTACTAATATCTATCATTATACAATAATGGAACTTAAAGTTAATTCTAAAACTTGGAACTTATTTCATACTGATTCGTATTAGTGTGTTGGAGGGAGTAAATGGAATGAGCAGACTAACAAAACCATTGCCGGTATCAATCGTTTTAGGAATACTTGTATTGGCATTTCAATTTACGAATGTCGCATCTTTGCTAATTTTACAGGGATATCCTTTGGCTTTTTACTGCTGACGTTATTGATTCATGAACTAGGTCATGTGTTGTTCGGAGTTTGGGCAGGGTATCGGTTCAACTTTTTAACGATAGGACCACTAACAATTGAAAACAGTGACAGAATGCATATTAAAGCGAATGACAGCTGGTTCTTGTTTGGTGGTGCAGCAAGCTGTTCCCCTTTAACAGACGACCTGACTGCAATTGCCAAGCAGCATAAGCTGTTTGCAGCAGGGGGACCAGTCTTTTCAGCGGCTGCTGCTTTAATCAGTTTAAGTATCGGAATACCAATGGACTTAGATCTAGCTATATATCTCGGATTGTTTAATTTGGCTATTTTCATTGTAACGATATATCCAACCAATGGGGCGTTAAAATCAGATGGAGGTGTTTTACTCGAGCTATCAAGAGGGGGAGAACAAACGAAAGAATTTCTGGTATCGCTTTTGTTGCTGAAAGAATTGAATTCTCCCTTACATCCCTCCGAGTGGTCCGAAGAATTAATAGACCGGGTAAAAACAATGAAGCCTTCTTCTGACAATATTATGATTGCGTATATGATTTTTTACTACACGTTATTGAAGGATGGCTATGACTGTGCCAGTGCTTTAATTGAACCGTATAAGCAAATACCAGTAACGAAGAAGAATAAATTATCTCTGCAATTTATCAGCCATATCCGACAGTTAGATTCTATTTTCAGTGGCAATAAAAATCTTGAAGAGATGAAAAAACTTCATGAATACTTGAGTCCGCTAGAGCCTGTCAGTTATAAAAGAAGTGAAGCTATTTTAGCAAAGTTAAAAGGTGATGAACAACAAGCGCATCAAAAAATAGCAGAAGTTTTGAAGGAAACAAAAAAAAAGGAAAAAAATATACGGTTTCTTTTATGCAGAAGAACAATTAACGGAACTATTAAAAACGAAACAATAATAGAATCATACTTGTTCTTTCTGTTTGTTAAAAGCAGTAAATATAGATATAATTAACCAAAAGGTTTGTACAAGAAAAGTGGGGTTTTTTACGTGAGTTGGGTAGATGTTAATTTATTATTTATTCCTATTATATGGTTAGGGAAAATAGGGATTTTTATATTTGCAGTTTGGTATGCTTGGAAGCTATTGAAAATACAAAAAGAAAAAAACAGTATTCTTAGAGAAATCTCTGCAAAACTCAATCGACTGGACAAATAATAGAATTTTTTATAGATTGTATAGAGAGCCGGATGAAAAATTCGGCTTTTTTGCTTAGTGCTGCTCTTAAATACGATATTTTCTGTGATTGGCGGTTATAATAAGAAAAGAATAGATAAATTTTAATATTATTTAAGGATGAGGAAAAAGATGTCTATGAAAACAAAATCAAAAAAATTAGCTGTATATTCCTTGATTATTATGGGGATTGGTTATATTGCAACAGCACCGTTTGATGATTCTATTTGGATCAGATTGCTGCAAGGCGGATTTGAAGCCGGTCTTGTTGGTGGGTTAGCAGATTGGTTCGCAGTTACCGCATTGTTCCGTCACCCCCTTGGACTGCCGATACCCCATACTGCATTATTACCTAATAATCGAAAAAGGGTTACAAATGGATTGGTTACAGTCTTGAAAAACGATTGGCTTTCTAAAGAAAGCATCCAAGATAAGATAAAGGATATCTCTTTTACAGATAAGCTCCTTCCAACCATTACAGATCTTATAACGAAAGGTTCTTTAAGAGTTGGAATCATTAAAGGGATTAAGAAGCTTGTTAGCAATATAGAGCTTGAAAAAATGGTCCCGTTTATTAAATCACAAATAACACTGACACTATCTACTGTTGAAGTCAAAAAAATTATTGAAGCGATAAGCTCAAAATTAGTTAATGAAAATTTCGATGAAAAAGTATTAGACCATGTGCTAAAAAAAGCCGATAACTGGTTAAGGCAAGAAGAAACAAAAAGCAAGCTTGGCAGTGTTTCCATGAATGTAATTAACCGGATTGAAGCAGATGGAATGCTTAAATTTGCGTTAAGGTCCATTGAAAGCTTGCTCAGCGAGGAGAAACTTGGCAACATCGTGCAAAATTTACTGTTGAGCGGTGTAAGAAGCTTGCAGCATAAAGGACAGCCAAACCGTGAAGCTTTAGTCCAGTATATTCGCAAAGAAATGGAAGCAATGAATGAGAATGAACAGCTGATAGAGGGAATCGACAAGTGGAAAAATCAGTTGATTTCTGAATGGGATTTAGACAGCACTATAATGGAAAGCCTACAAAAAATACAGCAAAATATCCTGCTTCAATTGGACGATGAAGAGTTTATTGATGCTTATTTGATTCCAATGTGCTTACACTTTCTTGGCATGGTTCAGAGCAATAGCAAGACTATTGATGCATGGTTACAAACGCAAATTACAATCCTGATTGAAAAGAACCATGCAAAAATTGGTGATCTTGTGCAAGAAAACTTAGATAAGCTTGATAACGAAACAATGATTGACATGATTGAAAACAATATTGGAAAAGACTTGCAATGGATTCGTGTTAACGGAGCTATTTGCGGGTTTATTATTGGGATTATCCTGACGGGTATCCATGGTTTAATTCAGTTAATGTAATCAATGAAAAAAAGCTGCGTGAAGCAGCTTTTTTTACTATTTTCTAGCATGTTATCTGAAACCTTTTCCTATTAAAGTGCGTATCTGTTTAAGCATATCTAAAAAGTAAAAGGGAGTTATATAATTTGAAGTTCTTTATATCAGAAGATCACTGGGATCTAGCAGGATATCAACAAAACTTGCAAAGTATTAGCCATCGCTTTGATTCAGACACAGCTGAATTCGTTCTTAATCATTCCTTTCATGATGCCAGCATCAAGGATATGAAACTGGTTAATCATTTTGACAACAACAGCAAGGAGGATATGGAAGACCCAACAACTATCATAATGATTATTAAGCATTATGATGACTTACTGTATGAAGTAATATGGAGCCAAGTTAGAAGGTTTTTCTTTGACTTTGATATTACACGAAATGTGTATGCTAACAGTGATAGCATTGCCTTTGATGGGATGCGAGGTATTGATGAGTGGGGCTATGACGAAATTACCGCAATTGATGATAAGCTGTTATCACATGAAATCGATTTGTTTTCGCAAACAAAAATTATCATTATATGTACAAGTATTCAAATAAAACTTTATACTGGCAAATCTTCAAAGCTTTAAATAGCAGCAAAACGAACCAACCGCTGGGACTTTTCCCAATGTCCTTCGAAACACTTATTTACAATAAAAAATCGAGTATACTCGCCTTAAGGATTAGTTCATACTAATCAATCAAACTAGAGGTGAGGGATTTTTTATGAAAAAGAACTCAGTTGTTATTGCTGGCGGAGGAAGTACTTATACTGCGGGAATTGTGATGATGCTAATTGAAAACCAGGATAAATTTCCTTTAAGAAAGCTGAAGTTTTATGATAACGATAAAGAACGTCAAGAAACAATTGCGAATGCTTGTGAAATTATCATTAAGGAACGTGCTCCTGAAATGGAGTTTGTTGCAACAACAGACCCAGAAACAGCGTTTTCTGATGTTGATTTTGTGATGGCACATATTCGTGCCGGCGGTCTGAAAATGCGTGAACAGGATGAGAAGATTCCTTTAAAATATGGAGTTGTGGGCCAAGAGACATGCGGTCCTGGTGGCATTGCATATGGAATGAGGTCTATCCCAAAAGTAGTGGAATTAATCGACTATATGGAACAGTATTCACCGAATGCATGGATGTTAAATTATTCAAATCCTGCTTCCATTGTAGCGGAAGCTACCCGGATTTTGCGACCTGACTCAAAAATTATCAATATTTGCGATATGCCTGTAGCTATTAAAAAGTCCATGGCAGACATATTAGGGTTGGAATCTGAAAATGATATAATCGAACGTTACTATGGTTTAAACCACTTCGGCTGGTGGACAGAGCTTTATGATAAAGCGGGCAATGACTTAATGCCACAGCTGAAAGAGCATGTTAAAAAATGGGGCTATGGAGCTAAAAATGACGGCATTAACAATCCGCTGTTAGCTGAATCCAGCTGGATGGATACATTCACAAAAGCAAAAGATATATATGCTGTAGATCCAGACACTTTACCAAACACCTATTTAAAATATTATTTATACCCAGATTATGTTGTCGAGCATTCTAATCCATCCTTTACGAGAGCTAATGAAGTAATGAATCATCGTGAGAAGAATGTATTTGCAGAATGCAAACGTATCGCCGAAGCTGGTACAGCAGAAGGGACAAGCATTGAAGCAGGAGAGCATGCAGAATTTATTGTTCAGCTTGCCGGTGCCCTTGCGTACAATACGTACGAAAGAATGTTGTTAATTGTTCCAAATAATGGAGCGATTGCCAATGTCGATCCGACTGCAATGGTTGAGATTCCTTGTTTAGTAAGCAAAGCAGGCGTTGAGTCATTATCAATCGGCACCATTCCTCAGTTCCAAAAAGGGTTAATTGAGCAGCAAGTATCTGTTGAAAAATTAGTTGTACAAGCATATTTAGAAAAATCATATCAAAAGCTTTGGCAAGCACTGACACTTTCACGAACAGTGCCAAGTGCAAGTGTTGCAAAAGATATATTGGATGATTTAATTGAAGCAAACAAGGATTTTTGGACAGAGCTTCATTAAGAATAGATGTATTGCTAAAATGAAGTAACAGGGTAAGAAGTTCATACCCTGTTACTTTTTTACAATGGAAGGAGATTCCGATGAGTCTGGAGGAATTAATTAATAATAACTATGACTATTTAAGTGATACAGATTTAACGATTGCTAAATATGTGCTTGCAAATAAAGAAAAAATCGGCAAGCTAGGAATTAATGAATTAGCTAAAAATAGTTTAGCCTCTAAATCATCCATTTTAAGATTTTCCCAAAAGTTAGGGTTTAGCGGCTATAGTGAATTTAAAAATTTTGTAAAATGGGAAATAAATGATTCTGAAGATACTCCAGAGCAGAACGAGCTTTTTGATCAAATTCTCCAAGATGTTCAAAAAACGATGCAATATTTAAATAATGTCGATCTTTTACCCATTTATAAAGCGATTGAAGCAAGTAAAAATATCTATGTTATTTCTACAGGCTTTGCACAGACAAATCAAGCTGCAGAGCTCCAGCGTTTGTTCTTATTGATTGGCAAACCAGTGCAGCTAATTCCGGGAATGTCGCATACGAATGAATATAAGCGTATTATTGAAAAGCTGACAAGCGATGATTTAATTATATTGCTGTCATTGTCCGGAGAAAATCCAAATCTGCAAGGCTTACTGGATATACCAGCAGTAAAAGGAGCAAAAATTATCTCGCTTACCAATTTTAAGAGTAATTGGCTATCAGGGCATTCGGATTTGAATTTATATGCATCAAGTTCAAAGAACCCTAACCCTAAAAATTGGTGGATACAATCAGCGTCGGCTTTTTTCATTGTGGTAGAAGCGTTAGCATTTGGCTATATCGATTATATAAATAGTAAGGGGCAGGAAGGGGAGACTGAATGATGAAAAGGAAAAAAGCACAGGTTTGCATACATAGTCCTATCAGCGGCGAAATCATTCCGTTAGACAGTGTGCCAGATCCTGTATTCTCAAGAAAAGTATTCGGAGAGGGTCTTGCAATCATTCCTGTTAACGGCGATATTTATGCACCAATAACAGGCACAGTGCTCCAAATTTCCGAAGCAAAGCATTCTATTGCCATAATGACAGAAGAGGGACTTGAAGTATTGCTGCAGTTAGGGTTAGAAACAGAAGAGTTAAACGGAGAAGGCTTTCACATTTTGGTTAAGCCTGGGGAGAAGATCCATGCTAGAGACCATATTGGGATATTTAATCTATCCATTCTTGAAGAAAGAGGGAAGGAAATTATTTCGGTGCTTGTTTTTCCTAATTTAGAAGATAAGGACGGAGAAATATTGGTGAAGGGCTTTGGGGAAGTTAGAGCTGGTTTAGAGATAGCTTCTATAAACTACGATAATAAATAACCCTCGATTGCTAACAATCGAGGGTGAATTTTTATTATATTGCAGTATAACCACCATCAACAAACACTGTTGTACCTGTAACAAAGTCGTTTTCTGCTAAGAACACAACAGCATGTGCGATTTCCTCTGGGTTGCCTAAACGGCCAATTGGGTGTTTTGCAACTAAACCATCGTAGAAATCACCTAAAGCTTCTTTGCTAACCATGCCAGACTCGATGAATCCTGGAGCTACTGCATTTACACGAATATTGCGATCTGCATATTCTAAAGCTAATGATTTTGTAATTTGGTTTACTGCTCCTTTACTTGCAGCATATGGAATGGAAGTTGGTTCACCAACAGATCCTAAGATAGAAGAAGTGCTGATAATAGAACCTCCGCCAGTTTTTAGCATTTCACGAATTGCATATTTTGCACCATAGAATACGCCGTCTTGGTTAATCGCAATTACGCGTTTATATTCCTCAGCTGTTAGCTCATGTGTTGGTTTTTGTACTCCTACACCAGCATTATTAAAGATGATATCTAGTTTGCCAAAATGTTTAACCGTTTCAGCAACTAAATTTTCAACTTCACTTTCTTCAGCTACATTTGCTTTTACAAATAAAACGTCCTCATATTTTTCTTTGAGTTCTTTTTCAACTTCTGCTCCTGCTTCTGCATTATAATCAGCTAAAACAACTTTTGCTCCTTTATCTAGGAAAGCCTTTACAGTTGCTAGTCCAATACCAGAAGCACCGCCTGTAACAATTGCCACTTTGTCTTGTAAGTTTGTCATGAAGAATTCCTCCTATTTATTTCTACGTTTTTTTATTATCTCTTATCTACACTTTTATAGTACTCCTATTGTCGAAACTTGTCAATTAAAGAATCTCAAATTAATATATTTCGTTTATAGAAATAAAAACATCTACATATAATCTAGATAGATATTAGTTTCAGCAGAGAATACGATTAAATACTATGTTAAAATAAGTAAAACCATATAGGAGGACATATATATGAAAGAGAAGATCTTCTATGAACGGGGTACAGCTGATTTAAAAAGAAAGACTATTCGAGCACACAAGCTTGTTCGGGAATTTAATGAAAGTGCAGTGGAAGATTCAGCAAAACGAGAGAAAGTTATAAAGGAGTTATTTGGCAGTGTTGGCGAAAATCCTTCGATTGAACATAATTTCCACTGTGATTTAGGCTACAATATTCATGTTGGTGATAACTTTTACGCCGGCTATAATTGCACTATTTTAGATATGGCAGAAGTTAGAGTCGGGGATAACTGTATGATTGGCCCCAATGTTGGAATATATACTGCTGGTCATGCAATTGAACCTAAGGATCGGAATAAAAGCGGGTATGGAATTCCTATTACGATAGGCAACGATGTGTGGATTGGCGGCAGCTGTGTAATTTTGGCTGGGGTCAATATCGGAGATAATTCTATAGTAGCGGCAGGTTCTGTTGTGATAAAAGATGTTCCGCCTAATACAGTTGTTGCTGGAAATCCAGCTAAAGTCATTAAAAACATCTAATACTGAATTTTTTGTAGAGCATAGCTGCCTTCTGGCGGCTTTTTATATTTTACTTAGCCACATAAATCTTCCTGAACCACTAAATGTTAAAAATACACTTTAGGTGGACCTTTTGAAAATGCTGTGAGCATGTAAAAATGTAACTTAAGGAGATGAATAAAGTGTTTAATGATTTTAAGCTCGTCGAGGGGCGACCTGTCTATATTCAGCTTAAAGAATATTTAAAAAGAATGATAACTAACGGGCATTTGGTTGAACATCAAAAGCTGCCGTCGACGCGGGAGCTCAGCTCAGAATTATTCATTAGCCGCAATACCGTTTTAACGGCATATGCAGATTTAGAACAGGAAGGACTTATTTATGCGGTAAAGGGAAAGGGTAATTTTGTTAGCCGAGTTGAAACCTTTAAGTCTCCGTCTATACAAGTAAATTGGGCAGAAAAACTGAGTGAGCAAACACTGCTCGCAGAAAAACACGATCTGATGAAGCATGGAGTGCGCCGTAACAAAGATGTGATTTCCTTTAATAGTATCGCACCTGACGAAAAGCTGTTTGATGTCGAAAATTTTAAACGGGCTTTTCTGAATCGAATGGCTATAGAAGGAGACGTTGTCCTGAATTATGGCTATGCCAAAGGGTATAAACCGCTAATCGACTACTTGCTTCATTATATGGAAGTAAAAGGCGTTGATATTAAAGATAAAGATATATTAATTACAAATGGATTTACAGAAGGTCTCGATATTCTGCTTTCATCTCTAAACAGGAAGCAGCGCCGGATTATTTGTGAAAATCCAACCCATCACTCTGCACTTAAATTATTCAGAATGCATGGCTATGAAATTGACGGCATTGACATGGAAGATGACGGCATCAATATTGATATGCTTGAGGACCTCTTGGCAAAAAATAATTATGACTTTGCTTATTTAATACCGTCCTATCATAACCCAACCGGAATTGTTACATCTTCTGAAAAAAGAAAGAAAATAATGGAGCTGTACTCAGCATATCAAATTCCAATTGTGGAAGACGGTTTTAATGAAGAATTGCGTTACTCTGGCGCACATTTAGCGCCATTGGCAGCATTCGCGGGGAACGGCAATAATGTCATTTATACAAGCAGCTTCTCTAAAATACTGTTCCCAGGTTTAAGAGTCGGCTGGATTTTAGCAGACAAAGAGTTAATTATTTGGAGAGCATGAAAAGAGCTCGTACCATTCATACATCTACTCTAGATCAGGCAATATTGTATCAGTATTTAAATGATGGCTACTTTGAAAAATATATAAAAAAAGCAAGATCTGTTTATAAGAAAAAGTATGAATTGGCAGTTCAGTATTGTAATAAATACATTCCATTGCGAAGAATAACCGGCGATGGCGGTCTCCATCTATTCATTGAATTGGATAAGTCGATCGATTCACAAGAGCTCTTAAAGAAATGTTCTCAAAAAGGCGTGGTTTTTGCCCTTGGAAATGATTTTTATACAGACAACAGCGGAAATCATACAATGCGGTTAGGATTTTCGAGACTAAAGGAAGAAGACATTATTACTGGGATTAAACTGATAGGAGAAACCTTAAAAAAACATTATGGAGGTTAGAAGAATGAGAGTTGGCGTAATAATGGGTGGAATTTCATCCGAAAAACAAGTTTCTTTGATGACAGGGGAAGAAATGATTGCTCATTTAGACAAAAATAAATATGAGATAATCCCAATTTGTCTTGAGCATAAAGAAGAAATAATCGCTAAGGCAAAAAATCTGGATGTCGCACTTCTGGCGCTTCATGGCAAATTTGGAGAGGATGGTGTTATTCAAGGCACTCTGGAAACGATGGGTGTTCCTTATACAGGCAGCGGTGTGCTTTCCAGCAGTTTATGCATGGATAAAAATATCTCGAAAAAAATCATCCGCTATGAAGGCGTGTCAACGCCAGACTGGATTCATCTTACTAAGGCAGAACTTAAGATAGAGAAAATAGAACAGATGGGTTATCCGGTGATTGTAAAACCTAATTCTGGCGGGTCAAGTGTAGGAGTGAAAATTGTCTATGACCGAAAAAACTTACTAGCCGCCATTAATGAAGTATTTAAATGGGACACTGAAGCAATTGTTGAAAAACATATCAAGGGTGAAGAGATTACTTGTTCCATCCTAAACGGAGAGCTTTTACCTGTCATATCAATTCGCCATAAAGGAGAGTTTTTTGATTATAACTCGAAATATGATGACACAGCTACTGTGGAA
The DNA here is from genome assembly GCF_038005785.1 of Niallia sp. FSL R7-0271. NCBI lineage: Bacteria > Bacillati > Bacillota > Bacilli > Caryophanales > Bacillaceae > Niallia > Niallia sp. FSL R7-0271. The sequence goes on along the minus strand of NZ_JBBOTZ010000002.1, from coordinate 96,065 downwards.
GAAGTAGTCCAGCTGTTGCCAGAAATGGAAGCACGCGTTTTTTCTGCTGCGATGAGCTGTTATCAGTCTTTAAAATGCAGCGTTTATGCACGAGTAGATATGATGCTAGAAAGTGGGATTCCATATGTCCTTGAAGTTAATTCATTGCCAGGTATGACGAAGAACAGCTTGCTGCCAAAAAGTGCAGAGTCTGCAGGGATTTCCTACAGTAAGCTCCTTGATTTAATCATCGAGTCTTCCATTAAGGAAAGGAAAATGCATGCATGATGAATAAAGTTTACCGATCTCCAACATTAAATAGGGAATACTACAAAGAATTACTATTATGTAATAAAGAAAGGCAGGCAAACATAGTTGGCTAGAGAAAAAATGGGTATGCTGCTTGGATTAGTTGGTGTCATTTGCTTTAGTTTAACACTCCCTGCTACTAGTGTTGCAGTTGATTACTTTGGAACGACAGTTGTCGGGTTAGGAAGAACAGTTTTTGCCGCTATTTTAGTTGTAATCGTATTGATTGTCCGCAAGGAAAAGCTCCCTTCCTTTCACCAATTCAAAAGTCTTATTATTGTTGCACTAGGAGCAGTGTTAGGGTTTCCGCTCCTAACGTCCTGGGCAATGGAGTCTTTGCCAGTTTCTCATGGAGCTGTTGAAGTAGCTCTGCTGCCATTAGCAACAGCTGGGTTTGCCATATACAGAGCAGGCGAAAGGCCTTCTCTTAAATTCTGGCTTTCAAGCTTCATAGGTTCTGCTGCTGTTGTTATCTATGCGCTGAATTTAGGGTTCGGCCAATTACAATTAGCTGACATTGCCCTGCTTGCCGCAGTAATACTGCTCGGATTTAGTTATGCAGAAGGCGGAAAGCTCGCAAAAGAACTAGGAAGCTGGCAAGTGATTGCCTGGGCAATTATAATTGGCGCTCCCTTTTTTATTATCCCAGTTGCCATGCATTTAACAGCTGATATGCTTCACGCACCATTCACCGCGTGGCTCAGTTTAAGTTATCTCGCAGTTGTAAGTCAATTTCTAGCTTATGTCGCCTGGTATAGCGGAATGGCAATCGGCGGGATCGCCAGAGTTAGTCAAATTCAATATTTGCAACCGTTTTTTATGATATTGTTTTCAGCTGTTTTCTTAGGTGAGACTATTTCTGTTGTAACAATTGTGATTGCTGTAATCGTTGTTCTCTCTGTAATTATTGGCAAAAAAACAACTGATGGTAAAAATTTTATTAAAAATGACAAGGGATAATCTTAAGCTGCCAATTGGCGGCTATTTTATTGGGTTTTTTAGGACATTAAAAAGGGAAAATCAACAAAATGAGAGAAGTGTTTTTATATTATTAACGTTACTTTCAGTCAGAGTGTTGATACTGATATTATGGCAGTTCTATCGTTAAACTTGAATTCATATTAAATGCAGCCGACATGACAGAGCAGGAAATGATACATTGGGAAAGCGTCTTGTCAACAAATCGAATTTTTGTTATAATTAGTTGTTTTGTATAAGATAAGGAGGCAAAAGATATTGTCTATTGAAATAGGAAGTAAATTGCAAGGTAAAGTAACTGGTATTACTAATTTTGGAGCATTCATTGAGTTACCTGAGGGAAAAACAGGACTTGTGCATATTAGTGAAGTGGCAGACAGCTATGTAAAAGATGTAAATGATCATCTGAAAATTGGTGATATGGTACAAGTAAAGGTTTTAAGTGAAAAAGAAGGAAAGATTGCTTTATCTATTAAGCAAACGATAGAAAAGCCGGAAGGTCAGTCTTCTTATAAACCACGAACTCGCCCAGCACAAGGACGTGGAAACAATGACCGTTCTAAAGGGAATTTTAAACCAAAAGAAACATTTGAAGATAAAATGGCAAAATTCCTAAAGAGCAGTGAAGAGAGCTTATCATCTCTTAAACATAATACAGAAGGTAAAAGAGGTGGACGAGGAGGCAGGCGTGGATAATAATGCATGTTTTAGCTCTTATTAATGTTAAATAATGATGAGCTTTATACTTGCGCGCTTGCACCTGCAATAGAGTCTACTTGATATCTATCTTTGATGGGTTACTTTGATTCATAAAAAATACTCCCAAGTTAGTTAACTTGGGAGTATTTTTGTTTTTCTAAGGAAGATATGGCACCTGCTTAGGTGTGTATGTAATTACATCAGAAGAATAAATATCCACTTTAATATGGTTATTGATGGATCGAGCAAGTATGAGTATTGGCTGATTATAATCATTTTTAAAAACCAAATCAGGTCCATCCCAGCTTACAGTGGCATCTCGCTTAACAGGAACGTAAGAAACACCTCTGCTATGTGTAAATCGCTGGACAATATTTAAGCCTGCGTTATCGACTGCATTAAATAGAGTAGAGGAAACTTGGCAAATTCCTCCCCCAAATTGTTCAGAGTATTCCCCGTTTACAATGGCTGTAGATGGTAAATAACCTCGTTCCATTGTTCTTTCACCAACCACTTTATTAAACGAAAAGCTTTCCCCTGGAAATAGGACATAATTATTGATTGCTTTTGCAGCAAGATTAATATTGTTATTACGTTCTTTGTTATATGGATTAAAGAAAGTAATATACTGTCCAATTTTTTCTCCTCTAATATTGCCGAGCAATTCACTATCTACTCGAGGATAATTGGCTCTTATAGGAATATCCAGAGCAGCTGAACCGTTAGAGAAAAAATAGTCATACACCTTATCTGTAAAAACGGCCCTGTTTAATCGGTAGCCAACCTGTTCTGAGATAATACTGCCGTTTGTATCAATAATCGCATTTTTAGGTTTTTTACTTATTTGCTGATCTATTTCATCCATAAAACTCTCCAGCTTATCTGTATCTAAAAAAGGCAATACAGGGTATTGCATGGAAAAGTTAGAACGATTAACTACAAACATTTCCTCGCCTTTGTTAGTAATTATTAAATCATCTGTCATCGTCATTTGTTGCGTATACATGATTAGTGCAAGCATCCAACTAAAATACATATCCAAAAACCCCCTATAATAAGTATGAAATGAAAGCCTGCATTTTATGTAGTCTAAAATGCTACGAATACTAACAAGGATGTCATCATGTATTGGTAGACGTTCTCATTCTTCCATTGATAAGTAATAGTAAGAGGGATGAATTTGGAAAAGCCTGCCATTTGTGGTAATGGCTATAGTATTAGGTATAACGCATCTTTTTTGCGGGTATGCGGATTTTTTATTATTGTTTTTAAGAAGAAAATGCAGCGTAATAATTAAATGTTATGGAGAACCATTAGTATTTCCGATGATAATCTTCATTAATATGATTGTATAGTATAGGTAGAGGTGATGAGAATGAATGATAAAAACTTCAATGATGTAAAGGCGGAGGTAAAGCAACAATTTGGAAAGAACGCTAAAAAATATGTAGAAAGCAAAAGCCATTCAAAAGGAGAAGACTTACAAATTTTGCTAGAATGGACTGCGCCGAAAGAGAGTTGGACTGTCTTAGATGTAGCTGCTGGGGGCGGTCATGTTACAAAGCTCTTAGCTCCTCAAGTTAAAGAAGTGTATGCAACAGATTTAACAGTTGAAATGTTAAAGGAAGCAAAACAGTTCTTAGATGTAGATGCATCCAATATACACTTCATTGTGGCAGATGCTGAAAATCTGCCGTTTTTAGACGAAAGCTTTGATTTAGTGACATGCAGAATTGCGGCACACCATTTTCCGGATGCCAAGGAATTTTTAAAAGAATCACATCGGGTTCTTAAACCGGGAGGAAAGCTGCTATTAATTGATAATATAGCACCAGATGAGAGTAAATTTGATGAGTTTATTAATACATTAGAACGATTACGCGACAGCAGTCATGTTCGCTGTTATACGCGGAATGAGTGGGAAAGCTGGATTGACGAGACTGGTCTTGTCCTTGTGAAATCCAAAGTTAGAAAGAAACAGATGGAATATAAAAGCTGGGTAGAACGAACAACATCTTCTCTAGAGCAGATTAAGAAAGTTGCAAAGTACATCGATAATACTGAAGTAAATGTACTAGATTACTTTGGGTTTCAATTGGAGGAAAGTGAGGTGCTCTCCTTTAAACTCGATGAATGGATGGTGCTTTTGGAGAAGAAATGAACACGAAAAAGATAAGCTGCCACCAGCTTATCTTTTTATTATTTGTTTATTTTAACTGTACCTCCACCATTAGTCTTGTTTCCTTTAATAAACCAAGAACCACCAATTAAGAAAAAGCCGCTAAAAAGAAAAACAGATAAAATTCCCATCCACGTGCCTACTATTCCGAAAAATATTGGTGCAATTAATTGGGATAGTCTATTGGTAGAAAGTCTTAACCCTAGCACTTCCCCAGTTCTGTTTAACGGTGAAGCGTTATAAGTAGTAGTCAGAGATAACGGCTGGCCACAGCCAAGACCAAAGCCCATCAAGCAGCTAAAGACACAATAAAAAGTCAGACTTCCGGTAAATGGAATAAGCAGAAAAGATGCACCGGCCAGCAGAACAGAGATAAATAAAATATAGTCTCTGCCCATAATTAAAAGCAGTCTCGGTAAAATAAAGCGAATTATAATCATCGCTAATCCTTGTAATGAAATAACGAGCCCAATTTGTGAATTGGATAAATGTGACTCCTTTGCAAGAATAGGAAAATAGGCAACGAAAATATCTCTAGAATACAAAACTAAGGCACTTGAAAATAAAGCCTTCTTCAATAATGGTATTTTTAATAACCCAATTGATTCGATAATGCTTTTCTTCTCACCCACATCCTTTTTAATGGCAGGTATTTTTAAGCTTATGATAATAGGCAGGATAGATAATAGCAGGGAAATGAGAAACACACTATTATAATTATAGTGTTCAGAGATATATCCCCCAAGCATCGGACCTAATACAGCAGCAGCAGCAACTGCCATGCCAAACATACTGAAATATTGATCTCGATTCGATTCGGTAGCTATAGTACCTATAACATTTTGCAGAGAAACAGCGATAAAAATATTCGATATCCCTACAATTAACTGACTAATATACAAAGCCGAAATAGAGGTGAAAAAGTATGGGAAAAACATACCTACAGCTAATCCAATCATCCCAAAAATAACCGGATAACGATCTCCATACTTATCAGCTATTCTGCCAGCATGTAAAGCAAAAAGAAGTGGGAAGAAGGCGAACGCAGCGGTTAATATACCTATTTCAAATGTATTTGATCCTAAGTCAGATGCATATAACGTAATAATTGGACGAGTAATATTAATAATTAATTGAAAAGCAAAAACAGAAAATATTATTATTCTCAACATCATACTTATCTCCCCATAATAAAAAGGAAGAGCAGATGTCTTCCTTTCATGAATACTTATTTTGCAGAATGAATCATTTGATCAAGATATTTAATAATTTCTTCTTTATTGCCTGAGATTTGTTCTTCTCTTGCTTTATCTTTTTCCACTCTATCAAGTGAGTTTGCCAATATTTCTTCTTCCTGTTCCTGTGGAATTACGACAACACCGTCAATATCGCCGACAATGATATCACCTGGTTTTACCGTAACACCTCCGCAAGAAATCGGGATATTAATCTCTCCCATGCCAGCTTTTCCTCCAGCTGCTACAGTTGTCCCTTTACAAAAAACAGGGAAATCGAGATCTTTAATGCCATTTATATCTCGGATTGCACCATCTACAACAAATGCACCAGCCCCAAGCGTTTTTGCCATACCAATTACAAAGTCCCCGGCAGCAGCTCTGTATGTATCTCCCTTAGCATCGACAATAATAACATCATTAGGTTTTGACTCTCTGATGGCTTTTAGAACGGCCAAATTATCACCAACTGGAATTTTAACAGTAAGTGCTCTGCCAGCAAAAGAATATTCATCCTTAATTGGCTTTATAGAAGGGTCCAGATTATTTAATCCATTCATAGAATCGGAAATCGATGTAGTAGGAATGCCTTTAAATTGCTCTATTATGTTCTCCATAAGCCTCTCCCTTGTTATTATATTTTCTACCATTATACAAAAAATCCACTATATTATAGAAATCAATATAAGTTATTGTTATCGATAAAAAAAAGTAATGGTTAATATGATCACACCGGTGGATAGGAAAATAAAAAATAGTTATGGATAAACATAAAAAAGCGATATTTCATTTATCGTTAGCTTTATATTACAGTGATAGTAGAAATTCAATATTGAAAATCTATAAGCACAAACGAAATAGGGAGATGAGATGATGAAGGCATATAAGTTAGGAGTATTACAAGGTGATGGCATTGGGCCAGAAATTGTAAGCGCTACAGTAAAGGTTTTTAAAGCAGCTGCACAAGAGTTAGATGTAAAGTTTGATTGGATAGAGCTTCCAATGGGGTGGGAAGGAATTGAAAAGTACAATGATCCAACACCTAGTTATACGAAGGAAATGTTAAATGACTGTGATGGTTGGATTTTAGGACCACACGATTCTGCAGCATATCCGCCTGAACATAAAGCAAAAAGAAACCCAAGCGGTGAACTTCGCCACACTTTAGATTTATATGCAAATATCAGACCAGCTAAAACAATGCCTGGGGCAAAAAGTGTTGTTGGGGAAGCAGATTTAATTATTTACCGTGAAAATACAGAAGGCTTCTATACAGATAGAAACATGCATATTGGCGGAGGTGAATGGCAAATAACACCAGAAGTTGTCGTATCTGCAGGTGTATTTACGAAGAAGGCTGCTGAAAGAATCGCACACGCTGCCTTTAAAATGGCGATGCAGCGCAGGAAAAAAGTGACGATTGTTCATAAAGCAAATGTTATTAAACTGGGAACAGGCCTTTTCTTAAATACATGTAAAGAGGTAGCGCAACAATACCCAGAGGTTACGGTTGATGACTACCATATCGATGCAATGACAGCACACTTAGTCCGCAGAGCAAGAGATTTTGATATTATAGTAACAGAGAATATGTTTGGTGATATTTTATCAGATTTAGCTGGTGAATTAGTTGGAAGCCTAGGATTAGCTCCTTCTATCAATACGAATGATAATCAGGCAATGGCGCAAGCAGCTCACGGCTCGGCACCAGATATTGCTGGCAAAAATATTGCAAATCCTATCGGCATTATGTTGTCTACTGTTATGCTGATGGATTGGCTGAGTGAAAGACATCATGACTCTAAATTACACCAAGTCGGTCAGCTTGTTGAACAAGGAATTAATAGCTGCCTTAAAGACGGGACAATGACTGGAGACTTGGGAGGGACAGCATCTACGTCTGAGTTTGCAGAAGCGATTATCACAAGAATTGGTGAGTTAGCTGTCAAATAAATGAAAACGCATTCAATGTGTTTGGGGGTATAAATTTGTTATCAATTCTAGGGTTTCTAACTATTGCGGTTTTCACTTACTTAGTCATGTCTAAGCGATTGATTGCATTTACAGCCATCATTTTTGTTCCTGTGATTTTTGCCTTACTCGGGGGATTTGGGTCAAAATTGGGAGATATGATGGTACAGGGAGTAGAGCTTACCGCTCCTACAGCAGTACTACTGTTATTTGCAATTCTGTACTTTGGTATCATGATGGATACAGGCTTATTTGATCCTGTTAGTAATATGATTTTAAAGATTGCTAAAGGAGATCCAGTTAAAATAGCAATGGGGACGGCGATACTAGCATTGCTAGTAGCATTAGACGGGGATGGAACAACAACATATATGATTATTTGTTCTGCCATGCTGCCTGTTTACAGAAAAATCGGGATGAACCCATTAATATTAGCAACTGTCTCCATCATGTCCTTAGGAATTATTGCAGGGAGCACACCGTGGGGCGGATCTGCAACAAGAGCAATTAGTGTGCTAGGTCTTAATGCGAATGAATATTTTATTCCGATGTTGCCAGTAATGTTGGCCGGGGCGATTTCTACACTTGCGATTGCGTACTTTTTAGGAAAAAGAGAACGAAAACGTCTTGGAGCGGAAGTTATAGCTAAATACAATCAAGAGATTGCAGCAACTGCAGAAGTGCGAGAAAAGAAGAATTCTAAAATCATTTGGTTTAACTTATTTCTCACTCTAGCAATAATGGGCGTCTTAATTCTGGACGTAGTAGAGCTGTATATTCTCTTCATCATTGGGTTCGCTATTGCTTTAGTGGTTAACTTCCCAAATATCGAAGAACAAAAAAAGGTGCTCAAACAGCATGCTTCTAATGCCATACCAGTTGTATCACTTGTGCTTGGAGCGGGGATATTCACAGGTATCCTTCAAGGTACAGAAATGGTTGACCATATGGCAAATGATATCGTTTCTATTATTCCAAGTGCGTTTGGAGAATACTATACCATCATTGTTGCAATCATTGGTCTGCCGCTTAGCTTCCTAATGTCAAATGATGCCTTTTTCTTCGGGGCATTACCTGTCTTAGCAGAAGCAGGCAGTCAATACGGGGTAGATTCTGTCAGTATTGCGCGAGCATCTGTAATTGGACAGACAATACACTTGATTGGGCCAACATCTGCACCATTATGGGTGTTAATAGAATTAATACGAAGTGATCTAGGTAAATTACAAAAATATACAATGGGCTGGATTCTCTTAACAGCCGTTGTCATGATTATTGTCGGAATTTTAACAGGAGCAATGGCACTGTAATTAAATAAGCTTAAACTTTCATAGAATAGCCCTTTTCAAAAAAGGGCTATTTATATTAGAGAAGGAGGAACAATATGGAGTTCGAATTTTTAACAGCATTACTTTCTATTATTGTTATTGATTTAGTATTAGCAGGTGATAATGCTATTCTTATAGGACTTGCGGCGAGGAATCTGCCTAAAGATCAACAGAAAAAAGTTATCATGTGGGGTTCTCTTGGTGCGATTATCATTCGAATTGCAGCAACTTTGGCTGTCGTATGGCTGTTAAAAGTACCAGGCTTACATTTAGCAGGAGGGTTAATGCTAGTTTTTATTTCTTATAAATTATTAGTAGAAAAGGAGGAACATAGTGATATAAAATCAAGCAATAATTTTTGGGGAGCTGTAAGAACAGTTATTATTGCAGATGCATTAATGGGACTGGATAATGTGTTAGCTGTGGCTGGAGCAGCTCATGGAAGTATCCTCTTAGTAGTGATTGGCTTATTAGTTTCTATTCCTGTTGTGATGTGGTGCAGCACTTTAATATTGAAATGGATTGAACGTTTTCCTGTTATTATTACGTTTGGTTCCGCAATCCTAGCATGGACAGCCTCCAAAATGATCGTTGCCGAACCTTTTTTGAGTACATACTTCCAAAATCCATTGTTGAAATATGGATTTGAAATAGTAGTGATCGCATTAGTAGTTGAGGGAGGGATTTATAAAAACAAACAGGCAGCTGCTGGTAATGCACATGAAACAATTTCCATTGAATCAAAGGAGTCCATAGACGTTATGTTTGCAGAAAAAATGGAGGAGAATGTTGAAGAGGTTAACAAGCAACCGAAAAGAGAGCTAACAAAAGTTTAATAGAACAAAAAAAGTGCCGATTTTTCAACAGGCACTTTTTTTAGTGTCTTATCTTTCTACAACAGATAAAATTTTTGTTTCTCCAGCAACTAAAGTAACTTCATCTTGCCATATAATTGAATAATTTTTGTTCTTAATATTAGGCAAGATAACTAATATTAAGGGACTATAAGCATTATCTTTTAAATAAGTTAAGTTAAAGTCAATTAAAGGCTCCCCTTTTTTCACCGATTGCCCCATCTGTACTAAAGCTTTAAAAGGCTCCCCTTTTAGAGAAGCGGTTTCAAGTCCAATATGGATTAAAACATCAATATCCTCTGCATTTCTAATCGTCATAACATGGTTTGTTTGAGAAATATGGGTGACCTCCCCAGTAACAGGTGAAACAATTATGCCATTGGAAGGATCCACGGCGAAGCCTTCACCAACAAGCTTATTGCTGAAGATAGGATCTGGCACAGTTTCTAAAGAGACAAAACTTCCATCTGCAGGAGTGAAAATAGAGTGTGCTTCTGTTTTCTTCTGATGGCTATTTTTAAACATGATTGAATCTCCTTTCATACAAGAGACATAAGAACTCTTGTTACCTTTATCGTAAATGTAACGAGTGGGAAACGCTTCGTCAATTCAATTCTGGAAGCACAGGAATATACAATCTTATAAAGCTAATGATACCAAGGGTTTTATCTATTATTCTAAAAAAGAATGGACAGCGATAATGAAAAGTTATGAACCATAACTCTTAAATAATGGTTATTAAAAACCTGTATCCATAACTTATTTTTATGATATTTAATAAAAAACGTATATTTTTTATTATGGTTTAATTGTATTAGAATAAATGTAGAAAGTAATTATTAACCAGTTAGTTTATATAACAATAAAGGTGGTTATCTGATGGCAAATTATAAATTAGGTGTTCTATATGGAGATGGAATTGGTCCTGAAATTGTAAAAGCATCCGTAGAAGTATTGAAGGCTGCCACACAACAAGCGAATAATGGTACAACCTTTGAATACAAAGAGCTGCCGATGGGATGGGAAGGCATTAAAAAATATAATGACCCTGTACCAGAAATTACGAAAAAAGGGTTGGAGGATACGAATGGCTGGTTAATGGCTCCACATGATTCAGCTGCTTATCCTGATGAACATAGAATCTCGAAACGAAATCCAAGCGGTGAACTTAGACATCATTTTGATTTATATTCTAATGTACGTCCAAGCCGTGCCCTGCCTGGGACGACTAGTTTAGTAGGTAATGCAGATTTAGTTGTTTTCAGAGAAAATACAGAGGGTTTCCTGTCAGATAGAAATATGTATAAAGGGACAGGAGAATATATGGTAAATAAAGACGTCGCATTAGTAACAGGCGTATTTACACGGCAAGCAACGGAAAGAATTGCTCATGAAGCATTTAAGCTGGCAATGACGAGACGAAAAAAGGTAACAATCGTTCATAAAGCAAATGTAATCAAGTTTGCTTATGAATTATTCCGTGATGTTTGTTATGAGGTTGGTGAAAAGTATTATCCAGAAGTAGAAGTGAATGATTTCCATATTGATGCCATGACAGCTCACCTAGTAAGAAGAGCAGAAGAGTTTGATGTTATTGTAACTACTAATCTATTCGGAGACATACTATCAGACCTAGCAGGTGAACTAGTAGGAAGTCTTGGTTTGTCAGCATCACTAAATACAAATGGAGAGCAGGCAATGGCACAGGCAGCACATGGGTCTGCACCGGATATCGCTGGACAAAATGTTGCTAATCCAACAAGTATGCTTCTTTCAACAGTGATGCTGCTTCAGTGGCTTGCAAACCATCATGATGATAATAATCTGAACGTTATTGCAGAAATAATCGAAAATGCTGTCTTACAAACGATTGCCGAAGGACCAACTACCCGTGACCTTGGCGGTTCGGCATCTACTACAGAATTCACAGAAGCTGTTATCAAGAGAATGCGAGCGTAAACAAAATAAAAACCAAACGGGTAGCTGTTTGGTTTTTTCTATAGGAGGATTTACACATGACTATAAGTGATGGATTGATAAACTGTGGTAAATATATGCTCGAAAATAAGCTGGCATGGGGTACATCAGGCAATATCAGCAGCCGAGTTGATGATAAAACAATGCTTATAACCGCTTCAGGTACCTTTATGGGTGACTTGAAAGATGAAGATTTTGTTCTATTTGACCTTCAGTATGAAAAAAACTTAAGTGAAAGAAAAGCTTCAAAAGAAACACCAATGCATACAGGAATATATAAAACAAGGCCAGATGTACAAGCGGTTATTCATTCCTCACCATTTTATACAACACTCTTTGCATGCAGTAAAGAACACATACTCGCAAACCTGTTTATTGAAAACTTTTATTACCTGGAAAATATCGGCTATGTAGATTATTACCATCCTGGAACAAGAGATCTAGGAGAAGCGATAGCAGAAGAGGCCAATAAATCAGATGTAATAATGATGCGTAATCATGGAGTAGTAGTGATGGATACTTCCATATCAGAAGCCTTAATGAGATTAGAAACATTAGAAATGACATGCAGAATGATCCTGACAGCAAAATCCAGTGGGGTTGAATTACATTCGCTGCCTGACTATAAAGTGACGGAGTTTTTGGAAGAGTCTCTTTATAAGCCAAGGATTAAACGATAAGGAGGCTTAAAAATGATTGGTGTAGTAGCAGATGATACAACTGGTGCTAATGATATTGGCATCATGTTTTCTAAGAGCGGCTATAAGGTAAAGGTGCTTACCTTTGAAGAAAATATGGAAATTGTAAGGGATGCAGATGTAGTTATTATCGATACAGACAGCCGCTTAGACAGTCCCAATACTGCCTATGATAAAGTATTTAAAGCAACAAAGATTTTACAAAAGGCAGGTTGTACGATGTTTTATAATAAAACATGCTCTGTGTTTAGAGGCAATATAGGTGTGGAATTTGATGCCATGCTCGATGAATTGAATGAAGATTTTGCAATTATTTCTCTTTCTTTTCCACAAAACGGCCGTACAACCACAAATGGGATTCACAAGGTTAATGGCAAGAGACTAGAAGATTCAGAGTTCTTCCATGATCCCGTTCATCCAATGATAGAGTCCAACCTAGAATCAATTTTGAAAAAACAGACAAGAAGAAATGTAACCTCTATTTATTTAGAGACAGTCAGAAAAGGTCCTGAAGAATTAAAAAAGGCGATTGAAGAGGCAAAAAATGATTATCAGTACGTAATCATTGATGGTCAAACACAAGAAGACTTAACTATAATCGCACAAGCAGCAGCAGGGTTTAGAGTACTTGCTGGCAGCTCGGCATTAGGAGAAGAACTGCCTAAAGTTCTGCCCAAATCAGCGTTTCCTAATTTAGCAAGCACTGTATCGATAAAGGATTCAAATGGAGTTCTAATTATATCAGGAAGCCTAACACCGCAAACAAAAGAACAGACAAAAGAGTTAATAGAATCAGGCGTTTTCTCCATAGTAGTTGATTCAAGGAAAATCTTAGACAGCAATTATCAAGAAGAACTTGATAAAGTCTATAACGAAGCGAAATTACGGTTAAGAGACGGGCAAGATGTGTTGATTATGGCAGAAAATAATCCAATCATCGTAAAGGAAACAAAGGAAATTGGAAAACTCAAGGGATTTAGTGAATTAATTATTAGTAAAAAAATATCAGGTTTTTTAGCCGCTGTTTCTAAAAGATTGACTGATTCTTTAGATTTAAAAAGAATTGTCGTTGCTGGCGGAGATACTTCTGGCACTGTATGCAGGCATTTAGAGATTAAAGGAAATTATATTGTGAAGGAAATTGATACTGGTGTGCCTTCCGGATTAGTAATTGATAAGGAAATGTTAATTGTACTGAAGTCAGGCAGTTTCGGTAAGAAGGACTTTCTTGTTAAAGCAGTTTCGCATTTAAAAGAATTAACTACATCGTAAGTGCGCTTTCTAAATCAATTAACGTTCTATATAATTTAATCTAGAAGTTATGATTTCAGGAGGGTATAACATGGACAAACGAGATTGGCAGATATTGCAGAAGTTATACAAGGAAAAAAATATAACAAAAGTTGCAGAAAGTCTGTTCATGTCACAGCCAGCACTTACAAAAAGAATTCAACAAATGGAAGCAGAATATAAGGTAACAATCGTTCATCGCAGTAAAAAAGGAATTCAGTTCACACCTCAAGGAGAATACCTCGTTAACTATGCAGATGAAATGATTACAAGAGATATAGAGGTACAGGATCATTTAGCTAATATGGATGAAGAAATTTCTGGTACATTACGACTAGGTGTTTCTAGTTTTATTACAAGAAAAATTCCGCCAGTTCTTAAAGAGTTTAAATCAAGGCATCCAAAAGTTAATTTCAGCTTAACAAGCAAATGGAGCAGCCAAATATATAATCAAGTGTACAATCACGAAATTCATATTGGATTTGTAAGAGGAGATTACAAGTGGATTGGAGGAAAAAGATTATTACTAGAAGAGAACTTATCATTAGTATCTTATAGTAAAATCGATTTGGCAGAACTTCCAACATTACCCCGAATTGATTATATATGTGATGTTAAACTTCAAGATATGATAGATACATGGTGGTCAGAGAACTTTTCCGTTCCCCCGAAAGTTGGAATTAAAGTAGATAAAACAGACACTTGCAGGGAAATGGTAGCACATGATTTAGGGTATGCGATAATGCCCAGCTTAGTTATTAAAAACACAGGGAATTTATATCAGCTGCCCTTAAATGATAAAGATAATAATCCAATAACTAGACACACTTGGATGTTCTACAATCAAGATGACTATAATTTGAAATTAGTAAGAACCTTCATTGAGTTTATGGACGAAATAAACTTCCAAGATATGATATCTAAACAAAATTAAATTTTAAAGTGATGGAGTGTAGAACATGAACAAATATAAAGTCGGTTTAATCCATGCTACACTAAATTCTGTTAACCCAATACTGGAAGCTTTTGCGAAGAATTTTCCTGATATAGAAACGATTAATTTCATGGATGAGGGACTGCTCAGAGCGCTAGAGAAAGAAGGAGAAATTACAGCAGCATTAGTAGAACGTTTTGCGAGTTTGCTAGAACGAGCGGTGGATACAGAAGTAGATGGAATCCTTCTATCCTGCTCTGCTTACAGTCCGACAATTACCGAAATGCGCAAAAGGTTTCCGCAGCTTCCAATTGAAAATGTAGATGATGCCATGATTGAACAAGCCGTTAAGCTGGGGCGTAAAATAGGTGTCGTTGCAACAGTAGCTACTGCTGGTCCGACTACGGAAAAAGCAGTAAAAGACAAGGCTGATATCTTGGGAGAAGAGGTAGAGGTTTTAGTGGAAGTTAATACAGAAGCATTTGCTGCTCTAAATAACAAAGATTTTGAATTGCATGACAGCCTTATTGCAAGCAGTGTAGAAAAGCTTCTCAATAATCAAGTAGATCTAATCATACTGGCTCAACTTTCAATGGCAAGAGCAAAGACTGCTCTAAAGCATGTTGCCATTCCGATTTTAACTAGTCCAGAAATTAGTTCTAATAAGATTGTTAGTGAAATCGAAGCATTTTACCGCTAAAATAAGTGAGACCTTCATTAGAAATGAAGGTCTTTTTTCATTAGCAAAATAACTTTCTATAAATGAATTATAATTGCCATGTTATACTTGTATTGGAATTATAATACATATATCTGGAGTGAGACAGCATTCCAGACAGGGGGACTTGATGATTTCATCTATTGTTTACATAGTGTTAGTAGTTGGGGGATTATTGTATTTAATCAAGAAAAAGAGTGATTCAGAAGCCTATTTTCCTTTAAAAATAATTGGCTATTATATATTAGGTGTATTTGCATTTAAATTTAATGGAATTGCCTTACCGCTTGGCTTTATCATTTATTTACTGTTTTTCCGACCTAAGTTAAATACGCCTATTAAACGTCAAGCAGCCATCTTTGGTTTCATTATATTTATAATCGTACAATGGATCACACCAATTGCTGTAGATAAATGGGAGAGCCGCACGATAAATCTTGAACATGAAATTGGTTCGGTATATAAGCTTAATTTTGATAAAGAGAACGATTTGGTTATGAAGAAATTAAAACTTAAAGATGGTGAAATTAAGCTCACAAATTTTAACTTGCAATATACTAAATCAGGCAAGCCGACAGAATTAAGCTGGGATTTAATTCAGCAAGATCACTTTGACATAGTATATTATAGTATTAATTATGTAGTGGATAAGAATAGGTATGAAATTTCTAAAAGTCATTTTGAAGCCTGGGATAATCTTATTTCTTTAGTAGATGCCAAGTATTTCTTTGTAAATATGAACGCGCTTAATATTGCAGACATTACAAATGCTAAAGGAAGTTTGTCTACTTTTGCGATACACAGCTTTGGCGAAAGAACGCAATATGGTTTTGCTGAAAATGAACCTCATGTTATTTCAAATGGAGAAATAAAGAAATTAGATGAAAAGCAGTTACCAGTTGAAGGTTTTTCTATCTCAACATATGCTCTGAAAAAAATGAGTGAAGAGACAGATGAGCAAGGTAATATTACTCAAGAGGGATGGGAAGGTACAGCAACAACTGATTATCTCTTTGATATAACTGCTGTTGAGGAAGAAGAAGAATTTTAGTAGTAGATTACCATATACAAAGGCAAACCTTTCAAAGGTTTGCCTCTCTTTATTATTAAACTGAGTTTCCATATTATATTAATTATGTAAGTTATTATTTTATTTTTTTACTAAATGATGATATAACTAGAAAGGTATTTATTTATAAGAGGTGAATAATGATTAATCAAATCTACTTACGAAGAAAAAATAAACTCATCCTAACCAAAGGCAATGAACATACGCCTAATCTCCATTACATAGCCACCATCTTAGCCAATTTTGAATCACTAGGCTACACATTTTCTAAATCTATCATTGATACACTATATACATATTCCGCAAACCAGCTTAATGAATTCTATTTATCCACCATCGATAATTTGAAAGAATTATTGGGTGCAAATAAGACCTATAAGCCAATGTATCCGAACTTTCCGCAGCAGGTGATGGAAGCGAGCGATGCAGAACTATTTGTAAACGCGCTTATACATTATTTGTCAGAGGGGACAATATTGCCTGAATATGAGCAACAGACAAGACTGCCGTTGTATGACAGAACAGAGCAAAAAGTGATAGCCCTTGGTTCGACTGACGATTTTTTGATGATTTTCCGAAACTTGCTTTCTTCAAAAACGTCCCTTTCAGCAACTGACAAGGCAGACTTGGAGTATGCCTTCTCAAGCTTTCCTGAAATGGCCGGGCAGCTTATACCGCGAGAAGTGCCTTTGAAGGAGAATATTGCTTTACTTGGAAAGTTATTATTGGAGAACAACTTAGATCATAAGATTCTGTTTCAATATGTTAAAACAGCTACAGATGTCCTGCGGATTGCTGTGTCTCTTTCGGATGGGGATGTCAGCTTAGCTGCAAGTACACGATTTAAGAGCTTTAAAAGAAAGGAGAGACGTTTACTTCTAACGCTTCTTGAAAACTGCGGCAATATCGAAGAGGATATGAAAAGGTATAAGAACAGATGGATTAGGTTAGGAGAGCGGCTCCATCCAGGAGAATATAAGCAATTTAAAAAGGCGAACGAAGCTTTTTTCAAGCTGAGAAATAATGAGCATATTCCTACATTTAATGGTCTTGTTGCAGAGGCACTGTGCACAAAGCGAATGGATGATGCTATGACTTTTTTGTCTGAAAGACCAGGTGAATTTGCGCGCAAGCTTGATCACCTATTAAGACTTCATCACCAGCCTGAGATTGTGATCGAGAATTTTAAGGCAATTGCTGAAAAAGTAGAAACGACGGTGCTGTTGCAAGTAAGAGAACATTTTAAAAACAGGAATGCAGGAAATGAAAAAAGATCATTTTTTCCTAAAGGAAATGTAGCGAAGATGTTTGTGATAGACAATAATCTCCCTGACATTGCAGAGGAAGTTTGTGAGGAAATTGTGTGCATTTGTGACAACAGTTTAATCAGTATTTATAAGCAAAAGGGTCCGATTGGAAAGGTTTATTTGGACGAAGCACTAAAAAATTATCTTGTGCCATTTTCCCAGCGCTCCGCTAATAAGTCGGTTAAAGCTGTTGTGAGAGGATCTAAGCTAGATGTGGCAGAGTCCATGAAGACAATTAGAACTTTTCTTTATTGGAAAGACGGCTCGAAAGATTGGGGCACAGATATCGATTTATCCGCCGTTATGTATGATGAAGCCTGGGGATATTTGGAACATGTTTCGTATACGAACTTAAGATCAACTAAGTATAAATCGAGTCATAGTGGTGATATTACTTCAGCACCAGCAGGCGCTAGTGAGTTCATTGATTTGGATATACAGTCGGTCCGTAATTTCGGCGGAAGGTATATTGTCTTTTCTATCCATTCTTTTAGCGGTGAGGCATTTAATGAGCTTCCAGAATGCTTTATGGGCTGGATGAGCAGAGAAAATCCTAATTCCGGGGAAATATATGAGCCAAAAACAGTCGAGAATAGAATGGATATTACATCTGATTCTAAGATATGTATTCCAATGATACTTGATTTACAGGATAATAAAATTATTTGGACAGATGTTGCACTTCGGACTGAACCAGATTATGCTAATAATGTAGAAGAAAATCAAATGGGCATGGTGTTGATGGGTAAGGCATTAACATCCCTTGTTAAACCAAACTTGTATGATTTATTTAAGCTTCATATTGAGGCAAGAGGGGAATTATGTGCTAATATAGAGGAAGCAGATTTAATTTTCTCTATGGATAAAGGAATTACTCCATATGATCTTGATCTCATTGTTTCAGAATATCTATAGTATTAATACATATTGGGCTATTATCTATCTTCCTTCTAACTCTTATATCTTGTAAATCGTTAGATGGATTGCTTTCCCAATTAATATAAAGGCTATGTTATACCTTCCTTCTTAAACTCTTAAGTTTTATCGAACTTAGGTATGGCAGTTTCCTTGTAAAGCCAGGCTTCATAATAAGCCTGGCTTTATTTATGTTGTTGGGTGTTTTATACTAATTTAGGAATCTATCTGGAATATAAAGAAAAACCTACCAAAAAAGTGTATAATAAAAGAGAACTACATACATTTGATGCGGGTGGTGCTGGTCACTCTTTCCCTTATGGTGAAGGAGGTGAACACGCCAATGGATTTTCTAAAGACTCTGCTGGAGAATACTGTCACAGTATTTTTCACTGCTTTTGCTGCAGCTTACGCACAGCGCTTAGCGGGCAAAAGGAAAAAAGAGCAAAGAAAAACCACCCCGCGCCACAAACGTAAGGGTGGTTCTTCTCGCTAATCTAATATATTAGCCTGACCGCACCGCCCGATATGGCAGTAGTTCAGGGCCAAGGAGTTACCCGCTCCTTGGCTTTTTCTAGTTTATGCTTATAGTTACATATTATACCCAAGCTACTATTAATTCAAGCAAAACAGAATAGTTTATTTAATTTGCTGTTTAATATCATTCATGAACAAAATCGTTTTGTTAATGAGCGGCAGGAGAACTGTCGTGTGATCCTCTCCTGGAAATTCGAGAAATTCACTATCAAACTTAGCAGAAACATGTGTTTGAAGTTCATCATTAAGTTTCTTCGCTTTTTCATTCATTTGTGAAAAATGATCTCTTTCCAATTCTCCGCTTGTGATAAGGAGCTTCGCTTTCGGCTCAGTTTCCATAAACTTTTGCTTTGCAGTATTTAAAAAGTCTTCATTCCAATGGATGGAGGGGCTGCTTGCCACATAATACTGAAAGGAAGAAGACGAAGTAAATAATGCAGAAAGTACGAATAAACCGCCAAGAGAATGACCGACAATCGTCTGTTTTTCGGTATTAACCTCATATTTTTGTTCAATTTGGGGCTTAAGTTGTTTTTCAATAAAAGAAAGAAACAAGCTTCCGCCGCCCCCTGGTGGAAAGTCCCTGTCTATGGGATGGTAGGATAAGAAATCTATCTCAGGTGAGAAGGTATAGTCAAAATATCTACTGTCATTAAATGGTTCTGTTGTTTCATAACCGATGCCCACAATAATATGCGGTTTTTTTCCTGTAATCTCTCCCCGTCTAGTCTGCAGATTCATACTTTCTGTGAAACTGGCAAAGATAGAGTTTCCATCTAGTACATATATAAGTGGAAAACCATCTTCAGGCGCAGGTGAATCAGGAACAGATACGAATATTTTATATAATTGCTGATTTCCTTGTGACAAGATAGACCAGCATTCTGTATGCGGCAAGGTATATGGTTCTGTCTTCATACTTTCCTCCGTTTCATTTAAGTGCAGGCTATCTTTATTAATTGGTTAAATTTTGGTATTATTAATGAAAATGATTATCAATATCATCAAATATTTTAAAGGGAACTGGTGAGGAAAACAAGTGGCAATCATAAAAAATAATAATATTTGGAAAAATTTCTATTTAGACTTGAAGAGCATCAAGCGCATTCACAAGCAAAGCAAGGAAAATAAAATTACGTCTTATTTCGATTTAATATATATTCAGACTGGCAGAGGAACCATTACGATCAATAAAGAAGTGAAGCAATTTGCCAGCCACCAGCTCCTCGTCATCCCGCCAAGCAGTACCTATAAACTTACATTTGCTAGTGATGTAGATTATTATCTTATTTCCTTTCAAGTTTTTCTGAAAGACAAGGAGGAAGAGATTCAGCCCTACTTAGACAGCTTGGCATGTATGCAGCAGCAGGTAATACCTTATCATCAAGAGGCGGCAGTACTAATAGAGGAAATGTATCGCCTTGAAGGGGAGGACACCCCTTACCTCCATTTTCTGCAGAGAGCTAGGCTTGATGAAGTATTCTTTCATTTATTGTCCTATAAAAAGCACGACACACCTAATGATACTCTCTTAGCAATCGAGGAAACAAAAAGGTATATGGAAGCTCATTTTCATGAACGCTTAAAGATTGATATGCTGGCACAGCAGGCAGAGCTCAGTCCTAAATATTACTCAGAAATGTTTAAAAAACAATACGGTATTACGATAAGCGATTATATTACGAGATTACGTGTAAATAAAGCTAAACAACTATTGCTGATGACAAAAGACAGCATTCGTTCTATTGCCAGTTCTGTCGGCTATGCGGATGAATTCTACTTAAGCAGAAAGTTTAAACAAGCTGTCGGCATTTCTCCATCGGCATATCGGGAGAAAAGACATAGAAAAATAGCTTCCTATGATTTCGCAACAACAGGACATCTGCTGGCGTTGCAAATACTTCCATATGCAGCCCCCATTCATCCGAAATGGACGCTTGATTATTATGAGCAGTACAAAGATGATATTATCTTCCATCTCGAGTCTTATCGAAAGCATACAGAATGGCGCAAAAACATTGTGAAGCTAAAGAGGGCAAAGCCCCATCTAATTATAGCGAAACAGGAAATAACTGCAGACGAAAAAGCAGAATTAGCTAAAATTGCTCCTGTCTT
Organism: Niallia sp. FSL R7-0271; assembly: GCF_038005785.1. Lineage (NCBI taxonomy): Bacteria > Bacillati > Bacillota > Bacilli > Caryophanales > Bacillaceae > Niallia > Niallia sp. FSL R7-0271. The sequence continues at coordinate 74,973 of NZ_JBBOTZ010000002.1, read as the reverse complement.
TTATTATTCAGAGCAGGACAATTGGAAAGATCAGTTTTTTCAGATAGCAGAATATTTGAACTGCACAAAAGAAGCAAAGGATTGGATGGATTTCTATGAAAATCAGGCATTAAGTGCATCTGCGCAGCTAGCTCCATATTTAAGCGGAAAAAAAGGACTAGTCATCAGTCTTTTCAAGGATAATTACTATTTAAACCGCTCTAGAACCATTATAGAAGTAATCTATGAAGAGCTGCAGATAGGCTCTGCACAAGAGAAAGACAAATGGAAGCATAATGAAAAAATATCAATAGATACTGTTATGGAAATGCAGCCAGATTTCCTTTTAATGAATATACGCCAGGATGAGGAAACGCTAAAACATTGGGAGACTGTCAGGACATCGGTGCATTGGAACAATATTGAAGCTGTGAAACGCCAGCAAGTTTATTACATCCAATCAGATCCTTGGAATGAATGCTCTGCAAGCTCTCATCTTCGTGTTATTCATAATCTATTAGAATTGATTACGGAAAAAGTACAAGTAAATGAGAGGAAATAATCCATGTTCCAATAAAAGATAGTTTTGTATAATCCTAATTGAAAGTGGTTATCAATATCAATTAGACTATATAAAAGGGGAAGATACTCGTGAAAAAATATGCATTTATTATAATGTTAGGTATCCTGCTTGTAATTGCAGCTGCCTGCGGAAAAGAAGAGTCTGCAGGTAGCAGTGAAAAACCTGCAGAGGAAGCAAGTGCTGATACGACAAAAACCATTACATTTTTAGATAAAGAATATGAAATTCCAAGCAATAGTACTAAAATTGTTACAGCAAGTCAGGAAGCAATGGAAGATGCAGCTGTGTTAGGAGTTAAACCAGTAGGAGCAGTAGCAACTGGTGGCGAGTTTCCTGCATTTTTAGGAGATTCCATGTCTGAGGCTCAAGAAATTGGTGACAAATTCCAGCCGAGCACAGAGAAGCTCTTGCAATTAAAACCGGATGTCATTCTTGGAACAAGCAAGTTTCAAGCAGATGTCGTGGAAAGCTTAAATAAAGTTGCACCAATGATTCCGATTTCCCATATTTCTACTCATTGGAAGGATAATCTGCTTGTTTTGGCAGAGATTACGGGTAAAACAGCGGAAGCTGAAAAGTACATTTCTGATTACGAAGCAAGTGTAAAGGAAACAAAGACAGCAGTTGCGGAGAAAATTGCTGATAAAGAAGTTGTAATGGTCAGAATTCGCAGCGGTAGCATTTTTGTATACCCAGAGAGTGTGTATTTCAATCCAGTACTTTACACTGATTTAGGACTTACAGTACCAGAAGAAGTAAAAGCAGCTAAAGCCCAAGAACAAATCTCATTGGAAAAGCTGGCTGAAATGAATCCTGATTACTTGTTTGTGCAATTTGAGGAATCTGAAAATCAAGAGAATAAAGACGCTTTGAAGGATTTCGAAAGCAATGCTATTTGGACAAACTTGAATGCAGTTAAAGACGAACATGTATATGTAAATGCAATTGACCCAATGGCAGCAGGCGGTACTGCTTGGAGTAAAACAAACTTCCTAGCAGCTTTTAAGAAAGAATTAGGGCTGTAAAATAACAGTACTTGTCCAGAACTCCTGGACAAGTACTAATTGTATATAAGGTGAATATGTATGTATCAAAAAAAACTGGCAACCTATTTAATTATTATATTATCTCCAATCTTGTTTGCGCTCGTTACGCTTCTTTCCATCCGATATGGTGCAACAGACACATCCTTTAAGGATATTTTTGCAGCTGTTTTCCATTATGATCCAGATAATATGCAGCAGACAATCGTGAGGAGTTCAAGAATACCAAGAGCAGTTGGTGCCTTACTGATTGGGATACTATTAGCTGTTTCGGGAGCATTAATGCAAGGCATCACAAGAAATTATTTAGCATCTCCATCCATAATGGGAGTGACAGACGGCTCTGCTTTTTTTATTACCATTTCATTTATCTTTTTGCCTAATTTATCTTCCTTTCAGCTATTATGTCTTTCATTTTTTGGATCACTGTTTGGCGTGGCACTTGTAATGGGCTTGGCAGCATTCGTGAAAAACGGCTATTCGCCAGTCAAGCTTGCGATAATCGGGACGATTATCGGAACATTTTTAAGCGGTGTATCCTCCAGTCTCGCCTCCTATTTCCAAGTTTCCCAAACAATGAGCTTTTGGTATAATGCGAGGCTTCATCAAATCGATTCACCTTTATTAACGTTTGTTATTCCATTTGCCTTAGTTGGAATTATTATATCGATGTTTTTATCGAAATCAGTGACAATCCTGTCTTTAGGCAAGGATCTCGCGACAGGATTGGGACAAAAGACAAGATGGATTCAGCTGTTATCTATGGCAGCTGTCGGCTTAATGACAGGAATATCAGTGGCGTTAGTCGGGAAAATTGGCTTTATCGGACTGATTATTCCCCATATCACAAGATATCTTGTCGGAAGTGACTATCGGGCCGTTATCCCGTGTGCCGGCATATTAGGCGGAGTATTTTTAGTTTTCTGTGATGTGATCAGCAGGTTTGTCAATTATCCATTTGAAACACCGATTGGCATCATTACATCCTTTATAGGTGTTCCTTTCTTTCTCTATTTAATTAAGCGAAAGGGAGGAGGCTATCAGCGTGTTTAACAAAAGATTTTACATAACCGTGTTTGTTCTGCTTGTCCTTATCCTAGCAGCCGGTTATTACAGCATCACAAATGGCGTGTATCCTATCACCTTCTCGCAGTTTTATGAAAGTGTGTTCCGCATACAGCCCAAGGAGGATATTGATTTAGTACTATTTGAATTAAGGCTGCCAAGACTGGTGCTTGCCTTGCTGATTGGCTTTGGCCTTGGTGTTGGCGGTGCGGTCCTTCAAGGCATTACAAAAAATGGACTTGCAGACCCGGCCATTCTTGGTATAAACAGTGGAGCCGGAGCTTTTATTGTTGCATATATGCTCCTCTTTCAAGGAACCTTCTCTGGCGATCAGCTCCTGATGAAGCTGTTAATGCCGCTGATTGGTTTAATCGGCGGATTGTTTGCTGCTACGATTATATTCCTGTTAGCATGGAACAGAATTAGCGGCCTTGATTCCCAGCGTCTGCTCTTAACAGGAATTGCAATCAGCACAGGGTTTGGATCACTGTCCATGTTTCTGTCTCTAAAGATGAAAGCACAGGACTTTGAAATGGCAACTGTTTGGCTTAATGGGACCATCTATAATGCTACATGGACATATGTCATTTCCATACTTCCATGGTTTTTACTTGTCGTACCCTTCATCCTCTTTAAAGCTTACAAGCTCGATTTATTCCGCCTCCAAGAAAATGTCATGAAAGGTCTTGGCATACAAGTGGAGAAAGAAAAGTGGCTGTTGATGGCAGGTGCCGTTATATTAGTAAGTTCATGTGTGGCAGTTTCCGGAAGCATTGGATTTATTGGACTAATCTGTCCTCATATCGCTAGGCTTCTAGTTGGATTGAAGAACCGCCATTCCTTGCTAGTTTGCGGGCTTGTCGGCATGCTGCTTTTGACAGTAGCTGATTATATCGGCAGAAGTGTTGTCGCACCGGCAGAAATATCTGTAGGTATTATACTAAGCATTATCGGAGCACCATATTTTATCTTTTTATTAGTAAAAGCAAAAGTTTAGGAGGCAAGAATGGAAGAGTTAATTGAAAAAACAGTTGGCGGCAGGAAGCTGTACATCTGCTTGCCTCCAAGCTACTATCAAACAGATCAGCATTATCCTGCCGTGTATGTGCATGATGGACACTATTTATTCTCCAGTAATTTGGCTAAGTTAAAAGAGTCTTATCAAGTAAATGAAATCAAAGAAGTGATTCTTATTGGAATGGAGCCTGTTGATAGACTTCATGAATATACTCCATGGCCTGCGGAGAGTTTAGTACCAGCCTTCCCTGATTTTAAGGGGGAAGGAAAGGAATATTTGCATACTTGGGAAGAGTCTATTAAAGCATATATAGATAGTCAATTCCGCACAATACCTGATATGAAGGAAACGGGTATGCTCGGAGCTTCTTTAGGGGGACTGATTACGCTGTTTGCCTTGTTTTCTACCAGTGAGGTAATCGGGAAGTACGGTCTACTATCCCCATCCTTATGGTTTCCAAATATGCTCGAATTTTTAGAGAATGAAGTGTGCTCTCCTGAGAAAAAGAAGCTGTATTTATATGTTGGCAGTGAAGAAGGAAAAGGAAAAACGAATATACAGCAGGAAATGGTTCAGTCTGTGCAAAATGCGAATGGCATCCTTGAACGAAAGGGATTTTCTCAGCAGCAGCTGCTTTTTGAAGTAAGGCAAGCTGCTAATCACCAGCGGGAATACTTTATTGAGCAATTTATGGTGGCATTGCGCTGGCTATATAAGAAATGAACCGATGCTTTTTAAAAGCATCGTTCTTTTTTGTATAAAAATTTAAAAAAGCGCTTTCAAAAAGTGTTTGACGAACGAGTTAGAGGGTGTTAATCTAATAACGACCAATTAATTAGTTCATTAAACAAATTAATTATGGCATCATCAGTTAGTTTGGTCTAGTGTGTTTTATGAAATGTAAGGGGTTACAAATTGTGAAGCAGAGGGGAGGAATAATGTTTTTCTATGCTAACAACGGATTGAATGTTCATAGCTTACAGCACATCTAAAGATAATTGCATAAGCACCGACTGATTTATTTGAAATTTCCGTCTTATAATTACAATTCTGTTGGAGGGATAATGATGGCTCAAACAAACAGAGAGCTAGTAATACCAGATGTAGACAGGAAAGTACAAAAATTTGGAGTTAAAGATCAGTTAGGTTATTTATTTGGTGATTTTGGCAATGATTTCTTTTTTATACTAGTAGGTTCGTTTTTAATGGTGTATTACACAGATGTCTTTGGTCTAAGTCCTGCAATGGTAGGAACGATTTTCCTTATTGCTCGTCTTTGGGATGCAGTTGCAGACGTAACATGGGGCCGTTTTATTGACACGAGAAAGCCAAGTAAAAATGGAAAGTTCAAACCATGGATTTTCAGAATGTCTTTTCCTCTCGTGTTTTCAGGAGTGTTGATGTTTATACATATTCCCGGCATGTCAACAGGCTTCTATGAAGCATATGCCTTTGTGACATATATTTTATGGGGAACATTGTATAGTACGGTAAACATTCCTTACGGATCAATGGCTTCTGTCATTACAAGTGATCCTGTCGAGCGTACGTCTCTGTCAAGTTTCCGAACAATGGGGGCAACTTTAGCTGGGTTAATTGTAAACGTGATAGGACCGTTAATTGTATTTGTCGATAATAAAGCAGATCCTAGCCGTTTTTTTATGGCCGCCATCATTTTTGCAGTTCTTTCACTATCCTGTTATATGGCATGTTACAAGATGTCAACGGAACGTATTACAGAGACAAGAAAGGAAGGCAAAACCTCGCTGAAACGGACATTGCAAGGGGTAGGGAAAAACAAGCCGCTTCTGATTATCCTTATTGCTTCACTCGTTTTTATTATGAGCTCTATGTTAAAGGGAGCTGTTGATGTATATTTGTTCAAAAATTATTTTGATAATGCAAAAGCATTAAGTATTTCAGGGCTTATTGCGACAGCTGCCATGTTTATTGCGATAGTAATTGCAAAACCGCTAGTTGCAAGATTTGGGAAAAAAGAAGTGGCAGCAGCAGGCTTGCTGCTTTCCGTAATAGATTATTTGCTGCTCTATTTCTTATCAGATATTAGCGCTAGTCAATTCCTTGCAATCTCTGCAGTTGGAATGTTTGGTTTTTCGTTCTTTGGGATTGTTGTTTGGGCATTTGTCACAGATGTAATTGATTATCATGAATTCATAACAGGCATGAAGGAAGATGGGACGATTTACTCTATTTATTCATTTGCTCGAAAGGTAGGGCAAGCAGTTGCAGGTGGATTAGGTGGAACTGCACTTGCTGCAGTTGGTTATAGTGCGTCATTAGACGTGCAATCAGAAAGCACGTTGCAGGGCATTCATACCCTTGCGACATTGTTGACAGCAAGCTCTTTATTTCTAGTTTTCTTGCTGCTTGTATTCTTATACCCGCTCAGCAAAAAGAAAACGCTACAGCTTGCAGGGGATCTTGCTGATAGAAGGAATGCTGCTAAATAAATATGGGAAGGATAGCTGGATTGCAGCTATCTTTTTTTTGCCAAAAGCAAACGAAGCCCCAACTTAGGTGAGGCTTCGTTTAGTCTTAAGCATTGCTTTCAAGAGAAAAATTGAGCATTGGCACATCGAGAAAGTTTTTAATTGCTAATGCACACGCACCTAAAACTACAGCACCTTTTCCTAATGGGGAGATTAACAGCCCTTGATAATGGCTGGTGGAAGAGGTCAGATTCGCTTTAATTTTTTCGAGCGAATCAGGATAGATATGCAGCAATTCACTTTCCAGCACAAGTGTATCAGGATTGTACATGTTAATTAAATTATTCAGACCGATGGAAAGGTAGTAAAGAAGCTGTTCCATTAAGTCAATTACCTCTTGGTCGCCGCTTTCAATCCAAGCTTGGATTTGGTCATACGTTAAATCCTCCAGATTTCTGGCTGAAGAAAGCTGTTCAAATATACTTGCTTCAGAAGCATACTTCTCCCAGCAGCCCTTGTTTCCACAATTACAGGGCTTTCCGCCAGGAACGATAATCATATGGCCGGCTTCCCCAGCGAAGCCATCATACCCACGGAAAAACTCATCATTCATCATCATACCGATGCCAATACCAGAGTATAGAGTTGTACACAATAAATAGTCAGTTTCATGGTGCTGATAGACCCTTTCTGCAAAAGAACAGAGATTAGCATTGTTCTCTATATATAAAGGAATGTCTATTTCCTTTTTTAAATCTTCTTTCAGATGGATGTTGCTCCAGTTAAGCCGAGGGACGAAATGTATAATTTCATCCTTTGATACTAATCCGTGAATAGCAATCACAATACCGACAATTCCATATTCGCTTACAGGCGTATTTTCTTGGAAATTCTTTATCTCCTCTATGAGGATATGTAAAATCTTAGCGTAATCATTGGTTTTCAATTCAACAGATTTAGTGGAAACTGGCTGGCCGAGAAGGTCTGAAAGAATGAAGGAGATTTTGCCGCTATCCAAATCAATACCAAGAGCAAAACCTGCACTTCCATTTAAGGAAAGCATAATTGGTTTTCGGCCAACTGAATTATGCTCAAGCTGTGTCTCGACAATTAAACCTTCCTCTAAAAGATCAGCCACTTGAACAGAAATGGTCGCTCTCGTTAAATCTGTAACCTTAGACAAATCTGCTCGTGAGATCATACCTTCTTTAATAATATTTCTTATAATTGAGGAGCGATTAATTCTTTTTATGTATGCTGCATCACCAGTAATCATGTGATCCTCCATTGGTTTTATATATTGATATATTTAATATTAGACTACCCTTATTATACCAGCAACATTTAACAAAACCTCTGTTAAATCTGTAATCTGCATTGACGAACAAATTTAAACATGTTACATTATGTGTGGAATTAATTTGTTTAGTGAACAAATTAATAAATAATAAAATGTAAATGCTTACAATAACTTGAGAAAACATATGAATGGGAGAGGGGAGCATATGAAGAAATTTCTAGATAATGATTTCTTATTAGATACGAATACGGCAAAACAGTTATATGAAAATGCGGCTACCAGTTTACCAATTTTTGATTTTCATTGCCATTTAAATCCGCAAGAGGTTTGGGAAGATAAAACATACGAGAATCTGACAGAGCTATGGCTTAGTGGAGACCATTATAAATGGAGAGTCATGCGTATTCATGGTGTGGATGAACATTTTATTACTGGAGATGCCAGTGATTGGGAGAAGTTTAAGGCTTGGGCTGAAACAGTGCCATACCTGATTGGCAATCCTTTATATCACTGGACACATATGGAACTAAAAATGTATTTTGGTATTGATCAACTGCTTAGTCCACAAACAGCCTCTGAGATATATGAACAGTGCAGCCAATTGCTTAAGACATCGCAATTCACTGCAAGAGCATTGATAAAAAGATCAAATGTTACATTTATCGGAACAACAGATGACCCCATTTCCCCGTTAACATACCATCAATTATTGAATAATGATGAGACATTTAAAACGATCATTGCTCCTACTTTCCGGCCTGATGGGGCACTATTTATAGAAAGACCAGCATTTAGTGAATGGTTAAGAAAATTAGCAGACGCTTCTGGAATTCAGATTGATAATTTAGACGGCTTATTAGCTGCATTGAAAGAGAGAGTTGATTTTTTTCATCAAAATCGCTGCTGTGCATCTGATCATGATATCCCTAAGATGGAATATATAGATGCGAAAAAGGAAGACATTGACAGCATCTTTCAAAAAGGTATGAAAGGTATCGAGCTGACAGAAGAGGAAACAGGATGCTATCGTTCCTTTTTGTTAAAAGAGCTAGGGAAAATGTATGCGGAAAAACAATGGGTCATGCAATTACATATAGGGGCGATGCGCAACAATAACACAAAAATGAAGAAGCTTATTGGACCAGATACTGGTTTTGATTCAGTCGGAGAAGCTAATCATGCGCAAGCGCTGGCTGCATTTCTTGATGCCCTTGACCAGGAGGGTGCTTTGCCGAGAACCGTTTTATACAATCTTAATCCAAAAGACAATCCCGTACTTGCCGGCATGGTTGGAAATTATTCAGAAAAGGGTGTGTCTGGAAAAATTCAATTTGGTTCAGGCTGGTGGTTCAATGATCATATCGATGGTATGGAAAGGCAAATGAAGGATCTTGCGAATGTAGGGATGTTGAGCCATTTTATTGGAATGCTGACAGACTCACGGAGTTTTCTCTCATATGCCCGCCACGATTATTTTCGCAGGATTGTATGTAATCTTTTCGGTAATTGGGCAGAATCCGGTTTGGTACCGTACGATATGGACCTGCTTGAGGAAACAATTAGAAACATTGGATTTCAAAACGCAGAGCGATACTTTTTAGTAAGGTAATTGTTAGCATGCAGGGTGTTTCTAGAAATTTTACTGAAGCTGCTTTTAAAAAAGCAATTTCAGTAAAAAAAACAGCAGATTTCAGCATTTTTAGAGAATGTATTATGTTCCAGAAAGCAATACAATAGAAACAGGTTCTTACTTTAATAAAAAAATGATAACGCTTACCAAATGGGGTGGTTTTAGCTGGAGCAATGGATAATGGCCTATTACAGGATGCGAGGAATGGAGACGGCAGGCTTTGAGTTTCATTCACATCACGAATACGAGATATATTTTTTTCACTCGGGAGACTGCAAATATCTAATAAATAACCGGATTTATGAACTGCAGCCGGGAGATATTTTATTGATGGACGGATTAACATTGCATAAACCGAATCCATCATTAGAAACCCCCTATATTAGAAGTGTCATTCATTTTTCACCAGCTTATTTACAGGAAATTTTGCATGTGCTTGGAATGGAAGCTTTGCTGGACCCCTTTCGAAAACTAAACAACTGCCTCCTTCGAACAGGCTATGATAAGTCAGCAAAGCTGGTGGAAGAGAAAATGAGTCAAATCAGTAGCCTATTTGCAATCCATCATAAACAGGAAAATAATCAACCAGACATATTAGAGGCAGAAGTGAAATTAGAACTTGTACAGCTGCTTGTAGAGATTTACAAAATGAGCAAAAAAGATTTACAGATGTTTCCGGCAAAAAGACCAGAAAAGGAAATTCATGCCGAGATGATAGCATCGTGGATTGATGAGCATTTTACGGAAAAAGTCAGTTTAGACAGATTAGCTAAAGAACGAAATTTAAGCAAATATTATACATCTCATGTCTTCAAGGAAATTACGGGGTTTACGGTGATGGAGTACTTAATGGGCTGTCGTCTTAATCATGCCAAATATTTATTAGAAGTGGAGCCACATCTTCCATTATCTCAAATTGCGCAGAAATCAGGCTTTGAAAGTATTTCTCATTTTAGCAGGTACTTCAAAGAAAAGGTAGGAAACACGGCAAGAAATTATCGAGCACTAAAGACTGGCCAAAAATAGTTAAGGAGGCTTTATAAAGATGAATAACCTATTGATTTCAGGGTTTTCAGATGAGATTTCAGCTGACTTTAATACACAGCTTGAGGTAGTTAAAAAGCTTGGCATGCATTATATATCCTTGCGTGGAATTGACGGAAGAAATATTGGTGATTTTTCGGTAGACGAAATAAGGGATGATGTTTTACCCCGTTTGCAAAAAGCAGAAATCGGTGTTTCGTCTATAGGATCTCCAATAGGCAAGATCCTAATTGATGACGACAGCGGCTTTGAAGAGCAAAAGCAAATGCTCCACACAATATGCAAGATTTGCAGCTTGCTTGATTGTAAGTATATCCGAATTTTCAGCTTCTATATTCCGAAAGGGGAAGAAGCAGACAAATATCGAGAGAATGTTATTAGTAAATTAAAGGAATTTGCTGCAATTGCTAAATCATATGATATTATTTTGCTCCATGAAAATGAGAAGGATATTTATGGGGATATTGGCCGGCGCTGTAAAGAGATTTTGCATGAAGTAGGCTCAGCTTCTTTTAAAGCAATTTTTGATTTTGCTAATTTTGTACAGTGTGGTGAGGAACCAAAAAAATGCTATGACCTTTTGAAGGATGACATCGTCTATATTCATATAAAAGATGCAGTATCAGAAACTGGACAGAATGTAGTATGCGGTACTGGGCAAGGCAGAATTCCAGAAATATTGGAACTGGCAATGGACGAAGGCTATCAGGGATTTTTGACACTGGAACCGCATCTTGTGTTATTTGATTCGCTAAAGGACTTGGAGCTGGAAGAATCGCTTCACTTTATCGAAAACAATGAAGCACTTACAGGAGCGAGTGCCTACAAGCTGCAATATGAGTCATTGCTAGACATTCTTAACCAAATTACAAGTAAGGAGGAAGTATAATGGGCAGCAAAGTGAGATTAGGTGTTATTGGGTTAGGAGCTCAAGGAGGAGCATATGCTGACTTTTTGGCAGAGGGGCGAGTCGCAAATATGGTGCTAGGGGCGATTTGTGATATTGATCCAGCAAAAAAGACAGCAGCAGCTGAGAAGTTTCCTGGTATTCCTTTTTATGATAACTATATTGACATGCTTAAAGGAAGTGAGATAGACGCAATCGTCACATGCGTTCCTCATTATCTTCATCCTGAAATGGCGATTGAAGCATTAAAAAGAGATATTCATGCACTTGTTGAAAAACCAGCAGGTGTTTATACAAAACAAGTCAAAGAAATGAATGATTTTGCAGCAACAAAACCGGAATTAACCTTTGGGATTATGTTTAATCAACGGACAAATCCACTTTACCAAACTTTAAAGAGTTTAATAGATACAGGAGAAATTGGCAACATCCGCCGCACAAACTGGATGATAACAACATGGTGGAGGCCGCAAGGATATTATGACCAAGGAGCATGGAGAGCCACTTGGAATGGTGAAGGCGGCGGTGTCCTTGTCAATCAGGCGCCCCATCAAATTGATTTGCTGCAATGGATTTGCGGGATGCCAAAGAAAGTTTATTCTAATGTGAAATATGGATTTCAGCGCAATATTGCTGTGGAAGATGAAGTAACTGCATTGCTTGATTACGGAAATGGTGCGACAGGTGTGTTCATTACTTGTACACATGATGTAATAGGGACGGACCGTTTTGAAATATTGGGAGACAAGGGGAAAATCGTTGTTGATGAAAGTCAGAAAATAACGATTAAACGCCTTGTTAAACCAGAGTCAGAAATGAGTGCTACTATGAGCATGCATGAGGTGACAAAAATATTTATGGGCGGCAATACACAAGAGCTCTATTCAGAAGAGGTGCTAGAATTCGAGAGTGTTTGGGGAGAGCAGCATATCGCTGTTTTGGAAAACTTTGCAGCTAATATTATAGACGGCACGCCGCTCCTTGCCCCTGGCTCTGATGGAATAAATGGGGTTGCACTGGCAAATGCCATTCATCTGTCGAGCTGGTTAGACAAAGAAGTAGAGCTGCCAATTGATGAAGAGGTATATCTAGCTGAGTTAAACAAAAAGATAGAAGCGGAAAAACTAAACCCAATTAAAAGCTGACATGGGTTGCAGGAGGGGAGATTGGAATGCTGAAAGCAGCGGTAATTGGACTTGGTGATATCTCAAAAATTCATCTTGCCGCCATACAGGCAAACCCATATGTGGAATTAACGGCAGTATGTGATGTAGACCCGAAGTGTAAAGCAATAGTGCCTCATGTGAATTTTTACGAAGATTATGAAGCAATGCTGGCAGAGGAAGTGCTGGACTGTGTACATATTTGCTTGCCGCACTATCTTCACTATCCTGCAACAGTAGCTTGTGTGGAAGCGGGCGTTAATGTCTTTCTCGAAAAGCCTATCGCATTGACTCATAAAGAGGGTTATTCCTTAGTGGAACTAGAAAAAAAACATAAGCATGTGAAAATCTGTGTGTGCTTACAGAATCGGTACAATAAAACAGTTGAAGTGCTGAATGAAATGGTTGAAAGCGGCCATTATGGTCCAGTTCTGGGAATAAAGGGGCTGGTTACATGGAATAGGCCAAAGGCTTATTATGACGTAAAACCGTGGCGAGGCAAGATGAAGTATGCCGGCGGTGGCGTGATGATTAACCAATCGATTCATACTTTAGATTTAATGCAGCTCCTCGGGGGAGACATAGATTCAATCAGAGGATCAATCGGTCAATTACTTGATTATGAAATAGAGGTGGAGGATACAGCAAGTGCTCATATTCAATTTGCCAACGGTGCCACAGGGTTGTTCTTTGCGACGATTTCAAATGAACGAAACTCCAGTGTAGAGCTGCAAGTCACATTTAAGGAAGAAAAATTTACGATAAAGGACAGTATTTTAACAAGAGCTGATGAAGAGAATAAAAAGATAGAATTAGCAACAGATGACAGACTTACTGGGACGAAGTTCTATTATGGAGCGAGCCACGCTAAGCTGATTAATCGGTTCTATCAATGTATTGCATCAGACAGCGACAAGTATACCCATGTGAAGGACGCCTTTATGTCCATGAAAATGATTGATGCAATCAGGCAATCATCAGAAGAAAAAAGACGTGTCAGAATGGAGGAGCTAAATTGATGAAAAGCGGAAAAATAGGTGTTCAAATGTTCAATTTAAAAAATAAAATAGACGAATTGGGCGTCTATGAAACAATGAAAAAAATTCATGAGCTGGGCTACCGCTATGTAGAAGTCACACAAGTTCAAATGACAGAGGAAAATGTGTCTGAATTGAGAAGAGCAAGCTTAGACTTTAATATCAAAGTCGCAGCGATCAGCGCCCCCCTTGATTCAATGCCAGGGAGCCAAGGTGAATCTTTAACAGCAGATTTTGATAAGATTGTCAGTGATTGTATAACATTAGATTGTAATTTTATTAGAATTGGTATGATGCCTGTTAATTTAATGGGAGATAAAATCAAGGCGATGGAGTATATTACCGAAGCTGAAAAGATGGCCGAACGGCTCAAACAGCATGGAATAGAGCTGTATTACCATAACCATCATATTGAGTTTGAGAAATATGACGGGAAGTGCCTGCTGGATATTATGAGAGAGCAAACGTCCAATCTCGGCTTTGAACTCGATGTTCACTGGGCCCAAAGAGGAGGAGCAAACCCGATAGATGTCATCAATCGTTTTGCCGGGCGTGTCTCACTCATTCATTTAAAGGATTATCGCATCGGACCAATTGATTTAGGAGATTTAAGGGATATGTCCGATTTCATGAGCAAATTTACAGGTAATATTGAATTTGCTGAGCTTGGCACAGGCAATCTGGACATTAAAGCGATTATGGAGATTGGAAAAAAAGCGGGCGTTCAATATTTTCTGATTGAACAAGACGACACATATGGCAGAGATCCATTTGATTGCCTTAAAGAGTCAGGAGACTATTTAAGACAATTAGGGTATGCAGATTTGTTCTGATAATCGGAACCTCATGCTTAATTAATAGTTAGAGGTCCTAAATCTTGGACTTCTTTCTTCTTGGTTTTAGTTAGACATCGGATTTAGCATCTAATAAATGATTGACGCAAATTTCCGATAATGATAATATACATTTAATTAATTAGTTTGCTAAACAAATTAATATTTACGTACCAATAGATTCTAAAATTAATATATTTTTAAGGAGAAATGGAAGGGTTTACAACGCAGTGGGCTAAGGAGTGATGTAGATGGGTATTCTTGAAGAATTATTAAAAGACATACCAGTCCCCAAAATGGCAAAAGTGAAGGTTTCATTTGATGATAGTAAAATAGATGATCTCGGTTCCGTCTTAATGAAGAAGTTACAAAGTGAGCAAATAGTAAAAAATATTAAACCAGGCATGGAAATAGCCGTTGCTGTCGGAAGCAGGGGGCTAGATCGAATCACCGAGCTTACTGCTGTAACAGTGAAATTTCTCAAAGGTTTAGGTGCAAAACCTTTTATAGTCCCAAGCATGGGCAGCCATGGTGGAGCAACGGCAGAGGGCCAGAGAGCCGTTCTCGAGCATCTTGGTATTTCGAAAGAATCAGTAGGAGCAGAGATTCGTTCCTCCATGGAAGTAGAGCAGGTCGGCAAATTAGCAAATGGTTTACCAGTATATGTAGATAAATATGCCTTGCAAGCAGACGGCATCGTGGTGATTAACCGCATCAAGCCACACACAGCCTTTCGTGGACCTGTTGAGAGCGGCATTATGAAGATGATAAGCATTGGTCTGGGCAAACAAAAAGGTGCTGAGGCCTGTCATCAAATGGGATTTAAATATATGGCAGAAAACGTTCCTGCCATGGCAAAGGTCATTATGAAGAAAACCCCCTTTCTGTTCGGTGTAGCGACAGTGGAAAATGCATTCGATAAAATAGCCACGGTGGAAGTGCTGACACCAGAAGAAGTGATTGAAACGGAGCCTGCCTTGCAGATAAAAGCAAAGTCATTATTGCCTAAACTTTTTTTTGACCAGCTTGATGTCCTTGTGATTGATGAAATCGGCAAGAATATTAGCGGTGACGGAATGGATCCCAATATTACTGGCCGCTATCCTACGCCATATGCATCAGGCGGCCCAGATGTAAACAAGATGGTTGTGCTAGATGTCACTCCACAATCAGAAGGAAACGCGAATGGTGTTGGAACGGCAGATTTCACCACACAACGTTTGCTCAACAAGATGGACAGAGAAGGGACGTATGCTAATGGCCTGACCTCCACTGTTGTAGCACCAACAAAAATTGCCACAACATTGCCAAACGATAAAATGGCTCTTCAAGCAGCAGTGAAAACATGCAATATCTTAAACTTTCACGATGTTAAACTTGTTCGCATTAAAAACACCTTAGTATTAAGTGAGATTGAAGTATCTGAAAGCTTACTTGAATATGTGAACAATCATCCTAATATGGAGCAAATTACTGGCCTTTATGAAGTTCCTTTTAATGAGCAAGGCAATTTATTTTAGACGGTGAGGAGAGAAATTGATGTCAACACTATTTGATTTAAGCGGTAAAGTGGCGGTTGCAGTAGGAGGAAACGGTGTGTTAGGATCCTCGATGGCAAAGGGATTGGCTGAGCATGGTGCAAGGGTAGCGATTGTTGGCCGCAATTTAGCTAAAGCAGAAGAAATAGTCCACGAAATAATCCAAAACGGCGGCGAGGCAAAAGCATTTTTTGCAGATGTTTTAACAAAGGACTCACTCTTAAAAGCAGCAGACGAAATAGAACAATGGGCTGGCTGTTGGGATATTCTTCTTAATGCACCTGGCACTAATAGTGCAACACCTTTTTTTGAGATTGACATGGATGAATGGGATCGAATCATGGATGTTAACCTAAAAGGGATTGTGTTAACTTGTCAGATTTTTGCTGAGAATATGATAAAACATGGCAAAAAGGGCAGCATTATCAATATCTCTTCTGTTTCTTCCACAACACCCCTCTCAAGAGTATTCACATACTCGGTTTCAAAGGCAGGGCTCAATAGTGTCACCCAATTTTTAGCTCGTGAATTTGCTCCGTATGAAATTCGTGTCAATGCTATTATTCCAGGTTTTTTCCCGGCAGAGCAAAACAAAAAGATTCTTGATCAAGAAAGGATAGAAGACATAATGAAGCATACGCCGATGAAACGATTCGGGGAAGCAGAAGAGCTTCAAGGTACAGCGGTTTGGCTTGCCTCTGATAAAGCGTCCAGTTTTGTGACAGGCGCTTTGATTAGGGTAGATGGCGGATTTGGAAGTATGACAATCTAATGAAAGAGAGTATCAATGCTTTTGTAAAAAAATCTAGATTAGGAAGGGTGCTAAAGACATGCCTGCAAAAAAATATGAACTTCTAATGTCTATACTTCAGGAAATGAAAACGGTTGTTGTTGCATTTTCAGGAGGTGTGGACAGTACCTTTCTATTAAAAGCAGCGGTAGATGCTCTAGGAACAGAAAATGTTCTTGCAGTAACCGCAGACTCCGAAACATACCCGACAAGCGAGTTGGAAGAGGCGAAGTCACTTGCGGTACATATTGGTGTTAAACATATCATTATAGAAACCTCTGAATTAGCAATTCCCGGTTACTCGGAAAATACAAAAAACAGATGTTATTTTTGTAAAAGCAGTTTGTTTGATCATCTTATTCCAGTTATGGAAGAGGCAGGATTTAACAATGTCATCTATGGGGTCATCGCTGATGATAGGAATGAATTTAGACCAGGCATGAAGGCAGCAAAAGAAAAAGGGATTCGGGGACCGCTTCAAGAAGCAAATTTGTTTAAAGCGGAAATCCGCGAGCTTTCGTATGAGCAAGGACTGCCGACTTGGAATAAACCATCCTTTGCATGTCTTTCCTCAAGAATTGCCTATGGCGATAGGATCACAAAGGAAAATCTTACAAAGGTAGAAAAAGCAGAAGCATTTCTAAAAACACTTCAAATCCGTCAAGTGCGAGTCCGCACCCATCAGGATATCGCCAGAATTGAGGTAGAGCCAGATGATATGAGGAACGTACTGGAAAAAAACAAGTTTATCGTGAGTGCATTGCAGGAATTCGGCTACAAATATATCACTTTAGATTTAATAGGCTACCAGAGTGGCAGCATGAACAAGGCACTAGCAGTAAAGGATAACTCAAACTTTTCTATTTAGAAAAGATAGCACAATATGTGTAAGGTATGCATCTCTAATTTAAATCGAAAAACCATCTCTGAGGGGGACCAACATGCTGGAGGAAATTTTGTCTCAAGTTCAAAGTGGTATGTTAAGCATAAATGAAGCTAAAAAGAAGTTAGCAACATTTGAGAACTTAGGATTTGCGAAAGTAGACCATCACCGCAAAAAACGTCAAGGCTTCGCAGAAATCGTCTACGGGGAAGGGAAGGAAGCAAAGCATATTATTTCCATCATCCAATCCTTAAAAAAGCGGAACAATCAGGTTCTAGTGACGAGAGTTTCTAAAGAAAAAGCAGAAACGATTCAAAGCGTATATCCAGAGTTTATCTACAATAAAACAGCTCGTGTTCTCTATTGGAAAGATCCGATAGAGAGGGAAGCTAAAGCTACCGATAATGGCTATATTGCAGTCATTTGTGCGGGCACATCGGATTTAAAAGTGGCAGAAGAAGCGGCAGTCACAGCAGAAGTGCTCGGAAGTGAGGTGCGTCGCATTTATGATGTAGGAGTTGCAGGAATACATCGCCTGTTCAATCATCTGGAGGAAATCCAGAATGCAACTGTTTCTGTAGTTATAGCTGGAATGGAAGGAGCACTGCCAAGTGTTGTTGGCGGTCTTGTGTCACACCCGGTAATCGCTGTGCCGACAAGCGTAGGCTACGGTGCCAATTTCAACGGTTTATCCGCATTATTAACAATGTTGAATTCCTGTGCATCAGGAATAAGTGTTGTAAATATAGATAATGGCTTTGGCGGCGGCTATAACGCTGTCCTAATCAATCAACTCGCACAGAAAGGAGTAAGAAAAAATGAAAACGCTCTACTTTGATTGTTTTTCTGGAATAAGCGGTGATATGGTAATTGGCGCATTAATCGATGCGGGAGCTGACCCAGAATTCTTAGTTCAAGAACTGTCAAAACTTAAGATGGAAGATGAATACAAGCTTGTATGGAAGAAGGTTGTCAAAAATGGAATCAGCAGCACGAAATTCGACGTAATTTTGGTGGATAATTTAACAGAACATAGTATTGCTGGCGACAGTGGGGACCATAGCCATAAACACACACACAGCCACGACGATGATCATAACCATGAGCATTCACACAGCCACGACGATGATCATAACCATGAGCATTCACACAGCCACGACGATGATCATAGCCATGAGCATTCACATCATCATAATCATAATCATAGTCATCAACACCGCTCTTATAAGGACATTGTGGAGCTTATACAGAGCGCTGACTTTTCTGATGATATTAAAAATACAGCATTGAAAATATTTGAGAAAATTGGCCGAGCTGAAGGACATATACATGGTATGCCCTTAGAACAAGTGCATTTTCATGAGGTTGGTGCAGTAGATTCCATTATTGATATTGTTGGGACTGCTATCTTAATCCATCATCTGGAGGTTTCTGTCATTAAGGCTTCCGCTCTCCCTGTTGGCACTGGCAGAATTAAGATTGATCACGGGATATATCCTGTACCTGCTCCTGCAACCCTGGAAATTCTGAAAGAAATTCCAATTGAACATACTAAAATTCGGGGCGAGCTGACTACTCCGACAGGTGCCGCTATTGCTGCCGCATTGGCAGACGAATTTTGTGCATTTCCATCTATAATGGTGCAATCAATCGGTTATGGTACTGGCACAAAAAATTTTGCTGAACATCCAAATGTTCTGCGTGTAATTATTGGGGAGCAATGATGGATAATCTAGTTCATCCTTCTAATGAGGAGCATATCGATAGAAATATGATTAAAGTGGAAGTGAACTTAGATGATATTTCTGGGGAAGTGCTCGGTTATGTAATGGATTTATTGTTCGATGCTGGAGCCAACGATGTTTTTTATACTCCTATTTACATGAAGAAAAATAGACCGGGAATACTGCTGCAATTGTTGTGTTCACAGGAAAAACTAGCAGAAATAGAAAAGGTTCTTTTTATAGAAACTACCACACTCGGTGTACGTTATTATCCAGTTACTGTCCATCGGCTTGAAAGAAGATTTAGATATGTCGAGACAGAGTGGGGGACAGTAAAAGTAAAAGAGGGCATCTTGCAAGGACAGATTGTGCAGCGGGCGCCAGAGTATGAAGAATGTAAAAAAATAGCAGTGCACCATCAAGTTCCACTGAAAAGAGTATATGAACAAGTGTGGCGAAATGGGGAAGTCAGGGAATAAAGGGGGGAGCCTGTGATGATTTTTCAATTCATTTCTGTGTTATTTTTAGGATTAATACTTGGCATAAAGCATTCATTAGAACCAGATCATATTATAGCTGTATCTACTATTGTCAGTAAGGATAAACGACTTTCCAGATCAACTTTAGCAGGCGCCTTTTGGGGAGTTGGCCATACAGCAACATTATTTGTTTTTGGAATATTGATTGTATTGCTAAAAGGGGAACTTGCTGATAAATGGGTAATGACCCTCGAATTTATAGTTGGTATAATGCTCGTATATTTAGGCAGCAAAAATATTTTTTTTGATAAAATCAAGAATATTAATAAGCAAGCTGAACGGACTTCACTTATTAAAGTTACTTTTATAGGAATTATTCACGGTCTTGCAGGAAGTGCAGCTATGGTAATATTAACGATGTCAACCGTCTCTTCTGTTTGGCAGTGTGCCTTGTACATACTCGTTTTTGGAATAGGAACAATTATTGGAATGCTCGTCTTTACTACAATTATTGGCATACCATTTGTGTATAGCACGAAAAGTGTTCGGACAAATAAGCTGCTAGTAAGATGTGCTGGGTCGATAAGCTTTGCATTTGGTCTTTATTATATGTACTCAATCGGGATAACAGATGGATTGTTTAGTCTCTGGATAAAATAAATTCGTATATAGAAAAATAGCTGCCTAAGTTGCTGCTATCTTTTTCTACATCCACAAATTTCTAAAAACATTCCCCAATGACTTCTTTTTCCAGTGACTTTTTCCAAAGAACCAGACATGGAACAGACGCGAGCAGTAATAAGTAAGCCAAACAGTCGTAAAGCTCCAATACCATTTCCAGTTTTCATATTGAATCAGCTTCGTGTATTTAAGTGCTAATAATTCACCAATAATGATAAAACCGGTATGGAGAAAGTAGTATCCTATTTTAACTAAGGGTCCTTTTTTTTCAGGATAATAGGAATTAAATAAGGCGCATAGTGCTGGGTATCCAATATATTCAAAGGTAAAGCTGCCCTTATATGTTTTTTTGAAAAAAAGCCGTACAGGATAGTTGATGGCATCCTTCTCTACCACTAATAAACCAAAAAGCCAGGTAATCACTAGTTTGAATAAGAAAGCCAAGACTGCTGTTCGTGACTTTTTCTTTGGGATAAGTTTGAAGAGAATGATTAAGCTTAAGGCCAATACAAAACCTTCGATGATTTTTTCCTTTTTATACTTCATTCAGCTCACCTCATATACTGAATAATGTTGCCAAAAAGGTTAATCTTATGTAATTTCTCTCCAGAAAATCATAAAAAATGCCCAAGGTTCATTTACCTTGAGCAGTTTGATTCAATCATTTATTTCTCCATCTGCAATCTTAAAGCGGTGAACTAATTTTTCCAGTTCTTCAGACAGCTTAGATAAAGCAGCCGCTGATGCAGACACTTCCTGGAAGGAAGCAGTTTGCTCTTCTGTTGCAGCAGCGACTTCTTCTGTGTTTGCTAATGTTTTGTTAGAGCTGTGTGCGATTTCTTCCATTGACTGCTGAACGCCTTGCACCTCTGTTGTAATTTGGTCTGTTGTAGAAGCAACTTCTTTAATATGACCAGCAACAACCTCGATGCTGTTCAGTATTTCTTTAATATGTGAATTAGTTCGATCCGCCAGTTCCATTCCAGAATTCACATTTTCCTTTACAAGGGTCATATTCTCCACTGTTTCTAATGAATGATTCTGAATAGTGTTGATTAATGTATCAATATGGTTGGCAGAAGTACTTGTCATATCTGCCAATTTTCTCACTTCATCAGCAACGATGGCAAAGCCTTTACCATGTTCACCAGCTCTTGCCGCCTCGATAGCCGCATTTAGGGCAAGCAAGTTCGTTTGTCCGGAAATTTCCTGAATATTGTTCAAAGTATCTTTTATTTCATTGATGCTTGAGACTAAGGAGTGCAGGCCATTTTCTGCTAATCCAACCGAATGGTGGATAGTGCCCATCTGTCCTTGCATTTCGGCCATTGCCTGTTCACCATCGTTTGCTTTTCCTTTAATACGGTCTGATTCTTTTGCTACATGGTTCGCTTTAGTTGATACATTTAAGACATTTTGTAAGGAATTATTAACTCTGTTCAGACTTTGCTGTGCAGAATTGTTTTGCTCATTACTGTTTTCCGAAATCATCTGTATCGAGTCGGCGACTTGCTCTGCTGTTACTCGTGATTGCTCCATGCTTGCAGCAAGCTCATCTGAGGATTGGGCAACAGACTTAGAAGTTTGTCCAACTTGTGAAATCATGGATCTTAGAGAAGCAACAAATTCATTGAAGGAAGTTGCCAAATGAGCAAATTCATTCTTACCACTTACCTTCACACTTTTAGTCAAGTCTCCGTCACCTGATGCAATTTCAACCATTTGCTTATTCATGATGTTTAATGGGCGTAAAATCGAACGCAGCAGTATAAAACCTAATCCAATACTTAAACCTGCTGCTAATATAATGATAGTAATTAATGTAGTTTTTGCCATATCACTGTTTTTTTCATTATCTGCTTCAATTTGACTAACATTCTCATTTATTTGTTCTACCAGCTTGTCAACAGCAGGATCAAGGACTTCTTTTCTTACATTTCTTAAGTCACCAAAATGCAATGCCTCCGAATCAGAAGGACTATTATTGAATGTGTTGACAACTTTGTCACTCATAGACGTATAAGATTGGAAGCTGGTTTCTAGTTGCTCAATACTGTCTTTATACGTTTGATAAATTGATAACTTCTCCATAGAAGTTAGCGTATCTTCAATGTTTACAGCCTTTTCTTTAATTCCATCTGTATACTGGCTGTCACCTGTCAGTAAGAACCCTCTCTCATCATTGGACATTCCTGCAAGACGATACTGAACATGTGTAACGAGACGCTGCATCTCTTTTGCTTCATTTAATTTTTTAGAATAATCCTCTGCATTATGCAGGCTGTTATTGCTGTAAATACCAATACCAACTAAAGAAAAAAGCAAAACAGTCAGTATGATAATTAATTGTGTTTTAATTTTCATTCTCCAACCTCACTCATCTTAACATATATTTCTAGATGTTATATCGGTCCGTTTGAGTGAATTTGAAGAGGTTTTTCGGAAGATGATGTGGAGTTTAGGAAGAGGGAAAGGTTGTGAGCAATTACAAATTTTTTAAATCAATTTTTTTTATATACATAATGAAGAACACAATACTAGTAAGAAAATAATAAATACCTAGAATAGGTAAACAATCGGCGGCTATAACTATTAAACCACCTGTATTCATTAATAATCTCCAAATAAAAAAACTAATTAGAAATACGAACGGAACAACAATGAAAAGGACAGTGAAGATAAAGTTAATTTTATTCGCCACTATATAAACCTCCTTTACTATATTAATTCCAGCTGGAATTGGTAAGTAACAATTTTAGAGTTGCAATCATAATAGAAAAGAAGGCTTATGAAGACTCTTTAGTTTTGCTTTTACGATATTTTACAATGTCATATATAGCTCGGAGTGAAAAAATGATAATACCTAAAGCAATAATCCTTTTATCGTTATCAATAACTCGAATAAACAAAATAACAAGTATGACATAGCACAATAGATTAATAATGTTTCAGATATTTAATTTAGTCATTCGACTTTATAGTAATTATCACTTTTATTACAAATATTTACTTTGTTTAACGCAATATACATTCATATATGAAAGAGGTTAATAGACATCCTGCTTAGAATGCTTGTGTAAAATTGGGTGAGCACTCCTTGTTGCAAACTCCAAAGTACTCAATATCTGTATTTTTATAGGTTTGTTATTAATCATACATCTATATTCATGAATAGTTAAGAGAGTCTAGTTTTTCGAATAAAGTTAAAAATGGGAAAATAAATCTATTTTTCATATGTAAGCGATTAACTAAAAATTACTATGTATGTATTATTATGGAAATTTAGTATCTTATTAATATAAGTTTTAATAAAAGAATGGGGAGACATTAACGATGAAAAAGATACTTGTATATCCATTGTTAGCTGTTGTCAGTGTATTTGGGATGGGAGCCTGTTCGACAGAAACTGGTGCAGGATTAAAAGCAGAAAAAGAAAGAGAAATCGATGCTGCGCATTGGTCTTATGAAGGAGACACTAGTCCTGTTCACTGGGGAGAATTAGGTCAAGCAAACTTAGCTTGTGTTGATGGAACGGAACAGTCACCAATTAATATTGATTTCTCTCAAGTAGAAGCAGAGACATCTGAAGGGGAGACGGAAATTAAGTATAAGTCTTCGTTCTTTACTCTTCAAAACAATGGGCATACAATTCAAGCAAATGCAGTAGACAAAAGCAATACGGCTGTAATTAACGGGAAGGAATACAACCTTGCACAGTTTCATTTCCATACCCCGAGCGAACATCAATTTAACGGAAAAAATTATGAGATGGAGCTTCATTTAGTTCATAAAGATGAAGATGGGAAGATTGCGGTTATTGGTGTAATGATTCAGGAAGGGAAAGAAAATAAAATATTAGCTGATTTATGGAATCAACTTCCACAAGAAGAAACAAAGGCAGATATCTCCTTAACTAAACCAGTTAATTTAAGTGCATTGCTTCCAAAAGAGCAAACTGCCTTTCATTATGATGGGTCTTTAACAACACCGCCGTGTACAGAACAAGTAAACTGGACTGTGTTTGAAACACCAATTGAAATGTCGCAAGAACAAATGGAGACATTTCGACGAATTTTCCCTGACGACCATCGTCCCGTTCAATCTTTAAATGAACGAATCATCATAAAGAGCTAAGGAAGGCAAATCTGAACAACAAAAGCTAAACAATTTAGCTTTTGTTGTTTCTATAACAGTGTTACTTATCCTGCTTATTTGGAAGGCTTAAGGCTGTGTCTGTTGTTTGCAAGTCTACATTCAGCTGTTCATTCACATTGCTGGGATGATAGTAGCCGTTTGCTACCATATAATCACTGATTTTGCCATGTAAGTCTATCGCATCATGCAATTGTTTGTTCAACACGCAACGGACCTCCGGGGTAGCAGCCTCCGTAATCGCAAAAGCATAGTTTCTTATGCCAGATTTGGCGGAAATTAATAAATCTGTGGCAATAACCTGATCCGTAATATCTCCTAAGCCGATAAGGTTTTGCATAATTCCATTCATAATACAGTGCCTCCTTGCTGAGCCAGCAAACTCCTAAGTGCTTCGACAGCCTCACGAGATTGTGCCGCATCTAGATTAAGAATATCTTGAAGTGCGGCATCTTTTGCTAAAGTACCCATCGTTGTTGATTTAGTCAAGCATGTATTTTTAAATGTAAGAAGTTCATGAAGTTCTAAGCTTTCATGCAACCCTAAATTTCTTGGCATATGTTAATCCTCCTTCATAACACTTGCATACATAGTCCTTGTTATAATTTCACTAATAAAAGAGTTTATGCACTGTCTTACACTCATCCTGAGTTCCTGAATTTTCCTTCCAATTCCGTTCATTTTCTCGGCTGATTTATACAAAATAAACAGGAGAGATGAGGTGGAAATATGCCAAATGGCAGAGGTACACATGGGTTTGCAAATATAGAATCATTTGATTCTAACCGAAAAGTGCAAGAAAGACCGAGTAAAGAAAAGTTCGAACAGTCAAAACCAAAATAATAAATAAAATAGAAATACTTCAACAGGTATAGTCTTGTTGAAGTATTTTGTATTAATCTGGAATTTTTGCAATCCGCATAAAGGAAAGATTGTAAACGAAAAATACTTTAGTAAACCTATGGAGGTGAGTGTATGGAGACTAATGGCTTAGCAAACCATGAGACATTAGAGCTGCATGAAATGCTGAATTTCAAAACAACTTGTGTAATTAAATCCAAGATGATGTCCGGTGTCGTCTTTGATCAGGAATTAAAGGCGTTAATGGAGAAGGATGTCGAGCAATCCATTCAGGCACTGGAATATTTGCAAAACTTTTATAAAATGCCTAACCCAGTTTCGGAGGAGAACTACAATGATTAAAGATTACTTAGAGGTGGAAAATGCGGAAGGCATGCCGGAAATGGCTGATTCTGCATTAGCGCTGGAGTTTTTGCTGAGCATTAAGACTGGTGTTCGAAATGCTGCGACTGCCTTGTCTGAAACGGTAACACCAGATTTACGGGAAGCTTTTCGGATTCAGCTTGAGGCAGGGTTGGCATTACATGAGGAAGTGTCTAACTTCATGATGAAAAAAGGCTGGTTGCATCCATATAATTTAGAAGATCAATACAAGATGGATTTAAAGTCTATTGAAGGTGCTTTAATGATAGGAAAGATGGATTTATTTCCTGGAGATACTTCCCGCCTTGGCATGATGGCGCAAATAGATGACGATGAATAAGAAAGGATGTAAAGAATGAAGGCTGTTACTTTCCAAGGCATTAAAGATGTAAAGGTTAAAGAAGTGCCGAGTCCAAAGATTGAAAAGAGTGATGATATTGTTATAAAAGTCACCACTTCAGCAATATGCGGATCTGATCTTCACTTAATACATGGAATGATTCCGAACTTTCCAGAAGATTATATTATCGGACATGAGCCAATGGGGATTGTCGAAGAAGTGGGACCTGACGTGAAAAATCTCCAAAAAGGGGACAGAGTTATCATTCCGTTTAACGTAGCCTGCGGGGAATGCTTCTTTTGCAAAAATAATCTAGAAAGCCAATGTGATAATTCTAATGACAATGGTGAAATTGGTGGTTTTTTTGGTTACTCCGATTTAACGGGAGGCTATCCTGGCGGTCAGGCTGAATATTTGCGTGTGCCATATGCCAATTTTACCCCATTCAAAATACCCGAAAATTGTGAAGTTGAGGATGAACAATTGGTACTGCTGTCAGACGCAGCTTCTACTGCTTTTTGGTCCGTTGATAATGCAGGTGTAAAGGATGGAGACACAGTGGTAATCCTCGGCTGCGGTCCGGTAGGTTTGCTGGCCCAAAAGTTTGCATGGTTTAAAGGCGCAAAAAGAGTTATCGCTGTGGATAATCTCGAATATCGCCTGCAGCATGCAAAAAAAACAAATAAAGTCGAGACAGTTAATTTTGAGCATCATCCCAATACAGGTGAATACTTAAAGGAGATAACAAAGGGCGGAGCGGATGTTGTCATCGATGCAGTTGGTATGGACGGGAAAATGACACCGATGGAATATCTCGCTACTGGCTTAAAGCTCCATGGCGGAACATTGAGTGCATTAGTTATTGCCAGTCAGGCTGTTCGCAAAGGCGGCACCATTCAAGTAACCGGCGTATATGGCGGAAGATATAACGCTTTTCCTTTAGGCGACATCTTTCAAAGAAATGTTAATATCCGTTCAGGACAAGCTCCTGTCATCCATTATATGCCTTACCTATATAATCTTGTATCACAAGGCAAGATGGATTTCGGTGATGTAATCACACATGTCATGCCCCTTAGTGAGGCAGAAAAGGGCTATGAATATTTTGATACACGAACAGACAACTGTATTAAAGTTGTCCTTAAACCTTGAATTAATAAAAACTAACCCACAAACATTCCGTGCAGCTATGCAAGGCTAGTGGGTTAGTTTTTTTATTTATGAGCTACTTGTCATATCTTTCTCTTTTTGCTCAATATCTTTAATGATATCCTCAATTGTCACATTTTCCAGCTCTTTTTCTAAGGCTGTTTGGGCTGATGATAAAACTGGCGTAATCGAATCCTGAATGTTTCTGCCGACAGGGCAGTCACGCAGCGGATTTTCATGTACACTGAATAATTCCTGCTCTTTTACAACAGCAACAGCTTTATATACATCTATTAAGCGGATAGCGGAGGGAGGCTTAGCAAGCTTAGCCCCAGCAATTCCTGGCTGAACTTCAATCAGCCCGTTTCTTTTCAGCATTCCCATAATTTTTCTGATCAAAGTGGGGTTTGTATTAACACTTCCTGCCAAAAATTCAGAAGAGCTGACTCCTTTTTTATTAATTTCCAATAGAGCTAATATATGAACACCAACAGTAAACCTGCTGCTTATTTGCACAAAACTCACCTGCTTATACGATTATGAAGATCTTAGAATAAGAATAAAAAGTATTATACATGATATTCCCCAAAAAATAAAAAAACATTCTCGTTGACAAAAGTTATAGAGGTATCTATTATGAATACAGGTATTCAAAATAATTACAGCGTTATTATGCATGATAACATCATTACATGAATAAATTTACTTGGAGGAATTGCAATGAAACTATTAGTAACTGGAGCAACTGGCAAATTAGGAAGCAAGGTGGTGAAGGAATTACTTAAAAAAGTGCCTGCAGAACAACTGGCAGTGAGTGTCCGCAATCCAGAGAAAGCAGAATGGATTTCTGCGCTTGGAGTGGAAGTTCGACAAGGCGATTTTAATCAGCCTGAAACTTTGGCTGCAGCTTTTGCAGGGATTGACCGTTTGCTTATCATTTCAGCAGATGGAGATAACGAAACAAGAATCCGCCAGCATACAGATGCAGTAGCCGAAGCCGAGCGTGCTGGAGTGAAATTCATCGCATACACAAGTATCGGCAATGCACAGGCAAGCAGCAATTTCCTTGCTCCAACACATAAAGCAACAGAAACAAGAATTCAAGAGTCTGGTATACCATATTCTTTCTTGCGCAACAACTGGTACTTAGAAAATGAAAGCTCCAGCATCCAAGGAGTTCTAGCAGGAGCAGCATGGGTAACATCAGCAGGAAACGGCAAAGTCGGCTGGGCATTACAGCAGGATTATGCAGAGGCAGCAGCGATAGTGCTTTCTGGAACTGGTCACGAAAATACAATTTATGAACTTTCTGGCCCATTGCTAACAACGGATGAAATTGCCGCAGAGCTTGGTGCTGTTATTGGGGCAAATGTTGCTGTACAGCATGTGGATGATGCTGCTTACACAGAGATTATGAAGGGCGCAGGTGTTCCAGAGTTTCTCCTGCCAATGCTTGTTAATATTCAAAAAGACATCCGTGAAGGAACATTAGAAATTGAAAGCAATGACTTTGAAAAGGTGCTTGGACGTCCAGTAACATCTATTCGTAAAGGATTAGAGCAAATAGTCAAAGAAAACACTAAATAAGAGATCTTTCTCTTGTGACAGGTGGTTGATAAAATGAGTTTTTTCAAAA
Source organism: Niallia sp. FSL R7-0271 (assembly GCF_038005785.1). NCBI lineage: Bacteria > Bacillati > Bacillota > Bacilli > Caryophanales > Bacillaceae > Niallia > Niallia sp. FSL R7-0271. The sequence goes on along the minus strand of NZ_JBBOTZ010000002.1, from coordinate 46,325 downwards.
AGATTTTTGGGAAACAAACAGAGGAGGATGAGACAATGGCAGTTGAAAAGCTAAATATCGGGATTATTTTAGGAAGCACTAGAGAAGGTAGAGTAAGTCCGCAAGTAGGGGCATGGGTGAAAGAAATTGCTGACAAACGCGGTGATGCTAATTACGAAGTCGTTGATATTGCTGAATTTAATCTGCCGTTTCTTGGCACTACAGATGGCAGTGAGCCAAGTATAACGGCATGGAATCAAAAGCTCAACAGCCTAGATGGATTTGTCTTTATCGTTCAAGAATACAACCACAGTATCACAGGAGCATTAAAAAATGCCCTTGATTCAGCTCGCGAAGCCTGGAACAATAAAGCAGCTGGGATAGTAAGCTATGGTTCAACAGGCGGAGCTCGAGCTGCAGAACATTTAAGAGGGATTTTAGGGGAACTATTGATTGCCGACGTGCGTGTTCATCCAACTTTATCCTTATTCACAGATTTCGAAAATGGCTCTGTATTTAAGCCAGCTGATCTGCATCTTACAAATGTAAATGCAATGCTTGACCAAGTAAATGCTTGGAGCGGCGCTTTAAAAACAATAAGAAAGTAAAGATTTATTATAGATAAACCGGGCATCCGAAAGGATGGCCGGTTTTTTGCTTCATACGTTTCAGCTAAAAAGTGTTGATTTTCTCGCTCCGGAAATTGGAAATATGGCTATCGCATACGTTTAACTCTATTATTATAATTTTTAAATGCCCTAAATTAGCGCAAGCGCCTAATCCGTTTTATCAATTATATATACATCGCCTTTAAAGATGCTGCTTGTGCAGAGAGCGTTTTACGATTTTATGAATTTTTTGTCGCTGCTCCCATTCTATGCCATAATGGAAACTGAAATAAGGAGTGATCAAACATGCAAAAAATAATGATTGTTGAGGATGACCCTAAAATTGCAACCCATTTAAAGACGCATATTGAAAAATATGGTTATGATGTGACGTGTGTCATTGATTTTGAACATGTAATGAATACATTTTATGAAATAAATCCAAATCTAGTGCTGTTAGATATTAATTTGCCAAGTTTTGATGGTTATTATTGGTGCAGGCAAATTCGCAAGGAATCGGTTTGTCCTGTGATTTTTCTTTCTGCAAGGATAGGGGAGATGGATCAAGTGATGGCATTAGAGAATGGCGGAGATGACTATATAACAAAGCCGTTTAGTGCAGAAATTGTAATCGCAAAAATCCGCAGCCAGCTGCGCCGTGCTTACGGGGAGTATGCCAGCATTCCAGAGAGCCGAATATTAGAAAACGCTGGTCTAAGATTCTTTCCAGAGAGACTCGAGCTTACCTATAGAAGCAAGAGTATTTCTTTATCAAAGAAAGAAGCAGATATTATTGAAAGCTTGATGGAACGATATCCTCGTGTGGCTGGACGAGAGGATTTACTGGAAAAGCTGTGGGATGACCAAAGCTATGTAGATGAAAATACATTGAATGTTAATATTACAAGAGTCCGTAAAAAGTTTCAGGAAATTGGCTTACACGATGCAGTGGAAACTGTAAGAGGAGCAGGATATCGGTTACATGTATCATGGACGGCGGAAAAGAAATGAGATTATTCTTAAAAGAGCATACGTTGTTGATTTTTGTGCAGGCTGTGCAAATGCTCCTTTTTCTTTCGATTTTTTGGTTTGATGGCTATCGAGATATTAAGCTGTTTGCTTACGCTGTTTTTCTCAACTTTTTCATCCTTGTTAGTTATTTCCTATATTATTATTTATCACGGCAGAAAATGTACAAGCGTTTAAATCAGCCGCTGGAAACGCTTGATGACAGCTATCAAAAAACAGATGATGCCCCGATTTCTAAAGCCTTCGATGAGTTGATGCGAACTCAATACAAACTTTTTCAAAATCAATTGAAACTAGTTGAAAAAGAGCAGGAAGAGCATCGTAAGTTTATGGACCAATGGGTGCATCAGATGAAAACCCCATTATCAGTAATTGAACTCACTGCCCAAAATTTAGATGAACCTGAGTCATCCAGCATCCGCGAAGAGACGGAAGTAATGAAGACTGGTCTGAACACAGTTTTGTATATAGCCAGGTTAAAAACAATAGAGCAGGATTTTCATATCAAGCCGGTAAATCTAGCAAAATTGATAGATGAAGTGAACGGTGAGAATAAACGCTTTTATATCAGGAACAAGGTTTATCCTAAGCTAGAGGTGCAAAAGCCAGGAATGACAGTCGAGACTGATGAGAAGTGGCTGTTTTTTATTCTCACCCAGCTTATTAGTAATGCAGTTAAATATTCTTCTGGGATTAGTAATCGGATTGTTATTTCCATTTATGAAAGAGAGAAACAAGCCATTCTGGAAGTAAAGGATTTTGGAATTGGCATACCAGAAAGCGATAAAAAGCGGATTTTCGATCCCTTTTTTACCGGAGAAAATGGCAGAAGGTTTCGGGAATCTACAGGGATGGGACTGTATTTAACGAAGGAGACGCTGAATATTCTCGGTCACCAGATTGAAATGGAGTCAGCATCAGGTAAAGGTACAACTTTTCGCATCGTTTTCTCGGACACGCAAAACCTTACAAGCTTGTAAGGAAAGTGTAAGAAGAATCGATAGTTAAGCACTACTTTTGCAAGGTATACTAATCACAGGTCAAAAGCAGAAAAGGAGATCTTGTGATGTTAGAAGTGAACCAGGTCAGTAAAATATATGAAGGCAAAATTGCTTATAAAGCATTAAACAATATAAATTTATCTGTTGAAAACGGCGAATTTGTAGGAATTATGGGACCCTCTGGCAGTGGGAAAACGACTCTTTTAAATATGATAGCAACAATTGATGAGCCAACGACAGGCGAGATATTGATCAATGGTAATAATCCGCATCAGCTCAAAAGAGAGGAGCTGGCAAAATTCCGCAGACGGGAGCTGGGCTTTGTATTTCAGGATTTTAATTTGCTGCATACCTTAACGGTAGAAGAAAATATTGTTCTTCCGTTGACACTCGATGGCAAAAAAGTAAAAGAGATGAAACAAAAGGCACAGGAAATCGCGGAAAAATTGGGGATTACCGCTATTATGAATAAGCGCATCTATGAGATTTCTGGAGGTCAGGCGCAAAGGGCAGCAGTGGCAAGGGCGATGATTCATGTCCCTAAATTGCTGCTTGCTGATGAACCAACCGGAAATTTAGATTCGAAGTCGTCCAAAGATGTCATGGAAATGCTGGAAACGATAAATAAACAGGAGCGCACAACGATGCTACTTGTGACTCATGATCCGCAAGCAGCCAGTTACTGTAATCGGGTAATTTTTATTCGGGACGGCAATTTTTATTCGGAAATTCATCGCGGCGATAATCGCCAAGCCTTCTTCCAAAGAATAATTGATACACTTTCTTTACTAGGAGGAGATGGGCATGACCTTTCGCAGATTCGCGTTTAATAATGTTATCCGCAACAAACGACTGTATGCAGCCTACTTCCTAAGCAGTATGTTTACGGTGATGGTATTCTTCACATTTGCGATTTTCGCCTACCATCACGTTATATCTGGAAGTGACATGAATTCCTCCGTACAACAAGGGATGAATATTGCAGGAGGAATCATCTATGTCTTTTCCTTCTTCTTCATACTATATTCTATGAGTTCCTTCTTGAGCACCCGGAAGAAAGAGTTAGGGTTATTGATGATGCAAGGGATGTCCGTTAGGCAAGTTCGTCTCATGATATTCATGGAGAACATGGTAATCGGTTTTTTTGCAACCTTAGGCGGTATTTTATTAGGATTGATTTTTTCTAAAGTGATATTATTAATCGCAGAAAATGTGCTTGTTTTGGATGACGCGCTAAACTTTTATTTTCCTACACAAGCCATTATCATCACATTTCTTTCGTTTATATTGTTGTTTTTGTTTATTTCGTTATTTGTTTCCTATATACTACGCAGTCGCAAGCTCATCGATTTAATCAAAGGAAATAAGAAGTCAAAAGGTGAACCAAAAGCTAATATCTTTTTAACAATTTCTGCAGTATTGCTGATTGGAGTTGGCTATGCAGCTGCTCTAATAGTAGAAGGTGCTGTCGTGATTGTCGCGATGCTGCCAGTAGTAATAGTCGTAATTATCGGTACTTATCTGTTGTTTACACAGCTGAGTGTATATATCATCCGCAGATTGAAACATAACAACAACATATTCTGGCGAAAAACAAATATGATTCTTTTTTCTGATTTATCCTTCCGGATGAAGGATAATGCCCGTACTTTTTTTATGGTTGCCATTATATCTACAGTAGCCTTTAGTGCAATCGGAACATTGTTTGGGTTTCAAACCTTCCTAACGGCAGGGCTGAAAAATAACAATCCTTATACGTTTGACTATATAACGGTAGATCAAGACAAGGAAGATGTTGCTTTTATAAATGAAACAATCAAGGAAGAAAAGATGGAAGCAAATCATGAGCAAACCCAGCTCCGCTATTATGAGGTAGGACAAGATCATATCGTTATAACTAGTGAAACAGAATTTAATCGATTTGCTGTTTTATTGGGAGAAAACACAATTAATATTGGCAAAGGTGAGGTTAAGGTAGTTGAATTTACTGGCAATGAATTTGGCCAAACGGAAGAATTACTTAAACAACCGTTAAAATTGAATTCAGGTACATCCTTGGTTCCAAAAGAAGTGATTTATTCCAGAGCCCTTCCAGCAACGGATTCTTATTATGTAGTTTCTGACCAGGACTTTGAGGAACTGCCAGCTCCTTTAAGTGAGGAGAGCTATCATGCATGGCAAGTCACAGAAGGGCAAGACAATATTATAGCAGCTTCCAAAAAGATAGAAGAAGTAGTTCCTCCTTATGAATTTTCTGCTAAGGATTATAGTATCTATCAGCTCAATAAGCAATATGGCTTAGTATTATTTGTAGGCTTGTTTATTGGAATAGTCTTTTTTGTTTCAGCGGGAAGCTTTCTATATTTCCGACTGTACGCAGATTTAGAGGAAGACAAACAGAAGTTTCGGTCTATTGCCAAAATGGGATTAACAGAGAAAGAATTGAAGAACGTTCTTACAAGACAAACGGCAATTCTATTCTTTACGCCGATTTTGGTGGCACTGATTCATGGGGCAGTTGCACTAACAGCGTTATCACATTTATTTTATTATGATTTAACAAAAATATCCACAGCAGTACTAGGTGTATTTACATTAATCCAAATAATTTACTTTGCGATTGTCCGCTTTTTTTACACAAAGCAGGTTAAAAATGTCCTTTGATGAAGGAAAAAAAAGCAGCAGCTCGATGATGGAGCTGCTGCTTTCGTATGATTATCTGCTTGTATAACCAGCATCAGCATGGATAGTTGTTCCTGTTACATAAGATGATTGGTCGGAAGCTAACCATAGGCTTGCTTGTGCGATTTCAGCCGGTTGGCCAAATCTTCCTAACAAGCTGAGCTGAGGAGCGAATTCTTCTTCTGTCTGCCCTGTTTCTTCCAAGGAGCCGCGCAGCATTGGTGTATCGATTGCACCTGGTGCAACTGTGTTGACACGGATATTTTTGTCGCCATTTTCTAATGCAGCAACCTTTGTCATTCCAACAACGCCATGCTTTGCAGCCACGTATGCAATATTGTTCGGCTGAGGACGGAATCCGCTCACAGAAGAAATGTTGATGATGCTGCCGCCTTCACCTTGTTTAATCAATTGCTGTAATTCATATTTCATGCAAAGAGCTGTTCCAGTCAAATCAACAGAGATTAATCTGTCCCAATATGCCTCATCAAATTCAGCCGCTGGAGCATTGTCTGGAGTTAATGCTGCGTTATTTACTGCAACATCAAGACGGCCGAATTTTTCTACTGTCTTTGCAACAAGGTTTTGGACTTGCTCTGATTTAGAAATATCAACCTTTACAAAGTAAGCTGTACCGCCAGCAGCTTCGATTTCAGCTACTGCTGCTTGTCCTTTTTCTTCATTAAAATCAGCTACTACCACTTTTGCCTTTGCTTCTGCAAATAGTTTTGCCGTTGCAAGACCCATGCCCATTGCAGCACCAGTTACTATGGCAACTTTTCCGTCTAGTACAGGAAATGTCATACTATATCAATCCTTTCGAGTTTTAGATTATATTTATCTGCAATTAAAGCTTAGATTATTTATGAAAGGGCTTCAATATGCAATAATAATGAATATGTACGAAAACATACAAATGATAATCATTTGTCTAGTAAAATTATTAAAGGAGTCCTTCCATTGTCTACTATTTATCCAGATAAACGGGTTAAAAGAACAGTTGAAAATTTCAAGGCAGCGTTGTTGGAATTAATGAAAAGGAAGAGTTTTCAAGATATTACCATCACTGAAATTGTTCATGCTGCAGATTATAATAGAGGCACCTTTTATGCACACTATAAATGTAAAGAAGAGCTATTAGATGAGATTATAGAGGACATGTTTGAGTTGATGGATGAAGCATATAAAAAGCCATATGAGCATTTATCTATCATTGATTTTCACAAGCTGTCTGCCAACGCTATTGTATTATTTGATCATTTTTTAGAGCATAAGGAGTTTTACAAGCTGATGCTGTCTCCTGAAACAAATTATTCCTTTAAGGAAAAAATGATTAACAGGCTAGATCAGCTTTTCAGGTCCGAATTTGAGTTCTTCACAGATGATGTAGATTCTGATATTGATATCAATCTTTTTTCTACTTATAGAATTCATGGGATAATCGGCATTCTGCTGCAGTGGATTGACAGTAATTTTCAGGAACAGCCCGATTATATGGGAAAACAGCTTATACATATATTAAGGTTTTCTACACCAAAAGTGTCCGTAAAGAAATAAGACAGCACACACCTTAAATAAAACTTAAAGTAAATTAAGTTTTATTAACTTTATTTAATATATAATCTATTTTAAAATAGTATTGTAGTACTAAATAGTTTATTAATTGTACAAAGGGATGGTATAAATCATGGAATTCAAACAAATCACAGTTGCAGGCAGCGGGGTTTTAGGAAGCCAAATCGCTTTCCAATCAGCTTTCCACGGTTTCAATGTAACAATTTATGATATTAATGATGAAGCACTGCAATCAGCGAAGGAAAAAATCAACATATTAAAAGGTCGTTATCAGAAGGATCTAAATGCCAGCCAAGAGCAGGTAGATGCAGCCTTTGGCCGTATTTCTTATTACAGTGACCTGGCAAAAGCAGCTGCTGATGCAGATTTACTAATTGAAGCAATACCAGAAATTGTGCCAATAAAAACAGAGTTTTATCAAAATCTTAGCAAAGTAGCACCAGAAAAAACTGTTTTTGCCACAAACTCATCGACATTATTGCCGAGCCAGTTTGCTGAAGCAACTGGGCGTCCAGAGAAGTTTTTGGCACTTCACTTTGCTAATGAGATTTGGATTAACAATACAGCGGAGATTATGAAGCATCCAGGAACAGACATGAAAGTGTTTGATCAAGTAGTCGATTTTGCAAAAGCAATTGGAATGGTGGCGCTGCCTCTACATAAGGAGCAGCCAGGATATATTTTGAATTCCTTGCTTGTGCCACTTTTAGACGCTGCTGAGCTGCTTTTGTCAAGAGAGGTTGCTGACGTTGAAACTATCGATAAAACATGGATGATTGCTACTGGCGCTCCAAAAGGACCTTTTGCAATCCTTGACGTTGTCGGCATCACTACATCTTACAATATTGTGAAAGCCAAAGCAGAAGCAACAGGAAATCCAGAATTCAAAAAGTTGGCAGAGCTCTTGAAAACAGAGTATGTTGACAAAGGTAAACTTGGGGTTGCAACAGGAGAAGGCTTCTATAAGTACCCAAATCCTCGCTTTATGGACCCTGATTTCTTGGGAAATTAATATAATAGAAAGCCTTCCGAATTCGGAAGGCTTTTTTGCTATATTAAATCCTGCAACAGATGCTCTGTAAACTGATCAATCATTTCTGGGCATTTTTCATTTTTTCGTGTCACACGCCATAAATAATTAGAAAGGGTAAGATACTCATTGATAGAAATCGTCACCACCTCATCTTTTAGATGTGGCGGCAATGCTCGAATAATATAGTCATTTGTAATCGTGATCGCATTCCGTTGCAGCACCATTTGTAAAAGCACGTCCCCATTATTTGTTGTCAATGCAATCCTGTTCCTCAAGTTATCTGGAAACAAATCGTCGGCAATTTTCTTCAAATAAGGATCATTGTACAGGACAATTGATTCATTCATTTCGTTAATGATTTGGTCAAGAGAGATTTTATTGTTGAATCTCAAGATAGAGCTTTTATTCACGGCAAGCACCACTTCGACCCTTTTAATCGGTTCCCAATCTAAAGCCACATCATGATTGTTTGATCCAAGTGAAACAAATCCCATATCTGCATGGCCGTTTTTAACCTGTTCGAGCACTGCAGCTGTATCTTCCTCCATCACCTGGACATTAATATAAGGATAGTTTTCACGGAATTCGAGGGTATTATTAATGATTTGTGAGACTAGCCCGGGAATCGTGGCAATAACAATATTTCCGTACTGATTGTTTTTTGAAACAGCAATATCATATTTGAGCCTGTCGATTGTTTTCAAAACGGTAACAGCATGCTGGATAACTTTTTTGCCTTCAGCTGTTGGGGTTACACCTTTTCGTGAACGTGTAAACAGCAATACGTCTAATTCTGCCTCTAATTGCGTAATCGAGAGGCTGATTGCTGGGACTGTCATTAAATTCTTTTTAGCGGCATCAGTAAAGGAGCCTAGTTCTCCGACGTCCACTAAATATTGAAGCTGGGTTATATTCATGTTTGTCACCTTAAATATTTTTTAAGATTAGCTTTTGTTCCTTAAAGATATTTTATCAAATATTTTGAGAAGAGGGGTAAAATGATAGGTGAAAAACTTAAAGTAAGTTCCTAGTTGTGGAGAAAACCGCTGAGCTTTTCATTGTCCGAAGTATCTAAGCCGTTTAATAATTCTTTTATCGGTAGATTACTTTCCTGCATTGCCGCGACAATTAATTGAGCTGTCCTTGCAGCTCCTGCTTCATTAAAGTGGGTATTGTCTATAATACCTTCTGGATAGTTTTCAGATTGGCCAGGAGGTAGATGTAAAAAATAATCCTTTGATTTTTCTTCACCGGCAGCATTCAAAAACTCGCGAGTTATTTTATGAATATCCAGTACTGGCACCTTGTTTTGTTTGGCAAATTCAATCATTGCCTTTGGATAATCGCCAACTGAGTTCTCGGCAATCTTATTTCCAACAAAATTGCGTCTAGTAACAGATGTCAATAATAAGGGATGGGCATTTACACTTTGTGCAACCTGAACATATTTAAGTAGGTTTTGTTGATAATCTTCATAAGGATGTGTACCTCTTTCAGGATCTTCAAGTTTTTGATCATTATGGCCAAATTGAATAATCAGGTGATCTCCTGATTTAATGCTCTTTTCAATTGCTTCTAAATGACCTTCCTTAATGAATGATTTCGTACTTTTGCCATTAATCGCACGATTATCAAGTCTGACATTCTCCTTAACATAAGCTTGGAAGGCTTCACCCCAGCCTGTTTCTGGTCGCTTTTCCGGTACTTTAATCGCAGCTGTCGAATCTCCAGCTATGAAAATAGTTGCTTTTTTTCGCATTTATACCACCTCTTCTTATTATTTATCCAATTTTTTCAAATTAGGTATATGCACACGTTAACACTATTATGTATAATCATATTAGTACGATTGTTTTTGATAATTATGAATTATGAGTTAACGCTTACATATTATAATTTAAAGGTTTAAATGTCAATTACAATTAGAAAACTGGATTACTATAGACTAGTGGCATATGAAGAAAGCTAATTAGACCTCCTAATATGATGGAAATTAAGGTATTATAAAATGATAACGCTTACAAGTTGCGAGGAATTTTAATGAAGGAGTGATGGTATTGTTTAAAAAAACGCGAGTGTTTTACAGTCTTTTTATTCCGTTTTTCTTAGTAGGAGTCGGACTTGTTGCAGGGTTTAGTATTTTTATTTATAACTCTACCTACGAATCTGTTGAGGAAAGTTTTTTAACAGATAAGAAAAATTATACAAACCAAATCCTTCAGAACGTGGAACAGAAGGTAAGAACAATCGAATATGGATTTACGGCATACAGTTCCACTTCCAATTTTGAAAATATTTTTAATAATCCATTATCCGGAAAAGATTTCTCTGTTTATCGCGATATCAAAAAAGAAATGAGTTATATCGAAATGATGGGGATTGAAGGAAGTCACTATAGTTTGATTAGCTTAACAGAGCATTGGGGAATTATCGAAGGTTCTTTAAAAACTCTGCCGAAGGATGAAGTAACAACTTATCAAAAAGATTATGTATCTGATTCGAGCAGAAGTCTTTTTTGGAAACCAATCAAGAATGGTATTCAAATGGTTATGACTTTACCTATTTATCAAAGTGAAAAATTTGCGTTAGGAATAGCCAATATTCCCAAGTTAAGCATTGATAAGATTGTTGGTGATAATAAACAACTGGTGCAAATATATAATCAAAAGGAAGAGTTGATTTATTCACGTACAGGAAATGATAGGAAGTTGTCGGAGGAAAGCTCTAAAAAACTAACAGCAGCTGCAATGGAAAATGGACAAAGTTCGAGTGTAATAGATACTGAAGACGGCAAAAAATACGTTTTTACCCGCTCAGATTATAATCATTGGCTTTACATAGTAGAGATTAATGAGGGGGAAATAGGAAGTATCATCCATAATACGCGAATAGGGCTTTTGATTGCATCAGCAATTTTAGTTCTGCTTGTTGGCTTTATTTCTTTTCTGTTAGCTGAGTCCTTTTCACGTCCGATAAAAAGAATCCAAGACAAGCTAGACATTCAAAGGGTAAATCTTAAGCAAAATGAACTTTCCTTGTTAGCAGAATCTGTAGAAAGAGTAGTTGGACAAAAAGAGGTTCTGACAGCAAGTCTTACCATGCAAAAACCACAGTTAGAAACCTTATTTGTTTTGAGTTTATTTAGAAAACGCATAACAGAAAACGAGGTCATTCACCGTCTGGAGCAGTTTGGTTACCATTTCGATGAAAATAAGGTATTTTATACTGGGTTAATTCAAATAGACAGCATAGATGAACAGCTAATGGACGATAGAAACATATTTTTATTGGCTATTAATAATATTGTGGAAGAAATGATTCCGAAGACGGAACGATTAATTCCGATTGTTTTAAATGATGAGATGCAAGCAGTCATCTTTGTCCTTGATAAAGAGGACCAAGAAGCTGAGCGGCGGATTATGAAGTATTATGAAGAAATTCAAATAGCTGTAAAAAAATACTTGAATATTGTGATAAGCGCAGGTATAAGCCCTGTTTATGATACTTTAATAGAAAGTAAAAAGGCAGTGGACTTAGCTAAAGAATCACTTCATTATCGCGTGAATGTTGGTTCAGAATCGATTATATTCTATTATGATATCGCTTCGATTCTAAATGATGCGTCCATTTCAAAATTTCCTGTCGAGTTACAGAATGAGTTAATGAATGCGATCCGGTCGGGGGACGAAGAAGTTGTCATTGCGATGGTTGGAGTATTAGTGGACGAAATTTTTCGCTTAAATAAAAACCCGATAAGCTTAGGAGTTACCTTAATAAGAGTCATAAATGAGTTAGTCCAGTTAGGCCAGCTGTTAGGTGCAGAATCAAAAATCTTTGAAAATATAAAAAAGATGTATCAAGCAGCGATAACAGTCTATCATCCGGAAAAAATTAAGCAAATGCTAATCATTGATTTAATAAAGCCAGTAATCATTAGCACGCAAGATAAAACAGAGCGTGGCTTTAAATCTCTGTCAGAAAAAATGGTCTATATTATCCAAACGGAATTTGATGAGGAGATATCTCTTGATATAATTGCTGACCGCTTGCATTATAATCCTAACTATTTAAGCAATGTCTTTAAAAAAGAATATGGGCAGACCTTCGTGGATTATTTAATGAATTATCGTTTACAAATGGCTCAAACCTGGTTAAAAGACACAGATTTAGCGATAAAAGATATCGCAGAGCGTTTGAAATATCGAAACCCGCAAAATTTTATCCGCTTTTTTAAAAAGAAATTGGGCATAACGCCAGGGGACTACCGAAAAGAATATCGGCATTCCTAAAGAATACAATAGAAAAAGCTTCTGCTGCGCTTCCAGAAGCTTTTTCTTGTTAGACATTACCCTTTGACAGATCCAACCAAGGCACCTTTTACTAAGTACTTCTGTACAAATGGATAAGCAATAAGCATTGGAACCGTTGCAATTACAATGACAGCCATTTTAATCGTTTGAGCAGGAGGAACCACATCTACAGAGGAACCCTCGGCTTGCATACCGCTAGATACAATAACTATCTGGCGTAATAATACTTGAATCGGCCATTTAGAGGAATCATTGATGTATAAGATTGCTGTCATATACGTATTCCAATAGGTCACTGCATAAAAGAGGGAAATAGTTGCAATGGATGGCAAGGCAAGAGGCAGCATGATTTTTAAGAATACACCAAAATCGGTGCAGCCATCCATTTTCGCAGATTCTTCCAAACTATCGGGCAGGGCTTGGAAGAAATTCCTCATTATAATAAGGTTAAAAGCATTAATGGCGACTGGCAGAATTAAAGACCAATAAGAATCAATCAATCCGACTGATTTAACAACTAAGAAGGTTGGTATCATTCCTCCGCTGAACAGCATCGAGAACACAACAATGAAATTAACGAAATTTCTTCCGAATAAATATTTCCGGGATAGACCATATGCCATTAAAGCAGTAAGAACCATACTCACCAAGGTTCCAATACCAGTAACCCCAATCGAAACGGCTAAAGATTTAAATAGAGTTGGAGTTGATAAAATATACCGATAAGCATCGAGAGAGAAGGTACGAGGAAATAAGATAAACTTTCTCGCTACCACTTCCTGTGTGGATGCAAACGAACTGGCGATCACATTGACAAATGGGAGGAAACAAATGAGTGCGATAATAATTAATATCGTTCCATTAATTATGGAAAAAGCCCGGCCTCCTTTAGTCATTTTTTTCTTTTTTGTTTTCATCATATAAATCCTCCTTCATTTACAGTTTAAAGATAAGCCTACCTTATCATTCAAAATAATATTACGTATATAATCACTATCCTACATTGATAAAAAAGAATGAAGAAAACGCTTTCTATGTGTTCGTGAAGAGAAAAAACAGGATAATCATTTCAGGGAAAGAAGGATAATCAAAATCAAATATTATCGTTACAAACGTTGATAAAACAAAGTTTGTAAGCGTAATCATAAAATGATTATGTACGTAATTATTTAGATTCAGTAAGCTTAAACCAGAAAGATATTTCACAATTAAAGGAGGAGTAAAATGGGAGGTGCTGTGAACCCAAATCATACTTTGCCAACCGTGTCTGTTAAGCAGGAAAAAGTAATGCGGAGGCAAAAGATCCTGGCAGGGATAAAAACGAATAAGCTCCTATATTTGATGATTTTCCCTGGAGTGCTTTATTTTTTAATATTTAAATACTTACCGATGGCGGGACTTATCATCGCATTTCAGGATTATCAACCATACTTAGGAATTCTGGAAAGTCCGTGGGTGGGTCTTAAACATTTTATCCGATTATTTACGGAACCTACTTTCTTCATGTTATTGAATAATACGTTAATTTTGTTTGCCTTAAATATTGTAATCTTCTTTCCATTACCGATTATCCTGTCACTCATGCTAAATGAAGTGAAAAACAAATATTTCAAATCAGGAATCCAAACCTTGATTTATATTCCGCACTTTATGTCTTGGGTAATCATTGTATCCATCACTTATGTTTTCTTAAATGTAGATGGTGGGGTTATTAATGAATTATTAGCAACCATGGGATTTGAGAAAATCAGCTTTTTAACGTCCCCCGATTGGACACGAACGGTTTATATTAGTCAAATAATATGGAAGGAATTAGGATGGTCAACGATTATTTATCTAGCTGCTATTACTGCTGTTGATACACAATTATATGAAGCTGCTGAAATGGACGGTGCTGGTGTTTTAAGAAAAACCTGGCATGTTACGCTACCAGCGATTCGTCCTGTTATAATTACGCTCCTAATCTTAAAAATCGGAAGTACCTTAGATTTAGGCTTTGAGCATATGTATCTCTTACTTAATTCATTAAACAGAAGTGTTGCTGAAATATTCGACACCTATATTTATACAGCTGGGCTGAAGAATGGGCAGCTAAGCTTTAGTACAGCAGTAGGTTTATTTAAAGGTATTGTTGGATTGATATTAGTTATTTTAGCTAACAAACTAGCTAAAAAATTTGGAGAAGATGGCGTGTACTAATAATTCCAGAAAGAGGGGACTACGATGCTCAAATCGGTAGAAAAAATAAATTCCATTTTTACCAGCATCCTAAATTTAGTTTATGTAAATATATTGTGGGTTTTATTTACTTTATTAGGATTAGGTGTGTTTGGGATCGGCCCTTCTACTTACGCCTTAGTTAGTATATGCCGGCAATGGATTCGCGGAAACAGCGTCCCTGTTTTTAAGACCTATTGGCAGTATTATAAAGAAAACTTTAAGGAATCGGTTATCATTAGTTGGATTTATCTTTTTGTTGGCTTTGTTTTAGTTGTCGACTTATTGACCGTGACCAATTGGTACTTAAGAGTGGCATTATTGATTGTAGGCTGCATCTATTTGTTATCTCTCGTATATATCTTTCCAATTATGGCCCATTATAATTGGAATGGAATATTCTTGAAAATAAAGATGTCCTTTCTATTTGGCATAGCCTGTCTGCAATATTCGCTGATCTTTTTTCTAGTGGCAGGTGTACTTTATTGGGCAGCGATCACTTTTTTTCCAGGCGTTTTAACCTTTTTTGGAGTAAGTTTCCTCTTCTTCCTAATTACTTGGACTGCCAATCAAGTGTTTACCAGAATGGAAATCGAAGATGCTAAAGAAGCAAATATAAATGAAAAGGAGAATTGTAATGAAAAAACCAATGGTATCAAAGTTAGCTAGCGTTAGTCTTGCAAGCATGCTGCTGCTTGCAGGATGCAGTGGGGCAAAAACTAGCAATAATTCAGCAGATGGTGAAAAGGATAATGGCAAAGCAGAGATCACCTGGCTGAATATTCTCCATACCGCTTCACCTCCAACAGATACTATATTAAATGAACTTGAAAAGAAAACGGATACAGAAATTAAATTCTCGTGGATTCCCGATGCTTCAAAAGAGGAACGTATAAATACTGCATTAGCTTCAGACTCTTTGGCAGATATTGTTACGTTAACGATTTTAGAAAATTCTTCAGTCAGAAACGCACTGAAATCTGGTATGTTCTGGAATATTGAAGAGTATCTAGATGAATTCCCTAACTTAAAAGCCATTCCCGAAGATATGCTAAAATCAGCTTCTACAGAGGGGAAGCTTTATGGTGTACCATTCCAAAAAGACTTAGCAAGAAATGGTGTGGTTCTTCGTAAAGATTGGTTAGATAACTTAGGTCTTGAGGTTCCTAAAACAACAGAAGAATTAATGGAGGTTGCAAAAGCATTTACAGAGAACGACCCAGATGGCAACGGTAAAGATGATACAACTGGTTTCATGGACCGCAGTGATTTAGTGTATGGCGTATTCAAAACAGTAAGTTCTTATTTTGGAACACCAAACACTTGGGAAGTGGACTCCAAAGGCGACTTTGTAGCAGAGTTTGAAACAGACGGATACATTGAAACAATGGATTATATGAAAAAGTTATATGAAAATGGCTGGATAAATAAAGATTTTGCTGTAACAGCGAAGACTGACCAGCAGCAAAACTTTGCTCAAGGAAAAGGAGGTATTTATGTTGGTGCCTTATTTGACGCGAAAAATCTCGAAACAATGGCAGCAGGAATCCAGGATAATATGGAACTTGCTCTAGTTAACGATATGACATCAGCGTCTAATTCTGATAGAGCGATTTGGTCTGGAGGTAATGGGATTGGCGGATTATTAGCATTTCCACGTTCAGAAGTTAAGGATGAAAAGGAATTGAAAAAGCTATTAAAATTTGTTAATGATTTAATAGATGAAGATAACTATACATTAATGACATATGGAATTGAAGGTACCCATTATAAGCTTAACGATGATGGTGCCTATGAAATTATTAATCAGGATTTATGGCAGCAGGAAGTTCAGCCATTTGCATCTTCGCGACCTAATGAAACCGGTTACAACTTGAAGGATCCTAACCCAATCAAGGCCGAAGCTGATGAAAAAATAGCTGAAAACGCAGAATACGCCCTGATGAATCCTGCAGTTCCATTAGAATCTCCAACTTTTACAACTCAAGGTTCTGAATTACAAAAGATTATTACGGACGCTACCTATCAATATATCTTAGGTGAAATCTCCCTAGCTGACTTTAAGCAAGCAGTTAAGAATTGGAATGAACAAGGAGGAAAAACAATCAAAGAAGAATATAAGGAAGCATATAAAGATACAAATTAATGGTTTTCTCCATTGAATGGTGAATTAAAAAGTTAACTTCTGAAAGAAAAGGAGTAGAACATGAAAATGAACTGGTCTGTTAAAACAGCGAACTCCATTATGGAAAGACTGCCCCGCTTATATGAAGACAGAGGCAACAATGGAAAATGGTCCTATGATTATGGAGTTATATTAAAAGGCTTTGAAAAAGTGTGGAGGCAAACGGGAGAACAGAAGTATTTCAACTTTATTAAGGACAATATAGATTATTTTGTACAGGAAGATGGTTCCATAAGAGGCTATCACTTAGAGGAATATAATATTGATCACATTAACAATGGAAAGCTTCTATTTGTGCTATATAAGGAAACCGGGGAAGAGAAGTATAAAAAAGCTTGTGAACTATTGCGGAGACAGTTAGAAGAACATCCGCGCACATCTGAAGGTGTATTCTGGCATAAACAAATTTATCCATACCAAATTTGGCTGGACGGATTGTATATGGGCTCTCCTTTCTATGCAGAGTATCAGACAACTTTCGCTAATGGGGAAGGTTTAGAGGATATCATTCGGCAGTTTAAGCTAAGCTATGAGCATTTACTAGATCGAGAGACAGGGCTTTTGTATCATGCATGGGATGAACAAAAAGTGCAGCCATGGGCCGATCAAAGAACAGGATTGTCAGCAAATTTCTGGGGCCGTTCGATAGGGTGGTATTTGTTAGCAGTAGTCGATACGCTGGAAATACTTCCGGAAAAAACGTTAGGCCGTGATTATCTTGTCCGAATTTTAGAGAACACACTGCAAGCACTAGTAGACTACCAAGATGAGAAGAGCGGTGTTTGGTATCAGGTAACAGATAAAGGAAATGAAAAAGGAAATTACTTAGAAGCGTCATGCAGCAGTATGTATGTGTGTGCGATAGCAAAAGGTATCCGTTTAGGAGTTTTGAATCGAAAAGCATGGGAAGCACAATTAAAGAAATCTCATCAAGGCTTATTAGAGGAATTTGTTCTGTTAACGAAGGAAGGCTGGGTGAATCTAAATAAAACTTGCCAAGTTGCAGGACTAGGCGGTGCTGATAAAAGGGATGGCTCGTATGCCTATTATATTAGTGAACCGATTATTTGTAACGACCAAAAAGGGTTGGGAGCTTTTTTGCAGGCTTTAGCTGAATTTGAAGAAGTAATAAAAGAGGTGTAGCCATGACAACTTATACGATAAAAGGGATTGAAGTACTAAAGGATGGTGAATTATGTACCACATCTATCCAAACAGCGATTGATGAAGCCTATGAAAATGGCGGTGGTACGATAAATATTCCTGCAGGTGAATACTTAACCGGAGCGTTATTTTTAAAAGACAATATTGAATTGAACTTGTCGAGAGGTGCTGTATTGAAATTTTCCAACAAGCAGCATCATTACCCTGTGGTAACATCTCGTTGGGAAGGTGTCAAAAGAGAGGTTTATGCATCTTGTTTGTATGCTGAAAATGCAAAAAACATTTCTGTAACTGGATTTGGAACGATTGATGGAAATGGAATGGAGTGGTGGGACATATTCCGAAATCAACGGGAGAAGCTCGCCTATCCACGTCCCAAGCTAATTAGTTTTGATGGATGTGAAAATATCACCATTAAAGATGTGACACTAATTAACTCACCAAGCTGGACGGTTAATCCAATCCGTTGCAACAATGTGACCATTGATAATGTGTCGATCTTTAATCCATCAGACTCACCGAATACAGATGGAATTGATCCGGAATCTTGCTCCAATGTAAGAATCAGCAATTGCCACATTGATGTAGGAGATGACTGTATCGCCATTAAATCCGGAACAGAAGATACAGCAGAACGTGTTCCTTGCGAGAATATCACGATTTCAAACTGTACGATGATTCATGGGCATGGAGCTGTTGTATTGGGCAGTGAAATGAGCGGTGATATCCGCAATGTGACCATTAGTAACTGTGTTTTTCAAGATACAGATCGAGGGATTCGCCTAAAATCACGCCGGGGACGCGGCGGTGTAGTAGAGGACATTCGCGTTGATAATATTGTGATGGACAGAGTAATGTGTCCATTTATATTAAACTTGTATTATTTCTGTGGTCCCCGCGGAAAAGATAAATATGTATGGGATAAAAATCCTTACCCAATAACAGAGGAGACTCCGATGTTTAGACGGATCCATTTCTCCCATATTACAGCTCGCAATGTCCATGCAGCAGCAGGCTTTATTTATGGGTTAGCGGAACAGTATGTGTCAGAACTCAGCTTTAATCATATCGATATCTCCATGGCTGAAAATGCTATTCCAGGGAAACCGGCAATGATGGCTGGAATTGAGGATATGAATAATCGCGGTTTTTATGTTGGCTATGCCAAAGATGTCTTGTTTAATCGCGTGTCAGTTGAGAACCATGAAGGCCCAGCCTTCCATATTGAATATTCAGAGGATATTGAGGTAACTCATTGTAAGTCCAAGAATACTAAAGCGGAAGAAGAACTTCTTAAAGAAGTGGAGGTCAAGTGAAAGACAAACAGCTAAGGAAATTATTTGAACTTTTAGGAGAACGCTCAAAACCAGAAGCCTTATCTGCAGAAATAGTTAGGCTGGAGGAACGAAACGGATATATATTGGAAAGTTTAATGCTGGGATTAAATGGCTTCGAAAAGGTGCCAGCCTATTTTGCCAAACCGCAGAATGCAGACGGCGCACTACCAACAATTATCTTTAATCACTCCCATGGCGGGAATTTTGATCAAGGGAAAGAAGAACTCCTAACTAGCAGTACGTATTTACAAAATCCCTCCTTTGTAGAAGAGATTACAGGGCTTGGCTTTGCTGTTTGCTGCATTGATATGTGGGGATTTAATGAGCGAAAAGGGAGACAGGAAAGTGAACTTGTTAAAGAGATGCTCTTAAATGGCCAGACATTGTGGGGGATGCGTTTATACGATAACTTGACACTGCTTGATTATTTAGAAACCCGGCCGGATGTAGATTCTAGCAGACTAGCAACCATCGGTATGTCTATGGGCGGTTTGATGAGCTGGTGGTTAGCTGCACTTGATGACCGTATTAAAGTGTCTGTTGACATAGCTGGTCAGGTTCATATCGAGACACTGATTCAAAAACGCGGTTTGGATCATCACGGTTTCTACTATTATGTGCCTCGGTTTTTAAAGTATTTTTCCACTTTAGGAGTTCAAGAGCTGATAGCGCCAAGGCCGCGCTTAAGCCTGGCAGGCAGGGATGACAGAATGTGTCCAATAGAAGGTGCCAAATATTTAAACGAACAACTGCAGAAAACATATACAAACCAACACGTTCCTCAAAACTTTGAAGGCTTTATGCTTACAGGAGGGCATCAAGAAACAAGGGAGATGAGGGCATTATGGAAAAAGTTCTTAAAGAAACATCTTTAAAGAGGTTAATTGTTGGCAGAAATGAATTTTGTGATTTTTCCAGTATTCAATCTGCATTAGATTATTGGCAGGATGAACAAGGACCATTTGAGCTAACGGTTTTGAGTGGAGACTATTATGAAAACATCCTTCTGTATCAATCAGACATTTCCATAATTGGTGTTGGAACGGTAAGAATTATTGGCAATCGGTTTGCCTTACAAAAAAATGAGCAGCAGCAGGAAATAGGAACCTTTCAAACAGCCACTTTTTTTATCAATGGATCTAATATAGCAATCGAAAATATTGACATGATTAATAATGCAGGACCAGGAGAGAAGGTGGGGCAGGCGGTAGCTCTCTATAATGAAGGAACTAATGTTATGTTCAAGAGTTGTTCTTTTAAAGGTTATCAGGACACGATTTGTCTCGGGCCATTGCCGCCCCTGCAAAAGAACGGACAATTATTCTCCACTCCTGAAATCAAAGCATCTTTAGATGAGCACAGCTGTCATTTTAGCGATTGTTATATCGAGGGTACAGTCGATTTTATCTTTGGCGGTGGTGCAGCGGTATTTCAAAGCTGTGAAATTAAATCATTAAGAAGGCCGAATAACGCCGAAGGCTTTATAACGGCAGCCTCCACTCCTGAAGGCAAGAAGGGGTTCCATTTTGAACACTGTTATTTAACAGGGGAAGAAGACGTTGCAAATGTGTTTTTAGGAAGACCGTGGCGTTCGTTTGCAAAAACTACTTTTGCCAATTGTCGTATCGGCGCACATATTCATCCAACGAGATGGGATGATTGGGATAATCATCACAACCGAAAAACGGTTATGTTTAAAGAATATAAAAATATCTATTATTCTAAAAAAGAGTTAGTCATGTTGGATTGGATTAATTTTATGGAATAGAAAGGGTTTGAAGAATGAAGCGAAAATGGGAAGTAATCATTGGCTTGGCAGGTGTTATTCTTTGTGTCATTCTTTTGGGCGGTTTTTCCTTAACCATTACGACCATGGAGGAAAAAACTTTTGCAGACACAGTCTTTCCGATTCTGCAGGAGGATGTTTCAAAGAACTATCTGTCTGAGAGTTTCACAGCAGTGAAGGCACTGGCTGTATGGTTTGGCGTTACCTTATTGATTGTGCTTAGTTTAACTTTACCAGCGACAGTATGCATCTGGAAAAACAGGTATCCTAAGTGGGCAGCTTTTCTTTATTTGGCAGCCGGTCTGACAACTTTAATTGGAACCCAATTTATTGCTTTCCCATTAGCTTTTCTCTTTTTTATAGCTGCAAGCTTATGTTTATTTAGAAAAATAAAGAATGGAGAAGGAGCAGATTATGTATCGATCAAAAGTCAAAAATCCAATATTGCCCGGGTTTAATCCAGACCCTAATGTCCTGAAGGTCGAGGATACTTATTATATTGCTGTTTCTTCATTTGAATGGCTGCCGGGAGTACGTATCTATCAATCAAAGGATTTAGTCAATTGGGAGCATAAGACAGATATTTTAACCTATCAAGTCGATTTACGGGGAAACCCCCAAAACGGAAGTATCTGGGCTCCGCAAATTAGTTATGATAAGGGATTATTTTATCTCCTCTATACAGATGTGAAAAGTACGAAGCGGCCATTTAAAGATTCTCACAATTATTTAATTACTGCCCCAAGTATTGAAGGGCCTTGGTCGAAGCCAGTATATTTAAACAGCAGCGGTTTTGATCCATCCTTATACCATGATGCAGATGGACGGAAGTGGTTGTTAAATGAAATTTGGGATTATCGCATGACAACCGGAAATAAATCAGCAGGAATTGTGATGCAAGAATATGATAGTGAGAATCAAGCATTAATAGGACCAGTTTATAAAATTTTTGATGGCACAGAATTGGCTAAAACAGAAGCGCCTCATCTTTACCATCATGGTGATTATTACTATTTAATTACCGCAGAAGGGGGTACAGGGTCAGGCCATGCTGTGACAGTATGCAGATCGAAGGAAATTACAGGTCCATATGAGGTGGATCCTCATTATCCGATGCTGACAGCAAGGGATAAACCAGACTCCCCCTTGCAGTGTTCAGGTCATGGCAGCATCGTCCAAACGCCAACAGGAGAATGGTATATGATCTATTTATGTACGCGGCCCCTGCAAGGAAATGCCGCTATATTGGGACGCGAAACTGCCATCCAGGAGGTTTATTGGACAAAAGACGGCTGGCTGCGATTAGCAGACGGCGGCAATGGTCCATTGTTAGAAACAGAAATCGTTACTGTAAATGAAGTAGATCAAAGAAAAAGTACCGATTTTAAAGATGATTTTAACGGTAATCTCGATAAAGAATGGAATACACTGCGGATTTTGGCAGATGAAACATGGTGCGATGTAAAGAGCCGTAATGGGTATTTACGAATGTCCTCTGGTGACTCGATTCAATCCTTATTTGAGCATCATATACTCGCCGTCCGCCAAAAGGATTTTCATTTTAGCGCTGAAACAAAGTTAGACTACACTCCAAAAACATATAACCAAATGGCAGGTTTACTCTTGTATCTCAACGATACTAATTATTTGTATGCCTACTTAACATTTGATGAAACACACGGCCGCGTCATTCGCTTAATGAAATGCGCAGATGGCGAATTTACTTTAAATCCAGTGATTGTAAAGCTTGAACAAGGAGAGGTAGAGCTTAAGGTGGAAGTGAATGGACCTGTTGCTAATTTTTATTATCGTATGGAACATATCTCTGCTTGGCAGGAAATCGGAGCAGCCCAAGATGTGATGTTCCTATCTGGAGGATTTACCGGGAACTTTGTCGGGATTGCTGTCCATGATATGGACCGAAAAGCGAGCTCTTATGCAGATTTTGCTTACTTTGAGTATGTTGGATTGGATAGCTAATAGTTTTAGAGGAGTAAGAGAGAAGTGATTGCACTAGCAAATTACTTCTCTTTTTTGTATTCACAATGTTTATTATTCTGCCTGATGGATATCTTTTTATATAGAAGTAGTAAATATTACTAGGCTTAATTTAATGGAGGAGAATAATGAAAAAGAAAGTTACCATTATTGGCGGTGCTGGGACAATTGGGTCAATTTTATATCAAGGTCTGCGCAGCAAATACAAGATTGTCATACTTGATAAAAAGGCACCTGAACATGCAGTTGATTTCGTAGAGGTAAATGCAACAGATTACGAATCGCTCCTTCACAGCATTCCCAAAGATTCAGATGCATTGCTTAATTTACTAACGATTAAATCTCATAATGACTTAAAGAATGTAGATGAGTTTAATGATATGACGAAAATTCACTTTATGGCTTCGTTTTATGTTATGCAGGCTGCAATTACGTTAGGAATTCCTAAGGTAGTCTTTGCGAGCAGCAATCATACGACAGATTATTATGAGAAAGATGGTTTTTCAAGGTTAGGAAGGGAAATTACAACAGCGGATTATCCTTACTCGAATGGACTATACGGCGTTCTAAAGCTTGCTTCCGAAAATATTGGCCATATTCTTACACATCAGCCTGAAAATAATCTTTCGGTAATTAATTTACGAATTGGAAGTGTACATCCAGACGAAATTCAAGCTGTAGAAGAAAATGATCGTTTGCACAGAACCTTGCTAACCCATGAAGATGCGGTCCAGCTTTTTGACTTGGCCCTTGAGTCAACAGTAAGATATGGTACCTACTATGGTGTTTCAGAAAATCCTCATAAACCATGGTCAACAGAAAACGCATGGAAACAGCTTGGATTTCTTTCACAGTCCAATGCAGCAGATATTTTAAAAAGAAACTAAGACTATTTTTCATGTAGAAAATGTTAACGTTAACATAATTCTGCTTTATAAGGAGTGAAGTGCTAAACGAATAGGTTGATTTATCATTTTTTGAATAGCGCATGACAATAAAATAACATCCCTTGAATCATATGACGATACAAGGGATGGCTGTTTCCTTTTTATGCAGAAATATTAGTATTGCTTTGTTTCTTATAAGCTTTAACTTTGTTTACAGCATAAATGATAGATATTACCCACACTACAATAATGGCAGCATATATATATGGATAGGCAGCTTCATTAGTAATCCATGAAGTCAAGAGTGTGCGAGCATTCACCAATATGATAAATCCACCAACCAGAACACCCATCAGCTGGGCATGCAGCTTGCGGACAAGCCATGCTGCGATTGGTGCGGCGATTATGCCGCCGATCATCAAGGCACCTACCCACAGCCAGTTAACCTGTTCCCATCCTAAGGAAATGAAAAATCCTAATGTTGCAGATACTGCAATGGCGAACTCACTTGTATCAACAGTTCCAACCACTTTACGCGGGCTGATCCCCTTCTTTGATAGCAAAACTGGTGTTGCTATCGGACCCCAGCCGCCGCCGCCTGTCGCATCTGCAAACCCAGCGATTAGTCCTAGCGGAATGGATTGCTTGCGGCTTAGTGATAAGCTCTTTTTTTCTTCAGAGGGACGGAAGTTAAATAAGAAACGTACTAACACATAGAGTCCTAGTAATAATAGGAACAAGGAGATATAAGGTTTTGCTAAGTCACCTGGCAGATTGCTTAAAAAAGTTGCCCCTAAGAAAGCCCCGATTGAGCCTGGAATAATCAAACGATAGACTGTTTGCTTATCGACATTGCCAAACTTAATATGCGATGCCCCAGAAGCAGCTGTAGTGACGACTTCCGCTAAGTGAACAGATGCAGAAGCAACAGCAGGTGCGATTCCGAAAGTAAGCAAGAGCGACGACGATGTAACTCCGTAAGCCATTCCTAATGATCCATCAATCAATTGTGCCAACAGGCCGATAAATGCAAAAATAATCAATTTTTTCATGTTCAATACCCCTTAATATTATTGAAAGTATAAAAAAGGGCGTAATCCTATATATGCAGTAATTGCAATAAAGGTTACGCCTTCGGTGTTCCGATCAGCTTGCCGATTTTTTAATTTTCTAAATTAAGATGATTATAAAACACACAATTCCTACCTGTCAACTTATATTTAAAATATTATATCCATATTAACTTCATTATCTATCCTTCGTACAAATGACATTTCACAGTCCGTTCCGTTTGTACCTGTATATTTTTCGGTACTTCTGTTTTGCAGCGATCGAAGGCGACTGGGCATCTAGTGTGAAATACACAGCCTGACGGCGGATTAAGAGGGGAGGGTATCTCTCCCTTTATCACCATTTTTTCTCGTTTGCTCTCTGGATTTAACAGTGGGACTGCTGAAATTAATGATTTAGTATATGGGTGCAATGGGTCTGTAAATAATTCCTCTGTAGGAGCTTGTTCGACAAGGTTGCCTAAGTACATAACTCCAACTTTATCTGCGATATGTCTGACAACACTAAGATCATGAGAGATAAATAAATAGGATAAGTTCAGCTCTTTTTGCAGGCTTTTTAACAGATTAACAATTTGTGCCTGGATAGAAACATCTAAGGCGGAAACTGGCTCATCACAAATGATTAACTTTGGCTCAAGGACTAGCGACCGGGCAATACCAATACGCTGTCTTTGGCCGCCGGAGAATTCATGTGGATACCGACTGTAATGTTCTTCATTAAATCCCACCTTTTTTAATATCTCTAATGCTAGGTTCTTTCGTTCCTGCTTTGCTCCTATCTTATGAATCGCCAGTGATTCCTCAATAGAATAGCCGACTTTTTTTCGTGGATCCAATGAGGTATGAGGATCCTGAAAAATCATTTGCAGCTCTTTGCGCACATATTTTAAAGCGGATTTTTTCAGCTTGAAAATATCTTTATTCCGATAAAGCACCTCGCCATTTGTCGGCTCGACAAGCTTTAAGAGCGTTCTTCCTGCAGTGCTTTTTCCACAGCCTGACTCACCTACTAATCCGAACGTTTCACCCTCGTAAATGTCAAAAGAAAGGTCTTCGACTGCTTTAATAAAGGCTTTTGTTTTTCCTAACGAAGTTCTCACAGGATAATATTTCTGCAAATTTTTCACTTGAAGGATCGGTTTTCCTCTGTTTAAGGTTTGCTCAGTCTGCATACAGTGTGTCTCCTTTCTTTACCTCATCATAATGCCAGCAGCGGACACGGTGGTTTTTTGCGACTGTTTCTAAAAGAGGCATTTTACTTTCGCATCTGCTTGTTGCATACTTGCATCGCGGTGCGAACCGACAGCCTTTTGGAATTTGAAACAGGGAAGGAACAGTGCCCGCAATGCTGTGTAAATAATCAACTCGTTCACCCTCAATTTGAGGCACAGACTTCATTAAACCAATTGTATAAGGATGAAAGGGCTGTTTGAAAAGAGTCTGCACATCTGTTTCTTCAATTACCTGCCCTAAATACATCACAGCGACTTTTGTACACATATTGGCAATCACACCAAAGTCGTGGGTTATGAGGATAATCCCCATATTCAGCTGTTTCTGAAAAGAAGTAATTAATTCGAGAATTTGTGCCTGAATAGTTACATCCAATGCAGTTGTCGGCTCATCAGCAATTAACAGCTTAGGCTGGCATGATAACGCCATGGCAATCATAACCCGCTGCCGCATCCCGCCGGAAAGTTCGTGAGGGTATTCCTTTGCCCTTTGTTCAGGGGAAGGGATTCCAGTGAGCTTCAGCAATTCGACTGCTTTTTGGTATGCCTCTTTTTTTGTGGCAGATTGATGAATCCGAATTGATTCTGCAATTTGCTTCCCAATGGGCATAACAGGATTGAGAGAGGACATTGGATCTTGAAATATCATCGCAATTTCATTGCCGCGCAGCTTCTCCATCTTTTTCTTGTCATACTCCAAAAGGTTTTCCCCGTTAAACATAATCTTTCCATTATAAAAGGTGCTGTCTTCATCGAGCAGCTGGAGTATGGCTTCTGCTGTCACGCTTTTTCCGCAGCCGGATTCCCCGACAACACCTAATATTTCACCTTCCTCCAGTTCGAATGAAACACCGTCAATAGCCGAGACCTCTCCTTGATGTGTGGCAAAGTCCACTTGCAAGTCCTCGATTTTAAGCAATGGCAGCACCTGGCTCATTTTCTTTTCCTCCTCCTCACAGTTTGTTTGCTTTTTGGATCAAGATGATCTCGTAAGCCATCGCCGAACAGGTTGAGTCCAAGCACGATTAGTATGATGAACAGGCCGGGAAATACGGTCATCCACCAAGCATTGTATATAGCAAGCTTCCCATCATAAAGCATATTGCCGAGGCTTGGCAGGGGAGCAGGAATACCAGCACCAAGAAAGCTGAGTGATGCTTCCGTTAAAATAGTGACAGCAAAGACAAATGTCACTTGTACAATGAGCGGAGCAAGGATATTTGGAGCAATATGCAAAAAGAGAATTCGCAATGAACTCGCTCCTTGTGCTTGTAATGCCTCAATAAAAACCTTTTCCTTCACAACTAAGGCAGCGGCCCTGACAATCCTTGCTATAGAAGGGATGAAGACAAGAACAAGGGCGATGATAACATTAATTGATTTTGGTCCAAGGGCAGACATAATCGCAATCGCCAGCAGAATAGACGGAAAAGCAAACAACCCGTCACATATCCGCATAAAAATATGATCGAGCAGCTTGTAATAGGAAGCTAGCAGCCCGACAGTCAGACCAATACCAGAAGCGATTAAGGTTACAGTTACTCCAATCATTAAGGAGATTCGAACACCGTACATCGTCCTGCTGAACACATCTCTTCCAAAATTATCGGTCCCAAACCAATGGGCATTAGACGGTGCAGCTAAGCGGTTTTTTGGGTCGATTTCTAAAATCTCGTACGGAGAAACAAAAGAGGCGAACATTCCTATTAGAGTAGTTATAGTTAGCAGAATACTTCCCGTAAGCAGCAATCTGTTGGAAAAAAACCGGCTCTTTTTTTTGACTGTTTTTCTGCTGGTTAATGGCTTATTAACTAGTACTTTCGTGCTTTCTGACATGTTTTTCTCCTTTCTTAGACTTGATAAGAATTCCGAACCCGTGGATCAATTACGGCATATAACAAATCAACGAGCAGGTTCATCAGTACATAGACAACTGTTATCATCAACACAGCTCCTTGTATGACTGCATAATCACGGCGATTAATGGACGAGACAATCAGCTGGCCAAGACCGGGAATATTAAATAGTGATTCGGTAACAGCAGCTCCAGTGACAAGCCCTGCGAAGGATTCGCCAATCACAGTTAAAATCGGGAGAAAGGCGACCCTCAGAGTATGCTTTAACAAAATGGCCTTTTCACTGACACCTTTCGCCTTTGCTGTCTTGATGAAATTTTCCGATAAAGTATCAAGAAGGGAGGACCTTGTCATTCTCGTAATAAGTGCGGCTTGAATCGTTCCAAGAGTTATCGAAGGCAAAATAAGATACTTTAGATGCTCCCAGATTCCTTGACCTAAAGGAGCATAGCCTGATACTGGCAGGATTTTCAGCTGAACCGCAAAAATCATAATCAGAAATGAGCCTAATAGAAAGCTAGGTATCGAAATTCCGATTAAACTAGTTCCGGAAATCAAATCATCTTTAACCCGTCCTTGGTTTTTAGCTGCAGTAATCCCAAATAAAAGGGCGATGCTGACACCGATAAGTTGGGAAAGAACAGCGAGAGAAAGCGTCGGACCGGCATTTTCCAAAAATGCTGTAAGAACTGGCTTTCCGAGAAAATAAGAAGTGCCAAGATCACCTTGTGCGATATTAGTGAGCCAAATGAAAAATTGAGCCAACAACGGTTTATCAAGACCGAGTTTTTGATTAAGTTCTGCTATTTGCTCAGGAGTTGCACCTTCTCCTAAAATAATCATGGCAGGGTTACCTGGCGTTATATGGATGATTAGAAAAACAACGACAGCAACGACTAACAGTACGGGAATGAGTGACAAAAGCCGTCTTATAATATATCCGCCCATGAAATCTTCCTTTCAAAATTGATAATTAAAATGGAAGAAGCAAGACAGGAGTAAGTAAGCACAAGTCTTGCTTCTTAAGTTGTATTAATTGTTTTTTAGACTGATATTATAAAAGACAGGTCCAAGATTGAACTCATAGCCGTCTACTTTATTGGTAACAGCATTTAAGGCAACTTTATGTCCAATTAAAGTAAATGGCAGTGTATCCCACACATACTTTTGGGCAGCATCAATCGCAGGTCTGGCGTCCTCCACATTGTCAGCAGCCTTAATAGCTTCTAAATATTTAGTTGATTCTTCAACAGGCGCACCATATGAAGTCCAAAAGCCTTGGAAAATCGTGGAGCGTGCAGCCCAATCAACAGGGTAAAGATCCCAGCTACTTGTATCCGTTAATTTTTCACCGAATGTTGCCCAATCATATACTTCCAGTTTTACATTGACACCAATATCCTCTAATTCCTGTTGGACAACCACAGCGGTATTATATTGATCCTGATAGTCACGGGAAGTCAAAATCTTGATTTCTTCGCCTTTATAGCCAGCTTCTTTCAAATATTGCTTTGCTTTATCTTGATCATGCTGATTATATTCTGAACTGCCAGCTTCACTGTAATAGTTCGGGAATTGCTTATTAACAATAGAAGAAGTTAACTCATAGAAATCAGAACTTCCATAAGAGCTGGACAGGATGTCTTCAGCATTTATGACCGCATTGACTGCTTTTCTTGCGTTTAAGTCTTTGAAAAATCCTTCTTGTGAATTATAAAAAAGACCTAAGAAACCGCCAGGCGCTGATTCAAGGGTAGCAGTCTGTGCCCCTTCGACTTGCTGTGCATTATCACTGGATATTCCTAATGCAATATCAAATTGTCCAGTTGTCAATCCAGAGATTCTTGTAGATTCATCGGTAATAAAACTGATTTTAATTTCATCTAGATGTGGTTCTTTTTTTAGTTCTCTGCCATCTGAAGAGTAGTCAGCAAATTTTTCTAAAACTAAATATTGATTTTGTTTCCATTCCTTCACTTTGTATGGTCCTGTTCCTATATATTCTGTTGCCCCTTCATCTGGCGCATTTTCAATAATTTCTTTAGGCATAATAACGGCTGCGGGAATTGGATCGGCGAGCAGTGCAAGCGTATTTACATTAGGTGTTTTTAAATGGAGCTCCACTGTATAATCGCCTGTTTTTTTAACGATTGCTCCAATAAAGTTTGTTTTGCCGAGAGAAGAAAGCTTAATCCATCTATTAATAGACGCTTCTACATCATCTGCCGACATTTCTTGGCCATTATGAAACTTTACGCCTTTACGCAACTGGAATGTATATACTTTCTTATCTTCACTTACATCAATTTTTTCGGCTAAATCTGGTACAACATTGCCGCTGTCATCAAGAATAACGAGCTTTTCATAGATACTCCTTGTTGCATCCTTTACGGAAGAGTTACCGGTGATTTGCGGATCAAGTGTGGTAGGCTCACTTTGAAAAGCGATATTCAACGTTCCTCCATCTTGAACTTCATTGTCCGTTTTGTCAGAACTGCTTGTTGTGCCAGTATTGTTGCTGCAACCAGCCATTACGAATACAACAAGTAATAATGACAGCCATTTGTACTTTGTTTTTTTCAAAGTAATACCCCCTGTAGCGTGTAGTTTAATTCCTACTATTTAACTTTGTATTGTAGGATTAGTGCTTATGCTAACATCTGACAGAAGATTTGTTAAATTAAAAAAACTAATAAATGACTTTAAAAATACTAATTTTTGGAATTGAGAACCGTCTAGTTACCTGTATTAATAAAATTAAAGCATGACTTTAAAAATACTAATTATACATTTTCAAATTTTTGGTTTATGATAATCAAAACTATTCCTACAAGATTTGTTGGTATTTAAAAAAAGCTAATGGAGGATGAGAATGATGACAAAGAAAAAACAAATTCAATTTGGTGTTATGCTGCACGGCCCTGGAGGACATATGAACGCATGGAAAGATGAATCTGTTCCTGCAGACGCTAGTGTAAATATTGAATATTATCAATCTATCATTAAGCAGGCAGAAGAAGCTGGGTTCACGTTCGCTTTTGTTGCTGATGGTCTTTATATTAATGAAAAATCGATTCCTCATTTCTTGAACCGATTTGAGCCGTTGACGATTTTATCTGCGCTTGCCACCATTACTAAAAATATCGGTTTAGTCGGGACAGTATCTACTTCTTATAGTGAACCATTCACGATTGCTCGCCAGTTTGCTTCGTTAGATAAGCTGAGCGGCGGCAGAGCAGGCTGGAATGTTGTTACTTCTCCATTAGAAGGATCAGCAGAAAATTACAGTAAAGCAGATCATCCTCACCATGCGTTAAGATACGAAATTGCCGAAGAGTACTTGCAAGTGGCCAAAGGCTTGTGGGATTCGTGGGACGATGACGCATTTGTAAGAGACCGCTCAACGGGACAGTTTTTCGATCCAGAAAAATTGCATACCTTAAATCATACCGGCAAGCATTTCTCTGTCAAAGGTCCATTAAATATCGAACGTTCAAAGCAAGGTCAGCCGGTTATTTTTCAAGCTGGCTCATCTGAAGCAGGGAAATACCTTGCTGCAAAGGACGCTGATGCTGTTTTTACTAATTCGAATTCATTTGAACAAGCTAAGGCTTTTTATGATGACGTGAAAAATCGGGCAGAGCAGCTTGGCAGAAGCAAGGATGACATCAAAATCTTCCCTGGCATCCACCCGATTGCAGGCAGAACTATTGAAGAGGCGGAAGAAAAATATGCAGCTATTCAAAATCTTGTATCCATAGAAGAAGCATTAAATTACTTAGGAAGATTCTTTGACCATTTCGATTTCAGTGCCTTTCCTCTTGATGAGCCTTTTCCTGAAATTGGGGATATCGGTGCAAACAGCTTCCGTTCTACAACAGACGGCATCAAAAAACTGGCGAAGGAAAATGGCCTATCATTAAGAGAGGTTGCCCTGCAAGTAACAACCCCGAAAAGCGCTTTTTTTGGAACATATGAGCAAGTGGCAGACCAGCTGATTGCTTGGATTGACGGTGGTGCTGCAGATGGCTTCATATACGGTGCCCCAGTGCTTGGCAGCGGTTTGTCTGATTGGATTGAACACATCCTGCCAATTTTGGAAAGCAAGGGCTATTACAATAAGGAGTATACTGGTACAACGCTCCGCGAGAATTTAGGTTTATCATACAAGCATAGCCAATACGAAAAACAGCCAATTAATCAAAAATAAACTTACAGGGGAGGAAGGAATTCACATGCTGCTGGATTATGGGCTTGTCGTCTCAAAAAAAGTATTTCGAATCAAGAAAAGGGAAGCATTTGCTCATTGTGAATATCTTCATTTTCCCGAAGTTCGGTTCTTTCAATGGTGCAATGAAAAATACAAAATAAATAAAGGGATTTACCATACAATTGATGAATGGTTTTATTCACACGGAATTCATAATATCATCAGCAGACGGATTCATGTTATTGCTTACTTAGAATATTTGTGGGAACAAGAGCAATTCCAAACAGACAGCAAGTATGTCAAATTTGGGAGCGGCGGGTTAGTTAAATCACTTAAGCAATTTCTGGAGGAATCTTAAAAGCAGCTTATCGGAAAGGGAGGATGAAAATTGGGATTAAATATAGTGAGCGATAATAAGAATGAACTGGAAAGTCATTTAATTGATGTTCGCAGGAATCTTCATGCTGAACCTGAACTTTCTAACCAAGAAATAGAAACTTCCAAGAAGATAAAGAAATGGCTGGAAAACGCAGGAATTTCCGTGCTGGATGTACCATTGCAAACAGGTATCATTGGCGAAGTTAAAGGAAAGTCTGATGGGCCGGTTGTTGCTATCAGGGCTGATATTGATGCTTTGCCAATTAATGAGGAAGCTGTCAGCTCATTCCAATCTACTATTCCTGGTGTAATGCATGCATGCGGCCATGATTTCCATACAGCTGTTATAATTGGAGCCGCTTATTTGCTGAAAAACAGGCAGGACAGATTGCGGGGAACAGTCAGAATTATCTTCCAGCCGGCTGAAGAAACTGGCCATGGTGCCAAATCTATTATAAATTCAGGCGGTTTGAACGCAGTGGAGGCAATATTTGGCCTACACAATGACCCGCTTAGTGAGGTCGGTGTCCTTGGTGTAAAGGAAGGCGTGTTAACAGCGGGAGTTGACCGGTTCGAAATTAACATAAAGGGAAAAGGCAGTCATGCTGCAAGACCACATGAAGGTATTGATCCTATCGTAATTGCTGCTGAAATTATTTCAAGATTACAAGCAGTTATAAGCAGAGAAACGAAGCCGAGTGAAACAGCCGTTATCAGCGTCACACAAATCCGCGGCGGCAACACTTGGAATGTAATTCCTGAGACAGTTTACTTAGAAGGCACTGTAAGGACATTTAAGGAAGATATTCGCGAAACGATACGAAAAAAAATCGAGCGAGTCATTAAAGGAATAACAGAAACATATGGCGCAAAAGGGGAACTAATCTGGCATGCTGGCCCGCCATCTGTTAATAATGACCCAGAATGGACCAACTTTGCGAGCCATATTGCAAAAACAAATGGCTATAAAGTAGTCGAAGTTGAACCAACATCAGGAGGAGAGGATTTTTCCTTTTACCAGCAATTAATTCGTGGTGCTTTTGTTAATATCGGCGTATCTGGTGAATATGGTCTCCATCATCCAAAATATACACTGAATGAAGAAGCGATATTGCCGGCGGCTTATTACTTTGCAGATCTTGCAGAACAGGCGTTAAATAAGATTTATGCAGAAAATTTCGCAAAAAAATCTAGCTGATGGAAGTAGATTATAAGCTTAAAAGGACCCTATGAAGAGTCCTTTCAAACGGAAGACAAACTCTCTATTATTAAAGAGTTGTCTTCTTTTTTTATTTTTACGGGGTGAAGTCTCATCCCATAACACAGGCAAGTGATAATGAATGTTCGTGTTTTGCTAATTCTATTACTAACGTGAATGAACCTTCTCTCCTTGGACCCACACTTCTTTAATGTTTTCTGGGCGAACAAGGTATAGTATTTTTTGGAAAATATCATCTAATTCTTCCTCTGAATTAAAAATAGGAAGCTTAGCTGCGGGCGCTTTTGTATCAATAATTTGAATGTCCCACGAATAGTTTTCTGCTATTTTTCCAATAGGCAGACTTAAGCTTTCACCACCGCCAGCCGTAGCTAAATAAAAGGCTTCATGAATGGAAATGCGAGAATCTGGCACACCGCGCTCTTCTGCAGAAAGTGCAGTGCTGACACCATCTTCTAGCATGCGAGACGAGACGACTGCTTGCTTTGCATTGTCATAAATACTTGGCGTTGCGCCTGCTGAAATATCGGTTCCAAGGCCAATATCAATTCCCATTGCTTGAAATCGTTTTAAAGGTAAGACACTGTTGGCGAAATATGCGTTCGATAATGGACAATGACTAATGGCAGTGCCGGTGCTTGCAAACAATGCAGCATCGTTGTCATCAAGGAAATTGCAGTGAGCCATAACTGATTTTTCGCCTAGCAATCCAAAATCATTAAGTGCAAAAGCGTCATTTTTTTGCAATCTATCTTTTACATATTGGTGTGCCCAATCACTTTCACTGCAATGGGACTGTATATGAGTGTCATATTTAGCAGCCAAATCACCTAGTCCTTTCAACGCTTCGTCTGAACAGCTTGGTATAAAGCGAGGTGTAACAACAGGGTAGACGCCTTGCTTCACATCTTTGGCTAATTCCTGTACGGCAAGGATAAACTCCTCTGTATCTTTAAGAGCTGTTTCTGTATCAGCATCACGGTAATAGAGAGGATTTTGTTCTGGATCATCCATCACTACTTTTCCTACAAGGCCTCGTTGTCCTTTTTTTGCACAAATCTCTGCTAATAATAAGCTTGCTTCTTTGTGAACTGTCGCGAAATAAAGCACAGTTGTAGTTCCATTGGCGAGTAAGGTGCTAACTAAATCTTCATATACTGTCTCAGCAAATGATAAATCTGCATATTTTGCTTCAAGGGGGAAAGTATACGTATGCAGCCAATCATATAGCGGGAGATCAAGGGCAGTCCCTGATTGTGCCCACTGCGGAGCGTGAACATGTAAGTCGACAAAACCAGGTAAAAAATATTGGCCTTCATCTAATTGCCGAAAGTTGGCATCTTCTTTGTGTGCAGTTAAAAGGGAAGCATAATCCTCTTCTTCAGGGCTAACAATCTTTTCGATTAAGCCTTCAGCATTTACAAAGAAGAGATGGTTTTTCAAGATATTTACTTTTTTAGGAGAATAACTAGTGAATGCAGTGCCGTGAAAAATATACGTATAATTAATAATAAACACCTTCCTATTGTTCGTGTTTTATGTTAATATAAACATTGTAATGGATGATTAGTAGCTAGTCTACAGAAAATCATATCGCTTTGCTAGATTTAAAGAAACAAGAAAAATTATTTTTGAAAAATATCTTGAACTTAATAAATTTCGTGGTATTGTAATAACAAACCAAAATTAAATAGTGTTTTTCATATAATCGTGGGGATATGGCCTACAAGTTTCTACCTGTTTACCGTAAATAAACTGACTATGAAAAGCTAAAAGAATGGCTTATGAATATAGGTCTATTCTTTTGATACTTTGAACTATGAAGCTCGAAGTACATGCTTTTCTGTTGTCTGGAAAAGTATGTATTTCGAGCTTTTTTGCTGGTAGAAACTTTTGATTATATGAATGTCTAATAACCTATAGGGGGAATGGGGAAATGGAAAAAGAGATGAAGGAGACTATCACGGAACAAAAAGAAAAAATTTCCGTTGGCAAGTCGATTTTTCTAGGTTTACAGCAAGTATTAGCAATGGATTTATTTATTCCGCCAATTATTTTGGCCGGGTTACTTTCTTTTTCCGTATCAGATAGTGCCTTATTGATTCAAATGACGTTTATCGCATGCGGAATTGCCACGATTATTCAAGCAGGATTTGCCATGAGGCTTCCAGTTATGCAAGGGCCGTCTTTTGTCCCATTAAGTGCATTAGCAGCGATTGGCACAACGTCAGGTATCGGTGCCATGATTGGCAGTTTAATTCCTGGTGCATTAATTGTTGCTTTATTAGGTTATCCGCTCAAGGTTTATAGCAAGGTTGTCAGAAAAATCATACCGCCAATCGTTGCAGGAACGGTTATAGTGGTTGTTGGCCTTTCGTTAATGCCGAGTGCCATCAACTCCATTTATACAGCAGAAGGCAGCTTTGGAGAGAATATCCTAGTAGCTACCATTACTGCGGCTGTTCTTATCTTCTGTATGTATGTCGGAGAAAAAGCTAAATCCAAATGGAGATATATTAAAATTGTATCAGTTGTTTTAGCACTTATTATTGGCTCTATTGTTGCGTCATTCTTTGGATTAGTTCATTTTGATTCGTTAAAGCAAGCAGCATGGTTCCAAA
This sequence comes from Niallia sp. FSL R7-0271, assembly GCF_038005785.1. Classification (NCBI taxonomy): domain Bacteria; kingdom Bacillati; phylum Bacillota; class Bacilli; order Caryophanales; family Bacillaceae; genus Niallia; species Niallia sp. FSL R7-0271. The sequence goes on along the minus strand of NZ_JBBOTZ010000002.1, from coordinate 9,945 downwards.
TGCCAGGTCTATTTTCTTTCGGTATGCCAGAGTTTAATCTGCATGCCATTCTAGTAATGGTCGTTGTTTACTTTATTGTAACTATTGAAACTACTGGAACATGGTTTACTGTCAGTAAAGTAACTGGAGAAGAGCTAGATGAAAAGCGATTAAATGGCGGCGCTCTTGGGGAAGGGTTAGGCTGTTTCGTTGGTTCCTTCTTTGGGGGGACACCTGTAACAGGTTATTCTTCTAATGCAGGTATTATCGCGATAACTGGGGTGAAAAGCCGTAAACCAATTATTGTTGGTGGAGTAATCTTAGTGCTGCTTGGCATGATGCCAAAGCTTACAAGCTTAATTGCCTGTATCCCAAGTGTAGTAATTAATGGTGTGTTTGCGATTTTATGTGTTGTTATCATGATGAATGGTTTTAAAGTTATTAAAGATGAAGCATTTACAGAAAGAAATATGCTTGTTATCGGTGTGCCGATTATGCTTGCATTATTCGCTGTATTAATGCCTGCAGATGTGTTAGCTGGATTGCCAGAAATCGTTACTTATTTTGTATCATCTGGAACAGCTATCGGAGCGATTGCTGCATTAGTTCTGAACCTAGTGCTTCCACAGAAAAAAGACGATAAAGTAAAAGTTAATGATGTTTCCATGAACGTAAACTAGAAAAAGAGGAGAGTCTTACACAATGCAACAAGATAGATTATGGAATGAATGGCATCCAGTATGTAAAGCAGAGGAATTATTAGAAGATCCAAAACAAGTATTTGTACTTGGAGAAAGAGTCGCTATTTTCCGCAATGAAAAGGGAGTTCATGCCTTTAAGGATTTATGTATCCACCGCGGCGCTGCCCTTTCGCTCGGAAAGGTAAAAAACGGAAATTTAGTGTGCGCTTACCATGCGTGGGAATATGATTGTGTTGGAGCCTGTGTAAAGATTCCAGCCCTTCCAAATGGAAGAGCTATTCCAAAGAAGGCAAAAGCAACTGTATATCATTGTGAAGAATATCTTGGTCTAATCTGGGTTAATTTAGGTGACAATCCAGCTCCGCTTATTTCTTATCCAGAATTCAACATGGAGAATCATCGTACTGTCATCTGTGGTCCTTATGATGTAGGAGCAAATGCACCAAGAATTATTGAGAACTTTCTTGATGTTTCACATCTTATGTTCGTACATGAAGGTTTACTTGGAGACGAGGAACATGCGGAAGTAGTAGATTATAAAGTAGAATTTATCGATAATCGCTATATTACAAGTAAAATTCCTGTTTATCAGCCAAATCCTGACGGACGTTCAAAGGGTGGCTATGCAGATTATGTATACGAAATCTTAAATCCAACAACAGCTCGTTTTACGAAGACATCAGAAGGCTCAGACGATGCATTAACTATTTTACTGATTGTTAATCAAGTAGATAATGAACAATCACAAGCATATATGCTGTTAACAAGAAACTATGATTTAGATATGCCTGACGAACCATTTGTTGAGTTCCAAGACACTATCTTTTATCAAGATTTAGATATTGTACAAAGCCAAAAGCCAGAACTGCTTCCGTTGGATTTACAAGCAGAACTGCATCTTAAATCAGATGCCCTAACGATAGCTTATCGCAGATGGCTGAATCAGTTAGGTGTGGAAAATGGGACTACACCCGTTCATGTGAGAGTGTAGCCTGGGATATTGATTTCCGCTGCAGGAGTACTTTAAACTTAATACACTTTTAAGCACGGGGAAACCCGTGCTTTTTTGAATGGGAGAATTGTTCCTAGAACTTTATTACAAGTGTTATTAGTGGCATAATCATGGAAAGCTTTGCAAAGGATTTATAGACTAGCATTAAAGTAGTTCATCCTTGTTATGCTGTTAAGATTAAATAAGTCCGGAGCTTTCGCTTATGACTTACTTTCATGAAATCAAAGTTTTACATACACCAAAAAATAAAATAATAGACATTATTTATATTCACGATGATTTTTTGTGTTATGTAGGAGAGGCTCATCCTCGTCAAACGGAACTAATCAGTACTATCCCAGTATTTTATCCGGATAGTAAAGAATTCGAGCAATTAGCTGTAAATGACTTAAATTTTTAAAATAATTTCCATAATAAGATAGCAACAGAAAAAGGAATTGCTTTAGCAGGAATCTGTATAATAACTGCTTCTTCTTTTAAAACATTAGCAGACATAATGAATCAGTTAATAGCTATGGCTCGTAATTTAGACGAATATACACTCCCTCATTTCGATAACACTTTTACAAAGGATGAAAGTATTAGTAATCTTTCAAAATTATCAACTATATTGAAAAATATTTCTTTATATCACACAGAATATATTTTGCTGTGGGAAGGTATTTAAAAGTGTACAAGCACACTATAAATTACTGAATATCATATAGGAAGATAATGAAAAAGAGTGTGATGAAAATGAATAAGAAAAGAAGGGGTAATTCTGCCTCTAACCCTAGTATATTAACACAGTCTAATTTACAGGCTTCATCCGGATATAATGTCAACATAGCAGTTATTGGCGATAGTCATGTAGGCTATTTAAATAGCCAAAGTATTTTTAATAACTTCCTCCCCCGCGTTTTAAGCACTGGGAACAAAAGATATGTCATTTTTGGTGGAGACAACGCCCATGCTTTAGGAGCTTTTACAACAGCAGAAGCGCGAAGTTATTATCAGCAGTTTAAAAATATTGTTGACCATAATCTGGGACCTAAAAATATATATTACCGAACGTCGATAGGAAACTGGGAAGATACTAGCAGGAATGACAGCAGAAGTTTATTTCTGCAATATTTTAACCCGTTAACAGGCAGAGTGAGTATTCCAAGGACTCAAGGGTTAGTGCAGCATGTTTGGCTCGATAATGGTACGGGAACATTCAGCCAAGACAGCATTGACCTCCTAAATAATCTGGATAACAATCATTACTATATTATCGATACTCATTGGCCGCTTTATGTACCAGGAATTTATAATACTGTCAGCTCAGATCATGTGGTGAGCCGACAAGAAACGGACCGTTTTTTTAATGCCATTCCTGCCAATGTTAGAAATAGAATCCTCGGGATCTTTACACATCACGCCCATGTTTTTTATTCCAAGCTAACCAATATCCATTCCAATTTTCCTAATACTCCATTCTTTGTAACAGGATGTTCAGGTGATTATAAATGCTCTTCTTTTGAAAGTGGTTACTACGATGTAGACGTTACGATTCAGAATAACCAAGCCTTCTTACAGGCTAGGAAAGTCATTCTTTAATATGGAAAATAATGAGCTAAAGTACCCTTGATAAAAATTAACTTGCTATTTTTATTATTATTTGATAAGATGTAGGAAGCGTATACAGAACGGATTGTAACTGTTAAATCAGGCAAAACCGATTACCTTATTTTTAAAGGGTGGGTTTTGCCTTTTTCTCTATATATCGGAGGGTAATAAAGTGAACATCGAGAAAATATTAAACAATAATGCAGTTATCTCTGTAAAAGATAATCAAGAAATTATCATCATTGGTCGTGGAATAGCTTTTCAAAAGCGGGCTGGTGATCTTATAGATGAAGAACAAATCGATAAGATTTTCACTTTAGAAAACGAAGATATAATGACGAAATTCAAAACCTTGATTGCTGATATGCCGATTGAATATATGCAATTATCGGAGAAGATTATTGCATATGCGAAGATGAAGCTGGGTAAGAAATTAAACGAAAGCATTTATATTCATTTAACGGACCATATTTATTATGCAGTGGATCGATTTAAGAACCACCTTCCTATAAAAAACGGATTACTATGGGAAATCAGACAGCTGTATAGAGATGAGTATGAGGTAGGATTAGAAGCATTGAATATGATTTGTGATCAATTTGGTGTAATATTGCCAGAAGATGAAGCAGGCTTCTTGGCACTTCACTTCATCAACGCTGAATTGAATGAAGAGATGCCAGTTGTTCATGATATGACAAAGATTATGCAGGAAATTTTAACACTTGTCAGGTATCACTTTAAAATTGATTTCAATGAGAATTCCCTGCATTTCTATCGATTTATTACCCATCTCAAGTTTTTTGCGCAGCGTTTAGTGAAAGGAAATCACTATAACAGCTCTACAGATGATGATTTATATCAAGTAATTCAGATGAAATACCCGGAAGCACATAAATGTGCGCTGAAAATAAAGAAATTTATCGAAAGCATGTATACTTATGTGTTAACAGATGAAGAAATGATCTATTTAACGATCCATATAGAACGAGTTGTCAAAAGCAATAATGACAAATAGGGTTGTAACCTTGCGGGCAAAACCTAAATCAAACAGAGATGTTTTGATTTAGGTTTTTTTTGTTGGAAAATTTCACGTCAACAGGGAAATGAATATAAGTGTATTAAATAAAAAGGAGAAAAGAAAATGAGCTACAATAAACTTGCTAACGACATAGTTGATTTAGTCGGAAAAGAAGAAAATATCTCAAGCCTTGTTCACTGTGCAACACGCTTACGTTTTAAATTAAACGATAGCAGCAAGGCGAATAAAGAAGCACTGCAAAACTTAGACGGGGTGCTTAGTGTTGTAGAAAGTGGCGGACAGTTTCAAGTGGTTGTTGGAAGTCATGTTCCGGAAGTATATAAAGAAATAAACAAGATCGCTAATATTGGCAGTTCGGAGCAAACATCTGAAAATGCACCGAAACAAGGCATTGGGGCGCAAATTTTTGAAGTAATATCACGAAGTTTCTCTCCATTAATCGGAGCGCTTGCCGGTGCAGGTATGTTAAAAGCAATCTTAACAGTCTTAACAATGACTGGGTTATTATCAGAGACAAGCGGGACATACTTTATTCTGTCTGCGGCTGGAAATGCAGTATTCTATTTCCTTCCGATTCTTTTAGGGATTACAATTTCTACTAAGCTTGGCGCAAATCCTTATGTTGGTGGAACAATTGGGGCTGCATTACTTGAGCCTAACTTTACGGGGTTAATGACAGAGACAAGTAATGTTTCTAGTTTCCTTGGAATTCCAGTTGTACTAATGGATTATTCGTCTACTGTATTCCCTGTGTTTATTGCTATTTGTATTTATGCACTACTAGATAAATTCTTAAAGAAAATTATTCATAAAGACTTGCAGCTATTCTTGGTGCCGATGCTTTCATTAATGATTATTGTGCCATTAACTGTGCTGGCATTCGGTCCATTTGGGGTGTATGTAGGAAACTGGATTGGTGATGGTATCAGCTTCTTAAGTTCGAAGAGTGGTTGGTTAGCAGGTGCCGTTATGGGTGCAGGCTGGACTTTCTTAACAATACTTGGACTACACTGGGGCCTTGTGCCGCTTATCCTGCAGAATTTAGCAGAAGGATATGATCCATTAATGGCTATGCTTTCCGCCGCTGTGTTTGCCCAAATGGGATTAGCAGTGGGGATATTCTTAAAGTCAAAAGACAAGAAGGTAAAAACTGTTGCTGGTTCTACTTTTTTACCAGCAGCATTAGCAGGTGTAACAGAGCCAATTATCTATGGACTGCTGCTGCGTAATAAACGAACAATTCCTTTCGTTGCCATTGCTGGTGCAATCGGAGGAGGAATAAGTGGCGCTCTTGGTAATAAAGCTATGTCCTTTGCGTTTCCAGCTTTCTTAACAATTCCAGCTTACACACCAATTGTGTCATTTATTATTCCAATGATCATTGCATTTGTAATTGCTTTAGTATTAGTACTAGTGCTTGGTTTTGAAGATAAAAAGAAGAACGAAGAAGCATCGAATGAACCAGTTGAAAAAGAAGCAGAAAAAGTAGAAGAAAAAGCACAACCGCTTATAAAACAAGAAGTAATTTCTAGCCCATTAACAGGAACGGTACTGCCATTATCAGAAGTAGACGATGTTGTATTTGCTTCAGAAGCAATGGGGAAAGGAATAGCGATTGAGCCAACAGTTGGAAAAGCTATTTCACCAGTAAATGGAACGATTACGACCGTTTTCCCGACAGGTCATGCGATAGGTATTACTTCAACAGATGGAGCAGAAATATTAATTCATATAGGCATCAATACTGTTCAATTGAATGGTCAATACTATACACCGCATGTTAAGCAAGATGATGTAGTAAAGCAAGGCGATCTGTTAGTAGAGTTTGATATTGAGAAAATTAAAGAAGCTGGTTATCCAGTAACAACGCCAGTGATTGTTACTAATACAAGTGAGTATGTAGAAGTCGTTGGAACAAGTGAAGAAAATATTGTCCAATCCGAAAAACTATTAACGGTTATCGTTTAAAGCAATGTGAATAAGGAGAGAGTGATACACTATTCTCTCCTTCATATAAAGGAGGAAACAAACATGACATCAACATTTAAGTTCCCAGAAGGATTTCTTTGGGGAGGAGCAACTGCAGCAAACCAATTAGAAGGTGCCTCAAATGAAGGTGGAAAAGGCTTAAACACACCAGACGTGCTTCCAGGCGGGAAAGTTCGATTAAAAGTGCTTTCAGATCCAGGCTTTGATTTTGAACTAGACACAGAGAAATATACGTACCCAAACCATGAAGCAATTGACTTTTACCACCGTTACAAAGAGGATATTGCCCTTTTCGCTGAAATGGGATTCAAAACTTTCCGTATGTCCATCGCTTGGTCCAGAATCTTTCCTAATGGCAATGAACTTACGCCAAACGAAGAAGGCTTAGCATTCTATGATCGAGTGTTTGATGAGCTATTAAAATACAATATTGAGCCAGTTGTGACAATTTCTCACTATGAATTGCCAATTCATCTAGTAAAAGAATACGGTGGTTGGAGAAGCCGTGAGTTAGTAACATTCTTTGAGAGATATGTAACAGTACTATTCAACCGTTACAAAGATAAAGTAAAATACTGGATGACATTCAATGAAATTAACAGCAGTCTACATATGCCAATCCTTGGTTTAGGATTTGCGATTCAAAGTGAAGAAGACCGCTACCAGCCAACATTCCAAGCATATCACCATCAATTTGTAGCAAGTGCAAGAGCGGTTCAGCTTTGTCATGAAATCATTCCAGGTGCACAAATTGGCTGCATGCTTGTTTACCTGCCAACTTACTCTGTAGATTCAAACCCAGAGAACGTTCTATTCGCATTGCAAGAAGAACAAATCTTCAACTACTTCTGTGGAGATGTGCAAGTGCGTGGTCATTATCCAGCATTCATTAAGCGCTATTTTAAAGAACATGGAATTGAACTAGATATTAAAGAAGGCGACTTAGAGCTAATTAAGGAGCATACAGTTGACTATGTTGCACTCAGCTACTATATGTCTCGTACAGAAAAGAAAGGCAAGAAACCAGAAGAAGTGGGCCAAGGTAACATCCTAGGCGGAATAAAAAATTCCTTCTTGAAAGCAAGTGATTGGGGCTGGGAAATTGATCCAACTGGATTAAGAATTTCTCTAAACCAACTATATGATCGTTATGAAAAACCTCTATTCGTTGTCGAAAATGGTTTAGGTGCTTATGATAAAGTAGAAGCAGACGGAACGATTAACGATGATTACCGCATTGATTACTTGCGTGAACATATAAAAGCAATGGGAGAGGCAGTTCAAGATGGAGTAGAGCTAATGGGTTATACACCATGGGGCTGTATCGACCTAGTAAGTGCATCAACAGGCGAAATGTCTAAACGCTACGGTTTTATTTACGTTGACAAGCATGACGACGGCAGCGGAACATTAGAACGCAGCAAGAAAAAATCATTTGACTGGTACAAAAATGTAATTGCAACAAATGGGGAAGAGCTATAACATTAAGGAAGCATGAGACTTGTTCTCATGCTTTTTGTTTGTTTAAAAGGATTATTGGTAAAATCTATTAAATTGGCTCTGATAAAGGTCATTTTTGATGTTTATTTTAATAGAAAAGACCAAGAATTTAGTGTTTGTCACAAAAAAATTTAAAAATCAAATTATTTCTATACATCAGCCCTTAATAACACATAATTATTATCAAAGTAAGCATGTATTCTATGCCCAACAAATAAATCTCCATCATCATATTCACAGTAAATTTCATTTGCTCTAATTTCGATGTCATAAAGGGTAATTGCTTCCTGAAAATTTTCTTTTGTTATATCATATTCCCCTGCATCTACAGCATCCCAATTTAAATTTTCATCATCCTCATCATACTCGGGCCAAAAATCATTTTTATAATCAATCAATTTCTCTGCTATGGATACTTTTGCATTTTTATCAAATTCTTCTATACATGAAAAAAGTTTTTCTGCTTTTTTCAACATCTCATCTACATCAACTAATTCATTTCTTATATCTAATTTCCAATGTATTTTCCCTTCGTTTGCCTCATATACTTTTAAATCGTCATTATATGTAAACACTCCAATGAATCTACTTTGTATTGATTTTTTCATTCTCCTAGCACCTTTCTATTAACATAATCCTCTATTAATTACATTATTATTTTCTTGCTTTTTTATCTCTAATTCATTATAGAAATTAATTAACCCTTCTTCCACTAACTAACCCGATAGTTAAAAAAGGAAAATCAACATTATTCTCTCTCAGAACTTTAAATTAATAATTCGAAATAATATGTTATTTAAATATTGTCATTTGGGAAAAAAATCCTTCGAAAAATGGACATAAATTTTTATAGAAATCCATGTTAACATTATAAATATAGTGGAAATAGAAAAAGAAATACATATACTACGATGAATTAAAAAGGTGGATATGTGGTTTTTTAAATGAAAATGAAGGAATGATACATTTTATTGTGCAAAGAGTAACAAAGTATGCAATAACTTGTTCATTATTTCACATAAAATTACATTTTGAGGAGGGTGAAAATGGAGTTTGATACAGTTACGGTAAGCAGATTAATTACTGCTATGACTCTAATTTTTCATATTGTTTTTGCTACATTAGGTGTAGGAGTACCATTATTTATTTCTTTAGCTGAATTTATTGGAATTAAAAAGAAAGACAAACATTATGAATTATTAGCTAAACGCTGGTCCCGTGGTTTTGTAATATCTGTAGCTATAGGTGTGGTTACAGGGACGGCTATAGCCTTACAGCTATCGTTAGTATGGCCTAACTTTATGGAGCTTGCAGGTAATGTAATTGCATTGCCGCTGTTTATGGAAGTCTTTGCATTTTTCTTTGAAGCAATTTTCCTGGGGATTTATTTATATACTTGGGACCGATTTAAAGGGAAATATACACACTGGTTATTATCTTTACCTGTCATCATCGGTGCAGGTATGTCCGCAGTATTCATTAGTACAGTGAATTCATTTATGAATTCACCAGACGGATTTACAATGGTGAATGGTGAGTTTACTGCTGTAAATCCATTGCAAGCAATGTTAAACCCGTCAACTCCAACAAGAGTTTTTCACGTCTTAGGAGGTTCATATTTAACAGTTGCTGCAATTTTAGCTACCATTGCTGCGTTTGCACTATTAAAAAAGAAAGGTGCTGCAGAATATCATAAGAAAGCATTAAAAATGACTGTTATTTCTATGTTTGTGTTCTCTATGCTAACTGCAATAGGTGGAGATTTATCAGCAAAGTATCTAGCTAAGCACCAGTCAGAAAAATTAGCAGCTGCAGAGTGGCACTTTGAAACAGAGGGAAATGCCGATCTAGTTCTGTTTGGATGGTTAAATGAAGACAATGAAGTCGTTGGAGCTATTCGAGTCCCAGGTTTTCTAAGCTTTTTAGCTCATGGTGATTTTACGAGTGAGGTACTAGGACTTGAGGAAACCCCAGAAGGTGAGCGACCACCATTAATCATTCACTATTTGTTTGATTTGATGGTTATGATTGGCTTTTTCTTATTAGGAATTTCATTCCTATATCTAGTGTTAAGTAGATTTAAACGATGGGATGTCCATAACAAGTTTGTATTATGGTTACTCGCTTTAGGAGGC